>CAVULC010000001.1:0-40894 GCA_963742265.1 uncultured Acidobacteriota bacterium
CGCCGTCCTGCGCTTCGGCGTTCACCGGATCGTTTCCAGCACCGCCCTTGCCGAAGTTGTTCGTCTGGAAGTTGCCGGCGGCTTCGTTGAAGCCATGCTTGTACAACTCGTCGTGAATGACATTGTTCAAATAGAACAGATTGGTAACCGCGGCATTCTGATTGGTCGTCGTTGTCGGAGCGGCGGTCAGATCGAATGTGAACTGGAAATCCCTTGTCGCTGAGACCGGCCGCGCATTGATCGCGTCAGGCGCGTTGTTGTTGTCGCGATCGAGATACGCGTCGACGTTGTTGCCGGTGGTGGTGGTGCCGCTGACCCACCCCGCCGGTGACTGGAGGTTGCCGGCTCCGGGCCCCTGCACGACGGCCTGCGGGGTCACCAGGGGACTGTTGGTGAACACCTTGTAAGTGTCGGTGTTGGTCCGCAGCTCCTCGACCAGGATCCGGCCGCCCGCACCCACAACCGTATGGCGCAGGATGTTGTCGTTGTCCCAGGTGACGACCAGGTAACCGGTCTGCATCGCGCCGTTCGACATCGGCACCGCCACGCGCGTGACTCGCGGCTCCTCGTTGAACCGGGCACCACGCCCGAACACCACCGTCTCTCCACTCGCGCTCACTTCCGGGAGGTTGTCGTTTGCACCCGGGTAGTACTCGGCGAGGACGGACTCGAGTGCGCCCTGGTGGGTTTCGACGGCAGGCACCAGTGCCGGCGGTGCCTCGGCCAGGTTCTCGATGACGCTGATGATTTCTCCGCGCTGATTCAACGCCGCCTTCACGTACGTGCCGTACACGTCCAGCCCCGCGACCTGCTGTCCGAAGGTCAGGTGCGTGATGCCCGCCGGCGTCGGGTTCTCCTTCTGAAGAACGATCCCCTGCACTGTTCGCTGCGAATGCCGGCTGGCGAGAAATGCCGTGACGATCGCGGGACGCGCGCCGTTGGACGGGCCAGTGATCGCCTCGCCGTTTGCGTTCCGGGTGACGCGCGCGCTCTTTGCGCTGAAATCACGCGCCTGCTGAGCGAACGCTGGAGTAGCCGACAGGGCGACACTCAGTACTATGAAATTGAAGAGCTGGCGTGTGTACACGCGGAACCTCCCGGGATTGAGCTATTTACGGGGCCGAGCGCCGGATGCGAGGGACGAACGGTAGCCCAAAACCCGGGACGGGTCAAATGACGGGGACGAGCGGAGGCGGACCTACTTCTTGGCTGGACGCTCGATGGTCGCGGTCAGAGACTCCTTCGACAAGGTCGCCTCGCCGGGCGTAAACCCATTCTGCTGAAGGATATACGCGACCAGGTCGATGGCTTCTTCCTCGCTGACGTCGGCCGAACCATCGTCGGGCATCTGGAGGTGGATGAGCGTCACCAGTTCGCTGAGGGGCCGCCCGGTCCAGTTTTCGAAGAACGGATCCTCTCCGAGCGGCTTGTCCTTCGGCTTCTTCTTTGCCGCGACCGTGAACGCGTGGCAGTCGGCGCAGATCTTCTCGAACTGCTCCTTGGCCCCGTCGGCCTGCGCTTTCGTGTAGACGCCGTCATTCGTAGTCTTCTTCGCCTGGACGACGTTCGTGGCACCGCTCGAGGGCTGCCCTAGGGCAATTGTCAGGGCCGTTCCCCACACGACGAGTGAGCTTGCGACGAGAACACTGACCTTCGAACCCATGGACGCGCTATCTCCAGCTGAAGCCGTGCTTGCTGAGCGGCAGCGAGCGGACGCGGACGCCGGTCGCAGTGAACAGCGCGTTGGTCACCGCCGGAATGATCGGCGGGAGAGCGGGCTCGCCGAGCCCGGTCGGATTGTTGTCGGTCGGGAGAAAATGCACTTCGATCTCCGCCGGAGCCTGGCGCATGCGCATCACCGGGTACGTGTCGTAGTTCGCCTGCGTCACCTTGCCACCGTCGATCGTGATCTCCAGCATCATCTGGCTGAGACCGTCGATGACCGCGCTTTGCACCTGGCTCTCTGCGTTGATCGGGTTGATGATCTGTCTGCCGATGTCGCCGACCACCCACACCTTGTTCACCTTTATGCGCTTGCTGGCGTCGACGGCCACCTCCGCGACTTCGGCGAAATATCCCTGGTGACTGAAATGGAAGGCGACCCCCATCGCCGTTCCCTTGGGGAGCGTGCGCTTTCCCCAGCCAGATTTGTCGGCGACCATCTTGAGCACGCCCGTCATCCGCTCCGCGTTGAACCCCCCGCCCTGGCCTTGTGGCAGCGCGATGGGAGTGTTGGCGAGAAGATCCAGCCGGAACTGCACCGGATCTTTCCCGGCGCTATTCGCGAGCTCGTCGAGGAACGACTGCATGACGAAGGCGATTGCGCAGGAACCTGGAGCGCGATGCGCGCCGGTGGTGACGCCAAGCGGCATCATCGAGTTCAGCGTGGCGAAGTTCGGGACGAACCGGGCCGGGAACTCGGTCGGGCTGAGCGTCGATGATCCAGCCGGCCGTGGACCCTGCGGCTGCTGCGGATTCTGCCCCGGCTGCGGATTCGGCGTCGCCGCCGGCGGCGACGCCTGGCTGAACGAGACGAAGTGGTTCCGCCATGCGACCAGCGATCCCTTGCCGTCTAGACCTCCCTTGAGGAAGTGGTAGCCTGCAGGCCGAAACACCTCCTGGCGCATCTCGTCTTCGCGAGACCATCGCAGTTGCACCGGCGCGCCAACGGTCTTGGCGATCACCGCGGTTTCGACGACGTAGTCGTTATAGAGACGCCGTCCGAAGCTGCCGCCCATCCGAGGCATGTGCAGGGTGATGTCGGCCGGCGTGATCCCAAGCGCATTCGCCATCGTGGCGATGACACCACCGGGCTGCTGCGTGCCCGCCCAGATCTCGAGCTTGCCGTCCTTGAAGACCGCCGTGGCATTGGGTGGTTCCATCGGCGCGTGCGCCAGGAACGGATATTCGTAGGCGGCTTCGACCACCTTCGCGGCACTCGCGAGAGCCGAATCAGGATCGCCGTCCTTGCGCGCGGTGCTCTGTGCGCCTTCCACGGAGAGTTCGGCAGCGCGCTTGGAGAACGCCGCGCTGCTGTCGTTCGCCGTGACCCCGTCTTCCCATTTCACCTGCAGCTGCTTGCGCGCCGTCTCCGCATACCACCAGCTGTCGGCGACAATGGCGACGCCGCTCATCGAACCGCCACCGTTGCTCTCCGGAATGATGAAGGCGTGTTTCACGCCGGGCATCGCCTTGATCGCATCGAGATTCGCGCTGATCGCCTTGCCGCCGATCACCGGGCTGCGCTGATAGACCGCGTGAAGCATGCCGGGGACCTTGATGTCGCTGCCGAAGAGCGTCTGACCGGTGACGATCTTGCGGTTGTCCACACCGGGCATCGGTTTGCCGATCAGCCGATAACTCTTTGGATCCTTCAACGTGAGCGTTGCAGGATCGGGTGGTGTGAGGCGTGCTGCTGCCGCTGCGAACTCGCCGTAGCCGGCGGATTTATTCGACCCAGCGTGGACCAGGCGTCCCGGTGTGGTGGTGATCTCGGTCGCCGGCACATTCCAGGCCTGCGCTGCAGCCGTGATCAGCATCTGCCGCGCGGCACCGCCGATCCGCCGCATCGGTTCCCAGTTGGTCGGAGTGGCGGTGCTGCCCCCCGCCGACTGCGGACCGTACTTCGTCGGGTTGAGATCTCCCTGCTGGATGCGAACGTCCTTCCAGTCGATGTCGAGCTCCTCCGCGATCAGCATCGGGAGCATGACCTTCACACCCTGGCCGATCTCGGGGTTCTTGGCGATGATCGTCGCGATGCCGTTCGCGTCGATCGTCACGAACGCGTTCGGTTCGAGCGGCGCCGCGTTGCCGCGCCCTCCCTGAGCCAGCAGTTCCAGCGGCTCGAAGTAGCTCGCGAGCATGAAACCGCCGCCGGCGATTGCGGTTGCGCGGAGGAAGCTGCGGCGATTCAACGTCAGAGTGGGGCTCATTTCGCCTCCGCGGTCTTGGTACCGCTGCCCGAGCGGACCGCCTGGTGGATGCCCTGGCGGATCCGGATGTAGGTGCCGCATCGGCACAAATTCCCGTTCATCGCCGTGTCGATCTCCGCATCGGTGGGATTCGGCTTGGCGGTCAGCAGCGCCGCGGCCGCCATGATCTGTCCGGCCTGGCAGTATCCGCATTCAGGAACGTCGAGCGTTTCCCATGCCTTCTGCAGCGGATGCGAACCGTCCGGCGAGAGCCCTTCGATCGTCACCACCGCCGCACCGGCGACGTTCTTCAACGGCACCTGGCAGGAGCGCACCGCGCGTCCGCGCAGGTGGACCGTGCACGCCCCGCACTCGCCCGCGCCGCAGCCATATTTCGTGCCCGTAAGGTTGAGCACATCGCGCAGTGCCCAGAGCAGCGGCATCTCCGGCGGTGCATCGACAGTAGTCGCTTTTCCATTGAGCGTGAAGGTCACAGGCATCCGCGGATTATAGAGGATGAGAGTGACGATGCGGTGGCGTGCGATTAATGCGGCGTGGGATTAAAGATGAGGCGGAAGGCGGACCGGTGATCCGGGAACAGCTCGTACGGCCGCAGGCCAGACGAACGCTGAGGGGGTGTCGCGCGGAGAGCGGCTTCGGCGATAATTGAGGCCAATCAATTTTTCACTCAGGGGCCAAATCTCTGCCGATGCATCGTCCCGCGATTTTCTCTTCATTCTGGATGGGTGGTTTCGAGTCCGCCTGTCACATCAACCGAAAACACAACCGGCTCGACATGATGGCCGCAACTCAGCACGACGTCTTCGCCGAGGCGGACTACGCCAGGCTCAGGCAGGTCGGCATGACCACCGCGCGCGACACCGTGCGATGGCACCTCATCGAACGGCCTGGAGGGGAGTACGACTTCTCATCCTTCGATCCAATGTTCAGCGCAGCGAAGCGCCAGCGCATGCAGGTGATCTGGGATCTCTGCCACTACGGCTGGCCCGACGATCTCGACATCTTCACGCCCGCATTCGTCGACCGTTTCGCGAAGTTCTCGAAGGCCGTCGCCCGTCATATTCGGGAGCAGAGCGACGATGTGCCGTTCTACACGCCGATGAACGAGATCTCGTTCTTCTGCTGGGCGGCCGGTGAGGTCGGATGGTTTCATCCCTTCGAGAAGCACCGCGGCGTCGAGTTGAAACGTCAGCTCGTGCTGGCGACGATCGCGGCGATCGAGGCCGTCCGCGATGTCGACGCACGCGCGCGGATCGTGTCGGTCGAGCCATTGATCCACGTCGTACCTCCGAAAGGAAAGCCGGACCCCAATGGCGAGGCAGAGGCTTACTCGAACAGCCAGTACGAAGCCTGGGACATGCTCTCGGGCACACTCGCGCCGGAGCTCGGAGGCGACCCCGAGTACCTCGACATCGTCGGCGTGAACTTCTATCACGACAACCAGTGGGAGCAGCCGGGCGGCAAGAAGATCGCCTGGCACATCCATCCCCGCGACTCACGGTGGGTGCCGTTCCACAAACTGCTGCAGGCCGCGTACCAGCGGTACCAGCGGCCGATCTTCATTGCGGAGACGAGCCACGTCGGATCCGGTCGCGCGGAGTGGATCCGTGAAATGGCGACGGAGCTCTGTGCCGCTATCGATGTGGGGGTGCCGCTCGAAGGGGTGTGCCTGTATCCGATCATCGATCGCTTCGAATGGGAGAAGCCTTCGCACTGGCACAACAGCGGTCTCTGGGATTTCGAGCGCGACGCGGAAGGCAATTTCGTTCGCGTGCTCAACACCGAGTACGCCGCCGAACTGTGGCGCAGCCAGTTGAAGCTCTCGCAGAGAGGGTACGGAAGCCCTCCGCCGTTCCAGATCGAGGGGGACGCCGACGCCGTGACGGTCGCGTCGGGAGCAGACGAGGGCACAGAGATCTCCAGCCCCCCGAACGGCTAACGGTCAGAGGAGGCGCGGAGGTCACGCCACAAAGGCACAAAGACACAGAGACTCTTTTTTCAAAAACGTTGAATGTTCTCTGTGCCTCTGCGACTCTGTGGCCCGACCCCCTCTGTGTCTCTCGTCGCATAATGAGCGCCGTGCGAACGGTCGAAGTCACCCGCTACGTCACACCGCTCCGCGAGGGAGGATCGCTTCCCGCGATCGTGGAGGCGAATGACGAGGGGCTGTATGTCCTGAAGTTTCGCGGCGCGGGACAAGGTGCGAGGGCGCTCGTTGCGGAGCTCGTGTCGGGCGAGATCGGGCGCGCCCTGGGACTGCCCGTTCCTGAAATCGTCTTCGCCAACCTCGATCGGGACCTCGCGCGCACCGAGCCGGATCCCGAGATCCATGCGCTGATCCACGACAGTGCGGGGCTCAACCTCGCGCTCGACTTCCTGCCGGGGTCGGTCAGCTACGATCCGGTCGTTCACCGGATCCCGTTCAACCTCGCGGCGCGCATTGTCTGGTTCGACGCGTATGTCACGAACGTCGATCGTACGGCGCGCAACACCAACATGCTGATGTGGCACCGGCAGCCCTGGCTGATCGACCACGGCGCGACGCTGTACTTCCATCACTCGCCTGGGTGGGAAGGTGAGCCGCAGCGGGCACGCACTGCGTTCCCCGCAATCAACGACCACGTGTTGATTCGCGCAGCGCGAGCGCTTCCTGCGGGGCACTCCTATGAAGCAGTGGCTGAAGCGAGTGCCGCGGCACTGACCTCGAATGTGATCGATGAGATTCTCGCGCTCGTTCCAGCCGACTGGTTGACGACTGAAACCGCCGGCCTCGATCCGGCGGCGGTTCGCGCCGCGTATCGACGCTATCTTCTGGAACGCCTCGCGGCGCCGCATGCATTTGCGGAGGAGGCGTTCCGTGCCGGCTGAGCACACCTACGACTACGCGATCATCCGGGTGGTTCCGCGCGTCGAGCGCGGCGAGCAGATCAACGTCGGCGTGATTCTTTCGTGCGCGGATCTCGACTTCCTGGACGCCCGCATCGACCTCGATTCCGCAGCCGTCCTTGCGCTGGATCCGAAAGCCGACATCGAGACGCTCCGCGCGAATCTGGAGACGATCCCGGCCGTGTGCCGAGGCGGAGCGGCGGCGGGACCGATCGGCGAGCTGCCGTTGCGGGGGCGCTTCCGCTGGCTCGTGTCACCGCGCAGCACCATCATCCAGCCCTCGGCGGTTCACACCGGCCGTACCAGCGACCCAGCCGCGTGCCTGGAGCACCTCATGGACAAGCTGGTCAGGAGAGTGGCTCTCTGAGGGGTGCCAGGGTGCCGGGGTGCCCGGGTGCCACGGTCTCTTGCGCCCGGCTACTCGCGATTGGGCTTCGGACCTGTTACGCCGGGTGATTCTGCGTCGCCTTCGCGCAGATCGTTCTCGAGACGCGTGCCTTCAGCGACTGAGCTCGTGCGTCCGCTATCCCACGCGGTTCGGTCGCCGGTGGTAGTGAAGTTGAAATTCTTTTCATCGTCCTTATTGGCGTAGCGATCGGTGCGGCCGAAGTCTTTCTCTTCAGTCGTGCCGCTGTGGGTGTCGGGGTGGATCTTCGCGTCGTCGTTATCGTCGTGCTCGGCCATTGGTCACCTCTTGGAATCGAGTGCAAACGATTCGCCATGAGCGGATGCCGGCCGACGTCGCACCCCGGCACCTGGCACCTGGGCACCAGGCACCTCGGGTACCTGGCACCCAGCCCCCCGGCACCCTAGAATCATGTGATGCTCAGCGCGCTCGCCCTCGGGCTCCTGCTTCTGGTCTCCGATCCGCAAAAGCCTGCGGCGCCGCGGCGCGCACCCACCGTGGCGTCGCCGTACACGACAGCCCTCACCGCGGCGGAGATGGCGAACAAGCAGGCGGTGGTTAACACTTCCGCCGGATCGTTCGTCATCGACCTGAAGCCGGAGCTCGCGCCCAATCACGTCGGCTACTTCATGAAGCTCGCGGGCGAAGGCGCCTATAACGGGACGGCGTTTCACCGCATCATCCGCCATGGCATCGTGCAGGGCGGTGATCCCCTCTCGAAGGATCCGGCAAAGACCTCCTTATATGGAACCGGTGGGCTCGGGGTGTTGAAAGCGGAAATCTCGACCGAGAGCGCCACGCGCGGTGCGGTGGCCGCCGTGATTCAGCCGGGCAAACCGGACAGTGCGGGCGCACAATTCTTCGTCTGCGTCAGCGATCAGCCGGCGCTCGACGGCAAGTACACGATTTTCGGGCGCGTGTCGGAGGGCCTCGATGTCGTGACCAAGATCTCCGAGGCGGACGCGTCTCCCGACGGGAAGCCGCTATCACGCATCGAGATCACGTCGGTGACGATCCGCGATACACCGCCGCCGGAAGTGGAGCCGTTCTCAACCGAGTCTGCCGTGCAGCTGGCCGCGTATCGCGCCGTACTGGAGACGAGTGCCGGCCCGATCACGATCGAGTTCTTTCCGGACAAGGCGCCGGGTCACGTGCGCAACTTCCTGCGCCTCGCCCAGGCGGGCGTCTATGACGGCATGAGCTTCCATCGCGTGGTGAAGGGATTCGCGGTCCAGACCGGCTCGATCACCAGCCGTGGTCCGCTCACCGAAAAGCAGCAGAAGCTCGTGCATTCACTCAGCCCCGAGTTCAACGACACCAGGCACGTGAGGGGTATTGTTTCCATGGCGCGGGGGGATGATCCCGGCAGCGCCACCACCTCCTTCTTCATCGTGACCGCCGCGGCCCCCTCGCTCGATGACAAATACACGGCGTTCGGCCGGGTGGTGGAGGGACTTGGCGTTCTCGAGGCGATCGAGCAGGCTCCAGTCAATGGTGAAGCGCCAGTGACGAGAATCGAGCTGAAGTCCGTGCGGATCGTTCCGCCGTCTAAGTGACCGTCCAGGAGATAACCGATGCACCGCAGCTTTCGCACCGCGCTGATCACGATCGTTTCCGCCTTGTCACTGCCGGTGATCGTGTCGAACCGGACGCTCGACGACTGGTCACAGTGGCGCGGCAACCACCGCGACGGCATCTCCGCCGAGCGCGGGCTGCTGAAAGACTGGCCTGCCGGAGGGCCCAAACTCGCCTGGACGGTGAAAGGCGCGGGCGAGGGGTACTCGTCGTTTGCGGTCGCGGGAGGAAAGGTCTACACGCTGGGCGCGCGAGGCGGAACGGAATACACCATGGCCTTCGACGAGGCGACCGGCAAGAAGCTCTGGGAAGTCGCGACCGGGAGCCGGTTCAGAAACGACCGTGGCGATGGCCCCCGCGCCACGCCGACGATCGACGGCGGGCAGGTCTACGCGTACGGCGCGAGCGGCGATCTCGCCGTGCTCGACGCAGCCACCGGCAAGATCGCGTGGAAGATCAACGTGATCGAGAAGTTCGGCGGCCGCAACATCACCTGGGGCCTCAGCGAGTCGCCGCTCGTCATGCCCGACCGCATCTTGATCAACGCCGGGGGTTCGAATGCGTCGATCGTGGCCGTCAACCGCAAGGATGGTTCGCTGATCTGGAAGAGCGGCAGCGACGAGGCCGGATACTCCTCCGGCATCCTGGTCCCATTCCAGGGCGTCCCACAGGCCATTTTCTTCAGTGCGTCCCACGGGGTCGCGGTGGACGCGCGCGATGGGCGGCAGCTCTGGACGTACGGCAAGGCCTCGAACAGCACTGCGAACGTGGCGACGCCGATCGCTCGGGGCAACAAGGTGTTCTTCTCCTCCGACTATGGCACCGGTGCCGGATTGGTGGCCTTGAGCGGTTCAGGCAACAAGATCACCGCCTCGGAGGTCTATTTCACCAGGGAGATGCGGAATCACCACGCCAGCTCCGTTTTGGTGGGCGAGCATCTTTACGGATTCTCGAGTGCGATCCTCACGGCCATGAAGTTCGAGACCGGTGAAGTCGCCTGGCGGGATCGAAGCGTGGGGAAGGGATCCATGGTTTTCGCTGATGACCGTCTCTACCTGTTCAGCGAGAATGGTGTGGTCGGCCTCGCCGAGGCCAACCCGGCGGGGTACAAGGAGCACGGACGGTTCGAAATCCGCACCGGGTCCCTGCCGACATGGAGCCATCCCGTCGTCGCCAACGGGAAGCTCTACCTGCGCGACCAGGACACGATTTACGCCTACTCGGTGGCGGCAAAGTAGGTTCCACCCCCCGAAACCTGTAGAATTGTCCTTTGGCCGATGGGCCGGAAGGGAACTCAGGTAGGTTTTGGCAGAAATACGTCTCAAGATCGCAGTTTTCATCGATTTCGACAATATCGAGATCGGCGTCAAGAGCACACTCAACACCCAGTTCGATATCGGCGTCGTACTCGAAGCGCTCAGGGAGCGCGGGGATGTGGTTTCCAAGATCGCCTACGGCGACTGGACGCGGGCGGGCGATTACAGCCGCTCCCTCACGCAGCACGCCACCAAGCTCGTTCAGCGCAACCTCACCCCCGGCGGTGACAAGAACGGGGCCGACATCAACCTCGCCCTCGATGCGCTCGAGATGGCGTTCACGCATCCGCACATCAACGCCTACGTCATCGTCGGCGGCGACAGCGATTTCATTACGCTGGTCGAGAAGCTGAAGCAATACGACAAGCAGATCTTCGTCGTCGGCGGACGTGCGTTTACCAGCTTCGTGATGCAGCGCAACTGCCACGAGTTCATCGCCTACGAGAACCTGCTTGGATCGCGGCGCTCGTCCTCCGATCGCGGTGGACGGCCGAGTGGATCTGTGGCGCAGGCGCCGATCGAGCAGGTCGTGCCGCTGATGCGGCGCGCGCTGAAGGTTCTCAGCGACCGCGAAGTGTCGCCGCAGCTTGGCCTCCTGAAGAGCACGCTGCTGCAGCTGGACTCGACCTTCTCCGAACGCACCTACGGCGTGAACAGCTTCCGCGATTTTGCGCAGAAGCTGGCGGCTGCCGGATACGTGACCGTGAAGGAAGCCGGCCGGAACGTGCTGGTCGAACTTGCGGAGAACGCGCCGGCGCTCCCGGCACAAGACGAGATGCGCGCGGAGCCGAAGCCGGGTGCGCCGGCCGGTCCCGACGAAGCGCGACCGGCTGGTGGCGAGGGCCGTGCGCGTGAAGATCGTCCGCAGCGTGGCGAGCATCAGCAGCGCGGACAGGCTCCGCGTGAAAGCCGGCCCTCCGCCGACGCGCAGGGTGGCGCTGCACCACGCACAGCTGAGGGCGTCGCTGAAGTGCGCCGCCTGTTCCAGGGAGCGCAGAATCCGCCGCGCTGGCCGATGTACATCCGGCAGGCGAAACAATACATGCGCAACGTGGATGCGACGTTCGACGAGCGAAAGTTCGGTTTCGCGAGCCTGGTGGACCTGTTGCGCGCCTGTCAGCGGGACGGGCTGTTCCGCATGGAGCGCGATCGCCAGGGAGTGATTCGGCTCTTCCCGGGCACCATCATGCAGGGAGCTGAGGGTATGCCGGCCGCCGCGGCGTCCCCGGCGTCGAATGCGCCGCGCGCGCCGCGTCCGTGGCAGCCGGGTGACGACATTCCGGACATTCACGAAGCGGATCGCGACTACCCCATGCCTCCGGCACCAGCGGTCGCTGAAGAAGTCGTCGACGGTGACGTCGTGCAGGAGATGGAAACTCCTGGCGTCATCGATGCTGAGACCGAGGCGCAGCCGGAGCTGGAGCTCGAGCCGGAAGAAGAGGCACCGAAGAAGGGCCGCGGCCGCACGACCCGCGCGAAAGGGCCGTCGGCGGCAAAAGCGCCGCGCGAAGCAAAGGCTCCGCGGGCGAAGAAAGCGGGCGCTGCCAAGTCCCGCGCACCGCGGGCGAAGAAGACAGCCGAGTAGCCTTACCCTTCGAATGGCAATCGAGGCTCGTCAGTGTCCTCGAGCGTGTCCGGATCCACCAGGTTGTGAACGCTCGCTCCGAGTAGTCGGACCGGGCGTTCACCCGCCTCCGTTTTCTTCAATAAGCCAACCGCTCGACGCGCGATGTCTTCACCGTCGCGGGTAGGCTCGGAGGTGTGGCTGCGCGTGACGGTGGTGAAGTCCGAATAGCGGACCTTGATCGAGACCGTACGACACAGCAGCATCTTCTCATCCAGCCACTGTGCCGCGTCGCGCGCCATCTCGTCGATCGCCGACTGGATCTCCACCAGGTCGGTCAAGTCATTGGCGAACGTGTTCTCGCTGCCGGACGACTTCGGCTCGTGGTAGGGCTCGACTGCGCGATCGTCAATCCCGTCCGCGAGGCGCCGCAGCCAGTCGGCGCTGCTCCCGACGGCCTCCTGGAGGACCTGCGGATCCGCAGCGCGAACATCGACCAGCATTTTGATGCCACGCTCGCGAAGCCGTTCGGCGGTCACCGGTCCAACGCCCCACAGTGCGTCGACCGGAAGCCCCTGGAGAAAGCGTTCGACGCGTTCCGGGGCGATCACCGTGAGGCCATCAGGTTTCTTCCACGAGGATGCAATCTTCGCGAGGAACTTGTTCGGTGCGACGCCCGCCGATGCCGTCAACCCGGTGGCTTCCTTGATCTCGCACTTGAGTCGGGCGGCGACGTTCCTTCCCAAGCTTTCTCCCCAGGCGTTCTCGGTGACATCGAGATACGCCTCGTCGAGCGACAGGCCTTCGACGAGCGGCGTCACCGAGCGAAAGATCGCGAATACCTTCTGCGACGCATCGCGATACTTGGTGAAGTTCGGACGAACGATCAACAGCCCTGGACAGAGCCGCACGGCACGAGACATCGGGATCGCGGAACGCACGCCGAACCTGCGCGCTTCATAGCTGGCGGCGGCGACGACGCCGCGTCCGCCGGGACTCCCCCCAACCGCCACCGGCTTGCCCCGCAGCGATGGATCGTCGCGCTGCTCGACGGACGCGTAGAACGCGTCCATGTCGATATGGAGAATGCGGCGGAGGGAACTCACGGTCGTGCCACCATTTTCGCCGACAACGACTCTTTCGCTACCAAAGGCACCCCGCTCCGCTGGGCTGTCCGCGACGCGGCAGCCAGCAGATAAGATGGACTGATGGAGTACGTGACGCTGGGCCGCACGGGCCTCAAGGTCTCTCGAATCTGTCTCGGCACGATGACCTACGGGACCTCGAAGTGGCGGCCGTGGATACTCGACGAGGAACCCTCTCGCCCATTCATCAAGCGCGCGCTCGAACTCGGCATCAACTTCTTCGATACCGCCGACATGTATTCCCTTGGTGTGTCCGAAGAGGTGCTCGGCCGCGCACTCAAGGATCTCGCAAAGCGCGACAACATCGTGGTGGCGACCAAGGTGTTCTTTCCAATGAGCGACGATCCCAACGACCGCGGGCTCTCGCGCAAACACATTCTCGCCGCGATCGACAACTCTCTCCGTCGTCTTGGTACCGACTATGTTGATCTGTACCAGATCCATCGGTGGGATCCCAACACCCCCATCGAGGAGACGCTGACCGCACTCGACGCTGTCGTGCGCTCGGGCAAAGCGCGGTACATCGGCGCGTCGAGCATGATGTCGTGGCAGTTCGCTCGCGCGCTGCACACGTCGGACCGGTTGGGCCTGGCGCGGTTCGTGTCGATGCAGAACCACTACAACCTCGTGTATCGCGAGGAGGAGCGTGAGATGTTCCCGCTATGCGTGGACGAGGGGATCGGTGTCATTCCCTGGAGTCCCCTCGCGCGCGGATTCCTGGCGGGAAACCGGCGATCCAGGGAAGACGGCGACACGCAGCGCGCGAAAACCGACGTGTTTGCGCACAACCTGTATTACGCACCCGAGGACTTCACTGTGGCGGAGCGTGTCGCTGAGGTCGCCCAGGCGCGCGGTGTGTCAGCCGCGCAGGTGGCGCTCGCCTGGATGCTGCAGAAGCCCGGTGTGACGGCACCGATCGTCGGCGCCACCAGGATGCATCAATTGGAGGAGGCAGTTGCGGCGGTCGATGTGCGCCTCGAGGACGCAGAGATCGTCCGACTCGAGGAGCCGTACGTGCCTCACAAGGTATTGATGTAAGGCTTCGCGAGGCCACAGAGGTCTGCGGCCACAGAGACGCAGAGACACAGAGTTCTTTTTTGGTTGAGAAAGCCAATGCCTGCTCTGTGCCTTTGTGTCTCTGTGGCCGGTTTAGCCGCCGTACCTCCGTCCCTACTCGGCCCGAAGGGCCGTCAACGGATCGATGCGTGAGGCACGGCGCGCGGGCACGTAGGCGGCCGTGCATCCAACCGCCAGCATGACCAGGGCTGCGACGACGAGAACCGTCGGATCGGCGGCGGTCAACCCGAATAGCAGCGATTCGACGAAACGCGACGAGTACCGGGCACCAGGGATTCCGAGTGCAAGTCCGACGGCGATGAGCAGGAACGACTGGCGCAGGATCATCCAGCGGACCTGCCCCTTCTCGGCGCCGAGTGCCATCCGCACTCCGATCTCCGCCGTTCGGCGCGTGACCGCGTACGCCATCAGTCCATAGAGACCGATACCCGACAGCAGCAGCGTCACTGCGCCCAGCACCGTTGCGAGCTTCGCAAACATCAACTCGCGTTCGAGCGAGATCAGGATCTGCTGTTCCTGCGTCCGGATGTCGAAGATCGGCAGCGTATCGTCCACGCCGCGCAGCGCCTCCCGGACGCCGGCCACGTAGGTCAGCGGATCGCCCGTCGTACGCACCTCGAACGTCGCGCGATTCAGCGATGCCTGCCGATAGGGGAAGTACGCCGTCGGCGGTGCATCGCGCTTCAACGTCGTGTACTTGGCGTCGGCCACGACACCCACGATCTCCAGTTCGGGTGCCTTCGGCGCAATACCCATCGAAATCCGTTGGCCGATCACGTCGGCCGTTCCAAACAGCTGTTTGGAAAGGGCGGTGTTCACGACGAGGACGAGCGGTGCCTTGTCGGCGTCCCCGGGCGTGAACGTCCGGCCACGCAACACCGGGATCTTCATCGTTTCGAAGAAGCGTTCATCGACCACCAGCCGCCATGCCCGGTGCTTCGCGCCGAACTGCTGCGCCTCGGCACTGCCGAGTGGCGGCGGGGTTTCACTCGCTGGTCGAGCAACGCCGATGGCCGATGAATCCGCGATCAGGCGATGGCTCGTCAGCGACGCGCCGGTCACGCCAGGCAACGCACGCAGGCGCTCGAGCGACGCATCGGTCAGCGTGCGTGACTTCGACACGTCATAGCCGTTGAGCGAGGTGTCGACGCTGAAGGTCAGCAGATTCCGCGGATCGAATCCAGGATCCACGCGTGCAAGATTCCGCGCCGACCACGCGAGCAGGCCTGCAGCCGTCACGAGCAGCATCGACAGCGCGACCTGTACGACGACGAGTGCACCGGCGGCGCTGAATCGTTGCCTGGATCCAACCGATCCGCGCGCGTATTCCTGCAGACCGGTGGTGATGTGCGCCTCCGAAGACCGCACCGCAGGCACCAGCGCAAAGACGATGCTGCAGACCACGGCGAGAACGCAGGTGAAGGCGACGATCCGAACATCGAGAGTGACGTGAATCGCCAGCGAGTCGCTGGTCGAGGCGAGTGCGGGGATCAGGGCAGCCGCCATCCACTGCGCGAGGACCAGGCCGATCGCACTCGCGATCGCTCCCAGCAGCAGACCTTCCGTGAGCAGCTGCCGGACGATGCGTCCCCGTGGAGCACCGATGGCGGATCGCACGGCGAGCTCGCGAGCGCGGGCGCGTCCGCGGGCCAGCAGCAGATTGGCGACGTTCGCACACGCAACCAGCAGCACGACGAGCACCACCGCGGCCATGATCTGGATCGGCTCGCGCAGATGCCCGCGTGCTTCGGTTTGCCCCTGCGAGCCAGGTTCGATGCGGACTCGTGGCAGTGCTTCCGGCTTCAGGTTTGGCTTGTGAGCAGCGACAGTCTGTTTGACGATCAGATCCACAGCCGACTGGAAGTGCTCCGCGGATGACCCGCTGCGCAGGCGGCCCATCATCAGCACCCACCAGAAGTTCGGATCGTCGGGATTGTCAGCGCCTCGCGACGCCTCCTGGTACCACGCCAGCGGCACCACGACGTCCAGCGGCTGCCCTACCTGCAGCGTTCCGTTGAATCCTTTCGGCATCACTCCAGCGACAACGAATGAAACGCCGTTGAGCACGAGTGGCCGTCCGACAACGGCAGGTGATCCTCCGAATCGCCGCTGCCACATGTCATAGCCGAGGACGGCTGCCGGTTCTGCGCCGCGTGCATCGTCCGAATCGACCAGGAGGCGGCCGGCAGCCGGACGAAGACCAAGAACGTTGAAGTAGTTGCCGGAGACCGCGTGCGCGAAGGCAACCTCCGGTTTGCCGTCGATCGCCAGATTGCAGCGATACAGATCCGCAAGTCCGATGACCTCCGCCTGGCTTGCCAATTCCGTCCGGATCCGGCCGTATGCGAGCCGCGAGAACGACGTGCTCGACATCTCGGTTTCGCTCTGCCGGCCGGTTCCGGTGAGCGACGCGAACACGCTCTCGGGCCCTGACGTCCAGCGGACGAGGACGAGTTCTTCCGGCGCACGCACCGGCAGCTCGCGGAGCAGCAGCGTATCCGCAAGGCTGAACACCGCCGCGGCCGACCCGATCCCCAACGCAAGCGAGGCAACAGCGGACGCAGTGAAGACAGGAGAGCGGCGCAGGAGCCGGAGTCCGTACCGCACATCCTGGACGAGGGTATCGATCGGTCGGAAGCTCCTCATATCCCGCGTCTCCTCGCGAATGACAGTGACGTTGCCGAACATCCGGCGTGCCTCGAACGCGGCCTCCCGGGGATCGAGACCCTGCTCGATCAGGCTCAACCGGCGTTGTTCGATATGTGCCTCGATTTCCTCGCGCAGGTCGTCGTCGTGCCGCGGCCTCGAGAGGTACGCGAGCGCGCGGCGAAGTGCCGTGGCCCGCATCATCCGTTCCGCAGCACGGCGGCGGGGTCGATCCGGGTTGCCCGCCGCGCCGGAATGGCGGCGGCCAGCATGCCGGCAAAAGCGAGCGCCGCTGCGCACGAGATCACCGTCAATGGCTCGAACGAGCCGACGCCGAACAGCAGTGTGGCAAGGGAGCGCATGGCTGCATACGCGGCCGGGATACCGGCGAGCACTCCCGCCCCGATCGTCACCAGCGGATCCTTGAGAACCAGCGACATCACGTTGCGAGTGGACGCTCCGAGCGCCAGGCGGACCGCGATCTCCGCTCGCCGCTGCGACACCGCGTACGACACGGCTGCATACAGACCCGCGCACGCGAGCACGAGTGCGAGCGAGGAGAGCGTGGTCGCGATCGCTGAAAAGAAGCGTTCACGCGCGAGCGCAGCGAGGAACAGATCCTCGGACGTGCTGATGCGCGGCCGCAGGCGTGAATCGTAGGACGCGATTGTCTCGCGCACGGCTCGCATCGCCAGCGCCCTGTCGCCGGAGGCGCGCACGATGTGCGTCATCTGCGTCCTCTGCATCGGCGTGTACGGCACGAACATCGCCCGCGGTACGTCCTCGCGAGGGCTGTTGTAATGCGCGTCGGCGGCAACTCCGATGATACGAACGTCCTTGTTGACGATTCGTCCCAACGCATCTTGTGGCGATCCAAAGAAGAACGACGCGAAACGTTGGTTGACGACAGCCACGCGCTCCCGGCCGTTCGTATCGGCGTCGAGTATGCCGCGACCGGCAACCAGCGGCATTCCAAGCGTCTCGAAATAATCCGGTCCGACGAAAAACATCCGCACGATCCGGTCTGCTTCAGGCGCTGATGACGTCGGCGAAATGTCGACACTGCCGACCGTCGTTGCGGATGTGAGCGGTCCCAGTTGCGCGAGCGTCGCTCGGCGTACTCCAGGTAGCGCGGCAATGCGCTGGTTGAGACGGGCGTGATACTCCGAGGCCTGCGGCGGCATGACGAGCCCGGACGCGTTCACGGTGACCGTGAACGTCTGGTCGGGATCGAAGCCAGGGGGCACCTGCCGCAGGTGGAGCAGCGTTCGCCCCATCGAGACGGCGCCGACAACGAGGAGAAGCGAGCAACCGACCTGCGCGGCGATCAGAATCCGCGTCAAGCGCTGCGTGCCCGCAACCGACGATCGACTCTCACCGCCAAGAAGCGACAGAGACTCCACCCGTCGAAGCTTGACTAGCGAGGCTGCCGCAGATGTCAGCGAGGCAAATGCGGCGATCGTCAGAGTGAAGATCACTACACGCCCATCTATCGACAAATCGAACGACGGCAATCCGCCTGGGGCACCTGGTATGAGCGCCATCAGCACCGGGGCGCAGAGCTCGCCTATCGTGAGGCCGGCGATCGTCGATAAGGCGGCCAGAAGCGCGGCTTCAACTAGCAACTGACGAGCGAGATGCGACCTGCCGGCGCCGATCGCCAAACGGACACGAAATTCTCCTTGTCGCGCTGCGAACCGTGAGAGCAGCAACCCTCCGGTGTTGGCGCACGCCACCAGGAGAAGCACCGCCACCAGCAACAATCCCAGCCATAGGGGGCGTTCGAGTTCCGCTCGTGAACTGGCCAATCCGCGACTCGCGTCCTCGAGCGTCACACCGATTTCGGCGCCAGGGAACATCGCAGGGCCGGGCCCAAGGAACAAGACTTTCAGCTTCTCTTCGGCCTCCGCTTTCGACACACCGGCATGCACGCGCCCAATCAGTTGCACGAGCGAGTTCGACAGCGTCGGTTCGATGACCAGGGCGGCGGAGAGCGGCGCGAACACATCCGCGGGGCGATCCGCCGTCACGCCACGGAAACGACGTACGACGCCGACGATGATCGCGGGACGGTCGTTCAAACGGACGACCCGGCCGAGCGCGTGCTCGTCGGCATCGAAAGCGGCCCGCCAGAGCCGGTCGCTGACGACGATCGGAAGAGGATCGAGTCCGTCGTCCGAGGTGGAGAGCGCACGTCCAGGACGCAGCGTGGTGCCGAGCAGATCGAAGTAGTTCGCCGACACGAACTGAACCCGTTCGAGACGTGACATTCCAGCTGATTCGAACGTGACTTCATCGGCACTGCGAACGCCGGCGAAGTCAGCGAACTCGGCGGCGGCGATTCGCCGGAAGGTCTCGTCGTCGGTGCCGCCCATGCGCTTCGTCGCTGGCCCGGCCGACAACACCACGTTCAGTGACCGCAGCTGCGACGGTGCACGCACCGCGAGCGGCCGCAGGAGCACGGCGTCGGCGATCGTGAACATCGCGATCGATGTGCCCGTACCGATCGACAATGACATCACCGCGACGGCGCTGAAGAGAGGAGAGCGACGAAGAAAGCGGACGCCGAACCTGACGTCCTGAACGAAGGAATCGATCAGCCGAACGCGCCAGACGTCCTGGGCATCTTCTCGGAGGGTCGTCACATTCCCAAATGCCCTTCGAGCTGCCCACCGGGCGTCAGCGGGGTTCATGCCGTCCTCCTCGAGTTGCCTGCGACGGAGTTCTACATGGGCCAGCATCTCATCGCGGAGCTCGTCGGCGACGCGAGTAGGGGCCAGGTAACGCCGTGCCCGACGGATCAGCAGTGCAGCTCTCCCTAGAAGATCCATGGGAGTCAGGTGGCCGGCTTCATGACGCGTGCGATCGCGTCCATCAGTTTCGCGAAGCTCGATTCCGTCTCGCCCAGCTGCCGTCTTCCTGCGGCTGTGAGCCGGTAGTAACGCGCCCGGCGATTGTTCGCCGACTGGCCCCATTCCGACGCGATCAGCCCCTGTAACTGCAGGCGCTGCAACGCGGGATAGAGCGATCCCTCCTCGACGTGGAGCACCTCCGCCGAGACCTGGCGAATGTGCTCGGCGATTCCATACCCGTGCATCACCTGCCGCGAGAGTGTTTTGAGGATCAGCATGTCGAGCGTGCCTGGGAGAAGGTCCTGTCGTCCCGATGCTTTCTTTCCCATAGACGAACTATGGGATACCGCGGTTAGCTCGCCGTGTCAATTTGTTTGGGTCGGGACGGGTGACCGGGGGCGGCAGATGTTGGCAGCAGACGTGAATTGCTGAAGCCAGGAGCAGATAACGATGAGCACTGAAATCAAGAAGCTGTACGACCTAATTGATGATCTCGAAATCGCGATGATGACGACCAGGCGGCGGGACGGGCACCTGGAGTCCCGCGCGATGGCCAACCAGAAGCGTGCCGCCGGCGCGGATCTCTGGTTCGTCACCGCCGAAGGCACCGGCAAACTGAACGACATCGAGACGGACCCGCACGTCAATCTCGCGTATTACAAGGACCGGACGCGGGAATGGATCTCTGTATCCGGAACCGCGGTTCTGAGCCGCGACCGCGAGAAGATCCGGGAGTTGTACGCCACCGACTGGAAAGCGTGGTTTCCTGATGAAGGAGATCCGCGACACGGTACGCCGGAGGATCCGCGCTTCGTGCTCATCGGTGTGACCGTGCACGCGGCGGTGTTCCTCGAAGTGAACAAACCGCAGCCGGTCGTGCTCTACGAGATAGCGAAGGGGTGGCTCACTGGTTCGGATCCAGACATCGGGAAGATGCACAGGCTGGAGGAACCGCACCGCGCCGGTTGAATCACTGTGGGGTGCCGGGATTAGAATCCCCACATGAAAAAATCTGTCCTGGTTTTGGTCTTCGCGCTGACGACATGCAGCGCCGCTTTTGCGCAAGCAGCGAAGGGCACGCTGGTGATCGTCGGCGGCGGAGGCACGACCGACGCGATCGTTTCGCGGACGCTGCAGTTATCCGGCGGGAAGGATGCGGTTGTCGTCGTGCTGCCGCAGTCGTCCGAGCTCGCCGATGCGGGAGACTCATCGGTCAAGATGTGGCTCGACGCCGGTGCGAAAGCAGCGAAGAAAGTCGACTTCAAAGCGCCAGATGCGAAGAGCTCCCTCGAGTCAGCCACCCTGATCTGGATTCCGGGAGGAGATCAGAACCGCTTCATGACCGCGATTGAGGGCACTGGACTCGATGAGGTCATTCGCGCGCAGTACCGCAAAGGCACGGTCGTCGGCGGCACGAGCGCGGGCGCGGCGGTGATGGCGGAATTCATGATGACCGGGGATGCCGATCTGAAGGGGCTGACTGCCGGCAGCACGGTGATGAAGCAAGGTCTCGCGCTCTGGCGCGAGGCACTCATCGATCAGCACTTCTTGAAGCGCCAGCGCAACAATCGTCTGCTCAGCGCCGTGCTGGAGCGCCCGACACTGATTGGCGTCGGGATCGACGAAGCCACCGCAGTCGTGGTCCATGGCGATCGCTTCGACGTCTTCGGGCGAAGCGGGGTCGTGGTGTTCGATCCGCGCGGGGCGACGGTCGAAGCCGCAGCTGCGGGTGGGATCACGTCCGGCACGAACCTGCGGCTGAGCGTGTTGAAGGAGGGAATGGGGTATTCGCTCAAGCGATGACGGTTCTTATCCTTGATCGTTCGTCCTTGATCAAACACACGAATCCTGAATCCCGAATCGCGGCCGTCACAGCTCCAGCAACCTCCCCTCCATCCCCTCGCACAGCGTTCTCAGGGCCCGGTCCGACCGGCCGAGCGCCTGCTCGCCCGGGGTATCGATCAGGTAATGCCGGCGGCGGCGGCCGCCGCGCTCTGCAGTCGGATTGCCGACGTACGAACGCACCATGCCCTTTTTCTCGAGCCGCTGCAGCGTCACGTAGACCACGCTGACCGGCAGCTCCCGTCCGATCCGCTCCTGGATGTCGCGGCGGATCGACGCACCCCACGCGCCGTTCCCAAGTCGTAGCAGCGTAAGGAGTACCACCATCTCGAACTCCCCCAGGATCGAGGCGTAGTAGTCCTGAATATGTTTCACAATGTTAAATATATGTCGAATAAAATCACGCCGCAGGTCTGTTTTCCTCTTGAAGCCGCCGCTTCGGCATGCGCATAATGTCCGTCTCGTGCCCGCCGTTCTCTTCATCCCGTGCACGGCCGCAATCAGAAAGGACCGAGTCTCATGGGTTCGTCATCATCGAACGACGCCATCCGCAGCATCACCAGCTGGGGGATGTCGCTCGCGCCCCGCACATCCGCGGCGACGCCAAAGAAACCGACCGAAGAATTCGGCTCGCTCACCTTCAACGAGGAGGTCCAGCGCGCCCGGCTGCCGAAGGACGTCTACCGGGCATTGCGCCGCGCGGTGGCCCAGGGGGAGGCGATCGATCCCAACGTGGCCGACATCATCGCGAGCGCGTTGAAGGACTGGGCGGTCGAACACGGTGCGACCCACTACACACACTGGTTCCAGCCGCTGACCGGGATCACCGCCGAGAAGCACGACTCGTTTCTGTCGCCGTCCGCAGACGGCCGCGCGGTCGCTGAATTCAGCGGAAAAGAATTGGTCCGCGGCGAGCCTGACGCATCGAGCTTTCCCTCGGGCGGCATGCGCTCGACCTTCGAGGCTCGCGGCTACACGGCGTGGGATCCGACCAGTCCGCCCTGGCTGCTGAATACGTCGCATGGCACGACGCTCGTCATCCCGACGGCATTCGTGAGCTGGACGGGTGAAGCGCTCGACAAGAAAACGCCGCTCCTCCGGTCGATGGAGTCGCTGTCCAGGCAGGCCGTCAGGATTCTGAAGCTGTTCGGATCGAAAGCGCAGCGCGTGTCGACCACGTGCGGACCCGAGCAGGAGTACTTCCTGATCGATCGCCAGTTTTATTTCAATCGTCCTGACCTGATCAACGCCGGGCGCACCCTGTTCGGCGCGCGTCCGCCCAAGGGCCAGGAGATGGAGGACCACTACTTCGGCGCCATCCCGGATCGCGTGCTCGCATTCATGATGGAAGTGGAGCGCGAGCTCTATCGCGTCGGCGTTCCGCTCAAAACCCGCCACAACGAAGTCGCGCCCGGGCAGTTCGAAGTCGCGCCGATCTTCGAAAATGCCAACGTCGCCACCGATCACCAGATGATGACGATGGAGATGCTGCGGCGGATCGCACCGAAGTACGGCCTTGCCTGCCTGATGCACGAGAAGCCGTTCGCCGGTGTCAACGGCTCGGGCAAGCACTTGAACTGGAGCATGAGCGACGAGCTCGGGAACAACCTGCTCAACCCGGGGGACACGCCGCACGACAACATCCAGTTCCTCGTGTTCTGCGCGGCGGTGTTGCGCGCGGTGAACAAGTTCCAGGGCCTGCTTCGCTTCAGCATCGCCAGCGCCGGCAACGACCATCGGCTCGGGGCGAACGAAGCGCCGCCGGCGATCATCTCCATCTTCCTCGGCGATCAGCTGACCGACATCTTTCAGCAGATCGAGAAGGCCGGCAGCGCGAAGACGACCAAGAGCGGCGGCATCCTCGATATCGGCGTGGCCGTGCTGCCCAAGCTCCCGCGCGATGCCGGCGACCGGAACCGCACGAGTCCGTTTGCCTTCACCGGCAACAAGTTCGAGTTCCGCGCGGTATCGGCGAATCAGAGCATTGCATTCCCCAACGTCGTGCTCAACCTCGCCGTCACCGAATCGCTCGACTACTGCGCGACCGAGCTCGAGAAGGGGCTGAAGGAAGGCAAGAAGCTGCAGGCCGCCGTCAAGTCGCTGCTGACGAAGCTGATCAAGGAGAACAAGCGGATCATCTTCAACGGCAACGGCTACGCCGACGAATGGCAGAAGGAGGCCGCGAAACGCGGACTGCTCAACCATCGCACCTCCGTCGACGCCTACGCCGAGGCGGTCAAGCCGGAAGTGATCGCGGTGTTCGAGAAGTACGGCGTCCTGAGCGAGCGCGAGGTTCATGCCCGCTACGACGTCGAAGTCGAGCATTACAACAAGACGATCAACGTCGAGGCGCAGCTGATGGTCCTGATGGCCAACCGCTACATTTTGCCGGCGGGTTATCGTTACCAGTCTCAGCTCGCCGAGAACGTCGCCGCCGTCAAGGCAGCCGGCGCAACCGCCAAGGAGACGCGACGCACGCTCGACCAGATCTGTGCGTTGACCGACGCGTGCAAATCGAGTGTCGACCAGCTCCAGGAAGTTCTGGACCACGAGGCGAACGGTGACGCCGAGAAGCACGCGCGCTACTTCCGCGACAAGGTGATCCCGGCGATGAACACACTCCGCGAGGCAGGAGACAGCCTCGAGTCGCTCGTGCCGCACGACATGTGGTCCCTGCCGACCTACCGGGAGATGCTGTTCATCAAGTAGCTCTCAGCTGTCAGCTATCAGCTGAGATTTGGGAGTTGCGAATTGCGAATTGGGAGTGTGAGGCTCCCAGGAAGAGGGCGTGAGCCGATGAGGCGCGCGCCCTTTTTCTTTTCGCGAAAGGCAAACCTGCACACCCGGGTCTCGTCCAACCCACAGAGGTGACTTCATGAACGCTTGGACGGCCGGGATTGCGGGATCGATGGTGGTGGCGCTGGCGATGGGACCGGAGCCGCAGTCCAACAGGAAAGTAGAGCTCGAGTCGGCGGACTGCTCGCGCCACAACGTGATGTTCGGCGACGACCAGGTCGCGTACGCAGTGCAGCACGCAACCGCCCCGGCGGGCGGCGTCCTGGATGTGAAGCCGGACTCGAACGGCGGCGTCAAAATCGAAAAGGGCAGCGGGCGCGATTACTCGATTACCGCCTGTATTGGCGCCGGGGCCGAGTCGCGGGACGAAGCGCAGCGTGCCGCCGATGCGGTCCGGCTGAACGTGGAGGGCGGCCGCGTCCGGATCAGCAACGCCCCGACCTCCCGTTCCTGGAGCGTTCAACTGATTATCGAGGCGCCGGAAGGGGCGCAGATCAATGCCGAAACCTCCAACGGCCCGATCGGGATCTCGGGTGTCTCAGGCACCTTCAACGCGCGCGCCTCGAACGGACCGATTGCACTCGACGATGTCTCTGGACGCGTCACCGCACGCGCGGCCAATGGGCCGATCAGCGTCAAGGGGAGCAGCGGCGAGTTCGACGTCCACACCGACAACGGGCCGATTTCGGTATCACTGACCGGCACCCAGTGGGACGGCCGGCTCGAAGCGGAGGCCAGAAACGGCCCGCTGCACGTCCGCATACCGGCGGACTATCGTTCGGGCGTCGAGATCTCCTCCGCCCGGCATTCCCCATGGAACTGCCGGATCGAGGCCTGCCGCGGCGCGTCAGGGTACTCAGAGGGGGATCGCTCGCTGCGGATTGGCCCGGATCCGGTCAACGTCCGCATCTCCACGGTCAACGGGCCGGTCACGGTCGACGACGCCGCGACCCGCCGATAGTTCGGCGCCGAGCTCAGCATATTGGAGTAGCATTCGCGCTCAATGGAGGTGCGAATGGCTGCAATGACCGTGAAGCACGTCGGTGTGCTGTCGGTGGCGAAGATCTACGGTGCGTTGTCCGGCGCGATGGGCTTGATCTTCGGGATCATTCTCGCGATCGCGTCGACGGTCGGCGCCGGCCTCGGCGGCAACGATGTGCCTGCGTTTCTCGGCCCGATGCTCGGCGTCGGCGCGATCATCTTTCTCCCGGTGTTCTACGGCCTGATGGGCCTCTGCATGGGAGCGATCGTCGCGGCGCTTTACAACCTGCTCGCGGGTGTCGTCGGCGGGGTTGCGGTAGAGGTCGAGTAGCGGGCTCAGCCCGCCTCGATCTCTCCCCGCCCGACCAGCACCGACTGACCGCCGACCCTCACTCTCGTGATCATCTCGTCGTCGGAGTCGATCGAGATGTGGATGCGGCTCGGCCGTCCCATCGCCACTCCCTGCAGGCTGACCATTCCGCGAGCGGTGCCCTCGTCCACTACGCCGTGATGCAGCAGGTACGAGCCGAGCGGGCCGCTGGCTCCGCCGGTCGCGGGATCTTCAGAAATGCCGAACCCGGGAGCCAGCATGCGGCTATAGATGGTCGCATCACCGGCATCGCCGGAAAAGGCAGAAGCGCTGCGATCCATCGTGAAGAAGAACACGGGAACTTCGGCTACGCCCGCGCCGCTGCAGGCCTTCAACAGGGCTCGCCGATCGATCGCGACCGTGTCGACGGCGGTGCGTGTTCGCAGCGGGACGAACAGGAAGGGCACCCCGCACGAGACCACTTCGATCGGCAGACCATCCACCATGTCGGCTTCCGCGATGCCGGCCGCTGTGGCCATGGCGGTGCGATCCTCGATGACCTCCGCGAAATTCGGAAGCGGCTGCGTCATCCAGGCAAACGACAGCTTGTCGCCATTCCACTCGAGTGACACCGGTGTCGGACCGACACCAAGCTCGAAAATGAAGTTCTCCTGCCCGCGCACGATGGTCCCCTCGTGCGCGAGTGCGAAGGTGCTCCCGATCGTCGGGTGCCCCGCCATCGGCAGTTCCTCGCCGGGCGTGAAGATCCGCATCCTGACGTTGCCACCCTTCTCTGGAGGCAGGATGAAAGTACTCTCGGAGAAGTTCATCTCCCTGGCGATGATCTGCATCTGCTGCGTCGAGAGATTGCCTGGTTCCGGAAAAACGGCCAGCTGATTCCCCTCGAAGGGGCGCGAGGTGAAAACGTCGAGATGCAGGTACCGCAACACTATTTCTCCTCGAGCGAGAGTACGTCGTAGTAGTGATTGAGCAAGACGCGCTTGACCGCGAGTTGTCCAAGCGGGACGGACTGTTCGATGGTTTTATTGCCGGTCATGGCCGCCGACCCAAGCCTCAACACGCGTCCGTCCTGCAGCTCGACGTACAACGGCAGCAGCATTTTGAAACCGTCCGAAACGCCCGACTGCGTCACTTTCAAGTTCACGACCGTCTGGCCTGACTGGGTCGACGTGGTCTGTTGCAGCTTGTAGGTGGGTAGATCCGTTCCATACACATAATCGTTGAAGAACCAGGTCATGGTCTTGTCGTGATCGAGATCCATCTCTGGAAGCATGTGCTTTTCGACGACGTCTTTGAAGTCCTCTGTGGTGATGGGCTGGTTGCGATAGGTAGCAACCAGGTCGCGGAGCATCAGCTTGAATTTGGCGTCGCCGGAGTCGCGGCTCCACATCATCATGCGCAGCATGTGAAGGATGTAGGCTCCCTTCGGGTAGATCAGCGTGCTCGTCACCGACCCTGTTCGCCCGCTGTCGAGGCGATAACCCTGCGTCACCGGACCGACGTCGATTGGCCGGAATCCATACTGATTCTTCTCGGTCAGGTTCTGGAGCATGTCCTTCCAGAAATCCCTGAATCGCTGCGGCTCTTTGGGGTACGCCGCCTGGAGGAACAAAGACGCCGACAGGTTGGCGAACCCCTCACTCATCCACTGGTCGCGATACGAATTCCAGCCCAGCGCGTGACCCCACCAGAGGTGTGCAACTTCGTGGGATGCGACCGTGTCCCAGTAGGCGCCATTCGCCTGCTGCATTCCCAGTTGCTGACGGATGACCGGGCTCCAGTAGTAACACGTCGGTACGTAGATCACGCCGGGCCACGCCTGGCCGTAGTTGCAGGCCGTCTGCTGCGTCATGTGGACGCGCTTCAGTGAGATCGGTCCGAAAAAGTCGCTGTAAACCTGGATGGCCAGTTCCGCCTCGGTGAGAGCGGTCCGGTTCGCTGCGAGCGTGCTGAGCGAGCCCATCGGTAGCTTCAACTGCTCGGCGGTGCGCATCAGCGACATGGTGCTGTTGGAGGAGAGATTGTTCGCAAGCGCGACCACCGTGTAGTCGCCGACTTTGCCCTCCTCGCGCTTGAACATCCCCAGGTTGAAGCCGGCGACGCTCTTCGGGTAGTCCGCCTTCCAGTGAGACACCGACTGATCACCCTGTTCGGCCTCGTCGACGAAATCCCCGGTCGCGACGAGCCGCAGACGCTTGTGGACGGCAAACGTCATGTCGTAGGTCGCGTAATCCTTGAGGCCGTTGTTGTTCGGGTACCAGTTGGTGCGTGCGACCGGATAGAAATTGTCGTTGCCTTCGGCCGTGATCGCGTCCTTGCCTTTATAGATTGTTCGGATCGAGAACTTCTCACCCTTGTTCAACGGCTCCGGCAACACCACCCACACGTCCGCGTCTTGCTCTTTCGGTTCCTGGATGAATGACAGCGGCGCGCCGGCACCATCGGTGACGCTCGAGATCCGCAAGGTGGGGAACAGGTTGAGCGGCACGACCGCAAGCCCGTCGATCATCGACGCGAAGGTCGTCGTCGCATCCCCACTCAGCTCGCCGCTGGTGTCGATCGCGGTATTGAGCTTGTGATGCTCGATGTCGATCCAGCCGCCGGGGGCCGTCGCAAACCGTTGCCGCTTCCGGTAGAAATCGCTGTAGTGATGCGCGGCGAAGATGCCTCCCTTGAAGTCGGCCCAGCTGACAAGCTCGATCTCCTCCGGCGCAACCGAGCCTGCGCCCTGCGGATCGATCATGTAGGCAAACTTGTTCGAGTACTTCTTCCCGGTGACGTAGGCGTGAAACAACCCGCCTGGCTTGCCGCTCAGCACGTCCTGCAGGATGCGCGCATGCAGGTTGTCGTGGAGTTGCGTGCGAAGGGCCTGGTTCGTATCCTTCAGCGCGTCGGCGGCCTCTGAGCTGGTCGCGCCAGCAGGGCCGCTCGCGCCGGCCTTGATCGTGGCGGCGGTGTCGTCGGTGAATCGGAATACCGCGCGATCGAACGTTTCGTTGAAGTCTTCACCCTTCGTGAGATTGCGCAGCATGCCGCGCTCGACGGGGAGCGGCGGCGTGTAGGCCATGGTTCCGTGACCCAGGAAGACGGCTCCCGTCACCGTTCCCTGGACCGGAGCGAGCATGTAGAGCGTTCCGGTGAGGGTGAAGGTAGCCGCGTCCTTCGACAGGACGAAGTTGTTCACCTGGTATGCGTCGGGTCCGAGGCCAATCGCGCGCAGCTCCCTGTAGACCGGGTGCACGGTCGACGCACCGGCGGGTGGCCTGGGAGGATTCTGGCCGGCGTCGCCCGACAGGAGGCACACCGCAAGAACGACCGAGCACAGGCTGCAGCGCATCGTGATCTCCCCAGGTTGAAACGGCGCGCACATTATACGCGCCGCTTCATCTCTGTTATGTTCGTGGTCTCATGGCCAAACGGAAGAAGCCCGCGTCTCTGTTCGATGACGACGGCGGCGATACGACAGTCGATACCCGCGGACCTGGCGGCGGCACCGAACCGGTTGCACTTCACGATGCCGCGCAGTCCCGTTACCTGAATTACGCCCTCTCGGTCATCACCTCGCGTGCGCTGCCGGACGTTCGTGACGGGCTGAAGCCGGTTCAGCGCCGGATCCTCTACACGATGTGGCAGCAGAACCTGACCGCTGACGCCAAGCACCGCAAGTGCGCGAAAGTCGTCGGCGACGTGATGGGCAACTACCATCCGCACGGCGACTCCGCTCTCTACGAAACGCTGGTGCGCATGGCCCAGTCGTTCTCGCTGCGCTATCCGGTGGTCGACGGATCGGGAAACTTCGGATCGCTCGACGGCGACAGTGCCGCCGCGATGCGTTACACCGAGTGCCGGCTGGCGCGAATCAGCGACGAGATCCTCACCGAGATCGAGCAGGCCACGGTCCACTTTCGTCCGAACTACGACGGCACGCGCACCGAGCCGGTGGTGCTGCCCTCGAGGATTCCGAATCTCCTGATCAACGGCGCCACCGGGATCGCGGTCGGCATGGCGACCAACATCCCGCCCCACAACCTCAACGAGGTGTGCAACGCGCTGATCAAGCTGCTCGACAATCCGGACCTGACGAGCGTCCAGTTGTGCCGCTACATCAAGGGGCCTGACTTCCCGACGGGCGGCCAGATGCTCAATTCGGCCGACGAACTGAAGGAGATCTACAAAACAGGATCAGGGGCGATCCGCTTGCGCGCGACATGGGAGGAGGGCCCGGTCACGCGAGGCGGCAAGACCATCTACATCACCAGCGTCCCTTACACGGTGAACAAGTCGACGCTGATCGAGCGGATCGCGGACGTGGCCCTCAGCCGCAAGCTGCCCCCGCTGCTCGATGTGAAGGACCTCTCGACCGAGGACGTGCGCATCGCGCTCGAACTGAAGAAGGACTCCGACGAGAAGATGGTGATGGCGTACCTGTTCAAGCACACGCCGCTCCAGACCAGCTTCATCGTCAATTTGACCTGCCTGGTTCCGACGGAAGGGAATCCGGAAGTGGGCCGGCCCGAGCGCCTGGACCTGCACCAGATGCTGTGGCACTTCCTCCACTTCCGCCTGGAAGTGGTGACCAAGCGTCTCGAGCACGAGCTCGAAGCGCTGAGGAAGCGCACGCACATCCTCGAAGGGTTCGAGAAGGTCTTCGACGCGCTCGACGAGATCCTGAGGATCGTCCGCAAGTCGGAAGGAAAGGCGGACGCCGCGCAGCAGATCATCAAGCGCTTCGACCTCGATGCCGAGCAGACGGATGCGATCCTCGAGCTGAAGATCTACCGCCTGGCCCGGCTCGAAATCCTGGTGATCCGCAAGGAGCTGGAAGAGAAGCGGCGGCGCACGCGGCAGATCAACACCCTGCTCAAAGATGAGAACTCGCGATGGGACATCGTCCGGGTCGAGATCGAAGAGATCCAGAAGAAATACGGCGACGCGCGGCGCACGGCGATCGCGAGCGATGAAGGAGAGTCCGAGTACACGGCCGAGGACTTCATCGTCGAAGAAGACAACGTCGTGGTGGTGTCGCGTGACGGATGGGTGAAGCGGCAGAAGGAAGTGAAGGACGTCGCGTCGACCCGCGTCCGCGAAGGGGACCAGGTGATGGCGGTGCTGCCTGGCAGCACGCGCGCGTCGGTGGTGTTCTTCAGTAACTTTGGTGTCGCCTACACGTCCCGGATTATCGAGATCCCAGCGTCCACCGGCTACGGCGAACCGATCCAGCGATTCTACAAACTCAAAGACGGCGAACGCATCGTCGGCGCCTACAGCCTCGATCCGCGCGCGAGCGGGAACATCATCGCGAAAAAAGAGGGAGCCGTGCCACCGGTGCACGCGGTCGCGGTCTCGAGCGATGGTTACGCCCTGCGATTCAGCCTGGAACCGTTCGTCGAGCCGAGCACGCGAAGCGGCCGCCGCTTCGGGCGCGTGCCGGAAGGGCATGAATTCGTAGGAGTTGCGACGACCACCGGTGACGAGATCCTGATCGCGGCGACGCGAGAGGCCCGCGCCATGCTGACGAAGGCCGAAGAGGTGAATTTCCTGTCTGGCCCAGGCCGCGGCGTCATCCTCATCAAAGTTTCGGACAACGACCGCGTCCTCGGATTCATCGCGTCGAGGGGAGATCGCGACCTGATGACCGTGGAAACGACCCGCGGCGCCGAGCAAACCATCAGCACCACGAAGTACGAAGTGACGGGACGCGGTGGCAAGGGACGAGAGCTGCTCCAGCGGGGACAGTTCACAAAGGTGCTACTGTCTCCGCCAGAAGCGCCCACTCCGTTTACCAGCTAGAGGGTTGAGTCATGTTGCTCGAACTTGTTTTGGCGGCCTCCGCGTTGCTCTCCGACACCGACTGGTCCCGCTTCCGCGGACCGAACGGTTCCGGGATTTCTGAAACGAAGGGCCTGCCGGCGGAGTTTGGCCCGACCACAAACGTGGTGTGGAAAGTGGATCTCCCGCAGGGCTACTCTTCGCCGGTTATTTACGACAACCGTATTTTCCTGACCGGGCTGCGGGACCAGAGCCTCGTCACGATCGCGGTCGACCGCTCGAACGGCAAGGTCCTCTGGGAACGCGCCGCACCGCGCGTGCGGACGGAGAAGCTCGATCATCGCAATCGGCCGGCCGCGGCGTCTGCCGCCACGGACGGCAAGTACGTCACCGTGTTCTTCGGCGACTATGGTCTCGTCACCTACGACGTGGATGGCAAGGAGCTGTGGAAGCAGCCGCTCGGCCCGTTCAACAACGTCTACGGCATGGGGGCCTCGCCGTTGATCGTCGGCGACAAGCTGATCATCGCCTGCGACCAGAGCACCAACTCCTTCATCGCCGCCTACGACAAGAGGACCGGCAAGGAGCTGTGGAAAACGCCGCGCACGGAGGCCAAGAGCGGGCACGCCACGCCGATCGTGTGGACGCCGAGCGGCGGCAAACCGCAGATCATCCTGCCTGGCTCCTTCCTCCTGACTGCCTACGATCCCGACAATGGCAAGAGAATCTGGTGGGTCGGCGGCCTCTCGTTCGAAATCAAGTCCACTCCCGTGATCAAGGACGGCGTTGTCTACATCAACGGCTTCGGCTCACCCGAGAACAACCCGGGACAGAAAATCGACGTGATGACGACGGATGAAGCGTTTGCCAAGGCGGACGCGGACAAGGACGGCAAGATTGCACGGGCCGATTCCCCGACGCCGCACGCGCGCGACAACCAGCAGTGGATGGACTTCGACAAGGACGGCTTCTGGTCCCGTGAGGAATGGGATTACTACAAGGCCGCGATGGAGTCGACCAACGGCATGCTCGCCATCACGCTCGGCGGCAGCGGCGACATGACGGCGAAGTCGGTGCGATGGACCTATCACCGGGGCATTCCGCAATTGCCTTCGCCGCTCATCTACGAGAATGTCCTCTACATGGTGAATGACGGCGGCGGCATCGTGACGATGTTAGAGCCGGAGAAGGGATCGTTGCTGCTGCAGGGGCGCCTCCCGGGCCCGTCCGACACCTTCTACGCGTCACCCGTCGCGGGGGACGGCAAAGTCTTCATCGCCAGCGAGAAGGGGAAAGTGTTCGTGTTGCCCCCCGGGGCTAAGCTCGAGCCGCTCGCCGTCAACGACCTCGGCGACAACATCTATGCGACGCCGGCGCTGATGGACGGCCGCATCTACCTGCGCACGCTGAACACGCTGTATTGCTTCGGTAAGCCTTAACAGGAGCTCAGGAGAAATCTACAAGAGGACAGGAGTCCAAGAGGAAGACACGGCGGGTTGGGCGCCGGCCTCCGGCCGGCGAGAGGGCTGGTGTGAACGGCGGAGGCAAGCAGCGCTGAATCTCGGCTGTTTGCCTCCGCCGCTCACGCCAGCCCTCACAGCGAACGCGGCCCAACCCGCTCGTCTCTTGACCTCCTACCCTCCTGTTCACCTCTTGAACTTCTAATCTCCTGTCCATCGAGAAACCTTTTGCGCCAACGTATCGTCTAACGATATGTTATGCCCAAGAGGAAGCTCGATGAGGCCCGCAAACCTCTTTCGCTCGCTGTAGTTCACATCCTGCTCGCTCTTGCTGATGGCGCGAGGCACGGCTACGCCATCAAGCAGGAAGTCGAAGCACGCACAGGCGGATCTGTTCGCCTCGGGCCAGGCACGCTCTACGAGGCCATTCAACGGCTGGAGGAAGGCGGACTGATCGAGGAAGGCGATGCTGCCGACGAGCCTGCGAACGGCCAGGCGGCACAGCGCCGCTATTACGCGCTGACCGATCGTGGCTGGTCCGTCCTGCGCGACGAGCTCCGGCACCTCGGCGACATCGTCGATCACGCACGGACCAATCCGCGACTTCGCAAGGGACTTGCGTGAAGAGGGTCTACGCGGCCCTGCTCGTGCTCTATCCAGCAGCCTTCCGCCGGAGGTACCGCGCGGACCTCCTTGCCGCATATGACGATGAGCACGGCAACTGGCGGTTCTTGATTGCCGATCTCTTGCGCAGCGCCACTCGCCAGCGGCTTCGCCACGCGTCCGCCGCGATACGCAACATCACCGGCGGCGGCGTCCCGCGTCTTCCCAACGAATCACGGAGAAGTTTCATGGACACGTTGTTCCAGGACGTTCGCTACGCGCTGCGTCAATTCGCGAGGCGCCCCGGTTTCACCGTCATTGCGGTCCTCTCGCTCGCGCTGGCGATCGGCGGCAACACGCTGATCTTCGGGATACTGGACGGCTTCGTCTTTCATCCGTTCCCATACCCGCAGGCGGACCGCCTCGTCTCGGTGGGTGTCAGCTTTCCGAAAGTCTCGTCGGAGACCTCCTACATCGAAGCGCTGTCACCCGCGGAGTATCACGACGTCCGCCCTGCGACGTCGTTCGGTCAGATCGCGGCGTTCGACCTGGGGAACCGCAACATTTCCGGCGGCGATGTTCCCGAGCGGGTCTTCACAGCACTGTTGCTCGACGACCTCTTTCCTGTGATCGGCATGAAGCCGGCACTCGGCCGCGGCTTCACCGCGCAGGAGCTCGCTCCGGAAGGGCCCAACGTCGCCATCATCAGCCACAGGCTCTGGACGTCCCGTTTCGGCGCGGACCCGAACATCGTCAATCGGCCGATCAGGATCGGCGGTCAGGCCGCCACGGTCGTCGGCGTGATGCCGCCAGGGTTAGTGCTCGTCGGGACTGACCTCTGGATCCCATGGGGCGCGGATCTGTCGCAGATACCCCGGAACGTGCGCCAGTTCAGCATCATCGCGCGGCTGGCGCCCGGGGCTACTTACGAGCAGGCAAACGCGGAGCTCTCCGCCATCAGCGCGCAGGTTCAGCAGGCGGAGGTCGCGCGCTTCAAGGAATATGACGGCTGGCGGCTGATCGCGACCCCGTGGGCCGCGGCATTGATGCAGGACGTTCGGCCCGCCGCATTCATCCTGCTCGGAGCGGTTGGATTCGTGCTGCTCATCGCCTGTGCGAACCTGGCGAATCTGATGCTGGCCCGATCCTCGACACGACAACGCGAGCTCGCGGTGCGCCTTGCCCTCGGCGCGGGGAGATGGCGCATCGCGCGCCAGTTGCTGACCGAGAGCCTGCTGTTGGCAATCGCCGGCGCCGCGGCGGGGCTGCTGATCGCCAACGTCGGCTTGCGCTCCGCAAGGTCGCTGATCCCATCGCAGCTCGCGATGCTCGATCTGCAGGCCGGCGTGAACTCACGGGTGCTGATGTGGAGCATTGGTCTGACCGTGCTCACCGGCATCCTCGTCGGCATTCTTCCCGCCCTCCAGGCGACGCGGACGGACCCGCAGGAGTCCTTGAAAGCTGATGCGAGAGCCGGCGGCGGTCGCGCCGGTACCCGCCTCCGGCAGGCGCTCATCGTTGCCGAGGTTTCGCTCTCGGTCGTATTGCTGCTCGGCGCCGGGCTGATGATGCGCAGCTTCCTCAAGCTGCGGGCAGTGGACCTCGGCTTCGAGCCGAAGGGGGTGTTGACGATGCGGCTGACACTGCCGCAGCAGAAATACGCAACCGGTGAAGCTGTTACCTCGTTCTTCGAGGAGCTCGCCCGGCGGGTGCGGGAAGTGCCGGGGGTGACGGCGAGCGCGATGGTGTCGCAGTTTCCACCGTCGGAGATGTTCTCGAGCCAGGTCGAAATCGATGGCGTGACCGCTTCGGGATCCATGCTGCCGACCGCGAACACTACGATTGCTTCTCGCGATTATTTCAGGGCCTTCGGCGTGCAGGTGTTGAAAGGACGTGCGTTCAATTCGGAAGACACGCCGGCCGCTCCCCGGCACGTTGTCGTCAATCAGTCGTTCGTCACCCGTCACCTTGATGGCCGGGAGCCGGTCGGCGCCCGCGTCCGCATCGCCGGGAGGGGTGCGCCCGGACCATGGGCAGAGATTGTCGGCGTCGTCGCCGACTCCCGGAACAACGGCGTCGCCGCAGCGGTCCGTCCAGAGGTGTTCATCCCGATGGAGCAGGGACGTGACTCGTGGAACCAGTTGTTCCTGGTCGTGCGTTCGGAACGCGATGCCGCGTCGCTGGTGTCAGCACTACGCGCGGCCGTGGTATCGATCGACGCGGAGCAACCTGTCTACATGATCCAGACAATGGAGGACGCGGTCGCGGCCTCAGCGTTCCAGCAGCGCATCTCCGCGATGATGCTGACCGTGTTTGCGGCCGTCGCGCTCGTGCTCGCCGCCATCGGCATTTACGGCGTCATGTCTTACGCCGTCACCGCCCGGACGCAGGAGATCGGTGTTCGACTGGCGATCGGCGCCGAGCGCGTCGATGTGCTCCGCCTGGTGCTCTTCCAGGTAGCGCGGATGGCCGCTCTCGGACTCACCATCGGTATCGGCCTGCTGCTCCTCGCCGGCAAGGCGCTTTCGCGGCTGTTGTTCGACGTCACGCCCGCGGATCCCCTGACGATTGCTCTCGTCACGCTCACCCTGGGTACCGTGGCGCTGATCGCCGGCTGGATCCCGGCGTGGCGCGCCAGCCGGGTCGATCCTATCCAAGCTCTCCGATACGAATAAATTTCAAACTCCAAACTCCAAACTCAAACTCAAACCAAATTCCAAATTCGCTTGGTTCGTTTGGAGTTTTTGGAGTTTGAAGTTTGGAATTTGGTGTTAGTTGTTGACCAGCTTCCTCATAAGCAGAGGAAGGAACTGGCGAATTCGGCGGTCCCAATAGTCCCATGAGTGGCCGCCCGGCAGCTCGTGGAACTCGTAGTTGTAGCTGTTCTTCGCCAGTGCCTCGGCGAGGAGCCGATTTCCGGCGAGCCAGGGATCGGTAGTGCCGCAATCGAGGTACAGATAGGGCGCGTTCGCTCGTGGCGTCGATGCCAGCAGGACTACGCTGTTGTCTTTCCGGAGCTGACTGTCAGCCGCGCCGAAGATGGTGTTGAGCCGCTCGACTTCACTCGGCCCGAGCCGGGCTGCGGCTGGATCCTCTGCGACGGTCGCCGACAGCGCGCCGCTGAAGCTCGCCGCCACGATGAACATGGCCGGTCGCTTCAGCGCAATCTTGAGAGCACCGTAGCCACCCATCGACAGCCCGGCGATCGCGCGTCCGTAGCGGGAGTTGATGGTCCGGTATTTCTTGACGACATCCGCCTGCAGTTCCGTAGTGACGTAGTCCTCGTACGCTTCCACGTACCATCCGTTCCCGGCGTCCGGCATGACGATGATGAGCGGGAGCGCGGCGGCATACGCTGCCAGATCCGTTCGCGTCGTCCAATCCTTGTAATCGCCACCGAGACCGTGCAGCAGAAAGAGCACTGGATACCGCTTCAGCGAACCCTCGTAGCCGCGCGGGAGCAGCACCCGGTACTTCATCTCGCGGCCGAGTGCGGTGCTCGTGACCGCATCCTCGCGAAGCGCAACGGCTGCCTGCGTTGTAACCGCGCTGTTCTTCGACGCCGTGGCCTGTGTGCCAACCGATGCAGCCGTGTGCAGGGCGAGCACGGCAAGAACGATGAAGTGCATGGGTTAGGATTATAGGGACATGCCCAGCTGGCAGGAATTCAGCGGCCTCAACCGCGGATACGTGCTCGATTTGTACGACAGGTACCGTCAGGATCCTGCCTCGGTGGACGCTGAGACACGCGCGATCTTCGAACAGTGGACGCCGCCGGCCGATGAGGCGCCCGCGCCTGCAGCCGGGCTCCCACTGCAGAAGATCGTCGGCGCAGTGAACCTCGCGCAGTCGATCCGACGCTACGGTCATCTCGCGGCCCGGCTCGATCCGCTCGGGTCTGCGCCTGTCGGTGATCCGTCGCTTCTCCCGGAGACGCATGGCGTCACCAACGAGGATCTCCGCACGCTGCCCGCGACACTCCTGTCGACCCCGCTCGCAGAGCATGCGTCCAACATGCTCGAGCTCGTCGAACTGTTTCGGCAGGTGTACTGCTCGCGCACCGGTTACGACATTTCGCACGTCTTCGTGCCGGAAGAGCGCCGCTGGCTGCGGCAAGCCTGCGAGAGCGGACGTTTTCGCGCGCCCGCGGACCCGATCAATCCGATCGCGCTGCTCGAGCGGCTGACGGAAGTCGAAGGGTTCGAGCGCTTCCTTCAGCGCGCGTTCCCGGGCAAGACGCGGTTCTCGATCGAGGGGCTCGACATGCTCGTGCCCGTCCTCGACGAGATCATCGGCGACGCCGCCGAAGACGACATCCGCAGCATCCTGATCGGCATGGCTCACCGCGGACGGCTCAACGTCATGGCGCACGTGCTCGGCAAGCCCTACGCGCAGATCCTTGCCGAGTTCAAGGAGCCGGTCTCGGGGAAATCCTTCCGTGAAGACATGGCGTGGACCGGCGACGTGAAATACCACGCCGGTGCGCGCCGCGCGCTCAAGGGGGGCAAGGAGATGGACCTGGTGGTCTCGATGCCGCCGAATCCCAGTCACCTCGAAGCGGTCGATCCCGTGGTTCTCGGCATGGCCCGCGCGGCCGGAACCTCGGTCAGCGAACCCGGCCCAGGCAAGTTCACCCCGGCCTGCAGCCTGCCGATCCTGATTCACGGTGACGCCGCGTTCCCCGGCCAGGGTGTGGTCGCCGAGACATTGAACCTCTCGCGCCTGAAGGGCTACAACACCGGCGGAACGATCCACATCATCGTCAACAACCAGCTCGGTTTCACGGCGGGTGCGGAAGAGGAATACAGCACGTCGTATGCGAGCGGACTCGCCCGCGGTTTCAAGATCCCGATCATCCACGTCAATGCGGACGATCCCGAGGCCTGCGTCGAAGCGGCGAGGCTGGCGATTGCGTATCGCAAGCAGTTCCACCGCGATTTCCTCATCGACCTGATCGGCTATCGCCGCCACGGGCACAATGAAGGTGACGAGCCGGCCTTCACCCAGCCGGTGATGTACAAGAAGATCGGCGCGCATCCAACCGTCCGCGAGATCTGGGCTCGTACGCTGGTCGAGCGCGGAACGATGGACGCCGGCGCGGCCGAGGAGCTCGCGCGCAAGCAGATCGACGGGATGCAGCAGACGATGGATTCCCTCCGGCCGGAGCAGGATTACATCGAGCCGCAGCCGGAGGTGCCGCCCGCGGGTGCGGCGATGAAGGCGGAGACGGCCGTACCGCTGGACAGATTGCGGGAGCTGAACGCGTCACTGGTCCGGCTGCCGGACGGTTTCACGATCCATCGAAAGCTCGAGCGGGTTCGCGAGAAGCGTCCCGCGATGCTCGAGGCGGAAGACGAGCGCACGGTCGACTGGGCCGGCGGAGAGGAACTGGCCTTCGCGTCCATTCTCGCCGACGGCACCAGCATCAGGCTGACCGGCGAAGACGTCGAGCGCGGCACCTTCAGTCATCGCCATGCGGTGTTCCACGACGTGAATACCGGGGCCGTGCATCGGCCGCTGCAGCAGATTCCGCAGGCGCGCGCCGCCTTCGAGATCCACAACAGCCCGCTCACCGAGAACGCGCTGATCGGGTTCGAGTTCGGCTACAACATCCAGGAACCGACGCGGCTGGTCATCTGGGAAGCGCAGTACGGCGACTTCATCAACGGCGCGCAGACGATGATCGACGAGTTCGTCGTCTCGGCGCGGGGCAAATGGGGTCTCCGCCCGTCGCTGGTGCTGCTGCTGCCGCATGCGCACGAAGGGCAGGGTCCGGATCACGCGAGCGCGAGGCCCGAACGGTTCCTGCAGCTGGCGGCCGACATCAATATACGGATTGCGAACTGCACCACCGCGGCCCAGTACTTTCACCTGCTTCGCCGGCAAGCGGCGCTGCTGACGATCGACCCGCTGCCGCTGGTCGTTCTGACACCGAAGAGCCTGCTGCGGCATCCGATGGTGGCCTCGACGCCGCGCGAGCTGGCCGAGGGACGATTCCGGATGGTGATCCCGGACCAGGATGCCGCGTCGCGAGCCGGGGAGATCCGCCGCGTGCTGCTTTGTTCCGGCAAGGTCTACGTCGACCTCATGTCGAGTGAGCATCGCAAGGGACGCGACCGATGTCGCTGTCTGCCGGCTCGAGCAGCTCTATCCGGTGCCGATGCGGGATCTTCGATCGATGTTCGAGGCATACCCGAACGCGGAGGAGATCGTGTGGGTGCAGGAAGAGCCCGAGAACATGGGCGCCTGGGACTTCATCCGTCCGCACCTGATCGAAGTCGGCGGCGGTCGTACGGTACGTCGCGTCGCGCGGCCGCGGAGCGCCAGCCCGGCCGAGGGATCCGCAGCCCGTCACGCCATGAACCAGCAGGTGCTGGTCGACCAGGCGTATGCGGCGAGACCAAAAATCGACGGTCCGGTTGCCAAGAAAGCGCGGCAGGACGCGGCGCTGACCAGCTCGAAAGGGTAGTTGATGCCATCGAACATCGTCGTGCCTGAAGTTGGTGAGTCGATCGTGGATGCGCGCGTGGCCAAATGGCTGCGGCAGGAAGGGGACGCGGTCGCGGCCGGCGATCCGCTGGTGGAGCTCGAAACCGACAAGATCGATCTCGAAGTGGCAGCGCCCACGGCCGGAGTTCTGAAGCGCATCGACCACAAAGACGGAGCCGACGTGAAGGTCGGCGACGTACTCGGAGTCGATCGACGAGGGGGCATCACAGGGTGCCGGGGTGCCGGGTGCCAAGAGGTGCCGAGGTGCCATCACCGGGTGCCGAGGTGCCGGGTGCTCAGGTGCCGGGTGCCGAGGCGAAGACCCGGGCGACGCCGGCGGCGCGCAAGGTGGCGGAGCAGAGCGCGGTTGATCTGAAGAACGTCAAGGGAAGTGGCGACGCTGGCCGCGTGATGCGGCGGGACGTCGAGAAGGCGGCGGGGAGCGAAGTGCCGGCCGCGGCCGCCCCGAAGCAGCAGGAATCCCGGAAGCCGGCGGCGCCATCGCTGCCCCCGCCGCCGCAGCGGACGCCTGGCGAGCGCACCGAAGAGCGCGTGCGCATGTCGAAGCGCCGCGCGACGATCGCGAAGCGATTGCTCGACGTGCAGAGCACGGCCGCGATGCTGACGACCTTCAACGAGGTCGACATGACGGCGGTGCAGGCGATGCGCGGGCGCTACAAGGAGAGTTTCAAGGAGCGCTACGGCATCGACCTCGGTATGACCGCCTTCTTCGTCAAGGCGGTGATCGGCGCCCTCCGTGTGTTCCCGAGGATCAACGCCGAGATCCAGGGGGACGAGATGGTGATGAAGCAGTACTACGACATCGGGATCGCGGTCGGCGCAGCCGAAGGTCTCGTCGTGCCGGTGCTGCGCGACGCGGACCTGCTGTCATTCGCCGAGATCGAATCGCAGACCCGTGCCTATGCGAAGAAAGCCGAGGACGGCACGCTGTCGCTGGCGGATCTCAAAGGCGGCACCTTCACCATCACCAACGGCGGCGTCTTCGGATCGCTGCTCAGCACACCGATCCTGAACCCGCCGCAAGTCGGGATCCTCGGTCTGCACGCGATCAAGGAGCGGCCCGTGGCGGTGAACGGCCAGGTCGTCCTGCGGCCGATGATGTACACCGCCCTCACCTACGATCACCGCATCGTCGATGGATCAGAGGCGGTGCGGTTCCTCGTCCGCGTCAAGGAGCTGATCGAGGATCCGGGCGCGCTGCTG
>CAVULC010000002.1:0-716076 GCA_963742265.1 uncultured Acidobacteriota bacterium
CCAGTGCGATGATGCGTTCGATGACGGCGTTCGGTTCGGCACCGTAGCCCACCAGGTCCCCGAGGACGAGGGCGCGATCCCAGGTTTTCCTGGAAGCCGCGGCCAGGACGGCGTCGAGAGCGTCCACATTGGCGTGAATGTCGGAGAGGATTAGGTATCTCGATGCTGCTGAATGCTCGCGTGCCTTCTGATTATCGCCTTTTAAGGCACTGAAGGTAACTCGGCGAGAATTCGCTCGGCGACTTCCTCCGCCTGCACGCCCGACGCATCGATCCGGATGCGGGCGGTGCGATAGGCGGCGACCCGCAGCGTGAACAACCGTTCCATCGCGGCGCGATCGGCGGCGAGCGGACGGCGCCCGTCGTTCGGGATGCGCGCAAGGAGCTCTTCGAGCGGGACGTCGAGCCATACCGACAGGCCATCGACGTTGATCGCGTTCCGGTTCTCGACGTCCATGAAGGTCCCGCCACCCGTGGCGACGACGACATGGCGAAGCGGGATGAGCAGGCGGAGGATGTCGCGTTCCGCCGCACGAAAGTACGCTTCTCCCTGTGAGGCGAAGATATCCGCGACCGGACGTCGCTCGCGTGCTTCGATCAGCTCGTCGACGTCCTCGGCCCGCCATCGCAGCCGGCTGGCGAGCGCTCGCGCCACGGTGCTCTTGCCCGCAGCCATGAACCCGACGAGATAGATCTTATCCATCACCGGGTTCGGCCGGCGCAGTTCCCGTCAATTCCGCCAGCGTGTCGAAGAAGCCCGGGTACGACACATCGACCGAGCGCGCCCCGAGTATGGTGACGGGACCGGCGGCACGCGTCGCCGCAATGGCGAAGGCCATCGCGAGGCGATGATCGCCCTGTGCGTCGACCGTCGCAGCCTTCAATGGAGCTGATTCGAGGATGAAGCCGTCCTCGAACTCTTCGACCCGGGCCCCGAGCGCGCGCATGCCGGTCGCGAGCGCACTGATCCGGTCGCTCTCTTTGACCCGCAGTTCTGCCGCACCGCGAACCTGGAAGGTGCAGCCCCGCGGCATCATGGCGGCCAGCGCCGCCAGCGCCGGTATCTCGTCAATGACTCCAGGAACCTCACTGCGATCGACCTCGAAGCTGTTCATCGTACCGTGCCGAATCACCAGGGTTCCGGCGGGCTCGCCTGCGCCGGTCGCCGACATCTGCGTCGATACGAGTGCTCCCGCGCGCTCGAGCAGCGCGAGCAGGTCCGTCCTGGTCGGATTCAAGCCGACGTGCTCGATGACGATATGACCGTCAGGCGTGCCGGCGGCCAGTGCGCCCCAGAATGCCGCTCCGGAGATGTCACCGGGAACGTGCAGCTCGCATGCGCGCAGCGGCTGGCCTCCCGAGACGCCGACGCGTCCCTCCGACGCGGTGAGGTGGACGCCGAACGTCTCGAGCGCGCGTTCGGTGTGATCGCGCGTCGGCACCGGTTCCTCGACGTAGGTGGTGCCGTCCGCATACAGCCCGGCGAGTAAGACGCAACTCTTGATCTGCGCGCTTGCAGCGGCGGGTGTGAATGAGATGCCGTGGAGCGCCGCTCCGTGGATGGTCAGCGGTGGAATAGCCCTCGGCCGACTCGATCCGTGCACCCATTCGCTGCAGCGGGTCGATGATCCGCCGCATCGGACGCCGCTGGAGCGACGCGTCGCCGGTGAAGCGCGAGGCGAACGGCTGCGCCGCCAGGATCCCGGACATCAACCGCATCGTCGTGCCTGAATTGACGGCGTCGAGCGGCGCCGCTGGCGGACGCAATCCGAGCGCCCCACGGCCCGTGATCGTTACCGCGTCGCCGTTGTGCCGGACATCTGCGCCGAGCGCGGCGACGCAGGCGAGCGTGGCGGCACAGTCAGCCCCGCGGGAGTACCCGCGAATGACGGACCGGCCCTCGGCTATCGCCGCGAGCATCGCATACCGATGAGAGATGGATTTGTCGCCCGGGAGGGTTACGCGTCCGGCGGCTCGCGCCGACGGCGCGATCGTCGCCAGGTCGCCGGCCGCACGCATGTTTTGCACTATAACATTCGCGTTCTCTGACACTTCGGTTTAGTATCTACACATACTCTTATGCTGTCGCGCGGCGGAACTATTCGCCTGCAGATTCCGAGCAACTACGAGTTGCTGGATTTCATCCAGATCGTGTGCGATCGCGTCGCGCTGCTTGCGGCCCTCGACGAAGACAGCATGCATTGGATCGGCGTCGCCGTTCGGGAGTCGGTGATCAATGCGATCAAGCATGGGAATCGCGAAGATTACGACAAACTTGTAACGGTCGAATTCTCGCTGGTTCCGGCCGCTGCCCCGAGTGAACTGATCGTGTCCGTGCAGGACGAAGGGGAAGGATTCGAGCCCGAAGAAGTCGCCGACCCTCTGGCCCCCGAAAACATCCTGAAGTCCAGCGGACGCGGAATCTTTTTCATGCGCAGCTTCATGGACGATGTGGTGTTGAGCCGCCCGTCGCATGGAGGAATGGAAGTGCGTATGGTCAAGAAGCTCGCGGCCAGTGCCTGAGACGATCCCCCCGATTTTTCTCGCAACCGCCATCGAAGCGGTCGTTCGGGCCGGCGAGGTGCAAATGGCGCACTTCGGCGGCGAGATGCGCATCGAGAAGAAGGGAACCATCGACCTGGTCACCGAGATCGATTTGCGGGTCGAGCGCGAGTTCCGGGAGATGATCGCGAGCCGCTTCCCGGGCCACGTGGTCCTCGGCGAGGAGTACTCGCCAGCCGAAGATCGGACTCGCGTGGCGGAGTTCTGCTGGGTCTTCGATCCGGTCGATGGCACCACCAACTTCGCGCACGGGCTACCGGTCTTCTGTTCGTCGCTTGCGCTCGAAATCAACGGTGACGCGGCGGTCGGTGCGATTTACGATCCGACACGCCGTGAATTGTTCACCGCGCAACGCGGCGCCGGCGCGTGGCTGAACGGCAAACCGCTGCGGGTATCGACTACAGCGACGGTCCTCGATTCGCTGCTGGTCACGGGGTTCCATTACTCCATCCACAAGGATCCCGACGAGCTCCTCGGTCTGTTTGGCGAGTTCCTCACGCGCGCGCAGGCGCTGCGCCGGCTGGGCAGCGCGGCACTCGATCTCTGCTACGTTGCCGCGGGTCGCTTCGACGGTTACTGGGAACAGAAGCTCCAGCCGTGGGACGTTGCCGCCGGAGCGCTGCTGGTCAGTGAAGCCGGAGGAACGGTCACCGCGTCTGACGGCAAGCCCTTCCGATCGTCCGGAGGGACCGTGCTCGCGACCAATGGGGCCGTCCACGACGAAATGCTCGGCATCATCAATGGCTTCCTCGCGCGCTTCCGTTCACGAAACCGGACGGATTGACGCTTCGGCAGGACACTTTCTCTTCAGAACTTCAAACTTCAAACTTCAAACTCCAAAGCCCCCCACTCCAAACCGGCAAACGCGAAAAGTGAAGTTCGCCATCAAATTTGAAGTTTGGAGTTTGTAGTTTGGAGTTGTCTGGCTTTGGCACCCTTCCTGCTCAACTGGGGGCATCGGCCTGCAATGGGCCGTCGCTGGAGACACCATGAGAACAGGTTTTCTGCGGGCAGTATTCGGTGCGGCGGTCGCGATAGCGGTTCTGCTGCCGGCCACGGCGCAGGCGCAGATCACCCGGGTGACTGGCTCCGATACCCGGCAGTCGTTCGGCGTCAACCTCGGCGCGTTCCTGCCGAACGGGGAGGACTCGCGCGTCGAGCACGATGTGCTCTTCACCAACCTCGACTCGCTGCTGTTCGACATCGGCGATTTCAAGGGGTTCACGTTCGGCGCTGAGTATCTCTTCGGCGTGACCAAATACATCGAGGCGGGTGGCGACGTCAGTTACTACCAGAAGACTGCACCGAGTATCTACCGGAACTTCTTCAACGAAGTCACCGGGGGCGAGATCGAACAGGACCTGAAGCTGAAGATCGTGCCGGTGACCGCCTCGGTACGGTTCCTGCCGCTCGGACGTGACGCCGGAGTTCAGCCCTACATCGGTATCGGTGCCAGTCTGTTGAACTGGCGATACAGCGAGACGGGAGATTTCGTCGACTTCTCAGACGGCACCGTTTTTCGCGAGAGCTATGTCACCAGCGGCCACAAGGTTGCGCCGGTCGTGATCGGCGGCGTGCGTTTCCCGGTGGCTGACGTGTGGACCTTTGGCGGTGAGTTTCGGTGGCAGGATGCCAGCGACGACACTGGCGGTCGCGCCGCCGGGTTCCTCGACGACAAGATCGATCTCGGTGGCTGGACCTGGAATTTCAACGTGCACATCAGGTTTTGAGTGCTGAGTGCTGAGTGCTGAGTGCTGAGTGGTGAGGGCGCGGTGCCGGTCGTAGTGCAGCCCTTCAGGGCTGCCGTTTGAGGGGTGCCAAGGTGCCTGGTGCCGGTGCCAGGGTGCCAAAGTGCCAGGGTGCTCCTGGTCCGGGGTGCTCAGCGCGCCGGTGCCGCACGATAGAGCGTAGCGCCTCCGCCTTGAGCGACAATTTCAAAACCCGAGAGCCATCGCGGGTCGCGCTCCGCTGCGTGGTGCAGTGCGTCCCCGCCCTCGGCGCTCTCCTCCACGATCAGCCATCCCGCGTGTCCTTGGGGATGCAGCATCGCAAACCGCCAGATCTCTCCATTTCCCTCGTGCAGAAAATTCTTGATCGAGAACCCGGCGAGCGAGAGGTCGTGCATGTAGTGGCCGAGCGAACCCATGCTCATCATGATCGTTCGTCCATCGTAGTGTTCGGTCAGGTACGACGTGACCTGGTGACGACCCGCCATCGCGGCAGCTTCGCGTTGCGACTCGCGAATCAGCGGGGCCTCGCGATCGAACGGGCTGTGCTTGAAGCAGCGTCACCGAGAGCGCGGTCGCGGCAATCGGCAGCCGCAGTAACCTGGGCAGCACGCTGATGCCGCCGGCACAAATGGATGCCGCCGCGATCACGAGCGGCAGGTCATACCTGACTCTGAACGGGTGCCCTTGCAGATACGCGTACATCGGCAGCGCCGCCGCGGCAGCGAGCGCGAGGAGCAGCAGGCCGGATGCTCGGGCGCGCGATCGCGCGCAGTCGAACACGAGCGGCGACCGGCCCCCGCATAGCCGACACCAGGCGAGCGCGGATCCGGAAAGCAGTCGCAGCCCGTCGTGATCTGTCGCCAGGCAGCGACCGGATGGCCGAGCGCTTCGACGTTCTCCGGCACGAAGAAGCCGCCGGTGACAACCCACTCGCCGACGACCCACCGGCTGTTCATCGAGAAGACGACGATCGCAATGGTTGGCCAGGCAGCCAGCTGCAGCGCCGCCCGGGCCGAACGCAGCAGCGGTACACCCCGGCGTAGCAGCACAAAGAACGACAGCGCGACGACCGCGCCCGTGATGCCCCACGCTTCGTAGCGGGTCATGCAGGCGGCCGACAGTGCCGCAGCCGGTAAGGTGATGGATCGTGCGCTTTCCTTGTCACTCCAGGCATCGAGCCAAGCCGCTGTCGCGGCGACCGCCAGCAGCGACAGACCGAACAGCAGTGGCTCTGTCATCGGAGTGCTCTGCAGGTAGAGCACGTTCGGATTCAACATCAGCAGCGCCGCACCGGTGATGCGCGGCGGTCAGCGAGCCGGTGAGTGCGCAACAGCAACGACGTCAGCGCGCCGGCGGCAAGCGCCATCGACAGGATGGAGATCGCAATCGCCGATGCGCCGTTCCGATAAAGGCCGTCAACCTGCACCGGCAACATGTTCAGGACGTGCGGTAATGGCAACCACACGGCGCCGATCTGCTGCCACCCAGGCGTCAAACTGTCGAGGATCCGCCGGGCGACGACGAGGTGCGCGCGCGCATCATAGTGAGCGAGCGTCAGCCCGAGCTGCGAGTAGTGGACCGCTGCGACTGTTCCGAAGAGTCGCCGCTCCCAGAGCGACGAGGATCGCGATGCGGGTATGTCTGGACAGGGCGCCCCTAGTCTACACTCAGGGGAATGTCGCGCTTCCTGCGGTGGGTGCAGCAGCTCGCGGTTGCACTCGGCGCCCCCGGACTGTTTCTGATTGGCCTGCTCGACTCCTCGTTCCTCTCGTTCCCTGAAGTCGCCGACGTTCTGATCATCCTGCTCGTCATGGAGCATCCGCAGCGCATCTTGCTGTATGCCGCGATGCCGACGTTAGGTTCGGTGATGGGCTCGTACATCCTGTACTGGCTCGCGCGCCGCGGTGGGGAAGCGTTTCTGCGGAAGCGGGTGAGTGAGAAGTATGCGGCCCACGCTATCAGGGTGTTCGAGGAAGTACGGCTTCTGGGCCGTCGCGATCCCTTCGATCCTTCCGCCACCCATGCCTTTCAAGATCTTCGTATTGGCGGCTGGTGCCGCCGGGAGTGCGCCCGGTCCATTCCTGGTGGCGATCACTGCCGGCCGAGGAGTCCGCTACTTCGGCGAAGCGGCCCTGGCCCTCTGGTTCGGACGCCGTGCCCTCGATTTCATGGACGAACCACGTGATCGGCATTTCGATCGCCTTGATCGCCGCCGCGGTGGTAATCAGCGGCCTCTGGATGCTGTGGTCGAGACGTGGCGGTAGATTGACGCTTCGGCTGGAACCTCTGTATAATCAGTCGTTTACGCCAGCCTGAGATGCAGCCAGAGATTTCGGTCATGGTGCCGATGCGGAACGAATCGTTGAACATCGACGCAGCTCTACGGTGAGCTGACGACGACGCTCGACGCATTTGCCCGTCCTTACGAACTCATCGCGATCGACGACGGCAGCACGGATGGGACGTTCACAGCAGCTGGCAGCCCTCCAGGCGACAGATCCCAGGCTGCGGGTGATTCGCTTTCGGCGCAACTTTGGCCAGACGGCGGCGTTCGCCGCCGGGTTCAAGCACGCACGCGGCACGTTCATCGTGACGTCCGACGGCGACCTGCAAAACGATCCACGCGACATCCCGGCGATGATCGAGATCGCGCGCAGCCGGGCCCGACATCGTCGCCGGCTGGCGCAAGGACCGGAAGGACGCCTTCCTCAATCGCCGCCTTCCCTCGATGATCGCCAACGGGATCATTTCCTTCGCGACCGGAGTGAAGCTGCACGATTACGGCTGCTCGCTGAAAGTGTTTCGCGCGGAGGTCGTGAAGTCGATGAAGCTCTACGGCGAGATGCACCGCTTCCTGCCCGCGATCGCCGCCGAGCAGGGTGTCGACATCGTCGAGCATGTCGTGAACCATCGTCCGCGGATTCACGGCGAATCCAAGTACGGCATCTCGCGGACGTTCCGGGTCGTGCTCGACCTGATGACGGTCAAGTTCCTGAGCAGCTACTCGACTCGTCCGCTGCAGATGTTCGGCGGTATCGGCATCTCGATGGGCTTCATCGGTTCGCTGGTGTGCGCGTGGCTGGTCTACGTGAAGTTCTTTCACCACCAGGGGATCGGCGATCGTCCGCTGCTGCTGCTGGGTGTGTCGATGATCCTTGGCGGCATCAATCTGGTCATGACCGGGCTGCTCGGCGGAGATGCTGTCGCGGACGTATCACGAATCGCAGGACAAGCCGATCTACGTCATCCGTGAGATCCGTGAGTCGGGCGTCAGCGGCAATGTGATGGAGCGCGCGTGAGCTGGCCATCCGCGCGTTCTTGGGCTGTTGCTGCTGCCGGCCTCGCCTGCGCGCTTCTGCTCGCGTCGTGCGGCGGGGCTACGCCTACGAGTCCAGCACCGAAGCCGCCGCCGAGCGACGGCGTGCCGCCGCAGAACGCACTCCGACGATCGACTCGATCAGCGCCCAGGGACGGCGTCCGGCAGCCGGCAGCCTTTGCCGATCTCGGGGAGACTATCGACGTCACGGCGACGGTCCGGGACGCCGGAGACGCCTGTCGAGGAGCTGTCGTTTCTGTGGACGGCGACTACGGGAACCTTCGACGGCTCCGGGCGCAATGTCACCTGGAAAGCGCCCGACGTGCTCGACCGCACGCCCACTCAGATCGTCATCTCGGTGAAAGTGACAGAGAAGTTCGGGTATCCCGGACAGGCCAAGGTGTTCAGCCAGGACGTCTCGTCGTCCGTCAAGGTGAGTCTGCACGATTCCAAGACGGAGGTCGGCGACATGGCGCGGCAATTCCTGCTCGATTTCTCCGACACCAACATCAAGGACTGGCAGCTGATCATGCGGAACTTCAACGCGGCCGCCTGTCCGACGCCATCGGAAGTCGACAGCGAAAAGAGCGATGTCATCAACAACTACACGAATTTCGACATGCTCGACTTCAGGATCGGCGCACCCCGTGTGACGATCAATTTCGGCGGTACGTGCGAGTTCCGTGGCAAGCGCGGTGATGCGTGCGCGGTGGTTCCCTCCTACTGGGATTCCCGGAAGAAGTCATCCGGCGTGAGAAGTTCGGTTGACGGAGATGACATCATCGCCGCGGCATATTCGAACAAGGACGCGCGGTGGTGGTTGTGTGCGAGCGATTACCGGGTGGTTGGCACCGTCGCGCCGTCGCACGCGTCCTACGCTCGTTGATCGACTGAATGGCCGACACTTTCTATCGGACCTTCTCTGAAAAGCAGCTCACCACCCTCGGCGGCGCGCGCCGCGGCAGGATCGAACGCGCGCGGCTGGGGCTGCTGATGAACCACATTCAGCCGCCGGGACCAATGCTCGAAATCGGACCTGGACACGGAACGCTGGCGGCCCAGGCAGTCGAAGCCGGCTGGCAGTATTCGGCCGTCGAGCCGAGCCCGGTTCTCTCCGAGCAGCTACGCGGCGTCGGTCTGGACGTCGTGCAGTCATGGACGCCACCGTTCCCCAAACCCGACGAGAGCTACCGGGTCGTCTATGCCGACCAGGTGCTCGAGCACATGTCGGGGATCGATGCGGCGCGCGCAGTTCACCGCCGAGGCACTTCGGGTGCTACAGCCCGGCGGCGTGTTCTTCGTGGTCGTTCCCGATTACCTCAAGGAGCGCGGCTTCTTCTGGGACATCGACTACACCCATAACTTCGTCGACCACCGAACGTCGCGTCCGCCAGCTTCTCCATGACGGCGGCTTCGAGATCGAGCGAGTCGTGCGAAGCATCGGCACTGCGACCGGACTTGGTCGCGATGCGCTCGCCGCGGGCAGCGCTGGTCGTCAACATTCCTGGACTCGATGCGCTCTCGCGATACACCCGAACGGAAGAGCTGCTCTACAAGATCCGCAAAAACCTCTTCGAAACGCTCACCTTCGTCGCCCGCAAGCCCAAGTGACGTGACGGCGCTGCGACGACGCTGGCCTGAGCCGGCTAAATACCGTAAAATAAAGGAGATTCATGGCCCAGACTTACGCCGCGAAGTACCTCCTGAAGGCGGCGGCCAGCGCTCCGCGCGACATGGTCAATGCCTACGTCGCGCAGCATCGTCCCATCCTGCCGACCGTGCTCATCTACCACTGCACCTTCGTCTGCGACGCCCGCTGCGAAATGTGCAGCAACTGGGAGCCGCGGCGATCGCAAGTCGGACATGACGCTCGACCGAGATCGACAAGGCGTTCAAGTCGGCCGCTCTGGAAGAACGTCGAGATCGCGAACCTCTCCGGGGGCGAGCCGACCACTCGCAACGACATGGTCGAGATCTGCCGGGTGATGCTCGACAGCCTGCCGCGGCTGCGCAAGTTCGGCGATCAACACCACCGGCCTGACACCGCACCGCGGCATCCCGATGCTGACGAAGGTCGCCGAGATGTGCCAGGAACGCGGCATCATCTTCAGCACGCGCGTGTCGATCGACGGCGTCGGCGAGATGCACAACCAGGTGCGCAAGGTGAAGGGTGGCTTCGACAAGGCGCTCAAGACGATCCGCGCCATGCAGGAGCTGCAGAAGCGCGTGCCCTTCAACTTCGGGATCTCGACGACCATCTTCTCCATGAACCTCGACGATGCGGAGAACATCCTGGCGTGGGCGCGCAAGGAGAAGCTCGACATCGTCTTCAACATGGTCCGCTTCACCGAAGCCGATGCTCGGCAACGCCGACCTCGCCGCGACGTGCAAGCCGATCGGGCGCGAGGAAGAGCGGATGCGCCAGTTCTTCCTCGACCGCGTCCGCATGGATCCGCTGCTCGACGGGCAGAACTACATCTACATGCACTACGCCGACATGATCTCGAACGGCTATCACCGCATGGTGCCGTGCCCGTTCCAGACGCAGGGGATCATGCTCAATCCGAACGGCGACCTGTTCTTCTGCGAGAACAGCGACGTCGTCGGCAACGTCCGTGACGAGGATCCGAAGGACATCTACTTCCGCGCGTCGAGCCAGGCGCACCGCGCAGGTGATCAAGGACGAGAAGTGCCCGACGTGCCTCAGCCCCTGCCAGATGAACGTGTCGGCGGTGAAGCAGGTCTTCCCGTACGTGCAAGTTCCTCTATCGCGCGTCGCAGGAAAAGCGCAAGGTCCACAAGCTCGACGCCCGTCGCGCACCAGGCCTGATCGCGATCGCGGTTGCGCTCACGTTGCTCGCGTGCGGCGGGAGCTCTGGCACTCGGCAGCTCACACAAATACACGTAAGCGGGACGCGCTTCGTTCAGGCTGGACGGCCGTCCCTTCGACTGGCGCGGCATCACGGCGTTCCGGTTGCTCGAGATGGAATCCGGCGGGACGCATCGGCGGATGTCGATGCGTATCTCGCCTGGGTCGCTCGAGCAGAAGCTCACCGTCGTCCGCGTCCTGGCGATGGCGAAACATCTGTTCGAGCTTCCACCGGAACGCGGCCTTGCTGCGCTCGATCCCTTCCTGTCGCGTGCGTCACGCCATGGCCTTTACGTCGAGGTCGTGGCGCTGGCCGACACCGCATCCTTCCAGATCGATCTTCCCTCGCATGTTCGCCGCATCGGTGCAGTGGCGGCGACGCACCCCAATGCCTTGATCGAAATCGCTAACGAGCCATATCACTCGACCCAGCGAGAAGAGGTCCATCGTGAGGATTACCTCGAACTATTGCGCCGCGAAATTCCGGGCCATGTCCTCGTGGCGCTTGGGGCCGCAGACTATCCGAACCTGCACGCTGGCGGCGACTACGTCACGTTCCATTCGTCGCGATCCTCGGCGGAGAACGGATGGGGGCACGTTCGCGATATACGCGCGGCTGGCGATCTTCTGCGCAAGGCAGGGAAGCCGCTCGTCAACGACGAGCCGATCGGTGCGGGAGAGAAGTTCGAGCCCGGACGCCGTGACGACAACCCGGAGCGATTTCGCGCCCACGCGGTTGCCGCGAGGCAACTCGGAATCTATTCGACCTTCCATTACGAAGGAGGGCTTCAGGCGAGGATCCCGCGTGGTCGTGAGCTCGAATGCTTCAGGGCGTGGCGCGAGGGCGGCGGCTTTTGATGGCAGCGGCTGCACTACGAGCGTGCGTAGTTCAGCCCTTCAGGGCTGATTCTCGCGTGTCTCGGCAGCCCTGAAGGGCTGCACTACGACCGTCAGCTTCCAAAGAGCTGGCGCGCCGGGATCACCTCGATGATCCGGTTCCAGAACGCGGTCGCGAGCGCCTGGTTCCCCGCCGGACGCAGGTGCAGGCCATCGGTGTCGATGTACTCCGCCCGATGGGCCACGAAGTCGTCGAAGGGATCGACGAGAACCGCGCCTGCTGACGGGACCATCGACCGGATCGACTGGTTGATCTGTACCGGCTGGCCGGCGGGTGTATCGCGGGCGCGGCAGCGTGGATCGGGAGGATTCGGCGCACTGCACACGTCGGCAGCCGTTGGCAATATGGTGCTGACGAACACGTACTGAACGCCGCGGTCGCGTGCGGTCCGGATATGGTCGCGCAACGCGTTGACGACGGCGTTCTGGCCCGTTCCCCCGTTCAGATCGTTGATCCCTTCGAGCAGCAGAAGAACCTGCGGCTGCGTCCTTGCGATCTCCTTTTTGAGGCGCTCGTTGGTCTCCGGATCGGAGGCTTTTTCGCCGCCGCGCCCGGCGTTGGCCACGGTGATCTGCTGGGTCGGGATGCGCTCGTTGAAGTACTGCTGAAGGATCGTGGGATATGCGTTCGGCGTATCGACGAACGAATCGATGGATGCGACCGGCCGTCCGTTTTCACCTTCCGTCATGCTGTCGCCAAAGGCCAGGAACTTCGTCACCGCGAGCTCGCGGTGCGTGAGCGTCACCGTGAAGGAGCAGGTTGCCTGCCGCGCCTGGGAGTCCCGCGCATTACAGGTGACGGTTGTCGTCCCGAGTTGAAATTCGGAGCCCGACGCCGGGGCGCATGCCACTGCCACTGGCGCGGCGCCGCCCGATACGGTCGGTGCCGGGTAGCTGACCGGCTGCGAGATGGCGACGAGACTGCCGACGGTGATTGGTGCGCCGCACGTAATCTGAGGCGGCGTCGTCGTGGCAGGCCCCGGCGCCGACGGAGAGGACGAACCGCAGCCCGGCAGTAACAGGGTCACGAGCGCCAACGCCGACAAATATGTTCGACGTCTCACCTTCAGCTCCGCTGGTCGTCCGTCTCGTCGAGCGGTTCGGCGATCTCTTCTTCGCGCACGGGAACGTTACCGTCATCCTCGGTCGCCCAGAATTCGCGATCCGCACTGTCGTCGATCTGGCTGAGGACGTCACCGCGCAGGACCTTCTCGGCCATCGTCAAGCCCTGGCCGATCGAGTGGTCCATGTTGTTGTACCAGAACCGCCCGCAGCGCCCGGCGAGCAGGAGATTTGCGTAGGTGCCGAGCTCCTTCAGGTTCTGCTGCAGCTCCTGCAGGTAGTTCAACTTGTAGATCGGATAGGTGAACGACACCGGCTCGATGTGCAGCCGCTCGATATCGCTCTTCTGCGCGATCAGGTTGGTGCGAACCATGTCATTGACGATGGCGTCGGTGATCGCTTCGGGATTGCGCCATCGTTCGTCCCCCTGGCGGCAGGTGACCTCGATGCACAGTCCGCTTTTACCAGGCGGCACGGTCGACGGCAGGAACGCCTCCGGCGAGGTGACCCGCGAGAAGATCTCGTCGCCGCCGAAGTAGGTCCACTGGTAATCCATTCGCGGCGGCTTGCCGATCTCGAAGTTGTAGAAGATGGTCGAGAGGTATTCGAGATCGACATTCTTTATGCCGAGCATCTCGTTGAGGGTGGTGAGCGGGGCCGTCCATACCATGCTGTCCGCTTCGAGACGCTCGCCCCCGGCGTGTACCGCGGTGATCTTCCGTCCCTTGCGCTCGACTCGCTCGACGTTCTGACCCAGACGGATCCGGCCGCCCATCCCCCTGATGCTCTCGGCGAGGATGTCGGAGAAGCGCCCGACCCCGTGCGGTGGATACAGGAACATCGTTTCCACCGGGCGCGGCATCAGCGTCGTCCGCAACAGACTCCATAGATTGTCGGCGCCGGCCCGCTTGTCGATGACCGCGCGATTGACGCCCGCGCGCGCCCAGTCACGATGCAGTTCGGCCGGGGAGTGGAAGAGGAACTTCTCCGTGTAAGGCTTGAAGAAAATGTTGTAAAGCGTACGGCCGTACTTGTTGACGACGTCGGCTTCGAACGACTCGCCGGGAAGATTCTCCTTGAAGACCAGGTCCTTCGATCCGCGGACCATCAACGAGATCGGCATGGCCGCGAGGATGCTCGGACGTAACGGCCATTCGTGATACTTCCCGAACATCCGTGCCCCGCTCTTGCGTGGGATCTCGACCGCGTCTTCCTTGAGGATGTCGCGGATGAACGAGGATACGCGCGGGTTCTCGGTGTGGAAGCGATGTGGACCGACGTCGAAATGAAAGTCGCCGTAATGGAAGGTCCGGCCGAGCCCGCCGACCACGTTGTTGCGTTCGACGACGGTGACCGCGTAGCCACGCTTCGCCAGCTGGTAGCCGATGGTGAGGCCGGCGACTCCCGCGCCGATGATCGTGACTGAACGGGTTCTGCTCATTCGAGGAAATTATTTCACCAGCAAACCCAATATCTTACTTCACTTTACGGCGTATACGGTCGACACGCCGTTGCGAAAGGCAATCGGGAACAGGTCGGGCCGATTGTCGAGTGCGGTCAGGGTGTGACTGAACGCCTTTCGCTCGACGCTGCCGACGTAGAGATAGTCGATCCGCATTTCGTGAGCGATACGTGAGGCGTCTGCGGCGTCAGCGCTGCTGAATATGGCGTCGACCTTCGCCGCGCGCTCCTCGTAGACCGGCGTTCTCAACAACGAAATCGGCAGGCCCGCAGCCATGCGCCGTCGCGCAAACGAAGGAATGAGGGTCCACGTTTCCCGCCCGCGTGGATTCAACGACATCTGCACCAGTGCGTCGCGGGGAGTGAAGCGCTCGATCCACGCGAGCGCTTCCTGTTCGCCCGGTGTGACGATCACGGTCCAGTGGAACCCGGCGCCCATGCCCATGTTGCCGGTGTCCTGCGCGTTGTAGGCGTCGATCACCGTCGTCGGCAGTCCGATGGCAAGAATGAGGACCATGGCTGCGGTTGTGACAAGCCGGCCCGACGCATCATACAGAGCCGCCAAACCCGCTGCGACCAGCGCCGGGCACGTCACCAGAAAAACCTGGCCCGCCCGCCAGCCGATCCAGATTGGTTCTAGCGTCAGCGTGACGAAGAACATCAGCGCAATCGACACGACGACACCGGAGACCGCGGATTTCATCGGAGAGGTCCATCGCAGGACAATGGCCGCCATCAGGCCGGCAAGAGCCGGAACAAGCACGGGCCCGAGTGCAATCAGGATGGGTGTGCCGAGTGACTTGCGGGCGGCGGTCGACAACCCGAGCGCGACGGCTCCTCCGGCTCCCTCGAACGTCCTGTTCAAGACGTCCCATGCGAGCGCTGCCGCGACGGGAACCACTGCCGCGATCTGTGTGGCGACCATTCTCACCATCGTGGACGGGCGCGTCGCCGCGTCCCACGAAGCGCAAGCCCATAGACGAGGATCATGGCGCCTCCGGGGAACGGGCTCATGATCAACGCAAACCCGAGCGCGAGTCCGGCGCTTGCGGCCGCGCGCCAGGTCATCCGGGTGCCCCCGCGTGCCGCGACCACCAACGCTACGAGCCCGAGCGCGCAGGCGGTTGAATGCTGTGGATTCCACCAGATGGATCGCGGAATTCCGTCGATGCTCAGCGCCGAAAACCAATGCGAACTGATCGCGTCGATGTTGAGATCGCGAACGCCGGAGAGCGGTGCTCCGCGCCTGGCCAGTCGCACCAGCGCGTAGAGACCTTCTGCGCTTGCCGCGACGATGGTGAGGGCAACACCGATGGCTGTTGGCCAGGCGCGGGGCAGAGCGGCCCACGCGCACAAGAACATCGACGATACGAGCAACACACCGGTGCACAGCGCGTTGATCGCGAGGAACTGCTCGATTGGGGGGGAACCCCTGCTGGTGCTCGTGGCCGCCGCCGGCAGCAGGTAGTACGCCCAGTAATAGTTCAGCGGGCGGCTGGCCATGTAAGGATTTCGGGGAGGAGACGAAAAGCGCGCGAGCTCCGCGGTCAGGGCTTCGTGCCAGACGAAATCGGCGGTGAAATACGCGCGGTAACGTTTGTTGCCTTCTGCATCGACGTCACCGATGTGCAGGAACGGCGACGCCGTGAGGATCGGCACGAGCAGTGCGACGCCGCACAGCGCCGCCGTCGTTGAAGGCGTCCACTCGGGCAGAGCGATCAGTGGAGCCCCGCGCGCAACGAGCAGCCAGGTGCTCGCGACCGCCACGGTCCAGACGATGACGAATGCGGTGGTTGAAGGATATCCCGTAGCGATTGGCAGCCAGATGCACAACGCGGTGATGCCATAGCCGATCAGCGCACCAGCAATCAGTCCGGCCGGCGTGGATCCGAACATGCGGCGGCCGATCGGCCATCCGGGTGCCGTCGCGGCGATGTACGTCGAGTAAGTCAGAGGACCCCTGCCAGCTGGCCGATCGCGAACGACAACAGCAGAATCGATGCAGCGAGGACTCCACTCAACAGGCGAGACGGCGTCACGTCTGGCGGACCTCTTCGCGTGGGCTGAATGCGTAGAGTACGCCTCCGGGCAAGTTCCCGACGACACCGAGTCCGAGAAACAGTACCGAAAGCGTAAAGGCATCGGCACGGTCGACGCCGGCGCGCGAGAAGAGTGCGACGAACGCCAGCTGGCTCGTACCGAGGCCACTGATGCTCAGCGGGAGCAGAATGACGATCAGGATCGTTGGAATAAAGGCGAAGTACGCGCTGACTGGGAGATCGATGCCGAGTGCGCGTCCGAGGCAGTAGGCCTGGAGCAGTCGCAACACCTGCACGGCCACGGACGCAGCGAACACGATGGCCATCACGCGGCGCTCGCCCGCGTACTGTCGCAGACCGTTCAGTGCTTTCGACGTGAGGCGTCCGGCGCGGGAACCGGGCAGGCGGTTGGCGAAGCCGGTACCCGCGGACGCCGCCTGGCGGCTGAACACGAGTGCCGCGGCTGCGATACAGATACCCGAGGTGCCCAGGAGACCGGCTAGCACCAGCGGGTCGCTGGCGAGCTCACGCGCGAGGATCAAACCGGCGAGCGCCATCACCAGGTTGGACAGAATGCCGAGAAAACGGTCGACGAACACGGACGCGAACGCGTCAGCTGCCGGGACATTCAGCCGGTTGAGCGCAATCGTCCGCACCGCATCACCGCCGACGCTGCCAGGAAGAAATGTTCCGAGGTAGGTGCTGACGAAGAAGACGCGCAGAAGTGCCCGGATGGGGGGGCGTTCCGCCCGCAGAATCGGCGTGAGCAGCGCGATCGAGCGATACGCCATCAGCGTTCGGTCCGCTGCGACCAGCAGCAGGGCGCCGCCGATCCAGGTCCAGTCCGCGGTGCGTGCCGCCTGCCATGCCTTCGCCGGGTGTGCCCACCACAACGAAACCCCAAGCAGCACAATCGCCGCAAGAAGGCGCAGGGCCTTACCGGCGCGCAAGATACGTGGCCTGCGGATCGGACAAGGAAATCATCGGTGCGGGGAGATCATAACCGCCGGAGGGAAGCAGGCGGCAAGAGAAGGAGGGGACGGCCGCCGCGGCGGCCGTCCCCGATGAGAGGCAGTCTACTTGTCGCCAGGAAGGACCGGGCGCGTGTTCGGCGAGACCCACACGTTCCAGACGATCGTGCCTGGATTGGTTTCGTTTTCCGAACGGCCGCCGACAGAGCCCAGGCGGACCAGGTGCGGATTCGGCTGGTACGGATCTTGTACCGCTGACTCAGATCGGCCTTCACCGCGCCGTCGCGGCCACCATCGCGAACGATCAGGCGCGAGTTGAGGTTGCGCCACTCGAAGTGCCAGAAGTAGGTCCTCGTGCGGTCCCACTGCTGGAATCCGCCGGTCGGCTCGGAGCATTCGCCAGAGACGGGTCCGGAACAAATCGTGTAGCGCACGCGGCTTCCCTGGCCCACCCAGGTGGTCCGCTTGTCGATCGTCACGCGATAGCGATTCTCCGTGGTGTTGTTGCCCTGTTCGAGCATGCTCATCACCTTGGTCTTCCACTCTTCGCTGCCGTTGCCGATGTTGGTCATCATCGCGCTGAATTCGCAATCGACGCAGGGCGTCTGCAGCTTCCACTCGACGAAGCTGTCCTTGCTGTTCAGGCGCACGCCGACACCGGGCAGCCAGGTCACGTCATTGCTGGCGTTGATCACGGCCGACGGACCGTTGGTCAGCGGGTCGAACACTTCGTTGCCGCGCACGTAGCCGCCGACCGGCGAGCGGAACGATGCGGTGGCCGACCAGGGACCGACGGCGCCCTGGGAAACGGCACGCGCGCGCCATGTGTGCGGCGCGTCAAACGCGAGCTGTGCACCCGTCGCTGTGTGCGAGACGTTGTTCCCGCTCAGCGTTCCCGCCACGACCCCCGAGGTGTAGACGCGGGTGTTGGAGGCATTGAAGATCTCGAACTCGTACGACAGCGGAACGGAGGCGAACTTACCGGTGGACTGCGTGGCCACCAGTACGAGGCTGTCGGGTTGTGTGTTGTTGACGGGGGAGACGGGTGTGGGCGCCGTAACCTTGAGCGTCGAACCGTCCGGCGCGGCCGGCGATCCGGCGTCGACTGAAGATCCACCCGGAGAGACCGGGGTTTCGGATTGCTTGGAGCACGCTACCGCAGCCGCCAGAACAGCCGCGCAGGTACACAGAGTACAAATCTCTTCTGGAACATCCACTACCTCTCTATTGCTTTTTGGAATCTGCCCGCTGGGAGGGGCGTGCGCGAAATGATACTACAGCGCCAGGGCTCGGGTCACCCCCAAAGTGCTCATTCTCAAGCTGTTGAGCGTGCTAACATGGCCGCCACTTGCCGGAGCGCCGCCTGAGCGACTCCTGGCCCAGCCCAAACAGGAGAGTAACGACGTTGAAGATGATGAAAGCAGGATTGCTGGCCCTCGGCCTGTTCGTGTACGCCGCGCCCGTGTACGCGCAAATGACATGGACCAACAAGGGGTTTTTCGCGGTGGACGGCGGCGTGCAACTCGCGACCCACGAGTTCGACACGGACGCGCAATTCACGCTCTACGAAGAGAACGGTAGATTGCAAACCACGCAGGAAGGGAAGAACTCACCCTTCATCGAGTTCCGTGGCGGATACAAGGTCTGGAGGAATCTGCTGGTCGGTCTCGGCTACTCCTGGACGAGCAGCAAGTCGGACGTGGCAATCACCGCCTCGATCCCCGATCCGCGGGTTTTCGATAATCTCCGCACCGCGACGCTTACGGCGGCCGACGCGAGCACCAGCGAAGGCGCGTTGGATTTTTCGGGAACCTGGATGGTGCCCGTGACCGACAAGATCGACGTCGCCGTGCTGGCTGGGCCGACGGTCTTCTTCGTCAAGAAGGACGTTGCGAGCTCCGTCACCGCGACCGAGCCCGGGCCGGTGGCAACCGCCACGATCACCGAGGAGTCGGAATCGAACGTCGGTTTCCATTTCGGGGTCGACCTGCACTACACGATCAACCAGCAATACGCGGTCGGCGGGCTCGCCCGCTACAGCTACGGCAAGGTTGACATGAGCACCGGTCCAGCCAAGGTGGGTGGTTTCCAGATCGGCGCCGGTGTTCGGTATCGCTTCTAGTAAGTCGCTGCTCAGAACATAGAAAAGGCCGGGCGATTATCGCCCGGCCTTTTTTCGTCAGGTCCGACGCACCACGGTTACTTGCAGCTTGGCGCCGGGAACGGCTCGTACCCTGCCGGCCCAGCGACGATGCCCCACTGCAAACCGAGAGGACGGCTCGTGTCGTCGTAGGCCGCCCCGATGTCGACGACATCGACCGTGCCGTTGTGCCGCCAGGCCAGCGCATCGGTGCTGCGCGGTCCAACGCCACGTTTCAGATTCCACGCGAGGTCGAGCCCGCCACAGATCCCCGCTTCGATCACCCGGTCGCGAAGGAATTCCATGTTCGCGATGCGCTGCCCCTCCGACACGCCTGCGGCGAGCTGCGAGGGGTATTTCGCGGCGATACATTTGACGATCGTGTCACCGTTCGACGAGGCGCATGAACCGCCGTTGCCGGGCGAGGGGGACGGTGATGGAGATGGAGATGGTGAGGACCCACCCGCCGGCGTTTTGAACGACAGGATCGATGACCACGCGCTCGTGGTCTCGCCATCCGTCGACCGAACGCGCCAGAAGTACGTGGTCGAGCCGGCCAGGTCGGCTCCCGGTGTGTACCCGGTATTGCCGCCCCCCTCGTCCAGCATCAGGGCTGCGGCGAGCGGGCTCATTCCGGCGCTCGTGGAGACTTGAAATTCATACTTGACGGCGCCGACCGCGGCATTCCGGTCCGCTCGTCCTACCAGCATTTCAGGACGCCGGGTCGGAGTGGTGGCTCCGTTGGCCGGTGAGAGTTGCGCCGGCGCACCGAGCGATGCCTTCGGCAGCACTTCGAAGCTCGCCTGGGCGAACGTGCTGGTGTTGGCGCCGTCCTCGGCACGCACGCGCCAGTAGTAGCCGCGCCCGAGATCCAGCCGCTCCACGGTGACGCTCGTACGCCCGCCGTCCCCCTGCGCGACGCCGCTCTTCGCATACACCTTGGCGGTGAATGCCTGGTCGCCGGCGACCTCGAACATGTAGGTCACGGGCCTGACGCCGTTGGTGGTCGAGTTCTCGATCGTCAGCTTGATCGGCTGCTGACTCTCCTTGAACTTGAAACCCTGGGCGGGCTCCAGCATCTTTGGCGCGGTGATTTCCACGCCCGCAATCGGGCCGGCGACCGACGGACTGAGCGGGTTCGAGCTCTTGGTCGCCTCACAGCCGGCAAGGGTCAGACAGAACAATAACGCCGGGACCGCCGACGTGAAGGTGGGGTTCCGCTTCATGGTGAATCCTTATGTGTTCGAGCGACAGTCACACGTACGTCCGACAAGGGGTGGGCAACACACCGTATCGGCTGCTCTGGTTCACGACTGTAGCCGGTCGTTGCTGAGATGCTGGGAAACTGGAAACTCTAGAGTAGGAGCGGTTTAGGTGGCCGTCAAGCCCGGCAATTGTCAGAGTGGTTACAGAACGGTAACGTCGGGGGAGGCCGGCTGGAGCGACGTGCCGCTTGACGGCTTGTGCACGTCGTGGCGCTTCCTGACGAGGTACGTGATGCCTCCCGTCAGAGAGAAAAGCATGATCAGCGCGGCGCCCATGAACGACACCAGGAGTGCGGATTCGAGCGGCAGGCCGAGGCGGGTGAAATAAAACCCGAACGTCGCCTCGCGTACGCCCAGCCCGTTCATCGAGACCGGCAGCATCTGGACGATGAACGAGATCGGCACGACAACCGCCAGGGCTGTGAACCCGATGGGGATGTGCATGCTCCGCGCGATGGCCAGGTAAAAACCAACCAGCACAGTCTGAACGAAAAGCGCGCCGGCAAAACAGCCGGCCAGCGCGGCCGGGGTCTCACGGAACTTGATCAGCGCGCCGGTCAGTCGCGTCAAGCGCGCATCAACCCACTCGCGGTGCAGCAACCGAAGAGGCTTCAGCAGCGTCGGCAACACACTGGGGATCAGCAGCGCTGGCGCTGCAACCATCGTGGCGCCGATGAACGCCGCCCACAGCATGCCCGCACCGACTCCTGGTCCGGTGGCAATCAACCGCGGGCCTGCCGTGGAGCCAATCGCCGCCATCAGGATCAGCCCGAGCAGGCCAATTCCTCGATCGATCAACACGACTGTAGTGGCGAGTGTTCTGGACCGCGCAGCCGGGGCGGTGTCGGCAATACGGATCACGTCGCCACCGATATTGCTGGGCAGGAAGTTGTTGAAGAAGGTGGCAACCAGGAACGACGACGTCAGCTTCCAGAAGGGCAGGTCGATGTGCTGGGCCCGGAGCAGCAATCCCCATCGCCATGCGCTTGCCAGCATCATCGAAAAATACAGACACAGGGCGAGCGACAGCCAGCCGATCGAGGCGGTCTTGCCGATCGACCACAGACGCGCGAAATCGACTCGAGAGAACAGGAGCCAGAGCAGGATGACGCTGACCGCTGCTTTCACCAGGGTCAGGATCAGACTGCGTACGCGTGACGGTTTCGCTGCTGGAGCGGCTTCGTTGATGGGTTGCACAGGGCCAGAAATCCGCGGGTGCGGAGTCGGGAATTTTACCATGTGGAGAGGGCGGGCTACAATTTCCAATCGTCGTGAAAATCCTCATGATCGCCCCGGAGCCGTTCTTCGAGCCCCGCGGCACGCCGTTCAGCGAATACCACCGCATCCGCGCGCTCCTCGAGCTTGGCCACACGGTCGACCTTGTCACATACCCGTTCGGGCGTGATGTCGAGCTGCCAGGTTTGCGCGTGTTCCGGTGCATGCGGCCTCCGTTCGTGCGTGAAGTTCGCATCGGTCCGTCGCTCGCGAAGATTCCGCTCGACCTGGCGTTGACGATGACTGCGCTGCGACGTGCCATGTCGGAGCGCTACGATGTGGTCCACTCGCACGAAGAAGGCAGCTTCATCGGCATCGTGCTCGCGGCGCTGCTGCGAGTGCCGCATCTCTACGACATGCATTCGAGCCTGCCGCAGCAGCTCACGAACTTCGCCTTCAGCCGGTCGAAGATCCTGCACGCCGTGTTCTCGTTCATGGAGCGACTCGTGATCCGCCGCTCGAAGGTGGTGATCGTGATCTGTCAGCACCTCGAAGACACGGTGCGGTCAATCGAGTCGTCGGTCCCGGTCGTGCTCATCGAGAACGCTCCCGGGTCCGGCGACACGCCGGTGAGCGGATCGGGGGCGAGGGTAAGGAAAGAACTGCAGGTGCCGGCTGCCGCTCCGTTGATTTTGTATACCGGAACCTTCGAGGCTTACCAGGGGCTCGATCTCCTCTTCGCGGCGGCGCGAGTGGTGCTGAGCAAGCGGCCAGATACACGTTTTGTCCTTGCCGGCGGCCGTCCCGACCAGGTCGAGCACGCGCGGCTCGAAGCAAGGCGCGCAGGGATCGAATCCGCGGTCATCTTCGCAGGTCAGCGTCCGGCTGAGGAGATCCCCGCATTTCTCGACGCCGCTGACGCGCTGGTTTCACCGCGCAGCAGCGGGACGAACACGCCGCTGAAGATCTACCAGTACCTCCGTTCAGGCCGTCCAATCGTCGCCACTCGTCTGCTCACGCACACGCAGGTGCTCGATGACGACGTGGCGATTTTGACCGAACCCAGCCCGGAAGGGTACGCAGCAGGGATCCTGGCGGTGATCGAGGATCCGGCGCTTGCGCCGTTCGATCGGTGCGCGTGCCCACCACCTGGCCGACACGAAGTACAGCTACGACGCGTATCTCTCTCGCACACGCCAGGCGATCGCCCATGTCGACCGGCCAGTGCCGCAGATCGTGGGCGGTGTGGCGTGACTCGCCAGCGATCCACCCCGGTTCGATCCGATCACTACAGTTACCAGCTCTATGCGGATCCGGCGATGGCGGAGGCATTCGACGGGATGCGCTTCAGCGGTCCAATCGGCCGGCTGGTGGCGGAATCGCAAGAGCGCGTCATCGTTGAGTTCCTCGACCCTGTCGCGGGTCTGCGCGTGCTGGACGTTGGCACCGGAACAGGCCGCGGCGCGATCGTGCTTGCCGCGCGAGGCGCAGCGGTCACCGGCGTGGACGCATCTGCGGAGATGCTGGCGGTCGCCCGGCGCCGTGCCGCGGCCGCCCGCGTCGCTGTCGATCTCGTGCAGGGTGATGCGCACGGGCTCGCCTACGCCGATCGCTCGTTCGACGTTGTCGTTTGTCTACGCGTCCTGATGCACACGCCCGACTGGCGCCAGTCGCTTGCCGAGTTGTGCCGTGTGGCGCGGGATCGCGTGCTGTTCGACTATCCCGCGCTGGTCAGCGCTGCTGCGCTCCAATCTGCTGCACGGCACGTCGCGAACCTGGCCGGCGGCCGCACCGAGGCGTATCGCGTGTTCGCCGATCGCGCGGTGCGTGCGACATTGCGCGCCAACGGTTTCGAGGTCCGGCGGCTGGATCGGCAGTTCGTGATGCCAATCGCGTTGCACAAGCGCATGGGATCGGCCGGCCTCACCCGCAATCTGGAAGGCGCATTTCGAAAGACCGGACTGAACTGGTTGCTAGGCTCGCCGGTCACCGTCGTGGCGGAACGTTGCGCGTCCTAGTCACGGGCGCGACGGGATTTACCGGTGGACACCTGGCGCGGCAGCTGGCCGGGCGTGGCTACGACGTTCGCGCACTGGTCCGCCGCGTGCCTGTCGGGGCCGCGCAGGATGGTCACGGCGCTCGTCCGATCGAGTTCGTCGTCGGCGATCTTCGCGATGCGCCGTCCGTTCAGCGAGCCGCGGCCGGCGTCGATGTTGTCTATCACATTGCGGCGATCTACCGGCAAGCGGGGCTGAAGGACGCCGAATACCGGGCCATCAATGCCGAGGCGGTGCGAACCGTCATCCATGCCGCCGCCAAAGGTGGCGCACAACGGGTCGTGCATTGCAGCACGGTCGGTGTCCACGGCGACATCGAGCACCCTCCGGCGAATGAGGATGCGCCTTTAAAGCCTGGTGATGTCTACCAGGAGACGAAGCTTGAAGGAGAGTCGATCGCGCGTGCCACGTCCCGGGAAACCGGCGTGGACGTGGTGATCGCGCGGCCCACCGGAATCTATGGGCCTGGTGATCGGCGCCTGCTGAAACTGTTTCGCGGTGTAGCGCGCAAGCGCTTCGTGATCCTTGGCGACGGCCGGATCTTCTACCATCTCACCTACATTGACGATCTCGTTGAGGGGTTCCGTCTGTGCGGCGAGGTTTCCGGCGCCGCAGGACGAACCTACATTCTTGCGGGCGGGGAAGTCACCACCCTGAACGAGCTGGTCGGGATCGTCGCGCAGGAAGCGGGCGTCGCGCCACCGGGGATGCACTTGCCGGCGTGGCCGTTCTGGCTCGCCGGCGCGGCGTGCGAAGCCGTGTGCGCGCCATTCGGCTTGGAGCCGCCCATCTACCGACGCCGCGTGGATTTTTTTACGAAGAGCCGCGCCTTCGACATCTCGCGCGCGCGCGCGGAGCTCGGCTACGCGCCGCGTTTCGGCCTTCACCAAGGCATTCGCCTGACCCTCGACTGGTACAGACACGCGGGGTGGCTTTAAGGGGTGCCGGGTGCCAGGGTGCCAGGGTGCCGGCGTGCCGGGTGCCGCGGGTGCTGGGTGCGCTGGTAGCTGGTCAGCTGTCAGCTCCCCTTGCACAGCCAGATGCGCGGCATGATTTCCTCACCGCACGGTTGTCTGCTGACCCGCCACACCGGTTGCGGCTGGCTGTTGACGATGCGCTCGTACTCCCGTATGCGCACGAAGTCTTCGGACTTCATGATGATCCGTTCGTTCGTCAGGAACGTGATCGCGTACGCAGATCCAGTAAGTCGGACGATGCGTAGCGGATGCCGCGTGCGTCGAGCTCGCTGATCAGCGTGCGGCGGACATCATCGGGAGGGCGCCTCCGGTACTCGGCATACAGCTGGACGTGAGGGGTGGCGGTGAAGACAAACCAGGCTGTGGCCAGCGTGAGCCAGGTTGTGCGAACCGCACCGGGACGCTGACGCTGGAGGAACCAGCCGGCGAACCCCGCCACTCCGATGATCGACAGCAGCTCGTAGCGCATGAAATAGAAATCAATCGCACCGCATCGTCCAAACACGTAACCGCCGACGGAGAACACCGCAGTCAGGACCAGGAAGGCAGCAAATTGCGAGGTCTTCCATGCGCGAGCCTGCACGACTCCTGCGATAGCGAGCAGGACGATGGCCAGCAGGAGCGCGGCGCTCCACGGTGCGCCCTGGTTGATGTCGGTCGTGACGCCGAAGTCCCGGAGCCGCAGCGGCATCGTACCGAAAAGGATGGTCCAGTGTTCGGTCGCGATTTTCTGGAACCCGGTAAATGCAGTCGCCGGATCGATGCAGATCCGGCGAGGCGAGCGCCGAGATATTGTCCTGGGGACGGTAGACATCCGCGAGTGACGTCCCTGGTCCTGCGCCGGACGAGAACTGCTTCACACCCTGGATCGTCAACCAGACGGCCGCCGCACTCGCGATCCGTATACCCCAGCGGCGCGCGCCGGCGATGCTGACGAGTCTCGCCACCGAACGCCTCGATGGCGAGCAGCGCGAGCAGGCCGTACAGCGTGAACTCGCGATGCAGGAAACCGAATCCGAAGACGACGCCGCATGCCCATGGCCGCGTGCGGAACGTCCAGATGAGCAGGACGTAGAGAAACGGCTCGACGTTGCCGCCGTTGGCTTCGACAAAACGTGCCGCGGTTGCCGGCCGCGGGCAGCGCGAAGAAGAGCGTCGGCACGATCGCGGTCATCGGCCGCAAGCCGACGTCGCGTGCGAACCCGCGCCAGAGCAGCAGTGCGATCGCGATGTTCACGAACAGCAACGGCAGCTTCAGCGCCGTCACCGACGCGCCGGCGATCATGAAGAGTGGTGCGGCCAGCCAGGACTCGACCGCCAGCATGTAGCTCTGGCCGTACCAGAACACCGGGAAGGCGCGTCCCTCCGCGAGGTGCTTCGCCATGAGGCCGGTAATCGCCTGGTCGGAGTCGAAGTGGGCACGTTCCGAGAAGACGAACACGCCGGAGCGGAAGAGCACGATCGCCGTGAGCGGTCGCAACCGCCGTCCACCACTCACGGCGGCTCGCGGCGGTGACAGTCGTAGGCTGATCCGGCATGCGCGCATATCATATGAGGCATCCCTTGATGCCGGAGATACCGCGCGCACAGGATCAGTTGTTCGACAGCCGCCAGTCAGCGCGGGAGAAATACGCGTCGCTGGTCGTCGGACGTCCCGGCTGGGGCGCCGCTGCTGCATCACGAGCTGGTGACGCTCTGCTCGCAGCACGTGCCCGGCGCACTCGGCCTCGTGCTACGCAAGACGCTTTATCCGTTCGCTGCTCGGCGGATGCGGACGCAACGTCGTGTTCGGCCAGAACGTCGTGCTCAGGCATCCGCACAAGATCGTCATCGGCGACAACGTGGTGATCGACGACAACTGCCTGATCGACGCGAAAGGGCAGAGCAACCACGGGATCACCATCGGCAGCGGCGTCTTCATCGGCAGGAACAGCATTCTGTCCTGCAAGGACGGCGACATCGACGGTCGAAGATGGCGCCAACATCGGCTTCAACTGCGAGCTCTTTTCCGCCAGCCGCGTTCGCGTCGGCCGCAACACGCTGATCGCGGCGTATTGCTACCTGATCGGCGGCGATCACGATTTCAGCAATCCTGATGTTCCCGTGCTCGAGCAAGGACGCGTGTCTCGAGGCGTGGACGTCGGCGAAGGCGCGTGGCTCGGTGCAGGCGCCAAGCTGCTCGACGGTGTCAGCATCGGCGACCGGGCGATCGTCGGGGCGGGCGCCGTCGTCCGGGATCCCGTTCCCGCAGGCGCGATTGCCGTCGGCATGCCGGCTCGGGTCATCGGCTACCGCGAGGGTGCCGGCACGATCATGACCGGGCAAGGTGCCACCGCCCAGCGGAAGCTGAACATCCTCCAGGTCTGCGATCATCTCGGCTGGGAAGGTTCACGCATGCACGGCGTGAAACGCCTGTTCGCGTGGATGATTCCGCGGTTCGACAAGCGAGCGGTACAACGTGTCGCTCGTCAGCCTGCGCCGGAAGGATCTCTCGGAGGAGACACTGGAAACGTTCGGCGTCGACATCACCTACCTGCACAAGTCGAAGTTCGATCCCGCGACGCTGCCGGCGCTGTTGAAGGTGATCAGCCGCAAGAAGATCGACGTGCTGCACCTGCATGGCTACGGCGCGACGACCTTCGGCCGGATGGCCGGTGCGATGCGGCGGCTGCCGACGATCCTGCACGAGCACGCCAACCTGACCGACACGCCGTGGTTTCAGAAGATGGCGGACGCGGTGCTGGAGCCGTCGACGGACATTGCGATTGCGGTCTCGAAAAGTACAGCGGAGTTCCTGGTCCGCGCACGCCAGTTGCCGATCGACAAGGTGAAGACCGTGTACCTCGGTGTGCCGCTCGAGGAATTCAGCCGCCCGCGATCGACCGCCGAAATCGCGCGGCGCCAGGCGGGACCTGGGGATCGCGCCAACTGATTTCGCGATCGGGACGGTGACCCGGCTGCACGACTCGAAGGGGAACTCGTACCTGGTCGACGCGGCCGCACTGGTCCTGCCGTGAACGGCCCGCCGCGAGGTTCCTGGTCGTCGGTGAAGGCCCGCTGCTCGGCGATCTCCAGGCACAGGCGCAGGCGCTCGGTCTTGGCGATCGTTTCGTGTTTCACGGGTTCGCCAAGGATGTCGCCGCCGTGGTCTCCGCCTTCGATGTCAGCGTGTTCCCCTCGCTGTGGGAAGGAACGCCGCTGACCGTATTCGAGGCGCTCGCGATGGGCAAGGTCGATCGTCGCGACCGACGCAGACGGGCTGCTCGACGTGCTCACGCATGACCGCGACGCACTGATCGTGCCCAAGCGCAACGCAGAGGCGCTTGCGGCCGCGATCGTCCGCACCATGGACGACGAGGTGTTGTGCGCACGTCTGAGTGCGGAGGCGCGGACGACCAGTCTTCAGTACGACATCGCCGCATTCGTCCGGAAGATGGAGCGCCTCTACGACCTGCTGCACCGGGTATCGCGGCCGACGCACCGCCGCGGAGTGCTCGAGGCGGACCTCGCGTTCCTGACGTCGAGAACGCCTGATGCCAGGTGAGGTGCGTCACGACAGTCGCGACTCGGACCGCAGAGCCGGACTTCCGTCCCGGAGCGCTGCTCGCCTGCTGCTCCTCTGTGTTTACGGCGGCGATCGCCGTCAGCGTGGACTTTCCTGCGCACCGCGATGGGCATCCAGAGCGACGAGGCGACGTACTACATGATGGGGCACAGCCTCGCCGAGGACGGCGATCTGACCTACCGCCGCGAAGATCTGGTGCGAGTGTGGAAGGAGTTCGATTCAGGTCCGGCCGGCCTGTTCCTCAAGCGCGGCCGCGATGTGCGTCGGTGGCGGGCTGATGCTGCGGCCGCCGTTCGTCTGGCTGCGCACGCAACCCGATCCCGACACGACGCGGTTGTTCTTTGGCAAGTCGTTCATCTATCCGCTGGTCGCGTCTCCGTTCGTGAAGATCTTCGGCACCAACGGATTCCTGCTGCTGCACGCGCTGCTCCTGGCCGCGCGTCGGATGGTGCGCGTATCCTGTTCCTGCACGCGCGCGCCGCCTGCCGTTCCGTCGGTGATTCTGGCGGGTGCATTCGTCGTCGCGACGGTCGTGCCGGTGTACTTCGTCTGGATCACGCCCGAGCTCTTCAACTTCGCGCTCGGCTTCTTTGCCTTTTTCTGCTGGCTCTACAAGGAGGTCTGCGTGCAGGCAGCGCATGCCCCGCGGCATGCGCTGGCTCGCTGGAGCGAGAGCGATCTCGCCGCCGCGGCGCTGATCGGCGTCGCGACGTTTTCGAAGCCCACCAACGCGCCGCTGATCGCCGCCGTGATGCTGCTCCTCTTGTGGAGGCGTCGCGATTTGGGAGCGCCGTCGCAGTCGCGACGGTGTTCGCGATGCTTGCCGGCGGGCTGTTCGCCGCCAACGTGGCGATTTCAGGCGAGTGGAACTACCAGGGAGGCGAGCGGCGAGACGTTCAACTGGGAGTTCCCCTTCCAGACGCCGCAGGCGACTTTCGAAGGCATTGATACGAAAGCCATGGCGCGCGACGATGCGCTGGCCGACGTTGTTCTCGACCGCTCGGCATTCTTCAGGAACCTGACCAATAACCTGCGCTGGTACTTCGTCGGACGCTACTCCGGGCTGATCGCCTATTTCCCTCCGGCCGTGTTCGCGATGGTGGCATTTCTCGCAGGAGCCAGGCGGCGACCGCTGTGGCAGTGGCTGGTGTTCGGGTCGGCGGTCGCGCAGATTCTCCTGTTCGTCATCTCGTTGCCGCACACGTGGTTCGGCGGCGGCGGCTCGGTCGGCAACCGCTACTTCATGGGTGCCTACGGAATCTTCCTCTTCATGCTCCCGCCGATCGCGTCGGTCGCAGTTTCGATCGTTCCATGGCTGATTGCTGGATTGTTCATCGCCAAGCTCGTGCTGAATCCGTTCGTCTCCTCGTTCAGACCGGGAACGTACGCCGACTGCGGTCCGCTCCGATCTACTTCCGGTCGAACTGTCGAACATCAATGACCTGCCGATCATGACGGACCGCGCAACGCGGGTGGGATGGTTCGGCGATGACCCGGACCGTCCGGCAGGTACGAAGGATCCGGGGTTCCAGCTGTACTTCCTCGACATGAACGCCTTGCGGGAGGCCGATAAGGCGATCTGGGTCCGAGGTGAGTCGCGCGCCGAGTTCGTGATCAAGACCGATCGGCCGATGAAGCAGCTGACGCTCACCATCAACACCGGGCCGGTGGCGTCGACCGTGCAGGGCGCGGCTGGCGGGACGGGTCCAGGAATTCACCATTCCCGCCGATGCGTCTCGCCAGGTCACCTTCGCGATGCCCCCGGGATTTCCCTATCTGAAGACTGACGACGGGAAGCCGCGCTTCGTCTGGATGGCATCCGTTTCGAGCAGCAGTGGCTTCGTTCCGGCATTCGCTGCCGGCGGTACCGACACGCGGTTTCTCGGCGTCCGCGTTCGCCCCATGCTGGTGGAGTGATGCGGCGGTTACATCCTTCATGAGCCGGATTGCGGTGGTCACGTCCAGCCCGCCAATGACCGACGGCGGTCACATGGTCATCGCCCGCGAGCTGGCGCAGGCACTGCGCGAAGCGGGCCATGCCGCCGAGATCATTGTCACGCCGCAGAATCGATTCGGCCGGCAGGGTTCGGCCTACCTCGCAACCTGGCTCACCGACGTCGGCAGAAGCGACGGGCATCGCATCGACCAGGTGATCTCGCTGCGCTACCCGAGTTACGCGGTCCGGCACGAGCGGCACGTGTGCTGGCTCAATCACACGATGCGCGAGGTACTACGATCTGTGGGATGCGGTTCAGCGGCACGCTGAGCCCGCAGGGACTGGTGAAGGAGAAGATCCGGCGCGCTGCCATTCACGCCGCCGATCGATATCTCCTGACGCGCAACGTGCACAAGCTTTACGTCCAGTCCCGCACCGTCCAGCAGCGGCTGAACATGTGGCCGAACCTGCGATCGGAAGTGCTGTATCCACCGGCGCCCCAGCGTCCGTATCGATGCGAACGATACGGCGACTACTTCTTCATGGTCTCGCGGCTCACGACGTTGAAGCGCGCCGGATTGCTGATCGAGGCGCTTGCCGCGCCTGAGGGCGCCGGACTCCGACGCGGTGATCGCCGGTGATGGTGAGGAGCGCCCGCACCTCGAGGCCCTGGTCGACGAGCATGCTCTGCGCGATCGCGTCGACTTTGCAGGACGCCTGACGATGACGGCCGTTCTCGACCACTACGCCCGCTGCCGCGCTGTGATGTTTTCCGCCGGTTCAGGAGGACTACGGCTTCGTCACCGCGGAGGCGTTCGCCTCGCGAAAAGCGGTGGTGACCTGCACCGACAGCGGCGGTCCAGCCGAACTCGTCGTCGACGGCGTGAGCGGGTTCGTCATGCGAGCCAACACCTGACGCCCTCGCGCGTGCACTGCGGACCGCTTGCCGACGATCGCGCGCTGGCCGAGCGCATGGGACAATCGGCGTTCGCAGCCGGCGCACGACTGAACTGGCCCGAGACCGTCGCCACGCTGACGCGTTAAGCTGGCAGCTGGATAGCTGGAAACTGAGTCTCATGTCTTACGCATCGCCTCTCGAAGCGCGCATCGCCAAGAAAGTCACGAAGGCGATCACCGAATACAACCTCATCGAGGACGGCGATCGTGTCATGGTCGGCCTGTCGGGCGGCAAGGACAGCTGGGCGCTGATCCAGGTGCTCGACGTCCTGCGCAAACGTGCGCCGATCGACTTCACGCTGGTCGCCGTCACCGTCGATTCCGGCTACAACGGCTATCGCCACGATCTGATCTCGCGGACGTGCGAGCAGCGGGGCTGGGAATACCGGATCGAGCACACCGACATCGGCGACGTCATGGAAGACATCCTCGCCGCGCGCGACACGCCGTGCTCGCTCTGTGCCCGGCTCCGGCGCGGTGTGCTCTACCGGATCGCCAAGGAAGTCGGCGCCACCAAGATCGCGCTCGGACATCATCTCGACGACTTCGTCGAGACGCTGCTCTTGAACCTGTTCTTCGCGGGGGCGCTGAAGGCGATGCCGGCGCGATTGGTCTCCGACAACGGCGAGCACGTGGTCATCCGTCCGCTGGTGTATACGACCGAATCGGAGGCGCGGAATTACGCGAAGGAAAGCGAGCTGCCGATCGTCGGCTGCTGCTGCCCTGCCTGCGGCGATCTCAGCCTGCAGCGGCAGCGGCTGAAGCGATTGATTGCGGAGCTGGAGGTCGAGCATCCCGACGTGAAGAACTCGATGATTCGAGCGCTGACCAACGTGGCCGGCCGTCACCTGCTCGACAAGCGTCTAAACCCGTTACCAGAGCTGCGCGAAGCAGCGCTGGCTGACGGCGCCGTGCCGTTGCACATTCATCGTCGATAGGGAGATTGCGTGAAAATTCAGAGTTCCCGCCCTTGCCATGACCGCCCTCCTGCTCAGCGGCAGTGCTGCGAGCGCGCAGCAGCGTCCGCTCGTCACCGAGGACCCGGAAACGATTGGCTCCGGCCTGATCCTGATCGAAGCCGGTTTCGACAGCCAGCGCGAGATCTTCTTTCCTGCATCCGGAATCACCGGCGATCTCCTGCGTATGCCGACGCTCGGCGTCAGCTTCGGCGTCAGCTCGATCGCCGAGATCCAGATCGATGGAGGCATCTTCAATCGTCTCAACGTCAACGAGCGCCAGCCGGCGCCGCTCGCGTACAGGCTCGACTTCACCGGAGACTCTACGAGCGGGCTCGAAGATCTGACGATCGGCACCAAGATCCGGCTCGTTCCAGAGGCACCAGGACGGGCGGCCGTCGGCGTACGCTTCGCGACCAAGCTGCCCTTCGCCAGCACCGAGAACGGCGTCGGGCTCGGCACGACGGACTTTTTCGCGTCGTTCCTGGTGGGGAAGACGGTTCAGTCGATCCGGATCGTGGGCAACGGCGGCATCGGGATCCTGGGTGACCCGGTCAGCGGCGACAAGACCGGCCAGGTGCTGACGTATGGCTTTTCGGTGGCGAGAGCCGTGCAGCAAGGCCTCGAGGTCGTGGGGGAACTCGACGCGCGCTGGTCGATGGAAGACGACGAGAACACGCCGGTAGGCAGCGAGAATCGCGGCGCGGTGCGCTTCGGCGGACGATTCACGAAGGCAACCGTCCGTATCGATGGGGGCGTGATCATCGGGCTCAGCTCGCGCGATCCCAGCTTCGGTTTCACCGGCGGTGTCACCTGGGTGTTCCGCGGCTTCAAGGTTCCCTAAGCGTGGGCATAGAACGACTCGACTGAGGCGAGCTCCTGCTCGAGTCGCTGCGTCGTCCAGCCCAATTCCTGCGCGGCGATACGTGCACAGTGTTCGATGGCTTCGCGCCCGGGGTGACCGCCTGACCCGAGTTCGGTTCGCCGGATCACGATGTCCGTGAGCCGCACAGCCATTTCGTGATGGATCACGTGCACGACCTCTGCGCCGAGCGTTTCGGTTGACGGGGCGACGGGCGTTCCCAGTTCCGGGCGTTCGGCGATCAGGCGCACGATCGCCGCGGCCGACTCGCCGTAGAGTGCGCTGAGATGGCGCGTCATCACTGAGGGAAGGTCCATTGCGGCCGCCCGGGCGGTCTCGATCGCGAGCGCTTCGTGATCCGCAATCGCCGCGCCCGGCAGCGTCATCGTCGCGGTCCGGGAACGGGGAATGTGCCGCCCGAGGATCCGCGCGGCCGTGTTGACCGTTCGCTCCGCCACGCCGCGGGCGGTCGTGTACTTGACCCCGATCACGGTCATCGCGCCTTTGACGCCGTCCTGCGCGTGGTCGCGCACCTCGGGAAAGGCGCGCAGGTCTGGCTTCGATCCCTCGCGCACCTCCGCGGGAACCGCCCCGCGGTGGACGAGGCGCACATCGTCTCGCGGTCAGCTTCAGCGCGGGGAACGCCTGGTTCGCCTCGGTGATGAAGGCGTCGATTTCGCCGCCGGTCACCTCGAAGTCATCCGGTTGCACCAGCGTCTCGGAATGACCGGTGCCGATCACCGCCCGACCCCGCCAGGGGATCAGCGTCAGCATGCGGCCGGCCGCCGTCGGCGCCGCCAGGGCGATGTCGCTCGCCGGCTTCGATGTGACCAGGTTGATCGCTTTCAGCAGCGGATACGGACGGTCCACTCCGAAGGTCCGCATGATCTCGCCCGCGTGCGCGCCGGCCGCGTTGACGGTCAGCTTGCGACTTGATCGCGAATTCGCGTCCGTTCTCACGATCGCGAACCTGCATCCCCACGACGCGATCCGCATCCTTCAAGGCATCCGTCGCGACGACGTAGTTCACGACGTCGGCGCCGTGCTTGTCGGCTGCCGCGGCGAATGCCAGGGTGAGGCGGTCGTTTTCGACCATCTGGTAGTCGTACCACTGGGCGCCGCCGGTCAGGCCGCTCGGATTGATACCGGAGAAAAGGCGCAGCGTCGCCGCTTTCGAGATGAGTTTGGGCGCGGGCAGGTGCAGTTCCGGCTCGACCCCTTCATTGCGTTTACGTCCGAGCCACGCGTCGAGCTTGAAGGCTGCCCTGAGCGCCACACGATTCTTGATCAGCGACCGATAGGTACCGGTCAGGAACGGCAACGGACGGAGAAACCACGGGGCGATGCGTGCAAGCGCGCGACGTTCGTCGATCGACTCACGCGCACGGTCGATCCTTCCTGTCTGGAGTGAGCGCAGGCCACCATGAGCCGTCTTCTGATGGTTGAATGAGGCGCCGCTCCCGAAGTCGGCTGCATCGATCAACGCGGTGCGCAGGCCGCGGCTCGCGGCGTCGTAGGCGATAGTCGAGCCCGTATATGCCGCCACCGATGATGAGCAGATCGTACTCGTCGCCTTCGAGCCGGCCGGGATCGCGTGATCGCATGTCTGAGCTTTTACTTTATAGTAAGCGCCGTGTCTCCCTCCGGCGCTCCGACCACCGCTGACGTCCGCGACTACTGGAACCAGCACATACACGACCTCGAGATCACGACCCATCCCGTCGGCACGCCGGGATTTTTTGCCGACCTCGATCAATATCATTTCGAAAAGCTGCATCACCTGCTGCGGCTGGTGGACTTCGACGCATACCGCGGCAAGCGCGTCCTCGAAGTGGGGTGCGGCGCCGGAACAGATCTCGTCCGCTTCGCAAAAGGAGGCGCAATCGTCACCGGCGTGGACCTTTCGAGCTCCTCGATCGCCCTGGCGCGAAAGAACTTCGAGCAGCAAGGGCTCGCAGCGGACCTCCGCGAGGCCGACGGCGAGCGGCTGCCCTTCGGCGACGACTCCTTCGACCTGGTTTATGCACACGGCGTGATCCAGTACACGCCGGATACGGAAAAGATCGTGGACGAGTGCCGTCGCGTGCTCAAACCTGGCGGGCAGGCCGTGTTCCAGGCGTACAACCGTGTGTCGTGGCTGAATGCGCTGTCGAAATTGATGAAGGTTCCGCTGGAACATGAGGGTGCGCCGGTATTGAAGAAATTCAGTGCCGCGGAACTGCGCAGTCTCCTCCGCGGATTTCGCGATGTTCGCATCGTCGAGGAGCGCTTCCCGGTGAAGTCGCGTCTGCACGGCGGGTGGAAGGGGACGATGTTCAACACGTTCTTCGTCGGCACCTTCAATGCGCTCCCGAGGAGCCTGGTGCGCCGCTTTGGCTGGCACTTGCTCGCGTTCTGCAAGAAGTAAGTGCCTCCGTCCATCATCAAGGCGCACGCGCTCGGCAACGACTTCCTGCTCATGAACGAGGCGGACCTGCCGGGCGGCGTGGACCGCTCAGAGTTCGCCAGGCGTGTGTGCAGCCGCCATCGAGGGATCGGCGGCGATGGGCTGATGTCGTTTGCGCCGGTCGCCGACGACGGTGCTGCCGCAAGCGTGCGCATGTCGCTGCTGAACGCCGACGGGAGCTATTCCGAATTATCCGGGAATGGCGTGCGTTGCCTCGCCGCCTGGCTGGCCTCGGAGCGCCGGCTCCAAGCCGGGGACCTTGTGCATGTGCACAGTGACGTCGGCGTGAAGCGTCTCGAGTTGCTCGACGTGTCAGGCCCGCGATGCACATTTCGCGCGCACATGGGGCAACCCGAGGCGATCGAACGTGTGCGGCTCGAGGTTGGGACCGAGGCTGTTGACGCGGTCACCCTTCGCGTCGGGAATCCGCAGTGTGTCGTGCTCGGCGAGGTCAGCGAGGATCGGCTTCATACGATTGCCGCGGCGCTCTCCGTTCATCCGCATTTTCCGGCCGGCGCAAACGTCGAACTCGCCGCAGTGGAGTCGCCGGATCACGTCCGGATCCTGATCTGGGAGCGCGGCGTCGGCCCGACCGAAGCGTCCGGGACCGGCGCCTGTGCCGCGGCGGTCGCGTCGATGTCGTTCGGCGGTGCGGCGCGCGATGTGTCGGTCGAATCTCCTGGCGGCACTCAGCGGGTCGAGTGGCGCGACGACGGCTTGTATCTGACCGGGTGGGCCGAGGTGACGGCAGTGTGCGACTGGCGCGGTCGAGAGCACGTCGGATGCGTAAGGCTCCACGAGGCGGTCGAGTCGATGGAGGTCTACTCACCGGCCGAGGAACACTTCAACCGGCAACGACGTACGGCCGGTCTCTTTCTCCGGTCCGGCTGATCTTGCTCGTCCTGTTGGTCGCGCCGCTGCCGTTGAACCCGGGCTGCGCACCGTCTCGCCGCGATCATGGCGATGATGGTCGTGCTCTGGATCACCGAAGCGCTGCCGCTGGCGGTGACCGCGCTGGTCGGGCCGCTCCTGGTCATCGTCATGCGAGTGGCACCGGCCCGCGTCGCGTTTGCGCCGTTCGCCGATCCGATCATCTTCCTGTTCATCGGCGGCTTCATGCTGGCGGAGGCGATGTTCGTCCACGGGCTCGACCGCCGGATCGCCTTCACCGCGCTGTCCTCGCGTCTGGTCGGCAGCAGCCCGGTCCGGGTCCTGATCGTGTTCGGCGGCGTCACCGCCGGCCTGTCGATGTGGATCAGCAACACGGCGACGACCGCGATGATGTACCCGATCGGGCTGTCGATCGTCGCGCACATGACCAGGGGGCGTGAGTCCGATCGGGCCAGTGGAAAGTTCGCGATGGCGATGATGCTGATGGCCGCATTCGGCGCATCGATCGGCGGCATCGGGACGCCGATCGGAACCCCTCCCAACCTGATCGGCATCGGCATGCTCGACCGCATCGCCGGGGTGAAGATCTCCTTCTTTCACTGGATGATGCTCGGGGTCCCGATCGTGCTGCTGCTGTTCGCGTTCCTGGTGGTGTACTTCTCGCTCTCACTCAGGGGATTGCACGTCGACGCTTCGCACGGCCGGCGGATCCGGGAGGAACTCGCGCGGCTCGGGCCGATGTCGGCGGGGCAGCGCAATGTCCTCATTGCCTTCGGATTGACGGTGGCCCTGTGGCTGCTGCCCGGTGTGCTCGCGATCGTTGGTCTGGGTGAGACCGTGTTCGCAAAGGCTTATGCCGCGGCCGTGCCGGAATCGGTGGCGGCGATGGCCGGTGCGGTCCTTCTCTTCGTCCTGCCCGTTACATGGCGTGCCCGCAAGTTCACGCTGTCGTGGGAAGAGGCCGTCCGAATCGACTGGGGCGTCATCTTGTTGTTCGGCGGAGGGCTGGCGATGGGGGAACTGGCATTCTCGACCAGGCTCGCCGAGGCCATGGGCCGGGGAATTACATCGTGGCTCCCGACGCACTCGGAAGCGTCGTTGACGCTCTTGTTCACCGCGGTGGCGATCGTCATGTCGGAGGCGGCCTCGAATACCGCGTCGGCGAACATGATCGTGCCGATCGCTATCGCGGTGGCGCAGGCGGCGGGGGTCAATCCGCTGCAGCCTGCGCTCGGTGCGACACTCGGCGCCTCGATGGGTTTCATGATGCCGATCAGCACACCGCCGAACGCGATCGTCTACAGCTCCGGACACGTCCCGATCACGATGATGATGCGGCACGGAATCGTTCTCGACGTGGTCGGCTACTTCGTGATCGTGGGGCTGGTCATGTTCCTCGGCAGGTTCATCTGACGCTCGCCGGGAAGTGGACGATGGCAGTGGTTGCCAACTACGGGACTCGCCGGCAGTGCGGCGACTGCCACCTCGCGCTCAGCGCCGGCGCCGGACCGGCTTTGCCGGCTTGGCAGCGATCGCCGCTTCGAATGCCTGCATCTGGGCGTTAACGGTAACGTCGAGACCCTTGACCGACTCTTTGGCGGAGATGTAATCGCCCACGCTCAACGCTGCGCGAGCTTTTTGCAGCAGCGCCTCGGCATCGTGGACTGTCTGCGTTGCCGCGGCCGCTTCCTTGGCTCCCACCCGATCGGATTCGGTCGAGACCCTTGCCTTCAAGCGCAGCATTGCCGCGGCCGCGACATTGATCGCGCGCTCCGCCTCGCTGCGCGCGTGTGCCTTGCCATCGGCCGCGCCGCGCGCGGCTTCCTGGGCGCGATCGTTGGCGTCGAGGGCACGAGTCAGCGCCAGGCGGTAGTCGCGCTGTGCGACGGCGTCGTGCGACTGCTGAAGCGCCGCGTTGGCAGCCGCGAATGCTTCCTGGGCGTACAATTCCGCGCCGGCAGCGCGCGCCGCGTCGATGCCGCCCTGCGCGCGATCGATTTCCTTCTGGGGAGGCTCCGAACAGGCGGCGACGAGGAAGAGAAGCGGGAGCAGCAGGGCGGAGAGCGGGCGCATCGAGTTCGCAGTATAGCAACAAGGTGCGGCCGCGCCGTTGTAATCCATGGTGTACGATGAAGACCCTCGCCGCGCACGATCGGCCGCGAGAAAAGCTGGAGCGTCTCGGCGCGTCGGCGCTGGGCGACAACGAGTTGCTGGCGATCGTTCTCGGTCACGGGCGGGCCCGCGCGAGCGCGCTCGACCTCGCCAACCTCATGCTGGCGACGGGCGGTCTCCACGGGCTGGTTCGTGCTCGGCACGGTGAGCTGCAGCGACTGCCGGGAATCGGCGCGGCGCGCGCCGCACAGGTACTGGCGGCGATCGAACTCGGCCGTCGAACGCTTGCCCGCGGCGGCGAGACGCGTCCGCAGATGGCGAGCCCGCGAGCGGTCGCGGAATATCTGCTGCCGCAGTTCGGCAACCGGCCGGTCGAGCAGTTCGGCGTGCTGCTGCTCGACACGAAGCATCGCGTGATCAGGGCCTCGGTGCTGTCGGTCGGCACGCTGGATGCGAGTATCGTGCACCCGCGCGAGGTGTTCCGCGAGGCGACATCGGCCGGTGCCGCGGCACTGGTGCTGTTCCACAATCACCCGTCCGGTGATCCCGAACCGAGCGACGACGACGTGCGGCTGACCGAGCGTTTGATGGCCGCCGGCGTCCTGATGGGCATCGACGTGCTGGATCACGTCGTGCTCGCGGACGTGAAGTACTACAGTTTTCGAGAGAACAAGAAGGTCTGACGGTTGGCCACGACACTCTATTTCGACTGCTTCTCCGGTGCATCCGGCGACATGATCATCGGCGGGCTGCTGGATCTCGGGCTGCCGCTCGACGACCTGCGCGCGGCGCTCGGCAGTCTCACGGTTGAATACGGCGGGGTCGCGGCGGAGCGAGTGCTGCGCGCGGGCGTGTCGGCGACGAAGTTCCGGGTGCTCGAGAATGCGGCCATCGCACCATCGATTCCGCATGATCACGCGTCACGGTCACGCGCACCAGCACCATCACCATGACCATCACTCGCTTACCGAGATCGCCGGATTCATCCGCAAGTCGTCGCTTTCCGCAGCCGGAAAAGATCGCGCGATCCACCTGTTCGAGCGGTTGGCGGAGGCGGAAGCCGCGATCCATGCGATGCCGATCGAAAAGGTCCATCTGCATGAAGTCGGCGCGCTCGACTCGATCATCGATATCGTCGGCGCGGTGCACGGGCTCGAGCGCCTCGGCGCAGACCGGATCGTGTCGTCACCGCTGAACGTTGGCGGCGGAACCGTGAAATGTGCGCATGGCGTGTTTCCCGTTCCGGCCCCCGCGACGGCGCGGCTGCTGGAGGGCGTGCCGGTCTACTCGAAAGACCCGCAGATGGAACTGGTGACACCGACCGGTGCGCTGCTCGTCACCGGATACGCGACGGCGTTCGGTCCGCTGCCGCCGATGACCTTGACGAAGATCGGTTACGGCGCCGGCGACCGTGATCCCGAAGAATCACCCGAACGTGCTCCGGCTGATCGTGGGCGAGGACGGCCACGGCTCCGACGAGCAGATCGTCGAGATCGCGTGCGAGATCGACGACATGAATCCGCAGTTGTTCGGCCCGTTGATGGATCGCCTGCACGCCGCCGGCGCGCTCGACGTGTTCTACGCGCCGGTGCAGATGAAGAAGAACCGGCCTGGCACGCTCGTGACCATGCTGGCGACGCCGGAGCATCGGGAACGCCTGTCAGGTATCCTTTTCGCGGAGACGACGACCATCGGCGTGCGATACCAGGAAATGCGGCGCGAGCGCCTCGATCGCGAGATCGTCACCGTCGAGACGCCACTCGGCGCGATCCGATTCAAGGTCTCGGGCCGGAATGGCAAGGTGCTCAATGCCGCGCCCGAGTTCGACGATTGCGCGCGGCTCGCGGCCGAACGCGGGCTGCCGCTCAAGGACGTCCAGGCGGTCGCCATGAAGTCCTGGCTCGATCGCCACGCAACTTAAATTGAATATGTCCCGCTTCTACATCACGACGCCGATCTACTACATCAACGCCGAGCCGCACCTCGGCCACGCGTACACGACCATGGTCGCCGACGCGGTGGCGCGCTCGCGGCGGCTGATGGGGCAGGACGTCTTCTTTCTGACCGGCACCGACGAGCACGGCCAGAAGGTCGAACGGGCGGCCAAGAAGGCGGGCATGGAGACGCCGGCGTTCGCGGACGTCATCGCCGGGAAGTATCGCGACTTGTTCAAGGCGCTCAACATCTCGAACGACGATTTCATCCGCACGACCGAGCCGCGACACATCGCCGCGTCGCAGGAGATCTGGCGCCGGGTTCGCGAGCGCGGCTATCTGTACAAGGCCGCGTACGAGGGTTGGTACTGCACCGTCGACGAGCTGTTCGTCCCGGAGAGCCAGCTGATCGACGGATCCCGATGCCCGACCTGCGGCAGCATCGTCGAGCGGCTCAGCGAAGAGAGCTACTTCTTCAAACTGTCGGAATTTCAGCAGCCCCTGCTCGATCACTACGCGGCGCATCCGGAGTTCATCACGCCGGAGATTCGCCGCAACGAGATGACGGCGTTCGTGTCGGCGGGCCTGCGTGACCTGAGCGTGAGCCGGACGTCATTCAAGTGGGGGATCCCGGTTCCTGACGATCCCGCGCATGTCATGTACGTGTGGTTCGACGCGCTCACGAACTACATCACCGCCGCCGGGTTCCCGGGTGACAAGGCGCGCTTCGACCACTACTGGCCGGCTGATGTTCACCTGATGGGCAAGGAGATCGTCCGGCAGCACTCCGTGTACTGGCCTGCGTTCCTGATGGCGGCGGGGCTGCCGCTGCCGCGTCGCGTCATCGGTCACGGCTGGTGGCTGATGAACGAAGCGAAAATGTCGAAGTCTCTTGGCAACGTCGTCCAGCCGCAGGGGTACGTCGACCGGTTTGGTGTCGACGCGCTGCGCTACTTCGTGATGCGCGAGATGGTGGTCGGACAGGACGCCAACTTCGCCGATGACACCTTTTTGACCCGCTACAACTCGGACCTGGCCAACGATCTCGGTAACGTCGTCAGTCGCGTGACGACGATGATCGAGCGGTATTGCGCCGGTGTCGTTCCCGCGCACTCGCCGGACGGGCAGAGCGAGGCCGATCGCGAGCTGGTGAACCAGGCGCGCCAGACGATCTCTGATGCGACCAGGCACGCGGAAGCGTTCGACTTCAGCGCCGCGCTCCGGTGCGTGTGGGAACTGATCTCCACGCTCAACAAGTTCATTGTCACGCGCGAGCCCTGGGTTCTGGCCAGGGATCCCGCACTTCGCGGGCAGCTGGAGACCACGCTTTACAATGCCGCTGACGCGGTCCGTGTCGTCGCCGCATTGATCGAGCCGGTCATGCCGATGACCACCGATCGGATTCGCAGGATGCTCGGGACTCCCGCCGAGACCTGGGTAGATTTGCAGCCTGCCACGCTGCAACCGGGCACGAAGCTCGGTCGTATCGAGGCCTTATTTCCAAGGATGGAGCACACGGTGGACGAACTCAGAAAGATGGCCGACGCGCCGGCCGCCCCACAGACGCCGGCCGCGCAGCCGCAGACGGCACCGGCGGCTGACGCGAAGATCACGATCGACGACTTCATGAAGGTGGAGCTGCGAACGGCCAAAGTGCTGACCGCCGAGAAGGTGCCGAACTCGAAAAAACTCATCAAGCTGACCATCGACGTCGGCACCGAACAGCGCACGCTCGTGGCGGGAATTGCAGAAGCGTACGAACCCGAGCAGCTCGTCGGCCGCACGATCGTCATGGTCTTCAACCTGAAACCCGCGAAGCTGATGGGCATCGAGTCGAACGGGATGGTGCTTGCCGCTAGTCCGGACGGCGGCAAACCAACTTTGGTCGGGTTCGACGCGGACGTCCCCCCGGGCACGCGCGTCCGCTGACCTGTGCTCGATAGTCACTGCCACCTCGCCGGCGAAGAGTTCGCGGCGGATCTGCCGGAGGTCGCCGGGCGCGCGCATGCGGCCGGGGTCGATACAGCGCTCTGCATCCTGGCCGCGGAGGACGAAGTGGAGCTTGGCAGGGCGGAGCTGGTCCGCTCAGTGTGGCCCTCGATGCACTTCGCGACCGGCATCCACCCCCACAACGCTGGACGGTTTGCCAGTGATGCGCGGGCCGGAGTCGCCGCGCTCGAAAGGGCCCTCGAGATGTCCGGAGCAGTGGCGATTGGTGAGATCGGTCTCGACTATCACTACGACTATTCCCCGCGCGAGGTGCAGCAGGAGATGTTTCGTCTGCAGATCCAGCTGGCGCGGCAGCGTGGCCTCCCGATCATCATCCACACGCGTGAAGCAACGGCCGACACCTTCCGGATCCTGCGCGAAGAGCAGGCAGCGGCCGGGGTGTTCCACTGTTTCACCGGTGATGCGACGATGGCTCGCGAAGCGCTCGAGCTTGGGTTCTATCTCTCGTTTGCGGGGATCCTGACTTTTCCAAAGGCCGGCGATCTTCGGGACGTGGCGAAGCTGACGCCGGTCGACCGGCTGCTCACCGAGACCGATTCCCCCTATCTCGCGCCTGTTCCGCACCGAGGAAAGCGGAACGAGCCGGGGTTTGTCGTGCGCGTCCTCGAAACGCTCGCTGACCTGCACGGACTCGCGCCCGGGACGCTTGCCCCCCGGATCACCACTAACTTCAACAACTTGTTTGGCTTAGCGCGTTGACACATCGCGCGTCAGTTCAGTATTGTGAAGCCTTACCTGTTCACGTTTCAGCCGCCCATTTGAGCGACATAGCGCAGAAATCAACCACCGCCGATCTCGCGCAGCTGTTCGAGCCGATCCGCGAAGACCTCGACGCTGTCGAGCAGGAATTCGTCCGCCACATTCAGTCGCGGGTGGCGTTGATTCCGGAGATGGGCCGTTACATCCAGAAGAGCGGCGGCAAGCGCGTCCGGCCCGCGGTCCTGCTGATGGCGGCTCGACTGAGCGGCTACGAAGGGGATCGCGCCGTCCTCTACGCATCGGTCGTGGAGTTCATCCACACGGCCACGCTGGTCCATGACGACATCATCGACGGCGCCGACCTCCGGCGGGGGCGCATGGCCGTGCACTCACGCTGGGGCAACGACATCACCGTCCTGCTCGGCGACTATCTCTACATCAAGTCGATGGCGCTGGCACTCACGCACGATTCGCTCGACCTGGTGCGCCTGCTCTGCGACGTCACGCTGCGGATGATCGAAGGGGAGCTGTACCAGCTCACCAAGGCGGGCGACGTCGACCTCACCGAAGAAGAACATTTCGAGATCATCCGCCGCAAGACGGCTTTTCTCTTCGGAGGCTGTGCCGAAATCGGCGGCATGCTCGGCAAGGTGACGCCGGAACGCGCGGCGGCGTTGCGCGATTACGGATTCAACCTCGGGGTTGCGTTTCAGCTGGTCGACGATCTGCTCGATTACACCGCCGACCAGGCGTCCCTCGGCAAGCCGATCGGCGGCGATCTTCGCGAAGGCAAGGTCACGCTTCCGATCATCTTCCTGCGGGAGCGAGCCGGTCACGATGCGTACAACATCGTTCGAACGGTCGTTGCCGACCGCGCGGTATCGCCCGAACAATGGCGTGAGATCCTGCGACTCCTGGAAGAGCACCGGGCAACCGACCTCGCCTTCGAACGCGCCGTCGAATACGCCGAGCGCGCCAAGGCATGCCTCGCGGTGTTCCCGCCGAGCCGGGAACGCGAAGCGCTCGCCGCGCTCCCTGATTACGTTCTCGCGCGCGACAGGTAATCACCACCTTCAAGTCGCGCGGGATTCATGGATCCTCTCGATCGCATCAATCAGCTCCGCGAGCTGATCCGCCATCACGAAAACCGCTACTACGCGCTGAACGATCCGGAGATCTCCGACGAGGAGTTCGACCGGCTGCTCCACGAGCTCGAACGCCTGGAAGCGGAGCATCCCGACCTCGTCACCCCTGACTCTCCCACCCAGCGCGTTGCCGGCCAGCTGACGGATGCGTTTGCCACCGTCGAGCACATGGCGCCGATGCTCAGCCTGGACAACGCGTACGACGAGGACGAGCTCCGCGCCTTCGACGAACGCGTCCGGAAGGGGGTTGCTGCCGGCGCGGCGACGATCGAGTACGTCGCAGAGCTCAAGATCGACGGTCTCAGTATCGCGGTCACCTATGAAGACGGACGCCTGGTCCGCGGCGCCACGCGCGGAGACGGCGTTCGCGGCGAGGATGTCACCGCGAATGTCAGGACGATCCGGCCGATCCCGCTGAAGCTGCGAAACGGCCCGTCAGGCCGGATCGAGGTCAGGGGCGAAGTGTTCCTGCCTCGACGTTCCTTCGCGCGCATCAACAAGGAGCGGGAAGGGGCGGGTGATCCGTTGTTTGCCAATCCCCGCAACGCCGCCGCCGGCACGATGCGGAATCTGGATCCGTCGCTGGTCGCGAGGCGAGGCCTGGGTGCCTTCTTCTACCAGATCCTTCCGGCGCAGGAGGGGCGTTACAGCACCCAGCTGGATCTCATGGCGCAATGGGGGCTGCCGGTCGAAACGCACCGGACGGCGTGCCACGGGATCGAGGACGTGATTGCGTTTTGTGCCGCGTGGGCGGAGGCGCGCAAGGAACTCGAATTCGATACCGACGGTGTCGTCGTCAAGGTGAATGACCTCGCCCTGCGCGATCGATTGGCGGCGACCGCGAAATTTCCTCGCTGGGCCACGGCGTTCAAGTTCCCGGCGCAGCAGGCGCACACGCGACTGTTGAAGATCGCTGTGAATGTCGGGCGGACAGGGGCCAACACGCCCTACGCGGTGCTCGAACCGGTGTTCGTCGCGGGATCGACCATCTCGATGGCCACCCTGCACAATGCCGAAGACATCGCCCGCAAGGATTTTCGCGAGGGCGACATGGTCGTCATCGAGAAGGCCGGGGACGTCATTCCGCGGGTCGTCTCGCCGATCCTGTCGTTGCGACCTCCGGAATCGACACCCTGGGTCATGCCGACGGCGTGCGCGGAATGTCGCAGCCCGCTCCATCGGGACGAGGAAGAGGTTGTCTGGCGGTGCGATAACAGTTCGTGTCCGGCCCGTCTGCGTCGCGGCCTCGAGCATTTCGCATCCCGCGGGGCGATGAACATCGAGGGGTTGGGCGAGTCGCTGGTGGACCAGCTCATCGAACAGAAGCTGGTGCTCGACTTCGCCGATCTGTATCGGCTCACCAGCGACCAGCTCGAAAACCTCGTCGTTACGCCGCGCGCGCCGCGTTCCGAGCGGGCGGTGCCGCGCAAACTCGGCAAGGTCGGGCGTAACGTCATCGAGCAGATCGACCGCAGCCGGCAGAACGATGTCGCCCGGTTGCTTTACGGACTTGGAGTCCGTCACGTAGGGGAGAAGGCCGCCTCGACACTGACCCGCTACTTCCGCACGCTGCCGGCGATCCTCGCGGCCCCACTCGAGGCGCTGCAGACCGTGCCCGAAATCGGTCCGGTGGTTGCGGCCTCGGTCCGGGATTTCGCCGACGAGCCGCGCAACCGTGCGCTGGTCGAGAAGCTTGCCGCAGCCGGTGTGAACATGGAGTCGCTCCAGCCGGCGCCTGGCGTCTCCGGGCCGGGACCGCTCTTGGGAAAGGTCTTCGTTCTTACCGGAACGCTGCCGACGATGACCCGCGAGGAGGCGACGGCGGCGATCGAGCAGCTCGGCGGGAAAGTGACCGGTTCCGTGAGCCGGAAGACCTCGTACGTCGTCGCCGGGGATGAGGCGGGAAGCAAGCTCCAGAAGGCCGAGCAACTTGGCGTGCGGGTTCTCAATGAAGAAGAATTCAAGCGCCTTATAATCTGAACGTGCGCCGTTTCACGATCCTGACCGTTGCGCTCGCCTCGACGGTGACGTTCTTCGTCGGGCTCCTGCTCGCGGGGCAGTTCTCTGCGCCGGTCGTAACTTCGGCGCCGCGCGTGCCGCCGCCGTCCAGTACCGCGACGTCGCGGAGGCCCGCGGCCCTCATGGCACCGGGGCCGGCGAGTTTCGCCGATGCAGCCGAGCGGATCAATGCCTCGGTCGTGAACATCGACGCCACGTCGAAAGGCTCCGCGTCGCGGGACGGGCAACGCCTGCTCCGCCGTCCGGAAGAGAACGGCCGCGACTACGATACGCCGAGCCGCGGTGCCGGCAGCGGCTTCATCATCGATCGCGAAGGCTTCATCCTCACCAATCACCACGTCATCGACAATGCGGACCGGATCACCGTCACCCTGTCCGACGGCCGCGCGTTCCGGGCCGAAGTGGTCGGCACGGATCCGGCGATCGACGTGGCGCTGATCAAGATCGCCGGCGCGCACGATCTCCCCGAGGCTGCGCTCGGCAACTCCGACGAATTGAGGGTAGGGGAGTGGGTCTGCGCGATTGGCAATCCGCTCGGATACGTGCACTCCGTCACCGTCGGGGTCGTGAGCTTCATCGGCCGGAAGTTGTTCGATGCGAGCCTCGACGACTACATCCAGACGGATGCGGCGATCAATTTCGGCAACAGCGGCGGGCCGCTGATCAACGCGCGCGGCGAGGTGATCGGGATCAACTCCGCCGTGAGCTCGCGCACGAGCAGCATTGGGTTCGCGGTGCCGATCAACCAGGCCGTGTCAATCGTTCCGCAGCTGAAAGCGAGCGGCCGCGTCTCGCGAGGATATATGGGCGTGCTGCTGACCGACGTCACGGCCCCGCTGCAGCGCGCGCTCGCGCTGCAGGTGTCTCGCGGTGCCCTGGTCCAGGACGTCACCGGCGATTCGCCGGCCGACCGGGCCGGGCTCCACGTCTACGACGTCATCGTTGACGTCGAAGGCACCGACATCGCGAGCAACGAGGATTTGATTCGCAACATTTCGGCGCGGCAGCCAGGGTCGATCGCCAGGGTGCAACTGGTACGCGATGGCCGGCGGCTGACGTTCCCGGTCAGGCTGACCGAGCGGCCGCGCGCCGACAAATCAGCCGACGGACTGGAAACCGTCCCCGGCGGCGGGCCCCGTGGTCCGCGTCCAGAGGGGGAAGCGCCGGACCTGCCACTCGGCCTGACCGTCCGGGACATGGACCGCGGATTCATCGGCCGACTGGCGATTCCCGACTACATCCAGGGTGTCGTCGTGACGCGGGTCGATCCGACCGGCGCCGCGTTCTCGGCGCAGGTGCGGCGCGGCCTGGTGATCATCGAGATCAATCGCCACCCGGTGCGGACGGTCGAGGACTATCAGCGGATCGTCAGCCCGGCCAAACCGGGCGACGTCCTCGCGCTGCTTTACTACGATCCCGCCAACGCACAGCGCGCGGTCCTGACTGTCGTTGTCGAGTGAATCCTTGCTAACTCCAGAATGCAAACTCCAAGCTACAAACTTCAAACTCCAAAAGGTGCTTAGGAGTTTGACGGGCGGGTGTGGTTGTTTTTGGCGTTTGGCGTTTGCGGTTTGGAGTTTTGGTGAATGAAATCCCGAATTCTTGTAGTCGACGACGAAGCGGAGATCCGCAAGTCGCTGCGGATGGTCCTGGAGTACGAGGGCTATGACGTGATTGAAGCGTCGAGCGGAGCCGAAGGGCTTGCGCTGGCGGAGCGCGAAGCCCCCGACCTGGTGTTCCTCGACGTCAAGATGCCCGGCATGGACGGACTCGACGTGCTGCAACGCCTCCAGGCCTCACGCGAGTCGATGCCGGTGGTGGTCATCTCCGGTCACGCCACCAAAGAAGAAGTCGCGAACTCGATCAAGCGGGGGGCGATCGACTTCATCGAGAAGCCCCTCGGCAGCGATCGCATTCTCGTGACCGTGAAGAACGCGCTCGAGCACGAGCGCTTGCGCGACGAGAACCGGTCGTTGAAGCGCGCGGTCGAAGCGCGCCACCAGATGGTGGGAGAGAGTCCGGCGCTGCGCCACGTGTGGGATGCGATCAAGCGCGCGGCTCCAACCAATGCGACGGTCCTCCTCCTGGGTGAAAGTGGCGTCGGCAAGGAACTGGTGGCCCGGTCGATCCATCGCAACAGCCTCCGCAGCCGTGAACGATTCGTCCAGGTGAATTGTGCGGCGATCCCGGAGGAACTGATCGAGTCGGAGCTGTTCGGCCACGAGAAGGGTTCTTTCACCGGGGCCACCGAAAAGCAGATCGGCAAATTCGAGCAGGCCGACAAGGGCACGATCTTCCTCGACGAAGTCGGCGACATGAGTCCGAAGACGCAGGCCAAGGTCCTCCGCGTGCTCCAGGAGGGAGAAGTGGAACGGCTCGGGTCGGCGCGGACGATCAAGGTCGACGTCCGCGTGATTGCCGCGACCAACAAGGAACTGGAACAGGAGATCGAGAAGGGGAACTTCCGCGAGGACCTGTATTTCCGCCTGAGCGTGATCCCGATCCGGGTGCCGCCGCTCCGTGACCGCCGCGACGATATCCCGGTGCTCGTCCGGCACTTCGCCGACCTCTTCACCCGCGACCACGGCCGGCGTCCGCCGCGGTTCACGCAGGCGGCGCTCGACTACATGGAGAAGGCGCGCTGGAAAGGGAACGTGCGGGAGCTGCGCAACACGGTCGAACGGTTGATCATCATGAGTCCGGGCGAGGTCATCGATGTCAACGATCTGCGTGACGTCGTGCGGATCGACCCGAAACCGTCGCCGGCCGAAACCGAGAAGGAACGCCCGGGCACGCTGCGCGAGTTCAAGGAGGTGGCCGAACGGGCCTTTCTCGTCGACAAACTCCGCGAGCACAACTGGAACATCTCGAAGACCGCGGAGGTGATCGGCACACCGCGGAGCAACCTGTACAAGAAGCTCGAGCAGTATGGGATCACGCAGGAGAATGACGGATAATAGAGGTCTCGCCGCAGTGGGTCAGACGATCGTCGCGCCGGCGCCGCAAGGCGCAGGCGGGGAGGAAAGTCCGAACTCCGCAGGGCAGTGCGCCGGGTAACGCCCGGTCGGGGCAACTCGAAGGAAAGTGGCACAGAAAACATACCGCCTGACTTCGCTCGCTTCGCGAGCTTCGTCAAGGCAGGCCTCCTCTCGGTGACAGGGGCCTGCCGCGCCGGAGCCCGCGAAGCGGGCGAAGGCGGGTAAGGGTGAAAAGGTGCGGTAAGAGCGCACCGCGCCGATGGCAACATCGGTGGCAGGCAAAACCCCGCACGGAGCAAGGCCAAATAGGGGGACGCGGGATCGGTCGCGGGCAACCGCGGCCGGTTCCAGGAACGGCCCGTTCCTGATCCCCGGGTAGGCTGCTTGATCCCGCCAGTAATGGCGGGGCTAGAGGAATGATCGTTACGCCGAAGCGTTGCCGCAAGGTAACGCGAAGGCGAACAGAATTCGGCTTACGACCCGCTGCGGCGGGTCTTTTTTTTGAACTTCGCCTCGTCGTCTTGCGTCTCATGGCTATGTTGGTGTTCTATAGAGCCATGTCACGAACCACCCTGAGCTACGGCGCTGTCTCGATCCTGCACGCGGTTGCGGCCGGCAGCCGGTTCGGTTTCGACATCATGGCGGCAACCGGCCTGACCAGCGGCACCGTCTATCCAACACTCGACAGGTTGGAACAGAACGGGTTGTTGACCTCCCGGTGGGAGGACGAGGCGGCGGCTCACGCCGAAGGCCGACCCGCGCGTCGCTACTTCACGCTCACCCACAAGGGCGCGGCCGGACTCAAGGACGCGCTCGCCCGGTACAAGACCCTGCGCCCGATCCGGATCGATCCGCGATCGCTCGAGCCGGACCACGGACCGTCGTGATGCTCCGGACGCTGCTCGGTCTTTTGTGGCTGGTCGCGCCGATCGTTCCCGCGGCGCGGCGCCGCACCTGGGTGGCCCAGTGGCGCGCCGATCTGTGGCACTACTCGCAATGGCTCGGGCGGGATGCAGAGACCTCCACGCTGTCGCGCGCCTGTGCGCTGGCGGCGCGCGCAGCCGGCAGCCTTCCGCATGCCGTCGTTCTTCGCGTCTCCGACTGGAGCCTTCACATGATCCTGCATGACATCAGATTCGCCGCGCGGATGCTGCTGCGACGTCCGGCCTTTACGCTTGTCGCGATCCTCGTCCTCGGCCTCGGCATCGGTGCCAATGCGACCATCTTCAGCTGGGTGCAGTCCGTCGTGCTGCAGCCGCTGGCCGGCGTGGATGCGCGATCGCTGGTTGCGCTACACGGGAAGAGCTCCTCGCGCGACGATCTGAGTTTTTCCTATCCCAACTTCGTCGACCTGCAGGCGGCGCACGCGGAAGGGATCGAGGATGTCATCGCGTTCCGCGGCCTGGCGATGAATCTGCGCGGTGACGGCGAGCCGCGCCGGGTCTGGGGCGAGATGGTGACGGCGAACTTCTTCGATGTCGTGCGCATCCGGCCGGCACTGGGCAGAGGCTTCATTCCTGCCGACACGGCCGTGATCGGGGGAGAACCGGTCGCCGTTCTGAGCCACGCCGGCTGGCGGCGGCTGTTCAACGCCGACCCGTCAATTGTCGGCAGAACGATCACGCTGAACGCCCGTCCGTTCACTGTCGTCGGCGTCGCTCCCGAGGGTTTCAGGGGAACGATGATGGGGCTGACATTGGACGTCTTTGTGCCGATCACAATGCAGCGCGCGTTCATGTCCGGTGATCGCCTGCCGGCCAGGGGCACATCATTTCTCCAGGTGTTTGGCAGGCTGCGACCCGGTGTCTCGTTGAAGCAGGCGCAGAGCTCACTCGATGTCGTCGCCGCCCGCATGGCTCAGGACCATCACGAGAACGAAGGCAAGGGCATCATCGTGACGCCGCTGTGGCGGGATGGCGCCGCAGGGATGCTGCTGCCGGTCATGGCCACGCTGATGGCCGTCGTCGCTGTCGTCCTCGTCATCGCCTGTGCCAACCTCGCCGGGCTGCTGCTGGCGCGAGCTGCCGGACGTCAGCGCGAGGTCGCCATACGGCTGGCCGTCGGCGCCAGCAGGGGACGGGTCGTCCGGCAGTTCCTCATTGAAAGTTGTCTCCTCGCCATCGCCGGCGGGCTGGCCGGCGTCGTTATCGCCACCTGGACGACTGGAGGGCTGATGGCACTGATGCCACCGACCCCATTTCCGATTGCCTTCGATGGCGGCGTCGACTTGCGAGTGATGACGTTCGCTACCGCAATCACGTTGCTGACCGCATTAGGTTTTGGTCTGCTGCCGGCACTGCGCGCCTCTCGATCCGACGTGAGCCGATCGTTGAAGGACGCATCGGGCACGCTGAGCGGAGGCGTACGCGGCGGCCGGATGCGTGGCGCACTGGTGGTTGCCCAGGTTGCCCTGTCTCTGCTGCTTCTTGTCAGCGCCGCGCTGTTTTTCCGCGGATTGAGCCACGCGCGGACAGTGGATCCAGGTTTCTCGATCCGCACCGGGGTCATGGCCGCGCTCGACCTCCTTCCAAACGGCTACGACGCGGCGCGGGGCTCTGCGCTCCACCGGCAGTTGCTCGAGCGGGTTTCGGCTTTGCCGCAGGTGAGCTCGGCAACGCTCGCCTACTCGATGCCTCTCGACATCGACGGCGGCAGCAACATGAACGTCGAGATCGACGGGTACCAGCTATCGGCGGGCGAAGAGATCGATGTTCACTACAACCGGGTTGGCCCTCGCTACTTCGAAACCATGGGGATCCCACTCGTGTCCGGTCGACCGATCGGAACGCAGGATGTGGAGGGTCGGCAGCTGTCGGTTGTGGTCAACGAGTTCATGGCGCAGAAATACTGGAACGGGCAGGACCCCGTCGGCAGGACCCTCCGTTTCGGCAGCGGACCGGCGGTGGTCGTTGGCGTGGCGAAGACCGGCAAGTACGGACGACTGAACGAGGCCCCGCGCAACTTCATGTATGTGCCGATCGCGCAATACTTCCGCCACGATGCCATTCTGATCGTCCGGACGGAAGCGGACCCTGCGGTGATCGTTCCAGCGCTGCACGCCGAGGTGAAAAAGCTGGACTCGAACCTGCCGCTCTTCGACGTGCGCACCATCGGCGAGCACATGAAATTGAGCGTGTTCATTCCGAGACTGGCGAGCACGCTGCTTGGGCTGTTCGGTGGTCTCGCCGTGCTGCTCGCACTGGTCGGCCTCTACAGTGTCGTTGCTTACAACGTCTCTCAACGAACACGCGAGATTGGCGTCCGTGTCGCACTTGGCGCCACTCGGATTCAGATTCTGCGGCTGGTGCTTCGCGAGGGCATGAGGCTCACCATTACCGGTCTGGCGATCGGTGCCGTTCTGTCAATCGCGGCCGGTTATGGACTGCGATCGCAGCTGATGGGCATCCACCCCACCGATCCGGTGAGCTTCATCGCGACGACAATTTTGTTATTGGGTGTGTCGCTGATGGCGTGTCTCGTTCCCGCGCGCAGGGCCACACGCCTGGATCCGGTCAAGGCGCTTCGGCTCGAGTAGGTGAGGATCGCGGTGATAACATCGCGTTATCCACATAGTCGAGCTGTGCACGGAACTTGCTTGGTCCAGGGTGTATGTCAATTTATCTCGTTACGGGCGGTGCCGGTTTTATCGGCTCGCATCTTTCTGAAGAACTCGTCAGGCGCGGACACACCGTCCGCGTCGCCGACTCGCTGATAACTGGAAAGCGCAGCAACCTCGATCATCTGCCAGAGGTCCGATTCCACGAAGGGGACCTCGCGGAGCTGGACTTCGCACGGTCAGTCGTGCAGGGCTGCGATTACGTGCTGCATGAGGCCGCGATCCCGTCCGTGCCGCGCTCGGTGCAGGATCCGATCTCGTCCAACCGCGCCAACGTCGATGCAACCCTCAACGTACTCGTCGCGGCGCGCGATGCCGGCGTAAAGCGCGTCGTGTTTGCAGGCTCGTCCTCCGCCTACGGCAACACGCCGACGCTCCCGAAGCGCGAAGACATGCCGAACAACCCGCTCTCGCCTTACGCGCTGCAGAAGGTCGTGGGCGAGCAGTACCTGCAGATGTTCACGACGCTCTACGGGCTCGAGACCGTCAGCACCAGGTACTTCAATGTGTTTGGTCCGCGGCAGGATCCGACGTCCGCGTACTCGGGTGTGATCTCGGTGTTTGCCACGGCGCTGCTCGAGAATCGTTCGCCCACCATCTACGGAGATGGCGAGCAGACCCGCGACTTCACCTACATCGCCAACGTCGTCGACGGCGTGCTGCGCGCCTGCGAAGCGCCGAAGGCGAGCGGACACGTGATCAACGTGGCGACCAACGGACGCATCTCGCTGAACGCACTGTTCGGCGAAATGAAGAAAATTGTCGGCGCGACAGTGGAACCCATCTACGCACCGCCACGCCAGGGCGATGTCAAGGATTCGCAGGCGGACATCACCAAGGCTGCCGATCTGCTTGGATACAAACCGATCGTGTCGTTCGAAGACGGGCTCAAACGTACGATCGACTGGTACAAGGCGGCCCACGTTACGCTGTAGGCAGCCCTAAAGGGCTGAACTACTTAGCCGGCCCTAAAGGGCTGAACTACTTAGCCAGCCCTAAAGGACTGAACTACTTAGCCAGCCCTGAAGGGCTCAACTACAGGGCGCGCACGTATACTTGCCGGCATGATTCGCCGGCATCACCTTCTCGTGGCCGTGCTGCTCGGCACGGCCACCCTCCTTCTTCCTACCTCCACGCGCAGCAGTCTCCGCCATCGGCTTACGGTGAGTTGCGCTGGCGCATGATCGGTCCATTCCGCGGCGGTCGAACCAAGGCGGCCGCCGGTGTTCCTTCGCAGCCCGGCACCTTTTACATCGGTGCAACCAACGGGGGCGTGTGGAAGACGACGGACTACGGACGCGTCTGGTTGCCGATCTTCGATGAGCAGCCCACCGGCTCGATTGGGGCAATTGCGGTATCCGCATCAGCGCCCAGTGTCATTTACGTTGGCAGCGGCGAAGGATTGCAGCGGCCGGACCTGTCGACCGGGGACGGTATCTACAAGTCAACCGATGCCGGTAAGACCTGGACGCACCTCGGTCTGCGTGACGGCCAGCAGATCCCGCAGATCATCGTCGACCCTCAGGATCCGGAACGGCTGTTCGTCGCGGTGCTCGGTCACCCCTACGGACCGAACGAAGAACGCGGCATCTATCGATCGACCGACGGCGCGAAGACATTCACGAAGGTCCTCTACAAAGATGAGAACACCGGCGGGATCGACGTCGCGTTCGATCCATCGGACCCGAACACGATCTACGCAGTGCTCTGGGAGGCGCGACAGGGTCCATGGGAGAACGGTGCGTTCCAGGGTCCCAACAGTGGCGTGTTCAAGTCAACGGACGGCGGAACGACCTGGAAGCCGATCAACAAGGGACTGCCGACGTTCGCGGAGGACGGTCTTGGGCGGATCGGGATCACCGTCGCGCCGAGCGCGCCGAAGCGGCTGTTCGCCACCGTCGACGCCACGCGAAAGGCGGGACTCTATCGATCTGATGATGGCGGAGAGAACTGGTATCTCGCCAACGAGGATCCGCGCTTCACGAGTCGAGGATCTGACTTCGCGGAAGTGAAGGTCCATCCCAAGGATCCGGACATTGTCTTCACCGGCAGCATCGTCACCTGGAAGAGCACCGATGGTGGCAAGTCGTTTACGGCATTCCGCGGCGCACCGGGCGGTGACGATTACCAGCGCATCTGGATCGATCCGGTCAATCCCGAGGTGATCCTCATCGCTGCGGACCAGGGCGCGATCATTACCGTGAATGGTGGCCGCACGTTCAGCTCCTGGTACAACCAGCCGACCGCGCAGTTTTATCACGTGAGTACCGACAACGCGTTTCCGTATCGGGTCTGCGGCGGGCAGCAGGAAAGCGGATCGGCGTGTGTCCTGAGCCGAGGTCCGTACGGGCAGATCACGTTCCGTGACTGGACGCCCGTCGGCGTCGAAGAGTACGGCTACGTGGCTCCCGATCCCTTGAACCCGGACATTGTCTACGGCGGTCGCGTCTCCCGGTTCGATCGTCGTACGGGCCAGGTGCAGCAGGTCGGACCCGTGCCCGTCCGCACGACTGACTATCGAGTCGTTCGCACGCAGCCGGTCCTGTTCTCACCGATCGACCCGCGCACGCTGTATTTCTCGTCGAATGTCGTCTGGAAGACGCGAGATGGCGGTACGAACTGGACCCGGATCAGTCCCGACCTTACGCGCAAAACGTGGGACGTGCCGCCGAACGTCGGCAAATACATCGGCACCGATGCTGCCAGGGTCACCCAACGTGGCGTCGTCTACACGCTGGCTCCTTCACCCCTCGATATCAATCGCATCTGGGCCGGAACGGATGACGGGCTGATCCATGTCACGGTGAATGGCGGAACCACGTGGAGCGACGTCACACCGCCCGCGCTCGAGCCGTGGGCGAAAGTCTCGATCATGGACGCGTCGCACTTCGATGCGCTCACGGCGTACGCGGCGATCAATACGATCCGGCTGGATGATCTGCGGCCGCACATCTACCGCACGCGCGATGGCGGAAAGACATGGACGCACATCACCAACGGCTTGCCTGATGGCTCCACGATCAACACAGTGAAGGAGGATCCCGTGAAGAAAGGCTTGCTGTTCGCCGGCAGCGAAACGCAGGTGTTCTTCTCGACCGATGACGGGGACCATTGGCAGTCGCTGCGGCAGAACATGCCGGCGATCTCGATTCGCGATCTCGTCGTCAAGGACGACGACCTTGTCGTCGGCACGCACGGCCGCGGTTTCTGGATCATGGACGACATCACTCCGCTGCGCCAGCTCGCCGATATCGGTGATGTGCATCTATTCGCGCCCCAACGGGCCACGCGTGTCCGCTGGAACCTGAATACGGATACACCGCTGCCGCAGGAAGAGCCAGCAGGGGAGAACCCGCCGGACGGCGCGATCCTGAACTACTACTTGAAAGAGAAGGCGAGCGTTCCTGTGACGCTCGAGATCCTTGATGCGTCCGGCACCGCGGTGCGCACTTATTCGAGCGCTGACGTGGCGGAGCCGATTCGTGATGAAGGAAACGTTCCCGCCTACTGGATCCGCCCTGCGCAGTCCTTGTCGACGGAGCCTGGGATGCATCGCTTTGTCTGGGATCTGCACTACGCACGCCCGGCCGGGCTGAGTACCAGCTACCCGATCTCTGCGGTCTATCACAACACCGTCAAGGAGCCACTCGGAGTGTGGGCTGCCCCTGGTACCTATACCGTGAAGCTCACCGTCGCTGGGAGGAGCTATACACGTCCACTGCGTGTGCGCATGGATCCGCGGGTGAAGACACCGGCACTCGGACTGCAGCAGCAGTTCAGATTGTCGAAGCAGTTGTCGGACGCGATTGCGGTGATTGCCAACCGCATGACGACCGGCACGGGTGATCGTGCAGCTCTGACGCGGGTGGCCGCGAATCTCGAGACTGCTTACAACCTTCTGCAGGACGCGGACGTCACGCCAACGGCGCAAGCGATCAAGGCCGCGAACGAGGCACTGGCGGCCGCTCGCTGATCGAGCGATCGCGAGCTGCTCGAGCTGACGTGTAAAATCGAATCATGCGCGACACGCGCTGGGTCGGCGTCATGCTGGTGATCGTCGCCTTGGCGGCGTGCGGCGGATCTTCCACGCCGACCGCGCCGTCCACGCCAGTCACCCCGACACCGACGCCGTCTGGCGGAACCGGGAACGTCACGGGGATCACCGTCGATGCGTTGAACGACCGGCCACTCGCCGGGATCGGCGTGCGGATCGATGGAGTGGGGAACACAACCACCGGAGCTGACGGACGGTTCGCGTTATCGGCCGATGGACCCGGGCAGCTCCGCGCTGTGACAGTCACTTCGGCGTCGACGGTGGAGCGGTCGACACACCTTCGCGCACCTGGTCCGGACACGCGCCTCACGCTGATGCCGTCGAGCCTGGATTTGGGTGCATTCAACCAGATGTTCCGATCGAGCGGACAACTTCAGCGATGGACGTCGCCGCCGCGGGTGGTCGTCCAGTCCCGCGTCCTGCAGTTCACCAACGTGAGCGACATCGAGTACGTCGCCACGTCGCAGACGATGAGCGACGCGGAAGTGTCGGCATTACTCGCTGACCTGGCCTTCGGGCTGCCACAACTCACGGGGAATAACTTCAACGCCTTCGCGGAAGAGGTGCGAGAGACGGCTGCCGTGGGTGCGCGAGTGCCGGTTTCAAGGCCCGGCTACATTGTCATCGCGCGATACGACGGCCTGACTGCCGGAACGATGCCCGATGGCTTCTGGGGTTACGGGCGGTGGCAGACGAGCAGTGGCGAGGTGCGAAGCGGGATCGTGATGATCGACAGCGGGTTCGACACCTCCGGAAGCCAGTTCCGGCGATCGCTCCGCGTCCACGAGCTTGGGCATGCACTCGGCTACAACCACGTGACGCTGCGCGAGTCGGTGATGAACTCGAACGGGCGCATTGAACCGAACGCCTTCGATCGCGACGGTTCCCGTTTTGCGTTTCTGCGGCCGCCGCAGAATCGAACCCCCGACGTCGATCCCGATCCGTTCTCGCTGAATCTCGGCGTCCCGGCGATACCTGTCTGGCATGGTGCGCGCTAACACGGCACTGCTTGCCGGCGTCATTGCCGCCGCCGCAGTGCTCCGCTTGTTTCCGATCTGGTTCGGTCTGCCGCATCTCTATACCCGCCCGGATGAGGAAGTTGCCGTAGGCAAGGCGGTCGGCGTGATCCTGCGCGGTGAGTTCAATCCGCGCTTTTTTCACTGGCCGTCGCTGACCTTCTACTTGTTTGCTGCCCTGTTCTGGATCGCGCGCGGATTGCGGCGTCTGGCGGGGTTGGATCCAGCCCTGACGGGTGCACAGCAACTCCTGATCGCCCGCGCATGCGTTGCGTGCGCGGGCACGATGACGGTATTCGTGCTTTACCGGATCGGCAAGCGGGTGGGTGGCGAAACGACGGGGTTGATCGCCGCGCTGTTTCTCGCGGTGGCGATCCTGCACGTTCGGGATTCGCACTTTGCGATGACCGACATCCTGATGACGCTCTTCGCCACCAGTTCGCTCGGCTTGATTCTCCGGGCGATCGATGTCACGCGTAGGCAGCTCTGGTCGTTTGCGATTGCCGGCGCCGTCGGTGGGCTTGCCGCATCGACCAAATACAACGGTGCAGCCGTTCTCGCGGCCATGGGGGCAGCCCAGGTGCTGCTGTTGTGGACGGCGGGATGGCGCAGCGTGATCTCGCCTCGTGCCTGGGCACCATCTGTGGTCTACGTGGTCCTGTTCGTCGCGGCCTTCCTGCTGGCGACGCCATACGCCGTCCTCGATTACTCGACGTTCAAGACGGATCTCGTCTACGACTTCACTCACTTGTCGCTCGGCCACACCATCGACCTTGGTGTCGGGTGGATCTATCACGCGACACATTCGCTGCCTTTCGGCGTTGGGTTTGGAGTGTTCGCCGCGTCGATTTGCGGTCTGGTACCGCTGATCCGCCACCATCCGCGCCATGCCTGGGTGCTGCTGTTGTTCTTCAGCGTGTTCTACGCCGGGATTGGCAATGGACGCACCGTGTTCTTCCGCTACGTTCTGCCGCTGGTGCCGCTCGTCTGCCTCGTCGCCTCGGTCGCAGTCCGGCACGGGGCAGAGTGGGCAGTGCGGCGTTTTGGCGTCCGACACGGCATGGCCTTGGGAACTCTGGCACTGCTCGTAGCGGCACCATCGGCAATCAACGCCGCGTGGTTCGATCTCGTTCTCGCGCGCAAGGACACGCGGGTGATCGCGCGCGAATGGCTCGAGCCTCGCCTCACACCCGATTCGACGCTCCATGACGGCGGCGGGGAATACGCTCACGTGGATCTCGGCGGTGTGCCATATCACCGGTGGTATTTCGATGCGCAGGCGGAGACGTTTGGTGATCCGCAGGGGCGTAGCCCCGAGTGGCTGGTGTTGCCGGAATCCCCGGTGACGTCCTATAGCAGCGTGCCGGTTGCCCTCAAGCTCCTCGCGGCTCGTGATTACGACCTCCTCCAGTTGATTCGTGGCACGGGTACACGGCCGGGGCTCGCCTTGTACGACCAACAGGACGCCTTCTTCATGCCCGTTTCGGGATTTTCATCAGTCGAACGGCCAGGACCGACGATCAGGATCTACCACCGGCGCAACTAGCGTTCCCGCACAGCGCTTTCGATAACGCCCCGATTTCAGGCGTGGCCGTCGACACTCGTCAGCCGCAGTTGACGCAGATGTCGGTTGACGGTGCGGACGCTGTTTACCCACGTGGCCCGGTTGGGGCCGAACGCCCGTCCATTCAAGAACTTCCGTCGACGCGGGAAGGATCGGGAGCAGAGGTCGATGCTTTGCGGTGGGGATAGCGGCTGCCGTAAACCGGCTTTGTGTAGCGCGGCCCGACCTCTCGCGTGAGGACTGCCGGCGGCAGCCGTCCATCAACTTGACTGGAGGAATGTATGAACCGTCTCGCTCTCGCACTTGCTACGTTCGTGTTTCTGTCAGTTGGCGTGGTACCTGGATTCGCTCAAGACAAGCCCGTCAAGGCGGCCCCCGCGATCGCGACCGTGAACCTCAACAGCGCGACCTCCGTTCAACTCGAGGCGCTCCCCGGTGTCGGCGCAAAGGCAGCGCAGCGCATCATCGAGTACCGCCAGAAGAACGGCGCGTTCAAGAAGATCGAGGAGCTGATGAACGTCAAGGGTTTCGGCGAAAAGAGCTTTCTGAAGCTGAAGCCGTACCTGACCGTCGGCGCCGCGGCAGCGCCGGCACCGACCCGTTGAACTCCTGATCGAGACGGCCCGGGCATCTCGCCGATGTTCGGGCCGGCGCCGACATGATCAATCGCACGAATACGAACCGCGGGTTTACCCTGATCGAACTGATGCTCACCATGGCGGTAGCCGCCACGTTGACCGGCATCGCCATCCCGGTCATCGGCAGCACCGTAGACGAGATCCGCGCTGCCGGCGCCGCCAGGCACGTCGCCGCCAGGGTGGCGGCTGCGCGGATCGACGCCGTCAGGCGATCGACCACGGTGGGGCTGCGATTCGTCGCCAGCGGGTCCGATTACTCGTACGTCACTTACCAGGATACGAATGGCAACGGGCTGAGAACCGCGGAGATCACCTCCGGCGTCGACGTCGCGCTGAGTGCCCGCGAGTGCCTGCAGGACAACTATCCCGGTGCGCAGTTCGGCCTGATGACGGGCATTCCGGATCTCGATGGTGTAAGCGGCAGCACAGACGGTGTGCGTGTCGGAACTTCGCGGATTCTCAGTTTGTCCCCGAATGGCAGCGCCACATCGGGAACGTTGTATCTGCACGGGAGGCGTGGTCAATATGCCGTTCGCGTTCTGGGTGCGACCGGCCGTACGCGCGTCTTCGAGTACGACACGGGGGCGCGCCGCTGGATCAGCCGGTGATCCCAGTCCGAGCCGACGGGGCAGCCGCGTCGTCGCGTGCGTCCTGTAGACTGGGCGCTTGGCTCCGAAAGTCAAGGCGCGGTTCATCGAGCCGATGCTGCTCCTGCGAACGGACGCTCTTCCCGGCGATCGCGGCCGTTGGGAGTATCAGCTGAAGCTGGACGGCTACCGCGCGGTCGCGTTCAAGACGCGCGGCACGGTCCACCTGCGGTCGCGCAACGACAACGATTTCAGTCTTCGCTACCCGAGCGTCGTGAAGGGATTGGCGTCACTGCCTGAAGACACGGTGATCGATGGTGAGGTGATCGCAGTCGATCCCGAGGGTCGGCCGTCGTTCAACGTCCTGCAGAACCACGCCGGACCCAGAACGCCGCTGTTGTATTTCGTGTTCGACGTCATGATCCTGGCCGGCCGCGACGTGATGCGGGAGCGGCTGGAGGTTCGGCGCGAGTTGTTGGAGACGAGAATTCTGCCGGTCCTCGCCGAGCCGGTCCGTTACGCCGCACCCCTCGACGCCGATCTTCCCGTGCTGATCGAGTCGGTGAAGGCGCAGCGGCTCGAAGGTCTCGTCGCCAAACGTCTGGACAGCCGCTACGAGCCAGGCCTTCGTTCGGGCGCCTGGCAGAAGATGCGCGTGAACCGCGGCCAGGAGTTCGTCATCGGCGGATACACCATTGGAACGAACACCTTCGACGCGCTGATCTTTGGCTACTACGAAGACGATCGGCTGATCTACGTCGCTCGCACCCGGAACGGTTTCACGCCGGCACTGCGGGCGCAGATCTTGAAGAAGTTCCGGGGGCTCGAGATCGATGTCTGTCCATTCGTGAACCTTCCCGAAACGAAGAGCGGCCGATGGGGTGCCGGTCTCACGGCCGCAAAAATGAAGGATTGTCGCTGGTTGCAGCCGGTTCTCGTGGCGCAGCGTTGAATTCCTGGAATGGACCGGCGAGAACCACCTGCGGCACACCCGGTTCATCGGTCTGCGCGACGACCAGCCGGCACGCGACGTCCGCCGGACGTAACGGACGCCCGTAGCTCATCGCGGCCGATGCGCGTCGATTCTGCTCAGGTATTCCGGATGGGCGCCGCGAGGTTCGGAATCGGGCGTGCGACGAAGAAGCGCCGGCAGGGCTTGGCGATCAGGCGTGCCCATCGGTTCGCACGGTTGACGCGAGCGCTGTCGGTCGCGATACCGGTGTTGGCGTACATCTGCCGGTACAACTTCGAGATCAACACGAAGGCGAGCCTCGCCCGCAGCGTCGGCGTACAGCGGGAGCGCTGCCAGATCTGACCCAGACTGTAGAAGCGGTCCCAGACGGCCTGCGTTCGCGAGCGGATCTCGTCGGCTGACATCGCCGGATGCGCCGCATATACCTTGGGCCGGTCTTGTTGCGGGATGAGCCAGTGCCGGGTGATGGGAATGTCGCCCACCCGGGTGACGTCCTCACCAAGGCTCTTTTCCCACGCGGCGAAGTCAACGGTGCCTGGATAGGGCGTCAGCATGACGAACTGCGCGAAGGTGACGCCGGCTCGCTCGGCGATGTCGGCGGTTGCTTCGAACGTCGATGGCCTGTCGCTCGGAAGACCGAAGATGAACGATCCCAGCACATGGACGCCGTGCTCACGGAACGTCTGCAGGCGCGTGACGAGCGCCTCACCGACGTGATTGAAACTCTTGTAGACGTCCTTCAGCCCTTCCGGTGTGACCGCCTCGACGCCGACCAGCGCTCCCTTGATGTTCGCCTTCCGCATCGCGTCGAGGAACGCGGGATCCTCGGCGGCTTCCATGGTGATCTGGGTGAAGAACACCATGTCGTGGGGAAGTTCCGCCAGACGCTCCATCAGTTCGAAGCGCTCGGCTCTGAGCGCCGTCAGCTCGTCTACCCGGGCCTTGTTCTGTTGCCGCTCCGCCATTGCCAGGTCGTTGCGGGTCACCGGGTAGAAGTTGTCATCGGCGAGGGCGATGAACCGGTAACCACGGCGCCGCAGATCGATAATCTCCTCGAGGACCGCATCGACGCGGCGCTGCCGCGGCTTTTGTCCGTCCGTGCGCCAGACCGAGCAGAACGAACAGTGCTTGGGGCAACCTCTGACGGTCTGGACCGAGCCCCACATGTACCGCCCCTGGGGCAGGAGTTCCCAACGTGCCTTGACGAACTTGTCCGCGTCGACACGTCCACCGTCATAGACCGGCTGAAGCGTGCCGCCGGAGGCATCCTTCAGGACCTGTGGCCATACCACGTCGCCGTCGCCTTTTACGACCGCGTCGGCGGCGCCCAGCTCCCGCGCCTCTTCGGGGTAGAGGGTGGCGTGAATCCCGCCGAAAATCACGATGCCGCCGCGCTCCCTGACGAGCCGGCCTATCTCGTAACCGCGAAGGGCATTGCCGGTGTGGATCCCTATGCCGACGATGTCGCCCGGTTTGATCGTGTTGGCCTCGAGTGACTCCAGCGTTTCATCGGTAATGATCGGCGCCCCATAGGAGGCGGGCGTTGCGCCGGCGAGCACGAACAGCCATCTCGGGGTGATGACGCCTACCCCGAACGAGATATGACTGGGATTCACAAGATGGACGGCCATATATAGTCAGACTCCGAGTGTCGTGTTTGCCTTCTGAGACGTGCCTATCGCAGACATCTAACGCGGCAAACAGGCGACATCGCGCGTTGGATGGAGTTTGAGGAACCAATCTACTCGGCAAAGACATCCTGTTCAAGTGGCTGGATGACTTCTGCCTTGCCCGGGAGGGACGAACGACGGCCGGAAAGGGCTGCACACAGGAACGTCCCGGAGAATCCACGTGTGTACCGATAACCCGTCTCCAGGACGGTTGGGCGACGAGAAGCGGCATCTCGACGTCCACACTTGCAAGTATAACCAACTCCTGCGGCGTGTTCGCGCAAACCGGGTGCGCCGATCAACTTCACCGTAGTGAGGAGAGGAGACGGGTGTCCGTCTCCCCCCTGCGCGAATGATCATTCAGCGAGGATCACAACGCACTCGTTGCTATCGCTGACGCGGAACCCATCCTCCGTTGACACACTCGCCGATTAGATTGGGAATTGAGGCGAACGGGTCGATACCGACACACGGAGTTGCCGGAGGTATGATCCCGGGACCAGTCGTGCCGATTCGTTTCTGCCTCGCCGTGATCATGTTTGTGGTGGGAGCGGTAGTGATCCCCCAAACCTCTGCGCCACCCTCCAGGATCACGACCTTTTCCGTCACGGTCAAGCCCGGTGCGGGCTGGAGCTGCACGACGCCAGAGCAATCCGCGGCGACCTGATATGTTCCCAATCCCTCACGGTCCGGTGTAACCCCTGTAACCGACCCTTTCACGTTGTCGACCTGAGTAAAGCCTCCCTGGCCGTCATAGGTGCGAATGACGACACCGATCACCGATTCGGTCCCTCCCCCGGCTGCCGGCGGGACGGCTCGGGTGCCTTCGATCTGGATCCCATAAGTGCCGCGCAGCGTACCGTCGCTGCACCCCGCTGCTTGCGCGGCTGCGTTCTGTGTGCCGCTGCTAAGTGCTGCGATGACAACAAGGCCACCCAGTCCGAGTGTCCAAAACATTCGGCGATTCATAGAGCCCCTTCCTTGTCATTGGATGCGGGAGCGGCATGGCGAACATCGACACTTCCGACTGACGGCGTCAAGCCAACCCCGCATCCGTCCTTCGAAACTGCGGCATTATGCTCCGGATTGCCGCAAGGAGGGGTAGCGCCGACGATATTCGACGGCGTCTGGCCAGAGCGCATACGGATGGGGTCCGGCTATGATGGTCTGCTCGCGGTACGCTTCTCGTTTACCCACGCAAGGGACCTGCTGATGACATCTCGTTCGATACTGCTTCTGATCGCCCTCGTTGTCACCGTGCCGGCGCACGCGGCGGCACAAACCCGGCCCGACCAGACGGCGTTCCGTGACCTCTATCGAGAGTTGGTCGAAACCGACACGACGCTGTCGTCGGGGAGCTGCACGCTTGCCGCTGAACGCATGGCGGCGCGGCTCAGGGCGGCCGGCTTCGCCGACAGCCAGCTCACATTGTTCGCGGCCCCGGATCATCCCAAGGAAGGCGGGCTGGTCGCGGTGTATCCGGGCACGTCGACGACCACGAAGCCCGTTCTCCTCGTCGCCCACATCGATGTCGTCGAGGCCAGGCGCGAGGACTGGGAACGCGATCCATTCAAGCTCGTAGAAGAGAAAGGGCTATTTCTACGCGCGCGGCGCGTCCGACGACAAGGCCATGGCCGCGGCCTGGGTCGACACGCTGATCCGCTTCAAACAGGAGAACTACCGGCCCAGGCGCACGGTCAAACTGGCGCTGACCTGCGGCGAGGAAACAAACGGCGCGTTCAACGGCGTCGAATGGCTGGCGGCGAACCGGCGCGATCTGATCGACGCCGAATTCGCGCTCAACGAAGGCGGCGGCGGCACCACCGACGGCAAGGGCAAGGTGATCGGCCAGTCGGTCCAGGTTGGCGAGAAGACCTTTGCCAACTTCCGGCTGGAAACGCGCAACCCCGGCGGGCACAGTTCCGCGCCGGTGCGCGCCAACGCGATCTACCAGCTGTCGCGGGCGCTGGTTGCGCTCGACGACCATGAATTTCCGCTCGAAATGTCCGACACGACGCGGCGCTTCTTCCGCGATTCAGGCGCGGCTCGGAACGACGAGATCGGCAAGGCGATGGTCGCGCTGGCCGAGAATCCGAAGAACGCGGCCGCCGAAGCAATCGTCAACAAGGATCCGTTCCTGCACTCCAACCTGCGCACGACCTGCGTCGCGACGCTCCTCGACGGCGGTCATGCCCCCAACGCACTACCGCAGCGTGCCGGCGCCAACGTCAACTGCCGCATCTTCCCGGGTCACGCAATCGACGAGGTCCGGCGGGAACTGGAACGGGTGATCGGTGATCCCGGCGTGACCGTCACCGCGCGGCCGCCGGTGCGCCCGTCGCCGCCGGCACCGCCGCTCGCCGAACACATCATCGGTCCGATGCAGACGCTCGCCGCCAGATATTGGCCGGGCATTCCGGTCATCCCCTCCATGGCGAACGGCTACACCGACGCGACCTTTCTCGGGGCGGCTGGCATCCCGACTTACGGCATTCCCGGCATGTGGTCCGATCCGGATGGCAATGGCGCGCACGGCCTCAACGAGAGGATGGAAGTACGATCCGTCTATATCGGACGCGACTACATGTTCGATCTGGTCAAGGCGTACGCGAACTGAGTCAGCCAAAATCGCCGAACTGCACCGGCGGTCTCTGCCCCGTGATCTGTTGCTTCAGCTTTTGCACTTCCCGCTCGAGATCCAAGACCTTGCGCTTCATCCTCAGCAGACGGGTGTCGTCGTCCTGCCTGGAAGCGAGTAACTGCGCGACTTGATCTTCGAGCTGCTTGAGGCGTTCGTCCGAGGTCACGGGAATGTCGCTCCTTTGCTCACGCTTCGTTATGCAACCGAAAAGGGTTCTCGCTCTCCGCCAGACGACGAGAACCTAAGCGGCGGTAAGTGGCGAAGGCGCTCGCCGCGCTGTCGGTTGCTTTCGTTACTCGCTTACTCCACCTACGCGGGCGGGCTGAGAGAGCCGCTTCTTCAACGCCATCCACACCGTTCCCCCTACGAGCACCACCGGCGCAGCAATCAACAGCACCGTCATACCAATGGCGAACTCTGGCATCAGGCTCCGTGCGGGTGATGAGGACGATGCTCCAATCTCTTTCCCGCTGCGGTCTATAACCTCGCCCATAGCAGCCCTCCTGCGCACTTACTTGTCACCGGCCCAGAGCCGACTCTAAATCATCTCGTACCCTCGACGACACTCCCGGCCAGAGCAGCAGGTCACCGGCCTGCGCCGTCGGGAGGCTCTTCAAAGACGTCACCTGCACGGCGTCAAGGTGGAAGCAGCGTGTTGGCGCGGACCGAATGGAGGCAACTCGGGTTGCCTGGGCATTCCAGAGGTGGACTGCGTGTCAGCGCGCGATTTGACGCGCACGCCGACATCTTCCGTTGACGGTGCAGGTTGGTGGAGCCGAGAGGCAGGTCCTACCCGCGGGTGACGCACCGATCGAACCGCCGCCCTATCAATCACTTCCATCAACGCACCACGTCGACACTCCGTCGGGCCTTGCCTTGCGTGAGTGCGAGTGCGCAGCTGCACTCGACCCCGGTCACCAGCTGATCGCAACACGACAGCTATCAAGGAGCACCAGTGGAACACGCCGTCACCGATCGCCGCGCGGAGCCACGCTTTCTGGTTCCGTCCACTTTGGAGGTGCGAGTCACACTTCGACCCGGATGCTCGGTCAGCCTGATCGAGGTCTGCAGCCGCGGCGCCCTGATCGAAGTGCCCCGCCCGCTTCGGCCGGGTGGCCGGGTGCACGTGCAGGTGACGACTCCGCAACGGGCCTTCGGTATTGCCGCGCACGTGATGCGATGCATGGTGTGGTCGCTCGACCCGCTCGAAGGCGCGCGCTTCCGTGGAGCACTGCGATTCGACGAACAGATCGAGTGGACGTGGGGCGATCCCCGGCGACTTGGGCACGTTGTGCCCGTGTCATCCGGACCCATCGCTGATCTTGCCGGGCACGAACTACCCGAATTTGAACCAGTGCTGGGCCGTCCTCTGGGACGAACGGCGAAATGACGCCCGATTCGGAGGCTGCCGTCGTGGCATCCGGCTTGGGTAGGTGCTCGCGTCTCGAGTGCATTGGAGGAGCGATGACTGCTGTGGTCGACGCCCGCGCCGCCGCTGACTGGCCGGCGGCGACCCTGTTCACCGCCGTGACGAGTGGCTTCTCGGTCGCCCGCGAACCGCGGCAGATGCGGCAGGATTTCGAAGAGGAATTGCGCGCGCTGGTCAACGCGCGCTCGATCGCCGTGCGGGAGCACACGCGCGACGCCGTGCCGCAACCCGACGTGGTGACCTTCGAGGTTCCCTCGGCACCCTGGACGGGGCCGACCCGGCTCGAAGCGGTCTTCGAGTCGGCACAGCCGATCGACGACTGGATGTACCGCACGCTGTCGCTCGGCGCGCAGGTGGCGGCGATGCTGGTCGAACTCGAACACGCCAGCGGGCGGTGGGTGCGAAACAAACGGCCCGACGGCGCCGCGCCCCTGATCGGGTCGAGCCCGGCGATCCGGAGCGTGCGCGAGCGGATCGAGCGCGTGGCGTCGACCGACTTCACCGTCATTGATTGAAGGCGCCTCGGGCACCGGCAAAGAACTGGTGGCGCGCCAGATCCACGACTTGAGCCGGCGGCGCAAGGGCCCGTTCGTCGCGGTCAACTGCGCGGCAATCGTGGAGACCCTCCTCGAGGCGGAACTGTTCGGCATCGAAGATCGCACCGCGACCGGTGTGCGCGGCCGCCGCGGCAAGTTCGAAACGGCGCAGGAAGGCACGCTCTTTCTCGATGAAGTGTCAGACCTTTCCCCGGCGGCACAGGCCAAGCTGTTGCGCGCCATACAGGATCTTGCCGTCGAGCGCGTTGGCGGCGCGGGCACCCGCCGCGTCGACACCCGCATCATCGTTGCTACCAATCGTCCGCTTGCGGAGCTGGTGGCGCAGGGCAAGTTCCGGCTCGACCTCTTCCATCGTTTGAACGGTATCGATGTCCAGGTGCCGCCGCTGCGGCAGCGTAAGGAAGACATCCTGGAGCTGGCCGGCTACTTTCTCGAGCGGCACCGTCTCGTGCGGCCGCTCACGCTGACCACCGCCGTTGCCGATGCGCTGCTCGCGTATGACTGGCCTGGGAATGTGCGCGAGCTCGAACGCGTGATGGAACGTGCGGTGGCATTGGCCGCGAGCGACGCGGTGGATCTGGAAGACTTGCCGCCCACGCTGCTCGGACGGTATGCCGACGTGCTGTTGCCGTCTGCCCGCTGCAAGGAGTCGATGCGGGCCTGGGGCAGTCGATACGCGCGCCTGGTGCTCGAGCGCTGCGAGAACAACAAGCGCCGCGCCTGCCGCGAGCTCGGAATTTCGTATCACACGCTCCAGGGGTACTTACGATTTCAGCCCGACGCCCCGCGTCGTGCTCGCCGGGGCAGCAGGTAGCCGGCGCGATTGCCGGGCGCCTCCGGCAGACTCACCAGGCGAGGCAGGCGGTCGGTCGACCGTGAGGTACGCACGCCCGGCGCTCTGGCCCGCTACGCGAACTGCGTGGCGAGGTTCAGGAGGACGCAATGGCAGGGAAGAAGACGACCTGGGTCGTAGGTATGGTGGCAATCGGCGTCGCGCTCGGTGTGTCGCGGGCATCGGCCGGGACCGGCTGTTCCGCAGATACGCAGCAGGATGTGGCCGTCGCGCGCTCGGGCAGGATCCCGGGCCTCGGCAACGTCAGCGGAACCCTCGGGTGGGACAGACGCGCGCAGTTGTCGCTGACCACCGCCGATTTCCAGGTGACGCGGACGATGATGCCGACCGGCGAATTCGAGATCAGCATCGCCGGCGAGGGGGAGTCGACATTGGTGATTCGCGGTGGCGGAACGGACGGCCTGGTCGTGACTCGCGGTTCCTCCGTCGTTCGCGGCGGCGCGGACCCCGAGGCCTTGCGCATACTCGCCAGTGGCCGCGCCGCTACGGCCTTCCGCGAGCACGTCGGATTGTACGAGCGGCGGCTGATTTCCATGGATCCGAGCCCGCGTGCAGATGACGCGCACGCGTACGGATTCCTGGTGACCGCCGCCTTCGTATCGTCGCTCGCCGGCGATCCAACCGCGATGTCGCGGGCGAGGGACCTCATCATGCGGCGCCTGCAGACGCGAGTGCGAGCGGCCGCATTCCAATTCAGGGATTGTGTGTCCGAGTACGAGCGGTCGCTGCTCCAGAACGACGGCAACCGGACCAACTGCCTCGACGCAGCCAACAGCCGTGATTCCTGGTATCAGCGGGCCGCCGAGCGTTCGTTTTGCGAGGCGGAGTTCGTGGCCGCGACGCTCTCCGCAGAAGGGCAGTTCGTCGGCTGCAGCGCACTGATCCCGCTGATGCACGTCGGCCTTCCATGATTGACAAGGAGTAGTCAATGAGAGAACAGATCAATGACCTGAATGCGCGCTCGTGGTCGATCCCTTCGGTTCTGCTCAGGATGGCGCTGTCGCTCGTCATCAGCGCGATTGTTCTCGCGTTGCTGGTGCCGGCGCTGCACGCGAAGGGGCAACCACTGCGCGGGTGGGTGGTCTGGGGAGTGATCCTGGCCGCACTTTCGCTGTCGGTCCTGCCCGGTCTGTTCAGAAAATTCCGGCAACCCTGACGGGCAGCCCGGCCGTGCCGCGCGGCGTTTCGGCCGCGCGGCACGAAGGGGGCGGCTTCCTTGACCGTCTGGCAACCGGCATAGTACCGTTTCGGGGTTATTCCCCTGCCCAAAGGACCGCTCGGTAGTCCGGCCGCCGGGGTGCTTCGCTCGAGCTGCACGGTCCACACACGATGTCTCAGCCCTCGTCGGTTCCGCTCAAGAAGACCCCGTTGAATGCGCGACACCGTGCCCTCGGAGCACGGATGGTCGAATTCGGTGGCTGGGACATGCCCGTCGAATATTCGGGCATCGTCGACGAGCACATGGCGGTGCGGACCCGTGCAGGCCTCTTCGACGTGAGTCACATGGGGCAGATCGAGATCGCCGGGCGCGATGCGCTGAGGGCGGTTCAGCACATTACGTCCAACGATGCCTCGCGATTGTCGGTGAACCAGGCACACTATGCCGGCCTGACGACACCCCAGGGCACCTTCGTCGACGATGTGCTGACGTACAAGTTGACGGACGAGCATTTCATGCTGGTCGTCAACGCCTCGAACATCATCAAGGACTTCCAGTGGATCACGCAGCAGATCGCCGGCATCGGCGACGCCATGGCCGTGAACACCAGCTCGCGGTATGCGCTGATCGCGCTGCAGGGGCCCGCCGCCCGCGAGGTGCTGCAGACACTGACCGGCGTCAACCTCACCGATATCAAGTACTACTGGTTCACCACCGGTGAAGTGGCGAACGTGCGGGTGACGATCTCGCGAACCGGGTACACGGGCGAGGACGGCTACGAAGTGTTCGTCCCACCCGCGTCGGCCGACCGCGTCTGGGACGCAATCCTGGCGGCCGGGAAGGGCGCGGGCGTGGTGCCCGCGGGTCTCGGCGCGCGCGATACCCTGCGGCTGGAAGCCGCCATGCGTCTCTACGGCAATGACATCGACGACACCACCTCGGTGCTCGAGGCGGATCTTGGCTGGATCGTCGGCTGGAAGAAAGAGGAGTTCCTCGGGTTGGACGTTCTGAGGAAGCAGAAGGCCGACGGCACGGCTCGGAAGCTGGTCGGCTTCGAAGTGCTCGACCGCGCGATCGCCCGGCATGGGCACGACGTCTACGTCGACGGCCAGAAAGCAGGGGTCGTCACCAGCGGAACACAGACACCCTTTCTCAAGAAATCCATCGGAATGGCGTACGTGCCTGCCGGCCAGACCGCGCCGGGGACGGCGCTCGAGATCGATGTGCGAGGCCGCCGGGTGAAGGCGCAGGTCGTGCCCCTGCCGTTCTACAAGCGGCCGAAATAACAGGAGCGGGAGCCACATGTATCCGAGCGATTTGAAGTACACGAAAGATCACGAATGGGTCCGGCTCGAAGGAGACAAGGCGCGCGTCGGCATCACCGACTACGCACAGAAGCAGCTCGGTGACGTCGTCTACCTCGAACTGCCGGATGTGGGACGCTCCTTCAACCACGGCGAGGTTTTCGGCACGATCGAATCGGTCAAGGCGGTTTCCGAGTTGTATTGCCCCGTCTCTGGCGAGGTGGTCGAAGTGAATTCGGCGCTCGGCCAGCGTCCGGAAAGCGTGAACACGGATCCGCACAACACGTGGATGATCGTCGTGAAAGTCGCGAGTCCCGGTGACCTCGACGGCCTGCTCGACGCCGCCGCCTATACAGAACTCACGAAGTAAAAGAATGAACCAATCGACCCCTGGCAGTTTCAAGAGCCGCCACATCGGTCCTGATGCGTCGGCTCGCGACGAGATGCTGCGCGCGATCGGCGTGCCGACCCTCGACGCCCTCATCGACCAGACCATTCCTCCTGGCATTCGCGCCAAGGCGCCGCTCGATTTGCCGGAGGCCGACAGCGAATTCGGCTATCTGCGCCGTCTGCGCGGGATCGCGAGTGGCAACCGGGTCGCCCGTTCGTACATCGGGATGGGTTATTACGACTGCATCACGCCGAGTGTGATCCTCCGCAATGTGTTCGAGAACCCGGGCTGGTATACGCCTTACACGCCTTACCAGGCGGAGATCGCTCAGGGCCGGCTCGAGTCCCTGCTCAACTTCCAGACAGTGGTGAAGGATCTCACCGGCATGGACATCTCGACCGCCTCGCTCCTCGACGAGGGCACGGCGGCCGCGGAAGCGATGACCATGTTCCACCGGCTGCAGACCAAGAAGGCGCCGGCGGGGCAGGAAAGTGTGTTCCTGGTCTCGGACGGCTGCTTTCCGCAGACGATCGATGTTTTGCGCGGCCGCGCCGAACCGCTGGACATCCGGCTCGAAATCGGCGACCCCGATGCGCTGCCGATGGATCAGGCGTTCGGGCTGCTGCTGCAGTACCCCGGCGACAGGGGTGACGTCACGTATCTGCGTCCGATCATCGAAAAAGCGCATGCCGCGGGCCTGCTCGTCGCTGTCGCAACCGACCTGCTCGCATTGACGCTGCTCGTGCCTCCGGGCGAAATGGGTGCGGACGCGGTCGTCGGGAACTCACAGCGATTCGGCGTTCCGCTCGGCTACGGTGGTCCGCACGCCGGATTTCTTGCAACTCGTGAGTCCTACGTTCGCCAGGCCCCCGGGCGCATCATCGGCATTTCGGTCGATGCGCAGGGTGACCAGGCGTATCGCATGGCCCTGCAGACCCGCGAGCAGCACATTCGCCGCGAGAAGGCCACGTCGAACATCTGCACCGCCCAGGCGCTGCTCGCGAACATCGCGGCGATGTACGCCGTGTTCCACGGGCCCGGCGGATTGCGCGCAATCGGCGAGCGTGTTCACAACATGGCGCGTGTCACCGAAGACGCCCTGGCGGCGCTCGGGTTCACGCAGACCAACGGCGCCTACTTCGACACGCTGCGCATCGCGGGCGCAGACGTGAACGGCGTGCGCAAGGCAGCGGAAGCTGCCGGCCTCAACTTCCGTTACGCCGGCACCGAGATCGGCATCTCACTCGACGAGACAACGACGATCGAAGATGTGTCGGCGATCGTGAGTGCGTTCGCCGGTGCGGCCGGGCGGCCCGGCACGGCCGTGTTCAGGCAGGGGGAATTCGAGTTGAAGGCTCCCGCCGTTCTGCGGCGCGCGTCTCCTTACTTGACGCACCCGGTGTTCAACTCGCATCACTCCGAAACGAAGATGATGCGCTACATCCGCAGTCTCGAGAGGAAGGACGTTGGTCTCGATACCTCGATGATTCCGCTCGGATCCTGCACGATGAAGCTGAACGCGGCCTCCGAGATGATCCCGGTCACCTGGCCGGAGTTCTCGAGGATGCACCCGTTCGCGCCGCAGAACCAGGCGACGGGCTATCAGCAGATTTTCGACGAACTCGGTCACGCCTTGTGCAAGATCACCGGGTTCGCGGCGGTGTCGCTCCAGCCGAACTCCGGTGCGCAGGGTGAGTTCGCCGGGTTGATGACGATCCGTGCGTTCCACCGGGACCGCGGCGACTCCCGGCGCACTGTTGTCCTGATCCCGTCGAGTGCCCACGGGACCAACCCGGCGAGTGCCGCGATGGCCGGCCTGAAGGTGGTGGTGACCAGGTGCGACAGCAATGGCAACGTCGAGCTCGACGACCTGCGCGCCAAAGCGAAGCAGTATGAAGACACGCTGGCGGCGTTGATGGTGACCTACCCGTCCACCCACGGTGTGTTCGAGGAAGACATCACCGAAATCTGCGACATCATCCACCAGCACGGTGGCCAGGTATACATGGATGGCGCGAACATGAACGCGCAGGTTGGGCTCACCAGTCCTGCCGCGATCGGTGCCGACGTCTGTCATCTCAACCTGCACAAGACGTTCGCAATTCCTCATGGTGGTGGTGGGCCCGGGATGGGCCCGATCGCCGTGGCCAGCCATCTCGCCCCATACCTGCCGGGCCACCCGGTGATCGCCGTGGGCGGTGCAAAGGCGATCCCGGCGATTTCGGCGGCGCCGTGGGGCAGCGCGAGCATCCTGCTGATTTCCTACGGCTACATCCGGATGCTCGGCGCCGATGGCGTGACTGACGCGACCCGCTTCGCCATCCTCAACGCCAACTACATCAAGGCGCGCCTGCAGGGGCACTACGACGTGCTCTACGCAAACCACAACGGACGCGTCGCGCACGAAATGATCTTCGATCTTCGGCCGTTCAAGCACGGCCCCGCAGCGGTGGACGAGCAGGATGTCGCGAAGCGCCTGATGGACTACGGGTTCCACGCGCCGACGGTCTCTTTCCCGGTCGCCGGAACCATGATGATCGAACCGACCGAGAGCGAGTCGAAGGACGAGCTCGATCGGTTCTGCGACGCACTGATTGCGATCCGCGGAGAGATCCAGGCTGTGATGGACGGCAAAGCCGATCCGAAAGACAACGTCCTGAAGAACGCGCCACACACGGCCGAAGAAGTGACGTCCGACACGTGGTCACATCCTTACTCGCGGACCCAGGCGGCGTATCCGCTGCCGTTTGTCAAAGCGAACAAGTTCTGGCCGGCCGTGTCGCGAATCGACAACCCCTACGGCGACCGCAACCTGATTTGTGCCTGTCCGCCTATCGAAGCGTACGCGTAGCATGCGTCCTGCTGGATTCGGAGTACTTGCCGGTGTCGCCTGCGCGGTCCTCGGGCTCTCGGCCTGTTCGAAGAACAACGCGGCCCAGGCACGCGGACGCGAGGACGCGCCGAGGGTCGTGACGGTTGAGGCCGTGCGCCGGGAGACGATCAATCGCAACGTCGAGATCGTCGGCACCCTTGCGGCTGAAGACGAAGTCTCGGTCTCTTCAGAGGCGGAGGGCCGGGTCAGCCGGGTTCACGCGGATCTTGGCGACAAGGTGAAAGCCGGGCAGGTGCTGATCGAACTCGACGCGGAGAAACAGCAATACACCGTCGACCAGCAGCGTGCCGCGCTGTCGCGGGCGCTGGCCAAGTACGGCGCCGCTGACACATCCAAGCTGCCTCCCCTCGAGCGGACGCCGGAAGTTCAGAAAGCCGAGGCCGAACTCGCGCTCGCGAAGCAAGCCTACGACCGCGCGGAGGAACTGCACCGCCGCCAGCTCGTCTCCACGCAAACGCTGGACACTGCGGAGGCCGACCGCCGGTCGAAGCAGGCGACGTACGACGCCGCGCTGCAGAACGCCAAGAACCTCCGTGCCGACATCGAGGGGTCCGACGCGGCGTTGAAGCTCGCCGATCGCAATCTGCGCGACGCGGCGATCCGCGCGCCGTTTGACGGCTACGTCCGCAACCGCCGGGTGGCCGTCGGCCAGTTCGTGAAGACCCAGACACCAGTCATGGATATCGTGCGGGTCGATCCGCTCAAAGTGATCGGGGAGATCCCGGAAAAGCTCGCCCCGTGGATCCGGATCGGGCAGCCGGTGGAACTGCGCGTCGATGCTCTCCCCGACAAGACGCTGATCGGCCGGGTCTCGCGCATCAGCCCCTCGGTCAATACCGCCACGCGCGCGTTTCCGTTCGAAGCGCTCGTGCCCAATGCCGATGCCAGCCTGAAGCCAGGCACATTCGCGAGAGCAAGTGTCAGGACCGGCGAGCCGGCGCAGGTCGTCACCGTCCCGTATTCGGCATTGCAGTACCGCTACGGCGTCAACCGTGTGTTCGTCGTCGAAGGAGATCACCTGGCCATGCGTGAGCTCAAGATCGGCGAGCGGCTCGGCGACCGTGTCGAGGTGCTGGCGGGAGTGAACGCCGGCGACCGGGTGGTTGCGAAGGACGTCGAAACCCTGAACGAAGGTACCAAGGTGACGCTCTCCACCGCCCGGTAGCCATAGGTCTGAGCCATGCTTTCAGAACTCTGCGTCCGCCGCCCCGTGTTCGCGACCATGCTCGTCATGTCGCTGGTGGTGCTCGGGATTTTCTCGTTCAGGAGCCTGGGTGTCGAGCTCTTTCCCCGCGCCGATCCGGCCACCGTCAGTGTCAATCTGACGCTCCCCGGTGCCAGCCCCGAGGAGATGTCGACGTCGGTCATCGAACCGATGGAGGAAGCGCTCAGCAGCCTGTCGGGCGTCGACGAAATGGCGGCGAACAGGATCAGCGAGGGCAAGGCACAGCTCACGATCAAGTTCGTGCTCGAACGCGACATCAACGATGCGGCCAACGACGTGCGCGAGAAGGTCGCGAGTGCGATGAAGAATGTGCCGCCGCAGTTGCTGCCGCCGGTCATTACCAAGGTCGATCCCGATTCAGATCCGGTCATGTCGATTGTCGTGTCGTCAGACGCGATGAGTCTCCGCACGTTGACCGAGATTGCAGACAAGCAGCTCAAGAGGGCACTCGCTACCGTGAACGGGGTCGGTGAGGTCTCGCTCGGAGGCGGCCGCGCACGTGAGATTCACGTCGTCGTCGACCTGGAGAAGCTGAACGCCTACGGGCTGTCACTGACCCAGGTCCGCGACGCGGTGGTCAACGAAAACGTGGAGATCCCCGGGGGAACGGTCGAGCAAGGGAAGGGAGAGCTCCTTCTCCGCACGATAGGACGCATCGACGCAACCACTGATTTCAACCGGATCGTCGTCGCCACCAAGGGCGGAACGCCGATCCTGGTCTCGGACATCGGCTACGCGGAAGACAGCACCGAGCGCCCAACCCAGGCGGTGTGGCTGAACGGCACGCAGGCGGTCATCCTCGATGTCCGGCGCGCGACAGGCGAGAACACGATCGCGGTGATCGAGGGCGTGAAGGCGAAGCTCGAGACGCGTGCGGCGAACGCTCCCGCCGGGCATCGCCTTGACCGTGACGCGCGACGACTCCACGTTCATTTATTCGTCGGTTGCGGCGCTCGAAGAGCACCTCCTCTGGGGCAGCTTCTTCGCTGCCATCGTCGTGATGTTTTTCATTCGGAACATCCGTGCCGTCATCATTTCGGCGCTGGCGATACCGGCCTCCATCATCGCGACCTTCACGTTGATGCGGGCGATGGATTTCACCCTCAACAACATGACCCTGCTCGGGATCACCCTGTCGGTCGGGATCGTCATCGACGACGCGATCGTGGTCCTGGAGAACATTTTCAGGTACATCGAGGAAGAGCACTGCACACCATTCGAGGCGGCCATCCAGGGAACGCGCGAAGTGTCGCTGGCGGTGATGGCCACGACGCTGTCGCTGGTGGTGATCTTTCTGCCGGTCGCATTCATGACCGGATATGCGCGGCGCTACATCAATCCGTTCGGCTGGACGATGGCGTTTGCGATCATGGTGTCGATGCTCGTCAGCTTCACGCTGACCCCGATGCTCAGTGCGCGCTTCCTGAAGCTCTCCGACGGAGATGCCGATCACAAGACCAAGGAACGCGGGCTCTTTCACTGGCTCGACACCACCTACACGAGGCAGGTGGTGTGGGCGCTCAACCATCCATCGATCATCATCGGCGTCTGCGTGATCGTGTTCCTGTCGACCTTCCCGCTGAACAAGATGGTCGGGCGCACGTTCGTGCCGAACGAAGACATGGGTGAGTGGACGATCCACATCGATACCCCGGAGGGAACGTCGCTGGAAGGCAGCGCGGAGGTGGCCAAGCAGCTGGTCTCGGAGCTCAGTGGGATTCCCGGGGTGGCGCAGCTCCAGCCCACGATCACCGAGCGAGCCACTCACATTCATCTGCTCGGGTTTGCGACGCCCTTCGACCAGCGGACGGCGACCCAGGACGACATCATCGTCGAGCTGCGGCGGCGGCTGGCTGCCCACCCGGGATACCGGCCGTCGATTTCGATTCGTAATCCGATCGGCGGCGGCGAATCCGGCGGGTTCCCGATCTTCGTGAACCTGCTCGGGCCGGATCTTCGGCGCCTCGCCGACTATTCGCTCCAGGCCCTGGCGAGGATGCAGAAGATGCCGAGCCTGGCGGACCCGAAGATCACGCTGAACATCTCGAATCCCGAGATCCACGTGGCGGTCGATCGCAAACGTGCCGCGGACCTCGGCGTCCGGATGGCAACGGTGGGGAACACGTTGCGCCTTGCGGTCGCCGGCGACGATGAAATTTCCAACTATCGTGAAGGAGCCAATCGGTACCCGGTCAAAGTGCGGGTGCTCGAAGAGCAGAGGCGCGACATCAACGCGATCTCGAAGTTGACGGTCCCGTCGGCGACGGGTGAGCCGGTGCGGATCGACAGCATCGCGAAGGTGGAACGTGCGGTCGGACCGAGCTCGCTGCAGCGATTCAACCGGCAGTTTTCGGTCATGCTCGTGGGCGATGTCGCTCCCGGGTTCGCCCTGGACCGCGCCTCGAATGACGTCCGCACGATGCTGGCAGATCTCAAGCTGCCGCCGGACATGGGATACAAGATGAGCGGCCAGAGCAAGATCCTGGACGAGACCACCGCGAACTTGATCATGGCCATTTCGCTCGGGATGATCTTCGTCTACATGGTCCTTGCCGCGCAGTTCGAGAGCTTCGTTCAGCCGGTCGTCATCATGATGGCCTTGCCGCTTTCGATTCCGTTCGCCTTGTTCACGTTGTGGGCAACCGGACGGACGTTGAACCTGTGGAGCGCGCTCGGGGTGCTGCTGCTGCTCGGGATCGTCAAGAAGAACGCCATCCTGCAGGTTGACTATGCCAACGTCCTGCGCGCCCGGGGCCTGCCGCTCCGCGACGCGATCATCGAGGCCTGCCGGACGCGCCTTCGTCCGATCCTGATGACCACATCCGCCATCATGGCGGGCCTCATCCCCACGGCGCTTGGTCTCGGTATCGGTGGCCAGGGGCGGGCGGCCATTGCGATCACGGTGATCGGCGGCCAGGCGATGTGCCTGTTCCTGACGCTGCTGCTTGTTCCGGTGGCATACGTCAAGCTCGATGCCTTCGAGCAGGCGGTGGTCAGCGATGGAATGAAAAGGTGGCTGGCGCGGGTGAACTCGAACACATTCGGAAGGCTGCGGCCGCACTCGAGCTCCAGCTCGTAGCTCCTAACTCCTGACTGTGCGCGCTCGATAACCGTCGAGCAGCCTCTTCGTGATCCGCCCCGGCCTGCCGTCTCCTACTGGACGCCCGTCGATTTTCGTCACTGGGCTCAGCTCGCGTGTCGTGCTGGTGATGAATGCTTCATCGGCGGTCTCGAGATCCGCAGGTGTGAGGATCGCTTCGTGCACCTCGATACCGGCATCCTTCCCGACCTCAAAAATAAAAGCACGGGTGATGCCTTCGAGCAGCCCCGCTTCTGATTTCGGCGTGAGCACCACGCCGGCTCGCACCATGAAGAAGTTCGCCTGCGAGCACTCCGACAGCTCGCCGCGGTAATTGCACATCAGCCCTTCTTCACCGCCACGGCGATTGGCTTCCTGCATCGCCAGCGCATTGTTCAGCAGGTTGTTCGCCTTGATGAGCGGGTTCACCGAGCCCGGATGATTGCGCAGGATGGGGACGAGGCAGATGTTGATCCCCTCGTTGAACACACGCGCAGGCGGTTCCTCGAGCGGCTTGACGATGATGACGGTCGTGGGTTCGGGGGTCGAGCGCGGATCGTAGTTCGAGTTCACCGACTCCGCGCGTGAGCAGAATACGGATGTACGCCTCCTGCATGTCGCCGGCGGCCGCGATGGTGCGGTCGATCCACCCGGCGATCTCGGCATCCGCGAACGGCACGTTCAGGTGAATGCGCTCAGCGGACTCACGCAGCCGGCGCATGTGGCGATCGTAGAGAAACGGCACTTTGCTGTAGGTGCGCAGCGTTTCATAGACCCCCTCGCCGTAGAGGAATCCATGGTCGTACACCGGTACAGACCGCCTCGTGGGCGGGTTTGATCGTGCCGTTCACGTACACTGCGCCGCGAAGAGCCATCCAGGCAGACCTCGTTGAAAATCGCGTGATTCAGGAATGGATTACTGCAATCAGGTGGATTGACGGAGTCTAGCACAGGGGATACGCTGACCCGGATGCGCGTGCTCAACACTCAGCAGATGCGGGAAGCGGATCGCCGGACGATCGATGACATCGGGATCCCGTCGATCGTGCTGATGGAGAACGCGGGCCGGCAGGCCGTCGCCGCGATGGAGGCGGCATTCGACGGGATCGCCGGGAGCCACGTCGGCGTGCTGTGCGGCCAGGGAAACAACGGCGGCGACGGCTTCGTCGTCGCCAGGACGCTTCTGCAGCGCGGCATCGAGACATCCGTCTTTCTGCTCGGCCGCGTCAGCGAGATCCGCGGCGACGCGCGGACCAACCTCGAAGTCCTCGGCCGTATCGGCTTGACGGTGGTGGAGATCAACACCGCACAGGACTGGGAACTGCACTTCAGCGAGATTTCGGAATGCGATCTGCTGGTCGACGCCATTCTCGGAACCGGTTTCCATGGCCGTCTCAGCGGCCTGCTCGAAACCGTGGTGGCGGACGTGAACGATCTCGGCGTCCCGGTGGTCGCGATCGATTTGCCCACCGGGCTGTCGGCCGACACCCACGAAGTCGACGGCGATGCGATCGACGCGGCCATGACCGTGACACTCGCCGCGCCGAAACTCCCGCTCGTCGTTCCTCCCGCTGACACTCACGCCGGGGATCTCGTGATCGCCGACATCGGCATCCCTCACCCGATCATCGATGATGTGGAGGGCCCGTATGTCGAGCTCCTGACTCGCGAACGGATGCGCGAGTTGATACCTGTTCGTGCCGCTGAATCTCACAAGGGAGACTTCGGCCGTGTGCTGATCGTTGCGGGTTCACTGGGCAAGACCGGTGCAGCGCACCTGGCCGCACTGGGGGCGCTTCGCTGCGGCGCAGGGCTCGTCACCATTGCCGCTCCACGTTCGTGCGTACCGATTCTCGCGTCCATGGCCGCCGAGTACATGACCGAAGGACTCGATGAAACTCCGGAAGGAACGATCGACTACGGCTCGGTGGATCGCGTTCTCGACCTCAAGGCGGACGTGATCGCGGTCGGACCAGGACTCGGACAATCACCCTCCACGTCGGCCTTCGTCCAGGCACTGGTCGAACGTGCCGGCGTTCCGCTGGTGCTCGACGCTGACGCGCTCAATGCCTTTGTCGAGGAGCCGGAACGCCTCGCCGGGCGTGACGGCGTCGACATGATCATTACGCCTCATCCCGGTGAGCTGGCGCGGCTGCTCGACACGACGGCCGAAGCGGTTCAGAACGACCGGCTCAATGTGGCGCGCGACTTTGCCGCAGCGCACAAACTGCACGTGGTCCTCAAGGGGCACCGGACGGTCGTCGCCGGCCCCGACAATCGTACGTTTCTCAACCTGACGGGGAACGCGGGCATGGCGACCGGAGGAACCGGCGACGTCCTCACGGGAATGATGGCGGCCTGGTTCGCGCAGCTGCTCGATGCCGAGGCGGCTTGCAAAATTGCCGTTTACCTTCACGGCTCCGCCGGCGATCTCGCCGAGGCTGACGAAGGCGAGGTCTCACTGGTCGCAACGGACCTCGTCTCGCGTATCAGCGACGCGATCCTCGAACTCACGTCCAAGCAGAGGACGAAGCCGCGCGATGCGTCCTGATGCGCGAGATCCTGAGCGGTAGCGAAGAGGAAACGTCCTCGGCCGGCGAAGCGCTCGGGCGGTCGCTTTCTCCGGGTGACGTCGTCCTTCTGCATGGCGCGCTCGGGGCTGGCAAGACGGCCTTTGTAAGGGGCCTCGCCCGCGGCCTCGACGCAGCGCCGGACGATGTCTCGAGTCCGACATTCACGTTGATCCAGCAATATTCCGGACGGCTCGTGTTGCTACCACGTCGATCTCTATCGACTCGAGTCGCGCGAGGCAGACGATCTCGGCCTCGACGAGCTCATCGCCGGGGATGGTGTCGTGGCGATCGAATGGGCCGAGCGATGGAACACCCGGCCGGAAGGCGCGATCGGCGTCACGATCGACGACGACGGTGCGCGACCGCCGACGGATCCGCATCAGACAGCGAGAGAAGAATGAGGCGCCGGCGTCGCTTCCGCAGCTAGAACGTGTTCGCGGCCTTCAAACGAAACGTGAAGTCCACGTGCTGCACGCCATTTTCGGTGCGCACCTCGCTCGCAGCCTTGCGTTCGGCGGCCGGGACCAACGGATCATCCGCGAAGTGCAGCTCGTCGGCCCAGTAACGGCGTCCGTCGGCTAAGAAGATCTGCAGGTGCACGTGCTGCGGGATCTTGTTGTTCGGGTACGCGCCCGGACGGATCGTCCGGAACTCGAACCTGCCCTGTGCGTCGGTCTTGGCCCAGCCCTTCAATCGCCATGAGTGCCCGATCGTGCCCGGGCGGTCATACAAGCCCTCGCGATCGGTGTGATAAGCAAAGACGATCGCGCCGGCAACCGGAGTGGTGCCGTTCTCGGCAACCGCCTGTCCGTGGATCACCAGGGGGGAGCCGGGTTCAGACTCCGGAGCAATCCGTGAAACCGAGGTGAGATTGGCCGGGCGTTCCCGCTGCGCGCGCTCGAGCGCCGCGATGAACTCGCGGTCCTGCGCGGAAATCGCGGCGCCTGTGACGAACAGAGTGACGAGAACGAAATGGAGCGAGCGACGAAGCGCGAGCGCAATGGAGTGAGCCGGAGCGGGGCGAGGGGCCCCCGCGACTAAAAACGTGGCGATGCGCATTCCAGTCATGCGCATTAGGACGACGGGCCCGGGGAAAGAGTTAACTACTCGACCCGGTAGTTCGGCGCTTCCTTCGTGATGATCACGTCATGGACGTGCCCTTCACGATGGCCGGCGGGCGTCACCCGGATCATTTTCGCGTCCCGCTGGAGCGACGGGATGTCGGGGCTGCCACAGTAACCCATGCCGGCGCGCAGACCGCCGGTGAGCTGGTGGATCATCGCGGCAACCGATCCCTTGTGCGCGACGCGCCCTTCGATCCCTTCCGGAACCAGTTTCTCACCGGCTTCCGGATTGGCATCGAGGTCGAATTCATCCTGGAAGTAGCGGTCGCGGCTGCCGCGCCGCATCGCCCCAAGCGAGCCCATGCCGCGGTATTCCTTGAAGCTGCGGCCCTGGTAAAGAATCATCTCGCCGGGGCTTTCGTCCGTGCCCGCGAAGAGGCTGCCGATCATGCAGGTACTGGCGCCGACGGCAATCGCTTTCGTGAGGTCACCCGAATAACGGATGCCGCCGTCGGCGATCACCGGAACACCGTGGCGTTCCGCGGCGGCCGCACACTCGGCGATCGCGGAGATCATCGGCACGCCGATACCCGCGACCACACGGGTGGTGCAGATCGAGCCGGCGCCGATGCCGACCTTCACCGCATCTACGCCCAGGTCGCACAACGCGCTGGTCGCCTCCGCGGTGGCAACATTCCCGGCGACGAGTTCCACCGTCGCATAGTCACGCCGTAACCTGCCGACCATGTCGAGGACGCCTTGTGAATGGCCGTGCGCGGTGTCGATGACGAGGATGTCAACGCCGGCGGCGGTGAGTGCCTCGGCCCGCTCGACCGCATCCTTCCCGACACCAATCGCTGCGCCGACGCGCAGCCTTCCCAGCGCATCCTTGCACGCGTTGGGGTACTTGATCATCTTCTGGATGTCTTTGACGGTGATCAGGCCCTTCAGCATGAACCGTTCGTCGACGACGAGCAGTTTTTCCACCTTGTGTCGGTGCAGGAATTCGCGCGCCTGTTCGAGGGTCGTGCCCACCGGAACGGTGAACAGCGGATCGCGCGTCATGATGTCGGAGATCGGCCGGTCCAGGTTCGTCTCGAAGCGCAGGTCGCGGTTCGTCAGGATCCCGACGAGCCGTCCTTCCTTGCCGCCGTCCTGGGTGATCGGCACCCCGGAGATGCGGTACTTCTTCATCAGGTCGAGCGCTTCGTAGATGCGATTGGTGGGGGAGAGGGTGATCGGGTCGACGATCATGCCGCTCTCCGATCGTTTCACTCGATCCACTTCGGAGGCCTGCTCACCGGGTGTCAGGTTCTTGTGGATGATGCCGATCCCGCCCTGCTGCGCCATCGCGATTGCGAGTCGCGACTCGGTGACCGTGTCCATCGCGGCACTGAGCAGCGGAACGTTGACCCTGATTTTTCGTGTCACCGAGGACGAGACGTCGACTGCGCTCGGAAGAACCAGCGAGTGCCGCGGCACGAGCAGCACATCGTCGAACGTCAGTGCAGTGGGAAGGTTGTCTATGCCCCGTGACATTTTTTATATTTTTTACCGCTGCCGCACGGGCACGGATCGTTGCGTCCGATCTTGGGCTCGTCGCGCTTCACCTGGCGGATCGTGTCGTCGCCTCCGACGCGCGCCGGTGTCGGGCCATCGGAAGCGGGGTTCGACCGGCCGCCGCCGATCGCGCCGAAGGGGGACGGAGGCGGTGCCGTCGAGGGGCCGCTCATGGTGATCTGCGGCGGACGGCGAGGCGCAGGCTGCCGGACAGGAGGGGCGATGCCGTCCTCGTTCATCACCGGCGTCAACCGCCACAGGTAACGGACGATCTCCTCTTCGATGCGGTCCCGCATCGCCTTGAAGAGCGCGTAGCTTTCCTTCTTGTATTCGACCAGCGGATCGCGCTGGCCGTAGCCGCGCAGGCCGATCCCTTCTTTGAGATGGTCGAGGCTGTAGAGGTGGTCCTTCCACTGGGCGTCGACGATCTGCAGCATGATGTCGCGTTCGACTCTGCGCAGGATCTCGGCGGGAATCAGCTTTTCCTTGCTCTCGTACTTCTCCAGGATCACCGGCCAGAGCGTGTCGGTCGCCTCCTCCGCCGGCATGCTTTCGATTTCAAGCGCGTCGATCTCCGCGGGCTCGAGGCCGTAGATTTCGGAGACGGCACCCTTGAATGCGTTGTAGTCGCGCTCCTCGACGTCGATCTCGCGGCCGGCATAGGTTTCCGCAGTGCTCGCCAGCAGATCTTCGGCGAGGCCGTGCACGTACTCGCGGCTGTCGATCTCTTCGCCAGCCTCATCGCCTTCGGGGTCGAACCGGATCTTGCCTTCGAGCAGCTGACGACGCAGCGCGTAAACGCTCTCGCGCTGCTTGTTCATCACGTCGTCGTATTCGAGCAGGTGCTTGCGGACCGAGAAATTCTGCGCTTCCACCTGCTTCTGCGCACGTTCGATGGCGCGCGTCACCATCCCGTGCTCGATCGGCACGCCTTCCTCCATCCCCAGCTTCTGCATCAGTCCGGAGATGCGATCGGATCCGAAGATGCGCATCAGGTCATCTTCGAGTGAGAGGTAGAAGCGTGATGAGCCGGGATCGCCCTGGCGGCCGGCGCGGCCGCGCAACTGGTTGTCGATACGCCGGGCTTCGTGACGTTCGGTGGCGATGATGTGGAGACCGCCGGAGTTCACGACTTCCTCGTGTTCGGCGTCGGTGACCTGCTTGTGCGCCGCGTAGATCCGCTCGTACTCCGGGCGGGCCACCCGATAGTAATTATCGAGGTGATAGAAATAGACGAACTCCTCGTCGTCCACGAATTTCGCTTCGCTCTTCGGCAGCTTCTCGGCGAGCTCGTCACCGAGCGTCTGCTGGCGTGCGATGAATTCGGGGTTACCGCCGAGGAGGATGTCGGTGCCGCGGCCGGCCATGTTGGTGGCAATCGTCACCGTGGCCTTGCGGCCGGCCTGTGCGACGATCTCGGCTTCCTGCGCGTGATATTTCGCGTTCAGAACCACGTGTTTGATGCCGCGGAGCTTCAGGAGCTTCGACAGGCGTTCTGACTTTTCGATCGAGACCGTGCCGACGAGCACCGGGCGGCCTTGCGCCTGCTTCTCGATGATGTCGGTGACGATCGCGTCGTACTTCTCGCGTTCGGTGCGGTAGACCGTGTCGGGTTCTTCGATGCGCTTGAGGACGCGATTGGTCGGGATCACCATCACGTCCAGCTTGTAGATCTTGTTGAACTCCTCGGCTTCGGTATCGGCCGTGCCGGTCATGCCGGAGAGCTTCGCGTACTTGCGGAAGTAGTTCTGGAAGGTGACCGTCGCGAGGGTCTGATTCTCGCGTTCGATCTTGACCTTTTCCTTCGCTTCCACCGCCTGGTGCAGGCCGTCGCTCCAGCGACGTCCGGGCATCAATCGTCCCGTGAACTCGTCGACGATCACGACGCCACCGTCCTTGATCATGTAGTCGACGTCCAGCCGGAACAGCGTGTGGGCGCGCAGGGCCTGGTGAATGTGGTGGAGCAGCGGCATGTTGGCCGGATCGTAGAGGCCGCCGGGCTGCAGGCGATGCGCCAGCATCCGTTCGGCCTTTGCCATGCCGGTTTCGGTCAGCGTCACCGTCTTGTGCTTTTCGTCGACCAGGTAGTCGCCGGTCTTCTCGAGCTCGTCCCGGTCTTCCGCCTTGACGTTCCCCTGGGTGACCGCTCCGGGCTTGAGGCTCGGGATGATCCGGTCGACCTCGTAATACAGGTCGGTGGATTCCTCGGCGGGGCCGGAAATGATCAACGGCGTCCGCGCTTCGTCGATCAGGATGCTGTCGACCTCGTCGACAATCGCAAAGTTGTGCCCGCGCTGCACGTACTGCGCGAGATCGAACTTCATGTTGTCGCGCAGATAGTCGAAGCCGAACTCGTTGTTCGTGCCGTAGGTGATGTCGGCCGCGTAGGCGACCTGGCGTTCCTGATCGTTGAGGTCGTGCTGGATGACGCCGACCGACATCCCGAGGAACCGATAGAGCCGGCCCATCCACTCGGAGTCGCGGCGGGCAAGATAGTCGTTGACCGTGACGACGTGGACTCCCTGCGAGGCGAGCGCATTCAGGTAGGCAGGCAGCGTCGCGACCAGCGTCTTGCCTTCACCGGTCTTCATCTCCGCGATACGACCACGATGCAGCACCACGCCGCCAATCAGCTGGACGTCGAAATGCCGCATGTTCAGGATCCGCTTGCCGGCCTCGCGGACCACGGCAAACGCTTCGGGCAGCAGATCGTCGAGGGTTTCTCCGGCGGCGAGCCGCTGACGGAAGTGGTCGGTCCTGGCGCGCAGCTCGACGTCCGACAGCTTCGCGATCTCGGGCTCCTTCGCGTTGACTTCTACGACGAGGGGCCGGATCTTCTTCAGGTCACGCTCGTTCTGCGTGCCGATAACTTTCGCGAGGAGGGTGTTGACTATCATTTAAGGGAGAAATCCGTCGGGGATATCTCCCGATTGGACGACTTCTATTTTCCCGCGAGAAGGTTGAGCGGGTTCGTCAGTTGTCCGTTGACGAGGATCTCGTAGTGGAGGTGAGCGCTGGTCGACCGACCTGTCGATCCCACGTAGCCGATCACCTGCCCGCGCTGCACCTGCTGCCCTGGTGCGACGGCGAATCGCGAGAGATGACCGTATCGTGTCGAGAGGCCGAAGCCATGATTCAGCGTGATCAAGTTCCCGTAGTCACCGCTGAAGGACGCCCCTTCGACGACTCCGTCTGCGGGTGCCTGGATCGGTTGTCCGGGTTTGCCCGAGATATCGAGCCCTGGATGGAAGTCCGAGTTGCCGTTGAACGGATCGCGCCGATTGCCGAAGCCGGATGAAATCCAGCCGGCGATTGGCCAGATCGAGGGAGTCGCGGACGCCAGCGCCTGCCGTCGTTCGACCCCGGTCCGGACCGTCTTGAGTCGTTCCTCGAGTACGCCCAGGAGATCGCGCAGCACGCCAAAGGAATTGTCGGGTGATCCGAACATGCCGCTCAGGACCGGCGCCGCGACCGCGCCGCCTCCCATGGCCCTGGTCCGGAGGCGCTCCGGGAGCCGGTGCATGGCGGCGTTCGATGCCGGATCGACGGCGGCGCGCACGCCGATGTCGTCCACCTCCGATTGAAGCGAGGCGATTTGTGCGGCGAGTTGGCCGGTCGCCTCGCGATAGCTGGCGACCTCCATTTGCAACGCCTCGTTGTCGGCCCGGAGACCAGCGATCGCGGACCGCGCGCTCCAACGGGCGCCGAGCCCGATCAGCACAGGCACAGCGAGTACGCAAAGAGCGGCCGCGATCGTCGCCCGGAGTGGAAGGGTGAAGCGCCGAACGCGCCCGCGAGAGCGATCGGCCAGTACGATCCTGTAGCGCTTGGAAGTCAAAAGATCTGCGTTCCGCGAAATGGTGAATCTACCACAGGTGGCGGACGCAGGTCTGGTATTGAAGAGCCAGACCGGTGGACCAATCTGGAGGGGCCCTTGCACACAGCCTTGCGCCGCCAGAAAAGACGCTCGAAGTACGAACTGGCGGAGGAAAACAGGGTAACGGACGGGAAAATGAGGGCAGTTCTGGTTTTTATCATCGTGCTCCTTGCGGCTGCGACCGCGTTTGCCTACGGACGTGCCGACTTGTCCGCCGAAATGTCCACCGTTGTCGCCCAGACAACCGACGTCTTTGCGAACGAGCCGACCATGATGCTGTTCTCCGGGGGGTGTTGCTGGTGGTAGCCGGGGCCATGCGCCGGTTCCCATTCTCAATCTGACTCGGTAAGGCTCTCGCACGCGCCGTTGGTCGGGAGGCGGCGCGGAAGGTATCATCCCGGCACGCGCGCTGCGCATCACTCTAGACGGAACAGGAGGTCTCCTTGCTCAAGCGTTGTTTGATTGTCGGTGCCGTCACGCTGGCACTACTGCCTGGCGTGGCGTCGGCCGACCCGGTGACGGTGTCGACGTTAGTCACCACGAACGGTGGCAGCGTTCTCCCGGCGCCATCGGGTACTGCCGGCGCTCCGCTGGTCGGCCTGATCGTGAACTTGCCAACGGCGGGTGCATCCGCCGTGCTGCAAATTTCCGGTCTGGCGTTCAACACGGACTACGTCATGGGGCTGATGGTGTTTGGCGCCGGCTCCACATGGAACACACTGCGGGCGGAAATCCTCGATCCGCTCGACGACGACGATGCGCTCGACGCGGGAGGGAATCCGGCCTACGTTCCAGCCGGGTATTCGACCTCTCACGATACGGATGGGTTCAGCTTCGCCCAGCGCTCGGGGCTGGAACGAAGTGCCGCCTATCTGGGTGGCAGCGCGGCGGTCACGGCGGATGAGAACACCAACGCCGGGGACACACTGCTGTTCACCGGGGTCGCCGGAGCGTCCGACTCGTTGAAGGTGACGTTCGGACTCCGTGACTGGGCAGGCGCTCGGAGCTTCCTGGTTCGTCTCAGTGCAGAAGACGGAGTGTCCGAGAACCCCGAACCGGCGTCGATGGTGCTGATCGGAACGGGTCTCGCTGGGTTGGCGGCCCTGCGCCGCCGCCGTTCGGGAGCCGTCGCGCAGGCCTGATCGATGAGGGAGCGCCGCGTCTGGCTTGCGCTGGCGGCGGTGATTGCCGCGATCGGGTTCGTCGATTGGAGGATGTTGTCATCACTCGTTCAGCAGTGGGCCAGTGATGACAACTACTCTCATGGGTTCTTCGTGCTTCCGCTCGCGGTGTATTTCGCCTGGGAGCGACGAGACGCACTCGCGGCAGCCGTGCCTCGCCCGGGAGTGGGCGGCGCTGGTACTGATCGCTCTCAGTCTGGCCGTTTGGCTGGCGGGAACGTTCGGCGCAGAGCTCTTCCTTACGCGCGTGTCGCTGATCGGCGTGATCGCTGGAACCGTGCTGGTTCCTGTGGGGCCGGCAGCACTTCCGCATCCTGGCTATTCCCCATCCTCTTCCTTTTCCTGATGATCCCTCTGCCCTCGATCATCTTCAATCAGATCGCGTTTCCGCTGCAGTTGTTTGCGTCCAGGGTGGGGAAGCAGGCGATTTCGGTCGCCGGCATCCCGGTCCTGCGCGACGGCAACATCCTGCGGTTGCCATCGCGCACACTCGAAGTGGCCGAGGCGTGCAGCGGAATTCGATCGCTGGTCTCGTTGATCATGCTGGGGGTCGTGCTCGGATACTTCACCGAGCGCCGGACCGGACGGCGAATCCTGATCGCCGTCAGCGCGGTGCCGATAGCGATCGTCGCCAATGCCGCCCGCGTCGCCGGCACAGGAATGGCGGCCGAATGGGTGAGTCCGAAGGCGGCGGACGGGTTCTTCCACACATTTTCCGGATGGCTCGTGTTCATCGTGGCATTCGCCGGATTGATCGCTGGTGCAACGGGCGGCGTCACGCTTCGCCGCGCGGCGTCACCGGCCGGCTGAGATGGGCGCTGCATGATCGTTCGCGCGCTCATCATCGCCGCGATGCTGGCGTGCGCGTCGCTGAGCGGCGCACGTGCGAGTGTCGAAGTTCCAATCGAGCGGGAGTCGCTTTCGACATTGCGCCGCACCATTGATCGATGGCACGGACGCGAGGCGGCCCCGCTCACGGAGGACGTCGTCGCGCAGCTTGGCGTCGACGACTACATTAACCGCATCTACACCGCAGAGGGCGCGTCTCCGATCGGTCTCTACGCCGGTTATTACACCAGCCAGCGACAGGGCGACACGATCCACTCGCCGCAGAATTGTTTGCCAGGCGCAGGCTGGCAGCCGGTGGAATCGACGACGAATTTCACTTCCGGTGGGGGAACGCGGTGTGCCGGTGAATCAGTTCCTTATTCAGAAGGGGGTCGACCAGCCAGGTCGTCCTCTACTGGTATCAGGGGCGCGGCCGGGTCGTCGCCAACGAGTTCGCCAACAAGGCGCTACCTGATGTGGGATGCCGCGATCCTGCGACGAACCAACGGCGGGCTCGTGCGAGTCATCTCACCGCTCCCGCGGACCGGCGGCAACGCCGTCCGGACGTCATCGCTTTCGCAACCGCTCTCGTCCCTCGTCTCGCAGCGATCGATGCCATGATCCGGACCCTTCGAAGCCGAGTCGTTTTCGTGCTCGTGGCGCTGGCATGCGCAGCCGCTGCAGGTTGTTCGCGCGATCCGCTGACGCGCGCGCAGCAAGTACCTCGCGAGCGGTGACGGCTACGTGGCCAAGGAGCCAGCACACGGCCGCGGCCATCGAGTATGGCAATGCCGTCAAGGCGAAGCCGGAGCTGGCCGAGGCTCACTACAAGCTGGCGAAGGCCTACGAGCAGCCTCGGGTGATCCGAGTCAAGGCGTATGGCGCCGTACGCGCGGGCGGCCGATCTCGACAGCCGTCCAACATGGACGCGCAGCTGCAGGCCGGCGCGCTGCTTCTCTCGGGCTGGGGAATACGACGATGGCCCGCACACGCGCGGAACTGGCCCTCAAGGCGGAACCGAACAATCCCTCCGCGCACATCCTGCTCGGCAACGCGCTCGCCGGTCTGAAGGACACGGCAATCGGGCGGTCAAGCAGATGGAGCAGGCGATCGCACTCGATCCCTCGAATCGCGCCGGCCTGGAGCGCGCTCGGCGCGGCGCGCTTCGTTAGGCGGCAACAAGGGGAGCGCAGGCGAGGCATTCCGCAAAGCGGTGCAGCTGTCGCCATACGTCCGCCGACGCGCGCCTGGCGCTGGCGAATTACGAGTGGGCCGCGGGCAATCCCGCAGCGGCTGAGAGCACACTGCAGAGCCGCACTGGCACTGGAACCGGCGGAACACGTCCGTCCATCGCGCGCTGGCACTCTTCTACATCGTCAATCGCCGCGCCGCCGAGGCCGAGCCACACTTCAAGGCACTGGCGAGCCGAACCGGGCGGCACGCTCGCGCTGGCCGATTACTACACCGGCATCGGCAAGCACGACGAGGCATCGAAGATGCTGCGCAGATCGCTGATGACAGCCACGGTCCGGATGCGCGCCGCCGCGCGTTGCGGATGTCCGTCATTCGCTACGCGGCTCGGCGGGAAGCAGGATGCCCACGCCCGGTCGACCAGGTGCTGAAGGACAATCCGCGCGAATGCCGAGGCGCGTATCGCCAAGGCGCGCATGCTGCTCGTCGAGGGGAAACCCGGACGGAGCGCAGAATGCCATGCGCAGGAGGCGGTAGAGTGCCGATCGCGGATCGCCGACGGCGCACTACACCCTGGGTCTGGTCGCGCTGGAGCGACGCGATGTCCACGGCTGCCGAATCGGCGTTCCGCGAAGTGGTCAAGCTGAATCCGCGCGCCGGCGCAGCGCAGTTCCAGCTGGCACGCGTGCACCTGGCGCGAGGCGATGCGGCCGGAGCACGAGTGCGGCGGAAGAGGTAGCGCGGCAACGCCCGAGCGATCCCGACGCCGCGGTCCTTCGTCTCGCGCAGTCTGCGGGCACAGGGGGATCTGGCCCGCGCGGAGCGTGAGATCATCGCGCGCCTCGCGCAGAACCCGAAAGCCGCGGCCGCTGCACCTCGAAATGGGCTACGTTGCCCTGCAGCGCGGCCAGACGGCCCCGGCCCGGGCGTCGTACGAACAGGCACTACGCCTCCAGCCGTCACTGCACGACGCGCGCGTCGGGCTGATCACCGCCGACATCGCCGAGAAGAACCTCAGCGTCGGCGCAAACGCGCGAGTCAACGAATGGCGGGCGCAATCGCCCGATGACGTCCGGCTCAAGGTGCTCTCGGCGCGCGGTCGACTGGTCGCCGGCCGCACGGCCGAGGCCGAGCGGACGCTTCGCGACGTCGATCACGTCCGATGCGTCGCAACCTCGAGGCCTACGATCTGCTCGGCCGGCTCTACATCGCTCGCGGTGCAGGTCGATCGCGCCATCGCGGAGTTCGCACGATCGCCGAACGCAGCAAGACGCCCGCCGGCGCGTGGACGATGATCGCGATGATCCGGAAGCGAAGGGCGACCGCGACGCAGCGCGGCAGCAATACGAGAAGATCCTCGCGTCGGAACCACGGTCGGGCGTTGCCGCCAACAACCTGGCGTGGATCTACGCCGAGACGGGGAGGACGACGAGGAGCGATGAGGCTGGCGACGATCGCCAGCAGGAATTGCGCGGCCGTCCGGAAGCCGAGGACACCCTTGGATGGGCGTATTACCACGAGGGCTCTTGACCGGTCACGCGATCGCGCGTTCGAACGCGCCATCGGCGAAGTCACCCGACAACCCCGTCTATCACTACCACCTCGGCCTCGCGCACGCCAAGGCCGGCAGCGCCGCCAAGCGCGCGCGCAGTCCTTCAGCGTGCACTCGACACTGAAGACCGACTTCGCCGGGGCCGACGATGCCCGGCAAGCGGTGCGCGCTCGCAGCCAGCCCCTGAACACTCACCGCGGTACTGCAGCGCCTCGGCGAGATGGTGGCGCAAGCACGCTGGTCCTCGCCGGCGAGATCCGCGATCGTTCGCGCGACGCGCAGCACGCGGTCGTGACCCCGCGCCGTCAGCGACAGCTTCGTCAGGGCGGCGTCGAGGATCGCGCCGCGCGTCAGCTGTCGAGCGCCGTCGAGTGCACGCAGCCGCCGGCCGTGTAGCCGCGCATTGAGGACCCCTTCGCGCTGACGCTGGCGTGTCGCGCGCCGTCATGACGCGCTCGCGAATCACCGCGGAGGATTCCCCTCCAGCCGCCTCGCTCAACTCCCGCGCCGGCATGGCGCCGATACCGAAACGGTGAGATCGATGCGGTCGCGCAGCGGGCCCGATAGTCGGGACGCGTAGCGATCGATCTGCTGCGTCGTGCACCGGCAGACGCGGACGGCGTCGCCCGAGTAGCCGCACGGGCACGGGTTCATCGCGCCGACGAGCATGAAGCGCGCGGGGAAGCTGCACGTCCGCGCCGCGCGGGCGATCCTGACGCACGCCTTCTTCCAGCGGCTGGCGCAGCACTTCCAGCACGTGCCGGCTGAACTCCGCCATCTCGTCGAGGAAGAGCACGCCGTGATGGGCGAGGCTGATCTCGCCAGGGCGCGGCTGCGCGCCGCCGCCGACGAGTGCGACGTCCGAGATGGTGTGGTGCGGGGCGCGGAACGGCCGATGAGAGACGAGGCCGGTGCCGGTGGAAGCAGGCCCGCAACGGAATGGATCGCGGTGACTTCGAGCGCCTCGTCGAACGTCAGCGGCGGCAGGACCCCCGCGAGCCGGCGCGCCATCATCGTCTTGCCCGATCCGGGTGGCCCGACCATCAGCGTGTTGTGACCTCCCGCGGCCGCGATCTCGAGCGCCCGCCGCGCCATCGACTGACCGTGGACGTCGCTGAAGTCGCCGTCGAGGAGCCGGTGCCGGCATCGGCGGCGCCGCTGGCGGCGGGCCTGCCGCCGCCGCGAAGCCGTCGGATCGTTCAGCGCGTCGGACGGCCTCCGATCAGCGAGCGCACGCCAAAGAGGCGGAGCCCTTCGACGACCGCCGCCTCGGCGTGATTGGGGCGGGGCAGGAGCAGGGCGGCGAAGTTGTCCCGGCGTGCCGCCGCGGCAATCGGCAGCACGCCGCGGGCCGACTGGATGCCGCCATCGAGGGAGAGCTCGCCGATCAGCAGCACGTCCTGGACGTCGCGGCGCGTCGACGAATGCCGGCGGCCGCGAGGACGCCCAGCGCAATCGGCAGGTCGAACGACGATCCGGCTTTGCGGATGTCGGCCGGCGCGAGATTGACGGTGATGCGGCTGCCGGGGAAGTCGAAGCCCGAGTTGCGGATGGCGCTTCGGATCCGGTCCCGGCTTTCGCGGACCGACGCGTCCGGCAGGCCGACCATGTTGAAGGACGGAATGCCGAGCGAGACGTCCACTTCGACCTGGACGCCGCAGGCCTCGATCCCGAAGACAGCCGCCGACCGCATGCACGCGAGCATGCGAGCGCTAGGTGCAAGGGGAAGCGCTCTCGAAAATGCTGGGATTTCCGCCGATGTCAGTTCGAAGGGGGCAGAATCCGCGCGCGCGGTCGCGCACGGATTCGCAGGTCTTGCGATGTGGCGCGGCGGGAGCCAGGCCCCGCGCTGTGACGCAGGCCTAGCGGCCGCGAACGAGGAGCCGCGTGCCCGCCGAGATGGAGCTGCCGCGCAGCCGGTTCCAGCTCTTGATCTTGTCGACCGTCGTGTTGAACAGCTGCGCGATCTTGAGACAGCGTGTCGCCGCGCTTGACCTGTAGTAGGTGCCGGCTGCAGGCGCGGAGGCACGGCTCACCTCGGGCATTTCACGCCGCGCCACTGACCGGACGCGAGGCCGCGACTGCCGGCGCCGCGCGCTCCGACCCCGTCGCCAGTAACGTCGTCGGCAGCCGCGGGATGATCAGAGTCCTGCCCGGCGCGGACCTTGGACTTCGTCGAGAGGTTGTTCGCCGCCGCGAGTTCGGTACGTGCTGACGTGCAGCTTGCGCGCGATCGTGGCCAGCGTCTCGCCTTGTACGCACGCCGTGCCACTTGAGCGAGTTCAGGTCCTCGGTCGATGCGTGAGGCAAGGCGTGAGCGGAACTGGTCGCCGGTGCCGGCCGGCAGCTTCGATCTCGTAGTCGGGGTAGCGGATGGGCGTGGTGCCAGCGGCGAAGCTCCGGGTTCAGCGCCTGGATCTCGTCGACCGAGGTGCCGGTCCATTCGGCCACGCGGCGCAGGTCGATCGGCGCGGTGACCGGCACCTTGTCGTAGGCGATCGCGTCCGGCGGTCGCCAGCTCGAAGCCGTACTGCGCGGGTTACGGCCGACGACCATGGCCGCGAGGATCAGCGGCACGTATTCACGGGTCTCTTTCGGCAGGATACTTCGATGCGTCTCGGTGAGGTCCCAGAAGTCCTCGTGCGCCGGCGCGATTCAGTCGCACGCTGCACGCGTCCCTGGCCGCCGTTGTAGGCGGCGAGCACGAGGTGCCAGTCGCCGTCGAACATCTTCGACAGCATCTTCAGATACTTGGCGGCCGCGACGGTGGACTTCTCGAAGTCCGATCGCTCATCGATGAACCAGTCGGTCTTGAGCCCGTGGTCCTTCGCGGTCGGGATCATGAACTGCCACGGGCCCTTGGCGCTGGCTTGTGACAGCGCGTTGGTCTTGAAGCCGCTCTCGATGATCGGAATGAACGCCAGATCGAGCGGCAGCCCCTCGGCCCGGAAGACGTTCTGGATCATCGGCAGGTACTTCGCGCCACGGATCAGGCTCTCCTGCACGTAGTCGCGCAGCCGTCCCTGGAGCAGTTCGACCGACGACAGCACGCGCTCGTTCTGCGGGATGTCGATGTCGTGGGCGGTGCGGGCGAGGTCGTCCTTCACCGCTGCGGTCGTCTCCGGCTCGGCCGCCGGTGCCGCGAAGGTCGCGATCTTCAGGAGCTCGTCGATCGACGCCGGCTCGTACTTCTTTTCCGAGAAGCCGTCACCCTTGCGCCAGCGCGGTGACTTCGTGCGCGTTGATCCGGTCGATCAGACGGTCGAAGTGCTCGCGCATCCGGGCGTCGGTGCGGGCCCCGTACGGGCGACTCGAGCAGCACGTCGACCGCCCGATCGAACTCGGTGCGGGCCCGATCCAGGTGGCCGAGCTTCAGTTCGCGTTCGCCGGCCTCGAAATGCTTCTGGGACGTGCCAATCAGGATCGTGACGGGATCGACGGGCGGTGGGGGAGGAGGCGGAGGGGCGTCGGACGCGCCGCCGGGGGCGGGACCGGGACCGAGGCTGCTTCTGCGGCCCGGGTTGCCACCGCAGCCAGCCACCGTTGTAGATAGACCGAGCGCCGCCAGGATCGGCAGCCAGATCTCGCTGTCATTCAGAACACTCCCGCGAGACGTTCCGTGGTGTGCACAACAGAACCGAGCGCTGTGCAACAGGATGCCCCGTTGAGGTCGTTGAATTGCTGGGGCGGGAAGAATAACACCGGTCCCCACGAGGTCAACACTAACCCCAATCGGCTCAACAGTAAGGAGGAGCCGCGACGGGCTACCCCCGCCAGTCGGCCTGGACGAAAACGCGGTGCTGCTCGCCAGATCCCGCGCGGCCGGTGTCACGATCGTTCGTTCGCCGATCACAATTTTGCGCCCCTGCCGGACGGCCTGCCGGACGTCGTCTTCGCATACGAAGTCGGCGGGCCTTGGCTGGAGTAAGCCGGCGCGGTCCGGCTTTGCGGCCGCGCGCGCGGCGGCTCCACCGGCGCGGTGATGCCCTTCGGCGCCGGCTGCGGCGTGGAGCGTACCCGCGCGAACGTCAGGAACTGGTCGATCCGCCGCGCCAGCGACTCGGCCGCGATCCCGACTTGCGGCGGCGCGATCGATGCCTTCGGCAGCGAGGGCCGTCCGTCCGCGCCGACCCCAGGAGCGGCGCCCGGACCCTCGGCAGCCGCTCCGGTCGACAGGCGCCGGTGACGTCTCGTACGCCAGCCGCTTGATGTTCAGGAGGTGCCGCGGCGAAATGTTGTCGGACGTGATGTTCCCGCCCCAGCCCGCCGCATCCCAGGGTCATCGAGGGATCCAGGCTGGTCGTGAAGCCGATCGAGCCGAGGGTCGTCGGCGTGTTGACGACGATCCGGAACGCCGGTTTCTTCAGGCCGAACTGCAGGATGACGTCCTCGTTACGCGAGTGGATCGACATCGTGTGGCCCATCCCGCCGTATCGCAGGATCTGCTTGCATCGCTCGCAGCCTTCCTTCCAGTCCTGCACGACGTAGAAGGAGAGGACCGGACAGAGCTTTTCGATCGACAGCGGATAGTCGCGGCCGACGCCCGCCAGTTCGGCGATCAGGACACGCGTGCCGGGAGCGACCGTGATGCCGACCTGCTGCGCGATGTAGGTCGCCGGCTTGCCGACGAACGCCGGATTCGGGAGCCGCTGCGGAGTGACGAGCGCCTTGCCGAGCATATCGATCTCTGACGCCGACAGGAAATGAGCGCCGTTGGCGACGAACTGCCGCTTGACTTCATCGACCAGAGGCGCGTCGACGACCACCGAGTTCTCCGACGAGCAGAGCAGGCCGTTGTCGAAGGTCTTGCCGGTGACGATGTCGCGCACCGCCTTGGTGACGTCCGCGGTGCGCTCGATGATAGGCCGGGGCGTTGCCGGGCCCAACGCCGTATGCCGGCTTGCCCGGCACTGTAGGCGGCTCGCACCAGGCCCATGCCGCCGGTCGCGAGAATGACGGCCGTCTCGCGAGCCTTCATCAGTTCCTGGGTGCCTTCGAGCGTCACCTGCGTCATCCAGTTGATCGCACCCTCCGGCGCTCCGGCCTTCCGCGCCGCCGTCGTCCATCAGTTCCGCCGTCCGGGTGATGCAGCGGACGGCCGATGGATGCGGGCTGATCACGATCGGGCAGCGCGCCTTCATGGCGATCAGGATCTTGTAGATCGCGGTCGATGTCGGGTTCGTGGTCGGGACGATGGCGGCGACGACGCCGAATGGCTCGGCGATCTCGACGACCTTCTTGTCTTCGAACCGCTGGACTGACGCCGACGGTCTTCATCGGCCGGATGAAGTTGTAGATCTTCTGCGAGGCGAACAGGTTCTTCTGGATCTTGTCGGCGACGACGCCGTACCCGGTCTCTTCGAAGGCGAGCCGGGCGAGGGCCTCGGCCTGCGACGTTGCCGCGGCCGCCATGGCGTCGACGATCGCGTCGATCTGATGCTGGGAAAATTCGGCGAGAACCGGAGCGACCGCTTTGGCGCGCCGCACCAGTGCGCGCGCCTCGGCGATCGAGGCGAGGTCGCGATCGGTCTGGGCCGCGGGCTGAGCCATGTGTCTGTGACCAGCGGGGCGGGACCGTTACGACGCCTTGGCGTCCTTCGACTTCGGGGAGGATCTTTTCGACTTCGCCGTGCGGACGCGCGATCACGTGGACGGACACCAGCTCGCCGACACGCCGCGCCGCCGCGGCGCCGGCATCGGTGGCAGCCTTTACCGCGCCGACATCACCGCGGACCATCACGGTCACGTACCCGGCGCCGATCATCTCCTTGCCGATCAGCACGACGTTGGCGGCCTTGACCATCGCGTCGGCCGCTTCGATCGAGCCGATCAGGCCCTTCGTTTCGACCATTCCGAGCGCTTCGAGTGTCATCGTTGCGAAAACTACCATATTGCAGTGGCTCCAACAACTGCAGTACCATTCGCGCGCCGGACTCGCTCCTGCGATTCAGACTTTTTCATGCAGAAACGCCTTCCTGTTTTCCTCTGCTTGCTCCTCGCCGCCGCCTGTTCCAGCAAGCAGACGGCCGAACCGCCGGTCGCCACGCCCACCGTCACCTTCAGTAAGGACAAGGCCGCGATCGGCAGTCCACTGAAGATCACCTACAAGTTCGAGGTCGCTCCCGAACGCGACCTTCGACGGCGACTACGTCGTCTTCGTTCACGTCATCGATCCGGACGGCGAGAAGCTCTGGCAGGACGACCACCCGCCATCGATCCCGACGTCCCAGTGGAAGCCGGGGCAGGCGATCGAGTACACCCGGACGATCTTCGTTCCCAACTACCCGTACATCGGCGAGGCGGTCGTCCGTATCGGCCTCTACAACCCGGCCAATGGCAAGCGTCTGTCCCTCAATGCGACCGAGGCGTCGCGCCAGGAGTACGTCGTCGGCAAGCTGCAGCTGCTGCCGCAGTCCGAGAACATCTTCCTGATCTACAAGGATGGCTGGCATCCGCAGGAGGTCGATCCCGAACGATCCCACGACCGAATGGCAGTGGACGAAGAAGACCGGGACGATCTCGTTCCGCAATCCCAAGCGGGACGCGACGTTCTACCTGGAGATCGACGCCAGGGTCGATTTGTTCAACCCGCCGCAGCAGGTCATCGTGAAGCTGGGCGGGCAGCCGATCGGCACGTTCGCCGCCGATTCGAAGGATCGGATCCTGAAGACGTTCCCGATCACGGCGGCCCAGTTCGGCGCCGGTGACATGGCCGAGATCACGATCGACGTCGATCGCGCCTTCACGCCGACCGGCGGCGGCGACACCCGCGAGCTCGGGATCCGCGTCTTTCACGCGTTCGTCGAGCCCAAGTAGACGCGGCCGTCGCGTTCAAAAAAGCTCGACTGTAGTGATTCTGGACACGAGCCGAAAGGGGATGTTAGGATGTCCCCTCAATCCATGACAAGAAAGCTCCTCAGTTTCCTTTCGGTGGTGATCCTTGCCTTGGCAGCCGCGCACACCGGTCTCGGCGGAAATCGTGGTTCTTTCTTCAGGTCGCACCCTTTCCGTCAAGTCCCATCGAATCGACGGAGATCTCGGTCGTTCTGACGCTTCGAAGCGGCGGAGACGTCACCTGCGACAAGTCGCTGATCGAGAAGATCCTCGCAGACGAAGTGCCCTATCCGGAGCCGAAGCCGGCTGAATCCGGCGCCGCTGACGGAACGACAGCGCGTCGATCCGGCCCTACTGGGGCAAACCCCGTACGGTGAGATCATCGCCAGCATGTCGGAGGCCCACGGGGTTGACCCGATGCTCGTCCGGGCGCTGATCCAGGTCGAGTCGAACTACCAGCCGCGGGCGAAGTCGAACAAAGGCGCCATGGGCCTCATGCAGCTGATGCCGGCGACGGCTCGGGAATACAAGGTCCGCAATCCCTACGATCCGAGCGCCAACATCGCCGCCGGGGTGAAGCACTTGAAAGCCCTGATCGACCGCATGGGGGCCGTCGAACTCGCGCTCGCGGCGTACAACGCGGGTGAAGGAGCCGTCAAGAAGTTCAACGGCATCCCGCCTTACCGGGAGACCCGGGACTACGTCACCCGGATTCTCTCCATCGCCGGAATCAAGTAGCCGGCCGAGTTGTAAGGTTTGTAAAAAAACGACCTGACGCTCGGGCGGGGTCTTTTTTTGTCAGCCGGATGGCCGATTTCCCTGTCTAACCTGCATCAGCCGCGCCGATTCTGCCGGCCCCCCTGATATATAATTCGCCGGATACATCGGCCGATAATGTCAACAGAGACAATGTGTTGCGCCGACCTCGCGCACCGGGCGCCATAACCACATGGAGTTTCGCTGCAGGCTCGGTACTCCGGGCGGCGAGATCATCGAAGGCATTTACGTTGCCGACAATGAGGCACGCCTCAGGCGTGATTTCGAGGAGAAGGGTCTATACATCCTCGGGATCCAGCGCGCCGGTGGGCTCGAGCCTCGCAAACTTAGGGCTTCAGCGGCGTCGCCGCATCGCGACGCGCGAATTCCTCGTGTTCAACCAGGAACTGGCGACACTGCTCAAGGCCGGCATGCCGCTGGTTCAGTCGCTCGACATCCTGCGCCGTCGCGTCACGAACCCGATTTTCAAGTCCGTGCTCGACGATGTTCACGAGCGCGTCCGGAGTGGGAGTTCGCTGTCGGAGGCGTTCGAGGCCCAGGGCACGATGTTCCCGGGGATCTACACGGCGTCGCTTCTGGCGGGAGAGAAGAGCGGCAGCCTGGAGGTGGTGATCCGCCGTTACGTCGCCTACGTGAAGGTGGTCTCGGGTGTGAAGCGGAAGACGATCTCCGCTCTCGTGTACCCGGCGATCCTGCTGGTCCTGTCCCTGACGGTCGTCGCGCTCATCGTCTTGAAGGTCGTTCCGGCGTTCACGAGCTTCTACGAGCAGGCGGCTAACGCAGAGCTGCCGTTGTCGACTCGCGTTCTCGTTGCGGTCTCGAAGTTCGCTGGCACGTACTTCAGTCTGCTCGCGTTGACCGTGGTCGGGCTCGTCGTCGGATTCTGGTTCTGGCTCAAGCAGCCGGGTAATCGCGTGCGATTCGATCGATGGACGCTCCGCGTGCCGCTGCTCGGCGCGATCTCGCAGAAATTCGCGACCTCGCAGGCGGCGCGAACGCTGGCGACGCTGCTCGGTGGCGGCATCCCGCTGGTCAATGCGATCGATATTTCGTCGCGATCGATCCAGAACCAGTACAGTTGCCCGCGAGCTGCAGACCGCCGCGCAGCAGGTCCGCGAGGGACGCGCGCTCGCGACGTCCATGAATGACAGCGGGGCCTTCCCCGATGTCGCGATCAAGATGGTCGAGGTAGGCGAGCAGACCGGCGCACTGCAGGAGATGCTCAACAGTCTGGCCGACTTCTACGATGAGGAAATCGAAACGAATCTCGGCCGGTTCATCACCATCATCGAACCGGCGTTGCTCGTGATCATGGGCATCATCATCGCGGGATTGCTGCTGTCGCTCTACATGCCGCTGTTCCAGATGTCGAACGCGCTTGGATAAAGGATGAACGGGAAAACTGCAACCACTGTCAACGGCACGCCGGAAGAGTTATACGTCGGTGCAGCCGAGGCGTCGGAAACCGAGCGCGCCGCCGAAGCCGCGCAGGCCCGTCGCCTGGCGGAACGCTATCGCCTCGAGTACGTGGACATTTCGCGCCAGTCGATCGATCACGACCTGTTTCGCGCGATCCCCGCCGACCTGATGCTGCGTTACGGTTTCGTCCCGTATCCGCCGCGAGGGGAACACGCTGGTGATCGTCGTCTCGGATCCGAGCGATCTGCCGATGATCGACGAGCTCGCGATTTTGCTGGCGACTCGTCTCAAGGTCACGGTCGGTACAGCGTCTGCGATCCAGGCGATGCTGAAGAAGAGCGAGAGCTCGCAGCGGGTCCTCGAGGAAGCGACCGAGAGCTTCCAGCTGCAGATCCTTCGCGAAGACGAAGGTGGCGACGATCAGCTCAGCGTCGAGAAGCTCACGGCCGATCAGAGTCCGGTCATCCGGCTGGTCGATACGACGCTCTACAACGCGATCCAGCGGCGCGCCAGCGACATCCATATCGAGACGCAGGATGATGCGGTCTATGTGAAGTACCGTGTCGACGGCGTGCTCCAGCCGGCGATGCGGCCGATCGACAAACGCTTTCACAGCACGATCATTTCGCGGATCAAGGTCATGGCGGAGCTCGACATCGCTGAGAAACGTGTTCCGCAGGACGGCCGCTTCAAGCTGCGGCTGCCGGACAAGACCATCGACTTCCGCGTCTCGATCATGCCGAGCGTCCACGGCGAGGACGCGGTCATCCGTATCCTCGACAAGGAATCGATCAGCGAGCAGTTCCGCGAGCTGCGGCTCGACATCCTCGGCTTCCCGGAGGACGAGCTGCGCCGCTTCCGCAAGTACATCGCCGAGCCGTACGGGATGGTCCTGGTCACCGGGCCGACCGGCAGCGGCAAGACCACGACGCTCTACGGCGCGCTCTCTGAGATCAAGTCGGTCGAAGACAAGATCATCACGATCGAGGATCCTGTCGAGTACCAGCTGAAGGGGATCACCCAGATCCCGATCAACGAGAAGAAGGGCCTGACGTTCGCGCGCGGGCTCCGCTCGATCCTGCGCCACGATCCCGACAAGATCATGGTCGGGTGAGATCCGCGATCCGGAGACGGCGCAGATCGCGATTCAGTCGGCGCTGACCGGGCACCTGGTGTTCACGACCGTCCACGCCAACAACGTCCTTGACGTGCTCGGGCGCTTCCTGAACATGGGCGTCGAACCGTACCAGTTCGTGTCGGCGTTGAACTGCGTGCTGGCGCAGCGGCTGGTCCGGAACATCTGCGCGCACTGCAAGCGTCCGGCGACCAACGTCACCCGGACGCAGCTGGTCGAGTCCGCTCTCGACCCGGCGCTCGCAGACAGCGGGCTGTTCTTCGAAGGATCCGGTTGCATCGAGTGCGGGGGCACCGGCTACAAGGGCCGGACCGCAATCTGCGAGTTGCTCGATCTCAGCGACACTATCCGCGAATTGATCCTCGCGCGCCGCCCGACGTCCGAGATCAAGAAAGCGGCGCGGGACGAAGGGATGCGTTTCCTGCGCGAATCCGCCGTCGAGCAGGTGCTCAAGGGCACGACCACCTTGCGTGAGGTCAACAAGGTGACGTTCGTCGAATGAGCACATCCTTCTTCTCGCAACTGTTCGCGACGACACCTCCGCTCCGTGGCGGTGGAGGTGACCGCGAAGCAGGTCAACGTCGATCGGCATTTCGACGCAGGGCGGCACCCGCGCCGTTACCGCGCATGCGGCGCAGCCGTTGCCGGCGGGGCTCGTCACTCCGGCATTGAACGGCGTCAACGTGCACGAATCCGCGGCATTGGCGGCGGTGGTGAAGGCCGCGGTCGATGCGATTTCGCCGCGCCCGCGCCGCGTCGCCCTGATCCTGCCCGACTCGGTCGCCAAGGTCTCGATCCTTCGATTCGACAAGATCCCGGCCAAGGAACAGGAACTCGATCAGTTGATCAAATGGCAGATGCGAAAGGCCGCACCCTTTCGCATCGAGGACGGACAGGTCTCGTGGGCCGAGAGTGCCGCGATCCCGGGTGGTGGCCGCGAGTACCTGGTCGTGCTCGCGCGGCGAGACATCGTCGAAAGTTACGAGCACGCCTGCGAGGCGGCCGGCCTCGAACCCGGAATCGTCGACATCGTCTCGCTCAACTTGATCAACGCAGTGGTGGCGTTGGAGCCGTCCGCGATCCCTGGCGACTGGCTCCTGGTCCACGCCGCCGACGACTCGGCGACACTGGCGGTCGTGAGACAAGGACACGTCGTGTTCTTCAGGAACCGCCCGGCGGATGGAGCGACGGCCGGGGACATCGGCGATCTCGTTCATCAAACGGCGATGTATCACGAAGACCGTCTCGGCGGCGGCGGCTTCAGCCGGGTGATCGCGTCCGGGCTCGGCAGCATGCCGGGCGAAGATGCGCAGCGGATGAAGCGACAGGTCGAGGAGCGATTGGGGGTGCGAGTGGAGCCGCTCGACGTCTCGCGCGGGGTGACGCTGCGCGACCGGATCTCGTCGAGTGCCGAACTGCTCGACGCGCTGGCGCCGGCCGTCGGTGTCCTGCTGCGGGACCGGATCGTGATCGCGAAGGAACGGGTGGCCTGATGCTGCGTGCGAACCTGTCGACGCGTCCCTTCTACAACGAGCGGGCGGTTCACATCCTGATCGCCGCGGCGGCGCTGGTCGTGCTCGCTCTGACGGCCGTGAACGTGTTCCGGGTCGTGACGTTTTCACGGCAGAACACCGAGTCTCGTCGAGTCGTATCAACAGCGACCACGCCGAGGCGGAGCAGTTGACGCGCATGGCCGCTGACATCCGCCGTCGTATCGACAAGGACGAACTGCAGGTGGTGGTCGATCCGCCGCGACCGAGGCCAACACGCTGATCGATCAGCGGACGTTCTCGTGGACCGCATTCTTCAATCGGATCGAAGTCGACGTTGCCGCCAGACGTGATGCTGACGTCGGTGCGGCCGACGGTGAAGGAAGGGGTCACCCGCGTTTCGATGGTGGTCCTCGGTCGCCGCGCGGAGGACATCGACGAGTTCATGGAGAAACTCGAGGCCACCGGCGCGTTCGACGAAGTCGTTCCGTCGCAGCAGGATCGCACCGAGGCAGGTTTGTACCGCGTTGCGCGTCGAGTCGCATCTACACCGGTGTCGTGAGGAGGAGGCTGCCGGCCCCAGGCCGGCCGCTCCCGCCGCACCGCCAAGCCCGCGTGCCACGCGCGGCGAGCGAAAGCCGGGAGGCAGCAATGACCACCCCGCCAGGGTCATGGACGAGAAGCGCGCGCCTGATCTGGCCGCTCGCGATTGCGCTGCTGCTGAATCTGGCGATGTTCGCGCTCGTCGTGCTATCCGCTGTCCAGCAAGGTCGCAGGCGGGGCAGCAGGAGGCGTCGAGCGCCGAGATTGCACTGCTGACGGCCAAGCGTGACTACGCCAACGCGCGGCAGACGGTCACCGGCAAGACCCAGGCGGACGCTGAGCTGGCGAAGTTCTACAAGGATGTCCTGCCGCCGGATCTGAGCGGCGCGCGGCGAATCACGTATCTTCGGATTCCGCAGCTCGCCCAACGAATCCAACCTTCGCCTGGAGAAGCAAGAGCTCGTCGCCGTCGATCGTTCGCGACAGCGATCTCGGCAAGTTGACGCAGCACGGCGGTGCTCAACCGGGGAGTATCGCGATATCCGCCGGTTCATTCATGCGCTCGAGACCGCGCCGGAGTTCCTGGTGCTCGAGCGGGTCGAATTGACGCAGAACGAAAACGACGCGGATAAGCGGAATCACTGTGACGATACAGGTCGCGACGTATTTCCGGACCGGAGGCGATGGCAACTGAGTCATCCGCGGCTCCGGCGAGCCGTCCACGCTCCTGGCTACTCGTCCTGCTCGCGATCGCCGCGAGTGGCGTTCCTGGTGTCGCGAATGTTTTCAGGCGGCGAGGCGGCTCCGGCCGTCCCAACTACGACCCGCGGTCGGCACCAGGCCAGCTGCTCCCCAGCGCTCCGGCCAGGTGGACCCCGCAGATCTGGACGTACGACTCGAGGCAGCTGAAGAAGCCGTCGCCGGCGCCGTCGGAGATGGAGCGGAACCCATTCCGATTCCAACCGAAGCCTCCTCCGCCACCGCCGCCTGTCGACAACCGGCCAGCGGTCGTGACGTCGCCGATGCCGCCTGAACCCACGGGGCCACCGCCACCGCCGCCGATCGGGAACACGATCAAGTTCATCGGCATCGTGCAGACGGCGAACGGAAAGATCGGCGCGTTCAGCGATTGCCGGGCGACCTTCCCTGGGCGTGAAGGGGAAGTGATCGAGGGGCGCTACCGCGTCGTGAAGATCGGGATAGAGTCTGCAGACCTCGAGTATCTGGACGGTAAGGGCCGCTACGACGCTGCCGCTCAATGGATCGGCGTGCGTGGGCAAATGAACCCGCTTCGGATTCGCAGGGCGCTGACGTTTGATGGCTGCCAGTTGAGAGCTGATAAATGAAACACAGGCTGACATTCATAGTTCTGCTGGCGACCATCGCAACGGGGTGCGCCTGCGGGCCGCGCCTTCCGGAAAGGGCAGGAGGCGGCGCGCAACGGCAACTGGGACGTGCGGTCAAGCGAATACACCACGGCCGTCCAGGAGGCGCCCGACAAGCCGGAATACAAGATCACGCTCGAACGCGCGATGCAGACCGCCGCGCAGAACCACATCAGCCGTGCGCGCGAGCTCGAGGTGACAGATTCGCTGGATGCGGCGATGGCGGAGTACAAGCGGGCGGTCGAACTCGACGCGACCAATCGCCTCGCCGCCGCCAAGGTCGTCGAGCTCGAAAGATCGATCCGCGATCGGATCGAGGCGACCAGGCCGCGTGCCGCAGATCGACAAACTGCGCGAGCAGGCCCGCGCGATGGGGCAGCCGCTGATCGACCTGCAGGAGCGGCTGCCCAAGCTGACGTTCAACAACGCGAGCCTGCGCGGCATCCTCGATTTCATCGGCACCAGCGCCGGGATCAACATCACCTACGAGACGACCTTCCGCGACATCTCCTTCACCATCAATCTCGAGGACGTGACCGCGAGCAGGCGCTGCAGCAGATCATGGTGGCGAACAACCACTTCTACAAGGTGCTCAACCACAAGACCATCATGGTCATTCCTGAGAACGCCGCCAATCACACGAAGTACGACGATCTGGTGATCCGGACCTTCTATATCTCGCACGCGGACGTCGCCGAGATCGCGCAGGTCGTGAACTCGATGATGCGCATCCAGGGCATCCCGGTGCAGCCGACGATCCTGCAGAACAAGACCGCCAACACGATCACCGTTCGCGCGACCGCATCTGTCGTCGACGTCATCGAGAGGCTGATTCGTCCAGCGGACAGGCCGCGCGCGGAAGTCGTCGTCGATGTGCAGATTCTCGAGGTGAACCGGAACGCGCGCCAAGCGACTCGGTTTGAACCTGACCGACTACTCGCGTCGGCGTCATCTTCTCGCCGGAGGTGGCACCACCGAACACGCCTGGCACCAGTGCGTCCACCGCCGTTCAACCTGAACACGATCAGCCAGGGCGTCAGCACGGCAGACTTCTATCTGTCGGTACCGGCGGCGATCGTCCGCTTCCTGGCGACGGATTCGCAGACCAAGTTGATCGCCAAACCGCAGCTGCGCGGTGCCGAAGGCGCGAAGCTCACATTGAATCTGGGCGATGACATCCCTGTCGTTCAGACCGTGTTCGGATGCGGCGGTCGCCGGCGGTTTCGCCAGCATCCCGCAGTCGTCGTTCACGTACCGGTCGGTTGGTGTAAACATCGAAATGACGCCGCGTGTGACGTATGAGGGTGACATCAAGCTCGAACTCTCCCTGGAAAGCAGCGCGCTCGGGCCAAACGTGAACGTCGGCGGGCAGGAGGCACCGTCCTTCAGCTCGCGGAAGGTCACGACCACGCTTCGATTGCGGGAAGGGGAGTCCAATCTTCTGGCCGGTCTCCTGCGTGACGATCAGCGCAAGATCATGACGGGGTTCCCCGGGGTGATGAAGTTACCGGTGATCCGCTCGCTCTTCGGGCAGACCAACGAGGAAGTCAGCCAGTCCGATATCGTCATGCTGTTGACGCCGCACATCGTCCGGACGCACGAACTCACGGCTGAGGATCTCGCGCCGATCTTCATCGGCACACAGAGCAACGTCGGGCTCGGCGGACCTCCACCACTCATCGCGGCACAACCGGAGCCCGCCACCGCGGAACCCGCGACGACCTCCCCCGCGGCTGTGGGAACGGCGCCTGGTGTACCGCCGGCCGGCATGCCGCGTCCGCCGGTAACCAGCGAGCCAGGGGCGCAGCCGGTGAATCGTCCGGCGCCTCCCGGTACGTCCACGGTTCCGACGGCGGCGCCGCCGTTGCCGACGCCGCCCGCAGGAGCGCCGGTGCCACCGACGGCGCCGCCCGTCGCCACCCCTCCGCCTGCAGCCGCTGCACCTGCGACGCCCACTCAGGGCGGGGTGACGCCGCCGCGCGATCCATCACTGCCGATCGTGACAAATCCCGGAGCGCCCGCGGGAGCGCCGGCAACACCTGCGCAGATCATCGTCACTCCGGCGGGTACCGAGTTCAGACTCGGCGGCGGTCCGTACACGACCGCGTTGTCGATCAATAACGCACAACGGCTGTCGACCTTGACGTTGACGCTGACCTACAACCCGAACGTGCTGCGGGTGCGAACGGTGCAGGAAGGAACGTTCATGCGCCAGGGTGTCAATTCCGCCTCCTTCACACCGCGGATCGATGCGGCTGCCGGCCGCGTCGACATCGCGGTCACCCGGCCGGGTGACCAGACGGGTGCCACTGGCGGTGGCCTGATCGCATCGCTGCTGTTCGATGCGGTGGGCGCGGGCGGGTCCATGATCCAGGTGAGTGGCGTGGCCACGGCGCCGGATGGCTCGCTGCTGACGTTGCAGTTCGCGCCGGTGACGGTCACCGTCAGGTAGGCACGTGCGATGTGCGAGGTCCGACGTGCTTGACGTGCGACGTGTTCACGTGCGGACGTGTGAGCGCGGCTTCACGTTTGTCGAGCTGCTCGTGGTCACGACGCTGTTGATCATCCTGGCCTCGGCCGTGATGCCGATGGCGAAGGTCTCGTTTCAGCGGCAGCGCGAGGCCGAGCTCCGGCGCGATCTCCGCGAACTGCGGACGGCGATCGACAAGTTCAAGGACGCGGCCGACATGGGCATCATCGGCGCCCAGGACATCAAGACGGGAAGCGAGGGCTACCCGCCGGATCTGGAGACCCTGGTTCAAGGCGTCAGCAAGGTTGGCGATGCGAGCGGCGTGAAACTGAAGTTCCTCCGCCGGATCCCGATCGATCCGATGACCAACTCGACCGAGTGGGGGATGCGTTCCTATCAGGACAAACCCGACGCGACGTCATGGGGCGGTCAGAACGTTTTCGACGTGTATACCAAGTCGGAGGGCAAGGCGCTCGACGGCACGAAGTACCGGGACTGGTAACTGTGATCAACCGAATCTCGCTGAAGCGGTGGACGTCGTCGACGCGTGAACGGGGTTTCACGCTGATCGAATTGCTGGTCGTCATCGCGCTGATCTCGATCCTCGCGGCGATGGCGGTCGTGCAGTATCGCAACTCGATCCAGCGCACCCAGGAAGCGACGCTGAAGACGGACCTGTTCAGAATGCGTGACGCGATCGACCAGTACTACGCCGACAAGGGCAAGTACCCTTCATCGCTCGACTCACTCGTGAGCGACGGCTATATGCGCAAGGTGCCGGAGGACCCGTTCACCAAGACGACGGACTCGTGGCAGACAGTCCCCGCCGAGCCGGACCCCGGCAACCCCTCAGCCGAGGCTGGCATCTACGATGTGAAGAGCGGCGCGCAAGGCCAGGCGCTGGACGGATCGAACTTCGCAGACTGGTAGACAAGCTTCCAAGGTTCGCCCGCCTGGAACCTAGAACCCTCGAACCTTGGACCCTAGAACCCTTACTGCACGACGATCGCGCGAGTCGGCGTAGCGAGGGTGTTGCCATTCACACCGATCACCTGCGTGCGCGTGGTATAGGTCGACGGCCGGCTGAAGCTGTGCTGCGTTTCCGGGCCCGGTGTCGTTTGCGTCGTGCCGTCGCCGAAGTCCCAGCGGTACTCGCGCACCTGGGCGCCTGTCACTCCTCCGACAGTAAAGCTGACGAGCCCGTTGACCAGCGCGGGATTCGGAGTCGCCGTCATCGTCGCCTGCAGACCACCAACCGACACGCTGGCGAAGGCCGTTTCGGTGTCGCCCGACGGCGTCCGGCCGGAGACACTCACATCGTACACGTCAGACTTGGAGTACGTGTGGCGGACGGTCCGCGAGCCGTTGATCGTTCCAACCTGCTCGCTATTGCCGTCTCCCCAGGTGATCACCGCATCCGTTATCGGCGACGTGGTGCTCGCGGTGAGGGTGAAGGCAGATTGTGTTCCGACGGTGGCAGCGTCAGGAGGCGTGATGCTCAGGTTCGAGCGCTCACCGATGCGCACCGTGCCGCTAGCCGTCTTGGTTCCAGCCGTGGCGGTCACGGTTGCTTCGCGAGAGGTGTTGATCGAAGTGGTGGCGATACCGTTAGTGTCGGTCGTAGCCGTCGTCGGTGTCAGAGTGCCGTTGGTGGTCGAGAACGTCACCGGGATGCCGGCGATGCCGGTGCCGGCTGTGCTCTCGACGCGGGCCTGGACCGCCGCGGTGCCTCCGCTCGCGGGTACGGTCTGAGGGGAGATGCTGACGATCAGATGGTCCGCTGCGGCCGAACCCACCAGCAAATTTTCGATCGAGGCGACTGCGCCTCCCGAGTAAGCGGTGATTTTCGCGGATCCGCTTCCATTGTCGGCGATGAACCTGACGCGCACTTCGCCGTTGTTGGTTCGCGCTTCGCGCGGTTCGATCCGGCCGAGCGTGGTGGTGAAGGAGACCAGCGTGCCGTTCTGCACCGGAGTTCCGGCACCCTTGTTCGTCGTCGTCGCTGTGGTTCCTGTTCCCGTTCCCGGCGTCGTCGTCGAGACGGTGCCATTCTCGATGACGGTGGCGACGATCTCGACTTCGCCGTTCAGCGGAACGGTCGTGTTGGCTGGAAAGATCGTGATGACCGTGCCAGCTGGTGCGAGCAGTGGCACCTTGTCACACGCAGAAGCCAACGCAACCGCGGCGACAAGCGTCAGAACTGCAGGAATCAACGCGCGGCGGCTGCCGCTCAGACCAGTGTGTGGTACCATACGTGACGCTAAGGATAATACTCTCATGTATTTAGGGGGTCAAGCCGGCCAGCGCGGTTATGCGATGGCGGCACTGTTGGTGAGCGTGAGCATCATGGCGATCCTCATGACCGCCCTGTTGCCCGTCTGGAAACAGCAGGCCCGGCGTGAGAAGGAAGCAGAGCTCGCGTTTCGTGGCGAGCAGTGGGCCCGGGCGATCTACCTGTTCACTACCAAGAACGGCGGTCAGTACCCTCCCAACCTGGACGTTCTGGTCCAAGGCCGCTATGTTCGCAAGAAATACAAAGACCCGATGACCGCAGACGGCGAGTGGCAGCCGATCTTCCTCGGTCAGCAGCCCCAGCAAGGCCGGGGCGGCCAGGCTGGCACCGGACCAGGAGGCGTCACCGGCGGGGCTGGCCGCGCCAGCGGACCGGGAGGCGGCGCACAGGCTCCGGGCGCCTTCGGTGCGGCGCAGGGAGGTGCGGGGATCGCGACCGTCCAGAGCAAGAGCAAGGAAGCGTCGATCAGGATTTACAACGGCGCCGGCTACTACAACCAGTGGCAATTCAGATACAACGGCCGCGGACGCGGTGGTCCCGGGCCCGGAGCGCCGCAACCGGGCGCGCCTCAACGCGGCGGCCAGGGAACACCCGGAATGCCGGGGACCGGTGGACGCGGTCCGGGCATCGGTCAACCTGGCGGCCGTGGCGCGGGGCAGCCTGGCGTCGGTCAGCCTGGCGGTCGAGGATTCGGCCGCGGCGGCGGTTTCTAGTCCGCGAGCGCTTACCTGGGTCGAGAGCACGAACACTGGTCATAAGACGGTCGTGCCGTAGCCGCGGACGACTGAAATCACCTGCGCCGCGCATATATCTAACTGGCCGCCTGCAACTCCTCCACGATCGCGTTGTGAATTCTCGGGCGCAACCCCTTGAGCAGATGATTCTCGCGGGTCGGGTGCACGCGATTGGTGAGAAGCACTACATAGAAATCCCGCTCCCAATCGATCCATAACGACGTTCCCGTGAAGCCGGTGTGGCCGATAGCGCTCGGAGACAGGAGCGATCCGCATGACGATGTGGGCAGCATCGTGTCCCAGCCGAGTGCGCGCGAGCTTCCCGGGATATCGGTTCGCTGGATGAATGTCTGCATTGTTGCCGGCCGGGCCAGGATCGGATTCCCTGCGATCGTGTGCAGGGCCGCGCGTGCGAATGCACCGACTGCCGCCGCTGTGCCGAACAATCCTGCGTGCGCAGCCGCCCCGCCGAGCGCCCAGGCGTTCTCGTCGTGGACCTCTCCAACCAGCGTCCGTCCGCGCCAACTGTCATGTTCCGTCGGCGCGATGCGCGGTCGCCACGCTCGCGGTGGCAGGAAGGTGAGGGGCTGGTCGGTGACGAGGGTACCAATGCGGCTGAACTGCGCGGCCAGCGAACCGAACGGGTCCAACATTCCATGAGACGTGTCCGATGATGCTCCCGGGCGCGCGTCCTCGAGAATGAAGCCGAGCAGGATGAATCCGAGATCGGAGTAGATGGATCGCGTACCCGGTTCGTATTCGAGCGGCATCCTGGCGATTGCCGGTTCGAACTCGACGCGTCCGGTGTGATCCCGGAAGAATGGCAGGTAGGCTGTCAGCCCGGACGAATGCGCCAGCAGGTGCCGGATCGTTACGTGTTGACGGTCCGCACCTTTCCAGTCGGAAATCCAGTCGGCGACCAGGTCGTCGAGCGCCAGCAGGCCGTCATCCACCGCTCGCATCGTCAGTGTGGCGGTGGCGATGACTTTCGTCAGCGAGGCGAGATCGAAGATCGTATCGGTGTCGACCGCGTTCGCGTTCTCCTCCCAGCTGAGTGATCCGAAGGCGCTGCGCCACACCACCGTCTCACGCCGGCCGACTTCGATGGCGGCGCCGGGGTAAGCACCCGCTGTGACACCGCTCCGCAGCAGGAAGGATGCGCCGGCGAAAGGATTCATGCTCGATCCAGGACGGGCGAGGTCACCAGTGCAATCAGCGAGGTGATCGCCGCGCCGGCGAATGCGTACCAAGTCCAGGCCGTTGCGCCCGACATCCAGATCCAGAAGAGCGCGGCGATACCGGCAAGCATTCCCGTCAGCATGCCGCGTGGACCTGTTCTCCTGGAGAGCACGCCGACCAGGAATGCGCCGAGCACCGGCCCCGCCGCGAGAGACAGCACCGCGAGGCCGGACTCGAGAACCGACCGCGTGACGAACTGCGCACCGAGTGCGACGGCGATCTGGGCCACACCCCAGAAGATGGTCGCCTGCCGCGAGACGCGCATCAGCGTCGGTTCGTCGGCGTCGGGCCGGATGTATTTCACATAGAAATCGTTCACCGTCGTGGCCGCCAGCGAATTGATCGACGGTGACAAGGCCGCGGCGACGATAGCCGCGACGATGAATCCCGAGATGCCATGCGGCAAGGAGGTGATGACGAAGAGCGGCAGCACTTCGTCAGTCCTGGTCAGCGGGCGGGGGAGGGGGGTGTGCTGATAGAACGTGTAGAGCATGGCGCCGATGATCAGGAAGAGGACGAACTGGGCAAACACGATGAACCCGCTGAGGACCAGACCGGTGGACGCTTCCTTCGCCGAGCGGGCGGAGAGCAGCCGCTGGACGAGGAACTGATCGGTCCCGTGAGTCGCGAGCGTCAGGGCGATGCCACCGAGGAGCCCTGCCCAGAACGTGTACACCTGTTTCGGGTCGGTACTGAAATCGAAAACCGTGAAGTGGGTTGCCGCCGTGCGGGTGACTTCGGTCCAGCCGCCCGGGATCAATTCGAGTAGCCCGAAGAACACCAGGAGCGCGCCGCCCACATAGATGAACATCTGGACGACATCGGTCCAGATCACAGCGGAGACGCCGCCGCGCACGGTGAAGATGATCATGGCCACGCCGAGGATCACCACCGTCCATGTGACCGGGACCTGTGTCACCACGGAAATCACCAGCGCCGTCGCGAACAGGCGAATTCCGTCGGCCAGCGTTCGCGTGACCATGAAGATCACGGCCGCGACGTTCTTCACAGATGGACCGAAGCGCCGCTGGAGCAACTCGTAAGACGTGAACAGCTCGCCGCGGAAGTAGGCGGGAATGAAGAGAATGCTCACCAGGATGCGGCCAACGATGTAGCCGATCGCGATCTGCAGAAAGGCCATGTTGCCGGCGTATGCACCGGCTGGAACACCGATGAAGCTGAGCGTGCTGGTTTCGGTAGCGACGATGGTGAAGCAGATCGCCCACCACGGAACCGAGCGATCGGTCAGGAAGTAGTCACGGGTGGTCTTCTGGAATCGTGCGAACCACGATCCGAACGCGGTGATCGCGAGCAGGTAGACGCCGATGACCGCATAGTCGATCGTGTTGAGGACCATGATGCCTGGGTCGCGTCAGCGAACGGTCGCGTCGACCGTGACCTGATCTCCGAATGCGGCCCGTCCGACGGTTGACAGGTACCCGGGTGCACTTTGCCGCGGGTTCACGAGGCTGTCGTAGGAGAAGAGAATGACGCCGGACGCGCCGAGCTTTCGCGCGGTCCGAATGTTGTCGATCGTCTGGCCGGGTGAGAGGCGATACGCGCCAATGCCCGCCCAGACAGGGAGCGGGCCTGCCGCTTGCTTTGCCGCGGCGATCTGTTCCGCGAATCGCGCCGCTTCCTGGGTGTAGGCCATCGGGCACAACACGTCGATGAGGCCATCGTTCAGCCACGCGCCCCAATCCTGCATCTTCCGGGAGAGCGCCTCCTGCATGTCGGGTGCGGCGGCGACGCTCACAACCGCGGAGGGACGCGCCTCCCTGACGGTTGCCCGCAACTGCGTCACCAGTGCGGTCATGCGCTTCACTCGGAATTGATGCCACTCGGCAGCGAGGGCATCAGGATAGGCAAACAGATCGATCGCTTCCCTGGCGTCCAGCGTACGACGGGTCGCTTCGGCCAGTGAGGGCCGGATCGCGCTGCGAAAGGCCTGGATCGCGGTGCGGCTGTAATCGAAACGATCGCTCGGGTAACGCGCGTAGTCGAAGTGAATGCCGTCGAGCGCGTAGCGACTGGTGATATCGCGCACGATCGACTCGGTGTACCCCGCTGCCGCCGGCAGAATCGGCGAGACGTACAGTCCTTCGACTTCATTGGGCTGGGCGCGCGTCCAGCGGGCGAGCTTCCCGAGATAGCCCGGGCTGTCCACGTCAGTGGCCGCGAGGTCCTGGGCGATATCACGTGGAACCATCAGCCAGTCCGGGTGCCGGTAGACCAGGTGCTCACGACTGGCCGGCAGTTCCACGGCGCTCGCGACCAGGTTGAGATTGATCCAGGCGTGAACGCGAAGCCCGGCGGGCCGCGCAGCCTTCAGGACGGCGTCGAGCGGATCGAACGTTGCCGGCTGATGGGCGATGTCCGGCGGCAACGGTTCGAGACCGCCGCGGTAGTACGCATCACCACGCCCGCGCACCTGGACGAGCAGCGTATTGAACCCGTGTTCCTTTGCCGTCCTGACGAGTGTCTCGATGCTGGCGGGGGTGGTCAGAGAACTTCTCAGTACCCACATCGCGCGCACTTCGCCGTTCGGAGCCGCTTGATCCCGACGCCCGTCTGCGTGCAAGGAACTGCACACACAGATCGCCGCGAGCACCGCCGCTGCCAGCGGGCGAAGGCCGCACCATCGGTTGTTCATAAAGTGCACGAATGTAACAAGTTGCGTCTATTCGTGTCAACGTCGGACGATTGGTGGCAGTTTGACTTTGAGCAGAGCGCAAGGCCAGAATGCACCGCGTAACGCACTTGTAACGTTTATTGATGGAAGCGATGGGGGGACGATGGCGAAGGTGAATATCGTGCGCGTGCTGTGTGGCATCGTGTTGCTGGCCCTGCTAGCGGTGCCAGTGGCGGCGCAGGAGACGACGGGAGTCATTACCGGTGTGGTCACCGATCAGTCCGGCGCCGTTCTACCGGGCGCGACGGTGGTGGTCAAGCGCGTCGACACGGGCCGCACCACCGAGGTCGTGACCAACCAGGAGGGACGGTACCTCGCGACTCAGCTCGACCCCGGCAACTACGAAGTGACGTTTTCGATGACCGGCTTCAACCCGATTGCGGTGAAGGGGATCGCACTGCACGTGAACGATCGACTCGAAGTGCCGGGTAAGCTTGGCTTAGGAGGAGTTAGCGAGAGCGTTGTCGTGAACGCGGCGACGCAATTCGTGCAGCCCTCGCCCGCCGTGCAGACGCTGATCGGGCCAACCCAGGTCCAGGAGCTGCCGCTCAACAATCGGAATTTCGTGGCTCTCGCTACCCTGGTCCCAGGTGTGTCGAGCGACTTGAGCGACGAGGTCGGGATCGGATTGACCAGCACCGTCAGCGTCTCGGTAAACGGCGGTCGCAGAAACGCGGTCAACTGGTTGCTCGACGGCGTATCCAACGTGGACGTTGGATCGAACATCACCTTGTTGTCGACTCCCACACTTGAATCGATCCAGGAATTCAAGATCATCACCAGCAGCTACGCGGCCGAGTGGCCCCGCAGCGGTGGCGGCGTCGTCAATGTCGTCACGAAGAGCGGCGCCAGCAAGTTCTCCGGCGCCGCGTATGAGTTCTTCCGTAACGACAAGCTGAATGCGAACTCGTTCTTCCGGAATTTGAACGCCGATCCCAACATCAGTGGCTCCGCACCCGACCTCAGTTACAACAATTTCGGCGGGACGATCGGCGGCCCATTGTTGCCGAGTCGCCAGAAGGCGTTCTTCTTCTACTCGCAGGAGTGGCGCAGGGTCAGTCGTGTGCCTTCGAGCGCCACCGCAGCCAACGTCGTCAATCCTGTCTGGCTCACGGACCCGAACAACGCCAATTACGTTGCCCCGGAGCTTCGCGATCCCAACGCGGTCAAGATGCTTTCGCTCTGGCCGGCGCCCAATGCTACCGCTGCGAACGGCGCGACCCAGTATCTCAGCCAGGTGGCCGCCATCAACAACACGCGGCAGGAAGTCGTTCGCGTCGACTATGACATGGCGTCCAATTGGAAACTCGTAGGTCGCTATACCCACGATCTGAGCGAGACCCTCGAGCCCGGTGGCCTCTTCAACAACATCCTGCTGCCGAATATCTCGGCGACCAACACCGATGTGCCGGGACAGGTCGCGGCTTTCGAGCTGCGGTCCAATCGAGGCTCCGCGCTGAACGAGGTGAAGCTGCAGTACTCGACCAACCGGATCAACACTACCGACGACGAGAACAACCGCAACCTGCGTTCGGAATTCGGCGTGACCATGCCCGAGCTGTTCCCGGAGAATGCGGCCGGCCGCATTCCCTCGATCGCGATCACCGATCTCTCCTCGACGACGACGAGTCAGGTTATCAACATCGAGTACTTCAACTACACCTTGGGAGACAATTTCACCTATCAGCGTGGCGATCACACGTTGAAGGCGGGCGGCATCGTCACCTTCGAACAGAAGAATGAGAATGCGAACAACAACACGCAAGGTTCGTTCGCTTTCGTAGCGGGCGGCGGACGCACAGCCTTTCAGAACTTCTTGACCGGAAACCGGGATAGCGCGTGTGGCGCCGGCTGTACCTATTTGGAATCACAGATCGATGTCACCAACCACCTGCGGTTCAACCGGTATGAGATGTTCGCCCAGGACACCTGGCGCTTCGCGCCGCGGTTCACCCTTGACTACGGTCTTCGCTACTCGGTGTATCCGGGTGTGACCGATACCAACAACATCCTGTCCACCTTCGACCCTTCGCGATACGACCCGGCCAAGGCCCCGACCTGCTCGGCGGCATCCTGCGCGCAGTTCCTGCCCGGCACCGGGGACCCCCTGAATGGTCTGATCATCGCCGGATCCACTTCGCCGTTCGGTGACGCGATCTACAAGACCGACAAGAACAACTTCCAGCCGCGCGCCGGCTTGTCGTGGGACATCGGCGGCGATGGCGATACGATTGCCCGCGCCGGCTATGGCATCTACTACGATCAGCCGCTGGTCGGCATTTTCGAGCAGAACGCTTTCACGAATCCTCCGTACGTGAACACGGTCACGCTTCAGAACGCGTCGCTCTCGAACCCCACTCAGGGAACGACAGCAGGCACGGTCGCGCCCCGCGCGCTGATCGCTTCGAGCGTGCCGTTCGAAACGCCGCGTACGCAGCAGTGGAACATCGGCTTTCAGCGACAGCTCTACAGCCGTGGCGGCGTGGATATCGGCTACGTGGGATCGCGCGGCGATCACCTGATCCAGCAGGTCGATATCAACCAGCCACAACCGGCTGACGTGGTGGCCGCAGCCGGTGCGAACGCGGTGCGTCCGTACAGGGGCTACACCGGCATCACCATGCGACAGACCACTGCCCGCACCAACTACCACGGGCTGCTGACGCAGTTCCGTCACGAAGGCGGCCGCGCCGGCACATACACGCTCAACTACACGTTGAGCCGGGCTCGTGGCACGGCTACCAACGATCGCGATGCGATCGATGCGCCGCAGAATCCGCTCGACCTCGAGGCCGAGTACGCCGACCTCCGAACCGATCGCCGGCACATGTTCTCGGCAACCTACATCATCGAGCTGCCGTTCTTCCGCGAGGCGGCCAATCCGCTGCTGCGCGCCGCGTTCGGCGGATGGCAGCTGTCCGGGATCACCCGGCTCGAATCCGGAGCGCCGATCTCGCGCCTCGTCACCAACGCCGACACGTTCCGCCGCGGCGTCAGGGCGAACCAGGTGGGAGATCCGAAGCCAGGAGAGATGAACTTCCCGTATTGGTTCGATCCGTCCGCCTATGTGCCGCCACCGCTTGGGCAGTACGGGACCAGTGGACGTGCGCCGTTCCGGCTTCCCGGCCGCGAGCAGACCGATCTCGCGCTCTCGAAGAACTTCTACGCCTACGGCACACGCGTGCAGTTCAGGGCCGACGCGATCAATGCGTTCAACCACACGCAGTGGCTGGCGGTGGACAACGCGTGCCCGGCAGGCGGATTGGCGCAGAACACCTGCGTGGTCGCCGGCAACACCTTCGGCCAGATCACTTCGACACGGGCGCCGCGTGAAGTGCAGCTGAGCGTGAAGCTATACTGGTAGCTCGAAAACAGTTCGAACGCTGAGTTCGAAGGGCGTCACGAACCGTGACGCCCTTTTTTATGCTGCACGTACTGGGAATCGACGCTGGCGGAACGAAGACGGTGTGCCAGCTGGCAGACGCCGAAGGTACCGTCCTTTCGGAAGCGCGCGGCACCGGGGCCAATCTCCAGGCGGTGGGGGAGCTCGAGGTGGAGAAAGTTCTCCATCACGTGATGGACGAAGCGATCGGCGACCGGCCGATCGTTCCCGAGGTGATCTGCCTCGGGATCGCCGGAGTGGACCGGCCCGGCGATGCTGCCGTCGTGCGCGCAATCATGAAGCGGATCGGTTACAAGGCGCGGGTGCTCGTGGTCAACGACGCACTCGTCGCACTCGAAGCCGGCGCTCCAGGCGAACCCGGTGTGGTCATCATTTCCGGCACCGGTTCCATTTCATATGGCCGGAATGCTCGGGGCGAAGCGGCACGCTCCGGCGGCTGGGGATATGTGCTCGGCGACGAAGGGAGCGGCTACTGGATCGGTCGCGCGGCGCTGCGGGCGGTTCTCCGTGAATCTGACAGGCGCGGACCAAGGACGGCGCTGACGCCGCTCCTGCTTCAGCACTTCGGTGTGACGCAGGCGCAGGGTTTGATTCACGAGGTCTACCACACGAACTTGAAACCGACGGAAATCGGGGTGCTGGCCCGCTCCGTCGCGACCGCTTTTGCGCAGGGTGACAGCGCTGCGATCGGGATTCTCCGCGCAGCCGCGGACGAGCTCGAATCAGCGGCCCTGTCGGTGGCGAGACGTCTCGAATTGGTCGGCGGGCCGTTCGTGTTCATCCTGGCCGGCGGGATTTTTCGCGCGGTCGGCTGGCTTCAACAGGAGCTCGCACGCCGCTTGCCGCTGAGCGCGCCAGGCGCATCCGTCCGACTGCTCGATCGCGAGCCCGCCACTGGGGCCGTGATGCTGGCGCTGCAAGAGGCGTCCGGCGGCGTTACCCTTCCCAAGTACAAGATGGATTGAATGCGGCCGGCACACAGGATTTCTATTTTTCCGGACGCGGAGACAGCCGCGAAGGAGCTGGCGGCTCGAATCGCTCATGCCTTACGCAAGAAACCCGCGCTGGTGCTCGGCCTTCCCACGGGAAGAACGCCGCTGCTTCTCTACGCAGAGCTCGTCAAGCTTGCGGCTCGCGGGGCGCTGGATTTCAGGGAAGCGTCGACGTTCAACCTCGACGAGTTCCATGGGATTTCCCCCTCACATGCCGGCAGCTACCGCAGTTTCATGCAGCGGCATCTCTTCGGGCACGTGAACATCGACGCACGCCGCGTCCATTTTCTCGACGGCAGCGCATCGGATCCCGTCGACGAAGGCTGTCGTTACGAAAAGGCGATCGATGACGCGGGCGGGATCGACCTGCAGATCCTCGGCATCGGTTCGAACGGGCACATCGGTTTCAACGAACCTGCAGCCGCACTGGAAGCGCGAACGCACCTGGTGACGCTCAAGCCCGAAACGCGACGCAGCAACGCTGAACTGTTCGGCGGCGATCCCGAGTCGGTACCGGCTCAGGCTCTGTCGATGGGAATGGCGACCATTCTCGACGCGCGGTCGATAGTGCTGGTGGCCACCGGCGAGCGCAAGGCGCCGTGCGTGGAGAAGCTGGTGAACGGATCGATTACGACACAACTGCCGGCATCGTTCCTACAGCTGCACGGCGACGTCGACATCGTGCTCGACGAAGCGGCAGCCTCGAAGCTGACGCTCTAAACGGCAGGCCCGCGTGTCTTGGTTTCGGTGGCCAGCAACTCGCGGAGCCTGGGCTCGACGTCTTCGCCGATGGCGGCGCGTACCGAATCGTCGGCCTTCTTCAGGCGCTTCAAGGCTTGCGGCAGTGTGAGTTCCGCCTTCTGCATGACGATCGCTGCTTTCACGTTCCACTTGGCGCGCCGCAGCAGCGCGTCGGCTTCTTCGTAGGTGATCCCGGTCACCATCGTGATGATGCGTCGCGCGCGATCCTTCAGCTTCTCCGAACCGCACCGCAGGTCGACCATGAGATTGCCGTAGGTCTTGCCGACCTTGATCATCGAGATCGTGGTCAGCATGTTCAGCACCATCTTGGTGGCAGTGCCGGCCTTCAGGCGGGTCGACCCGGCGATGATCTCGGGACCGACCGCCGGCGCGATCTGAAGGTCGACGAAATTCTGCAGCTCCGAACCGGGCCAGCAGGTGACGAAGATGATCTTGACGCCCGCTTTGCGTGCGCGGGTCAGGCCTCCTCGCACGAACGGTGTCATACCGCTGGCAGAGACGCCGATGACCACGTCCTTGTTCGTCAGCCGCAGGCGGGCGATGCTGCGCGCGCCCTCTTCGTAATTGTCCTCGACGCCTTCTTTGGCCCGGAACACCGCCTCCTGTCCACCGGCCATGATGGCCTGGACGAGAGTCGGTGACGTGCCGAAGGTCGGCGGCATCTCCGAGGCTTCGACCACGCCAAGACGTCCGCTGGTGCCGGCCCCGATGAAGATGATGCGCCCGCCTTTGCGCAGCGACTGCGCGATGATCTCGACGCCATGCGCGATACGCTCGCGCTCCTTGTGCACGGCCGCGATCACCTTGCGGTCCTCGTTCACCACCATGTCGACGATATCGAGCACGGGCGCCTTGTCGACGGCCAGGCTGACGGGATTGATCGCTTCGGTTGGCAGTGACTGCCACTTGGATTGGGTCGGCATGCGAGGTAGCAACCGGGTAAGTTACTCCTCGCCCCGCGGGGTGTCAAACATATGAAAGAATCCTTTCACTGATGCACCATCCCGATCTTGTGCGCGATTCCAAGACTCACCCGGCGGCGCTCGCGGACGTGGCCGAGGTGGCTGGGCGTCTCGAGCGAGAGCTCGGCAAAGCCATCGTCGGGCAGCAGCGGGTCATCCGCGAGATCCTGATCGCATTCCTGGCGGGCGGTCACTGCCTGCTGCGCGGCGTTCCCGGACTGGCGAAAACGCTGCTGATCAAGACGCTCGCCGACAGCGTCAGCCTGAAGTTCAACCGGATCCAGTTCACGCCGGACCTGATGCCCTCCGACATCATCGGCGCCGAGGTGATCGAAGAGGATCGCGCGACCGGCAAGCGGGTTATCAGGTTCATTCGCGGACCGATCTTCGCGAACATCATCCTCGCCGACGAAATCAACCGAACCCCTCCGAAAACCCAGGCGGCACTGCTCGAAGCCATGCAGGAGTACCAGGTGACCGTCAGCGGGGAGCGGTTCACGCTCGAACGCCCGCTCTTCGTGCTAGCGACACAGAATCCGATCGAGCAGGAAGGGACCTATCCGCTGCCAGAAGCCCAGCTCGACCGCTTCATGTTCAACATCCTCATCGATTACCCGTCGATCGACGAAGAACGCCGCATCCTTTCGATGACGACCGGCAATGCGCGTCCATCGATTACAGCCGTTGCGGATGGTGCGGAGATCGAGCGCCTGCATGCACTGGTTCGGGACGTGCCCGCGGCCGAGAACGTCGTCGACTACGCGACCCGGCTGGTGAGGGCCACCCGTCCCGCCGCCGACGCGGCAGAAAATGTGCGGAAGTGGGTGCGGTGGGGGGCGGGGCCCAGGGCGGGGCAGGCGCTGCTCCTTGGCGCGAAGGCACGCGCGCTCCTGGACGGCCGAAGCGTCGCGGCGCCGGAAGACATCAGCGCTGTATCACTGCCGGTACTTCGCCATCGCGTGCTCCTGAACTTTCAGGCAGAGGCGGACGGCATCGACGCGGACGCGATTGTCGATCGGCTCGTTGAAGGAGGTTCGTCCGTAACCACCTGCCGCCCACGGACCCACGGCCTCCGGACCCCAAATGCTAGATCCCGTCCTGTTATCAGCCATTCATGACCTCGAGGTGATTGCGCGTGTCACGGTAGAGGGAGCGCTGTCGGGTCTCCATCGAAGCCCCTTCCACGGTTACAGCGCTGAGTTCAGCCAGTACCGGCACTACCGGCCCGGCGACGATCTGAAGTACGTGGACTGGAAGCTCTTTGCCCGCACGGATCGGATCTACACAAAGCAATTCCGCGAGACCACGAACCTGCGCATGCAGATCGTGCTCGACGCGAGTGCGTCAATGGGCTTCCGCGGCAGCACCGGTGTGTCGAAGCTCGAATACGCGAAACTGATCGCTGCCGGATTCGCGCACCTGCTGGTCACTCAAGGCGACGCGGCCGGGCTGATCGTCCACGACGCCGACATCCGCTCGTATGTCGGGGCACGCGGCGGTCGTTCCCATCTGCGCGCGCTGCTGGTCGCGTTGTCTCGCGTCGAATCGATGGGCCCGACCGCGGGAGCGTTCGCGCTCAAGCGAGCAATCGATCTGCTGCGGACCCGGGGTGTGTTACTCGTGCTTTCCGACTTCTACGACGACGAGGATGGCATTGACGCGGAACTTCGGCGAGCCGCAAGAATCGGCCATGACGTAGTCGTGTTTCACGTGTTGACGCCCGACGAGATGCACCTGAACGTGGGCAGCGCCAGTGAATTCGAGGACTCGGAAACGGGAGACAGGGTGTTGGCTGGACGTTCCGTAGAGCGGGAATATTCAACGCAACTGGCGGCGTTCCTGTTGCGCTGGCGTGAGCGATGCGCTGCCTACGGAATCGATTATCTGCAGGTCCTGACTGACCAACCGCTCGACGCAGCCCTGCGCGGCTATCTCCTCCGGCGGGGGCGCGCACCGCGGAGATGATCGCCTGGCTCAATCCTGGCGCGCTCGTTGCGATTGCAGCGGCAGCGCTGCCCATAGTCGTGCATCTGCTGCTGCGCGCGCGAGCGGCTCGCGTGATCGTGCCATCCGTGCGGTTCATCAGCGCTACTCGGGAATCCGCGATCCGCATCCGCCGGCCTTCCGATGGCGTACTGCTCCTGTTGAGAATGCTGATCGTCGTGTGCGCTGCCCTGGCGCTCGCCGCACCGGTCGTGATCACCGAGTCCCGCACATCCGCGTGGATGAACCGGACGATTCGCGCGATCGTGGTGGACACGAGTGCCAGTGTGGACCCGGCTTCCGCCGCGGAAGCCGCTAGCCGCCCAGTCTGTCGGTGCATTCGAGACACGCCGCTTCGAAGGTCCGGATGTTGCCGCAGCCATCCGGCTAGCCGCTGCATGGCTGCGAGTCGCAGCGGTCGGACGGCAGGAGCTGGTACTGGTCTCCGACTTCCAGCACGGCGCTATCTCTGGTGCCGCATTCACTCCGGTGCCGACCGAGGCGGGGATCGACACCGGTGCCCGTCGCGCGCCGTCCTGCGACGCTCGTCGATATCGATGGCGGAATCGTCCAGTTCGGTTCGAGAAGGTATGCGCAGGAAATCACCATCGATGGTCCCGGAACTTCTTACCGCCTTCGCGAGATGCAGGCCGGTTCGGGCACTGATTTTCTAAAGGACGCATCAGCGTCGATCGATCTCGGCAAGCTCGCGCGCACCGTTGCGGCAGCCGGCGTCTTCGTTCCTCGCGTGCCTGCCGTACCTCGCGTTTGCGCCTCCCGGAGCTGTGGCGCAGGGATCCGCTGCGCTCGATGTCGGTACGGCGCCGGATTCGTTGGAAACGGCAACCGAGGTGCACGAGTTGCTGGCCAGTGCGACCCGACTTGCTGGCACTTGGCGAGGCCGAGCCGATGACAACCGATCCGACAATGGTAAAGAGCTGGTATCGAGAGGCTCGCGCTCCCGAAGCCGGTGCCGCTGGCGTCGGACGACGGACTCAGACGCGCGGTGGTTCTGGTTCGCCGCCATCGTCTTTCTCGCGGTCGAGGCGTTGGTTCGGCGCGATCGCGGCGCAGGCTCGGCGACAGCCCCGGAGGCCCGTGCGGCCTGAAGCGTCCGCGCAAACGGACGTGATGCGCCTTTTGCGCGCGGTGCAGCGACGCGTCACCGCGTTGCACGTTCTCGCCGCCGCAAGCGTCGCGGTCGTGTTCGCATCCAGCGGATATGGCTCCTGCGCTGGTTCATCGTTCCGACCTCGATTCGCGTGAGCGTGACACTGGCCGTCGCGCTTGTCGCAGCCTGGACGGTGCTTCACCGGAGTCGCCGTGAGCGAACGCTCGCAGCGGCGGCGATCAAGGTCGAGCGAACCCTGCCCGCGTGCCGAAACCTTGTGATCACTGCCGAAGAAATCCAGAGACATCCGGATCGGGTCAACGGCTGGATCGCGGCACAGGTTCACGCGGACGCGGCAGCGGCCATTCGAGATCTCCCCGCTGCTGATGTCGTTCCGGCCCTTCGCGTGACCGGGATCTGCGCGGGGATGCTTCTCGCTGCATTCGCCTTTCTCCTTGTCCCGGTGCAACGAAACAACCAAAAGGTAGCCCCACCTCCGGCCGGTGCACCCGGTTATCAGAATCCGGCCACTCCGGCACCGGTGACTGTGACCATCAGGCCGCCGGCCTATACAGGCTCCGAGCCGACGGTCGTTCACAACCCGGAGAGACTCGAGGTTCTGCAGGGCAGCCGGCTGACAGTCGGTGTGTCTGCCGGCGAACCGCATCGCATCCGCTACGGCGACACGGTGCTGGGCGAGGTCTCCGGAGATCGAACGGTCGATCTGATAGCGCGTGACAACGGGTATTTCGCTGTCGAGGACGCGCATGGACGTCGCCGCCTGATCGCCGTGGCGGTGTCTGCCGATCATTTGCCGGTGGTGCGGGTTGATCAGCCCGCACGTGATTTGCTTCTTCCTGACTCGTCGCGGACGATCCCAGTGCGGCTCAGCGCATCGGATGATCTGGGTCTGCAGTTACTCGAACTCCGTTACACGAAGGTGTCGGGCACGGGTGAGCAGTTCGAGTTCGTCGAAGGCACGATCCCCGTGAGCGTCGATCGATCGTCGGCGCGTGAATGGCGCGGCGGCTCGAAGTTGACGCTCGAGACATTGGGGCTCGAACCCGGTGATTCGCTGGTTTACCGTGCAGTCGCGAAGGACGCGCGTCCCGGTTCGGAAGGGCTCGCCGCGTCGGATACGTACTTCATCGAGATCGCCGGACCGGGGCAGGTGGCGCTCGAGGGGGTCGACATGCCACCCGACGAGGATCGATATGCATTGTCGCAGCAGATGATCGTTGTGAAGATGAGCGCCTGCGGGCGCGCGAGCGGATGCTGACGCGGGAGCGGGTGACAGCAGAGGCAGCCGACATCGCAGCCGAGCAACGCGCTGTTCGCGCCAACTTCGTCTTTCTCCTCGGCGGGCATGTCGAGGACGAGGAAGTCGAGGCGGAGCAAGCGACGGAGATCTCGGAAGGACGCCTGCAGAATACGGCCAGGCGGGATGTGAATGCGGCCATTCGCGAGATGACTCGGGCTGAGCACGGTCTGGTCGCAGTCGATACTGGAGGGGCGTTACCGCCGGCGCGTGCAGCGGTTGCGGCACTGCAACGCGCATTCGGGAAGAGCCGCTACCTGTTGCGCGCGCTGCCGGGTACGGGTCGCCTCGATCCCGCCCGGCGTCTCTCGGGAGCGCTCACGACAGCGGCTTCATGGGAACGCGATCGCGCGGATGCACCCGCGCGCGAAGGGGCCGCTGCACGCGATCTGCTGCGCGAGGTGGCCAGCATGAAAGCCAGCACTCCCATCGATATCCGGAGAGTGGAGCAGCTGGCCGAGCGCGCCCTGGCCGTCAATGCCTCCGCTCCGTCGTGGCAGGACATCTCACGGCGGCTGCTTGCGCTCCGCACCGGTGAGGGGCAGGATTCACGTCGCGCGCAGTTGGACGCTCTCGTCCTCAAGCTTCAGGCCGAGGCGGAACGTGGACTCCTGCCGCGCACGCCGCTCGCGGATGTCGGCGAGCCACTCAGACGCGCCTGGGAGCGACAGCGTTGACCCGGTCCCTGCGACTGGCTGCGGTACTGATTGCGATTGCGGGTGTGATCGATCCGGCAATCGCATTGCGTCAGCGTGCGCCGCTACCGATCGGGTTGCTGCTGCCGCAATCCTACGATCCCGGCTTTCAGGCTGCTCTGAGCATTCGAACTTCATTGCTGGACCGACTCGGACGTTCCGTTGAACCGGACGCGCAGCACCCGCGCGCGATCGTAGCAATCGGCAACATCGTCCCACCAGCGTCGACGACAGCACCCTTGCTGACCATTCGCGACACGTCCTCACCAGCGCTGTCAGCGGTGGCGCTCCCTCCAGCGAGCAGCGTGGAAGGACAGAAGCAGACCATCTCTCCGCGGTTTCGCGCCAGGGGCCTTGCCGGACGGTCGACAGAGTTCGTGTTGCGCCGTGGCGAGGCGCGGATTGCCTCTGTTTCGCACCGCTGGTCCGGGCAGGACGAGACGTTCGAGCCCCGATTCGAGTTCGTTTCGCCGGCGGCTGGAATGGACGTGGTGCGTATTACCGCGAACACAGAGAACCTCGCACCCGTTGCATTGGATGCGCCCGTGATGGTTTCGCAACGGAGACTTCGGATCCTTGTTTTCGAACCGAGGCCGTCCTGGGCTGCGGGCTTTGTGCGCCAGGCGCTCGAACGGGATCCTGCGTTCGAGGTGCAATCACGCACGAACACCTCGACCGGCATCAGGACCGAGACCATTCGGGCAGGCGGATTGAGCATGAGCAATACGGACGCCTTCGATGTGCTCGCCATCGGCGGTCTCGAGGCGCTCGCCCCGGCAGATCTCGAACGCGCGAGCCGCTTCGCTTCGAGCCGCGGAGGAACCGTAGTGCTGCTTCCTGATGCACGCATTCCGGAGCCCGTCCGGGTCGGGTTGGACGCTCCGGTGTTCGAGGAGGCACTCGTCGATCGGCCCCTCGACGTGCACAGCAGCGTGGCGACCCTGCGGGCTTCGGAGTTCATCTTTCCAAAGAGCGTCTGCACAGATGCCATCGCCCGCTAGCCACGGTGAATCACCTGGGAACGGAGCGAGCAGCGGTTGTAGTGATTCCACGCGGAAGCGGTCGGGTCCTCATTTCAGGCCTGCTGGACGGATGGCGATTTCGAGCGGAGAACAACGGTGCATTCGAGCGGTTCTGGACCGGAGTGCTTGCTGATGCCGCGCTGCAGTCACCCCCTCCGCTCGCAATTCAAATCGATCCAGCTGTGGCTGCGCCCGGCCAGCCGATCAGGATTCACGCGATCGTGCGGGAAACGGAATGGTCACGCGGTCCCCGGGGCATCGGTGTTCCTGTCGTTGCGGGATCCATCCATTCCTCCGGGGGGCGGGCCGAAATGATCCGACTGTGGCCGGCCGCGGCTCCGGGTGTTTACCGAGGCTTCGGTCGCCGCGCCTGCAGAGCGGGCATTTCTCAGTGCGGGTTGAGAGTCCGGCCGGAGCGGCGGAGACGCCTCTTCTGGTGGAACCGGAGGCCAGGCCCGTCGCAAAGGATCATTCGCCATCGCTCACGGCGCTCGCTCGGACCAGTGGGGGGGGAAACTTCGACGCGAGACAACTGGACGCCGTGGTCGAATGGCTCGAGCAGATGGATGCGCCCGTGACGGAGAACCGCGTCCACCCCATGCGCTCCGGCTGGTGGATCCTTCCATTTGCCGGGTTGCTCGCTGCAGAGTGGACGCTCCGGCGTCGGGGCCAGCGATGATCGACACGTACGTCGCCTACCTCCGCGACGTGCGGCGCGTCTCGCCGAACACGGTGGAGAGCTACGCGCGCGACCTGTCACAGCTCGCGGCCTTCGCTGAGAAAATCGGACGCCCCGTCGAGGCGCTCGACCGAAAGGACCTCGAAGCGTTCGTGCGTTCGTTGATGACCGCCGGGCTGGCCCCGCGTTCGGTCGCGCGGCTCGTTGCCTGCCTCCGCGGGTTCTACAAGTTCGTCGTCGTCGAGAACAAGCTGACGAAGAATCCGGCGGAGGACCTGCGGTCGCCGCGAGGCTGGACGTCGCTGCCGAAGTTTCTCAGCCTCGAGGAGGTGGACCGTCTTCTCGCGCAGCCGGATGTCGCGACTCCGAAAGGCCTGCGGGACAAGGCGCTGATCGAGCTGCTGTACGCCACCGGGCTTCGCGTGTCGGAGCTCGTGTCACTGCGCGCCGGAGATCTTCACCTCGACGAGGGATACCTCACCTGTGTCGGCAAGGGGGACAAACAGCGCATGGTCCCGATGGGGCACGACGCGGCGCTGTGGGTGCAGCGCTACATCCGGGAAGGGCGTCCGGCGATTCTAAGAAGCGGTCGTCGCCCTGGCTGTTCGTGAACATCCGCGGCGGCGCGTTGTCGCGCGTCGGATTCTGGAAGATTCTGAAGGCGTACGGAAAAAAAGCCGCGCTCCACGTCGATCTGAGTCCCCACGTGCTCCGCCATTCCTTTGCGACGCATCTGCTCGAGCGAGGCGCGGACCTCCGCATGATCCAGGTAATGCTGGGCCACGCGGACCTGTCGACGACGCAGATCTACACGCACGTCCTCGAGGCGAGATTGAAGGCGGTCTATGATCGCTTCCATCCCCGTACCTAATCTGTTAAAGTTGTTCGGTTTAGCTACAAGACAAGAACCGTAACATCAGGAGCTCGATCGAACTATGAGCCGTAAGGGCCGCTATCTTTTTACATCCGAATCGGTCACCGAAGGACATCCCGATAAGATCGCCGACCAGATTTCGGATGTCGATTCTCGACGCCATCCTCGCTCAGGATCCCGTCGGCCGCGTCGCATGCGAGACGCTGGTCACGACCGGACTTGCGATCATCGCCGGCGAAATCACCACCAGCTGCTACGTCGATTTCCCGAAGATCGTCCGCGAGACCATCAGGGACATCGGCTACACCCGCGCCAAATACGGCTTCGACTCCGAGACCTGCGCGGTTCTGTCATCCATTCACGAGCAGTCACCCGACATCGCGCAGGGCGTGGATCCGGCGGCGCCGGGGACCAGGGGCTGATGTTCGGGTACGCGACCACCGAGACCGGAGGAGCTGATGCCGCTGCCGATCATGCTGGCGCACAAACTGGTGCGGGGCCTCTCGGAGTGCCGGCGCAACGGAATGCTCGACTATCTCCGTCCGGACGGCAAGTCTCAGGTCAGCGTCGAGTACGAGGATCGCAAGCCGATTCGCGTCGACACCGTGGTCGTGTCCACGCAGCACAGTTCCACGGTGTCAAACGACACGCTGCGGGAAGACATCACCGACCGGATCGTCAACAAGGTGATCCCGGCGGACCTGATGGACAGCAAGACCCGCGTCCTCATCAACCCCACCGGCCGCTTCGTCGTCGGCGGCCCGCACGGGGATGCCGGTGTGACCGGCCGCAAGATCATCGTCGATACCTACGGCGGCGCGGCGCCGCACGGCGGCGGCGCTTTCTCCGGGAAGGATCCGACGAAGGTCGACCGTTCCGCCTGCTACATGGCCCGATACGTCGCGAAGAACATCGTCGCCGCCGGGCTGGCCGATCGTGCGAGGTGCAGCTCGCCTACGCGATCGGCGTGGCGGAACCGGTTTCCGTTCTCATTGACACCGACAATACCGGTACGTGCCCGACGAGAAGATCAGCGAACTGGTGCGCGCGAACTTCAATCTGACGCCGCGTGGCATCATCGAAACGCTCGATCTCCGGCGTCCGATCTACAGGAAGACCGCGGCCTTCGGTCACTTCGGCCGAACTGAACCGGAGTTCACCTGGGAGCGGACGGACAAGGCCAACGCGCTGAGGGCGGACGCGGCAGGTAGATCGCCGGTAAGAATTGGTGTGGACGACGGCCGCCCTGGCCGCCGTCTTTTTTTTCCTGCTCGTCTCCCTCCCGCCCAGTCCGCTCAGGATTCCGCTCGACGGAGTCGACGTTCACTTCGAGGTCGAACGTTGAGTGGCGCCTATCACATTCACACATCGCGCTCGGACGGAGCCGGTCGAAGGCGGACGTCGCGGCTGCGGCGGCTCGCGCCGGGTTGAAGTTCGCCATTTTCAGCGACCATGGCGACGCGACCAGGCCACCTGATCCGCCCGTCTACCTGAGCGGAGTGCTCTGCCTCGATGCCGTCGAGATCAGCACGACCACGGACACTACGTCGCGCTCGATCTTCCGCAGCGCCGTACCCCCTTGGCGGTGAACCGTCCGCAGTCGTCGAGGACGTCCAGCGTCTCGGCGGGTTTGGGATCGTCGCACATCCTGATCACCCCAGGCCCGGAGCTGGCGTGGACGGAGTGGGACGCGCCAATCGACGGCCTCGAGTGGATCAACGCTGACGTTGAATGGCGGAACGAGTCGCTCTGGAGGCTCGCGAGGGTTCTCTTCGGGCTCATGGTTCGGCCCGGACCCGCGCTCGCGTCCGCTTTCGACAGGCCCGAACGAACGCTCGAGCGTTGGGATTCGCTCGAGCGTCTCAGGCTGGTGGTGGGCCTTGCCGCCGCAGACGCACATGGGCGCGGCCACCGTTACCGCGAAGAAGGGAATGCCCGAGCCTTCAATGCAGGACCCGGCTACGAGGACACATTCCGGGCCATGTCCAATCGCGTGCTCCTCGAACGGCCGCTTTCCGGTGATGCCACCGGAGACGCGCGCCTGATACTGGGTGCCGTGCGCGAAGGGCGCGTCTACTCAGTCATCGACGCAATCAGCAGGGACGTCGTGCTCGGCCTCGACGCGAGCCGACAGTTCACGCTCGTGTCACCCGCGCCGCCAGGAATGCGGATCGTCCAGTCCGGCATCACGCCGAATCCCCGGCTCGAATTGCAGGCCGCGCAAGCTCCTGGAAATCCCCCCGTCCCCTGGGTGATCGCAAACAGCTGGCAGGATCGCGCCGGCGCGCCGGCCCAGCCCGTCTCCACGGTCCCCGTCACCCGGGCAGAGGCGTTCAAGCTCGTGTCGGACTGGCGGGTGGAAAAGGATCCAGTGTCTACTGGTGCAGCGTCGGGGAGCGGGGAAGGCGTGATGCTTCGCTACAGGCTGGCGCAAGGTACCCGAGTAAGTCAGTTCGTCGCCGCGGCCGCCGATCTGGACCGAGGAAGCTCGTTCGCCGGGGTCAGTTTCCGCGGACGGGCCGAGCATCCCATGCGAGTGGCCGTCCAGTTTCGTTTCTCACCCGACGATGCTCGCTGGGTGAAGTCCGTCTACCTGGGGCCCGAAGAGCGCGAAATCGTTCTGACGTTGAGTGCTTTCAGGTCCGCCGACGGCGTCTCGTCCGATCCTCCTGAGGCCGCTCGGGCGCGCTCCATTTTGTTCGTGGTCGACCTGGTGAACGCGCGACCGGGAGATGACGGTGCATTCACGATCACGGGTCTACGAGCGGTCCGATAACGCGCGATGGGCCCCGCTCGGCCTGCGTCAGTCGGTTTTCTTCGGCGCGATCTCCTTCAGTGCAGCGATCAGGTCGCTTGCCAGCAAGCCGTGCCGGAATCCCTCACGCAGCGCGCGCTCTGCGATCCGTCGAGCCGTCAACGCCTGTCGTCCGCGTTGCTCCTTCGGGGCAGGAGAGATGAACGTCCCCATCCCTCGCTTCATGTAAACCGTTCCCTCCCGCGCCAGCGTCCGGTAGGCATGCTGAACAGTATTGATATTGATCTTCAGCTCTGCCGCGAGCGCCCTCGCTGCCGGTAGCGCTTCGTCGCTGCGCATCACCCCGACCGCTACGCACCTTTGGATTTCATCGACGATCTGCCGGTAGACCGGCCTGGCGTCATCCGGCTGGAGCTCCATCAGTAGCATAGCGAAGGATAGCACTACTTAACTAGTTCCCTAGTTATGTGGCCAGGAGGCCAACATCATGGCATCGGCATGGGCCGCCGACAGCGGGGCGTCAGGCGGGGAAGTGTTGTGTCAGGTCCGGGTATTGAGGAACAGCAGCGCAGCGGCGCCGCAGAAGATAATGTTCGGACTCCAGGCGGCGAGGAATGGCGGGAGTGCGCCGGCACTGCCGACGGCAATGAAAACGCTGCTCATGACCCAGTAGATCAGCGCGATAACGATGCCGATCCCGATCCCGTAAAGCGTGCCGCGCCGGCCGGTGCTCACGCCGAATGGCACCGCCAGCAGCGTCATGACGACGGTGACAAATGGAAATGCGATCTTGCGTTGTAGCTCGACCGCCAGCGGCAACCAGTTGAAGCCGGACGCCCGCACGTCGGCGATGTGTTTTCGCAGCTCGGGAACGGTCATCAGCTGCGCAATCGGTTGTTCCGAGCCGAAGTAGGCCGGTGGTTCGAGTGCGAGCGGGCGCCGGTCGAACGCGGTCAGCCTGGGAGGGTTGACGGTGTAGTCGCGGATCCAGCCGTTGACGCCTGTCCATCCATTGCGGTGCTCGGCTTTCGACGCAAACGTCTGCGTCTGCAGCGCCCAGCGCGCTGCAGACGGACTGTAGATCGACAGGGAGGTCAGCATCCGCTGCTGGGGATCGAACAGGCCGTAGTGATAGATGTCCCCCTCGCGGGAGACGATCCATTGCCGCGCCAGCGGATTGAACGTTCTTGCCGGTCTGCTGCGAATCACGTCGTCGAGTTCATCGGCCTTGCGATTCGAGTGGGCGAGCACTCCCTGTTCGAGCGCATACAGCGCCGCGCTTCCAACCAGCGAGAGGAAGACGACCGGGACAGCCGTCCGGTACAGGCTCACTCCGCAGGCCTTCATGACGGTCAGTTCGCTGGTCCGAGAGCAGCATCCCGAACGTCACGAGCACGCTCAATAACGCCGCGATTGGAATAATGAAGTAGACGAACTGCGGGCTTGAGTAAGCAAGGAACTCCAGCACCATTCCGGTCGTCGCCTGGCCTTTGAAGATTTTCTCCGACCGATCCAGAAACGAGGCGATGTAGAACAACCCGAGGAGAGCGACACTCGAGAGGCCGACAACGCGAAGGTAGAGCCGGCTGATGTAACGGTCGAGAATGCCGAAGCCGGGTAATCGCAGCCGGGGGAATTTCACCACCAGGACGACGCGCTGCGCTCGTCGCGTCGCCACCGGCCGGCTCGAAGGAGCCGCGACGGGGTCCGTCGCAGTCCTCTGCCAGCCGCTGGGAAGCTGGGGCACGCGGACTGGAAAGCTGAGGGGGAGTCCGCGTTGCGCGAACCGGGCGCGCCACACCAGCGCCCCGATCCCGAATGCACCCATGATGATGTTGGGCCACCAGCGAGCAAGGTGCGCATTGAGCCAGCTGGCGGATGCCAGCTGCTGGGCCATTTCGATGTCGCGATAGTACCCGCGCGTCTGCTGCGCGGCGAGTTCGAGAATGGCGTAGTAGGCAAACACCACGATCAGGCCAACGACGAACCCTGCCATTTTGGTGTCACGCGACGACGTGAGTCCCAGTGCGAGTCCAATGACGCCGAAGACGAGACAGGCCACCGGGATCGAGAACTTCTGGTGGATGTACATGTATTCGGGATGCGGTGACAGCGCGACCGGTTTGGCGGCGAGTTTCGCGGCGGCATCCGCCCGCAGGTCTGCGATCGACTTCTCGGTGATCGTCCTGGGAATTTCGCCGCGGCTGAAGACGGTTTTCGGGTCGAGCGACAGGATCAAGCCCGGATTTCCGGGGAATGAATACACCTCCGACTCACCCGGCCTGGCGCTGGAGTAGCGCGTTCCCTCGCTCAAAATCAAGTCGATCCGCTGGCTGGCCTGGTCGATCGACAGGTCGCCGCGACCGGCAAAGAAGATGTCCGTCCGTCCTTCCTTGCGCGTGTCGGCGACCATGACGTCCTTCCAGCCGGCGTCGGGCGCTTCGTCTCGGGCGTAGAGGACGAAGCCGGGAAAGTCGGTGAAGAACATTCGGGGCCGGATATCGCTCTTCACCTTCTTCGAGACCAGCGACCAGGTGATCTCGCGAAAGGCCTGGTTCGCGTCCGGAATCGCCCGCAGCATCACGTACAGCGTCAGGCCGCTCATGACGATCGCGAATGCCAGGATCGGGCGAAGCAAACGATAGGGGCTGACGCCGCAGGCAAGTAAGGCCACGGCCTCGCGGTCACCAGACATCCGGCCGAGCCCGATCAGTATTCCCGTCAGCGTGGCCATGGGGATGGTCAGACCGAGTCCCTGCGGCACCAGGGTGAGCAGAATCCGGCCGGCGACCGCCCACGAGACCCCTTTCGACACCAGTTCTTCAAGCGACCGCATGACCGGGGGGATCTCGAGGATAAACGTGAAAACGAGCAGCGACAGGACAAACGGCGGCAGGATTTCGCGAATCACGTAGCGGTCGAGCGCGCGCATGGACAGGTCGATTCTAGCTCACGGCAACGCGGCGGCTGGAACACTTGCACTCCGGACCCGCGGGCGTTTGCGCGGTGGTTTCGCGCTAGGGCTTTCCACAGAATCCACACCCGCAAGTCTTCCACAGGCATGTTTTGCGGGACAAATGCCTAGGGTCTGATAATGAGTGTTATGTTAACTACTAGAGCGTCGGGAGGCGCGATCGTCCGTGTCGCCACGCCCGGTCCAGGCTCTACCGGGTCTTTCAAAGGATCTCGCCGTGCTACGGAGCAACTGCCGTCCCGATGGGGCCTAGCCGCATTCGGGTCTTTCCGGCGATCACGCGGCGATCACGCGCCGAGCTACGCGATCCTGTGTTGGCGACGGTGTTCTCGAGCGAACTCGCCGCGGTTGTGAGCCGGGGAATTTCGCCGTGCAGTTATCGGCACGCAGAATTTCGGATCAGGCTTCGGAGTTCTGGGTGGCGAGAGGTGGCGGCGCTGCGCGTTGGGCGCACGCTGCGCAACGCCTACTTCTGCGCGCGCAGATCGGCGATGATCGTCTCGAGGGCCGAGATCACTTCGTCCTTGTCGACGCGGGTCTTCGTGAACTTGAGTTGCAGGTTGAACAGCTTGGTGGGTGCCTTGTAGCTGAAGACATACGCCTTCGGGCGTCCTGGTTTGGGTTTAGCCGTTTCCTTGCGGACCGCCTCGCGAGTGGCGCCACCATCGCGGGAAATTTTCTCGATCAAGGCGACCATTTTCTGTGGATCGCCTTGTCTAACTATCTGCAGGAGCAACGACTTAGAGTGAATGTCGGCCAGCCGACAAAGGTTTTTGACCTCCTCGGGCATTCCATTCAGCGACAGCGACTCCGTAATGGACGTCCGCGACTTCCCTAAGCGCCGCGCCATGTCTTCGTGCGTGTAGTTGCACCGCGTGGCGAGCGAGTGAAGGGCCTCGGATTCTTCGAACGGGGTCAGGTCTTTGCGCTGGATGTTCTCGATCAGCGCAATCTCGATAATCTCGTCGTCATCGACATCGCGTATGACGACCGGGATCTCGCGCAGACCCACCTGGACGGCCGCCTGATAGCGGCGCTCTCCCGCCACGATCTGGAACCGTGAGCCGCGCTGGCGGACGATGATCGGTTCGATGATCCCCTTTCTCGGCGATGGATGCCATCAGCTCCGACAAATCGCCCATCACCTGGCGCGGCTGATTCGGGATTTGCATCGAGCTGGTCGATGGTCACGATCCGTCCGATCGGGAGTGCCGGCGGAACTGGTGAGCGCGTCGACGTAGTGCTCGTCGTGGCGCATACGGACGGTCGTTGGCAGGCCTCGTTTAGCCACGATCGATAACCTCCTCACAGAGCCGGTAATACTCTGCCGCGCCGCTCGAGTCGGGCGCAAACGCAAAAATGGATTCCTTGTAGGCGGGACTCTCCTCGAGTCGCACGCTCTTTGTGATCACGGTCTTGAAGACCTTGCTGCCGAATACCTTGTCGATCTGGGAGCGGATGTCGCGCGCGAGTGCTGTCCGCTTGTCGTGCATTGTGATGACAACGCCCAGGATCTTCAGCGCCGGATTCGCCCGCGTTCGCACTTTTTCAATCGTCTCGAGTAAATCATCGGTGCCCTCGAGCGCGAAATATGACGACTGGATCGGGATCAGCAGGTGCGTCGACGCGACCAGGGCATTCACCGTCAGGAGCCCGAGCGTCGGAGGGCAATCGATCACGATGTTCGGATACTCGGCGAGCACTGGTTCGAGCTTGTCCTTGAGCCTGAAATGCGCATCGAGCTCTCCTACCAGTTTCGACTCCAGTTTCGCGAGCGCGATCCGCGAGGGAGCCACAGACAGGTTGGGCTGCGTCGACGGCAGGATCACGTCCGCGAACGTCACGTTTGGTTCGGTAATCGCGTCGTAGACACTCTTCGTGATGGTCGTCACGTCGAGGTACGACATCGAGCTATTGGCCTGCGGATCGAGATCAATGAGCAACGTGGGTTTGCCGCGGAGGGCCATGGCGGCGGCGAGGTTGATGGCGGTGGTCGTCTTCCCGACGCCACCCTTCTGATTTGCGATGGCGACGATCATGTTTCAGATAGAAGGAAGTCGGGCACAGGTGCCGCCATTGTAGGGACAGCGGCAGGGAGAGTCAACGAACACTACATCTTGTACTCTACTCATTTGGTCAGTATCGAGGTTTTCCAGCCATTTCTGGAGGCGCTCGGAGTCCGCTTTCTCCGGTGCGAGGTCGACAGTCTTCGCGTTGTCGATCACCTTGTCTTCAACGTAGATCGGCGCTCGCGCGCGCAACGCCAGTGCGATCGCGTCGCTGGGCCTGGCGTCGATTGCCATCACTTCCCCGCCGATGGACACGTGGATGAGCGCGTAGAAGGTGTTTTCCTTGAGATCTGAGACGACCACTTTTTGAATGTCGGCGCGCAGATCGTGAATGACATTGTTCAGCAGATCGTGCGTCATCGGCCGCTGTGGCGTCACGTTCTCGATCTGGAGAGCTATCGCGTTTGCCTCGAACACGCCGACCCAGATCGGCAACACGCGCTGTCCGTCTTTGTCCCGAAGGATCACGATCGGCATGTTCGTGATCGGATCGACCATCAACCCCTTGATCGTCATTTCGATTTGCATGTGTCTCCTGGAAGCGCTTCGATACCGAGCGCCTCCCCTCGCAGGCTATTCGGATTCGCTTCGGTTATACGCACCGGCAGTGTCCGGCCGATCCACGTCGGATCGCCAGAGAGATTCACGACCGTGTTGCCGGACGTTCTCCCCGATAGTTCCCATTCCCGACGGCGGCTGCGCGAATCAACGAGCACCGGTTCCACTCGCCCGACCGCCGCGGCGAAAATCTCACCCTGGATCCGCCCCTGCAGATTCTGTAGTTCGACGATCCGGCGCGTCTTCTCTGCCTCCGTCACGTCGTCCGGCATACGCTTCAACGCCAGTGTGTTCGGACGCGGCGAATACTTGAACGAGAACATGCTGTGATACCGCACCCGTGCCGCCAGCGAGAGGGTCTGCTCGAAGTCCCGCTGAGTTTCACCAGGGAAGCCAACGATGATATCGGTCGAAAGCGCGATGTCCGGCATGGCCTCGCGCAATCGCACCGTCAATTCCAGGTATTCCTCCCGTGTATGGCGACGTCGCATCGCTCTGAGCACTTCAGTCGACCCGGACTGCACCGGCAAATGAAGATGCCGGCAGACCTTCGGCAGCGATCGCATTGCATCGATCATGCGCGCAGTGACATGTCGTGGATGAGGGCTCGCAAACCGGATCCGCTCCAATCCGGGGATTCCGTTGAGCCGCTCGAGTAACGAAGCGAAATCGCACGATGGATCGTCCGGCGCCTGGTAATGGTTGACGATCTGGCCAAGCAGCTGGACTTCCCTGGCCCCGGTCTCTACAGCCAGCGTCGCGTCCGCCACGATCTCGGCGATCGGACGCATGCGCTCCTTCCCGCGGGTGTAAGGCACCACGCAGAATGCGCAGAACTCGTTGCAGCCTTCGATGATAGTGACGTACGCCTTGAGGGCGTCAGCTCTTTTGGCAATTCCGAGAGGGAATGACACGTCGTCGAGTGGAGCCACGTCAAGCGTGGCTGCGGGGCTGTTCCCCGCCTCGCGACGCGAGACGGCGTCCTGCACAAGCATCGGCAAGCGCTTCAAGTTTTGGGTTCCGACGATCACGTCGACTGCCTTCGAGCGCTTCAGGATCTGCTTGCCCTCCTGTTGCGCGACGCAGCCCGTTACCGCCACAACCGGACGGTCGCCTGATTCGAGCCCCTGGTGATGGATCTCTCCGAGACGGGTAAACAGCTTCTCTTCGGCGCGTTCCCTGACGCTGCAGGTGTTGATCACGATGACGTCGGCGTCCCGATCGTCGGAGGTTGACTCGTACCCGGCTTGCTCCAGCAGTCCGGCCATTCGCTCGGAGTCATGGAAGTTCATCTGGCAGCCGAACGTCTCGATCAGGTATTTCTTGGCCACGAACCTTCGCTTTCGCTTTTGCCTTATGTTCGCTTTCGCCTGCGCAGGCTGGAAGGCCTCCCCGCTCGATTTTCAAGCATTTCCCGCGCGCTCGCGACAACTACTTCCGATATGTCAGCCCCTCCAATCATGCGTGCGAGTTCCTGTTCCCGTTCGATCCCCGCAATCCGTTGGACGGCTGTGAGCGTACGGTCGTTTCGAATGGACTTCGAGATCCGGACGTGAGCGCCGCCGTAGGCCGCGATCTGCGGCAGGTGCGTGATGCAGAGAACCTGGAAGCGTTCGGAGAGCGCCTGCAGTCGCTTGCCGACCACATCGGCAACTGCCCCGCCGATCCCCGCATCGACTTCATCGAAAACCAGGGTCTTCCCGGGAGCATCCGTCGCGGCCAGCGTGCGCAGCGCCAGCATCACTCGCGAGAGCTCTCCTCCGGACGCGATCTTGGCGAGAGGGCGGACGTCCTCCCCTGGGTTGGGCGAAATGTAGAACTCCGCCTGCTCGAACCCGCGGTCGGACCAGAGGCTTTCCGCGTCGGCGTCCGTGAAGCGGCACCTCGCAACGGGTGCGGGTCATTGCCAGGCTCGCGAGGGCTTGTTCCAGGTTTGCGCTGAAGACTGGTGCTGCTTTGCGTCGCGCGCGGGACAGGGCTCCAGCGGCCCGCATGAATGCGTCACGGGCACCGGCAACCTCGCCATCGAGTTGGGCGGCCCGCTCCGTCGCGTTCGCCAGGGCATCGAGCTCCCGGCGGAGCCGCTGCGCAGTCTCCATGACATCGGCCAGCGCCGGACCGTGCTTTCTCGAGGCGTTCGAGTGCTGCGAGCCGGTCTTCAACCTCCTGCAGGCTGGCTGGAGAAGCGTCGATGCCCGAGGCGTAAGAGCGGAGGAAATACGCCAGGTCCTCGAGCTGGGACTTCACCGAATCGCGGCCGTCCAGGTACGACGCGAATTGCGCGTCAAGCGTGGCGAGATCAGTCAGGCGCTTCCAAACGACGCCCAGAGCTGGCAAGGCGGCGTTGTCACCTTCATAAAGCGCGTTGTACGCGTCGTCGCACAACCGCTGCAGCTTGTCTGCGTTCGCAGGTACTTGCCTTCGCGACGCAAGCTCGGTGTCCTCGTTCTCTCGCGGCGCAATCTTCTCGATCTCGGCGAGCTGAAACGTCAGGAACTCGGCACGCGATGCTTGCTCGCGCTCGCCGGTCAGCAGGCGCTCGCGTTCGGTCCGAACGTGCTCCCAGGCGGCAAAGGCAGCCGACGTCGACATGCGAGATTCGCGCAAGCCGGCGTATTCGTCGAGAAGATCCAGGTGCGAAGAGGGATCGAGAAGGACCTGGTGCTCGTGCTGTCCATGAAGATCGACGAGACCGCCGCACGCGTCGCGCAATGCGCCGCTGGTTGTCAGAACGCCGTCGATGAGCGCGCGGCTCCGTCCGAGAGTTGAGACTTCGCGTCTGACGATCGTCTCGCGGCCATCCGCAGTTTCAAAGATCGCTTCGACGGTGGCCTGCTCCTCCCCCGTCCGCACGAGGTCGGCCGACGCCCGGCCACCGACCAGAAGCCCTACCGCCCCAACGACGATGCTCTTGCCGGCGCCGGTCTCCCCTGTGAGAACCGTGAAGCCAGGTTCAAACTCGAGTTCGAGGCGATCGATGACTGCGAGATGCTGGATTCGAAGAAAGCGGAGCATTGGACGCGAAGTGCCATCTTATCAGATGTTTGACAGGGCTTTCGCCTCGGTGTTACTCTGGCTGCTCACCTGCGCTGTCCCAGCGGCGCGGCGTACCAGTCCGGTAGCCGGGGCGTCGTTTAAGAGTCGAGGGGCGAAGCCCGATTACGTTTTGCGGAGGACTGTTTGCGCACGCCAGATATGTCCGCCTTTGCGCTGATGGCGCAAGCGGCGGATCAGCCGGCTGGGACCGGCGAAGTTCAGACCGATTTCTTCAAACTTTTGAGTCAAGGCGGTGCGATCGCTGAGATCGTACTCGTCATCCTTCTGATCTTCTCCGCGATCTCCTGGGGAGTGATCCTGTACAAGTTCTTCCAATTCGCCCGTGCGTCTCGCGAGACCGCCACCTTCATGGACGTGTTTCGCAAGAGCAGCAAGTTCTCCGAGGTGCAGGCGGTGTGTCCCTCGTTGAAGCACAGTCCGCTCGTCGGCCTGTTCCAGGCAGGTTACGCGGAGTTGAACACGCAGCTGCGCGGCGGGGGCGGCGCTGGGGAAACCAAGCCGTCAACCGGTTCACCGCGTCCAACCTTGAAGAGCCTGGATTCGGTCGACCGGGCGCTGTTGCGTGCGACCACTATGGAAATGACGAAGTTAGAACACTACGTTCCGTTCCTGGCGACGTGCGCGAGCATCACGCCGTTCATCGGCCTGTTCGGCACGGTGTGGGGCATCATGGATTCGTTTCAGCGTATCGGCGTTGCCGGTTCGTCGAGCCTCGGCGTCGTCGCTCCTGGTATCGCACACGCACTGATCGCGACCGCCGCCGGGCTCTTCGCTGCGATTCCCGCGGTGTACTTCTACAACCACTTCACGAACCGGGTGAAGCACTTCTCGAACGACATGGACGACTTCGCGCTCGAGTTCCTGAACATCTCGGAGCGGAACTTCACCTAGAGATGCCGAAGGTTCATCACACTGGATCGGGAGGCGGTGGCCGGAGAGGACGTGGCTCTCGCGTGTCGACCGCGTTATCCGAGATCAACGTCGTTCCACTGGTCGACGTCATGCTCGTGCTCCTGATCATCTTCATGGTGACTGCCCCGATGATGCAGCAGGGGCTCGCGGTCAACCTGCCGCAGGCGCGACGAGCGGACCCGGTGAAGGCGCAACCGATTTATGTCACGATCCCCGCGACCTTCGGGCGCACCAAGCGAGTCCAGATCGAGAAGGATGAAATCGGTATCGACGCGCTGGCCGAGCGGGTGCGCCAGGCGCTGATCACGCGCGACGATAAGTCGGTGTTCCTGCGCATGGACGGAACCGTGACGGCGCAGGAGATCATCTCGGTCACCGATCGACTCAAGGAAGCCGGCGTTCAGAAAGTCGGCTTCATGACTCAGCCGCCAAAGCAGTAGAGGATGCGCGAAGCAGTCAGCGATATCATCACGGAACGGTCGCAGGCGGTTGAAGGTGTCAGCCGGATGGTGGTCCTCTCCGTCCTCGCTCATGTGGTGCTTCTCACGGTGATTGCGGTGAAGCCGGATTTCTGGACCGGGCGGCACGCGCCAGAAGCCGAGCCCATGGTCATCTCTCTCGGCGGCGCCGAGGGCCCGGAGGCCGGCGGTCTCAATCCGCTCTCTGCGCGTCCCGTGCAGGAGGTTGCGGCTCCTGAGACCCGTCCGCGAGCGGAGCCGCAGCCAGCACCGAAGCCACCCGAGATGACAGCGCCGGAACCGGCAGCGAAGGTCACCCCGAAACCCTCAAAGCCGATCGAGAAGCCGGCCGAGAAGACATCATCGCGGAAACCGACAACCGGCGCCGAGGTGAAGACCGGATCTGCCGTAGCGGAAACGGGATCGACCGCCCAGGTGCCCTTCGGAGGACTGAGGTACCGAGCGGCGGCGGGACCGGCGGCGCGCGTGTTGACGCGCCGAACTTCTGCTGCCCGTCATATCTTTCGTCGGTCGTGCAGTTGATCAAGCGCAACTGGGGGCAGAACCAGGGCACCGCGGGGAAGAACACGATCAAGTTCGTCGTGCAGCGCGATGGACGCGTCACTGACGTCGAGGTTGAAGAAGGTGCCGGAGAGCTGCTCGATCGGGCGTCGAGACGCGCTCTCGTCGTGACCAACACCGTTCCCCCGCTGCCGCGCGAGTTTGCCGGGGACAAACTGACGATTCATTTAGTTTTCGAATACACCAGATGATGAACAGATTCACCACGCTCAGTGCGACCATATGTGCCGCCGCCGCGGGTATCGTCGTTTACGCGCAGAACCCACCGGCCCAGCCACCGCCGCAGCAGCAGGTCACCGATGTGCGCACGACGATCACCGGCGCACCAGGACTTCCACCGAAATATGCTGTCCCCGATTTCATCGCCGCTGCAGGGGATCCGGAAGCGTCGGCGGCAGCAAAGCTGGTCGGCCAGGTCCTCTGGGATGATCTCAATTTCGAGCGTGAGTTCTACCTGATTCCGCGCGACACCTACCGAACCATTCCGCAGCCGGCCTCTCTCGACCAGGTGCCGCTGGATCGCTGGAAGGAGATCGGCACGGACGGCCTGGTTGTCGGATCGGTGCGCAAGGCGGCGGGCGGGTTCGCTGTCCAGGTGAAGCTGTTCGAGGTCTCGAGCGGACGCACCGTGTTCGCCAAGGAATACACCGGGACCGCGACCACGAGTCCCCGGTTCTTTGCACACACGATTTCCGACGAGATCCATCAGCAGCAGGTGCAGCTGCGCGGCGTCGCCAGGACGAAGCTCGCCTTTACGTCGGATCGCGACGGCGAGCGAGTCAACGGTCCCACCGCGTCGCGCGATATCCAGAACATCTATGTCGCCGATTACGACGGTGCAAACCAGCGCCGGATCACGATCACCAAGTCGCTCGACATCACACCGCAGTGGTCGCCGGACAATCAATCGATCGCTTATACCTCGTACCGGTCGGGTTTCCCCGACATCATCATTGCGGATGTGAGTACCAAGGGGCGGCCGTACACGACCCCAGCGAAAGGCAGCGCCGACAAGCAGAACTACCTGCCAGCCTGGTCACCCGACGGATCCAAGCTCGCATTCATGTCCAATCGCGATGGCAACCCGGAGATCTACGTGGTCAATCGGGATGGCACCGGGATGCGCCGCCTGACGAATCATCCCGAGAACGACGTTACCCCAACCTGGTCCCCCACCGGCAACCAGATCGCGTTCACGTCCAACCGCAGCGGCAGCCCGCAGATCTGGATCATGAACGCGGACGGTACTGGGCAGACCCGAATCACCAGTGAGTCATGGTGCGACCGTCCGACGTGGTCACCTGCTCCGTTCAACGAGATCGCCTACGCCTCCCGTTCCGGTGGCGGTTACGACATCCGCATCTTCAGGTTCGAAGACCGGAGCACCCGCACCGTTACCGACGGGGTTGGCAGCAACGAGAGCCCGGCGTTCTCGCCGAACGGACGCCATATCGCATACGTTTCCACGCGCGCGGGCAAGGCCCAGATCTTCACGATCGCGCGAGATGGCAAGGACCGCAGGCAGATTACGACGCAAGGTGAGAACCGGTACCCGCACTGGTCCAATTGAGCCAGGGCGCACGAGACGATCAACAGCAAACGACAGACAGTCGACGACGTCGACCCCAAGAGGAAGAGCAACAATGCAGATGTCACGAATCGTGGCAGTAGCGAGCGCGGTGGTTCTGGCGACAACTGTCGCAGCATGCGCGAAAAAGAAGCCCCCGGTCGCCAGGCCAATTCCTCCGCCGCCGGCCATATCGTCGAGCAGCGGCAACCGCCCGCCACTGCCGCCGACGCCGGTGAACGAGCCTCAGCAGGTTCCGATCGAGCCGTCCGGCGCGGATTCACTCTCGTCGAAGGACCTCGACGATATCAACAAGAACTCGCCATTTCAGCCGCTGTTCTTCGGGTACGATCAGGCGGAGGTGAGTCCGGAAGGTCAGACTGTCTTGAACAGCAACGCGGAGATCCTGAAGAAGTATCCCACGTGGATCATCACCATCGAAGGGCATGCGGACGAACGCGGCACCGCCGAGTACAACCTGGCTCTCGGCGAACGCCGCGCGCTCGCCGCGCGCAATTACCTGGTCTCGCTGGGTATTCCGGCCGATCGCTTGCGAACGGTCAGCTACGGGAAGGAATTCCCGTTCGATCCCGGCCACACTGAGGATGCGTTCTCGAAGAACCGCCGCGCCCACTTCGTCGTGACGAGCAAATAACGACGACCAGCAGTCGTAGTGCAGCCCTTCAGGGCTGCCAGCAGAGGACTTGAGATGAAGCGAGTAGCAGTTGCGATGATCGTGGCCGGGATGTCCGTCGGTGCATCGACTTCCGCCTCGGCGGCAGACAAGCCTCACCAGCAGATCATGGCGGAGATCCGGATGCTGCAGGAACAACAACAGCAGCTGGCGCAAATGATCGGCGGACTCGCCGATACCCTGAAGTCGATGACGGCACGGATCGACGATCAAACCGGCGCGAACCGCAAGGCGTTCGCCGATCAGAAACTGCTGGTGGACGGCATTGCCGAGGGCGTTCGGATCCTGCGTGAAAAGGCCGACGATACCAACGTGCGGTTGTCGTCGATGACGCAGGAGATGGAGACGATCCGCCAGACCATCGCCTCGATCCCCACCGGCGCCGGCCGCCGGTGCCGGAACCACGCCGTCAGTGGATCCCGTCACCGGTGCTCCAAACCCCACCGCGCCGACCGCTCCCGTGCCGATGGTTTCTCCAGACAAGGCATTCACCGCCGCGAACAACGATTACACCGGTGGCCAGTACGATCTCGCGATCGAGGGTTTCAACTTTTATCTGAAGACGTTCCCCCGCTCTGACCGTGCCGACGATGCACAGCTTTATATCGGGAACTCCTACTATGCGCAGGGCAACTACCGCGACGCCGTGACCGCGTTCCAGAAGGTCGTGACCGACTATCCGGGCAGCGACAGCGTGCCTGCGGCGTACTACAAGATGGGACTCAGTTACGAAGGCTTGAAGCAGATCGACCTGGCAAAGCGCGCGTACGAGACCGTGATCAAGAACCACCCCGGCCAGGAGGCGCAACTCGCAAAGCAGCGCCTCGACTCGCTGAATCGCAAATAACCAGGGTGCCGGCACCCGGCACCCTGGCACCCCGGCACCTAGAACGGAATGTCGTCGTCGGTCAGGTCGGTGATCGGCTCCCCCATCGGTTCGTCCATCCCGCCGCCGCCCGCACCCGCGGTGCTGCGCTGCATCTGACGTCCGCCGCCCCCGCCCCCTCCACCGCCGAGCAGGACGACGCGGTCACCGCGGATCTCGGTCGTGTACCGCTTGTTGCCGTCCTTGTCGTCCCACTGGCGCGTCTGCAGCCGTCCTTCGACGTAGATCTGCTTTCCTTTCACCAGGTACTCGTTCAGGCTCTCGGCGGTCTTGCCCCAGAGCACGACACGGTGCCATTCGGTCTTTTCCTGCTTTTGCCCGCCCTTGTCGTTCCAGACCTCGGTCGTAGCGATATTGAGGGTGGCGACTGGCGCGCCGCCCGGCGTGTAGCGCAGTTCCGAGTCCCGTCCAAGGTTGCCGACCAGAATGACTTTGTTCACGCTGCCCATGTCACGAATCCTTTCATCTGCCCGCTCGTCATCAAGCGGGTATCAAGAGTGCCGCCATTCTCTGCGGTGGGAAATTCCTCGTCAATGACGAAGATCTCGACTGAAGTGTTGCAGTTACTGCGCGGTGGAAAAGACGACGAGATGGCAGCTTGCGCAATGGGACGCTGCTACGTGCTGCGGCCGTAGCGGTCTTCGATGCGCACGACATCCTGGAGTTCGGGTGTCGAGACTTCGAATACGTCGCAGTCCTCGATCGCGGTCATCCGGTGCACCGTGGGTGGAGTCACGTGGACGGCGTCGCCGGGCTTCATCTCGCGCTTGACGAGTTCATCCCCTTCCTTGATCTCGAACAGCATGCGTCCCGACCAGAGGAAGATCGTCTCGTCCTTTTGATTGTGATATTGCAGGCTCAGGGCGTGCCCGGCGTTGATGTGAATGAGCTTGCCGACGTAGCGGTCGGTCTTGGCCCAATGCAGCTCGTAACCCCAGGGTTTGTCTACGCGTGTTGGCTCGTGCATCGAATCTTCTGTTCCTTCACTTGGCTGGTTGCAGCGAAAGGTAGTCGACCAGCAGCTGCTCTACCTGGGACGCCGTCGGTACTCGTAACGCGCGGGCAGCCACTCGCGCGGCATCGTCGCAGCGCATCTCCCGCAGGACCTGCTTGGCGAGCGGCACCGCCGTCGGTGCCATGCTGAACTCACGCAGGCCCAGGCCGACAAGGAGTGCGAGGATCACGGGGTCGGCCGCCATCTCACCGCAGACTGCCACCCGCAGCCCTCGGCGTTTGCCGGCACGGGCGACGATCCGAAGCATGCGCAGTATGGCCGGATGCAGGGGTTCATACAATCTCGAAACGCGATCGTCCGTCCGGTCGACCGCCAGTGAGTACTGAATCAGATCGTTCGTGCCGATGCTGAAGAAGTCGGCCTGCTCCGCCAGCAAGTCGGCGGTCAGCGCGGCCGACGGCACTTCGATCATGACCCCGACCGGCACCTGCGGCACATGGATGCCGCGGGACTTCAAGGACTCGGCCGCCGTCACCACGGCCGCGCGCGCAGCCTGGAGTTCTTCGAGTCCGGACACGAACGGGAACATGATCCGCAGCGGGCCGTGCGCTGCAGCCCGGAGGAGCGCGCGCAATTGCGCCTGGAAGATGTCACCCGAAGCAAGGCTGAGTCTCACACCGCGCAGTCCGAGCGGCGTCCGCGGACCATCGATGCCGGCGTGTGTGACTGAGAGCTGCGTCTCGTTCAGATCGAACGTCCGCACGGTGACGCTGGATCCAGCCGCGGCCTCGATCAGCCGTCGGTATGCCTGGTACTGCGAATCTTCCGTCAGCGCGGCCTTCCGGCCGCCAGCCAGCAGGAACTCGGAGCGGAACAGACCAATCCCTTCTGCTCCCTGGTCGCGAGCTCTGACCACATCGTCCGGGGATTCGATGTTCGCTTCGAGCCGCATCTGCACGCCGTCGGCCGTGACCGCGGGCAGCGACCGATATTCATCGAGCGACTGCTCGAATGCCTGGTGACGACGGCCGCGCGCGCTGATCTGCTGCAGCGTTTCGGGTTCGGGGTTGAGAAAGACATCGCCGCTCGTGCCGTCGACGGCGAGAAGCGCACCCGGGGTGATTACCGCACTCGCGTTGCGCAGCCCGGCGACCGCTGGGATCCTGATCGAACGCGCCAGGATGGCGGTGTGATACGTCCAGCTCCCCTCGTCGCTGACGAGCGCGGCGATGCGATGCCAGTCCAGTTGCGCGACCAGCGATGGAGATAGTTCGTCGGCGACCACGACCAGCGGCCCGTCCAGGTGCCGGAACAGATCGGCCCCGTACTCACCGGCCCTGAGATTACCGCGAAGGCGCGCCACGATGTCGGCGACGTCTCCCTTGCGTTCCCGCAGGTATGGATCGTCGCCACGGTCGAACAGCGCTGATATTTCCGTCAGCGTTCTCTGGAGGGCGGACTCGGCGTTCACCCGGTCGTCCGAGATGATCGCCGCGGCCCGGTCGATCAACATCTTGTCGTCCAGCATCAACAGCTGCGCGTCGAACAGGTACGCATGATCCTCGCCGGCACCGGCGGCGATCCGCGCCTTGATCTGTGTCAACTGCTCGCGTGCCGCGTCGCGGGCGGCGTGCAGGCGCCCGATCTCGTGAGCGACTCGCCCCGCCGGGACCCCGAAACTCACGTCGCCGCTGCTGCGGTGCACGACGACGGCGCGGCCGACACCCACTCCCGGAGATACACCTAGTCCCGTCAGACGCATGGCGGCGCCTCGTCGAATCCGCGTTCTACCAGGCCGCACAGGCCGGAGACGGCTTCGCGCTCGTCCTCGCCTTCGGCATGAATAATGATGCTGGATCCCTGCGACGCACCCAGGAGCAGCAGGCCCATGATGCTTTTGCCGTCCATTTCGCGAGTGCCCTTGGCGACCCGGATACCGGAGTTGAAAGCGCTCGCAAGGTGGACAAACTTCGCCGCCGCCCGCGCGTGCAAACCCAGCGGATTGACGATGGTCACCACGCAGGAGGTCACGACTTCTCACCTCGAAGCAGGTCCGATGCCACCCAGATGGCGTTCCTGCCGTGCTCGCGCATCTCACGCGCCAGCGACAGCAGGTCGGTTGCGTGCTGCGGCCGCGCCAGCTTGATCAGCATCGGCAGGTTGACCCCGGTCATCACCTCCACGCCGTCGCCGACGAAGGTCACGCCGAGGTTCGCCGGGGTGCCGCCGAACATATCGGTGAGGACGAGAACGGACGCGCGCTCCCCTTCGCCCGGGGCGGAATTTGCCACCCGCTCGATCGCCCGGCCGATCTCTTCCCGTGCCTGCTCGACATCGTCGTGCCAGCCGATCGAGACCGCGGCGAAGTGCGGCAGGTCGCCGACGATCATCTCCGCCGAGTTCACCAGCTCAGTGGCAAGCTGTCCGTGCGTCACGACGACTACGCCCAGTCGCATCATCTACTCGTTGGCGATGTCACGGTGCTTCACGCGGATCCGGACGCCCTTGATCCCGGACAACCCCTTCCTCAGCGCTTCCGCGATCGCAACTGACCGATGCCGTCCGCCCGTGCAGCCGATCCCGATCGTCAGGTACGACTTTCCTTCGTTCACGTATTGAGGGACGAGGAAGTTCAACAGGCTCAGCGTGTGCGTGAGGAACTCGTGTGTGCTCTCCGACTTCTCCAGGTACTTCACCACCTCCGGGTCGCGCCCGGTGTGGGGCCGTAGATGGGGAACGAAATGCGGGTTCGGCAGAAAGCGGACGTCGAACAGCAGGTCCGAGTCGACTGGAATGCCGTGCTTGAACCCAAAGCTCAGGATCGTCACCGTCAGCGCATTTCCCGGCGCGCGGCCGGACGCAACGCCGGTGAATGCGTGCCGCAGCTCGTGCACGGTCATCTCCGACGTATCGACGATGTGGTCGGCCATACGGCGTATCGGTGCGAGGGTCTCTCGCTCTTCGCGGATCCCTTCGATCGCCGAGCGGTCATGCGCCAGCGGGTGCGGCCGGCGTGTTTCGCTGAAGCGGCGGACCAGGCTCTCCTCCGACGCTTCGAGAAAAATCAGCACCGGATTGAGCGGCGCCTTCTTCTGCAGCTCCTTGTATACCCGCGGAAAGGCTTCGAGCATTCGCCCTTCGCGTACGTCGACGACCACGGCGGCGCGGGCGATCTCACTACCCGCGCGTAACGTGAGGTCGGCGAGCATCGGCAGGAGCTCGACGGGTAGATTGTCGACGCAGAAGTAGCCGAGATCCTCGAGCGCCTTGATCGCCTGGGACTTTCCTGAACCAGCAATACCGGTGAGCACGACGAATCGGGACGTCACGGCCGTCCGCGCGGCTCGCCTGGCGGTGTGGCGCTTTTCACGCATCAGAACTCGTCTCCATGCTCGACGTCCGGCTCGGGACCGCGTGTCGCCGGGTCGAGCTGCCGGTTCAGGCGTTCGACCAGCCGTCGCGCTGCATGATGGCCGCGGCTGCGCAGCAGCTGATTGCGTGCCGCCACCTCGACCAGGATCGCCACGTTGCGTCCGGGTGCGACCGGCATCTTCACCATGGGAATCCGGATCCCGAGCGTCTCGTAGAACTCGTCATCGATGCCGAGGCGATCGTACTCGCGGCCCGGCTCCCACCGCTCCAACTGGACGACCAGTTCGACGCGCTTCGACGTCCGCGTCGATGCGACACCGAAAAGATCCTGGACGTTGATCAGGCCGAGGCCGCGGATCTCCATATGGTGCCGGGTCAGCTCAGGACAGGTGCCGATGATGAACGCCTGCGCCCTCGCCCGCAGTTCCACGGCGTCGTCTGCGATCAGGCGGTGTCCGCGGACGACGAGGTCGAGCGCGCACTCGCTCTTGCCGATCCCGCTCTCCCCCACAACCAGGACGCCGAGACCGAGGATGTCCATCAACACCCCGTGCACGACTCCACGCGCGGCCAGGTAGGTATCGAGAATCGCGGAGAGACGGGTCATCGCATCCGGCGTGGACGACTGGGTTTGCAGGAGTGGCACCGACGCCGCATCGGCGGCAGCGACCATTTCGGCCGGCGGTGTGTGTCCGCCGGTCACCAATACGCATGGCAGATCGTGCGCGAATACCCGCGCCAGCGCCGACTCCCGATTTGGTACGGCGAGCGACTCGATGTAGCGGATCTCGCTCTCGCCGAAGACGAGCACGCGCCCGCCGTGCAGATACGCGTCAAATCCTGACAACGCCAGCCCGGTCTTCTGTGGTTGCGGGATCGTGACACGTCGCGCGAGGCCGGCGTGACCGGCTGTCAGTTCGAGGCTGATGGCGCGCGATTCGGAAAGGTCCCGCAGCAGCGTGGCGACGGCGACGCCATTCGGTGTCATGAGGCGTCAGCCCCCACCGGCGAGGTTCTCGATGGCAGGCAATGCGGTCTACGGCTGGATCAACCCGAGATTGCCATCTTTCCGGCGGTACAGGATCGCTACCGAATCGTCGTCAGTGTGTCTGAACACGACGAATGCGTCGTCGACCCGCTCCAGGTGAAGTGCGGCGTCGTCGATCGAGAGGGGCTTGACCGCATAGCGGGAGCGAACGACGCGGGGCGCATCAGGCTGCGGTGACAGATCAGGCGCTGATGTTGCCACCTTGCGGTTCCGCACGACCTTGGCCGCCTGCCGCTTGCGGGAGTCCCACTTGCCCTTCAGCTTCTTCGCCTGTTGTTCGATCTTGAGGGTTGCCTGGCGGATCGCCAGCACCCAGCTCGCCGCTTCCGCGGTGCCGCTCAGCGAGTGATCGCCGGCGGCGTGGATCGCGATTTCCACCCGGTGGCGGTATTTTTCCTTGGTCAGGATCACCAGCGCTGACACGGCGGCGCTATTGAGAACGCGCTCGAGAGTGGCAAGTCTCTGGGTGATCAGCTCTCGAAGGCCGGGCGTCACCGTGACGTGGCGGCCGGTTATGTCCAGGCGCATGAGTCCAGTGTCCTAGAAAAGCACCTTCCGCTGGTTCGATGTCGGGATCTTCAGCTCCTCGCGATATTTTGCGATCGTGCGCCGGGCCAGCATCAGCCCTTCCTTCTGCAGGATGCTGACGATCTTCGAATCGCTCAACGGCTTGCGCGGGTCTTCGTTCTCGATGATCTTGCGGATCCGCTGCTTGATGGTGACCGACGAAACGCTGTCTCCATACGAGCTGCTGATCCCGCTGTGGAAGAAGTACTTGAGCTCGAACACACCCTGCGGAGTGTGCATGTATTTGTTGTTCACGACACGGCTGACGGTCGATTCGTGCATGCCGATGTCGTTGGCGACGTCGCGCAGGACCAGCGGACGCAGGTGCTCGATCCCGTGATCGAGAAACTCGCGCTGAAAGTTGATGATGCTGGTCGCCACCTTGTGGATCGTCTTCTGGCGCTGGTCCACCGACTTGATCAGCCACAGCGCCGAGCGAAATTTGTCTTTGACGTAGGCGCGAGTCTCGTCGCTGTTCTCGGCTCCGCTCTTGTCGAGCAGGCGGCGATACACGGGGCTGATGCGAAGCTGCGGGAGCCCTTCCTCGTTGAGCATCGCGACGTACTGATCCTCGGCCTTCACCACGTAGACGTCCGGGATCACGTATTGCGACTGCGAGGGATTGTAGCGGCTGCCCGGTTTCGGATCGAGATTGCGGATGATCTCGACGTGTTCCCGCAAATCCTCGATCGGCACCCCCAGCTTGCGGGCAATCTCCGGGACCTGGTGGTTCTGTAAGAGGCGCAGGTGTTCGGTGATGATCTTCTCGGTGACGGTTCCCTCGAGGCCGAGGTGCCGAAGCTGCAGCCAGAGGCACTCCTGCAGGTCCCGGGCGCAGACGCCAATCGGGTCGAAGGTCTGCAGGTGCTGCAGCGCCTTTTCCACGTCGGCGAGCGGCCAGTCTCCCATCGCGGCGATCTCTTCCACCGACGCGACCAGGTAGCCGTCGTCATCGAGGTTGCCGATGATGGCGCTGCCGATCTCCTTGAGCTTCTCGTCGCTCGTCTGCAGCGACAACTGCCACATCAGGTGGTCGGCCAGGGACCCGGCGCTCGACAGCGTGTTTTCGATCGGCGGCAGTTCTTTGACTTCCTGCGGCTGTCGAGAGCGGTATCCGTCATCGAGATAATCGCCGAAGAAATACTCGTAATCGGCGTCGTCCCACGTGTCTTTTTCGGCCGGCTTTTCCTCTGCGGGTTTTTCTGGTTGCTGCTGCTGTTGCTCGGCCGGCTGGAGCTCTTCTGTCTCCACCTCTTCGAGCAACGGATTCTCAACCATCTCCTGGTTGAGAAGATCTGCCAACTCCAGCGTTGACATAGGCAGCAGCTTGATCGCCTGCTGCAGAGAAGGCGTCAGAATCAGCTTCTGAACGAGCTTTGTGTGCAGCTTCTGCCCGATTGCCATTGTCCTCGTCGATACCCTTCTGTGGGTTCAATCTTAGTCCAACCGGAAGTCGGTGCCGAGGTAAATCCTCTTCACTTCCTCATCGTCGGCAAGACTTTGCGGCGTTCCGCCCTTGAAAATTACTCCATCATGAACGATGTACGCACGGTCCGTTATCTTCAACGTTTCGCGCACGTTGTGGTCGGTGATCAACACCCCGATGCCCCTCGCCTTGAGGTGGAAAATGATCTTCTGGATGTCCGACACGGCGATCGGATCGATCCCCGCGAACGGCTCATCCAGCAGCATGAACTTCGGTGAAATCACGAGCGCCCGGGTAATCTCCACCCGCCGGCGCTCTCCACCGGAGAGCGTGTAGGCCTTGGATTTCGCCAGCGGGGTCAGGCCGAGCTCAGCGAGCAGCTCCCGCAATCGGGCGCGGCGCGCCGCAGCGTCCAATCCGATCGTCTCCAGGATCGCGGTGATGTTCTGCTCGACGGTCAATCCGCGGAAGATCGACGCCTCCTGCGGGAGATAGCCGATGCCCTTCCGGGCGCGCACGTACATGGGATCGCCGGTGACGTCCCGCCCATCGAGCTGGACTCGCCCGGAGTCGGGGCTCACCAGCCCCACTACCATCGAGAACGTGGTGGTCTTTCCGGCACCGTTCGGCCCGAGCAGCCCGACCACCTCACCCGACGCGATCTCGATGTTGACGCCGCGCACGACCGTGCGTCCGCCGTATGACTTGGTCAGCTCCGTCGCCTGAAGTGTGGCCATCAGCGCTTGACGGCCGAGCAGGGACCGGGCACGTTGGCAGTGTTGCCGCGGGTCAGGTCGCTTCCGGCCATCTGACCCTTCACGCTTCCTCGAAAGAACCGCACCGAGGAGCCCGCTCCGACATTGCAGGTTCCGTCCTTCTGATCTTCGTAAGTGGTCACCGGTGTTCCGATCATCAGATATTGCTCGTCGGCGGCCGTATACGTCAGGTGCGTGCCGGTCGCGAGGCGAACCCCTTCCCGCACGTTCACCATGTCCGTGGTGGATCCGTACGCCTCGGCCCGGTCCAGTTCATTGGTACCCGTGGGTTTCAGGAACAAGTCGATCTTACCGGCTGTGACGTGCCCCTCGGGACCCTGGACCTGCGCCTTGATGGTGTAAGTCGCGACCCGGCGGGCATCGTTGTAAACGAACGCTTCCGACTTGCCGGTCGACTCCGTCCGCTTCTTCTCGCCTGTTTCCTTGTTCACTTCGTCCAGCGTCATCAGCGTGGTGACGTTGCCGTTCGCGGTGAGATTGCCGTTCTTGTCGTCGAGGACGATCGTGTCTCCCTTGATGGTCGTTTCGGTCCCCTGCCAGAGTTTCACGTTGCCCGTATAGGTCGCCGTCGAAGTATCCCCTTTGTATGCGAGCCGGTTGGACGTGACGTTGACAGGTTCGTCATCCTTCAGCAACGAGGGGACCTTCCCGGTGCTCCCGGGCGGCGCCCCGCCGGCGGGCGCGGCATCCTTTTGCGCCAGGATGGTGCTCCTCACTCTGGTTTCAGCTTCAAGCTCGCGAGTGCCCAGGGTGAAATTGATCGTTCGTGCCGACACCGATATCTTGCCGTCATTCAGGAGCGGTGACGGGCCGGGATCCCCATCGGAAGGCATCAGCTCGATGCGATTGCGATCGAGATAATAGATGCCGCGCTGTGCCTCTCCGACGACGCTCGGCGCGTCGATGAATTTCACGTTGCCGTGGAAGTCCGCCTTTTCAATCGGGCCGAGGCCGGGTTGCGTATCGATGATCAGCGACTCCGATCGTGCGGTGCGATCGACTGCCGCAACGTTCCGACGGCCGGCCTGCACTTCACGATATTCGACCTTGCCGCCGAACGTCGCCTGCCGAAGGCCGCCCTCTGGAGCGCCGGTCGCCACCAGCGTGGCGGAACGGATCCGTTTCGCAGGAGAATTTTTCTCGGCCGGTAAGTCCACCTGGACGCTCTCGTTGGCGGAGAGACCGGTCATCGTGGACCCGTCCGGCGCGAGCGACACATTGATCGTCTTCCCGGCGATCCGCTTGGTCCCTGCTCCCGCCGTCCCGGCGATCTGCAGAACGCTCTGTTCTTTCAGGTCCGCCTGCTGCAACGTCCGTCCGTCTTCCGCGTAGGTGAGGTCGATGTCGCGAGCCGACATCGTCTGGGGTCCGCCGCCGCTGATGCGGCTGTTCCCGCGCAGCTGCAGCATCTGCATCCGCTGATCGTCCGCGGTCAGCACGATCGTGATCTCGTCGCCCTGGATCCTTCGCCCCTCGGCTTCGATCACGGCATTGGTCGACAGTTTCATGTAGTGGTCGACGCGTGCGAGCCCGGCGGTGCGGGACGTGGCGGCAACCGCCCCTTTACCGTCTGCACCCGGTGTCACCGACACCTGCGCCTTCTCGAGAATCCAGAGAACTTCGCGATTACGATCGTAGGTCGCTCCCAACCCTGAACCCCTCGTCCTTCCTTTCACGAACTCCACGTGACCCGGGATCCTCACGATCCCATCCGCATCGTCGTAGGTCGCTTCCGCGGCTTTGACTTCGAGCCCGGAGCCGCTGGTCAGCACGACGTTCTTGCGAAACACCGCGGTCTTCAGTGCCTTCGTGTCGTCGGGGTTGCTGACCACGTCGGCCTCTTCGGCCTTGACGATCATGTCGCGTCCGTTTCGAGCGGTTGTGACCTCAACGCCGTTCGAAAACGTTACCCGTCCGTCCGGAAAGACCAGGTTCTTGCCGAACTTGATCTGCAGGACCCGCTTGTCTCCCTCGAATCGATCGATGACGCCGCCCTTGGGATTTTCGATCTGCGGATTGCCAGCTGCCCGTGGTGGCGGGGCTGTCTGGGCCGGCGGGACCGCCTTGCGCCGCATCGAGACCGCGATGAGCCCGATGAAGATGACCACGAAGGCGGCTATCGCGATCTGCGCGAGCCGTTGCCATTTCATTGGTCGTCGTCGCTCATCGCCTTGAAGTCGGCGACGAGCAGTTCCAGGTATGTCTCTCCCTGGTCACTCGTTGCGATCGACGGAGAAGGCGAGGTTCATCGCGGACCGATTCTTCTCGAGGAAGCCGGCCCGCTCGGCGGCGCGCCAGGCCATGGCCCGGAAGCGACGGCCGTCCTGCGCGAACGTCATCTTCAGATGCCGTTCCTTGATCGTGCGCGGGCCGTCGACGATCTCGACTCCGGAAGTGTGGAAGACCGGACGCGGGTTGGCGAGACCGAACGGACCGAGCAGGTCGAGCCCCCGCACGAGATCGTGGGTGATGCTCTTCAGATTCAGCTGGGCGTCGATGCGCAGCCGTGGACGCAGCTGGTCGGGTTCGATCCGCTCGTCGGCATACGCATTGATCCGCGCGCGAAATTCCGGCACCCGGGAGGCATCCATCGTGAGCCCCGCGGCTTGCTTGTGGCCGCCGAACTTCAGGAACAGATCCGAGCAGTGTTCGAGTGCTGCGAGCAGGTCGAAATCCGGGATGCTGCGGCAGGATCCGTGCGCGACTTCGCCATCGATCGACAGGACGATGGACGGCTTGTGGTAGGTGTCGACGAGCTTCGATGCGGCAATGCCGATGACCCCGCGGTGCCAGTCTATGCCGCCGACCACGAGAACGTTGTGCGCGCCGACCGATGGATCCGTTTCGATGGCTTTCTTCGCCTGACTGACCAGCTCCGCTTCTTCCTGCTGCCGGCGGACGTTCTCGTCGCACAGTTGCTGCGCCAGTGCGCGTGCCTCGTCGCCCATCGCTTCGTCGGTGGCCAGGAGCAGGCGGGCGGCGATATCGGGTGTGCTCATGCGTCCAGCAGCGTTCACACGCGGTGCGATCATGAAGCCGACGTGATAGCTGTCGACCGTCTTGCCGGTCAGGCCGCAGGCGTCCAGCAGGGAGCGCAGGCCGACCGAGTGGGGGCCTTTCGACAGCGACGCGAGGCCGTGACGGGCGATGACGCGGTTTTCGCCGACCAGCGGGACGACGTCGGCAAGCGTGCCGATCGCCGCGATCTTCACAAAGGCAGGAAGCCACTTGCCCTTCCCTGCCCGCTCGCATAGCGCCTGGACCAGTTTCAGCGCGACACCGACACCGGCCAGGTACTTGTCCGGATACGTGCAGTCGGGACGTTTCGGATTGATGACCGCGTAGGCCAGGGGCAGCGTGCCTTCGGGCTCGTGATGGTCGGTGATGATCAGGTCGACGCCGAGTGCGCGCGCGCGGTCGGCTGCTTCGCCGGCGCGAATGCCGCAGTCGACCGAGACGATCAGCCGTACGCCCTTGCGCATGCAGACGATCGATGGCTGCCGGTTGCAGCCCGTAGCCGTCCCGCATCCGCTCGGGCAGGAAGTGAATGACTTCTCCCCCGAGCATCTCGAGCGCGCGGCGCAGGATGACGGTCGAGGTGATGCCGTCGACATCGTAGTCGCCGTGAATGGCAATCTTCTCGCGCAGTGCCACGGCTCGCTCGAGTCGCGGAACGGCCTTGTCCATGTCTGCCAGGCGGAACGGATCGTTGAGATGCTCGAGCGTTGGATTGAGAAAGCGTGACGCGAGCTCCGCGTCGCCAAAGCCGCGCATGCAGAGCAGCCGTGCGATCGTCGGGTGCACGTTGAGCGCTGCCGCCAGCGCAGCCGCCTGGTCGTCGTTACACGGGAGGTGCTGCCACAGGAGCGATTTCATTCAGCCGTCGGCAACCCGGGCCCGGCGCGGAGCGCGGCAGTTGACATCGGTGAAGGCGGACCCTTCTTCACCGATCCTGCGGAACTTGTCGTAGCGTGCGTTGAGCCGGTCCTCGGCGCTCAGCGCCGACACTTCGGCGAGCGCATGCTGCAGCGCCTGGTCGACCAATGCCCGTCGCGCCCGCATCGTCGTTGTGGGCGCCGCCGGCGGGCTCGGGGATGATCGCGTCGATCACGCCCATGGCGAGCAGGTCCGGCGCAGTGATCTTCAGGGCCGCCGCGGCCTCGACTTTCCGGTTGGCGTCGCGCCACAGAATCGCCGCACATCCTTCGGGCGGGATCACGCTGTAGACGGCGAACTCCTGCATCAGCACCCGATCGCCGATCGCGATGCCGAGCGCGCCGCCGCTGCCGCCTTCGCCGCACACGATGATGATGATCGGCACGTCGATCATCATCATCTCGCGCAGGTTCAGGGCGATCGCTTCCGCCACGCCGCGCTCTTCCGACTCGACGCCAGGGTAGGCCGCCGGCGTGTCGATGAACACGACGATCGGACGGCCGAACTTCTGCGCCATCTGCATCACGCGCAGCGCCTTGCGGTAGCCCTCGGGACGCGCGTAGCCGAAATTTCTGAAGATCTTCTGCTTGGTGTCGCGGCCCTTCTGATGGCCGATCACCGCGACCGGCTGACCGCGATACTCCGCCAGTCCGGCGACGATGGCGTGGTCGTCGGCGAATCGGCGGTCGCCGTGGAGCTCATCCACAACCGGTGAACAGCCGCTCGATGTAATCGAGTGTTCCGGGCCGGTTCGGATGCCGCGCGACCAGGACCCGCTGCCAGGGCGTGAGATTGGCATAGAGCTCGCCGCGAATCTCGTCGGCGCGCTTGCGCAACGACTCGATCGAGCGCAGACGCTCGGGCGTCTGCGTCAGCATGCTGAGCGCCTCGATCTCCTTCAAGAGAGACGGCCGACTGGTTCTTCGAATTCCAGCAGTTCAGTACGCATGGATCCTTAATCGTTGATCGACGATCAGCGTAGCTCCACCGACCCGGAGCCGCACAGTTGTTCCACTTCGATGACGAGCCGCTCGGTCGGCTTCACGCGCTGCGCGACCTCCGACCGGACGCGCAACGGTTTCTCCGGTCCCTTCACGTCGAGTTCGAGGAACACCTTCCGGTCGCCGCGATGGCGCGACAGCACTTCCGCGAGGGCTTCGAACGTCGGACGTCCATGCGGCGGGACCGACAGGTGAATCGACACCTCGCGCGTCGTCCTTTCGCGAAGCGCCGCAATCGGCAGCAGCTCCGTGGCGACAATCCGCGCCGACTCTTCGTCTTTTTCGAACTTGCCGCGCACCAGGAGCATCGCGTCCGCTTCGATCAGCGATCCACACTTCCCGAAGGTCTCAGGGAACACCACCACTTCCACGGCGCCCCCCACGTCGTCGAGCATGAAGACGGCCATCCGGTCGCCTTTTTTTGTCTTCAACGGCCGCAAGCCCGCGACGATCCCGGATGCCCACACGTCCGGCTCGGACGCGACCAGGTCGGCCACGCGCTTGGCGCCGAATGTCTTCAGTTCCTCGCTCCAGCGATCGAGTGGATGCCCGCTCATGTAGAAGCCGAGTGCTTCCTTCTCGCCGGCGAGCTGTTGCGCTTCCGGCCAGGACGCGGCTTCCGCCAGGGGAACGGCTGTTGTCTCCCCGTCCTCGCCGGTGCCACCGAACAGCTGGTTCTGCCCCTTGTCCCGGTCGCGCTGGTGCCGGTTGCCGTGCTCGAGCGCCCGGTCGATGGCGTTGAAGAGGCGCGCGCGCGCGCGCCGGGTGTCGGCGGCTGCATCGGCCACGAGCGAATCGAGTGCGCCGGCCTTGACCAGGCTCTCGAGCACGCGCTTGTTCACGAGGCGCAGGTCGGCCTGTTCGCAGAGTGTGAACAACGAATCGATCTTCCCCAGCTCCTTGCGCGCAGCGAGGATCGAGAGAACCGCTCCCTCACCGACGTTCTTGACCGCGCACAGGCCGAAGCGGACACCCTCAGGGCCGACCGTAAACGCGAGTTCGCTCTTATTCACGTCCGGCTGAAGGATCGGAACGTCGAGCTCGCGGCACTCGCCCAGGTACATCGCCAGCTTGTCGGTGTTGGCCGACTCGATGGTCAGCAGCGCGGCCATGAAGTGTCGGGTGAAATTCGCCTTGAGATAGCCGGTCTGGTAGGCGACCCACGCGTAGGTCGTGGAATGCGACTTGTTGAAGCCGTATCCCGCGAAATACTCCATCAGGTCGAATATCTTCGTCGCCTTCTTCTCGTTGACGTTCTTCGCCTTCGCACCGTTCATGAAGGCTTCGCGCTGCTTCGCCATGACCTTGGGATCTTTCTTCCCCATGGCTTTGCGGAGCATGTCGGACTGGCCCATCGTGAAGCCGGCGAGGACCGCCGCGATGCGCATGACCTGTTCCTGGTAGGCGATGACGCCGTAGGTGTCGCCAAGGATCGGAGCGAGCTGCTGGAGCTCGTACTTGACTTCAGTCTTCCCCTGCTTGCGCGACACGTAGTCGTCGACCATCCCTGATTTCAGCGGGCCAGGCCGGTAGAGCGCGTTCAACGCGATCAGGTCGTCGAGTCGCTCCGGCTTCGCTTTGCGCAGAAGCTCGCGCATCCCCGAACTTTCAAACTGGAAGACGCCATACGTCTGTCCTTCCGAAAACAACTGGAACGTCTTCGCATCGTCGAGCGGAATGGCGTCGATATCGAGCGTGATCCCTTCAGTTCGCTTGATCTCGTCGAGTGCGTCCTGGATCAAGGTCAGTGTGCTGAGACCCAGGAAGTCCATCTTCAGCAGGCCTACACGCTCGACCTCCTTCATCGACCACTGCGTGACGATTTCGTCCTTCTGACTCTTGTAGAGAGGAACGAACTCGGTCAGCGGCCTTGGCGCGATGACGACACCGGCGGCGTGAACCGACGCGTGACGGGTCATGCCTTCGAGGCGCTGCGCGACCTCCAGCAGTTCCTTGATCCGGTCGTCCTTCTGCTGCATGTCCTTCAGCGTCGGGCTCTCTTCGAGCGCCTTGGCCAGGGTCATGTCGAGCGCCGGCGGGACGGCCTTGGCAACGCGATCCGCGTCCGCGTAGGGAATATCCATGACGCGGGCGACGTCGCGGACGACCGCGCGCGCTTTCATGGTGCCAAACGTGATGATCTGCGCGACGTTGGCACGCCCGTATTTCTGGGTGACGTAATCGATGACTTCGCCGCGCCGGCGCTCGCAGAAATCGATATCGATGTCGGGCAGCGACACGCGTTCCGGATTGAGGAACCGTTCGAAAATGAGGTCGTACTCGATCGGATCGACGTCGGTGATGCGGAGACAGTACGCGACGAAGCTACCTGCGGCGGATCCGCGCCCGGGTCCAACCGGGATTCCCTTTTCGCGCGCGTAGCGGATGAAATCCCAGGTGATCAGGAAGTACCCGGGGTACTTCATCTGCTTGATCATCTCGATCTCATACGTGAGGCGCCGCTCGTACTCATCGATCGTGTGTTTCAGGATCCCCTTGAGTGCGAGTTCCTTCAGCCGCGCCAGCCGCATCTCGAAGCCCTGACGGACCACGTGCTCGAAGTAGTCGTCGAGCGTGAATCCGGCCGGGACGTCGAAGTTCGGCAGATGGTTCACCGTGCCCGAGAGATCGACGTTGCACCGCTCCGCGATCCGGACAGTGTTGGCCATCGCCTCGGGAAAGTCGCCAAACACCTGCGCCATCTCCGCGGCAGTCTTCAGATAGAACTGGTCGCCGTGGTACTTCAGGCGCTCGGTGTCGTTGACCATCTTCCCGGTGCCGATGCACAGCAGGATGTCGTGCGGCTTGTGGTCGGAGTTCCGGAGATAGTGAACGTCGTTGGTCGCCACCAGCTGGAGGTTCAGCTCCTTCGCGATCGGCTGGAGGCCGACATTGACCACCTTCTGTTCGTCGATGCCCTGATACTGCATCTCCAGGAAGAAATTGTCCTGACCGAGGATGTCGCGGTACGCCGCCGCCGCCTCCATCGCCTTGCGCTGCTGCTCCGTCCTGATGCCGGTCGCGACCTCACCCTTCAAACAGCTACTGAGGCCGATGAGCCCTCTCGAATGCTGCGCGAGCAGTTCCTTGTCGATCCGGGGCTTGTAGTAGAACCCTTCCGTATAGCCGGACGACACCAGCTTGATCAGGTTGTGCCAGCCCTCCTTCGTCTCTGCGAGCAGGACGAGGTGATTCGCGGTTTCTCCCGGCGTGCCGCTCTTGGTCCGGCGATCGCCCGGGGCGACGTAGACCTCGCACCCGAGGATCGGATTGATCCCGCGCTTCCTCGCCTGGTCGTGGAAGATGACCGACGAGAACATGTTGCCGTGTTCGGTGATCGCCGCGGCCGGCATCTTCAGTTCGACACACTTGTCCAGCAGCTCCTCGATGCGGCAGGCGCCGTCGAGCAGCGAGAACTCAGAGTGCAAATGAAGATGGACGAAGTCGCTCATTCCCATTCGATCGTGGACGGCGGTTTGGAGCTGATGTCGTAGACGACCCGGTTGATGCCTTTGACTTCGTTGACGATCCGGGACGAGATCGTCGCAAGCAGCTCGTGCGGCAGCCGTGCCCAGTCGGCGGTCATCCCGTCCTTGCTCTCAACCGCGCGGATGGCGATCGTGTATTCGTAGGTTCGCGCATCGCCCATCACCCCGACGCTCTGGACAGGCAGCAGCACGGCAAACGACTGCCACAGCCGTTTGTACCACCCTGCCCTTTTGACCTCCTCGGAGACGATGTGGTCGGCCTTGCGAAGCAGGCTCAGGCGCGACTCACTCACCTCGCCGAGGATTCTGACGGCGAGACCCGGACCAGGGAAGGGCTGCCGCCACACGAACTCCTCTTCGAGCCCGAGCTCTTCGCCGACCTTGCGAACTTCGTCTTTGAACAGCAGGCGGAGCGGTTCGACCAGCTTGAAGCGCATGCGTTCTGGGAGGCCGCCGACATTATGGTGACTCTTGATCGGCGCCGAGGGACCCACCACCGATACGCTTTCGATCACGTCCGGATACAGCGTCCCCTGTCCGAGGAAGTCGAACGACCCCAGCTTCGTGGCCTCGCTCTCGAACACGTCAATGAAGGTGGCGCCGATGGTTTTGCGCTTCGTCTCCGGATCCGTTACGCCCGCGAGACGCGTCAGAAACAGGTCGGCAGCGTCGGCGAACACGAGCGGCAGCTTCATGCGCCCGAACCGGCGCTCGATCTGTTCCCCTTCGTCCTGGCGCATCACGCCGTTGTCGACAAAAATGCAGGTCAGCCGGTCACCGATGGCGCGGTGAATGAGGACTGCCGCCACGGTTGAATCGACTCCCCCGCTCAACCCGCAGACCACCTTGCCGTCTCCCACCTGCTCGCGGATGCGCGCGGTCGCTTCTTCGACAAAGGACTTCATCGTCCAGTCGCCGGTGCAGCCGCAGACGTCGTAGGCAAAGTTGCGCAGGATTTCGAGGCCGTAGTCGGTATGCGCGACCTCTGGATGGAACAGCAATGCGTAGAGTCCGCGATCGACCGATGCCATGGCGGCAACCGGCGCGTTGGCGCTGGTTGCCGTGACACTGAACCCGGGAGGAGCGGCTTTGACGAAGTCGCCGTGGCTCGCCCAGACCCTCAGTTGGGTTGGCACCGCCGCGAAGAGCGGCGCGTCGGCATCGATGCTGATCGTGGCCAGGCCAAATTCACGGTGCGGGGCGGGCGCCACCTGGCCGCCAAGCGCATGCGTCATCAACTGCATCCCGTAGCAGATACCGAGCACCGGGACACCGGACTCGTAGATCGCGGTGTCGCAATGCGGAGCGCCGTTGTCGGACACGCTTTTGGGCCCGCCAGACAGGATGATTCCGACCGGCTGCCGCTCGCGCACCCGTTCGACCGGCGTGTCGAATGGCAGGATCTCCGCGAAGACCGAGAGTTCGCGCAGACGACGGGCAATCAACTGGGTGAATTGCGAACCGAAGTCGAGAACGACGATAGTCTGATGATTCACTATGAATTGACGCGGACGGGGAAACTGACGGCCGATTGGATGACGCTATTATAAAGCGTGGCTACGGTTGGAAGCACCACATCTTGTAGGTTTCTTCACCCACTCACCGCGATGTTGGTGCTTGGCGCGGCGCTCCACGGGCAGCAACCGGTGCCGCCGCTGATGCCTCCGGTGCAAACGGGTGCACCGGCGTTCCTGCTGCAGCCGCCCGCCGCCACGCACTGGACGGTGCCGATTCCCGCCGCACCGATGTTTCCGCCCTTGATGGATGCCGCCAGGCTGTATGTCACCACCCTGCCAGGTTTACTCGAGGTGCACGCCCTGTCCGACGGACACACACTGTGGCGCGCCAGCATGATTCCCGACCAGCAGGTGGCCCTCGACGACCGGCAGGTGTACGTGGCTGCCGGCGAGGCGATCCACGCACTCAGCGTCGAGAACGGTGCAGTCGCCTGGCACACGCCAACCGGAACTCTGACGGCTCCGCCGGTCGCCAAAGACGGCTGGGTCATCGTCACGCCATCCCACCGTATCGTGGCGTTGCGCGCGGCGGACGGAACGGTCGTGTGGTCGCGTGATAACGCACTTCAACGCGACCGCGTCGCGATTGCCGGCGATCTCCTGATCGTTCCACTGAGAACGGGGTTCGTCCAGGCGCTGGATCTCAGGACGGGACAGACGAAATGGGAACGCCAGGTCGGTGGTTTTCCCGCGGAGTCGCTGGTCGTCGGGGATCGCGTCTATGTCGGCGCCACCGACAAAAAGTTCTATTGTCTGAAGTTGTCGAACGGAGAGATCGACTGGCGCTGGAACGTTGGCGCCGAGATTCGAGGCGCCGCCGCTGCCGATGCGGAGCGGGTCTACTTCGCCGGTCTCGACAACGTGGTGCGCGCCGTCGATCGGATCAGTGGCGTCCAGCGCTGGCAGCAGGGAGTGCCGTTCCGGCCCTTCATGGGACCTGGCGCGGCTGGCGGCGCCGTGCTCGTTGCCGGCCCGGTTCCGGATGTCCGGCTGCTCAACCCGCTCACCGGCGTGGAGTCGGGCAAACTTTCGTTCCCCGATCCGCTCGCGATCGCGCCGGCCGTGGGCGAAATCAATTTGTCGGTCGCCGCGGCCGGCATCACCGGCGGGCTCAACGAGTCGTGGAAGCTGATACTGGTCTCGCATCGCTCGAGTCTTCCCGCCTTCTCCATGACGTCCGCGCGCTGAGGCTCTGTGACCCAGTTTCTGTCATTGCCCGACGCTGTCTCGCAGTTCGTGCGACCGGGGACCACGGTCGCCCTCGAGGGATTCACTCACCTCATCCCGTTCGCTGCCGGGCACGAGATCATCCGCCAGGGGATCACCGACCTGACGTTGATCCGGATGACGCCCGACCTCATTTACGACCAGATGATCGGCTCTGGCTGCGCCCGCAAGCTGGTGTTTTCCTGGGGCGGTAATCCTGGCGTCGGGTCGCTGCATCGACTGCGCGACGCCGTGGAGCACGACTGGCCGAAACCTCTCGAGATCGAGGAGCATAGCCACTCAGCCATGGCGCACGCGTACGCCGCGGGAGCCGCCGGCATGCCCTGCGCCGTGTTCCGCGGCTATCTTGGATCCGAGCTCACCCGTGTGAATCCGCGCATCCGTTCGATCACCTGTCCTTTCACTGGAGAGGCGCTCGCGGCAGTGCCCGCGCTCCGTCCGGATGTCACGATCATCCACGCGCAGAAGGCGGATCGTCGTGGCAACGTGCTCGTCTCCGGCATTGTCGGCGTCCAGAAAGAAGCGGTGCTCGCCGCTACGCACGCGGTCGTCACCGTCGAGGAAGTGGTCGACGATCTCGCAACCGCTGGAACCAACGCCGTCGTGCTGCCGTCGTGGACGGTCGACGCGGTGGTCGTCGCGCCCGGTGGCGCGCGTCCGTCGTATGCCCACGGTTACTACCAGCGCGACAATGCCTTCTACACTGAGTGGGACGAGATCGCGCGTGACCGCGAACGTTTCAGAACGTGGATCGACGCCAACATCACCCGTCAGCCGGCGAGTCGCCGGGGTGAGACAACATGACGTACACCGCGACCGAAATGATGACCGTCGAGGCAGCCCGTGCGCTCGCCAACGACGATATCTGTTTCGTCGGCATCGGTCTGCCGTCGGCGGCCTGCAACCTCGCGCGGCTGACGCACGCTCCAGGACTCACGCTCGTCTACGAATCCGGCACCCTTGAAACGAAACCTGACGTTCTGCCGCTGTCGATCGGCGACGGGGAGCTGTGCGAAACCGCTCTGACGACCGTGCCGGTGCCGGAGATGTTTCAATACTGGCTGCAGGGCGGACGGATCACCGTGGGGTTCCTCGGCGGCGCGCAGGTCGATCGCTTCGGCAACTTGAACAGCACCGTGGTAGGCGATTACGCCCGACCACGCGTCCGATTGCCGGGGTCCGGTGGTGCCACTGAAATCGCCACGGCGTGTCAGCGTATCTTCATCGTGATGCCGCACGGGCCGAGGGCCTTCGTCGAGAAGCTCGATTTTTTGACGTCGCTTGGCTACGGTCCGACTGGACGCGAGCGGCGGACCCTCGGCCTCACGAGCCAGGGACCCGTCTTGATCGTGACCGATCTCTGCACGATGCGTCCGCATCCAGACACGAATGAATTCGAGGTCGTCACGTTGCATCCCGGCGTGACGCGCGAGCAGGTGATCGAGAATACCGGGTGGCCGGTCCGCTTCCGAAATGTTGTGGAGTCAACGCCCGCGCCGACGGCGCACGAGCTCGACGCACTGCGCGACCTCAAGGCGCGAACGGCGCGCGCGCATGGAACGGCGGAATGATGGGAGATGCGATGAACGAGGTTACTCTTGCCGGCACCCAACCACCGTTGCTGTACCCGGCCGTACGGTTCGACCTCCATCGCGCGCCCGCGCAGCCCGCGATCAGGCTGCCGGAGTCGATGTCGGACCTGGCGGCGCCGGTCTACGGATGGTGGACGATCGGCGAAACCGACAACGATCTCACGCGGCAACATCGGAGAAGAACCACTGGGTCAGCGGATCATCGTCGCTGGACGCGTGGTGGATGAAGACGGACGCCCGGTTCGCAACGCGCTGATCGAAGTCTGGCAGGCGAACGCCGGCGGACGATACCGCCACCATCGCGACAATCATCCCGCACCGCTGGATCCGAATTTCACCGGAGCCGGACGCACCGTAACCGATGCGGACGGCCGCTACCAGTTCACCACCATCAAGCCCGGCGCGTACCCGTGGCGGAATCACGACAACGCCTGGCGGCCGGCGCACATTCACTTCTCGATCTTCGGCACCGATTTCCGCACGCGGCTCGTCACCCAGATGTACTTCCCGGACGATCCGATGTTTCCGTACGATCCGATCATGCAGGCGATTCCCGACGAGCGCGCGCGCCGCCGCCTGATTTCGCGCTTCGATCTGTCACTGACCCGGCCGGAATGGGCGCTCGGATTTGCCTGGGACATTGTCGTCTGCGGCGCACATGCGACGCCGTTCGAGGGACGGGTGTGAGCGGCGACGATCGACTCATCGCCACCGCCTCACAAACGGTCGGTCCCTTCTTTCATTTCGGCCTGACCGCTGCGCCGAACGGCCGGCTGGTCGACCGGTTGGGGCCCGGCATTACGCCCGCAACGCTGGCGATCGTCGTCACCGACGGCAACGGCGCCCCGGTCATCGACGCAATGATCGAGGTAGCTACAGGCGGGTGCCTTCGGCCGCCTGCCGACCGGCGAGGATGGCATGTGTGAATTCGAGATCGCGAAGCCGGGCAGCGTCGATGGGTCTCGACCAGCCGGACACGCGGCGCACGTGTACGTGTGCGTGTTCGCGCGCGGCCTGCTCCGCCAGTTGCACACGCGAATCTATTTCGCTGGAGACACCGCCGTTGAGACCGATCCAGTGCTGGCGCTCGTGCCAGTGAACCGGCGTGCGACACTGCTGGCGACGCCGGACGCCAGCTCGTCCGGATCGGTGGATATTCGATCTGCGGCTCCAGGGCGACCGTGAGACGGTGTTTTTCGACAGATGAGGACGGATCACGGTGCAACTCTTTAACAGTCTCGCCGGCACCGAACAACTCGAGATCGTTTTCGACGACCGAGCGGTCCTTGCGGCGATGGTGCGATTCGAAGTCGCACTGGCGCGCGCGCAGGCGGGCAGCAGGGTCATTCCAACCGGCGCAGCCGAGGCTATCGAGCAAGTTGCCGCGAACGCCGTCTTCGACTCGGCCGCGATCGCTCAGACGTCACGAGCGTCCGGAACGATCGCCATTCCCTTTGTCGACGCGCTGCGAAAGATCGTTGCGCGGGACGACCCCTCCGCCGCGACTTACGTGCATTGGGGGGCGACCAGCCAGGACATCAGTGACACCGCGTTGATCCTGTGTTTGCTGGAAGCGCAGCAGGTGCTGGCCGTCGATCACGCGCGTCTCTCCGCGAGCCTGCGGCGTCTGTCTGAGACCCACGCAGCGTCAGTGATGCTCGCCCGCACGCTGCTGCAACCAGCATCCGTGACGACGTTTGGGTTGAAAGCGGCGGGATGGTTCGCAGCGGAGTCGCGCGGATTCGTGCGCGTCTCGGACGGCTTTCGTGAGGCGTGCGTTCTTCAGTTCGGGGGTGCGTCGGGAACACTCGCGGCGCTTGGGGCAGATGGCCCCCGCGTCGCCAAAGAGCTCGCAAGCGCGTTGGCGCTGCCGCTTCCGGCCGCACCGTGGCACGCGCACCGGGATCGGCTCGCCGCCCTCGTCAGCGCTCTTGGCATCTATGCGGCGGCGCTGGGGAAGATCGCTCGCGACCTGTCGCTGCTGATGCAGTTCGAGGTTGCCGAAGCATTCGAGCCCGGCGGCGGCTCGTCTTCGATGCCCCACAAACGCAACCCGGCGGCATGTGCGATTGCGCTCGCCGCGGCGAATCGTCTGCCGGGGCTTGTCGCCGCGTTCCTCTCGGGCATGGTGCAGGAGCACGAGCGCGGGCTCGGCGGGTGGCACGCGGAAGCGAGCACTGTCGTGGCGGCCGTGCAGGCGACCGGCTCCGCGCTTGCCGCGCTTGCCGGAGCGATCGAACAATTACAGGTCGATCCCGCGCGAATGCGGATGAATCTCACGGCGACTCACGGAACCGTGTTCGCCGAGCGGGCGATGGTGCTGCTGGCACCGGCACTTGGGCGCGAACGCGCGGCTGCGGCCATCGCGTCCGCGCTCGAGCGCACAGCCACGGAGAAGCGTCCATTTGGCGAGATGCTGGCGGAGAACACCGCAGTGGGCGCAGCACTGAGCGCCGATGTCCTGTCCACGCTCACGTCGCCCGAAGCGTATCTTGGATCCGCGGAGCATTTCCGCCAGCGGCTCCTCGCCGGCGGAGATGAGTAACTGATATGCCGTTTGAAACCGTCGACAACGTCCGTCATTACTATCGGCTGGACGGCCACGATGATCGGCCGGTAGTGATGCTCTCGCATTCGCTCGGCCAGGATCACTCGATGTGGGATCCGCAGGCGTTGGATCTCGGCAACCACTTCAGGGTGCTCCGGTATGACATTCGCGGGCACGGTGCTTCCGACATCACGCCCGGTGACTACACCGTCGAACAGCTCGGCCGTGATGCCCTGGCCATCGCGAACGCTCTCGGCATCGAGCAGTTTGCCTTTTGCGGGTTGTCCCTCGGCGGGATGATCGGTCAGTGGCTCGCGCTCAACGCGCCAGGACGGCTGACCGCCCTTGTCCTCGCGAACACCTCTCCCCGCCCCGATGCCAAGGGCATGGAGGTTCGCCGGCAAACGGTGCTCGCGTCGGGGATGGCGGCGGTCGAGCAGACCGTGATGGGTCGGTTCTTCTCGCCGCCTTCGCTCGAGGCAAACCCGCCGTCTGTTGCCGGCGCTCGCCGGACCCTGCTCGCCACCGACCCGGTCGGCTACGCGGGGTGTTGCGCGGCAGTGCGCGACGCCGACATGACCTCGCGCCTTGGCGACATCAAGACGCATACGCTCGTGATCAGCGGTGACCTCGATGTCTCGTTGCCATGGACAGGGCACAGCGAAGTTCTCGCATCACACATTCGCCGGCCGCGCGTCGTGCACTTGAAAGCCGCACACCTGTCGAACCTCGAGATGCCGCGCAGCTTCAGTGCGGCGCTGCATGCGTTCCTGCCGACGGAACGAACCGACGGACGCGAGTCCGGCATGCGGGTTCGCCGCGCCGTGCTTGGCGACGCCCACGTGGACAAGTCGCTCGCGTCCACGCTCTCGACCCCCGAGTTCCAGGACTTCATCACCCGTTTTGCCTGGGGGACGGTCTGGACGCGACCCGGCCTCGACGTGCGAACGCGCCGGCTCCTGGTGCTGGCCATCACCGCCGCGATGGGTCGCTGGGAAGAATTCCGGCTGCACGTGCGCACGGGATTGGCCCACGAACTGGAGTGGTGCGACATCGAGGAGGTCCTCTTGCAGACCTCGATCTATGCCGGCGTTCCGGCCGGCAACACGGGGCTGCATGCCGCATCCGAAGAACGGGACCGGCTCAAATGACCGCGATGCCGTCGATCTCGATCAGGTAGTCCGGATTGGCGAGACCGGCGACGACCACCAGCGTGCTCGTCGGGCAGCCGTTCCGGTAATAGTTCAATCGGATCCTGTTATAAGCCTCGCGGTATTTGATGTCGGTCAGATAGGTGGTCGTCATCACCAGGTTGTCGAACGATCCTCCCGCCGCGTGAAGCACGGCCCCCACGTTCTCGAACACCTGCACGACCTGCTGTTCGATGTCTCCCACCCCCACGATCCTGTTGTCCTTGTTCACCGAGGTCTGGCCGGCGATGAAGAGGAGGCGTCCGCCGTCGGTCTGGATCCCCTGGCTGTAGCGCGGACGCGGATCAGGCAGTGATTCTGGTTGAACAACTGTGTGCGTCATGGTCCGGTGATTGTAGGATGACTCTGAAAACCGGATCGGCATCGCTAACCGGATAAGGAGATTGCGGATGAACACGCGAACCCACGTCGTGCTGGCGACGCTGCTCTCCAGCGCGGCGGTCGGAACGGTGATCGGACAGGCAACACAGGGTCCGGTTGGTGATCGGGTGGTGCAGTCGCTTCGCGAGGATCGGCCGTATCATTCGGTTCCCCGCGACCAGTTCGAACAACTCGGATGGGAACTGCCCGACGGCGGATCCACGGTCAAGGCCCTGGCCGACAAAGCGCCGGGCGGCGCATTCGATCCGCGCACCCTCGAATCAGTTCCGTCGCAGACGCTTGGCTACACGGCGCGCTGGCTGGTCGTGCGCTACAAGCTGTACGGCGTCGACTGGGATATCAGTGCGCTCCACCTCGTGCCCAACAATCCCATCCCGAACCTCCCCACGGTTGCGGTGATCGACGGAGGCTCTGCAAACTGGTACGAGTTCTTCGTCGATCCGCTGAACCGGCCCGGGCTGGGACAGTACCTGGCGCAGCGGGTCCCCGTGCTGCTGATCACTATTCCCGGCAACTACAGGCACGGCGGCTGGACCGAGCCGGCCTATGAGAAGCGGATCCCCGGCTACCTGCTCGATCGCGATGTGTCGCCTGAGGAAGCGCGAATCCGCCACTCGATCTACACCTTCAAAGTGGTCACTGAAGGTGTTCGGCGTCTGATTGAAGCGAAGACGACGGGCCCCGTGGTGATCGTCGGTCATTCCACCGGCGGTGAAGTCCAGTTCATCCTGAGTCAGTCGACCCTCAAGGATCGCCTGCGCGGTCTGTCGCTCGGCTGGGGCACGGGCGGCCCGGCGGCGCTCGCCGGGATGCGTGAATTCCGCGGCCCCCGCGAGGCCAGCGACTACCCGCCTGTCTGGGATCTGAATCCGCGGCCGCCGAGCGCCTACGCGCGTGGATACCTCGGCCCGCTCAACCCGGTGTGGGATCCAGACAAAACCCGCCTCGAGGTCGCGACCCGGTGGATGAGTCTGGAAGACCGACGCCGTCCCCAGTTCAAGCAGACGCTGCAGAACGTCGAACACAACAGCGCGGACAATCTCCGCGATCACGTCGCCGGGCAGATCCGGCAGGCGCTCAAAGGCAATCGCCTTGGCATCGGCGCCGAAGAAGTGATCGGCGACCTGTTCACCACCATGCGTGCGCCGGTGAAGGGTTATCGCCGGATGATCTGGACCGTCGGCGCGCTCGACGACGGCCACTGGAATACGGACCCGGAGAAGGCGCGCGAACTGCAGGTCGCCAACGAGTTTCGTAAAGAGAATCCGGGGACGCCGATCCGCGTCCTCCTCTTCGACCTGCCCATGACCCATTACGGCCACATCGAAAAGCCGCGCCAGCTGGCCGGCGGTCTGGTCGCCGCACTGACCTGGCTGATGCAATGAGTGGGGTCAGACCGGGGTCAGACCCCCTCTATGACTCAAAATTCCGGTTGAACAGCCGTTCGGCGTTGCCCTGGTAGATCTTGCGCCGGTCGGTTTCTGAAACGTCAAGCGTGTCGAGGATCCGGATCGTCTCGCGGATGTACATCGAACCGCCTTCGGGATCGAACGGCGCATCGGACGCGAACATCACCTGGTCGGCGCCGAAGAATTTCAATCCGCACTCCGTCGCTGCCCGGCTGCCGAAGACCGCCGTGTCGGCCCAGAACATCTTGAAGTAGTCGTACGGACGTTTGGGCATCGAGGCCAGCAGCCCTTCGTAGTTCTCGTCCGCGGTCCGGGATCCGAACTGGTCGAGACCGTACCCGACCCGTCCTTCGAAGTACGGAACCATCGCGCCAAGATGATGCGCAACGATCTTGATGTTCGGCAGCCGGTCCAGGACGCGCGAGAACACGAGCCGCTGCATCGCGGCACTGGTCTCGTACGGCCAGCCGAAGGTCCACCAGATCTCGTACTTGGATTTCTCCTCGCCGGGGTAGTCGGCAAACTTCGCCCCGCGCGCCGGGTGGAGGAACAGCGGACAACCCAGCCGCTCGGCGGTTTCGAACAGCGGGAAAAATCGTGGATCGTCGAGCGGCAGTCCGTTCACGTTGGAAAAGATCTGGACGCCGAAAGCGCCGAGATCCTTCACCGCCCGTTGCAGTTCAACGACGCTCTCTTCGGGATGGTTCAAGGGCAGCGACGCGATGAACCCCGGGAATCGCTGCGGATACAGACGAACCAGTTCCGCCATCGAGTCATTCGCCAGACGCGCCAGATCCAGCGTCACCTGCCGGTCAGGATTGATCGACTCAATCGGCGGGGCCGAGAGGGAGAGGACCTGGCGATAGTCCGGCCCGAACTCCTCCAGCATCCGGAACCGCACGTCGATGTCGTGGAGAAACGGGATATGCAGCCATCGCTTGATCGCTCCCCTGTTGACAATGACTTCCTGCAGGCGATCGAAGAAGGGTTTCGGAAAGATGTGATTGAAAACGTCTATCTTGAGTGTCATGAATGTCCCGTGATCAGCGCGGCCAGATGTCCTGGATCGCCCGGCGCGCGGTTGCCGCGCCAGACGACGTGCATGTCCGGACGCAGCAGGATGAGATCGTACCCATACAGATCCCGTGCGACGGTGTCGGGTATCGTCCGCACGTCGAGCGGCACGTTGCGGTCGCGGAGCGCGCGTTCGAGCATCGCCGTATCGGTGGCCGTCGTCCCGAGTCGAAGCAGCGTGTAACCGTCTCCGATCCGGTCCTGCATCGGGCTCCGGTCATCCAGCCAGACATGCGGCAGCCGCGCGCCCGGCCACGTCGTCGGCACGTACTCGCGAAACAAATGTTCGGGCCCGCCAGGCTCGTCGACGACGATGGGTGAACCGACGTACCGATAGCCCAGCTCGGCGCCGATCATCTCGTTGGTCTTCCGCTGTTCGACGTCGGCGATGCGTGCGAGATTGTCGCGCGTCCGCTGTCCTTCGGCCGAACGCTCCCGGATGTTCGGCCGGTACTGCGAGCGCCACTTGCGCCGGCCAAGCGATGCGTAACGGGAGGCGCCGACGTTGCGATCACCCACCTGCCGCCGTTCGATCTCGTACGACGCCAGCAGTTGCGGTCCGCCCCACCCGCGCAAGGTGCCGGCGAGCTTCCACGAGAGGTCTATCGCGTCACCGACGCCGGTATTCATTCCGAGGCCACCGGTTGGTATTACCAGGTGCGCCGAGTCGCCGGCCAGAAACACGCGGCCAGCGGCGTAACGATCGGCGAGCAGCAGGTTCTGCTTCCACTGTCCGACATACAGCATGTCGTAACTGACCGGCACCCCAACGGCGCGCTCGAACTGCGCGGCCATCTCCTCCGGCCGTTCGACGGTGGCGTGCAGCGTCCAGTGCCTGGTCGAATCCTGCATGATCAGGAACGTCGCCTGACCGTCGGCGATGTGGTAATGCCGGCCGTGTCCGGGCCCGTCGCCGATCGGGATCCGGTCGAACAGTTCCGGGCAGTAATAGAGCGCCTGGTAGAGACGCAGGATGTCACCTTCACCACGCAACTGAATGCCGAGTTGTTTGCGGACGAGGCTCCCCCCTCCATCGCAGCCGACGACGTACTGCGCTCGAACATCAGACACCGTTCCGCGCTCGTTCTGCAGCGAGGCGGTGACGCCGTCCTGGTCCTGGGAGAGCGAGAGAAACTCGCAGCCGTACTGGACCGTGACGGTTGGCAGCTGCTCCGCTTCTGATTTCAGCAGCGGTTCGAGCGTATATTGCGAAATCAGCTGGTAGGGTTCGAGCGGCATCGTGCCGTCATTGCACGCAGCGATCTCGGCCTGCGCCTCGGCCACGGACGGATATTTCAAGTGCAGCAGCGGCGGCTCGTTCATGGCGAGCGCGATGTAGACGTCCATGGGGACGTCCGCGCGCAGACCGGCGGCGCGGATCTTTGTCGCGAGTCCCATGCGACGGAAGATTTCCATCGTCCTCGCGTTGCAGCGCTCCATCTTCGGGAGGAACTCGGGAGCCGGCTTCTTCTCGATCAGCAGGGTGCGGATGCCCTTGCGTCCGAGATCCACGGCGAGCGTCAGCCCGACGGGCCCCGCTCCGACGATCAGCACTTCGGTTTGCAAACGACGTAAATTGTAGCGGAGGTGCCGTCGCGCCAGGCCCGCGACCATGAGGGCGCTCCTTGACAGGCCCGGCGGCACGCTGGTACGGTGCCTCTTTCGCGCCACTCGATATCCATTACAGCCGTGCTGCGCCGACTCTTCACCTGCCTCTTACTCACCATGATCCCGCTCACCGGGATTCACATGATCTGTGTCGGCGGGCCGGGCTCGGCCGCGCTGACCGTCGCTGCGGGTGATGGACAGGGCTGTGAAGAAACCTGCGCGCGCCACAAGCCAGAAACCCCGGCGCCGGCCCCAGGTTGTGTGCTCGTTCCGGACGGCTGCTCGTTGCTGATCCCCGGGATGATCGCCATCGTGCCGGCTCACGCGGCCGTGTCAGTCGCACGCGCTGTCGCCCCGGTCGAGACAGAAATCTTTCCCTTCTACCTTTCACCGGCTCTCGCTCACACCAGCCCTCCCCCAAAAGCCTGAACCACTCCGGATCGCATTCATCGCCGCATCCAGGGTGCCGGAGCGGGTCTGTCTCCGTACGTCGAACAGTCAGTCGGGGGAAGAGAAATGAAATTGTCACGCGTGATTGCGCGGTGGGCTGTCTGCCTGGCGGCCCTGGCGCTGGCGCCGGTCGTGGTGCGGGCGCAGTCGGCCGCGAATAGCGGCCAGATCGTCGGTCAGATCGTAGATGGAACTGGAGCGGCCGTGGTTGGGGCCGAGGTGACGGTCCGGAGTAGAGACACGAACCTCACCCGCCGGACGTCATCCGATTCAGCCGGCCGGTACGCACTCTCACTGCTGCCGCTGGGCACGTATGAAGTATCCACGGTCGGCACGGGATTCGAACCCGTGACGCGCGAGGCGGTCGTGACACTCGGCGCAACCGTGACGGGAAACGTCACGCTGCGCGTTGCTGGCCTGACAGAGGACGTCCAGGTCACCGGGCTCGCGCTCGACAGAACGGGCACGCACTCGAAAGCGGTGCTGACCGAGCTGCAGATCCAGAATCTGCCGGCCAGCGGCCGGCGGGTGCGCTCGATGTTCCTCCTCACACCATCGACCCAGATCGAGCCGGAGTGCGGCGGATTCGCGATCTCGGGACAGAAGGGCCTGTTCACGAACATCAACGTCGACGGTGGTGACTACACGAACACTCACTGGTGCGGCCACGTGGAGTTCTCGCCGACCTTCAGTCTCGAGGCGCTGCAGGAGTTCCAGGTGCTTCGCAGCACCTTCTCCGCGGAGTTCGGCCGCTCAACCGGCGGCATCATCAACCTGTCGACCAAGTCGGGCACCAATGCGCTGCGCGGCACCGGCTACTACTTGTTCCGGAACGACGCGATGACGACCACGGATCCGTTCGGCCGTCAGCCGATCGGCACCGGTCAGCAGTTCGGCGGATCTGTCGGCGGGCCGCTGAACAAGGATCGGACGTTCTACTTCATCGCGCCCGAGTTCCAGGCGAACACGAAGCCGGTTGAGATCCTCTATTCCGCCCTCGACACCCAGAACCTGCGCGGCACCGCGGCAGCGCAGGACCTGCTTGGCGTGGCTCCCGAAGAGCAGCTCGAGGCACTGAGCCAGTCGCAATCGATCGTCAGCCGCATCGATCACCGCCTGAACGATCGTCATACCTTGATGGGCCGCTTCGACTACATCCGCAACCGCGTGACCAACAACGTCGGCGGGGTGATCATGTCCCAGGGGCTCGGTGCTGACTCGATCACCAACCGCGCGCTGTCAAACCAGGTGCTCCTGACCAATCGCAACGACGTCACCGGCATGGCGCAGCTGACGTCAGTACTTTCCAGTCGTTTCCTGAACGAGTTCCGCCTGCAGGTCGTGCGGGAGTTCCGGCCCTGGAACACCAGCGGATCCGGACCGGAAGTAACCGTCCGTAATGCGGGCGCCACGGTGGCTATTTACGGTCCGCAAGCTACCGGCCTCAGCTACGGCAACATCGGCTACAGGTTCACCGACATGCGCTACCAGGTGATCAACAACCTGTCGTTCGTCAGCGGTGCGCACACAGCCAAGCTCGGATTCGATTCGAACCTGGTCAACGGACGCACGACCTTCGACGCCGGCGCAAACGGTATCTACACGTTCAACAGCCTCGCCGACTACTCCGCCCGTCGTCCGTTCGAGTACCGCCAGTTTGCCGGTACCGGATCGCTCGATGCGACGATGCAGCAGCTGGCGTTTTACGTGCAGGATGAGTGGCGCCTGCGACCCGGGCTGACGTTGAGCCCCGGACTGCGCTACGAGATGGCATTTCTGCCGGATTACATCGCACCGACGGTTCCGGCGAACCGTTTTCCGCTGGCAACCGGCATCCCCGATGACAAGGAGTTGATTGCGCCTCGTCTCGGGATCGTGTGGGATCCCGCAAACGACGGCAAGACCATCGTTCGAGCTGCCGGCGGACTCTTCTACGCGCCGCCGTACATGCCGGTGTTCGAGCAGTCCATGCTCTCGAACGGAGGCAATCCCGAATTGAGCAGCAGTGTGATCATCTCGACAACCGGCAACGCCAATGCGGTGTCGGACGCGTTCAAACGGTTTGGGATCGACCTCGCCTCCGCGCCACTCGGAAGCCTGCCGGTCCTCACCGCGGACCAGTTGAATCAACTGGTCGCCCCGGAGAACCGCGTGGGCCAGACGGTCAATTACATTGATCCGAACTTCCGGCTGCCCCGCGCGGCGCATTTCCGTGTCGCGCTCGAGCGCCAGCTTGGGTCCGGCCTGACGGCGGCGGTCGACTTCACCAACATCAATACCACCCGCATCGCGAGGGTTCGCAACATCAATCTGACCGAGCCCATTCCCGATGCCACCGGGCGTCCCGTTTACACGTCGTCCAGGCCCTATGCGCCGCAGTTCGGGTTCGTTCAGGTGACCGAGCCGTCGGCCCGTTCGAATTACCACGGCGCGACCGCTTCCCTCTCCGCCCGGCGCCCGCATTACACCTTCGACCTGTACTACACGCTCGGCTGGAGCCGGAGTCATGACGATACCGAGCGTGGCATCAGCGGCATCGTGTTCGACGACGCATACAACCTGAACAACGAGTACACCTGGTCGAACATCGATCAGCGGCACCAGTTTGCCGCCAACGCCCTGGTCTTCCTGCCGGCACAGATCGAACTGTCGACAACCATGCGCTTCAATTCAGGACGGCCGTACAGCGCGTCGGCCGGTTCGGACCTGAACAAGGACGGGGTGCTGCGTGACCGGCCGGTGATCGATGGAGTGGTCATCCCGCGGAACACCTACCGCAACAAGGGCTTTTCGGAGGTGAACCTTCGGGTGCAGCGCGGCTTCAAAGCGCCCGGCAACAGCCGTGCGATTCTGTCGCTGGAGCTCTTCAACCTGTTCGACTTCGACAACGTCGAGATCGGATCTGCGAATATGGTCTATGGCCCGGGCACCGTACTGCAGAACGGTGCGCTGGTGTCACCGGCCCCGCCGGCGAACTTTGGACAGGTGAAGGATGCCAGCGGCAACTACCTGCTCAACGGCGGTCTGCGATCGGCACCCTTCCAGGCGCAGATCGGCCTGAGGTTCCAGTTCTGAGATGAACGTGAAGTCCGCAATTCTTTTCGCACGGCTCACCGCGTTCGCAGTCGCAAGCGCGGTGAGCCTTCATGCGCACGCCGCAAGCGGACAGGTGCGATGGGAGACGAACCTCGATGCGGCATCGGCGTCGGCACGGAAAGCCAACCGGCCGATGCTGCTCGAGTTCTGGTCGGTGACGTGCGAGCCGTGCAAGGTGCTCGACGAGGATGTTTTCCCTGACGAGCGGATTGGAGCAGCGATCATGAAGCTGCATCCGGTTCGCGTTGACGTCGATAAGCAGCCGGACGTGGCGCGCAAGTACACGGTTAACGGGACACCCACGCTGCTGCTGACCGATTCGTACGGGACGGAGTTGTTCAGGTACACGGGTCTGTTGCCCGCCGACCGCCTGCTCCAGCTCCTCAACGAGCTCCCCGCGGATGTCAGCAAGTTCAACGAGCTGTCACTGGCACTGGCGCGCAACAAGGATGATTTCCAGGCGCTGACGACGCTCGGCCGGGAGTTGCGGTCGGACGGATTCTACCGGGCCAGCAATCGCTATTTCGACCGGGCGATCCGCGTGCGCACGCCGCCCGATCAGAAGGACGTCCGGGCGGAGATTCTCGTCGGCATGGGCCGGAACTATTTCGAGCTGAAGGAATTCGACAAGTCAGCCGCGATGTTCGAACGCCATCTGAAGGAGTTTCCCGGGCGGCCTGCAGAGCCGGAGGTGATGCTCGGTCTTGGATGGGCGTTGCAGGCTCAGGACAAGACGTCCCAGGCTCGGGAGGTGCTGCAATCCCTCACGGCAAAGTATCCCGGCTCACGCGCCGCCTCGGACGCTGCCAGGCTGCTCGCCGGGCGCTGAAAAGCTCATTTCGCGAGCGGGCCTTCCATGGGGCGCGCATCGTAGCTGCGCCCGGCTCGAATGCACCAGTACTCCCATGCACGCTCGTACGTGAACGAGCTGCGGGTGGCCAGGATGGCGTCGATTTCGCCGGGGCTGAGGAAGGTCACCGCACCAAGAGCAGTGGCTTTGAGTTGCAGCTCCGCGTTGAGCTCGAGATAGACCGAGTTGAACACGACTTCGCGAAGTGATCGTCCCGCGACAACGCACCCGTGACCGCGCATCAGTGCGACCGGCCGCTGGCCCAGCGTGGCGGCCAGGTCCCTCGCCATGGCGACATCAGTGACCAGCAGGTTCGTGTCGCCAAAGTGGGTCCGCGTATCCCAGACCGGGACGTCTGCTCCCATCGACGCGCACATGTGCATCACCGGCCTCAGGCTGGTGCCGGTGATGCCGAACGGGATGACACTCGGGCTGTGGTGATGGACGACCGCCTGCACCTCGGGTCGTGCTTCGTAGACGCCGCCATGAATGAACCGCTCCGCGTACGGCTTGCGGCCGGCGGCGCCGACCGGTGTGCCGTCGAGCGCGAACTCCATCAGGTCGGCGAGCTCGATGCACTCCGGCGCACGCGCCCGCGACATGATGTAACGGTCCACGTGAGCGGGATGACGGATGCTGGCATGCCCGAACGCGTCGACTACCCCTTCGCGTGCGAGGATGCGGTTGGCCGTGACCAGCTCCTCGAGAGCTGCGCGTGAGACGTCCATCGAGCTACTTCCGTCCCGCCGCCGCCTTCTCCTTGTCCTCGTAATACCGCCAGCGCTTCTGAATACTCGAGGGCTGGAAGGACTGCTTGACGGATCGGTCCGCTTCCTCCATGGTCATGGGCTGTACCTTCCCGGTCGCCTCAGCCCAGAGCTGCTTCTCGGCGTTCTCCTCGAGCTGCAGTGAGGCGACGAATGCCTCCTCCAATGACGCCCCGGTGATCGCCGCGCCGTGCATCTTGATGAGCACCGCGCGATGCGTTCCCAAAGCCCGCGCCAGTCCGTCGCCAAGCTCGCGCGTGTTCACGTGGCCCACGTTGTCGAAGGTCGGCACGCCGTCGGCGAAGATGGCGCCGTGGACGCTGACCGGAAGAATCGGCTTACCTGTGATCGTGAATACCACCGAATGCAGCGGATGGCTGTGGACGACCGACATGACATCGGGCCGCGCGCGGTAGATCCCGGTGTGAATCTCCGTCTCGAGCGGCTGCGGGCCTTTGCCCTCCAGCTTCTTCGCGTTGATGTCGACGGTGACGATGTCGTCGGCGGTCAGGATGTCGCGGGTCACGTCGGCGGGACCGATGAGAATCTTGTCCGTCCCGGGCACTCTCACGCTGACATGTCCGGACGAGGCAATAATCCCCTCCGCGGCCAGCATCCTGGTGGCCTGGGCGACCTTGGCTTTCAGTTGCATGATGGCGTCCGCCGAGGCCGGCGCGGGCGTTTGCGCTCTGCCGGTCAGTACCGATGCTACCGCCACCGCCATCGCGAGGGACGCGAGGAGCGGCCATCCCTTCACCTTGATCATCGACTCAACCTCCGCAAAACAGATCTGGTCCAAGTGGCCGCGTCACGTGGTGCTGTAGTTGAACGACCGGCGCGGGCCAGGAAAGAGCGACCGAGGGTAACATACCCATGCTGGGAGGTTGGCTCGGTCTTGCCAGGCCCATCCGTTCGTGGAGGATCATATTGGATAAGCGCTTCCTGTTCTCTGCACTCACTGCCGTCGTCGTGTGTGCGGCCTCGTCATCTGCGCAACTCGGATCGCGTCCGGCCGACGACTGGATCGCGCGCCTCGAGCGTCCGGAGCGGGTCGCCACGCTCAAGACCGCGGAGGTCATCGAGAAGCTCGGGCTGAAAAAGGGTGACGTGATCGCGGATATCGGTGCCGGTGCGGGGGTGTTCTCCTGGCCGCTCGCGCGCGCCATTGCTCCCGGGACGCTGTTTGCGGTCGAAGTCGACAAGGCGTTCATTCCGCACCTCGAGCAGCGTGCGAAGGAGCAGCAGATCACCAACGTCCGCACCATACTTGGCCAGTACGATGATCCCAAGCTGCCGGAGAAAGTGGATCTCGCGTTCTTTCACGACGTGCTCCATCACATCGATCATCGTGACGCGTACCTGAAGAAGGTCGCGTCCTATCTCAAGCCGAATGGCCGTATCGCGATCATCGAGCTGGACGCGGACAGACCGGATGCATCGCATCGTGACGATCCGAAGCTGCAGGTTCGGCGTCCCGAGGTGCAGACGTGGATGGAGGCGGCAGGTCTCAAAAAGCTCGCGGAACACAACCTGTTCGAAGACAAGTGGTTCGTCGTCTACGGGAAATAACCCTCTTCAGCCATGAGCTTTCATACCTTGAGGAGACCTGCTGCATCCGTGCTTCCGCTCGGCGCCGCCGCGGTGGCGGCAACGATCCTGGTCTCGGCGTGCAGCGGCACGGCGAGCGGTAAGGGCGGGTCCGGTTCGAGTGACGCGGTCGGGGTCAACGTCATCCAGGTCAAGCCGCTGGAGATCCGCCGCCAGATCGAAGTGGTCGGTACGCTCGGCGCGCGGGACGAAACGGTCGTGAGCTCGGAAGTCGAAGCGCGGGTCGCGCGCCTGGCGGCGGACATGGGTGACCACGTGGCGGCCAACGCGCCGCTCGTGGTCCTCGACAACGAGAAGCTCCGCTACCAGGCGGACGAACAGCGTGCCGCGCTCGAGCAGACCAGGGCCAAGCTGGGGGCAACCGGGACCGAGCTGCCGACCGTGGATCAGACTCCCGACGTTCTCAGCGCGCTCGCCCGCCGGAACGAGGCCGAACAATTCGCGGTGCGCGCCCGCCAGCTGGCCGGCAAAAACCTCCTGCCCGCACAGGAACTCGAGCGGGCCGAAACGGAACTGCAGACCGCACGCGCCGCGCACCAGGCGGCGGTTGCCTCCGCGCGCAACCTGCTTGCGGAAGTCACGGCGCGCGAGGCGACCCTGAACCGCGCGACCCGTAACCTGCAGGACGCGGTGATTCGCGCCCCGTTCGAAGGAGTGGTGGCGGAACGGCTGGTGTCTCCAGGCCAGTTGGTGCGCGTGCAGACGCCGGTGATGCGCCTGGTGCGGCTCGATCCCCTCCGTCTGACGGCTGAAGTTCCCGAACGCTTCGCTCCGGCGATTCGAGTCGGGCATACGTTGAGCCTCCGTGTCGATGCGTTTCCCGACCGCGCTGTCGAGGGGCGGGTCACCCGCATCAGCCCGGACGTCAATCTGAAATCCCGCGCGTTCGCCATCGAAGGAGAAGTTCCCAATTCGGACGGCGCCCTGAAACCCGGCACGTTCGCGCGTGTCCGCATCCTCACCGACCGGGTCGATAAAATACTCGCCCTGCCGGTGACCGCCGTTCAGACGCGCTACGGACGCAGCGTGATCTTCGTCGTCAAGGATCACAAGGCGAAGGAGACCGAGGTCAAGCTGGGCGACCGCATTGGCGCGAACGTCGAAGTGCTGCAGGGGCTGGAGGCAGGTGACACGATCGTGTCCGATGGTGTCGAGGCACTATCCGATGGATTGGCGGTGGCGCCGCGGAGCAAGCCGGCGACTGGAGGGACGCGATGAAGTTTGCCGAATTTTGCGTCCGGCGGCCGGCGATGACCACGGTCCTGATCATGTCGCTGGTCGTCACCGGGATTTTCTCGTTCAGGGACCTGAACGTCGACCTGCTGCCGAAAGCGGATCCTGCTACCGTCACGGTGTCGGTGCGCCTGCCCGGTGCCAGCCCCGATGAAATGAGCTCGTCGGTTGCCGAACCTCTCGAACAGGCGCTCGCCGGCGTCGCCGGTGTGGATCAGATCGAATCGAGGCTCGGCGTCGGTTCCGCGCGAATCACCGTGAAGTTCGTCCTGGAACGCGACATCAACGAGGCCGCCCAGGACATCCGCGAAAAAGTATCCGGCGCGATGGGCAATCTCCCACCGCAAGTCGAGCCACCCGTCGTCGCCAAGGTCGATCCCGACGCGGCGCCGATCTTCACGATCGCGCTCAGCGGTCCCCAGGGTTTGCGCGCGCTGACCGAGATTGCCGACAAGCGGATCCGCCGGGCGCTCGAAGCGGTGAACGGCGTCGGCGAAGTGACGGTTGCCGGGGGACGCGCGCGCGAAGTGCACGTCGAGATCGACGTTGAAAAACTGGCGTCACACGGATTGAGTGCGCGGCAGGTGCGGGAGGCGATCGCCTCCGACAACGTTGAAATCCCTGGTGGCCGGATCGACCAGGGAGATGCCGAGGTGATGCTCCGCACGCCCGGCCGTTTCGAACGCGTCGACGAGTTCAGCAAGATCGTGGTGGCGACGCAGGGCGGAACGCCGGTGCGCGTCGCGGATATCGCCGAAGTCAAGGACACCGAAGAGGAGGCGCGGACCTCGGCATTCCTGCAGGGAGAACGCGCGGTGGTGATCGACGTCCGCCGGCAGTCCGGCCAGAACACGATCCGCGTCATCGAGGACATCAAGGCGGCACTCGCCGAGTTGAAGCCGCAACTGCCGAAGGACGTCTCCGTTATCACTACGCGCGATGATTCGCGCTTCATCTACGACTCGATCGCCTCGCTCGAGGAACACCTGCTGATCGGCAGCTTTCTCGCAAGCCTGATCGTGTTCCTGTTCATCAGGAACCTGCCCGCCACGCTGATCAGCGCGCTGGCCATTCCAGCCTCGCTGATCGCGACCTTCACCCTGATGCGGGCGATGGATTTCACCCTGAATACGATGACGCTGCTCGGGCTGACGCTCGCGGTCGGCATCGTCATCGACGATGCGATCGTGGTGCTGGAGAACATCTTCAGGAAGATCGACGAGGAGAAGATGACTCCCTTCACCGCTGCCATCGAAGGGACGGGCGAGGTCCTGCTCGCGGTTGCGGCCACCTCCCTCTCGCTGGTCGTCATCTTCCTGCCGGTCGCGTTCATGACCGGGTACGCGCAGCGCTTCATCTATCCGTTCGGCTTGACGATGGCGTTCGCGATCATGGTGTCGCTGCTCGTCAGCATCACGCTCACTCCAATGCTCGGAGCGCGCCTGCTCGGGCGCGGGTCGACCGGTGGCCACGCCCGTCACCAGCCCTTCTACCGCTGGATCGACGGCATCTACACGCGCAGCCTTCACTGGTCGCTGGCCCATCGCGGCGTCATCGTTGCCATCAGCCTGTTCGTCTTCGCGACCACCTTCCCGCTCTCGAAGCATGTGGGGCGATCGTTCATCCCCACAGAGGACCAGGGAGAGTTCGACCTGACCGTCGATGCGCCGGAGGGAACCTCGCTCGCCGGCATGGAGAAACTGGTCCAGGAGTTCGGCAAACGGGTCGCGGACGTGCCGGGCGTGGCCCACGTGATGCCAACGATCTTCGAACGCGTCAATCACTCCCACCTCGTCGTCCAGCTGCAGCCGCTCGGCGAACGCAAGGAGTCGCAGGAACAGATTGCGATGCGCGTCCGCGAAGCGATGAAGCCCTACGCCGCGTACCGGCCGACCGTCGTGCTGAAACAGGCGATTGGCGGCGGTGAGAGCGCGAACTGGCCAATCCTGGTCAACCTGTATGGGCCCGACCTGAAGCGGCTGAGTGCGTATGCCGTCCAGCTGAACGAACAGATCCGCGCACTGCCGCAGTTCATCGACGTCAAGGCACGGGTGAACCTTGGCAACCCGGAGGTCCGGGTCAGTGTCGACCGTCAGCGCGCGGCCGACCTGGGCGTTCGCGTTTCAGATCTTGCGAGCGCGCTGCGCCTGATGGTCAGCGGAGAGGATGAGATCACCAGCTTCCGCGAGGAGGGAGAGCGCTATCCCGTCAAGATGCGGGTGCGCGAGGATCAGCGGAACGACGTGGAGGCGGTGGGCGGGCTCACGGTCGCCTCCAATAACGGCAGCCTGGTCCGGATCGACAATCTCGCGCGGCTCGAGCGCGGTGAAGGCCCTACCTCGATCACGCGCCTGGACCGGCAGTTCTCCGTCGGCGTCTCCGCGGACCTCCGTCCGGGCCAGGCGCTCGACGCTGCCATTCCTGTCGTCCGGGCGGAGATCAAGAAGCTGAAGCTCCCGTCCGACTATCGCGCCAAATTTGCCGGGCAATCCCAGGTGCTCGACGAGACGGCCGCCAACATGGTGCTGGCGATCGCCCTGGCGAGCATCTTCGTCTACATGGTGCTGGTCGCCCAGTTCGAAAGCTTCGTCCAGCCGGTCATCATCATGACCGCCCTGCCCCTCTCGGTTCCGTTCGCCCTGCTCACACTGGCGATGACCGGGCGTCCGCTGAACCTCTGGAGCACGCTCGGCATCCTGCTGCTCCTCGGGATCGTCAAGAAGAACTCCATCCTGCAGGTCGATTACACCAACGTGCTGCGCAGGCGCGGCGTGCCGCTCGAGACGGCACTGGTCGAGGCTTCCCGCACGCGTCTGCGCCCGATCCTGATGACCACTGCTGCGATCGTGGCCGGGCTCATTCCGACCGCGTTCGGCGCAGGATCCGGTGCACGGCAGCGCGGAGATATCGCCATGACGATCATCGGCGGCCAGTCCTTGTGCCTGTTCCTGACCCTGCTGCTCGTGCCGGTCTCTTACTCGCTGGTCGAAGAAGCAGGCGAGCGATACCGCCGGTCGGCGCTGAGCGCACGATTGAAACGGATCCTGGATCGCAGCCTCGGACGAACGGAACCTGAAGCGTCAGCCTGAAGCAGTCGTCAGATTGAGTGGAGAGGACCATGAAGAGAACAGTCATTGCGCCCATCGTGGGTTGCGCCGTCGTGATGATGCTTGCGGCGCCGAATGCGCAGACGAGCGGCACGGGCCAGGCGAGCCCACCCAAGCCCGCAACGGAACAAAAGCCCGCGGCGAAACCGGAGTCGAACCGTCCGAAGCCGGAGAACCAGCCCGGCGCGGTGAAGAACGCGGAGGACCTTGCCGCCTCCCATGCCGGCCATCATGAGATGCACAAATTGGAAGGCGGCGGCGTGCTGCCGCCAGGCTGGCACCACCGGTTCGATCTCCCAGACATGAAACTGGAAGACATGCGCTTCAGCAACGAAGGGACGAGCCGGCACGTCACGTCGGGCCCCCCGGGGATCTACTACGACCCGAACGTCACCGCGACCGGCGCCTACACGGTGAAGGCGAAGTTCACGCAGCTTTCAAAAGGAGAGCACCGCGAAGGCTACGGGCCGTTCATCGGCGGGACGGCGCTCGACGGCGATGCCCAGCACTACGTCTACTTTCTGCTGCGACAGGACGGCCAGTACCTGATCAAGGAACGGGTCGGGACGAACACGCGCGGGATCACGGACTGGACGCCGCACGCGGCGATCAAGCCATTCGGATCCGACGGCCACATGACCAACGAACTGGCGATCGTGGTCGCGGCCGACGCCGTGCGATTCATGATCAACGGGACCGAAGTCGCGCGGAAAGCGCGAACCGAGGTGCAGACCGACGGGATCGTCGGCCTGCGTATCAACCATCAGCTCGACCTGCTGGTGGATGGCCCGAGCGTCGAGCGCTGAACCGGCCGGCGCCGATCAGTGTTTCTGATCGGCGCTCGACCGCGGTTTGAAGATCTGCGGCATTTCGTAGGTCAGGACCGCGTTCAGTTCCTTATCGGACACGATCACCGCGTTGTGCACCGGATCGAGGTCCAGGCCGCGCGGCTTCTTGAGCATGCCCTGGGGCCCGCCGACAGTGAACCGCGGCGGGACCGCACCGTTGTCCTCCACGCTCCAGACGCCTACATAACCCGCCTGCTGCACGACGAAGACCAGACCGCCCTCGGGATAGACCCTCATGTTTCCCGGATCCCCAAGGCGCGCATTGACGCCGGTGATGACGCGCTTGGGCATCGCCGCGCCTGATGCCGTCCGATCGAAGATCGCCAGCTGCGAGGCACTGTCGGCTGGGGCGCCGCGCACCGACGCACCCACGATCAGGAGGTTTCGCGTGTGGTCGACCACGAGCGAACCGGCCTCGGTAAAGCCAGGCCCTGGGCCGAGCACGCGCTTGGGCGCGACGTTGCCGTTGGCGGCGCGGTCGAACACCAGCACCCGGTCACCCTCAGGCACGTAGATCTCGTTGTTGTGGGGGTCGACCGCCAGCCGGTCGAGTGCCGTGAGCATCGTCTTCGATCCCTGGATCACCCGGATCGGCGGCTCTTCCCCGCGCGCGGATCCCTTGAACACCAGGATCGCCTGGCCGAATTGCTGCGGGACGACGATCTCGTCATGAATCTCGTCGTAGTCGATCCCGTGCATCGTCCGCCCGAGCAGTGTCTTCTGCCCTTCTATCGCGCCCTTCCGTGCTGCATTTCCGTCCGCCAGCCTGGCGAACACCGCAATCTGCGGGTGGGCCACTCAATTCGGTACGAGAATCTCTTCTCGTTTGGAATCGTATGTGAGCGCGCCAGGATTGCCGATCATGAGCGAGGGTGCGCTTTCAGGCGCCGACCGGATGGTTCGGAGCGGCGCAGTATTTCCGCCAGCGTCGATGCGATACGCGGTTGCCGCGTGACCGCCGAAGTTCGAGACCCACAACTCGCCGTTCTTCGTGTCGAGCGTCACGCCGGTGGGGTTCGCCAGCCTGGTGAGCGGTCCCTTCAGCACACGCTTGGGGGCGACGTTGCCCTGGGCGTTCGCGTCGAACACCAGGATCGACGGCCCCATGTCGTTGGCGACAAACAGCTCGCGGCGAGCGACGTCGAACGCCAGGCCGGTCGGCCAGTTCAGCTGCGTCTTCGATCCCTTGATGACCCGCACGGGCCGGTCGTTGCCCTTGGCCGAAAGGGCGTGGACCGAGATCGACGGTTCGGCGTTGGTTCCGCTGCCCGGCAGCGCGTACTCGCGGCCGAGCGGCCAGTTTTCTTTTTCCCGTCCCTTGCCGAGACCGGGCACACCGGTGCGAATCTCCTGGTCCGCCCGCCGCAGCCCGCGCGATCCGTAGTTGGCGACGAAGAACACTTCGTCTTTCGGATCGATGGCAATTCCGTGGGGATCGGCAAGACCGGTGTCGTCGCCTTGCAGCAATCGCAGCGGTGCTTCTGCCTTGTCGGCTTCCTTCCGGAACACCACGACCGTTGAATCGTGCTGGGTCGTGAGGAACATCTCGCCGCGCTTTTCGTCGACCGCGACACCGAAGGTACCGTGCGGTGTCTGCAGCGCGCGCTTCGGTGCGACGTCGCCATTACTGCCCTGCGCGAATACGACCAGCGTGTCGACGGTGTCGTTGTTGGGGGCGGTGATATCGCCGGTCTTCGGGTCGATGTAGATGCCTGACTCGAACTCGATCAGAGTGTTGTCACCGGCCAGCACCCGTTTCGGCTTGCTGAATTCGGCACCTGCCGGCGTGTTCTCCAGCCGGTCATAGACCAGCACCTGGAAGAGGTTCTCGTCGGTGACGACCACCTCGTTGCGCTCGTGATCGAAACCGATCGCGGCGAATGCCGGGTACTTGTCCTGGACCTTGCGGCCCGGATCGCCGGCAAATACCGTCGTTTCAGGTCCGAGCGCCAGGCCGCCGCGCCGGCGTTGCGTGTAGGCGGCCATCCGCTCCGCCCTCTGCACCGCCGCGGGGATCATGCACATGTCACCGCTGGTGTCGGGCAGCCCCTCGATACGAACCAGCCGGCCGTAAGCATAGGTCTCGGCCTCGTACGAGGACGGATGCCCTGCCGTGAACATCAGTGCCGCCGCAAACGCAGCAGCCAGGGGCCGCCGCCACCATCGTCGCCGCACCGCTTCTGAATCGGTCATGTATGCCGGCCCTCCTACGCGGCGGTCACGAAGTGGCCGTCGCGCATCGAGTATACCGTCGGGAAGTATTCGACCGTCTTCGGGTCATGGCTGACGAGAATCACCGTTTTGCCGTAGTCGGTGGCCAGGCTGGTGAGCAGCTTGGAGATCGCGGCGGCGTTGACGCTGTCCAGATTGCCGGTGGGTTCATCCGCGAGGATGAGTGCGGGGTCGTTGGCCAGCGCCAGCGCAATCGCCACGCGCTGCTGTTCACCGCCCGAGAGCTCCTCGGGACGCTTCTGTCCTTTGGCATCCAGGCCAACCATTCCAAGTAGCGTGTGCGCGCGTTCGCGGCACTGAGCCTCCGGAACACCGGCCATGACCATTGGGAGTTCCAGGTTTTCGATCGCGGTGATGCTTGGAATCAGGTTGAAGAACTGGAACACGAACCCGACATTGAGCAGCCGGTGCTTCTCGAGCGAGCGCTCGTTCATGGCCGTCAGGTCGTCGTTGTCGATCGTGATCTTCCCTCCCGATGGACGGTCGACGCCGCCGAGCAGGTTGAGCAGCGTGGTTTTGCCGCAGCCGCTCGGTCCCATGATGGCCACCGCTGTGCCGGTGTCGACGCGCCAGTCGGTGTCACGGAGGGCGTGCACCTGCTCAGGCCCCATCTTGTACTGCTTACTGAGCTTCGACACCTGGACCGTGACGCCGCGATGTTTGAAGAATGACGTGGGAACCGTGGTCATTGAGATCCTCTCCAGGCCGTGCGCTAGGCGCTACGGACGTTCTCGTTTGCCGTGCGCCGGTAGACATACCAGCTGAACATCGACGCGACGCCAATCAGCAGGCTTATCAGCAGCAACAGCACACCGCCGGTCAGCGTCGACACGACGAGGTGTGTCGGCAGCAACTGGACGACTGTGCGGATTTCTCTCAGCTTCCAGACGTAATTCGCCAGCCCGTACCCGGCGAGGACGGCGGCGAAGGTTCCGAGCACGAGACCGACCAGCGCCGGTGACAGCAGCGTGGCGACAATGAACCGCCACAGATCGCGCGGCGAAGCGCCGCGGATTCTGAGCAGCGCGAGCGTCCGGCGGTCCTCCGCGTGATTGGCCATCGCGATCGCCAAAATGGCGATGAGCGCGAGGAGCAGGCCGCCCACCAGGTAGATCCTCATGTTCGCCAGCGCCAGCGCGATGAACATGTCGGTGCCGACCTTGCTGATCTCGTGCTCGAGATCGTGCAGTTCGAGCGGCGGGTACGGCGATGCGCGCACCAGCGCCTGTTTGAACGCGTCGGAATCCTGGGTACCCTCGGTCGACACCAGCATGATCACGCGCGGAATCAACAGCTGCAGCTTGGCAATCTCGGCATTGTCCGATCCGGCGACGAGATACGCATTGCTGCTGAACAGGTGATTCAGGTAATCGACTCGCGCCTGCACGTAGCCTTGCCGGTCGGTCACGGATCGAGGCGGTATCCCGGGCAGGAACGCGAGCAGTACCCGCAGAAGGCAGCGAGATAGCGCGCCGTTCGGAGTCCATGCCGAGGAGCACCGGAGTCGTTTCGTTCAGCCGCCAGAACTCCGATACCGGCAGCGAGCTCGCCGTATCGCCGGCGCGGACGCGCGACATGATGTGCGCGAAGTCGGCCGTCATCCCGACCTCGGGCTCATAGTAGACGTCCTGCATGTAGGCATTGCTGCTACCCAGCAGGTAGAGCGGCACGCCCTTCAGGCCGTAGCCGGGGAGATAGAAACTGGGGAGCACGGACTCGACCATCCAGGTCACACTGCGAACGCCCTGCACTCCCTTCAGCGATGCCGACAGCCGCTCGATCTGCGGTGTCAGCGCGCGCAACTGCGCGCCCGCATCTCCGCGCAGGTTGGCGACGTCGGTGAGGTCCGGCGCGTTGTACAGCAATTGCCAGTCGGTGCCGAGCTGCACCTGCGCGCCACGAATCGCCTTGTCGGAGAACGATGGACTCGTGATCGTCGGGTAGAGGCTGACGCCGCTCATCAAGGCGACGATCAGCAGGAATGCCATCGCGCGATGCGGCTTCACCGAGATATGCCGGCTCGCGAAGCGGCTCAGTCGCCCGCCGATCGGGGTCACGATCGGCGTCATCACTCGCTGGATACGCTCGCGTCGCGAGGCGATCATCGTGGCGAGGCCGTAGAGGAACAGCGGCAGCCCGACGAAGTCCAGCAAACGGTCGATGGTGCGGACGACATTGCTGTCGTAACGCGCCGAGGCCGAGAAGTCGAACGTCCAGCCGAACAGGACGTAGCTGCCCAGGATGAGCGCGAGTGCCTGCAGCACGCCGAACGAGAGCTTCATATTCGCGGTTTCCGATTCCGACACGCGCCGCGACGCTTCGAGCGGCGAGATCGTCATCGCATACTTGACCAGGCCGCGGCTGACGATCAGCGCGAGCAGGATCGAGATGAGCAGAAAACCGCCGTAGAGGAGCAACTGCGAAGGCTGGGTCAGCACGTCCATCGGCAGCTTGCCGCGCTCGTAGATCATGAGGGGCAGGATCGAGCCGACCAGCAGTCCGAGCGCGCCTCCCACAGTGCCGCCGGTGACGATGGCGACCTGCAGCGCGCGCCCCATCGCCTGACCCGAGATACCCCTCAGGCGCATCAAACCGAGCGTGCGCCGCTCGTTCAGCATCAAGAGACCGGTGAGGTTCGCGCCGAGGACCCAGGCCATCCAGAGCAGCGGCAGTGCGACGAGCAGTGACAGCACGCCGACGAGCCGCGCGATGTTCTCCATGCGCCCGAGCAGCACCTCGGTCGTACTGTCGACGACGAACTGGCCGAAGGCACCGGGGCTCTTCTCGCGCCCGGTCGGATCCTTCGGATCGTGGACGAGCACGAGCTGCGGCTCGTCGTCGTTCGACGCGCGCGTGGACATCGCGTTTGCCTGGACGCCGATGTTGTTCGTGATCGCGGCGACACGATCGAGCGATTTCGGAATGTCCCACCCGGAAATCAAGCTGGGGCGATCCAGCTTCCCGAGGTAGACAACCTCGGGTTCGTACTCCGCCAGCTGCAGGTGGCCGCGATCGGCATTGTCGCCGCTCCCCATGACGTCGAGCGGAACGATGCCGGTGGCCACCGCGTCGAAACGGGCGATGACGTCCGGCCGGTCCGGCATCAGCAGCACGACGCCGATGTAGGGGATGTAGCTCACCGAACCGGTCTGGTCCATCAGCCAGCGATTCAGCTCATCGCGATCGAGCCGGATGACGCCGCGCAGCGGTGACCGGAACAGGAGCTTGTTCTCCTTCTGCATCTTGACCGGACGGAGAAGTCGGTCGACCCCTGCAGCGCCAGGAAGGCGCCGCCCATCGCGCGCTCCGGACCGATCAGCGCGAGCACGCCGCCGTCTTCCTGTCCGCTCTTCTGCCGTTCCAGTGCGAGCGCCAGCTGCGGCGGCAGGATCGACGTGTCGGAGGCGGCGAGCAGGCACATCCACGGGGCGGTCAGCGCCTTGCCGTCGACTTCGGTCAGGACCTCTCCCCCTTCGGGGAAACGCGCGCGAAGGAAGACCAGGCTCTCGACCTTGGTGACGCCTTCCACCTTGCGGACGATGGCCGGCAGCTTGTCGCGCCCGGTGATCCCGGCGCGCTGATAGATCGCGAGGTCCCAGGGAATGCGGTTGAGTTGATCCTCGACGTATTCCTTCAGCGCGAAGCGCGACGTCAGGTTCACGGTCGCGAGCAGCGCGCTGACGAGGAACGTGACCAGCCCGAACGACACGAACGCACGCCGGCCGAGGATGCGAAGAAGCAGCGAATTTACTGACATGAAGGGGCCCTATTCATCAACGTCCTGGTTCAATCAACGTGCTGGCACGCGCGGCGCGGCAGCAGGCTGCCGCATGAAGAGCTCGGGGCGAAGGAACGTGAACGCGCCGTTCCAGACCGAGTCGAGACCGATCAGCTCACCGTCGGCGGGATTGATCGCGACCCCGGCGGGGTGCACGATGCCGGTCGAGCGCCCGCGCACGACGGAGCGGGGCGGAACGTCGCCGTTGTCCTCCACGTTCCACACGCCGATGAAGCCTTCCTTGCCGCTGGACCACGGCGAGGGAACGTCCGCATCGACCGCCAGCCCCTCGCGCGGTTTGTCGACGCTGTAAGGGGGCAGGTATTCATTGTTGATGCACGCCGCGTAGATGTTCCCCGTTGCGGGATCGAGCGCGATCTGCCGCAGGCGATGGATCCCCGTCTTCGGCCCCTCGATCACTCCCAGCGGTTTGGCGTTCCCCTCCGCTTTGCGATCGAAGATGACCAGACCGGTGACGCCGCCGGTTCGCGAATATGTCGAGACCGCGATCCTGTCGCGCACCGGGTCGACGGCGATGCCGACGATCTGGTGGAGCCGCGTGTCCGGCCCCTGGATCATCCGGATCGGCTGCGCGTTCCCATCCGCATCACGCTTGTAAATCAGCACGCGCCGGTCCCCCGGATCGCCGATCAACAGCTCATTGTTCTTGGTGTCCACCGCCACGGTCTCGGGTCTCGACAGTCCGGTGAGGTGGCCCTGAATCGTACGAATGGGCGCTTCGGTGCCGTTGGCGCCGCCGCGGAAGATCACCACCGCACCCGCGAGCGGGTTGGGCGCAATGATCTCGTCGTTGACCTCATCGTAGGCGATGCCATGCGTGGTGCGTCCGAGCTTCGAGTCCTGTCCGGCGATGATTCGATCGGGGTAGACGTTGCCGTTTGCCATCCTGGCAAATGCCGCAATACGCGGTTGGCTGACTCAATTAGGTACGAGTAGTTGTTTTCGTTTGGAGTCGTAGGCGACCGCGTACGGATTGCCGATCCCGGTGGTGGGCGTGCCGCGCGGCGCGTTGCGGAGCACACGCGTCGGCGCGACGTTACCGGCGGCGGTCCTGGAGAACACCAGCGCCGTGTGCTCACCGAAGTTGGCGACCCACAACCTCATCGCCGTGCACGACCACACCCATCGGGCTCTTGATCCCGGTGCGCGGGCCGCGAATCACGCGCGTCGGCTGCACGTTGCCCTGGGCGGTGCGGCGGAAGAAGAGGATGGCGTCGTTGCCATTGCTGGCCACGGCGATCTCGTTGTTGGGCGCATCGACGGCGATGCCCATCGGCCAATCGAGCTGCGTGAGCGGCCCCGCGATCGTCCGCTTGGCCGGGACGTCGCCGTTCGCGTCGGAGGAGTAAACCGTGACTGAACCAAGCCGGAACCGTCCGCGCGCTTCCTCGTTGACCCGTTTCGTCGGATCGGCTTCCTGCCGTGATTCGCGTGCGTCGTAGGCCGTGTACGCCGTGATCAGTTCCGACGGACGCCAGTTGCCGTGATTGGCGACGAACACCTCGTTGTTCGCGTCGTCAACCGCAACGCCGTGGGGATCGGCCATCCCGGTCTTCTCCCCCTTGACCACGCGCACCGGGGGCTCGAGCCCTTTCGCGTCGCGTTTGTACCAGACGATCATGTTCGGCGTCTGCACCGAGAACACGATCTGATCGAGCTTCGGGCTGAGCGATACGCCCCATGACTGGTGCGGCACGTACAACGTCCGCTTCGGCGTGACGTTGCCATGTGCGTCGTAGTCGAACACCACCATCCGGTCCTCGACGTCGTTGTTCACCGTCATCAGTTCGCGATGCGCGGGATCGATCGCCACGCCGGCGACGAAGCCGATGCCTGTGTCCGGGCCCATGATCTGCCGGGTGGGTTCGGCGACGGCCGTCCCAGACCCGGCGGAGCTCCGCTTATACGTCAGCAGGCTCTTGCGGTTCGTGTCGCTGAGCACGACCGTGTCGCTCGCTGGATCGATCGCCATGCCGTTGAAGCTGGGATAGGGATCGAACACCATCCGCGACGGCGTGGTGTCCCCTTCTCGCAGGTTGTAGTTCTCCTTGCTGAGCGGCCCCTTCTGCTCCTGCCCGTCCGCCGGCAGCATGCACATGTTCGCTTCGGAATCAGCCGCCGCCATCGTCGTCGCGACGAACGCATCCTCCACGCTCGTGCGGCCGCTGCCGGTGAGCAGCACCAGGGCTGCTCCACTCATGAGGATCGTCGCTGCGTTTCTCGCTGTCATCGATTCATCCTGGGCTATTTCTTCGTGCCTGCCGGCGGCGTCGTCGGCGCGGTCTTCGTTCCCGACGCGGGAGTCTTCGGATAGAAATGATCGTAGGTCCCGGCGATCGCCTTCTGAATATCGCCCCAGACGTACTTCCACGGATCCGCGCCGTAGGTGCTGGCGTAATCACCCGGCAGGTTGATACCGGGGATGCCTGGGCGCCAGTCTTCCTGCAGCAGTTCGTCGGGGCTTCCATACCGCGACGCGAGCGCGCGAACTTCAGGATTGTCGAGGCTGGTCATGCGCCCCTTGTCGGTGATGTTCACCCAGCGATCCGCATTGCGCAGACGCACCCGGTACGTCGTGAAGTAGGTGTGGGTGTGGAAGCCATGATCGCGAGGCAGATTGTATTCGGCCGTGAAGTCGGTCAGCTTCTGCGACTTCGTCGCTGAGCCTGGATCGTGATGTAACGTGACGCCCAGCCCCCAGTGGAACACGCCGGAGCGATTCCGTTCGGGTGTGGCGTTCCCCTGCTCGAGCCCGAGTGGATTGCGGAACGCCTTCGGATGCGTTCCCATCGCGATCTCGTAAAGCCACCAGTAGCCCGGGTGATTCTGGTTGTGGAACGGCATCACCTTGTCATTGATGTTGGGGAACTGCAGGAACTCGCGCAGCGCGTCACCGAACGTTCCGCCGCCCTTGACGTCCCGGATGTAACCGTCCTTCACCGTGACTTCCCAATGCGGGTAGTAGCCGCTGTGATTGGTCGTGCCGGCGATCGTGCCGTTGGCCAGCGCCATCGGCTCGCGCGGGAGCCATTCCCCCTGGAACGCCGGGTAATCGATCACGGAATATCCGAAACGTCCGGTCGCCTGGTTCGGAAACATGTACAGATGCCCGCGCTGGTACACGCCGCGCGACCAGTTCTTCGCCATCTCCTCGCTGATGTCGGCGGTGATGTTGGTCCCCTCCGGGTCGGTGATCTCCAGCTTGTCGACGTGGACCAGCGGCTCCATCGACTGGTCTTCGGCCAGCTGCCAGACGTCGCCCGGATACGTGCCGAGCTGCCCCATCACGTCCCAGCGGTTGTCGACGAGGAACAGGCCCAGGAACTTCTTTTCCGCGGGGTGCATGTATCGCCGCAGGCTCGTGCTGCCCCCCTTGCCCCAGTAGGCGCCGCGGATCTGCGGATTCTTATCGAGGAACTCGCGGATGCCCTTGCCGATGCTTTCACCGCGCATCTTCTCGTAGAGCTCGCGCTGCCGCGGCGACATCTGGCGGTTCGCCGGGAAAATCTTGTCGTACAGATCCGGACGACGCTGCTTCAGCCAGGCCTTCGCTTCGTCGGGCCTCGGGAAGTTCGCGTCCACCCAGTTCGCTGCTTCCATGTAGCCCTGCTCGGACGTGTACGTCCGGCGCGACTTCCGGTAATCGATCGCCTCTTCCTTTGGAATGCCCGCGATCTCGTAGTCGCGCTTCACGACGACCTTGGCACCGCGTTCCTCCATGCCCTTGACGACGGCGTTGACGATCATGTCTTCCGCGTCGGTCGAGACGACGAAGAGTACTGTTTCCCCCTTCTCTATTATGCCGAGACCGGCCCCCTGCAACCCCGTGCGCGTCCGGACGAGCGGCCTGACAAACGGCATCACCTCGTCAATCGACGCGGGCGGTTTCAGGTATGAGGGGAAGCGCGGCTCAGGGTAATTGCCAGCCGAGGTCTGCGGCGCCGGCGGAGTGCCGCCGTTGGCCGGCGGCGTGGTCGCCTCCTTTTGAGGCTCCTTTCGGCACGCTCCACTCGCAACCGCAATCAGCGTCGCGGCAAGGACACCGGTCGTAACGACACCCGTATTCCATCTGTGCTTCATATGAGTTCCTCGATCGAGATCGGGCTTTCAGCGCGGCGGCGCGCTGGTTGCGCGTCCGGGTGGGCGGAAGAGCTCCGGCATAGAGAACGTGAACAGACTATTGCTCACGCTGTCGATAGCGAACACCTCGGCGGTTGCCGGATTGATGGCAACGCCGGCCGGCCAGACGAGACCGGTCGCCGGCCCCCTGATGACCGCTTTCGGCGGGACATCCCCATCGTCCGTGACGTTCCAGACACCGATGAAGCCGGTGCGTTCGGGATTCCACGGCGATGGATTGACCGCCTTCGGATCGTAGTTCTCGCGATTGTTCTTCACGGTCACGAACAGGTTGCCTCGCTCTGGATCGGTGACGATCTGCCGGATCTTCAGCATGCCGGTCCGCGGTCCACCAATCCTCGCCCGCGGCGCGACGTCCCCATTATCAGTGCGATTGAACACCAGGATCGAGTCGCTCGTATCTCGGCCGTTGTCTTCACCGACGCGGTTGGCGATCAGGATCAGGTTCCGGACCGGATCGACGGTGATCCCGTAGATGTTCGAGATGCCGGTCTTCTCCCCTTTGATCACTCGCAGCGGTTCGGCGTCCCCTTTGGCAGCGCGATCGAACACCAGGATGCTGTCGGCTCCCGAGTCCACCACGAGCTCGTTGTGCGGCACGTCGACGTACAAGCGTGTCGGGCCGAACGATCTGCGTATGCGGTCCCTGCAGCGTGCGCAGGGTACCTCGGCGCCGCTGGCGCCGCCGCGGAACACGAGGACCCCGCCGGCGAGTGCCACCGGCACGACCATCTCATCGTGCTCACGGTCGAAGAACAGCCCGTGCATCGTTCGCGACAACTTGGTCGCTTGCCCCGCGAGGATCCGAACCGGTTTCACATTCCCGTTTGCCAACCTGGCAAACGCCGAGATTCTCGGCTCGCTGACTCAATTCGGTACGAGGATTTCCTCGCGTTTCATGTCGAAGGCAACCGCCCCCGGATTGCCGAAACCCGATGTCGGTGCTCCGGCGGGTGCGTTGCGGAGGATCCGCTTCGGCGACACGTTGCCGGTTGCCGTCCTGGCAAAAACCACCGCGGTGTGTTCACCGTAGTTGCTGACCCACACCTCGTTGTTCTTCGTATCAACCGCCACGCCCATCGGTCCTGAAATACCCGTCAGTGGACCCTTGATGACGCGAATGGGGGCTGCATTGCCGGAGGCGTTGCGTTTGAAGACGCGGACCGAGCTGTCGCCGTTGTTGGCGACGAAGATTTCGTTGTTGGCCGCGTCGATCGAAATCCCCATCGGCCAGTTCAGGCCGGTGTTCGGCCCCGCTGATCGTTCGCAACGGCGCTGCATCGCCACCGGCATCGGCTGCGTAGATCGTCACCGACGGGGGCTCCCACCGTCCGCTATCCAGCGGATCCTGCACTCGCTTGCCCGTACCTGCCGTGTCGGACGGGTCGGTCTTGATGTCGCGCCGGAACACACCCGCGGTCTGGTTGCCGTGGTTGGCGACCACGAACTCGTTGTTCACATCATCGAAACCGACGCCGTGCGGGTCGCCCATTCCCGTCTTCGGTCCACGCAGGACGCGGATCGGCAGATCGGCATCGGTGGACCCGCGCCGGTAGATGACCACCATGCGTGAGCTTTCAACCGAGACCGCGATCTCATTGCGCTTCTCGCTGATGCCGATGCCCCAGGCCTGGTGTGGCACGTCGAGCACGCGAATCGGCTTCACGTTGCCGGACGAATCGTACGAGAACGTCTCCAGCCGGTCGCCGATGTCGTTGTCGACCGTGTAGATCTCGCGACGAGCCGGATCGAGCGCAACCGACGCGACGAACATCATCCCGGTGGCCGGACCGCGGATCCCGGTCAGCGGCACCGCCGCGGCCTTCGAGGTGAGCGACCCGGCCGTCCGCTCGAAGGTCCAGATGCCATGGCGGTTGGAGTCCGCCATGACGACGAGGTTGTTCAGAGGATCGACCGCGATGCCGTGAAAGGTTGGGATACGGGTCGCCGACGACCCGTGCGGGCCGGACGTCGCCGCCGGCCATCGGAATCTTGTCCCACCCGGGTGGCCACGGGTCGTCAGCGCGAGTGGACGCCTGCATCGAGGCAGCCGTTCTCGCGCATCACCGCCTCGAGTGGTATGCCTCCGCCGAAAGAGTGAACGCCGGACGATCGTGGCGCCGGGGAGACCAGTGCTATTCCCGTGACCAGGGCCACGGGAATGACCTTCCGGATCATGTGTCGCGACTCCTAGAACTCGAACTTCACACCGAGCTGGAACTGCCGGCCGGGCGTGACGGTCGTGGTGATTTCTCCGGCGTTTGCCACCCGCGTCGTCGCTGAGTCGAATACGGTGCGCGACCGGCAGGCCGAAGTTGGCGCGATTCAGAATGTTGAAAGCCTCGAGGCGCAACTGGAGGCGACGCTCTCCACCCATCCTGATATTTCTGCATGAGCGAGCCATCCCAGGTCGCATACCCCGGTCCGATGATCGTGTTGCGCGGCAGGTTGCCGAGCGTGCCTTCAGCCGGCAGCTCGAATGCCAGCGGATCGAAGTACTGCTGCGGACCGCCGAGGACCGGATTGGCCGACGCTCCAGCGACGAGATTCGGCCGCTGCCCTGCGCCGCCGGACCGCGGCAACGCGCGCGCCCGGTCGAAGCTCAGTTCCGGTGAGAACGGCACGCCCGAACGCATCGTCACGATGCCCGGCGAGCTGCCAGCCATGGGTGATCGCTCGCGCAATGCCGTTGCCGCCGGCTTCAGGCAACTGCCACATGTAGTTGAAGACGAAGTTGTGGCGGATGTCGTAGTCGGACAGTCCCTTGTTCAAGTAGGGATCTTCCCAGTACGCCGGCTGGAAGCTGTTGTCGAAGTCGCCGCTGCCGACGGCCTGCGAACCGAGGTCTTCGGACTTACCCCACGTGTAAGACGCCTGCATGTCGAGGTTGTTGCTGAAGCGACGGCGCGCGCCGACGATCAGCGCCTTGTACCAGGACTCGGCCGTCGGTGGTGCGCAGTCGCATGCTGGCGAAAGTCGGGTTGCGGCGGACCGGGTTGACCGGGAACAGGTACGAGCCGTCGGCCAGGATCTGCGGCACCGCCTGGTTCCACTCGATGTTGCGGATCTGGTTGTAGCCGCGAGCGCCGAGGAATCCAACCGTGACCACCGTCTGTTCGGCAAGCTGCCGGTTGATAGGTCGCGTTGTACTGGACCCGGTACGGATTCTTCAGGTTGTAATCGAGCAGGTCGAGTCGCAGCAATGCGGTCGTCGCGCCGGCGCCGACCGGATTCGGGAATGGTGGATTGCGCGGGTTGATCGTGTTGTAGAACGGCGGCGTGCGGTTGCCGTAGGCGCGGTAGACGTTGGACAGGATCGGCTCGTAGAACATCCCACCGCCGGCCTGCACGACGTTCTTCCCCTTGCCGTCGATATTCCAGTTGGCGCCGACGCGCGGCGCGAAGTTCTTCAGCGATGGATTGTCGAAGAGCGGACGGCCCGGTCGTCGGGCCCTCCGGCGCATAGAGGTCGGGCATGCTGCCGACCCGGTCTTCGAGCTTCGGTCGGGACCGTGATGAACTCGTAGCGCAGGCCGGCGTTGACCGTCACGTTCCGGCGCACGGACCAGTCGTCCTGCACGAACAGGCCGACCAGGTTCTGCCGCCACTTGCGGTCCGTGCTCGATCCGGGCGCCTGGCCTTCGAACGTGTTCGCCACGCCGCGCACGAAGTTCTCGACCGAATTGAACGCGTAGCGGCCGCCGATGGTGAACGACGAATCCTGGTCGTTGTACCAGCGGGTGAAGTTGACGCCCGCCCTTGAGTGCGTGAGCGCCGCGTGACCAGGTCAGGCTCTGCGCGATCTGCAGGCTCTTCAGGTCGATGAACGTCGGCGTGTTGGTGTCGGTGCCGAGCGCCGTCAGCCCCGTGACGCCGAGCGATCCGAACTGGGTGTTCGGAATGAAGTACAGCGCGGTCGGATCCGCGATGTTGTTGACGTTCTCGGTCGCTTCATACGCCTTGTTCCACGCGACCTTCACCACGTTCAGAAGCGCCGGACCGATGATCCATTTGTGCTCGCCGACGATGAACTGCGCCTTGGTGTTGGTGTCGATGGCGAAGAGCGGCAGCTGCTGCGCGACGACCACGCTCGCCTTGTCCCACGAATAGCGCAGCGAGAAGCTGTGATTCTGCCCGGCGGAATGATCGACCTTGCCGACGAAATAGTTCTCGCGGGTCGGCTCGACGACTTCTTCGGTATAGATGCCGATCGCGCCGGTCTCCGCGCCATTCGGCAACGGAAACATGTCCATGTAGGGACGAACGGAGGCCGCAATGTCGGTACGGTTCCGGGTCGCCCGGCTTGGCACGAACGATGGTGCTGGTGAATCCGCGATCCTGGTGAAGGCCCTCGTAGCTGGTGAAGAAGAACGTCCTCTCACGGGCGAGAGGTCCGCCGAGGTATCCGCCGTACTGATTCCTGTGCAGCGGCGGCTGGTCCACATCGGGTGGATCGAAGTAGTTCCTGGAGTCGAGCGCATCGTTGCGGTGGAATTCGAAGCCGGCACCGCGGAAGTTGTTCGTTCCCGAGCGGGTCACCGCGGTGACGATGCCGCCGCTGCTCCGGCCGTACTCGGCGCTGTAGTTGTTGACGAGCACCTGGAACTCGCGAACGGTTTCAACACCGAGCAGGCCGCCGGCTGCGCTGCCGGGTGACCCGTTGCCCTGGAAGTTCACGTCGGTGCCGTCGAGTTGGTAACTGATCTGGTTCGGCCGCGCACCCGCGATCGAGACCTGCGTGCCCATGCCGCGGTCGACCTGCCGGGCGTCGTCGGCGATCCCAGAACGCCGGGCTGCAGTAACGTCAGCTGGCTGAAGTCGCGGCCGTTGAGCGGCAGCTCGCGGATCTGCTGCGAGTCGACCACCGCCGACACCGCTGACCGGGTGGTGTCGATGACCGACGTCTCGCCGGTGACGGTGATCACATCCTCGAGCTTCCCGACGCTGAGGACCAGGTCGAGACCGGCGTTCTGTCCGACGCTCAACTGGACGTCGCCGCGCTTGATCTTCTGGAATCCCTGCAACTCGACTGTCACTTCGTAGGTGCCGGGTTCGAGTCCCGGCAAGCGATACCGCCCCTGCGTGTCGGTGACCGCCATTCGCACCACGTCCGTCTCGACGTTGCGTGCCGTGACGGTCGCGCCGGGTACGGTGGCACTGCTCTGGTCGGTCACGACCCCGGAGAGCGTTGCGGTCGTGACCTGCGCACCTGCATACGCCGGCATCAATCCGAACAGCGCCAGAAGTGCGATCAATAGTGATTTTCTGCAAGTCATAGAAAGCTCCGAGCGGGTTGCAGCATGTGTGGACGGGTCCCCTGGCGAGGTTGCGGCGAGTTCTTGGGCAAAAAGGCCGCCGCGCCCCGGTCACGGGTTGGCGAAAAGTATCTCGCGCCCGTGACGATGTCAAGAAGACGGCGTCGTTCGGACGAGCCCGCCGCATTGACGGACCCCGCTGGTTCTGCTGTAATCCGCCGCAGTCGCGCACATGCCCCTGCCCCGCTCTCGGAGCCTTCCGACATCGCTCCTGGTTCTCGCTTTTCTCGCCGGTGCCGCCGCCGTGGGTTTTGCGCAATGGGTGCGTCCGGCACTCGACGCGGATCGTGCCTTCGACGCCGGGCGATTCCGGCGCGGCGCTGTCACCACTACGCCGCCGCCGAGGACCGCATCGCCCGGTTCAGTGTCACCCGTCAGCTGGCTGCCGCGGAGCATGCCCGGGTGGTCGCCAACCAGCTGCACCTCCTGTATCTCGCCGGGCGCTACGACGAGGTGGTCGAAAAGGCGTCGGCTGCACCGTCAGGGGCGGCCCCGCACTTCTGGGCCGGCACGGCGCTGCTGACGCGCGCCTTGTCGGAATCCTCCGGCGAGTCTCGTCTCGTCTGGGCGAGCCGGGCGGAGGAAGAGCTCAAGATGGCGCTCCAGGCGGCACCCGACGATTGGGACACCAAGGTCAATTACGAGCTCGCCGCGCGCTGGACGGCCGAGCTTCGGGCCAACCCGAAGAAGAAGGCGGATCCCTCGATGCAGATTCTGCGTCCGCAGCCCCGCCAGCCACTGCCCACCCGGAAGTCGGGGTAGATGATGCGTGTGCTCGAGCCGGCAGATGGCCGTCTGGCTGGTCGCGCTGCCTGTCGCAGCTCTGTTCTGGTGGCGCCACTTCCGGCACAAGTGGGCGGCGCGCCCGCAGACCGCCGTCGCGGGAGGAAGATCGCGTCGCACGAACACGAGACGCGATTTCGCGGTGCTGACCCTTTCTAGCGCTCGTCATGGCGGCGCTGGTCGCCGCCATGGTGCGGCCGCAGCTGAAGCGCGAAGAGCGAGTGCCCGTGTACGCCAAACGTGATCTCGTGCTCGTCCTGGACCGTTCGATCTCGATGCGCGCGCGCGATATCCGTCCGTCGCGCTTCGGTCGCGCGGTCGCCGAAATCCGCCATTTCCTGGAGCGGCAACCGGAGGGGATCGACCGCGTGGCGCTGGTCGCGTTTGCCGGAACGTCGGTGGTGCTGTCGTATCCGACCAGTGACCTCGCCAGCCTCGATTTCTATCTCCGCTGGCTCGCCGACGATCAGACCACGTTGTTCGGCACGGATATCAGCGGTGCGCTGGCGTCGGCGCTGACCGTCGTGAAACGCGATCCTCAAGCGGTGCCGCCGGTGATCGTCGTGGTTTCCGACGGCGATGATGATCCGGCGCGAATCGAAGCGGCCGCGGCCGGGATCAGTCGCGCGGGGATTCGCGTGCATGCGATCGGGATCGGCTCGGACCAGAGCGTGCCCATGCCGGTGGCGACCGGCACTGGCGGCGAAGAGTTTCTTCGTGATGATGAGGGTGCATTGTTGAGAACGCGGTTCGACGAACGGACGCTCCGGCGCCTGGCAACCCTGACCGGCGGGTTTTACTTCCGGTCCGTCACCGGCGGCGAGTTGGCCGCGGCCCTGGAGCGGATCGCTTCGGCCGAGCGACCGCAGGTTGCCTGGCGCACGACCACCGACTTCCGCGATCTCTACCGCATTCTGCTCGGCGGCGGCCTGGCGCTGGCGGTTCTCCTCGGGTGCTTCCTGTGAGCGCGCATCTCGAATCGCAGCAGCCCCCGGCGCTCGAGACCGCGATGGAAACGATTGCCGTCCTCGAACGCGAGATCCAGGGGGTCGTGGTCGGCCAGCCGACGCTCATACGCCGTCTCCTGACTGCCCTCTTTGCCGCCGTTCCTTACTCCTACTCGCGCGAGGAAACCCGCCATGGCTGTGGCCATGTCCTGCTCGAGGGTGTACCCGGCGTGGCCAAGACCCTGACCGTCACGACCATCGCGCACGCCATCTCGGCCAGGTTCCAGCGCATTCAGCTCACCCCGGACATGTTGCCGGCCGACATCGTCGGCACCCGGATTTACGACGCCGCACGCGCGGTCTTCCGGGTCGAGCATGGTCCGGTGTTCACCAACATCCTGCTCGCTGACGAAGTGAACCGGGCCACGCCGAAGACGCAAAGTGCATTGCTCGAAGCGATGCAGGAGCGCCAGGTGACGCTGGCAGAGACCACCTACCGGCTCGAGGACCCCTTCTGGGTGCTCGCGACCCAGAACCCGGTCGAACAGGAGGGGGTCTACCCGCTGCCCGAGGCGCAGCTCGATCGGTTCTCGATGATGATCCGCGTGTCGTATCCGGCGGCGTCCGACGAGCTCCAGATGCTGATGCCGACTGCCGCGATCCGCGTGCTGGAGAGAAAGATCGATCCCCGGGAAGTCGTGGCGATCCGCGAGCTGATTCGGACGGCCGTGCACGTCGACGATCGCATCCGCGAGTACATCGTCCGGCTCGGGCGGGCGACCAGGGATCCTGGCGAGGTAGGGCGAGGCGGTCTGCGCGAGATGCTGTTGCTCGGCATATCGACCAGGTCCTATCAGCACCTGCTCGCGCTGGCGCGGGTGAACGCCTTCATCGATGGACGGCCGCACGTGCGTCCGTCTGACGTCAAGACCGTATTCCCCGATGCCACGCGTCACCGGATCGTGCGGTCGATGCGGGCCCAGGCCGAGAACGTCGACGCCGATGCCATCGTCGGCGAGCTGCTGCGGGCGGTTCCGATCCCATGATTCCGCCACACGTGCTGCGCGAGCTGCGTTACATCGAGATCTCGACGAGCAAGGGGATTCGCACGGCGCGGGTAGGGCCGTATACGAGCCGCAAACGCGGCAGCGGTCTCGACTTCGATCAGCACGTGCCCTATCGGCCGGGCGATGACGTCCGGCGGATCGACTGGAACGTCACGGCTCGCCTCAACGCGCCGTTCGTCCGGCAGACCCACGCCGAGCGCGAGCTCGACCTGGTGATGGCGCTGGACATGTCACCGTCAATGGAGCTTGGCGCCGGACGCTATACGAAGAAGGAAGTGCTGACGTTCGTGAGCGCGTCACTGCTGTTCTCGGCGGCCGCCGACCAGGTCAACGCGGGGTTCGTGGCCTTCTCTGACCGCGTCCTCGTCACCGCCCCTTCACGCCGTGTGTCGGGTCGCGCCTGGGCGGCGATCGAGGATGTGTGGGCGCTTCAGCCGTCCGCCGCGCGGACATCGATGGTGCCGATGCTGCAGCACCTGTCCAGCACCCTGAAGACGATGAGTATCGTCGCCATCGTCTCCGACTTTCTCACCGCCGATGAGCCATTCGACAGTGCCGAACTGCGCGTGCTGGCGTCACGTCACGACGTCATCGCCATCATTGTCGAGGACCCCCTCGACGCGGCGCTGCCGGATGTCCGCGGCTTCATGCGCATGCGCGACGTCGAGAGCGGTGCGCACGCGATCGTGGCCCTCAACGACCGCACCCGGTTCGCATACGCGGAGGCACGCACGCGCTGGCGCAAGCGAGTGGCGGATGCCTGCTTCAGGATCGGGATGGACTTCGTGTTCGTTCGATCGGATCGACCGGTGACGCAGCCGGTCGTCGACCTGCTGGCCCGCCGGAGGAGCGCATGAGCACGTGCCAGAGCCTGACGAAGACGCTCCGTCGACTGATGATGGCAGCGCTCGCGGCCTCGTGTGCCGGTGGGTTCGCGGCTGCGGGTGTCTTCGCTGCGCAGGCACCGGTGCAGGTCCATACGGCCTTGAGCCGAACGGCTGTCTGGATCGGCGACCACGTCACTTACACGATCGAGTTCGAGTGCGACGGAAACTTCGACGTGGTTGACGATGACGTTTCGTCGCAACGGGTGCGAGTAGATGGCGGCGAGATCGTCGGCTTCGATTCGCGAACGGACGAGCGCGATGGCAAACGGCTGCGGCGGATCCAGTACACGATTGCGACCTACAGCGTCACCGCGGCGGCCGTGAGTATTCCTGCACTCCCCGTTCGCTACTACGCGCGGCAGACCGGCGGAGACACGTCACGACTCGCGCCCGCCGGAACGATCACGGTGCCGGCGGCGGTCGTTGGCATTCGCAGCTCCCTGCCGGCGCCTGGTGCCTCGTTCGCGCCGAGAATTCCGGGCACGCTGGAGCGTGCTCCCGCGTTTTTTCATTACGTGCAACCGATTGGCTTGATCGTCATGGCGCTCGTCGCGATCCGCGTCCTCCTGGCGCGTGCGGACCTCGTCCAGTACGTCAACGTGGCGCGGAGCCGGTGGCAGGCGCGTCAGCGGCGGCGGGCCCATTCCGTTTCGCTCGACGACCTGAGAACCCTGGATCCCGGCAGTGATCCGGAAGTAGCGGCTGCCTACGGGCGACTCGACGAGGTGGTTCGAGCTCACCTGGAACACTCGACCGGCGTGCCGGCGCGAGCCTTGACGACCGAGGAGCTCCGGGTAGCACTGGAGAGCACGGCGCCGGCGCTGCCGCACGCCGATATCGAATCGCTGCTCGCGCGATGCGAAGACGCCCGGTACTCGGCCGTCCCGCCGCCGCGCAGCCAGTGGCCCGGCGCGCTCGACGACGCGGCGGCCATTCTGCGCGCGCGTCCCCGATGAACGGCGTCACCTTCTTGCACCCCGAGGCTGTGTGGGCTGGAGCGGCTGCGGCGCTGTTGATCCTTGCCGGGCGGCTGTTCCGCCGCCGTCCTTTCGCGGCGACGGGAAACGTCGCCGTGCTGCGCGCACCGGGGTTTCGACCCTCGCCGATCCGACACCTGCCGGTGATCCTGGCACTGGGCTCAGTGGCGCTGGTGGTGGTCGCGCTGATGGATCCTGTCCGGCCGCTTTCCTCTGAGCTGTTCGTCACTCGAGGGGTCGACATCGCCATCGTTCTCGATCTCTCGTCGAGCATGGAGGAGCTGATGGGACCCGCGGGCGTCGCGTCTCCACGGCAGACGCGACTGGACGTCACGAAGCGGGCGATGGCCGATTTCATCCGTGCCCGGCCTGGTGACCGGATCGGTCTGGTCGTCTTCTCCGATAATGCTTATGTCGTCAGCCCGTTGACGATCGACCACGATTACCTGGTGCGCTACGTCGACATGATCGATAACCAGATCCTGCGCGGTGAAGGAATGACCGCACTCGGGGAAGGTGTCGCGGTCGCGAACGCACTACTGGAACGGCAGGCACCGTCAGTGCCGCGCGACCGGGTGATCGTGGTGTTCACGGACGGCGAGAGCAATGTCGGTCGCGATCCGTTCCGGGCGCTGGACCAGTCCCGGGAAGCGGGCTATCGCGTCCATCTCGTTGGCGTCGCTCTTGAACAGGAGGTGAAGGCCAAGCCCGAGATCCTTCGGCTGGTGCGCAACGTGCGATCGCACGGCGGTGCGTACTTCACCGCGGACACGCCTGGACAGCTGCAAGCGGCCGCTCGCGCCATCGACAAGCTCGAGATGGGTACGCTGGCGGCGACGCGAACCGTCCGCAACGAACCGCTCTTTGCGCCGGTCGTCTGCGCCGCGATCATTCTTCTCGTCGCGGCACTGCTCCTGCGCGGCATTCCGATGATGGTTGATCTCACCTGAGCTGGATCGTGCCCGGCACCGTGAGATCCTTGGGGGCGCCATGAGTGATATCTCCCGGAGAGAGTTTCTCGAAACAACTGCAGCCGGAGTGGCGGTCACCACCACGGTCCCGATGCTCGGTTCGGCTGCGGAACACATCGAAGCGGCGGCACCACCGATTCCCGGTACGAGGATCCGTGTAACCGTCAACGGGCGCGAGAGGGAGGCGGCGGTCGAAGACCGCTGGACCCTTGCCGAATGGCTGCGCGATCACCTCGAGCTGACGGGTACGAAAGTGGGCTGCGACCGTGGCGAGTGCGGTTCGTGCACGGTGCTGCTCGATGGCCGTCCGGTTTATTCCTGCAGTTACCTCGCGGTGTGGGCCGACGGCCGGTCGGTCGAGACGGTCGAGGGGCTTGCGACCGGTGCGACGCTGCATCCGCTGCAGCAGGCCTTCATCGAGCACGATGCGCCGCAATGCGGGTTCTGCACATCGGGCCAACTAATGAGTGCCAAGGCGCTGCTCGCAGTCAACCCGGCGCCTACTGCCGCCGACGTGCGGGCCGCGCTCACCGGCAATTTGTGCCGGTGTTCGAATTACAACCATTATGTCGAGGCCGTGGTCGCTGCCGGCGGCCGCCGCTCGGTGCCCGCCAGCAAAGGCGAAGTCGAATGAGCGCCGTCGGAACGCCGACACCCCGAATCGATGCGGTGAGCCGTGTGACCGGCGCGGCCACCTATGCGGGGGATGTGCGTCTGCCGGGAATGTTGCACGCGCGCGTGCTTCGGAGCCCGCATCCGCACGCGCGAATCGTCAGGGTGCGCACGGCGCGAGCGCTGGCGCTGCCGGGGATCAAGGCAATCATCACGCACGAGAATTGCCGCGTGGCCTGGACGAGTGGCGACACGCGCAACACGCGGTATCTGTTCAACAACCCGGTCCGTTTCGTCGGCGACCCGGTCGCCGCGGTCGCCGCCGTCGATCCTCACACAGCGGAGGAGGCGCTGTACCTGATCGAGGTCGAATACGAGCGCCTTCCTTTCGTGCTCGACGCCGAAGCCGCCCTGGAACCCTCGGCAACTCGGATCTACCCCGCTGGAAACCTCTCCCCCACCGATGACGGCAAGCCCGAGCCGGAGCGCTACAGTCGCGGCAACGTTGAAGAGGGCTTCCGATCGGCTGACCTGGTCTTCGAGGACCGCTATACGTCGGCGCACGTCAACAACGCACAGATGGAGCGACGTGTCAGCCTCGCGACGTGGAGCGATGACCACCTCACCGTCTACGCCTCGACGCAGGGGATCTCCAATTGTCAGCGAGACCTCGCCACCGATCTGAAGCTGCCCGCCGCGAACGTGCGGGTGGTCTGTCAGTACATGGGCGGTGGGTTCGGCAACAAGAACCAGTGCCACGATTTCGATCTCATGGCGGCTGTCCTCGCCAGGCAGGCGAACGCTCCGGTGCGCCTCGAGTTCACGCGCAAGGAGGACTACGTCGCCGTGCACGGGCGCTGGCCGACGACGCAGTATTACAAGGTCGGCGTGAATCGCGACGGCACGCTGCGCGCGATACAGCTGCGGGGCTTCAGTGGGATGGGACCCTACCGAAAGGGATCGGGCTCGATCAGCGGCACCGAGTTCTATCAATGCGAGCACGTGGATACTGCAGTCTTCCCCGTTTACACCAACACGGCGGTGGCAGCGAACTACCGGGCGCCCGCCTACCCGCAGGGAGTATTCGGCATCGAATCGCTGATGGATCACATCGCCCACGAGCTCGAGATGGATCCGCTCGAATTTCGGCTGAGGAATGCCACGCGCAAGTACCAGGACCAGCTTCCTTATACGAGTTACGGGCTGGAGAGCTGCATCCGGCGCGGTGCGGAGGTGTTCGACTGGAAGCGCCGCCGGCGGAAGAATGCGGCCGACCCCGGCCCGCTCAAACGGGGCGTCGGCATGGCGATGGCCGCGTTCCACTCACGCGTCGGGCGCAGCAGCGCCGTAATCAAGCTGGATGGGGCGGGACACTACTCGGTCCACGTTGGCGTCACCGACGTCGGCAGCGCGGCGAAAACCACGATGGCGCTGATTGCCGCCGATGCGCTCGAAGTCCCGCTCGAGCGCATCACCGTTATCAGCGGCGACACGGACCGGTGCCCGTATTCGGTAGGCGAATCGGGAAGCCGTACCACCAACTTTACCGGCGGTGCCGTGATCGAGGCCGCCAGGGACCTGCGCGAGCAGATCGGGCAGAGAGGGTGGCCTTCCGGCGATGCAGTGCTCGTCGGTACGGCAACCCCCGATCCGAAAATCGAAGGCGCTGCGCGCTATGCATTTGCCGCCCATTTCGTTGAAGTGGAAGTGGATGTCGAGTTGGGGCGCGTGCGTGTGCTCAAATACGTCGCCGCCCACGACAGCGGTCGGATCGTGAACCCGCTGACCGCGGCGAGCCAGGTCAAGGGAGGCGTCACGATGGGCATCGGGATGGCGCTCCACGAGCAGCTGCTCTACGACCGATCCGGGGTGCCGCTGAACGCCGGGTATTACGGCGCGCGAGTGATGACCCATCTGGACGCACCGGAAGTCGAGGTCCTGTTTATCGAGACCGAGGATCCCTACGGGCCGTTTGGAGCGAAGACGCTGGGCGAGCCGCCGATCATTCCCTCGGTCGCCGCGATCTCCAATGCGTTCTTCAACGCGACGGGACGCCGGATCAAAAGCCTGCCGATGTCACGCGAACGGGTCCTGGAGGCGCTGGCATGAGAGCGTTCGTCAACATCAATCCGGCCTCCATCGACGCGGCCGTCGCGGCATTGCAGCAAGCACGCAAGGACGGCCGTCGTGCGGTCGTTTCGGGCGGCGGCAGCGATCTGCTCGGCATGATGAAGGAGCGGCTGATCCTGCCCGACGTAGTCGTCAACCTGAAAGCCGTGCCCGGCATCGACCGGGTGACGGAGCACGATGGCGGCGTTCGCATCGGCGGTCTGATCACCCTGGACGCGCTGAGCCGCAACGCGGCGATCCGCGACCGGTATCCGGTGCTGGCCGAGGCGGCGGGTCAGGTGGGTACGCCGCAGATCAGAAATACCGGGACGCTCGCCGGCAATGTATGCCAGCGTCCGTGGTGCTGGTACTTCCGCAACGGCTTTCCCTGCTACAAGAACGGCGGCGACCATTGTTTTGCCGCCAGCGGTCAGAACCAGCATCACGCCATCTTCGGTCGGGGGCCGAGCTACATCGTGCATCCGTCTGACACGGCGCCGGCGCTGGTGGCGCTCGATGCCGGCCTCGACATCGCCGGCCAATCAGGGCCGCGCACGGTTCCGGCGGCAGCCTTCTTCGTCATGCCAGGTAAAGACCCCGCGCGCGAAAACGTGCTGGCTGACGACGAGATCGTCACCGGCGTCACCATCCCTGCCACTTCGGCCGGGCACCGGAGCACCTACGTGAAGTTGCTCGATCGCGAGTCATGGACGCATGCGCTCGTCAGCGTCGCGATGGTGCTGGAGATGGACGGGGACGTGTGCCGGCGGGCGCGCCTGGTGCTTGGCGGGGTGGCACCGATACCGCTGGACCGCCCCCGCGCCGCCGCGCTACTCGAGGGTAGCCGGGTGACGTCAGAGCTCGCCGCGAAAGTTGCCGACGCCGCGGTTGAAGATGCCCGTCCCCTGCCGATGAACGGTTACAAGATCACGCTGACGCGCGCAGTCGTGCGGCGGACGGTGTTGAGCCTCGGCCAGCGTTCAGCCGCTGAGGTCAGATGATGCGCCCCCGAATCACCCGCCGCGACTTCCTCAACTGGTCCAATCGGCCGCGTGGAACCGTCGTCGTATCTTGCGAGCGGCTGTACATGCGGTACGTCGACGCTCACGCGGCCGGTGACCTGCCGATGTTCCTGCGCGACGTCGAACAGGCACTCGCGGGGGCGACCAGCGTGGAGGTCACCGGTGATGAGTGGCTGGCGCGCGACGACTTCCGCCAGCACATCGCGCCATTGCTGAGGACACTTGACTCTGCTCGTGTCCCATAGGAGTCTAAGCGCGCAGATGCTGCGTTGCGGCCGGATCCTTTCGCTCCTTCTCACCCTCGCGCTGGTGAGCGCGTGCCGGTCAGGGCCGGCGCTGAAGGATATCTCGAGCGTCGACGCGCTGAAGGCCCGGTTCAACGCTGATGCCGGCAAGCCGCGCATCATTTTGCTGATGTCCCCCACATGACCGGCATGTGTCGACGGCGCCCGGTGGGTGCAGAAGGAAGTTCTCGACGGACATCGCGACAGCGATCTTCGTGTCTACGCCGTCTGGTTCAACATGGTCGAAGGTGACGCGCGCGATCGATGGTCACCGGAGCTGCTGACGGATCGGCGCGTGGTGCATTTCTGGGATGAGGGAAAGACGGTCGGCGGGTTTTTCGCGCGGCGCACGCAGTCGGAAGAAATGGAGAACGCGCTCGCCCCGAACTCGAGCGGCCTCGGGCAGGCGGTTCTCTGGGATTCGTATCTCGTGTTCGGACCCGAGTCGAAGTGGGACAACGGACCGACCGGCATACGAAGGTGGGGCCGGACGATCCTCCGGACCCGCAACGATCTCGGCGAGGCAGTGAAGGTTCTCCTCACTGCGCCCGGCGTCGGCAAATGAACGAACGGTGTCATCTACACAACGTCGTCTACATAACAAGGAGCGCTGCAATATGTATGTTCGACTCTTGAGAGTCGCGATGGTGTTCGGCGTCCTGGCAGGTGCAGCGGGATGTCAGAAGAAGCCAGCTGCGGAATCGCAGCAGCAACCAGCCGCCGCGGCCGGTGAAAAGGCAAGTAACCCGGGCGGGTATCCGGCGCCACGCTGGCCGTCCTACTTCAAAACACCGAACTCGATCGAGGACCTGATGCCGGCGGCGCGGTCGCTCGTTCGTAATACGTCCGGCTTCCAGGGCAAAGGCATGGGCATCCTGAAAGAGGGGGAAGCTGTCCTGATCGTGCCCACCGCGAGCACCGACCCGATGGTGCTCGAGGCGATCAAGCGGGCGCTGGCTGAACGCAAGATCACCGTCCACGTGAAGTACACGAACGAGTTCATGGGCCGGACACAGGAACAGACCAAGGCCACCCAGAACAGCGAGCGCCAGGGCCGTGACAAGGTGAACGCCGGAATCTACCAGGCGTCCTCCTGGATCAACGGACAGTTCCCCGATCCGTCAGTGCCGAAGAAGTGGCTGCGAGAGCGGCGCCCGGATCTTTACAAGGAGCTGTTCCCGGAGGAAGCGAATGCCCCGGCGGGTGCGAAGTCGACCGACCCCAACGAGGATCCCGAGACGGGCCTCCCGCGCAGCAACCCGAATGAGCGCGAGATCGTCGGCAAAGGCATCCAGGAGTTCCTGAAAGCGCACCCCGAGGTGAAGGGTGCGTTCTGGGGCAGCGGTGGAAGCACCGGCCTGCGCCGCGCTCTCTACCCGATGCAGGACAAGTTCCTCGGGACCTTCATCACCGACAACGTCTACACGCTGCAAAGCCAGATGTCGACCTATCCGGGTGACGTGTGGCAGCTGGCCGAGGAGCAGATCCTCGAGCCGCTGGTCTACGCGGATCGCATCGAGATCACCGATCCGGAGGGCACCAACCTCTGGTCCGACCTGACGCCCGACATGGCGGAACGATGGTCCGAGGGGGCGTACCAGCGCGGGCATCTCTACATGTTCCCCAACCAGGCCACCGGACGCTTCGGCTACTCGTTCGTGAACTATCCGGGGTTCCAGCAGAAGTGGCTGCCGCGAGAGCCGATCGCGCTGATTCACGGAACGCTTGCCGGAACGCAGGGTCATGGCGGCTTCTATCCCCGCTGGGAAATCACCTTCACCGACGGCTTCATCTCCGACGTCAAGGGTGGTGGCGCGCAGGGAGCGGCGCTCAAGGAGTTCCTCGAGTACCCCGGATTGAAGGACAAGATCTTCCCGTACCACAAGAAGCCCGGATTCTGGTATCTCTACGAAATCGCATTCGGTTCGCATCCGAAGGCGTTCCGTGCCCCGATTCCGCTGCTCGAGAGCGGCAATACCAGCCCCGAGCGCGCCCGCAGCGGCGTCATTCACTGGGGCCTCGGCATCCGCATGTGGCACGATCCGGACGCGCCGACCGAGTCCAAGGTCTGGGCCGAGTACTCGAAGAAAAACAACACGCCCTTCGACCACGGCTGGCACACGCACACTTACTTCACCACCTACAAGGTGCGGCTCCGCAACGCCAACAAGTGGGTGAACCTGCTCGACAAGGGACGCATGACCAGCCTCGATCATCCGGAAGTCCGCGCACTCGCGTCCCGCTACGGCGATCCCAACGAGGTGCTCGCCGAGGACTGGATCCCCGAAGTGCCGGGGATCAATGCGCCGGGTGATTACATGAAGGACTATGCGCCCAACCCCGGTGCATATGCGTTGAAGGTTGTCGACAAGGCCGCCAAGGGGACGTACGAGCACTTCTTCCCCGCCAAGCCTGCTGCCGGCACCAAGACGTCCGCCGCACCCGGTCCGGTCAAGCCGGGAGGGAACTAGCTAAGCGTTAAGCGAACGCCAAACTCCAAACGCCAAACTCCAAAGTTCGACAGCTTTGGAGTTTGGAGTTTGGAATGGTCCCAGCCTCTCCTACCACACGATTTTGGCCCCGAGCTGCATCTGGCGCGGCGTGCCGACCGTGCTGGTGATCCGTCCGGCATCCGACCGGTACGTCCCGTCCGCGTTGAACAGCTCTCTCGTGGGCAGCGCGAAGTTGCTGCGATTGAGCAGGTTGAATACCTCGAATCGGAGCTGCAGCTGGCGGGTGCCACCGAGCGTGAGGGCGCGCGACAGCATCAGGTCCACGGTCGCGAATCCCGGGCCGATGACGGAGTTGCGCGGCGCATTCCCGACCACGCCGGCCGGCTGCAGGCAGAACGCCTTCGGATCGAAGTACTGGGACGGTCCACCGAGAACCGGATTGGCGCTCGCACCGGGGCAGAGGTCCGGATAGTCAGGAGCGTCGGGCTGGCTGCCCCGCTCGAGGCCCCCCGTGTTGACCGAGAAGGGGTCGCCTGACCGGAGCCGGATCAGCGTGCCGATGCTCCAGTCGCGGATCAGGGCGGCGGTGAAACCGGGTTCGCCGCGCCCCGCCGAGACCGTGTAGTTGACGCTGGTCACGAACGAGTGACGGATGTCAAAGGGCGAGAGGCCCTTCTCTTTCAGGTCGAAGTAGCGGGAGCCGCCACCTTCGTTGTCGTAGTCGTTGCCGCCCAGCGCCGCGGCACCGGTGTCTTCGGACTTGCCCAGGGTGTACGAAGTCTGCATCTGCAGGTCGGCGCCGCGCCGCGTCAGGCTCACGGTCAGCCCGTTGTACCAGGAGTCTGCGTCACTGACGCGCAGCCGCATGCGGCCGAACGCCGGTTGCCAGAGCGGGGTGCCCGGCGCCACGACCAGCCTGCCGTTGATCTCCTGGGCCACGCGCCCGTTCGTGTAGATCTGCCGGAACAGGTTGTAGCCCCGCGCTCCCGTGTAGCCAACCTCGATCGACGTCCGCGCCATCAATTCGCGCTGGACGTTGGTGTTCCACTTCACGACGGTCGGCTGGTCCGGCTCGTACTGAATGCCTTCCAGCTGCGTGTTGCCGGCGAGCAGCGACTGCTGAGTGAAATACGCTTCCGGGAAGTCGATCGGCACGGCGGTCGTGCCGGTGACGCGTGACCGGATGAAGAACGGCGGCACGCGCACCGCGGTGTTCTGCACGAAATTCGTATTCGCCGTGAGCAGGTCGTAGAACACACCGGCGCCACCGCGGATCGACGTCTTGCCGTTACCCGCCACGTCCCAGGCAAAACCCAGGCGCGGTGCGATGTTCTTCAACGACGGATTCTTGACGACCGCATCGACGACGCTGGTGTCGTTGAGCGTGGCAGTGGGGTTGGTGAAGTCGATCAGTTGCGCGAGTTTGCCGTCCACTTCGGTGATGTCGGTGGTCGGCTCGTACCGGACCCCGGCATTGATCGTCAGATTGCTGCGGGCGCGCCAGTCGTCCTGCACGTAGAACCCGAAGACCGATTGTCGAAGCCGGCGGCTGGTATCGGATCCCGGCTGCACCACATCAAGCGTCCGGGCGCGGTTGGTCAGGAACGTCGCGATCGAGGCGAAGGCGTAGGAACCCATCGACGTGAAGTCCGACGTCAGGTCGTACATCTGGTGTTCCATGTGACCACCGAGGCGCAGGTTGTGAGCGCCCCGCACCCAGGACACGGTGTCGCTGATCTGGAAATTCGAAAAGTTGTGGAGCTTCGGATTGGTCGTGCTGCCGCCCCACGCGCTCAGCCCGCTGATCGTGATGACGCCCAGGCCACGGTCGATGTCGGTGAACGTCAGGCGCGGCAGGGTCACGCCGTCGACGACGTAGTCGTATCCGTTCAACTTGCTGTTGGTGTAGCCGAACTGGGCCCGGTTGACGAACCCGGCGCCGCGCACGATCTGGTATTCGGCGGTGCCGAATTGCAGTCGCGTATTGGTCACTTCCCCGCTGACCACGCGATTGGGATTGGTGACCTTGCCGTCATCGAACGTGTAACGGACGAATACCTTGTCGTTGCCCGAGAACTGGTGATCGAGGCGCGCCATCGCGTAGTGCTCGTCCGTGTTGCGCGTGTCCTGGCGAACGAATTCGGCGCGTTGCGTATCGAGCACGGTGCCGTTGGGCGAGGGAAACGAGTCGAGGTATGGCTTGACTACCGCCGGCGCCAGCGCCCGCACGCCCGCGGTCGGCACGATGAACGTGTTGGTCTGGCCGAGCCGCTCGATCAATCCCTCGTAGGTGGCGAAGAAGAAGGTCCGGTTCTGCAGGATCGGACCGCCGGCCGAGAACCCGAACTGGTTCCGGGTGAAATCCGGTTTCGACAGGTTGTTCTGTTTGGCCTCCCACCGCTTGGCGTCAAGATTCTGATCGCGATGAAATTCGAACAGCGAGCCATGGAAGCTGTTGGTTCCCGTTTTGGTCGCGGCATTGATCACCCCTCCGGTGTGCCGGCCGTATTCGGCGCTGAACGAATTGGTCAGCACCTGGAACTCACGTATCGCCTCGACCCCCAGCATGTTCCCCGACGCGCTCCCCGCCTGGTTGAACTGGTCGTTCATCATCGTGCCATCGAGGGTGAAGAGATTCTGCGTGTAGCGCGATCCGTTGATGCTGATCTTCTGTCCGAATCCGGTGCTGGTCGATCGCCCGCCCTGGTTGGTGAGCTGCACGCCGGGCGTCAGGTTGGCGAGCTCGATGAAGCTGCGGCCGTTCAATGGCAAGATTCTTGATCTGCGCTTCGTTGATGAGGCCCCCGGTCGAGGACGTCTGGGTGTCGACGCTGGACGCCTCACCGACGACGGTAATGACGTCTTTGATGCCGCCGACCTTCAACGCCAGATCGACCACCGCTTCGCGGCCCACGGTGAGAACAATGCCGCGGCGGGCCAGCGTGCCGAACCCGGTGAGCGTTGCGGTGACGGCATACGGACCCGGCGGCAAGTCGGTCGCGCGGAAGTGCCCTCCTTCGCCAGACACCAGCTCACGGGTGACGCCGGTGTCTTCATTCTTCACCGTGACAGTCGCACCCGGCAGTACGGCGCCGGTCTCATCCGAGACGGTGCCGGTGATCGTGCCGCTCGCGCCCTGCGCGCGTGCCGGAGACGCTCCAGCGAGCAGCAGCAGTGTGAGGACGAGCAGTGAATTCCAGCAACAGAACATTAGTCGACGCATCAGGCTCCCTCCAGCGCGAGATGGTACGCTAAACGGGCTCGTTTGGGCAGCCTTGGCGTGGCCACGCCGACCGGGGTAAACTGCCGCGGACACTTGGACACCCCCTCGTGTCCTGACCACTGGAGTGCGAATGTTCAAACGGATGATGGTCGTTCCGGTAGCCCTCGCGACCTTGATACTGAGTTCGAGCGAACGGCCGGTGATTTCAGCAGGGATCGCCGCCCCCCTTATGGATGCGCTCGACTCCCCCGATGTGTGTCTGATGCCGCCGACGATCGAGGAGAGCGCGGCCTACCAGGCATCGATTGCTGCCTACCGATCGGATCAACGTGGGGCCTCGACAGCAAAGGAAGAGCCGCAGGGGTCCCCGCCCGGCTGGCCGGGAAGGAACACGATCGGCGGCAACATTCCTCCCACCGCCGCGATTCTCGATCCATGGCCGACCTTCGATGGCATGGCCGTCGATGGAGAGAACGGCATTGTCGCCATGAGCGACGAGAATCGCCACGGCCTGCTCATCTATGACCGGATGGCGGGAGGCCAGTCCGACAAGACGACGCAGCCGCGCGGACGCATCATGGGGCCGAGTGTGAAGCTCGGCTTCGTCGCCGGGGTGGCGGTCAATCCCAAACGCCGCGAGGTGATCACGACCAACAACGACGGCGGCGGTGTCGAGGTCTTCTCGTACGACGCGAACGGTGACACCCGGCCGTTGCGCTCCCTGACCGTTCCCCACCAGTCGTGGGGACTGTCGCTTGACGTCGAGCGTGACGAGCTGGCCGTGACCAGCCAGCAATACCAGGGCATCTCGATCTACGGCGCCATGGACGAAGGGGTCGTCAGACCGAAGCGGACGATCCGCGGCATGAACACGCAGCTCGAAGATCCGCATGGTGTGTTCCTCGATGGTGCGAAGGACGAAGTCTTCGCGGCCAACCACGGCAACTGGACCGAAATGAAGTCGTACGCGGGTGACGAGCCCGCATTTGCCGGCAAGTACATCCCCGGCCGCTTCGAGCCGTCTTCGATTCGTGTCTACAAGGCATCGGCGAACGGAGACGTGCCGCCGATCCGCACATTGCAGGGCAAGAAGACGCAGCTCGCGTGGCCGATGGGGATCACCGTCGACAAGACCCGTAATGAACTGCTGGTCGCCAATTACGGCAGCTCGTCGATCCTGATCTTTCCGTCGTCGGCATCGGGCGACACCGCACCGACTCGCTTCATCGGCGGGCCGCGCACCGGAATTGTCGGTCCTGTCGCCGTCTCGCTCGACACCAAGAACAATGAGATCTGGGTCGCGAACTACGGCGATCACACGGCGGTTGTGTTCGATCTGATGGCCTCCGGTGACGTCGCCCCCAAGCGGATCATCCGGAACGCGCCCAAGGGAACGCCCACGACCGGATTCACCAACGCCGCATCAGCGGCCTACGATCCGATCCGCGAGGAGCTGCTGGTTCCGAATTGAGTGAGCGTCCCGAGGATCTCGGGATTTGCCCGTGGGGCAAACGGAAACGTCAACCCGGACAGAACGATCGAAGGCCAGCAGACACACCTCAGCCGGACGATGCACGGCCTTGCATTTGACGCCGTGCATGACGAGATCATCGTGCCGGTTGCACTCTCCGGTGCGGTGCTCGTGTTCAAGGGAGACGCGCGCGGCGACCAGCTCCCGATCCGCATCATCCAGGGTTCGCATACCGGGTTGATCCGGCCGCAGACCGTGGAAGTCGATCCTGTGAACGGCGAGATCGTCGCTGCCGACTCGAGCTCCCGCGCGATTCTCGTGTTCGACCGGCTGGCCAACGGTGACGTCGCACCGAAGCGGAAGATCGGCGGATTGAAAACCGACTTCCGCGACATCGTCGGCGTCGCGGTCGACCCGGTGCACAATCTGATCATCGCGGCGAACCGGTCCGCTGGAGGTCCCAACGGCCTCTACATGTTCGACCGTATGGCGGACGGCGATGTCGCGCCTGTGCGCCACATCGGGGGGCCGAACTCCGGCGTGGTCGGACGCTTCCGCCAGCTGAAGCTCGATACCGAGCGCGGGATGATCTACGTCGCCGTCCAGGCCTTCCGCCGTCAGATGCCGACTCCGCAGAAGGAGGCAGACCTTTACACCAACGAGAAGGCGCTGGCCGCCCTTCGCGCCCAGGGCAGTCGCGGCGAGCGGGACGATGACAGCGTGGACTCTGAAGGCGGCGGCGATACGGCCGGTTTCATCGGCGCGTGGTCCATCAACGATAACGGCGACGTTCCGCCACGCATGATGATCCGCGGAGCGGCAACCCGCGCCGGCGGGTTCGGCGGCGTCGCGGTGAATCCGAAGAATGGCGAAGTCTACGGAGTCGGGAGTAACGCCGTCATGACCTACCTCGTGCCGAATTTCTTCGTGAAGAAGCCCTGACGTCACGTCACGGGAGAGGTTCCTCGAACGGAAAAGGCCGCTGCGGAGTGCAGCGGCCTTTTTTTATCGGACGTCGACCGAATACGTCATCTTGAGCATCAGCGAGCGGTCGGGCTGCGCGAGCTGCGCACCGCGGACCTGCGACTGGTTGAAGACGATGAAGAGGTCGTCGCCGGGACGGTAGATGTAGTTCAGGCGGACGTAGACGTTCTACGCTTCGACGCGCTGTCGTACTGCGCCAGCGTCGTCGTCAGCCAGCGGTTGCTCAGGTTGAGGTTCATGCGCGCGTTCACCACGTGCGTCGTGAAGGCGCCCTGCGGCAGCGTCACGTCATTCCACTCGTAGCCGGACTCGAACGACAGGAACGGCGACGGCCGCCAGGCGGGCGTGATCCGCACGTACTGCCGGTCGCCTCCGTAGAAGGTGCCGTCGCCCACCCGAACGATTGCCGACGAGCGGGCGCTTGCCGCTGGTCTCGGCCTCCGCGAAGGTGTCGAGGAAGTGGTAGTCCCCGACCGGGACGATGATGCCGGACGGCGATTTCGAACGGCTGCTCGAGCACGATCGAAGTGGCCGGTCGTGTTGAACCGAACGACGTCGTCGTTCTGAAAGCGTGAGGTCGCCTGGAAGATCTGCTCGCGGGCGAGGATCCGCTGGTGGGTGTCGGTGAGGTACACGACCTCGCCGCGGAAGACGAAGTTGCGGATGTTGAACGCTTCGGGCCGCGGCTCCCAGATGAAGGCGGTGTCGGTGCGCTGAATTCCGCGGCGGCGGACGAAGCCGACGTCGTGCTGAAAGTCCTCGCCGACGTAGAGATGCTCGACGAAGACCTCGTAGATGTCGGTGAGCCAGTTGTATTTGAGCCGGCCGACCATGTCGTCGCCGTTCAGTCCGGGCGTGATGGAGCGGCCGATGAAGCCCTGGATGTCGGTGTTCTTGAAGATCGTGAAGTTCGCGTCGGCGCCGAACACGCGGTTGTAATCCCCGCTCGAGGACTGACGATTCGACACGAACAAGCCGACGTTCGATCGCGCCAGGATGTTGCGCTTCGCGCGGAACACGGTGTAGTTGCTTCCGGGCGTGCCCTCGAAGTCGTCGGTCTGCACGCTCAGCAGCCCGATGTCGAGGCCAGCCGCTCGTCCGGTGACCTTGGCGCCGCCGAGGACGGGCACGGGCCGGCGATCGTCGGTGAGCCCGATCCGCCGGGAGAAGAACATCTGGAGGTTCCGTTCGGCCGCGCCGCCGCGGCGGCCGCCGAGGCCGAACTCGAAGATCCCGGCGCGCTCGAGGAAGAACTCGCGCTTCTCGGGAAAGAACAGGGGAAAGCGGGTCAGGTTGACGACCGCTTCGTCGACCTCGGCCTGCGCGAAGTCGGTGTTGATCGTCATTTCCGCGGTGAGCCCCGAGGTGAGACTGCCCTTGAGCGTCTCGATCCCGACGCGATGGAGCGGATCGGTTGCGGCCCTGCCGCCTGGGACCTTGTCCTGGAACCCGCCGAGCGCGTACGGCTTGACGCGGAGCTTCAGACCAGCGCGCATGTCCTGGACGCCGAGCAGGTGGCCGGCCTGCGACACCTGAAGGAAGTTGAAGTCGCGGTCCCACCCGGTCCACTGTGCCGTCTCGTTCTTGCGGCGGATGAAGCGCTTGAAGTTGACGCCGAACGTGTCCGTCCCGGCACGCGTGCGCAGCGTCGTGAACGGGATGCGGATTTCCGCCGTCCAGCCGGTCTCGTTCCGCGTCACCGCCGCCCACCAGCGTTCGTCCCACTCGAGGTTGACGTCCTGCCCTTCGTCGGTGATCAGCGCGTCGTACTGGGTGCCGAGCGGATTGATGACGAAATGAAACGCGTTACGGTGATCGTGAAAGGTGTCGAGCACGACCTCGAAGCGGTCGTCGTTGGCGAGCGGATTGTCGCGGCGCAACTCGCGGCCGATGATTCCCCCGGGAGTCGTGTCGAAACAGACGATCCCGAAGTAGAGGTTCGAGCCATCGATCAGCACGCGAACTTCCGTCCGCTCCGAGACCGGCTGGCCGACGTTCGGCTCCTGCTGGATGAAATCGCTGATCACCTCGGCGTTCTGCCAGACGGGCTCGTCGATGGTGCCATCGACGCGGACGGCGCCGTCGACGGTCAGTGCGCGCAGCTGCTTGGTGTCAGCCGCTGCGGGAACGGACTGGGCGAGTGTTGGATTCGGGACGCAGAAGCAGAATACGAGCAGCGCTTCGGCTGCGAGTCGCCAGGGTGAGTTCATGCGTCAGTTCGCGGCGCCCCCGGGAAATCGCTTCGCGACCCAGCCAAAGAGCGCATCGAGCATTCGCTCTTTCTGCTTGCCATCCCCGGCTTTGGGCCCGGAGGGGTTCCACGCGTGATCGGCTCCCTCGATCTTGACCTGCGTCTTGTCCTTCGCACCGGCCTGCGCCAGCGTCTTCTCCTGCTCCCACACGTAGGTGCCGCGGTCGGCGGTGCCGGTCAGCACGAGCGTCGGCACGGTGACCTTCTTGATGTTCTCGTGCAGCCGCGCGTGGGACGCCGGGCCGGACATGGTGCTCAAGTAGGCGTCCGGCCGGATCGTGCGCGTGCGCGCGTCCGGCTCGAGGTTGAAGACGTCCGGCCGCGTGCTGCGATTGGACCCGTAACCGCGATCGGTCGGCCTGGTGATCTGGTCGGTGTAATCGAGGTCCGCCTCGCTTCGATACAGCACCATCACCGGAAGGTGTTCGGCGCGGCGCTCGATCTCGAGACGCTGCTCGTCCGGTAACTTGTCGAATCCTGGCTGCTTCAACATCGCGCGATACATGTTCCGCTCGCGGATGTAGCCGCGCGCCCGTGCGGTCAGCCGCTCGGCGCGAGCCCACTGCGCATCCCGGAACCGCTTCGTGAACTCGGGCGAATACCGGCTCGATTCCGGCGCCCGCTTGAATCCGTTTGCCGGGTTGAACATGTCCAGCGAGGGATCGACCGAGAACGGGATCCGCTTCATCGAGAATCGATGGATCGAGGTGGTGCGTCAGGTGAAGCCCTTCGCCCTCGTTGGCATTCAACAGCACGATCCCGTCGCCCGGAATCATCTCGTGCTTGCTCAGATCGGGAGGATCTCCAGCCGGCGTCTCCTTGTATCGATCGGCCGGCGCCATCTCCGCCTGGCTCTGGTAGAACGCGAACAGCGAACCGCCACCGCTCTGACCGGTGAAGACGACGCGTTCGAAGCCGCGCTCCTTCTTCAGATAGCGCACGGCTGCGGCGATATCCAGCAGCAGCTCTTCGTGGATGCCGTGCTCCCCTGCCCACCGGCTCTTCATCCCGTAACCGGCAAAGCCGCGCTCGGCCGCCGGCCGCAGCATGTAGTGCCGCTGCCGGTCGTCGTTGGGATGCATCGTCACGATCACGGTCCGCGGCTTCTTCGACGGGATCGAGTAGAGCATCCCCTCCGTGATCACGCCGTCGTCAGCCTTGATGGACGTTTGTTCGAGTTGAATTGGATCGGCGCGTTGCGCGATCGTCGGCGACGCTGTGCTGAATCCCAGGATGAGAGCAACGAAGGCTGGTGCAAGGGAGCGAAGGGGGTTCATGCGCAGATTCTATGCGCATCGCGGATCCGCGCGCTACGGGTAGGCCTCAGGTTGACCTTGACTACCGTGCCGGATCAGGCGATTGTCTACACGCTCGTACACGGAGGTCAAATGGCAGCGATGCTGGGTGTGGGTTGGGCTGGCGGCAATCATCGGAACCGGAGGGCTTCCGCCGGCAAGGCTGAAAGCGGTAGCTGGGGCGGCACCGGCATCCTGTGATGCCTTCCTGCTGCCGCAACGCGATGTGAACGGGAAGAAGGTCGGGCCGGCCTCCTGCATGGGCATGGAAACGCCGATCACGCTCGACGGGCCGTCCGTACGTTCGGCTCGACTTCGGCATCGACGGCAGCGTCGAGGGCTTCATCACGAAGACGGGCGACTACAAGGAATACCTCGACCAACGCGCCGGATCTCGTATTTCCGCAGACGGCAGACGACGGGGAGCGCTTCCTGGGAGTGGCCGCCTACGAGCGCGCCAAGGGCGCGGCGATGACGATCATCTATCCGAGTGGCGCGAATGCCTGGAACGGAAAGATGTGGGTGACCGTCCATGGTCGCGGCACCTCGTTCAAGGAGGGGCAGCTCAAGCCCTGGGACAAGAACGTCGATCCAGACGACCCGGCCAAGGATCTCAACAAGTACGACAAGCTGATGCTGACCAAGGGTTACGCGCTGGTGAAGACGCGCCGGACGACGACCGAGGGCCTCGGCGAGATCATCACGACCCTGGCGGACGGAAGCACTGTCGATTACGCGGCCTTCAACGACAGCGCCGGCTACATCAAGGATTTCGCCGAAGTCGCCGCCAAGGCGCTTACCGCGAAAGCCGGCCAGGCGCCACGCCGAACCTACTTCTACGGGCACTCGGCCGGAGCGCGCATCGGCCGCGGCATCAACTACACCGCGGGGCTCAACAAGCATCGTGACGGGAAAGTGTTCTTCGACGGCATCCTCGCCGACGACGGCGCCGCTGGAGGCTGGCTGCCGGTGTTGATGAAGGACGGCAAGGACGTCCTGCTCACGACCGAGGCGGAGAAGGCTGCATTCGTTCCGCAGCTGGACATCAGTCACCAGAACTACAACAACATCTGGCCGTCCAAAAGGCCGGACTACATGTCGGCGAGTTATCTCGAGAACAAGCGTAACAACGCCCGCATCCTCCGGGACAAGGGGCTCACGAACAAGGAGCGCATGTACGAGGTCCGCGGCATCAGCCACTCCGGCGGTGAGTCGCTGCCGAACGGGCGTCGCGGCGACATCCAGATCCTCGACATGTCGAAGCTGATGGAAAACTTCATCGACATGCTCGACGCGTGGGTTGACAAGGGCGTTGCGCCGCCGCCTACCCGCTCCGACTGGGCGGAGCTGGGCGATGTCAATCACGACGGCACGATCGAGAATGCCGCGATCGCGGTTCCTGACGTCGCGTGCCCGCTGGGCGTCTACTTCTCGTATCCAAACAGCACGCCGGGACGACCTCGTTCGCGGCGTTCACAGGAACGCGGCCTCGAACCGCTCGATGCCAACAACGTGTTCGTCGACATGAATCGCAACGGCGTGTGGGACTTCCGCGAAACGCCGTCACAGGCGTGGCGGCGGCTCGGGCTGCTGAAGGCGGGCACGGAGCTGACCCGGGAGGCGTATGTCTCCTGCGTCCAGAACGCTGCGAGCCAGTTGCAGAAGGACGGTTTCTTTACGGCGAAGACTGCCGCTGCCTACGTCGAAGAAGCGCGGAAAGCGGATTTGCTGCCAAAAACGTCAGCAAAATGATGGGATGCCGGGCCCCACTTGTAAGGAACCGGCCAAGCGATTAGATTCATTTCGCCATTTCAGGGCAATCGGGGGAGAACACCGACAATGAGGAAGCTGATCTACCTGTGTCTATGTGCCATCGCGGTGTTCGTCGCACCGTCGATCGTACGGGCGCAAGGCACGACCGGAAGCATTTCGGGCACGATTACGGACGAAACGAAGGCAGTCATGCCGGGGGTCACGATCACTGTCAAGAACAACGAGACAGGACTCGAACGGTCCCAGGTATCGGATGACCAGGGACGCTACCGCGTCCTCAACCTCAATCCGGGTTCGTACATCGTGACGGCGGAGCTGACGCGGCTTTGCGCCGATCATCCGGAACGACATCACCGTGGCGATCGGCAAGGACGCGCTGGTCGATGTCGAGTTGAAGGTGAAGGGGCGTCACCGAGCAGGTCACGGTTTCCGGCGAGACGAGCAGCGTGTCACTCGGCAGCACCACCGCTGGCGGCGTCGTCACGACGCAGCAGATCGCCGAGCTGCCGTTGAACGGCCGCAGCTTCATGCAGCTCGCGACCTTGCAGCCCGGCGTCGTGGTCAGCCGCGCGACCGCCCGTGACTTCACCGGCGGCTTTGGCAGCACGCAGCTGGCCATCGCCGGCGCGCGTCCCGAGCAGACCGGCTACCTGATGGATGGCACCAACATCGCGGACATCTCCGACAAGGCGCCGTCCAGCCTGTCGGGCGTCCTGCTGGGTGTCGATACCGTTCAGGAGTTCAGCGTTCAGACACACGGATACAACGCGGAGTTCGGCCGTGCCGCCGGCGGCGTGATGAGCACGGTCACCAAGTCAGGCACGAACCGGATGCGCGGCTCGGTGTTCGAGTTCCATCGCGACGAGGGGCTCGACTCGAGGAACTACTTCGCGGTCGGCGATCAGCCGGATTTCCAGCGCGATCAGTTCGGCGGAACCATCGGCGGACCCGATCGTCAAGAACCGGTCTGTTCTATTTCGGGTCCTACGAGGGCTGCGCGAGCGGAACGCAGTGCAGCGCTTCGCCCGGCTCCCGAACGCGCAGGCTCACCAGGGCCTGCTCCCGGTGAATGGTGTGCTGACGAACGTCGGCGTTCACCCGCTCGCGAGGCCGTATCTCGACCTGCTGTTTCCGATACCCGACTGGCCAGGATTTCGGTGACGGCACGGCTGAACTCGCGCATTCGCACCAGGATCCCACCGACGAGCATTTCGGCGTCGTGAAATTGGACTACAACCTCAGGAATGGCAGCACGCTGATGGTGCGGTGGTCGCGCGACGACTCCGACACGATCATTTCGCAGAATCATCCGCTGTTCAACGAGCAGGTCGGTACGCAGACGCGGTACTTCACATCGCAGTATCAGAGCATCTGTCACGCCGAAGCTCCTGAACACGCTCCGGTTTGCCGCTAATCGCACCGGCGCGCCAGGACGACCTGGTCCCCACCATCGACATCCCGACTGCGCTGTATTTCACCGAGGATCCGCACTGGGGCGCGATCGATATCACCAACGTATCGACGGCCGGTTCGATCGCGACCACGCCGGTCGATTACAAGCAGGATATCTATCAGCTCTCCGACACGCTCACCTGGACGAAGAGCAGCCACGTGCTCAAGGGAGGATTCGACTGGCAGAACTACCGCTTCGACGGCACGTCGTACTCCCGCTACGGCGGCACCTTCGCGTTCCGGAACCTGCAGGAGTTCATCACCCAGTCGCGCGTGAACCGCTTCACCGGCAACTTGCCCGGCACCGACACCTTCCGGCAGATGCGTCAGAACTACGCGGCCTTCTTCGCGCAGGATGACTGGCGCGTCAGCGACAACCTGAGTGTCAATTACGGACTGCGATACGAGTTCGTGACTACGCCGAAAGAGAAGAACGACCTCGTCGCCGGTCTTCTCAGCTTCGACGATCTGGAGTCGGGCCCGAAGGGCATCACACCCGGTTCGGACCTGTTCAAGAACCCGTCGATACGGCAGCATCGCGCCGCGCCTGGGCGCGGCCTATAACCCGTTCGGCGACAAGAAGATGACGGTCAAGGCGGGATACGGGATCTTCTACCAGCCGCTCACCACGTCGTTTTATCGCGGCACCACGTTCCGTATCTACCCGTATTTCGCCGGCGTCGATATCCGCGGTCCGGTGCCGGTGTTCGGCCCGGCGACGAAGGATCTTGCTGGCGGCCGGTGTCGGACCGAACGTGCAGAAGCGGTCGGAGTTCATCGCCTACGACATCGAGCAACCGTACATGCAGCAGTGGCACGTGAACTTCGAGCGCGATCTTGGCCACCAGATCGTCGCCGAGGTTGGCTACCTGGGATCCAAGGGCAGCAACCTGCCGTTCTACGGTGACCCGAACACGACGCCGTCGTTCTATGACGCGAACGGCGTGAAGCGCCTTGTGCCCGGGCGCGGCTCTCCGCTATCCGAGCTGGGGCCGCATCCGGACGCGCATCAACGTCGCGCGTTCGAACTACCAGGGTTTCGTCGCCAGCGTGAACAAGCGCTTCTCGAGCGGCTGGCAGACCCAGGTGTCGTACACGCTCGGCAACTCGAAGGACACGTGGTCCGGCGGGCAGATCGGCGGGTCCGACTTCGATAACGGCGCCGGCAGCGCGACCGACTGGTGGGATCCCGAATACGAGTACGGTCCGTCGAGCTACGACGTGCGCCACAACCTGGTGATCAACGGCGTCTACCAGCTGCCCATTGCCACGAACGTCGACCGGCGTAAAGGCGCTGTTGCTCAAGGGCTGGCAGGTCGGTGGCGTGGTGCAGTTCTCGAGCGGCCTGCCCTTCACACCGCTCCTCAACTACGACCAGGTCGGCGATCGGCAGAGCGACGTGGGGGTTCAGAAGCCGAACATCAACGGCGAGGTCGACCTACGGCAAGACGGCGGACCAGTGGTTCGATCCGTCGGTGTTCACCGGAGCCGGCCGCAGGCGTCTTCGGAAATGCGACCCGCAACTCGCTGCGCGCCCCCGGCATCAAGATTGCGGATCTGTCGGTGTTCAAGAACCTGGTGTTCGGCCGCTACCAGGGGCAGTTCCGGCTCGAAGCCTTCAACGCGTTCAACGTGGTGAACCTTGGAATTCCTGATTTCAATATCTTCAGCAGCGCTGGCCTGCGCAACGCGACGGCTGGACGGATCAGGACCACCTCGACCCCGGCACGGCAGATCCAGCTCGGGTTCAAGTTCATGTTCTGATACTGGCAGCCCTGAAGGGCTGCACTACTCGCAGCCCGAGCTGCAACTCGCAGCCCTGAACGGCTGTTGTTCTCCGGGGGCCGGGCACATGCCGGCCCCCTTTCTTTCGCCGCGCCTTTCCTCTCCCCGCTCGCACCGCGATAGGATTAGCGAACAACATGGCAGCCATTCCCCGCCTCAATGGCGTGATCGGGGCGCTCGAACGCGGGGAGGTCGCGATTACCACGTTCGTGTCTCCGCCGACCGTCGACAACGCGATTGCGATATCGGCTGCCGTCCTACGACGGCGCCATCTTCGAGGCCGAGCACAGTCCGTACGACATCAAGGAACTGCGCGACGGCATGCAGTACATGCTGAGCCGCCGGCAGATCCTCGAGCGCGGGACGCTCGCGCCGCGCGGTGACGCCGCTGATCCGCGTGCCCTGCAACGGCAGCGAGATGAACCAGTGGATGGCCAAGCAGGCGCTGGACATCGGCGCTTACGGTGTCGTGTGGCCGCGCATCAGCACGGTGGAGGAGGCGTGGAATGCCGTCGCGGCCTGCCGGTATCCGCGGCCGCGCTCGGCGGAACGTACGAGCCGGCAGGATTGCGCGGCGACTTCCCCGCCAACGCGGCCCGTTACTGGGGGCTCACGCAGCAGGAGTACTATCCGCGCGCCGACGTCTGGCCGCTCGCGCCAGAGGGTGAGATCCTCGTCGTGATCATGTGCGAGGACGTCAGCCGGCATCGACAATCTTCCCCGGATTCTCAAAGAGGTGCCCGGCATCGGCGTCGTGCTGAGCGGCGAAGGGGATCTCTCGCAGAACCTCGGCTATCCGCGCCAGTCGGATCATCCGGCCGTGATCGAAGGCGATGGCCGCGATCCTGCGCATCTGCAAGGAGCACAACGTCGCCTGCGGACGGCCGCGCGTCGATGCGAAGAATGCGCAGCAGGCGGTCGACGCCGGCTACCGGTTCCTGATGGCGCGGGCCGGTGCGTTCCTTCGCGGCGCTCGATGCGTGCCGCAAGGTCACGGGACGGCGGATAGGCGGCGTGTTCGTGATTCTCGGCACGATCAAGGTCAAGCCCGATCACCTCGACGGAATTCCTCGCACCACGTGCGCGCGCCATGCCGGCAAGGAGCCGGCAGGAACCGGGATGCGTCCGCTACGACGTGCTGCAGGACGCGACGATCCGCACACGGTCTGTCTCTACGAGGTGTTCCGAAGGGAGGCGGACCTCGAGGTGCACCATGCGCAGGACTACTATCGCGAATGGATGGCGATGTCGCGTGACTGGCGCGATCCCGCCAGATACCACCGCCGCGTGCTGACGCTGATCAACCCGGAGCCGTAGCGCTCAGATCCTGAACGACTCCAGCGTCTCGGGTGCAAAGAGCCGTTCGGGCGTCAGCAGCCGTTTCGAGAGCCCCTGCTCGAACGAGTATCTGAGAAACGTTTCCAGCGTGTGGCGGTTGGCCGCGAGTCCGTACGGCCAGAAGTCGTCACCCATCTCGCGCCGCGTCTCCTCGACGTGCGCCGTCAGCCACGGCAGCATCGCCTTGAGCGCGGCGGTCTCGCGCAATGACGCGTAGGTGTCTCGCTGCGCGGCGCAGAAGGCCTTTGAACAGCGACTGCGCCACCCACGGTGACTGCTCGTAAAGCTCTCGCGGCGGATGACGACCGTGTGCATGATCGGAAAGATCCGTGTTCGCCGGAAGTAGTCGCGTTCGACCGACAGGAAGTCCGGAAAGAGCCGCGTCACGGCGCCGTTGCCGTTGCGGAAGGTGGAGGGCGCTCGCGGCGCGTAGATCGCGTCGATCTCGCCGTTGGCCAGCATCGCCGACAGCGTCTGATCCGGACCGATTCGCTCGATGCGGATGCCGGCGGGAAGGTCGAGCGTCTGCTTCTCCGGCGCGCCCCGGTTCCTCCTCACCGCCGGTGTAGTAGGTGACGCTGTCGACCGGGACGCCGTACTCGTCGGCCAGGATTCCGCGGATCCAGACGATCGCGGTGAGCTGGTATTCGGGATTGCCGACTCTCTTCCCGACCAGGTCTTTGCGGTTCACGGATGCCGCTGCTGGCGTTGCACATAGATGGAGGAGTGGCGGAAGACGCGCGACGGAAACACCGGGATCGCGATGAACGGAGCGGTCCGGGCCGAACAGCGACATGCACGTACGACGACAACGACATTTCGGCGATGTCGAACTCGCGGTGGCGCATCATCCGGAAGAAGGTTTCCTCGACCGGAAGAGTCAGGTAGTTGAGGTCGATGCCGTCGGGACGGACGCGGCCGTCGAGCAGCGCACTCGTCCGGTCGTAGTTCCAGCAGGCCATGCGTCAGTCGCGAGTCTCGACACGGGGATCCTTGTCGAGTGCCGGTTGCGCGTAGTTTCGTCGGCTGATTAAATCACCACTCGAGGAGAACGCGGCTCAGATGATCATCGACGCCCACGGCCACTACACGACCGTTCCCCCGGGATGCGGATCTTCCGCGCGCTGCAGATTTCCAACATGGGCCGGCCGATCGAAGGCGCCGTGAACATCAGCGACGACGAGATCCGCGCGTCGCTGGAAAAGGGACAGATCCGGCTGCTCGACGAACGCGGGGTCGACGTGATGCTGTTCTCGCCGATGGCATCGGCGATGGGACATCATTTCGGCAATGCACGCGTCAGCCGTCACTGGACCGAGGTGAGCAACGAACTGATCCATCGCGTCTGCACACTGTATCCGGATCGATTCGTCGGCGTCTGTGCGCTGCCGCAATCGCCCGGCGTCAGCCCTCGCGAATGCGTCGAGGAGCTGGAGCGGTGCGTCAGCGAGTTCGGGTTCGTCGGCTGCAATCTCAACCCGGATCCGTCAGGCGGCTACTGGACCGATCCGCCGCTCGGCGACGAATGGTGGTATCCGCTCTACGGAAGATGGAGGAGCTCGACGTGCCGGCGATGATGCATGCCTCAGCGACGTGCAATCCGGCATTCCACACGACCGGCTCCCATTACCTGAACGTCGACAGCACCGCATTCATGCAGCTGCATGGAGTCGCGCGTCTTCAAGGATTTCCCCCGGCTGAAGATCGTCCTCACGCACGGCGGCGGCAACGTGCCGTACCAGGCCGCCCGCTACCGCGCGATCTGCATCATGAACAAGTGGGAGCCGTTCGAGGAGTTCGTCAAGCGGCTGTACTTCGATACCACCGTCTACAGCGAGGAAGCGATGGAGATGCTCGTCAAGGTCGTCGGCATCGACAACGTCCTGTTCGCGTCGGAAATGCTCGGCGGCGTCACGACCGTCGACCCGACCACCGGCCGCTTCTTCGACGACAACAAGCCGTTCATGGACGCGCTCGCCGGACTGAGCGACGCCGACCGGACGAAGATCTTCGAGACCAACGCCCGGAAGGCGTACCCGCGACTGGGCCCGCTGCTCGACGCCCGCTGACGCTTACTTCTCCTGGATCGATTCGAGGGTACTTCAGGAGATTGGCGACGGCCAGCGTCTCGACGTCCCGTCCGCCGGATTTTCTGAACACCGGCCCCCAGATCGGCATCTCACGTGTGCCGTGAGCGATCGTTTGCGTCTCATTGTCGGCGAGGATCATTTCCTCCACCGTCTTGCGCGGGAACATCCCGTGACGCTTGGTGATCGTGGTCAGGTTTGCGGGCTGTTTGGTCAACCCGCGGGCTGCCGGACCGTTGCCCACGCCGGTCTCGCCGTGACACACGGCGCAATAGGAGCGGAAGATCTCGGCTCCCTCCAGCGATTTCAACGGTTCTGCGGGCACTCGCTTGATCGTCGGTTTCGGAGCCGCGGGTTCTTGCGGGTTGGTGCCCCAGGCTGCGAGTGGAACAATCGCCAGGGTCACTGCACACGCTGCGAGAACGAAGTAACGCCTCATGATCCCCTCCATATTGGTGGCTTCCTCGCTCGCTGCAGCGGGGTTCGGGGCACGCAAGTGCAACGCGCGTACCTCGAGGATTCGCAGGCAAAGCACGCAGGCGCCCGCAGCATGGACGCTGGGAATGCGGGATTTTCCCCACCGCCGGGGAAAAATTGACACTCGTGCTGAACGCGAATTACAGTCGAAAAAGTGTGAATTCATCACGCGCTCGTGGGAGGTGCACAGGGTGTCAGGGACAACGCTCGCAGCTGTGAAAGTGGGACCGTCGACAATGGACTTTCGCGAGCTGACGCTCCCGGAAATACCTCCCGATGCGGCGCTGATGAAGGTAGAGGTGGCCGGCGTCTGCGGTACCGACGTCAGTCAGTACAAGCTACCGCTGCGCGGTGCGCCGCTGATCATGGGGCACGAGAACGTCGGCTACCTGTCGCACGTCGGCAGCGAGTTCGCCAAGCGCAAAGGTGTCAAGGAAGGCGATCTGGTCTTCCTCGAGCACTACCTGCCGTGCGGCAACTGCGAGTGGGATCACATGGGCGAATACCGCCACTGCGAAGCCACCGAGTGGTTTTACGATCCCACCGCGATCCGCTACGGCTACACGTCGATGGATAACGCGCCTGGCCTGTGGGGCGGCTTCAGCCAGTATCTCTATCTCCCCATCAACGCCGTGCTGCATCGCGTTCCAGCCGGCCTGACCCCGGAGATTGCCGGCATCGCCACGCCGATGTCGAACGGCATCCAGTGGACGCTCATGGACGGCGGCGTCGGCTACGCTTCCACCGTCCTGATCCAGGGGCCCGGACAGCAGGGACTGTGCTGCGCGATGGCGGCCAAACAGGCTGGAGCTGCGTTGATCATCGTGACCGGTATGTCCAAGGACGCGCGACGGCTCGAAGTGGCAACCGCACTTGGCGCGGATCACGTGATCGACGTCGAGAAGGAGGATCCGCTCGCGCGCGTCATGGAGCTCACCAACGGGCGCGGCGTCGACGTGGTCGTGGACTGCACGGTCGGTGCAGGGCCCAAGCCGACGATTCTCGGGATCGAGGCGCTGAAGCGGCGCGCCGGCACGATGGTGGTGCAGGGGGAAGGCAATCAGCTCTTTCCCGACTTCCCGATCGGGCGGCTGACGCGAAAAGGCATCACGCTCAAGAGCGCCCGCGGACACTCGTATCGCGCGGTGGAGCTCGCCATCTATCACCTTGCCGCCCGTCGCTTCCCACTCGAGCTGATGACGACGCACCGCTTCGGCCTGAAGGAGGTCGACTACGCGATCAAGTCCGTGGGCGGCCAGGGCGCGCCCGGCGCGATCCACGTCTCTGTGTTGCCGTGGCAGTGACCGGGACGGTGCATCGGGACGACGAGTTGAAGACTCAGCTCGTCCAGGCGATCCGCATGCTCGCCGGTGCCGAGATCATCGATCACAGCGGTCACGGCAGCGCGCGGCGTGACGCGGACTCGTTCTACATCAACGCGGGTGCGTCAGTGCGGGGCACGCTCACGACGTCGGATATCGTGGGTGTTGGTCTCGACGGCGTGCTGGTCGACGGCACCGCACGTCCGCCGCTCGAGTACCACATCCACGCCGAGATCTACCGCGCGCGGACCGATGTGAACGCGATCATGCACACTCATCCGCGCTGGTCGACGTTGCTGACGATGGCAGGGGTACGCTACCAGCCGGTATTTGGCCAGGGCGCGTTGCTCGGTGAGATCCCGCTGCTCGACTCCCCGCTCTCGATCAACACGAAGCCGCTGGGAGAGAAACTTGCGGCGACGCTCGGGAAATGTCCCGCAGTACCTGCTGAAGTCGCACGGCGCGGTGGTCGTCGGCGCGGACCTCATAGAGTGCTTTGCTCTCGCCGCCTATCTCGAAGAGAATGCGCAGCGCCAATACATGGCGCTGCAGATCGGTGAGCCCTACGTGTTCAGCGTCGAAGAACAGCAGGCGTGCCGGGCGAATCTCTGGTCGAAGTCACTGTTCACCAAAGCCTGGGAGCACTACCGCTCGAAGCTGGTACCGCCTCAGACTTCGATGTAGACCGTGCCGTCTTCGACGAATGTCTTGTAGGTCTTGATCGGGACGACGCACGGCGGCGTGACCACTTCCCCGGTACGGACGTTGAAGCACCCCTGGTGGAAGTTGCACTCGATCACTTCCCCATCCAGGAACCCTTCCGACAGCGAACCGGGGCCATGGGTGCACGCATCGTCGGTCACGTAGAAATTGTTGTCGACGTTGTAGACGGCGAGCGTGAGGCCGGCGACTTCGATCTTGATCGCTTCCCCAGTGGGGACATCGGTGGTTTGGCAGAGTTGCACTCGGGACGGCGCGGCGTTCATGGGAATAGCTTAGACTATCGCCAGCAGGAGTCGACACATGCTCAGGAAGGAACAAAACGACCTTTTGACACAGACCGGCCCGGACACGCCGATGGGCCGGATGTTTCGCAGCTACTGGATCCCCGCGCTGCTTGCCGAGGAACTGCCGGAGAACGATTGCCCGCCGGTTCGAGTCAAGTTGCTCTCGGAACGATTGATCGCGTTCAGGGATACCAATGGGCAGCTCGGTCTGATTGACGAGTTCTGCGCGCATCGCGGCGTCTCGCTCTGGTTCGGACGCAACGAAGACTGCGGGTTGCGCTGCCCGTATCACGGGTGGAAGTACGATGTCAGCGGGCAGTGCATTGACGTTCCGTCGGAGCCCGAGGAATCAGGCTTCGCCAAGAAGGTCAAGCTGAAGTCGTACCCGCTGATCGAGCGGGGCGGCGTGCTGTGGACTTACATGGGCCCGGCCGACAAGCAACCGCCGCTGCCCGAATGGGAATTCTGCACGGTCGGGCAGAAGCAGACCTTCTCCACCAAGCGGATGCAGGAATCCAACTGGCTCCAGGCCATGGAAGGTGGCATCGACTCGAGCCACGTTTCGTTTCTGCACCGCGGCGACCTCAATTCCGATCCGCTGTTCAAAGGCGCGAAGGGCAACCAGTACAACCTCAGCGACTCGCGCCCCGTGTTCGAGGTGGTCGAGAGTCCCGGTGGCCTTTATATTGGCGCCCGGCGCAACGCCGAGAACGGTCATTACTACTGGCGCATCACGCAGTGGGTCATGCCCTCGTTCACGATGATCGCTCCGCGAGGCAACCATTCCGTCCACGGCCACTTCTGGATTCCGATCGACGACGAGAACTGCTGGGCCTGGAGTTATGACTACCATCCGATGCGTGAGCTGAGCGAGGCCGAGGTCACTGCCATGAAGTCGGGCAAGGGCATTCACGTCCGCTACGTGCCCGGCACCTTCCGGCCCGCCGCGAACAAAGACAACGATTACCTGATGAACCGCGAGGCTCAGAAGGCCGGCACCACCTTCAGCGGCATCGAGGGCATCGGCATGCAGGACGCGTCACTGCAGGAAAGCATGGGGCCGGTCGTCGATCGCACGAAGGAGAACCTCGTCTCGACCGACAATGGGATCATCATGGCCCGGCACCGGCTGCTTCGGGCGGTCAAGGCATTCGTCGACAAGGGAGTCACTCCTCCAGGCGTGGACGTCGTTCACCAGAAGGTCCGTTCAGCGGCCGTCATCCTGCCGCCCGATCAGCCCTTCAAGGAGGGTGCGCGCGAAGCGTTGATCGCGCGTGCTGACGTCGCTCCCGCGTCCGTCTGACGGGCGTCCCATGCTCAGCGAATCAGCCCGGATGAGTTCGGCGGCCGAAGCGCGCTTTCGCGTGCAGGCGCCGAACTCCCAGCCGCGACAGGTCAAGATCGTGGCGCTCGATCCCAGCAGTCAAGATACCGTCCGCCGTCTCGCCCTCGCATCGTGGAACCAGGCCACCTTCTATACGGCTGAGGCGTTCACGAGGAACCTCGCGGAGGAGGTCGCGACAGCGGACCTGGTCGTGATGGTGGCAGGGCCCGGCGGACACTCCGACATTGCCGCGCAGATCGGGAAGGCCTGCAGCGATCGCCGGGTTACGACCACCGCCCTCATCGTCGGCGCGGCGTCAACTTCCGACCAAGACCTTTCCAAGACACTGGCCCAGTTGCGTCCCTGGTCGTTGATGGTGGTCATCGCCAATGCGGACGATTACATCCAGGACATGCTGACCGCCCTGCGCGCCTAGCTTGAGTACTTCGCCCCGGAACATCCTCGTCATCGGCGGCGGCCCGGCCGGGACCTTTGCCGCTATCGCCGCGCGGAAGCAGGATCCGCTGGCGCGCGTATCTCTGCTCTCCGACGAGCACTGCGAACCCTACGAAAAACCGCCGCTGTCCAAGGCCGTGCTGCTCGGCAAGGTGCAGGTGAGCGACGCGCTGATCGCCGGACCCGCGGGCGTGGGCTCGCACGGCGTCGTGCTCGAATCGCGCGCGGAGTGCGAGTCGATCGACCGGGCTGCACGCGAGGTCATTCTGCGCGACGGACGGCGACTGCCGTACGACGCCCTGGTGCTCGCGACCGGATCGGTTGCCCGGGTGATTCCGACCTTGCCGATCGGCATGCCCGGTGTGCACTACCTTCGGACCGAGGCAGACGCGCAGCGCCTCAAGCACGCGCTCACCCCGGGCGCGACGCTGCTCGTGGTCGGCGCCGGTCTGATCGGCCTCGAGGTCGCCGCGTCAGCAGCGGAGGTCGGTCTTGCGACCACCGTGCTGGAAGTCGCGCCCAGGGTCCTCGCGAGGGTATGCGATGAAGAGACCGGCGAACGCATTCACGCCGCGCACCGTGCGCGTGGCGTGGACATCCGACTGTCAACCGGCCTGGTGTCGGCTGCCGCCGTGGCAGGTGGCCGCATTGCAGTGGTAACGAGTGCAGGAGACACGGTGGTCGCCGACGCCGTGGTGGTCGGCGTGGGTGCGAAGGCGGACGACCGGCTCGCCGGCGAGGCAGGCATCAGTGTCGACGACGGCATCGTGGTGGATGAGCACTGCCGGACCTCGGACCCGAGCATCTTCGCCGCAGGGGACGTGGTCCGCTTCCCCGGTCCGCAGGGGCTGGTGCGGCTCGAAAACTGGCGGCACGCCCAGGACCAGGGGACCATCGCCGGCACCAACGCTGCCGGGGGAGATGCGCGCTACACGACAGTTCCGTCATTCTGGTCGGAGCAGTACAACTTGTACATCCAGGGCGTTGGTTGGCCGTCGCCGGAGGCAGAGACATGCCGACGCGCGACAGCGGGCGGTGTGATGGTCTTCCAGGTGCAGGAACGCCGTCTCCTTTCTGCCATGGGGATCAATGCGCAGCGCGACCTCGCAGCGGCCCGCCGCCTGATCGAGCGCGGCGTGCCTGTGGATCCGGCGGCCCTGGCAGACCCGTCACAGCCACTGGCGGCGATGTTGAAGCGATGAAGCGACGATCGCGTTTCTTGACACCCTCGCGTTGCGGCCCCTATCATCGGCGGGTTTATCCGCTGATCCGCAGCCGGACTCCAACACCGCACGGGCAGGAATCTCTCAATTGATCAAGCCACCCACTACTCCCGGCGTCGATATCGCTGCGCCCACCGCGGCCGAGCGAAGCCCGTTGAGCATAGCGGTCGCGCTGCTGCTGACCGTCGTTGTTCCCGTCGTGACCTGGTTTTTCCCGAGTCAACTGGATCCGAAGGCACAGCATGCGCTGGCAATCGGCACCTTCATGATCGGGTCCTGGATCACCCATTCGCTCGATCACGGCATCGCCGGGATCATCGGCTGCTACCTGTTCTGGACGGTCGTCGGTGTGCCCTTCCAGTCCGCGTTCAGCGGGTTCTCGGAGTCAACCCCGTGGTTCCTGTTCGGAGCCATCCTGTTCGGGTTGATGGCGACCAAGTCCGGTCTGGCACGCCGGCTCGCCTACTGGGTCATGCGGACCGTCGGGCACTCGTACCCGCGGCTCCTCCTCGGCCTCATCCTTTCAGATTTCCTGCTGACCATCCTGGTGCCTTCCGGCATCGCGCGTGTCGTCATCATGGCGGCCATCGCGATGGGCCTGATCGAGGCCTTTGGTGTGACACGCGGCAGCAACATCGCGCGCGGCATGTTCATCATCCTGGTCTACACCGCGACGATTTTCGACAAGATGATCATTGCCGGGGCCGCGTCGATTACGGCCCGGGGGCTGATCGAGCGGCATGGGGAAGTCCACGTCCTCTGGAGCCAGTGGTTCCTCGCCTACCTCCCCTGTCACATCATCACGGTGCTGGCAGCCTGGCGATTGACGCTGTGGATGTACCCGCCGGAGGTGGCCGAACTGCCTGGAGGGGCGTCGTTCCTCAGCGACGAGTTGAGGAAGATGGGAGCGCTGACCACGCTCGAGATGAAAGCCGGCCTGCTGATGCTGGCCGGCATCGTTCTGTGGATGACCGACTTCATTCACCATATTCCCTCGCCGATGATCGGTATCGGCATCGGTCTGCTGTCAGTCGTCCCGAAGTTCGGTCTGCTCGAGACCGAGGACGTCCGGCGAGTGAATTTCCTGCCGATCTTTTTCGTGGCGTCCGCCATCAGCCTGAGTCATGTCCTTGCCGAGACCGGAGCGCTTGCTGTCCTGACGACCGTACTGTTCGGCTGGATCGCGCCGTACCTGACGGGGATCTGGAGCTCGACGATCGTGCTGTATTGGTGGGCGTTCTTCTACCACATCATCATCGGCGACGAGATCTCGATGCTGGCGACGTCGCTGCCGGTGCTGATGACGCACGCGAGGACGCACGGGCTCGACCCGTTGATCCTCGGCATGATCTGGACGTTCGGTGCCGGGGCGAAGGTCTTCATCTATCAGTCCGCAGTGCTCGTCGTGGGCTTCTCGTATGGATACTTCGACACGAAGGACATGTTCAAGGTGGGGCTCGTCCTCACGGTGGTGGAGTTCTTCATTCTGCTGCTGCTCGCGCCGCTCTACTGGCCGCTCATAGGCTTATAGAGTGCTTGAGTGCCGATTGCCGATTGCAGATTGCCGATTGCCGATTGGCAGATTGAAAGATGGCCGATGATCCGATGAGCGATGGTCCGATGAGTATTCCTGTCTTGCAGCAGATGAAGCGCGACGGGAAGAAGATCGTGGGAGTGGTGGCCTACGACTACCAGATGGCGCAGATCGTCGATCGCGCCGGGGTGGACATCGTGTCGGTCGGCGATTCCGTGGGCATCAACTTCTGGGGGCATCGCTCCGAACTGGACGTCACCCTCGACGAGATGATCCTGGTCTGCGCGGCAGTGCGCCGTGGGGTCAAGCGCGCGCTGGTCAGCTGCGATTTTCCATTCGGCCCGCTCCAGCAGGGTGTCGACATCGCCGTGGCAGCCGCCATTCGCATCGTCAAAGAAGGCGGGGCGGACCTGGTGAAGCTGGACGGCGCCGCCTCCTTCCCCGACGCGGTCGGGGCGATCACACGGGCGGGCATTCCGGTCTGGGCGCAATTCGGCATTACGCCTCACACGGCGCTCCAGTACGGTGGCATGTCGAAGGCAGGGCCCGAACTCGCGACGGAGATGAAGGACACGCTGGTTGAACAGGCGCAGTCGCTCGAGCGAGCGGGCGCCTGCCTGCTGGACTTCACCAACTCCGGCCCGGTCGCCGGTCCCGCCGCCGTCCAGGCAGTCACGATTCCGGTGATCGGCGGCCTTGGCGGTGGTCCATGGCTGGACGGTCGCGTGCGCGCGGTCGTTCCCGCTCTCGGCTACATGGCGTCCGCTATCGACGACGAGAAGACCGAGCGATATGCCAACCTGGCCCGCACCAGCTTCGACGCGATCAGGACGTTCGCTGACGACGTTCGTGAAGGACGGCAGTTGAAGGGCCAGCGTGGCTAGCGTCGTCATCGACGGGATCGAAACGCATTACGAGGTCCTCGGTTCCGGCGATCCGCTGCTGATGTACTCGCCCGGCGGCTTCGACGCCACCATCAGCAAGTGGCGGACGCAGGGCGTCTACGCACGCATCAAGCCGCTCGATCACCTGCCGTCGCATTACACCTGTATCGTCTTCGACCGGCGCGAGACGGGTGAATCGGGCGGGCGCGTGCAGCGAATTACCTGGACCGATTACGTGCTCCAGGGTAAGGGACTGCTCGATCACCTTGGCGTCGATCGCGCTCACGTGATGGGCGCGTGCATGGGTGTGTGTCCCGCCACGGTATTTGCAGTCACTCATCCGCAGGTGACGCGCAGCCTGGTCCTCTACCTGCCCGTCGGCGGCGCGCGCTATCGAATCAACAGCCATCTGCGGTTTGCGGAGCACGTGTCGTATGCGAAGGCGCATGGGCTCCGCGGCGTCGTGGAACTGGCGAAGGCGAACGGTAAGAGTTTCGGAGAAGATCCCCGCGGTGGACCGTGGGCGTCCGTGCTTCGACGTGATCCGGCGTTTGCCGAGACTTATGGCGCGCTCGATCCCGCCGCGTACCAGCTGCTCGTGATGGGCATGGCCCGCACGCTGTTCGACCGCGACAGCGCTCCCGGAGCGGAGCCGGAAGACCTCATGCGGCTCGACATCCCGGCGCTGATCGTCCCCGGCCGGGATGCCGCGCACGCGATCTCCGCCGCACGATATCTGGAAGAGTGCTTACCGAAGTCTCAGTACTGGGACGTCTCGATGGAAGGCCAGACCGAGGAGACGGCGCCCGCGCGCCTGCTGGAATTCCTCGGGTCCATCGGGTAGCCGCTAGGCGGTGAGGTCGCGAGTGCTCGCGTCGAACAATTCTTCGACGGTGAACGCTCTCGGTATGATCCCCTGCTCCACGCTGTTCCTGATCACCGCCTCGAGCGCTTTCCGATTCGGCTCGATCCCATATGGAAGCGGATCCGCCGCCGTTTCGTCCATCACGCGTCGAAACAGCTGGTCGTTCGCGGTCGGTGCTGCAATCCCCTGCTTCAGCCTGGCGATATACAGGCGTTTGGCTTCAGCGAAGGCGTCGAAGATTCGGGCCCCAAGGTCAGGATGCCGCTCCAGCAATTCGTTCTTGACGACCAGCGTATGGTTGATGGGAAAGATGCCGGTGCGTCGCATGGATGCCAAACCTGCTTCGGTCGCGTTCGGGATCAGCGGCTTGACGTCCGGTGACTCGACCTTGACGGCGCCGATCGCCGCTACCAGCTCTCCCGAAACGAGCATGTCTTCCAGCTTCTTGCCTGGTTCGATCGGAACGACATTGGACGGCGGTTGATACTCGGCAACGTGCTCGTCTCCTGACAGCACCCATGTGATCTTTTTCAGATCCACCCCGTATTCGTTCTGCAGAACGCTGCGTGCCCACAGGCCGGTGGTCACCGTGTAGCCGCGGTTCACGCCGACCTTGCGCCCCTCCAGGTCCTTCGGGCTGCGAATGCCGGAGTTCACGTTGTAGAGCACCGCTCCGTGATGGAACGCGCGCATCAGGAACACCGGCAGCGCCGTGAATGCCTTGCCGTGAGCCCTGGCGCACACGTAGGTCGTGATCGCCATTTCGGACATGTCGAATTCGAGCCCGCGCACCATTCGACGAAATGCCTGGATGATGACCGGCACCTCCTCGAAGTCGAAGGCGAAACCGTGTGGGGTGACGGTGCCGTCCTTCAGTGCTGCGGTCTGGCCGGTGGTGACAACCGCGGTCTTCAGCGTTAGAGACATGGAGCCGTATTGTACCGTGCGGGTGGCGGTTCGATCGGCGCGGTGAGCTGTTCAGCGACCGTGGCGGCGAGTCGCGATACCCCTTCGCGGATCTTCTCGTGCGACGGCGCTGAGAATGCCAGGCGGATGATGTTGCGGCCACCTTCTTCAACAAAGAATGCGGAGCCGGCCACATAGATGACGCCGTGCTGCACAGCGCGCTCGATCATCAGGTCGGCGTCGATCTGCTTCGGCAGGGTCGCCCAGAGGAAGAACCCTCCGCGAGGATCCGGCCAGGTGACGTCGACGCCGAACGCCTGCTTCAAGGCGTCGACCATGACGTCCCGCTTGGCCTGGTAGTGACGGCGCAGCATCGGCAACTGACGATCCAGGACGCCGCGACGGCACGCCTCGTAGATGACCCGCTGATCGAGCGCGCCGCTGCACAAATCCTCCGCCTGTTTTGCCATTTCGAGTTTCGTAGCGATCGCCGGCGGCGCATCGATCCACGCAATCCGGTACCCTGGCGCAAGCGTCTTCGAGAAACTGCTCAAGTAGATGACGCGTCCTTCGGCATCGTCAGCTTTGATCGGCCGGACGTCGGCTTCTGTCGCCGAGTCCTCGAAATACAGCTCGCGGTATGGATCGTCCTCGACGATCAGCAGATTGCGCCGGTCGGCCCACTCGAGCAGTTGACGCCGCTTCGCAAGGCCGATGAGCAGTCCGGTTGGGTTCTGGAAGTTCGGCACGAGGTAGAGGACCCTGACGCGTGCTCCTTCCTTCAACAGCCCTTCGTAGGTCTCGTCGAGCGCGGCGAGGTCGATGCCGTCCGCTTCCTGGCGCACACCGACCATGCGGGCCTGGACGTTACGAAATGCGGTGATCGCGCCGGTGTAAGTCGGCAGTTCCACGAGTACCACGTCACCCGGATCGAGCAGGACGCGAGCGACGAGGTCGAGGCCCTGCTGCGACCCCGTGGTCACCAGCAGGTGTTCCAGCGCAGTGGCCACGCCGCGTGCGGACATGATTTCAGCGATCGCGCCGAGCAGCGGCCGGTGGCCGCGCGTTGGCCCGTATTGCAGCACGCTGCCGTCGGCCCCCGTCAGCAGTTCCCTTGTGATCTCGGTGAACTCCGCCCACGGAAAGGTGTCTGGTGCGGGGTAGCCGGGTGCAAAGGAGATGATGTCGCGCGATTGCGCGAGCACGGTGCCCATCCGCCGTATCGCGGATTCCTGCATCTGCTCGGCGGCGCGGGATAGAAAGTCGTCGTAATTGATCATGCCGACCGTTGTCCAGTGTGGTCCGGCTGCAGGCGGACGCTCCCGGTGAAACCCGGTACATCGCCAAGCCGTGGTGAGGTGCGTTCCGAATAGAGTCGATACTGAGACAAGTACGCGCCCAGGGCTGCCAGCCCCAGGTATTGAAATACGAACCCGCGCAACAGCCACGCGGCTACCTGCAGGGGCAATGCCGCCAGCCCGGCGAACGGAACGAATGCGACCAGGCCCAGCCCCGCGGTGGCGAGGATGGACGCCATAGTGGCGAGTGTCACGAGAAGCAGGACGATGCCGAAGATGGCGGCGATCTCGCGCAGCGAACTCCTGACGAACAGCAGAACGCGCCCGGCAGCGGTGCGCACGCTCACGTCTTCCACCGCGATGATCATCTGCGTGAGCAGGTATCCGAGATTGATCAGCGTGATCCAGACGACCAGCACACTCGAGGCGAGCGCAGCGACGACCGTCCACCCGAGCAGCACGGGCGTGTCGGCAAAGAGCGCGTAGCCGCCAATGACAATGGTGAGGTACACGATAGTGGTGACCGTGTAGGCGAGGAGGAGGCACCCGCCAAGGCGGACATACCGGCGCCAGAGATGGCGGCAGCCATCGAGGAATGGGTCGATGTGGACCCGGTTCAGGCGCTTCACCGCCTGGAAGCGAAGCGGCGGGCGCTCGATCGATCCGGCGCCGCGCTCCGCATCCGCGAGCAGCGTCATCGTTCCGCCCTTCACGATGAACGTGAGGACGGAGCCGGCGAGCATTACCAGCAGAAACGCGAACACGAACGCCACCATTGCGACCGGGTTCGACTGCAGGGCACCGAAGACGGTGGCGGCGATATCGCGGAGGTTGCCTGCGAGGATCTCGTCGATATCGGCGTCCAGCAGCAGGACTACGAGGAACAGTCCGCCGATCGTCGGGACGGCCAGCAGCAGTTTGAGCGTCGCTTCTGTGACGAACTGCACCGCCACGAGCGGCCAGTTGGCAGCGGCGATGAGCGCCCCGCGTTTGAGCGCGGGCTTCAAAGGGAGCGAGTGGGTCATCGACGCGGCTCTTAAGTTTACCCTTTGCGGTATTCTCCTGCTGGAGTGCTTCCCTCCGAGAAATCCCGCTTTCGTGTGCGTATCGTGAGCTGGCGGCGCCTCGCTCTGGGCGGTCTGCTGCTCGCTCTCGTCACCGGGATCAGCGGACTGTCACTCGAGTGGTGGCGCTTCGGAGCCGGCACCAATGGCTCCCTCGCACGCGCGGAGCGGGAGTTACTCGGACGATTCTCGCAGATGACCTCCGTTCTCGATGGCGTCGCGTCCGCAATTGCCAACGATCCTGCGGCTGCCGCCGCATTGCAGGCCGGCCCAGACGCAGCCAAGGCCCTGTTCGACGTCGTCGATCTGCACAGCCGCAGCATTGTCGAGGCCGCCGACATTGCGGTCACCATCTTCGACAAGAACGGCAACCGTGCCTCCGCATGGGCCGGTCGTCCCTTCGACCTGCCGCTCGAACGGATCCGGGGGCCGCGCACCTGGTTCGTGACTCCCTCACCGCTCGGTCTGCGGCTGGTCCACATTCGACCGATCGGTCCGGACGACCGGCGGCTCGGTGTCGTAGCCGTCGAGCACCCGCTGTCTCCGGGCTCGGCCGGAGCGACGATCGCCCAGGCGGAGTACACCCTGCAGACACGGGTCGGGCCGGCGTCGCTTCGCACGCAGTATGAGGGTGCGGGCGACCGCCCGCGGTCGAACTCCTTTCTCGTCCGCGCTCCCAGTGGCGAAACGCTCGTAGAGGTGTCCCTCTCCCCAGACGACATCGCTGCCGAGCGTTCCGGCGCACGGCGCGGGCTGCTGGCCGTAGTCGTTGCGGAGCTCGCGGCCACGGTGTTTCTGCTGATCGGCCCTTTGCTCGACAGACGCGCGCTGGCGCCCGAAGGCGGGTCATATCGCGTGCTGACACTCGCCGCGGCCGTTCTGCTGTTCGCGGGGGCGGGACTGGTGAACGTTGCCCTGCGGCTGGGCCTCGAGGGTGGGCCCGACCGCTACATGCTGCTTCTGTTGGGTGGGACGACCGTGGCATCGCTGGTCGCGTTGTTCGCTTCAGCAGTCCCGCGTTTGCGCCTCACGTTCCGCGGCCGCCGGGCAACAGTGCGCACGACTCGCGGCCGGTTCACGCTCGAGCAGGTGGCTGCCGGGATCGTGGTCGCGGGACTCGTCGCCTTCTTCGACGTGGTGCTGCGCTGGGCGCTCGAAGGCGCAACCGTCGACCTTCGGCACTTCTCGCTGCACCCGTGGAGCACGGACCGTCTGACGCTGCTCGCCGCCATTCTCGCGTGCCACCTCGCTGCGCTCTGGGGCGGCACGCTCGTTCTTACCAGCGCACTCGCGCGCTGGCGGCTCGCCCGAAAACTCAACGGCGATTCGCTCCTTGCGGTTATCGCCTGGGTCGTTCCGGCCGTGGCACTCGCGGCCGTCGCCGCGGCGAATCACTGGCCGGTGCCACTCGCGGGAATGATCGCGTCGACGGCTGCCTGTTCGGCGGCGGCGATCATCGCGCACCGGGTGTGGGCATGGCTTCGTCACGCGACGGTGGCGGCGCGCATCCTGGCGGTGTTCGTCGCGTTTCTCGCCCCTGCCCTCCTGCTCTATCCGTCGGTCAGCTTCTTCACGGACCGTGCGGTTCGCGACGTCGTGGCCACGACCTACGCGGTGGAGGCGCAAAACCATCCCCAGACGCTGCAACTGCTCCTGAAGGAATCACGCGACCAGATCGATGCACTCCCGCTCGCCGAGCACGTGCGCGACAACCGGGCCCTCCAGTCAGCCGGTCCGACGACCGACAGTGCGTTCTTCATCTGGCGGCAGACGTCGCTGGCCCGCGCACGCCTGACCTCCGCGATCGAACTGTACGATGCCGCAGGCGGGCTCGTCAGCAGGTTCGCCCTCAACTTTCCCGAGTACACGACCGTCGCGCAGCCGACGCCGCCATCGGCCCCGTGTCAGTGGGATGTCTTTGGCGAGGCGGCACGGTTCGGATCCGGGGAACGCCGCATGCTTCACGCCGAACGCAGCATCTGTGAAGGCGAAGGCGCCAGCCGCCGGGTGCTCGGATCGATCGTCGTCCACGTGGTTCCGGACTACCGAACACTGCCCTTCATCACGTCCGAAAACCCTTACTTCGAAGTATTCCGTCGTGACGGCGGTGCTCCCGGTGAGGGTGTAACGGGCAACGATGTCGACATCGCCATCTACGGATGGGGGCTGACGCCGCTCTACGCGTCCGGCGCCGCCGCGTGGTCCATTACCGACGATCTGTTTGCCCGCATCTATCGGTCGAGAGAGCCTTTCTGGACGGACATCGCTCGCGGCGACCGCAGGTGGCACGTTTTCATCTCGAACGATCGCAACGGAATCTACGCGATCGGGTACCCGGCACTGACGGCGTTCGACCGGCTGGTTCATCTCGCCGAGCTGACCACGCTCGCGGCATCAGCCTACGTGCTGGTGCTCTTCGTCAGTGCGCTTTTCACCCGGGTGGCGCGAGAGCGTCCGCGCGCCGGTCGAGCTCTGCTTCGCGAGATCCGCGCCAGCTTCTACCGCAAGCTTTTCCTGGCGTTTGTCCTGGCGTCGATCATTCCGGTGCTCACGCTGGCACTTGTGATCCGGGCCTATTTCGCCGGACTGCTGCTTGCGGACGTCGAAGCGCAAGCGACGCGGTCTGCGCTGGTGGCGCAGCGAGTCATCGAGGAGTCGCAGGCGCTCCAGCGTGAAGGAGGCGAGGCGCCGGTGCCCGCCAGTGACGACGTGATGATCTGGATCGGCCAGGTCATCGACCAGGACGTCAACATTTTCGAAGGGCCAAGCCTCGTCGCGACCAGCGAACGCGATCTCTTCGCGTCCGGATTACTCCCCACCCGGACGCCGGACGACGTGTATCGTGCGATCGCGCTCCAGCGCCTGCCGAGTTTCGTCGGGGAAGATCGGATCGGCGCGATCACCTACATGATCGCCGCAGCACCCGTGCGCACCGGCGGCCGCGAGGCGATACTCACGGTGCCGCTCGCCAACCAGCAGCGCGAAATCGAGCGCGAGATCGACGAAATCGATCGCGGCGTACACCTCGCCGCGCTGTTCTTCATCCTGCTCGGCGCCGGCATCGGCTTGTCGATGGCCGAACGCATCGCTGACCCGGTGCGGCGGCTGACGCGCGCGACTCGACGCATCGCGCAAGGGGACTTCGACGAGCGGGTCGCGCTCCATTCGCAAGACGAGTTGCGCCGCCTGGTCGATGCCTTCAACAGCATGGCCTCCGAGCTGAAAGCGCAGCGCACACAACTCGAACGCACGCACCGCCTGGAGGCGTGGGCTGAAATGGCGCGGCAGGTTGCGCACGAGATCAAGAATCCGCTGACCCCCATCCAGCTGTCGGCCGAGCATCTGCGCCGGGTGCACGCGGATCGAGGCGAGCCGCTCGGCGAAGTGCTCGACAACTGCGTGACATCCATCCTCGGGCAGGTTCGCCTGCTGCGGCAGATCTCCTCGGAGTTCTCCAGCTTCGCCGCATCCCCGACCGCCCGGCTTGCGCCAGTGAACCTGCCGGAGCTCGTCGCCGAAGTGGTGGATCCGTATCGCACGGGCCTGGCCGGCCGCGTGAGCATCGACAATCGCGTCTCTCCCGACTTGCCGCGCGTCGTCGTCGACCGGACGCTCATTGCCCGGGCGCTCTCGAACATCGTCGAGAATGCATTGCATGCGATGCCCGGTTCGGGATCGCTCACGCTCACCAGCGAAGTCGCCGGCGGCGAGGTCATTCTGCGTGTTCGGGATACGGGCGTGGGAATGGACGAGGAGGCGCTGGCGCGAGTGTTCGAGCCCTACTTCTCGACCAAGGCCACAGGGACCGGTCTCGGCCTGCCGATCGCCAGGCGCAACGTTGAATTGAGCGGTGGTGCCATCGAGGTCACGAGCCGGAAAGGCGAAGGCACCGAAGTCACCCTGCGCCTCCCGCCGGTCACTGGTTAGTGAAGCTCGCTCGTCTGCGGCGGGGCGTGAGGCTCTTCTGCGTGTCTTCGCTGCCGGCCGATCGCCCAGCTCACGACTGCCCAGGTCACGTAGGAGTACGCCATCACGACCAGTGCCAGTCGAGGGTGCGTGGCGATCAGTGCAAAGATCGCCGCCGCGATGAACAGCGCGAAGTAGGAGCGGCGCCAGCCGACGTCGATCGCCTTCACGCTGCGGAAACGAATGGTGCTCACCATCAGCAGTGCCGGTACGAGCACCATCGCCAACGCCGGAAGCGCCTGCCGCCACTCCGTCAGGCCAGTGGGAAACAGGTAGACCGTCGAGGCGATCACGCCGGCTGCCGCCGGACTCGGCAGTCCAGCGAAGTATCGCTTGTCATGAACCGTATTCGTCTGGATATTGAAACGGGCAAGGCGCATCGCGGTCGCCGTCACGTAGAGAAAGCCAACCGTCCAGCCTATGCGCTGAAGCGGCCATAGCCCCCAGGTGAATGCGAGGATCGCAGGCGCCATCCCGAACGACACCACGTCAGCGAGTGAATCGAGCTGCACGCCGAAAGCCGACGACGAGTTGGTGAGACGCGCGAAAAACCCGTCCAGGGTGTCGAGCACCATGGCGATGCCGATGAGCAGCGCCGCGGTGTCGAAATCAGCGCGAGTGGCGTAGACGACGCAGGCGTAACCGCAGAACAGATTGGCGACCGTCAGCAGCGACGGAAGCAGGAACACGCCGCGCCTGAAGCGCGTCGAGCGGTCGGTGCGGCGGCGCCGCCGCGGCAGGTTATCGAGCACCGGCGCTCCTGAGCACCGCGAGGACGGTCTCACCGCCCACCACGCGCTCGCCGACGCTCACGCGTAACTCCGCCTCCAACGGCAGGAAGACGTCCATGCGCGACCCGAACTTCATGAGACCGATGCGCTCGCCGCGCGCGAGCTGCTGCCCCTCGACGATGCGGCAGACGATGCGACGGGCGAGGATGCCGACGACCTGTCGGACGACTACGGTGTGGCCGTGGTGGTCGATCCAGATTTCGTTCAGTTCGTTGTCGTTCGAGCCCTCGTTGTAAGCCGGGAGAAAACTCCCTGGCTTGTACTTGACGCTCGTCACCCGGCCGTCGATCGGCGTGCGGTTCATGTGAACGTCCATGGGCGAGAGGAAGATGGTGATCTGCTTCCACTCGCCTGGCGGTGCCCACCGCTGGTCGGAAGGGCCGGCGATCATCACCCGGCCGTCGGCCGGCGAGACCACCAGGTCGGCATCCTGCGGGACCTGTCGCTCGGGATCGCGGAAGAAGTAAGTGAGGAAGCCGCCGAGCAGCGCGAAAGAGGTGGCGATCACGGGACGGCGGGCGACGCCGGCAATGGCGGCTGGAACCAGGGCGCCGGCGATGAACGGATATCCTGCTCGATCGATTTTCATGAGTGCGAAAGCGCCCTGAAACGTGAAAGGGCCAGTGCTGCCCTCGCGAGTACCGCGCGGCGGCGCTGGCCCTGAATTTTATCGGGAACGCGTCAACTGCGCGCGTGAACCGCCGACGTTCCCGTGCTTGCGCAGAAGGCCTTCCATCTGGTCTTTCAAGTAGAGCTTCTGCTTTTTGAGGGTGAGTTCTTCGACTTGTTCGGGTTCTGTCAGGTAGTGGCGATCCGCGTAGTTGTGGAGCCGTTCGTCGAGATCGTGATGCTTGCTGGCGAGCTGGCGAAACTCCTCGTCGTCCTGCAGGAGTTTGCGCTTCAACTCTTCTAAATCTGTCGGCATCTCGCCTCCTTTGCGCTTTGAACGTCAGATCCGGGGTGTCATTAATGGGACGGTAACACAAGATCAGGACGTCGTTCAAGGTTATGGATCGTGGCGTCCAACCTCATGGATTGAGCCACAGAATCAGCGCGTCTTCGTCGGGATTGCTGTAGTACCGCTTGCGTACGGCGGTGGCGCGGTGAAGCCGAGTCCTTCATAGAGTTTCAGCGCGGCCGTATTCGACCGGCGGACTTCCAGGGTGGCCCGGCTGACCGCGGTTCGCTGCAGCACATGGTGCAGCAGATTCGTCGCGATGCCCCGCCGGCGCATGTCTCCGTCGACGGCGAGCGTGTTGATGTGGAGTTCCCCGGCGATCGACCCAACACGCGCAGAACGCGACGATCTGACGTCCGTCCCTCGCGACATAGAGACGCGTGACATCCGACGAGATCATCTCGGCCAGTGCTTCGCGCGTCCACGGATTGCTGAAGGAGTTCGATTCGAGCGCGGCGATCGACAGCAAGTCTGATTCGTCCGGGAGGGACAAGCCGTTCGATCGTGATCTGCTCTGAGCTCCCGCTCACGCCCCACCCGCACGCCGATCGCGCGCTAATTCAACGTCCGGCCGGCGCACGTACATCTGGCGCGACCGCGTGAGGCAGGACAGCGCGCTCAGGATGCGCGGTTGCAAGGCACGCGATCGCGCCCGCGAGTGGCGGCACCTGCTGCACGAGGTGCGCGCGTTCGCCGACGGCGGCCCGGATGCGCGTCCGCGTACTTCACCGCGCCGTCACCGCGAAAGGCCACGTCCGCGAGCGTATTCGCCGGTCCCCACGACGCAAGGACTTCGTCCGGCGTGGCGGCGATGCGTGTCGGCGCCGGAAGGGCGCACCACTTGCCGCGAGGGCAGCCCTGAAGGGCTGCGCTACGTCGCCCGTCGAGGGCGGTTCCGACAGGGCTGCACTGCGTCGAACAACTGGGCGAAGACCTGCTTGCGCTGCGCGTCCATCCACGCAGCCACTCGCGGCGTGCCGCTCACGATGCCGGCGCGCTGCGATGGCCTCGAGCGTCGATACGGGAACGACCTGCTTGCCCAGCGCAAACGCCAGACCCTGGATCGAGGCGATCCCCGACGCGCTAGCCGGTGAAGGACCCGGGTCCGGCTGCGACCGCGAACAGCTCGATATCGGCAGAGTCCGACACCAGCGGATGTCGCAGACATTGAGCACGTCGAGCGGCAGACGCTGCGCGTGCGAGGTGGATGGGTCGCCCAGCCATCTCGCGACAGGACGGTCTCCGTCGCGCGCAATCGCGAGACTTCCGGCCGCGCGTGGTGGTATCGAGGGCGAGGATCAGCACGGCAAGCTCAATCCGCTCAATGTTATACTCGCCCTCTCCTAGTCAGCACTCATCACTCAGCACCTTAGCACTGAGCACTGAGCACCTGGCACTGACCGCTTCAGCCCTGATGTCCCCCGTCTTCTCCGAGCCTGCTGGCGCGACGCCCGCGATGCGGCAGTACCTTCGAAGCCAAGCGCCAGCACCGCGACGCAATCGTCTTCTTCCGGATGGGGGACTTTTACGAGATGTTCTACGAGGATGCGCTGACCGCCGCGCGCGCCCTCGAACTGACGCTCACGTCGAGCTCGAAGGATGCAAGCGGCGGCGCCATCCCGATGTGCGGCCTGCCGCTTTCACGCGGCCGACGGCTACATCGCCAAGCTGGTCAAGAAGGGATTCCGGGTCGCGATCTGCGAACAGGTGGAGGATCCGAAGAAGACCAAGGGGCTCGTCCGCCGCGAGGTCGTTCGCGTGGTGTCGCCTGGAACACTGACCGATGCCGGATACCTCGAGGCACGCGAGCCGGCGTTTCTGATGGCGATCGCGCCCGCGCCCGGCGCCAGGGTTCGGGGTCGCGCTGATCGATCTCTCGACCGGCGAGTTCACCACCGCTGAGTTCACCGGCGCCGACGCGCGCCAGGCGTTGTCGGACGAGCTGTCGGTGCTCCGGCCGAGGGAAATCGTCGCCCCCCCGGCGCTCACCGCCGTGCGGGAGCTCTCCGACGAGCTGCACCTGGGCGCTCTCGTCACGTCCGCCGACGACTGGACGTTCGAGTTCGAGTCGGCGCGGCGGTCACTGCTCGACCAGTTGAAAACACACAGCCTCCACGCCTTCGGTCTCGACGATCACCCGTCGGCGATCTGCGCCGCGGGCGCGCTCGTGCAATACCTGCGGGAGACACAGAAGGCGGATCTCGCGCACCTGCGCGAGGTCTCGTTCCGCGCCGGCTCCGACTGCCTGGTGGTCGATCCGACCACGCTGCGCAATCTCGAGGTGATCGGAGGCCACGACCGGCGGACGGACCGGATCGCTGCTCGACGAGATCGACCGGACGGTGACGTCGATGGGTGGGCGGCTCATTCGCGGCTGGTTGCTGCGTCCGCTGCTCTCGCTCGAGCGGATCCAGGATCGGCTCGACGCGGTCGAGGAGTTCGCGTTCCGGTCCACCGAGCGCGCCAAGGTCCGCGAGACGCTGAAGACGATCCACGACATGGAACGGCTGGTCGCGCGCGCGGCACTCGGCACCGCCGGGCCGCGCGATCTGGTCTCGCTGCGGCAATCGATCGCCATCGATTCCGCGCGTCCGTTTGCTGCTGGAGGACCTGCAGGCGCCACTGGTTCGCAGTCTGCTCGCCGAGATCGACGATCTCGCGGACATCCGGGATGAACTCGACCGCACACTGATCGATGAACCGCCGGCACTGGCGCGCGATGGCGGCATGATCCGCGACGGCGTCGACCCCGAGCTGGACGAGCTGCGAACGATCAGCCGTTCCGGCAAGCAGCGCATCGCCGAGATGGAGGAAGCGGAGCGCGCGCGCACCGGCATCTCCAATCTCAAGATCCGCTACAACCGCGTGTTCGGTTACTACATCGAGATCTCGAAATCGAACCTCGCTGGCGTGCCGGCCGACTATCACCGCAAGCAGACCATCGCCGGTGGCGAGCGCTTCATCACTCCGGCGTTGAAGGAGTACGAAGAGAAGGTCCTCGGCGCCGACGAACGGATCATCGAGCGTGAGGTCGGGATGTTCGAGGCGCTTGCGCGCGCGGATCGCCGCCGATGCGCCGCGCGTGCAGGACACGGCGCGCGGCATCGCCGCACTCGACGTGCTGTCGGCGCTGGCCGAAACCGCCGCCGTCTGCAATTACACCAAACCGCTGATGCACGCGGGCGAGGAGCTGGTCGCGGCGGACGTGCGGCATCCGGTGGTCGAGCGCTTCGCGCCGGACGCATTCGTGCCGAATGACGTCACGCTGGATGCCGTGTCACACCAGTTGATCATCCTGACCGGTCCGAACATGGGTGGTAAGTCGACTTACCTGCGGCAGACCGCCCTCCTGTGCCTGCTGGCGCAGACGGGATCGTTCGTCCCGGCGCGGACGGCCAAGCTGCCGGTGGTTGACCGGCTGTTCGCCCGCGTCGGCGCCAACGACAACATCGCGCGCGGGCAGTCGACCTTCATGGTCGAGATGCAGGAGACGGCGAACATTCTCCACTGCGCCACCTCGCGCAGCCTCGTCATCCTCGACGAGATCGGCCGCGGCACCGCGACTTTCGATGGTCTCAGCCTCGCGTGGGCGGTGGCCGAATACCTGGCATCGAACCCGAAGGCGCGTCCCAAGACCATCTTCGCCACGCACTATCACGAGCTCACCGATCTCGCCGACGGGCTGCCGGGCGTCGCCAACTTCCACGTCGTCGTCCGCGAGTGGAAGGACGACATCGTGTTCCTGCGCAAGGTGGTGCCGGGGCGCTCCGACCGGAGCTACGGCATTCAAGTCGCGCGGCTGGCCGGTCTGCCCGGCAGCGTCGTCACCCGCGCGCGCGAGATCCTCAACGGACTCGAACGCGACGAACTGTCCCGGGGCGGCCGTCCATCGCTCAACGGTGAAGGTGCCGCGGCACAGCAGCAGCTCGGCCTGTTCCAGGCGGCTTCGCCGGCGATGATCCGGTGCATCGGCGCCTGCGGGAGATCGACGTCAACCAGCTCACGCCGCTCGCCGCTCTGACGCTGCTCGCGGATCTCAAACGGGACGCGGAACAGTGAGGCTCCCTTCCTGATGCGCTGCCGGTCGCGCTGGATACGGCTGCTGGTCATCCTGCAACTGATCTCGACGATCCCGGCGTTCGCGGCCAATCGCTACGATCCGCGCTTCAGGTTCCGAACCCTTTCCACTGCGCGGTTCGACATCCATTTCCACCAGGGGGAGGAGCCACTCGCCCGGCGGCTCGCCGGCATTGCCGAGCGGGTCGCGACCGAGCTCGAGCGGTCGCTTGGCAGGCCGCAGCAGCGAGTGACGATCATCCTCGTCGACCAGTCGGATGTGTCCAACGGCTGGGCGACGCCGACGCCGTACAACCTGATCGAGATCACTGCCGTCCCGCCCCACTCGAACAGTGACATCGGGAACACGAGCGACTGGCTGCGCCTGGTGTTCACGCATGAGTACACGCACGTGCTGCATCTCGAACGGGCGGGCGGCTGGATCGGCGGAGCGAGGCACATGTTTGGGCGGGCGCCGTGGCTGCAGCCCAACCTGTTCCTGCCCGTGTCCCAGATCGAAGGACTCGCTGTTTATCAGGAGAGCCGGTCTACGGGTGAAGGGCGTGTTCCTGCCGGCGATTTCCGAATGATCGTCGGGCGCGCCGCCGCCTCGGGCCGCTTCGAACCGCTCGACCGCGCGACCACCTACCCAGTGGACTGGCCGAGCGGCGAGCTGCCTTATGCTTACGGTGCCTACTTCAACCAGTACCTCTCTGACACCTACGGCGAACAGTCATTGACGGCACTGGCCAATGCCACTGCCTCACGGCTGCCCTTCCTGGGATCCGGCGCTTACAAAAAGGTTTACAAGAAGTCCCTCGGTGAACTCTGGAATGAGTTCAAAACCGCTGCGGCCACGCCATCGGCGCCGGCCGCATCGGACGCGAAGCGGCTCACCCATCACGGGTACTACGTGACGGGTCCGCGGTTCACGAAAGACGGACGGTTGTTCTACGCGCTCTCCGATGCGCATGACTTTCCCTCGTTGATGGAGCTGACGGCCGCCGGCCCGCGTCGGGTGACGACTCGCGTGCTCGGTTCGCGTACTGCGGCCGCCGGAGATGACTTGATCTTCGACCAGGTGGAAGTGGCGCGCAGCATCGCCGTCAGTTTCGGATCTGTACGCAGTGCCGCGCGATGGTGGTACGCGACGGCGCACTCACCGACGGCGCGCGGGCCGTCGACCCCGACGTTTCGCCTGACGGTCACACGATTGTCTGTGCCGTGCAGATGACCGGTCGGCGGATCCTGGCGACGCTGCCGCTGCACTCCGGAACGATCACCGCCCCGATCCCGTTTATCGATGAGCCCGCAACCGAGTTCTCCTTGCCGCAGTGGTCCCCCGACGGCCGCCAGGTCGTAACCGAGCGTCGCCGCCTGGGCGGCCCGTCGGAGCTCGTGATCATCGATGCGAGTAGCCGCGAGCAGCATGTGTTGACGACGAGCGCCCATGGACGGAATACGTCGCCGGCATGGACGCTGGACGGACGGGCGATCCTGTTCGCGTCCGATCGCGATGGCGGTCGTTTCCGCTGTACAGGATCGCGGCGAACGGCGCCAGCCTTCAAAGGGCAATCGAATCTCGGGAGCAGCGCGGAATCGCCAACCATCAGTCCGGATGGTTCGCGTCTCGTGTTTGTCGGCTATAGCACTGATGGTTTCGATCTGTTCGAGATTGCCGCTTCAGACGTGAAGTGGCAGGCTGTTTCGATCGACAGCGCCAGCCGACGGTGCCTGCGTCGCAACCGGCCGAGCCCGATCTCAGCCGTCCAGTCATCGGCCTACCGGCCCTGGCGCACGCTCGCGCCACGATTCTGGTTTCCCGTGATCGAGGAAGATGACGACCGGCTGGCGTATGGCGCCGGAACCGCCGGCATCGACGCACTTGGCCGCCACACCTATTACGCCACCGCCGCATGGTCCTCGAGTGCGCGTCCAGACTGGAACCTCTCGTATGCCTACGATCGCTGGCGTCCGACACTCTTCGTCGACTTCTCGGACAGTACCGATGACTGGCGAGCGGGTACCGTCGGCGTGCACGAGATCAACCTCGGGGCGGTGGTTCCGTTCAGGAAATACCGGCGCTCGCACACGATCTTCGGGTCGTTTCACGGCGCGTCTGAACACTTCGACTGCGCCGCGTGCGCGCGCCCGGTCGATGTCCGGATCGATCGCCGCGCGCTGCGAGCCGCCTGGCAGTTCAACGCGTCACATGCCTACGGTTACTCGATCAGCCGCGAGCAGGGGCTTACCGCCAGCCTCGCCTCCGAGTGGACCAGCGAGGCGCTGGGCTCCACCGGCGACGCGAGCTCGATCATTGCCGACGTGCGCGGATATATGCGCGCCTGGCCGCGTCACGGTGTGCTGGCCGGCCGTGCCGCGGTTGCCACTGCCTCCGGCGACGAGGCGGTGCGGCGCATCTTCTCCGCCGCCGGTTCGGACGCGCAACCCGGCGGCATCGGGTTTTCATTCGATGCGATCGGGCTGCTGCGCGGGCTCGAGCCGTCTGACATCGCGGGGCAGCATGCGAGCCGTGTTCAACGCGGATTATCGCTTTCCGCTGCGGTGGATCGAGCGAGGCTTCGGCACCTGGCCGTTCTTCGTGCGATCACTGCACGGTGCGGTCTTCGTCGACCGCGGGGCCGCGTGGGACGGGTCGTTGAGTTCGAACGACTGGCGCACGACAGCGGGTGGTGAGCTCTCCGCTGATGTCGTGCTCGGCTTCTGGCTGCCGGTGACCGTTGCCTCGGGGGTGGCGTGGCGGCACGACCCGACGGACGCGGTGAAGGGAGCGGCGGCATTCTTCAGGATCGGCCGCGCCTTCTGACACCCGTCGATCGAAACCTTGTTGCTAGAATCGTTCGATGAGCTTTCCGTTCGACTACGACCATGGCGCGCCGCTGGCGTTCGGCGGTGCGCTTCCCGAGGCCCGCAACTTCGACGACTCGCGCGTCGTCATTCTCCCGATCCCCGTCGACCGCACGACGTCGTACGTGCCCGGCACGCGCAACGGCCCGCGCGAGATCCTGCAGGCCTCGTCGCACATGGAGTTGTGGGATGAAGAGATCGGCACCGACGTCCACGGCGTCGGCATCTTCACGCTGCCGGAGATGGAACTGCCGTTCGGCGAGCTCGCAGCCGCTGATGGACGAGATCCAGCGGGTGGCGTCCGAGGTGCTCTCGCGCGACAAGTTCCTGGTGTCGATCGGCGGCGAGCACTCGATCACGCCGCCGCTCGTTGCGGCTGCCGCCGCAAGATACCGCGGCGTGCACGTGCTTCAGATCGACGCGCACGCCGACCTGCGCGACAGCTACATGGGGACGCGTCACAACCATGCGTGCGCGATGCGCCGCAGCCTTGAGCATGCGCCGGTGACGCAGGTCGGGATCCGCAGCATGTCGACCGATGAGGCCGCAGGCCGCCCCAGCCTGCGGACGAGCATTTTCTACGACTGCTCGATGCGCGCAGGATCCGACGTGGATCGACCGGGTCGTCGAGTCGCTCGGCGATCCGGTCTACATCACCATCGACGTCGACGGGATGGATCCGGCGATCATGCCGTCCACCGGCACGCCCGAACCCGGCGGGCTGTCCTGGTACGAGATGCTCGCGCTTCTGCGCGCGACCATCGAGCAGGCGCAATGTGGTCGGCCTGCGACGTGGTCGAACTGAGCCCGCTGCCCGGGGCTGATGGCCCCGAACTTCCTCTGCGCCAAGCTGATCTACAAGATCCTCACCTACGCTTCGCCCGGAACTTCGATCACAGTTCGTAGTCCAGCCCTAGGGCTGACTCGTTAGGTAATCCAGCCCTAGGACCTTTCCGCTGGTCCCGTCACAGCCCCAAAAGGGCTGGAATTACGCTGTGCGGCCGGAAGCTGCCTACAGAGGTTGACTACTCGCGCCGGAACTGTATACGGGGTATACTGCGCCCTTTATGGCGCAGGACCCTTACGCGTCGGCTGTTCGCGCCCTCGAGCAGGGGCACGGCGCAGAGGCCGTCGAGCTTCCTGGTCGCGGGCGCTCAAGCAACCTGATCTGTCACGCGACGACACGGCACAGTTTCGATGCGCGCTCGCGGAGGCGTGGCTGCTTCAGGACGATCTCGAGAAGGCGCCGTCCGTCCTCGGTGCGCCGATCCGGAAGGCCGCGAGCGGCTCAATCCGGCTCGGCTCTCCGATCTCTGGCGCATGCACGGCCGGATCGCCGTCGCCGGCGGCGAGGCGTCACGCGGGCATCGCCCTTCCTCACCCGCGCGCTGCAACTGGCCGAGCGTGCGCACGACTCCAAGGCCATCGGGCTCGCCCACTACGAACTGGGCATCTGCTATCGGCAGGTCGGCGATACGGCCATCGTCCGCGAGCACATCACCAGTGGCGGCCTCGGCGCTGCACGCCGCCGGCGACCGCCGGCACCTGGCCATGGTCCACTCGCTGTCCGGCATCATGCTGGCGCAGGAAGGACGGCTCGACGAAGCGATGTCGGCTCTCCGCCAGGCCGAGCGTCTGGCGGTGCATGGTCGAAGCGGGCGACGTGCTCGGAACGGTCTGCGGCAACCAGGCGAACGTGGCGCTGATGCAGCATCGGCCACGAGCAGGCGCTCTCCCTGGCCGAGCGCAGCGTCGAGCTGCAGGAGCAGGCCGGCACGCCGCACGGCCTGGGCATCGCGCTCGCGTCGCTCGGTCAGATCTGCGTGCGCGTCGGCAACCTGACACGCGCCGAGGCAGCACTGAATCGCGCGCTCGACGTCCGCAGCCCGCAGCAGTTCATGCGCGGAGACGACGGGCGCGGTGTTCGACTCGCTGGCGCAGATCCATCTGATCCGCGGCGCCCATGAGGAAGCGAGCCGCAGCCTCGAGTCGTGCGCGGCAGGCTTACGGCGAGACACGTTCCAGCGGCTGGTATCAGTGGTCGGTCCGCGTGCTCGATGCGCGTGTCGCCCTGCGCCGCGGCGATGCCGACGCACGCGCTGACGCTCTGCACCGAAGTGCTTAGCGCCGCCGATGCGCCCGCGGCTTACGCGCTTCAGGCGGAACTGACAGCGGTCGAGGCGCTGCTCGCGCGTCGAGCGGATCGCTGAGGCGCAGGCACGGCTCGAGGCGATCGTGACCCGGATCGAGCCCGGCGCGATGAGCGGCACGTGGGGAGAGTTCCTGCGGCTCCGCGGCCGGCTCCACGCCGCGGCCGGACGCGCGCACTGAGGCGTACCACGATTTCGGCCAGAGCGTGAGCGTCTTCGAGCTGCTCGGCGAGCGTTACCAGGCGGCGCTCGGGTATCTCGAGCTCGGGCGGCTGGCGGCCGGCGCCGGCGCACGTTCGCGGGCCACTCGCTACCTGACCGATGCGCGGCGGCTCTTCGAAGCGCTCGGCGCCGCGCGAGATGGCCGACACCGACGCCGTCGCTCGCGGAGTCGGCAACCGCCGCGAGCGGCGGCTTCGTCGGTGTCCAGGTGGATGGGGACGATGCGCTGGTGCGGCGGCTGGTAGACGCGTCGGCGATGCCGGCGCTGCTGGAACGCGAAGGCGCAACGCGCTTCTCGAGGCCTGCGACGCGGACCGCCGCGGCACTGGTCGTGGAACTCCCCGGCGGCCGGATTCGCGTGCTCGCCGGCGGCGGGCTGCGAACCGACGGCGCCGCAACCTGGCCGCCTGCGCCCTGCGCGGCGGTGATGCGGAGCACCGTGGTTCGTCGCAATCGAACCGATCGGTCGCGATGTCGAAGGCGCACGTCACGCAGTCGTCGCGATCCCGCGGCCGCTGACCTCGCGGCGGCGCGCCAGCGCTTCCGGACGCTCTGCGCCGTGCTGCGCCAGGGATTCGAGTTGTGCCAGGCACGCGACCGGACGCCGGAACTGGCGACCGGGGCACTCGAGCGGCAGCTCGAGCCGTTGCTGCCCGGCTTCGTCTGCGCCAGTGCGCGCGATGCATCGTGTCGCCGACCAGATCCAGCGCCTGCAGGGCAACGATCTGACGGTGCTGATCACCGGCGAAAGCGGCACCGGCAAGGACCTCGTCGCCCGCGCCATCCACGCCGGCTCGCTGCGTCGCGCCAGCATGTTCCTCCCCTACAACTGCACCAGCGCCACACGGGAACTGGCCGACAGCCAGTTGTTCGGCCATCGCCGCGGGAGTTTTACCGGCGCCCACGCCGACCAGCCCGGCGTTCTGCGGACGGCGGTCGGCGGCACGCTGTTCCTCGACGAAGTCGGCGACCTGCCCGCTCGACGTCCAGCCGAAGCTGCTCCGCTTTCTCGAACAGGGGGAGGTGCTGCCGGTCGGCGAAACGCGTGCCGCAGCGCGTCGACGTTCGCGTCGTGGCGGCGACCAACGCCGACCTCGAGCAGCGCGTCTCCGACGGGAAAGTTTCGCGAGGACCTGTTCTACCGGCTCAGTGTGTATCCGGATCCACGTGCCGCCGCTCCGGGAACGGCGGGAAGAGATTCCGCACCTGAGCACGTTTTTTCTGCGCGAGGCGTGCGAGCGGCTGGGCAAACCGGGCGTGCAACTGAGTCCCGGAGACGCTCGATATCTTCGACGCGTTCGGCTGGCCCGGCAATGTCCGGCAGCTGCGAAACGAGGTCCAGCGGGCGGTCGCCCTGACGTCGCCGGGAGGTGTCGTGACGCCGGACATGCTCTCTCCGGCGCTCGGCGCGTCGACGGCGCTGGATCCGGCGATCGTGAGCCGTGGTCGATCCGGAAGACCACGCTGGCGGCCGCGGTCGAAAGGCTCGAACGCGAGATGATCCAGAATGCGCTTGGAGCGCTCGCGCGGCAACATTTCGGCGACGCGCGCGTTCGCTCGGCCTGACGCGGCGCGGGCCTCTATCTCAAAATGGAGCGCCTTCAGATCGGTAGCGATCTGGCCGCCATTTGACTACCCAGTATCCAGTCAAGATGCTGTCTGGATACCAGGTATGCATGTCGACCGGCGAGAGTGATGGATCAATGTTTGATGTAAGTTATTGCTGATAAACAACTTACTGTCAATAAAGCTGAAATCACTGTCGATGGTCCCTGATTCGGCCCGCACCTTGATACATACCTGGTCGAGTTCCACATCGTCGGAGGGGAGCCAATGGAACAACGACTTACGGCTGGTTCAGGGAAACGGCGGCGCGTTGAGAAGCGGAGCGCCGAGCGGCGCCGAGTGCAGGTGCCCGGCCAGATCGTCTGGAAAGACGGCCGCGGTCAGACCCGCATGGCGGCCGTGGTCACTCGCGACATCAGCGAGCACGGCGTGAGCATCGAGTGCCGGACAGGCCTGAGTCGTTCCGCTCTATCGCCTGGTCTACTTCCAGGTCGACCGGCATGCCCGCAACCGTCCCGATCGTTCCCGACGTCCTCCGCAAGCAGAGCGTGCTGTCGGCGGTGTTCCGCGTCGGGCCGTCAAACGACGTGACCGGCACGCCAACCGAATACGCGCTGCGCCTGCTGGTCGAACCGCCGCGCGCGACGCGAGCGGTGCGGGCGGCTCCGGCACTGCACTCAAACCGCCTGTCTCCGTTCGGCTAACCCCTTCCGTCTCGTTTCCTTCCGAGTTCCCGCCTCGCATCCGCCGCATACGGCGGACTGCGGGAACTCGTCGACGACCCTGGCTAAACGCGCGCGCCGCTTCATCCTTACGGCCCGCGCGCGCGCACGCGCGACCCAGTGCCATCAGCACGCCGTCGGCGCGGCACGCCGGCCTTCGTGTCCGCAGCTCATCTCGCGGTAAATCGTGATCGCCGTGTCGAACTTGCCCTGCGCGACCTGCGCTTCGGCCACGCCGAGCTGCGCCGTTCGCCCGTAGATCTTCGAGCCTGCCTTGTCGACGACTTCCTGGAAGCGCTGCTCCGCTTCAGCGTAGCGGCCGAGCGACGCGAGCGCCGAGGCCGCGTAGTAGCGCGCCGCGATGCCCGCGTCTGCTGCTCGGGTACTGGTCCGCCGCCTCCAGCAGCTTGGGCAGCGCCGCTTCGAGCTTGGCCTGCTCGCGTCTGGAAGGTGCCCGGCTGCTGGACCGGCATCGGGCTGCCCGGCGCCGGCGCGGCGGGCATTATCACCGGCGCCTCGAAGATCGCGAGACCCTGCGGCCAGCGCGGCGCTCGCCTTCGTGTTCCTGCGACTGCCGCCACCACGAGTAGCCCGCCGACGAAGCGCGATGATGACCACGGCGGCCACCACGACCCGTGGCGATGTCGTTCTTGCGGGTGTCATCATATCGCGCGCCTGCGCGACCGACCGGGCGAATTCGTTTTCCTTCAGCTTGTGACGTTCAGTGCTTTTCATGATCGTTTTCTGCTTGTTCCTGGATCTGGTGCGCCCGGCAGGTCTCGAACCTGCGACCCCCGGTTTAGGAAACCGATGCTCTATCCTGCTGAGCTACGGGCGCGTGGGAAAACGGACCATTTTACCGTATGGGCCGCTCAATACGTGAGGACCACGGTGACGTTTTCCCCGGCGAGTTTCGCCGTCCGTTCAACTCCAGCAGCTCGATCAGGAACGCCATCCCCTCGACGTCACCGCCGAGTTGCTTGACCAGGCTCACCGTCGCTGCCGCCGTGCCGCCGGTCGCGAGGAGGTCATCGACGATCAGCACGCGCTGGCCGGGCTCGATCGCGTCGCGGTGCATCTCGAGCGAGTCGGTCCCGTATTCGAGGTCGTAGCTCGCGCTGATGGTCTGCGACGGCAGTTTCCCGAGCTTACGCACCGGCACGAAGCCGGCGCCGATCCGGTCCGCCACGGCGGCCCCGAGGATGAAGCCGCGGCTCTCGATGCCGACGACGAGGTCGATTGCCCGCCCTGCGAATGGAAGCGACAGGCTGTCGATCGCGAGCTTGAACCCCTGCGGGTCGCGCAGCAGCGTGGTGACGTCGTAGAACAGAATCCCGGCCTTCGGAAAATCGGGCACGTGTCGGATTCGGTCTTCAAAGAGTCCATGCTGTCCCTCAGCGAATGAAAAAACCGGTCGCCCGTGGATGGGGGCAATGCCGGTTCGACCTGTACAGACTCGACACGCGCGCCGGCGGGACCGCGACGGACGGCGCGATTCGACGCGATCGACAGACTCCTGGTCTCCTTCGACTGGATCTCGACGCGTCCGTCCGGCAGGTTCCGGACGTAACCGTGCACACCTTCGACCGCGGCCGCGCCTCCGCGAACACACGGAAGCCGACCCCCTGCACACGTCCACCAATGACGAATTTTCGCGCGACGATCATCCGGGGGAAATTCTACACGGTTACGACCGGTCGACCGTCACTTCGACGACGCCAACCGGTTCGTCGATCGCGACAAACAGTTCGTCCGGACTCGTGCGAGCCCCGGACGCGAACAGGTCGGCCGGCCGGTACGGACGTTCGTGAAACGCGAGCGTCACGTCCGCGATCTCTTCGTAGGTCGTGAGGATCACGTCGGCGACCGCGTACAGCGCGTGCTGGACCGACTGGCTCGGATGCCAGGCGAAGGTCTCGAGGATCGCCGCTGCGGACCCCCTGCCGGTAGGGACCGAAGGTGACGTCGCCGCTCGTGTAGGTCCAGCGCGCGGAGAGATCTCCGACCAGCAGCGGCTGCAATCCGTCCGAGCGCCCATCGTCCTGCACCGTGCGCTCGCCGGGAGCAAAGCCGGCGCTCCGCATCAGCGTGAGATCCTCGATGCCGGCGACAACCGACACCTGCTTGCCGTTGCTGGTGACGATCGCGGTCCGTCGCTCGTCGGAACCGCCGATGAACGTCTGCGGCTGCGCTTTGCCGCCGGCCTCGAGCCGCTGCCAGCGCGTTCGGCCATCTCGACGCCTGACGCGGGTGATCCGCGGCTGCCGTTCGAACGCCCGCGCGCAGAGCGCGATGCCCAGGGTTTCGATCTCCTTGGCCCCGTGCTCCCTCGCGGCGGCGTGCACCAGGTTCTTGATCGTTTCGCCGGGCAGGATCCCGGCGGCATTCCCCTCGAGGAACGCGGCCGAGAACTCCCCTTCGAAACGGAACGAGACCGTCAGGTCGCGCGGATCGTGACGGTCGCCGCGGCGGACGATCCGCAGCATGCGCAGGCGGGATTCGCCATGGCTGCTGGCAGAGATGCGCGCCACGGCTTACTTCTCGTCCTTGACCGGCGCCAGCCCCGCCGCCACCAGCAGCTTGTTCAGCGCGGCGAGATCCATCTTCGTCAGCGTGTTCATGCGGCCGAGCTCGGTCTCGAGCTTCGCCGACAGCTCGCTTGAACACGTCATACGACTGCGCGGTCGGCTTGTAGTCGCCGCTCTCGACCGTTCCCTGCAGCGCAGCCAGCTTGTTGTTCAAACGGATCGGATAGTTCAGCGGATCCTGGCCGCTGCGGATACGGTGCTGGTAGATCTCCCCTTCGACGTCCGTCAGCTTGTCGGCAAACGCCTGGATCGCCGCCTTCAGAGAGGCGTCGGTCGCTTTCGACGCGCGGTCGGTGAGCTGGTCCTTGATCTTGCGGATGCGGACGACGGTGTCGTTGGCTGCCGAGAGCTGCTGATTGATCTGCATCGCCAGTGCGAACTGTTCCTGCAGATCCGCATCGGTCACGGTCGTGACCGCGGGGTTGCGCACGATCTGGAAGTCCTGGGTTTTGGTCCCCGCCGGAGCGGTGATCTTCACCTGGTACCGCCCTGGAGGCGCCGGCGGGCCCTGCGTGCCCGCCGGCCCACATGATCAGCCCGGGAAACTCGTGCGCATTCGGATAGCGCATGTCCCAGGTGAATCGGTTCATGCCCTTCGCGGTGGTTACGCGCGCTGGCGGACGCCGGGGCGCATCGTCATCTCCTTCGGATCCAGGTCGCGTCGTCGCGTCGGCGCCAGTGGGCGGCGGACCGCTGAAGCTGCGAATCAGCTTCCCCTTCGCGTCGAGGAAGTCGATCGTCACCTTGTCGGCTGCGTCTTTGAGGAAGTAATCGACGACTACTCCACGCGAGACAGACCGCACGGCATCGGCCGGATCGAACAGCACCAGCGGCTGTGATGCCGTCGTCTCGTCGAGCTGTCTCAGCACGGAGATGTTGTCCATGATGTAGAACGAGCGGCCGTGCGTGGCGATCACCAGGTCGTTGCCCTTGATCTCGATTCCGTGCACCGGCGTCACCGGCAGCTCCTGCCGGAGCGACTGCCACTGAGCGCCGTCGTTGAATGAGACGTAGATGCCCGTTTCGGTGCCGAGGAAGAGCAGGCCTTTGCGCTTTTTGTCTTCGCGGATCGCACGGGGGAAATCATCGGCCTGGATACCGGTGACGATCTTCGTCCACGTCTTGCCGAAGTCGGTCGTCTTGTAAACGTACGGCGCACGGTCGGCGCGCTGGTAACGGTTACCGGCGAGATAGGCGGTGCCGGCCGCGTGCGGCGAAGCCTCGATCAGGCTGATGCGCGTGAACTCGGGCAGATCCGGAGGCGTGACCTTCTGCCACGACTTGCCCGCGTCCCTCGTCACGTGGACGAAGCCATCGTCGGACCCCGCCCAGATCACGTTGCCGTCCACTGCACTCGGGGCCAGGGTGAAGATCGTGGCGTATGTTTCGACGCCGGTCTGGTCGAGCGTGATCGGGCCGCCGCTGGGCCCGAGGGTCGATGGATCGTGGCGCGTGAGGTCAGGGCTGATGCGCGTCCAACTCTGTCCTTCGTTGACGCTCTTCCAGACGTGTTGCGAAGTCGTGTAGAGGACGTTCGGATTGGTCGGCGCGATCACGATTGGATACGTCCACTGGAAGCGCTCGGCGATGTCGCCCGACGAAAAGCCCATCGGGTTGTCAGGCCATACATTGATGCTCCGTCGCTCCCCGGTGCGGCGGTTGATCCGGGTCAGCAGACCCCCATAGCTGCCGGCGTAGAAGACGTCCGTGTCTTCGGGATCCGGAGCGATGTAACCGCTCTCGCCGCCGCCGACCTCGTACAGCTGTCCGCCGCCCGTGCTCGGCACGCACGCGGTGCTGTTGTCCTGCTGCGCCCCACAGACGTGATACGGCACGTGCGCCGTGGTGATGACGTTGTAGAACTGCGCGGTCGGAAAATCCTGGTCGGTCCAGCTCTCTCCGCCATTGTTCGAGATGTTCGCCCCACCATCGTTGGTGTTCGCGAGTCGCTGCGGATCCTCGGGCGCGATCCACAGGTCGTGATTGTCGCCGTGCGGCACCTGGATGCCGCGGATCGTCTTGCCGGCGTCGGTCGAGCGATAGAGGCCGGTGTTGAGAATGTAGACCGTGTCTCGCGACTTGGGATCCGCGTAGATCCGCGTGTAGTAGAACGCTCGCTGCCGCAGCCGGCGGTCATCATTCGCGAGTGTCCAGGACGTTCCGCCATCGTCAGAGAGGAAGACACCGCCCTCGGGTGCTTCGATGATGGCGTAGACGCGGTTCGGGTCCGCCCCAGACACGCTCACGCCGATCTTGCCCCAGAGCGGCTTCGGCAGCCCGGCGTTCTTTGTCAGCTCAGTCCAGTTCTGCCCGCCGTCGGTAGATTTGAACAGCCCGCTCCCAGCGCCTCCGCTCGAGAGCGAGTGGGGCGTGCGAAACACCTCCCAGAACCCGGCATACAGGACTTCGGGGTTCTTCGGATCCATCGACAGGTCCACCGCGCCAGTCTTGTCATCTCGAAACAGGGTTTTCGTCCAGGTCTTTCCCCCGTCGGTCGTCTTGAAGATCCCGCGTTCGGCACTTGGGCCATAGGTGTCGCCGAGCGCCGCGACGTACACGATCTCCGGGTTTGTCGGATGGATGCGAATGCGGGCGATGGTCATGGTCTTGTCAAGACCCACATGCGTCCACGTCTTCCCGCCGTCGCTCGTCTTGTAGACCCCGTCACCCTGGATGACGTTGCCGCGCAGTTCCGTCTCACCCATCCCGATGTAGACGATGTCGGGGTTGGATTCGGAAATGGCGATGGCGCCGACCGATGATGTCTTGAGGAATCGGTCCGCCATCGGCCGCCAGGTGAGACCTCCGTCAGTCGTTTTCCACACGCCTCCGCCGGTTGCGCCGAAGTAGTACTCCAGCGGCCGTTTCGTGGTGCCCGCGACCGTTTGCGATCGTCCTCCGCGTGCCGGGCCGATCGATCGCCAGCGCAATCCGGTGAGGAGTGAGGCGTCGATGCCGGCCGGTGAGTTCTGAACAGCCTCCTGCGGCTCACGAATCCTGGCCGTTCCGCTGGTCGACAGCAGCAGAAGGGCGATGGGCAGATAACAGGCTGACTTTCTGGCGGGACTCATGGGTGCGGATCCTCCAAAGGTTGGGCTTTCGAATGCTATTCCAGAAGGGGTGCAAGTGGAAGCCGGCTCCATACTTCGAGGGTAGTCATCTACATGCCTGAATAGAATCAACAACTTATGGATCGGGCACGGCTTGTGCTGAAACAGGGACGCAGGAGGAAATGAAATGCTTTTTACAATCGCGGTGATCCTGTTGGTGCTCTGGCTCCTCGGTCTCGTCAGCGGCTACACGATGGGGAATTTCATCTATGTGCTGCTCGTGATCGCACTGGTGCTGTTTGTCGTGGGCCTGGTCAGCGGCCGGCGAACAGTCTAAGGGCGTCCAGCAGTCAGGCGATTGGCCCGCGGCCAGTCGCTTGACTGCCCATTTCACGCAGCCTTCTCGGCGCCATTCGCCTGTGCGTCCGTTGCTGGATGTGTCTCTGTCCACGACGCGGCGGGCAGTAGACAGCAGGCGCCAGGTGGCGGGCGGGTCCGCGGCCCAAGCGCCTCACCAGTTGCAGCGCTGGTCCTGACGAACTCCTCCATCCTGCTGTCTACTGGCCGCTGCCCCCTCAGTAACCCGTCATTTGCCCACACCCGGCAGATACCGTGCGGCGCGGATCGTGGCGCCTCGCCTCAGGATCCGCACGTCCACTCCTCGCAAAGCTTCCTTCTGAAAAATCGGCGGGTCGGCGATCCGCAGGATGTAGTAACTGACCGCCTCGCGCATGATGCGCTCCGCGGCGCGGTCCATGTCGTTCGTGTTGGAGAACGAATAGCCGCCAGTCTCGCGCGCGAACCCGTTGTCTCCGGCTGATACCGGCGACGCGCCGACGCCCCCGGATCGATCACGTACAAGGTGACATGCGCGAGCGCCATTGAGCGGACCGCCTCCGTCCATTCTGCGCGAACCTCGCGTCCAAGCGATGGCGGCGGGATCGGCGTGTCGAACAGCCATCCAGGACCGATCGCCACAATCGTGCGGCGACGCGCCGGCGATTCCGCGATCTGTCGCGATATTGACGTGAGCGTCGTCAGCACATGCGCGCTCAGGTCGTCGGCGCGGATGGGGCCGGTCGCGCCCGGGTTGTACGCATCGATCGTTCGCAGGAGTTCGGCGCGATCGTTGGTACTGTGCGACGCATTACCGTCCAGGCCGATGACGGCCATCTGGTCCGCAGCTCCAAGCCTGTTGACGAAATGTCGTGCGACGTCTCTGACTCTGGCGGCGTTCGAGGGATGGATGGTGATGTCATCGAGCAGGAGCACGAGCGATCGCCGTGCGCGGTCGTCATCGGGAGTGATGGCGATGAAGGTCTCGATCGGGATGCGATAGTGCTCGATCCAGACCTCCACTTCGTCGCGCCTGATGTCGGTGAGCGGGTTCCCGTTTCGATCGAGCGGAACGGCGTCGATCTCCAGCATCCTGTGCGGCGCGGTTGACGACGGCTCCTGCACCGGCGTCGGCGCCGACCATGCGCCGAGAAGGAAGAGAACGACAGCCAGCGCGGCTCATGATGCGCAGTCTACTCCGATGGCGTGGCGGAACCACGCACGTCGACGCGGCGGCACGATAACGAATTCGTTCATCGGCCTGCCGCCACAATCCCGTGAACGCTCCGACAAAATCGCAGTTCTGTAACCCTCCCGCACTCTTCGCAATCCATCGCTCCGAGCCGCTTTCACGCGGATAAAACGCATTCCACCGAGCAGGCACCAATCCTGCACAGCCGGCGGTACCCCGGCAAACCATCGCTAAAAATTCGAGGCAACAAATGCAGCGCTCGATCTGTGGATACGTGTGGCTTGGCATCCTTTCAGTCGCCCTCACGCTGGCGGCATTGACCCCGGTGAGCGCGCAGTCCGTGCTCGACGGACGCCGTGCGGAGTTCTCTCCGTCGGCGGAACACAACGCGGTTGATCCGACGACTGGTGTTCCGCTCGTCGACAGCTACATGCTGCAGATCTTCGTCGCCGGTGACAGCACGCCGGTGCAGACCGTCAACCTGGGCAAGCCGTCCCCCGACGTGGACGGCATGATCCGTTTCGACTATGTCTCGCTGCTCTCGAGCCCACTCACTCCCGGCGTCATCTACGAAGCGCAGGTGACGGCGATCGGACCTGGCGGCAGTGCCGCAAGCGAGCGTTCCAACACGTTCGCGTTCAGCGCCACGTGTGCGCCGACCATCTCGCCGTCAACCGCCAACGGTGCCTCGACCGGCTTCAACGGCGTGGTGGCGGTGACGGCCGGCGCTGGCTGCGCGTGGACCGCGAGCAGCGATGCGGCGTGGGCGACGATCACGGCCGGCACGGCCGGTACCGGCAACGGCTCGGTGAGTTACAGCGTCGCGCCCAATACCGGAAGCACCCCTCGCAACGCCGTCCTCACGATCGGCGGCAACAGCTTCACCCTGACACAGGCCGGCGCTCCGTGCGTCGCGACGATCTCGCCAGCATCTGCGAGCGTCTCTGCGAGCTCGTTCTCCGGCACCGTGCCGGTCACCGTCGGCGCCGGGTGCACGTGGACGGCCAGCAGCAACGCGTCCTGGATCACGATCAGCGGAGGCACGAGCGGCAGCGGCAACGGATCGACGACCTACAGCGGCACGGCGAACACCGGATCCACTTCTCGTACTGGAACGTTGACGATCGCCGGCAACACGTTCACCGTGACCCAGGCAGCAAGCGCCTGCACCCCGACCATCTCGCCGGCGTCGGCGAACGTTGCTTCGGCGGCTTTCACCGGAGCGGTGGCGGTCACGGCGGGCAGCGGCTGCACGTGGACGGCGGTCAGCAACGCATCCTGGATCTCGATCACCGCCGGTGCCAGTGGCACCAGCAACGGATCGGTCGCCTATTCAGGCACCGCCAACACGACGAGCACGTCTCGTTCTGGAACGTTGACGGTCGCCGGCAAGACCCTCACGATCACCCAGGCCGGGGCCGCCTGCACCCCGACGATCGGATCCACGTCAGCGAGTGTGGTGGCCGGTGGCGGCACTGGCAGCGTGGCTGTGACAGCAACGAGCGGCTGTTCGTGGACGGCGACGAGTAACGCCGCCTGGATCACCGTCACTGCCGGCGCGAGCGGCAGCGGCAACGGCTCGGCCAGCTACAGCGTTGCCGCCAACACGACCAGCACTTCTCGTTCTGGAACCCTGACGGTTGCCGGTAAGACCTTCACGATCACCCAGGCCGGGGCGGCCTGCACCCCGACGCTGTCGGCGCCCACGGCGAGTGCGGTGGCGGGTGGCGGCACCGGTGCTGTGGCGGTGACCGCCGCGAGCGGTTGCTCGTGGACGTCTACCAGTAACGCCGCCTGGATCACGATTACGGCCGGCGCGAGCGGCAGCGGCAACGCGTCGGTGAGCTACAGCGTTGCGGTGAACCCGAACAGCGCAGCTCGCACTGGCACGCTGACTATCGCCGGTAACACGTTCACCGTGACGCAGGCCGGCGCCGGTTGCACTCCGACGATCTCGCCAGTCTCGGTCAACGTCGGCGCCGGCGGATCGACCGCCACTCTTCCCGTCACGGTCGCGGCGGGCTGTAGTTGGACGGCGGTCAGCAACGCTGCCTGGATCACGATCACGGCAGGTGCGAGCGGAACCGGGGACGGTGCCGTGAGCTACACGGTAGCGGCGAACACTTCGAGCGCCTCGCGCACCGGGACGCTCACCGTCGGTGGTAACACCTTCACGGTGACCCAGGCCGGTGTTCCCTGCGTGCCGACGATCTCACCGGTCGCGGCCGACGTCGTGGCCGCGGGCGGTTCGGGTGTGATCCCGGTGACCGCGGCGAGCTGGCTGCGCATGGACGGCGACCAGCAATGCCGCGTGGATCACGGTCACTGCCGGTGCCACCGGCAGCGGCATCGGCTCGGTCAGCTACAGCGTCGCCGCGAATCCCGGAAGCGCGGCTCGCACCGGAACGGTCAGCGTCGGTGGGAATACCTTCACCGTCACGCAGGCGGGCCTCCCCTGCACGCCCACGATCTCACCGGCGTCGGTCAATGTCAGTGCGTCCGGCTTCGCTGGAAACGTTCCGGTGACCGCCGCGACCGGCTGCTCGTGGACCGCTTCGAGCAACGCGGCGTGGATCACGATCAGCGCCGGCGCCAGCGGCAACGGCAGCGGCTCGGTGAGCTACAGCGTTGCGGCCAATAGCACCAGCACCTCGCGCAGCGGCACGCTGACCGTCGGCGGCAACACGTTCACCGTCACCCAGGCTGGACTGCCCTGCGTGCCGACGTTCTCCCCGACCTCGGCCAACGTCGGCGCGTCCGGCTTTACGGGCGTAGCTCCGGTCTCGGCCGCAACCGGCTGCGCGTGGACGGCGACGAGCGACTCCCCCTGGCTCACGATCAGCGGCGCGGCCTCCGGCAGCGGCAATGGGTCGATCACCTATGTCGCCGCCATCAACACCGACACCAGCCCGAGAACGGGAACGCTGACAGCTGGCGGAAACTCCTTCACGGTGACGCAGGCCGGCAACGTCTGCCTGGCAACACTGTCGGCGACCTCGAGCAGCGTGGGCTCGATTGGATTTACCGGCGTGGTGTCGGTCAGCGCCGGGACGGGCTGCGGCTGGACGGCGGTGAGTAACGCCGCATGGATCACGATCACCGCCGGGGCATCCGGCAGCGGCAGCGGGTCCGTCACTTACAGCGTCGCGGCCAACACCGGAACGTCCGCGCGCACCGGAACCTTCACCGTGGGCGGGAATACCTTCACCGTCACGCAGGCGGCGCCGGTGTGCACGGTCTCGCTGTCATCGACCTCGATCAACATCGGAGCCGCGGCCTTCACCGGAGTGCTGCCGGTCAGCGCCGGAACGGGCTGCGCCTGGACAGCGACGAGCAATGCCGCCTGGATCACGGTCACTGCCGGTGCCACCGGCAGCGGCAGCGGGTCGGTCACCTATGTGGCTGCGGCCAATACTTCGGCCACTCCGCGGACCGGCACGATCACGGTCGGGGGCAACACCTTCACCGTGACTCAGAGCGGCGGAAGTTCCTGCTGGTACAGTCTGTCAGCGGCGAGCCAGGCGCTCGCGGCCGGCGGCGGCAGCGGTAACGTCTCGGTGACGACGGCCACTGGTTGTGCCTGGAGCGCCAGCAGTGATTCTTCCTGGGTGACGCTGACCAACGGGACCGGCCGCTCCGGGTTCGGATTGGTCGGATTCACAGCATACCGCGAATACGACCGGAGCTGCGCGAACCGCGACACTGACGATCGCAGGCAGCACCTTCGTCATCACCGAGCCGAGCAACACGTGCACGTTCTCCGTCTCGCCATCCCTGGTGATCGCGTCACCGGGAGGAGCAACCGGATCGATCACGGTGACCACCCAGCCCACGTGCAACTGGACGACGTCGACAAATGCTCCGTGGGTAACCATAACTCCATCGGGCACCGGTACAACGACGCTGACTTACACGGTGCCGCCGAATACCGGAACGCTGTCGCGATCGGCAACGATCAGTGTTGCCGGCGTACTGGTCACGCTGATCCAGAACCAGCCGCCAGTACAGTAAGCGCCGGTCCTCGCCTATCGTGATCCTGTTGTGCGCCCTCGGCACAACAGGATCACGATGGGTTCTTGCCTGATGCGGCGCTTCGAAATCCACTTCGACAACTCACGCGCGACGGCCGGCTGCTCTTCGCGACGCGGTTCGTGCGCCTGTTTGCGTACGGCGCCCTGTCGGTCGTGCTGGTCTTCTACCTGGTCGGGCGTGGGCTGAGCGAGTCGCAGGACCGGTCTTCCTCCTCACGGCCACGCTGATCGGAGATACGGTCGTCTCCTTGTTTCTCACCACCCGCGCCGACCGCATCGGCCGCCGCCGGATGCTGATCATCGGCGCCGCGCTGATGGCAGCGGCAGGAGCCTGGTCTTCGCCTCCACGTCCAACTGGTGGCTGCTGCTGCTCGCCGGCACGATCGGCGTGATCAGCCCGAGCGGTCACGAGGTCGGCCCGTTCCTGTCAATCGAACAGGCCGCGCTCTCGCACGTGGTCACCGATCAGACGAGGACCCGGGTGTTTGCGTGGTACACGCTGGCCGGCTCGTTCGCCACGGCGTTCGGCGCACTCGCCGGCGGCACGCATCACGCGCGCGCTGCAGAGCGCCTCGTGTCGAACCCGTGACCACATATCGTGGCGTCGTCATTCTCTATGCGGCGTTCGGGCTGCTCTTGATCGTGCTGTTTCTCGCAGCTGTCCCGTGCCGCTGAAGCGGCGAGCTTCGACGAGCGGAGGCGTTCAGCCGGACGTTCGCCGGCGTCTCGGGACTGCGACCAGTCGCGCTCGGTCGTGATGAAGCTGTCGGCGCTCTTCGCCCTGGATTCATTTGGCGGCGGCTTCGTCATTCAGAGTTTTGCCGCGTACTGGTTCTATCTTCGCTTCGGGCTGGATCCCGGGACGCTCGGCGCAATTTTCTTCTGGGCCAACATCTTCGCCGGTATCTCGGCGCTGCTCGCGGCACGCTTGGCCAGCCGGTTCGGCCTGATCAACACGATGGTCGCCACCCATCTGCCGTCCAACGTTCTGCTGATCATGGTGCCGCTGATGCCGACGTTGTCGTGGGCGATCGCCGTGCTGCTGGCGAGATTCAGCATCAGCCAGATGGACGTTCCGACGAGGCAGTCGTACGTGATGGCAGTGGTGAGCCCTCAGGAGCGATCCGCGGCGGGAGGCATCACATCGGTCGCGCGCACCATCGGTGCCGCCATCAGTCCGCTGTTCGTCGGCTTCATGTTCGCGCGGCCGCGGCTGGTGAACCTGCCGTTCTTCATCGCCGGCACCTTGAAGATCGTCTACGACCTGCTGCTCTATCGCGCGTTCGTCAAGGTGCGCGCCCCGGAAGAATTGCCGCGGTGAACGCGACAACCTTACAGGGCGGGCTTGCCCTTCAGAACGCCCAGCTGGATCAACAAGCCGGTGAAATCGTAGTAACGCCGCTCGTGCGCGATCAGGTTGTCGCGCAATTCGAACAGTCGCACTCCCTGGATATGGAACTTCTTCCTGGTGCCCGCCAGGCCCATGAACTCACCGACGTGAGTCGCCTGTGCGGTGAACGGCTCGGCGACCCGGTTGCCGTGGATCAGCAGGTCTTCGCTTTGATAGGTCCAGTCAGGAAAGACTTCGAACAGCGATTGATATGACTGAAGGATCGCTTCCCTTCCACTGACGGTCCTGAAGATCGGGCTCACGACCACGCCGTCCGGGGTGTGACACGAGGCCAGCGCCCGAGGCGTCGCGGGTATTCCAGTAGTTCAATTGCCGTGCGAAGAGCTCCTGGGTTTCCTGGTCGGTCACGCAGACCTCCATTGAGCGGGTGGTCCGGATTCTATCGGAATCTCCGTTCACTCATGGCAACCGGTGATGGGTGCTGGTTCGTCACCTGGAAGTCCCCGGTTTGACAGCCCTGGCCGGAGGTGTTACAAAAGTCGCAGAGGTGTTATAAAAATCGCATGGCAAAACGCGCCGGCCCGACAATGCTGACGAAGCGCGAACGGCAGATCATGGATGTGCTGTACCGGCTTGGCCGCGCATCCGCCGCGGAGATCATGGACCGGCTGGACGGTGCCCCCACCTACTCGACCGTACGCACGCAGCTGCGCGTGCTCGAGCGAAAGGGCCACGTGAAGCACCAGCAAGAAGGACTGCGCTACGTGTACATGCCGACGCTCGCCAAGCATTCTGCCCGCCGGTCCGCATTGAGACACCTGGTCGACACCTTCTTCGACGGGTCGACGACCAAGGCTGTCGCGGCGCTCCTCGGCGGAGAGGCTTCGCGCGTCTCCGATCAGGAGCTGGCTCGCATCGAAGAGATGGTCGAGATGGCGAGGGACGTTCGCAAAGACGATGGGCCGAAGAGTGCCCGGGGGGAACGGCGGTGACGATCTTGATCGGTCTCGCGCTTCGATCTTCCGTGATCCTGGCCCTGGGTCTGCTGCTGGTCCTGTGCCTGGCGAAACGATCCGCGGCATTGAGGCACCGTGTGCTCGCCGTAACGCTGGTTGCGGCGGTCGCTGTCGTGCCATTGCGCTTCACGCTGCCGGATTGGACAGTGACGCTGCCCGCACCGACCGCTCACATCGATCGCATTGCCGGTCACACTGGTGTTGCAGAAATGCCGGTCCCCGGAGTGCAACCGGCGAGCGTCCAGCCGGAGACGACCTGGTCGGGCGCCGCGGCAGTGCGGCCCGTCTGGCTGATCGTGCTCGTCTGGCTCGGCGGTGTCGTCATCAACGCCGTCGTGCTGATCGAAGGCCTGTTGCGCGTGACTACCCTCGCCGCTCGTGGTTCGCCGATCGACGACAGGCGATGGATCCAGATTTTGGAAACGGCCAGAGGTGACTATGGACTGTCACGCCGAATCGTCGTTACTCGAACCGACTCAGTCGATCTGCTCGCCACCTGGGGTGTCTTCCGGCCGCAGGTGCTGCTGCCCCGGGGGGCAGCCGAATGGCCATTGGACCGTGTGCACATTGTCTTCTCGCACGAACTGGCGCACATCAGCCGCCACGACTGGCTCGTGCAGATCGGAGCTGAAAGCGTGCGCGCCCTGCTCTGGTTCAACCCGCTCGCATGGATCGTCTGCCGCCGGCTCCGTTGTGAGAGCGAGCAGGCATGCGACGACGAAGTCATCCGCCGCGGCGTCGGTGGCCGTGACTACGCGGCGCACCTGCTGGCACTGGCGCGGCAGTGCCGCCGGCCACGTTCTTCATGGGCCGCCGTCGTCCCCATCGCCCATCCATCAACTCTGGAGAGGAGAATTGCTGCCATGTTGAATCCGCACCTCGAACGCCAGGCGCCATCACGACGTGCTGTCGCTGGGATCGCTACTGCCATTCTTCTCCTTTCGCTACCGGTCGCGGGGCTTCGCGCACGACAAGCCGGTCCGGCACCGCTCTCGGGCACCATCTACGATGCCAGCGGTGCAGTGATGCCCGGCGTTGCGGTCACGCTGCTGGATTCGAACGAGATTCCTTCCAGGGCGACGACGAACGCGAGCGGCCGCTTCCAGTTCTCGCCCGTCGACGCGGGCAAGTACGTGCTCGAAGCCGCGATCCCCGGATTCAGGCCGCTGCGTCAGGAGTTCGAGCTGCGCGACCCGCCCGACTGGAATCGAGCCGTCACGCTGCAGGTCGGCGAGCTGAGGGAGACGATCACCGTCCGTGAAAGCCGAATGAATGCGACAACGCAGGCCGCACCGGCTCCGCCAGTGATCCGGGTCGGAGGCAACGTCCGTGCACCGCGTAAGGAGGTGAACGTCCCCCCGGTCTATCCGGCGGCCATGCGGGAGGCGGGTCTCACGGGTGTTGTGCCGATCGAAGCCGTGATCGGGCGCGATGGCACCGTGTCGTCTGTCCGTGTGCTCAGCGCGCAGGTTCATCCTGATTTCGCGATCGCAGCGGTCGATGCCGTTCGGCAGTGGCGCTTCACCCCTACGCTGCTGAACGGCATCGCCGTCGAGGTCGTGATGCGAGTCAGCGTCACATTCGACCTCGACGACTAGCCGCATCTACTTAACAGGCGGGTTGTGCTGCTGTCGGAACTCGCGCAGGAACCCCATGACGCCGGCTGAGATCGCATCGCCGGAGCCGTTCGTGCCGGTCACCAGAATGTCCGGCACGAAGCGATTCCCGCTCTTCGCCAGTTCCGAGATGACGTTGACCAGCGCGGTCGTTTCGGGCCCGAGCGCGTCCTTCTGCGCTTCGAACCCTTTGGCGCGGGCGAGGCCGATCGCTTCGATTTCTGCGCCGCGTGCCCGTCCCGTCTGTTCGATGTAGGTGGCTTCACCGTCGGCTTCGGCCTTTCGCGCACGGGCGCGGTTCTCCTTGATGATGATGTCCACCTCGGAACCGGCCAGGTCGCGTTGCCGATCGGCAAGCCCTCCCTGTTTCTCCATCGCGATGCGATTCAGTTGCGCTTCCTTCTGTGCAGTAAAGGTCACCTTCTCCTGGTTCGCGATTTCTCGCTGCGTGAGTACGGTCACGATCTCTCCGGGCAGGACCACGTCCTGGATGTAGACGCCGCGCGTCTCGACGTTGTACTTGCGGATCTGCTCCGTGATGTACGCCTGCGCCTGCCTCTGAACCGAGGCCCGGTTCTCGATGAACTGCACCGCCGCCATGCCCTGCAACGTGTCACGGAAGTAGTTCCCGACGACGGCCTGCAGCACCTCGTTGACGAGATTCTGCATCGTCCCGACCATCGAGATCACCTTGGGCGCGAGCTTGTCAGCCACGTGGATCTGCACCTGCAGATCGATATTGAAGACGAATCCTTCCTTCGACTTCGCGATGACCTGCCGCAATTGCATGTCCAGCGTATGCGCCTGCGAGCTGGCTTCCGCCCAGTTCAGTGTGAGAATCGCGGTCGGGACCATCTCCGCCTGGTAGATGCGCGGATTGATCGCGTATTTGCCCGTTCGCAGCGGTTCCTCCCAGATCCCACGGTGTCCGGGGTGCACGATGGATCCATGCTTGAACTCATCGCCTGAGACGTCTTCGGTCGGAAGACCGACCGCCGCCTTGATCACCGCCACCTCGCCCTGCCTGACCACCAGCATCGGCACGGTCTCGACTCGTACGAGGTAAGGATTGAGCGCGTACGATCCGTAAAGCAGCGGATCGTGCTGCAAACCAATCCTGCCGCCCGAGTCCAGGAACTTCTGGTAGTCCTGGTAGTTGTTGTGGCGCTCGTTCTGATTGCCGATGAGCACGTCGGCGATTTCGGCGTCGCTGCGCCCATCTGCTTCCATCTTCTTCACATCGTCGAAGCGTCCGAGGCGGCAGGCGATGTCGCCGGACGGAAGCGGTTCTCCCTCCAGTGTCTCGACGATGCCGACGCGGTCGATGACCTTCTCGCCACCCGCTTCCTTGATTCGAAGCGGCTCGATGACCTTCAACGTCAGATCTTCAGCGTGCAAGCCGAAGAGCGCCGGGCCGAACTTGCCGCGGTACTGCGCGTTCACTGGCAGGCCGAAGCTGCGACTTTGCGTCAGGACGAGGAACGCCACCGGGTGCAGCGGCAGGATCGCGCCTGGGGGGAGTACGGCACGCTGAACACCCTGCTGTCCGCCGGAACCGATGAAACCGCGAACGTCCGTGAACTGTCCGAATTGCGGCTTGTAGATACCTGATTTCCAGCCGGTGGGCAGCGGCGCCCCCACCTGTGCGACGATCAGCCCGATCTCGCCGGTTGCAATCTGCACCCATGGGTGCTTCTCGACGCGATTGATCGGCCACAGGCAGAAAGCAAGCCCCGGCATCAGGAGGTCCGCCTGGTAGCCGGCTTCCCCACCGAGCGCAACCGGTCCTTCCGACCGCTTTTCCCGACCCACGCGTTTGATCACCAGCCCGACTTCGTTGGGGCCGATTCGAATCGTGGACATTGCGGCGATCGCAATCCCCAGGAAGAGTACGAGCGACAATGCGACAAAGATCCCGAGTGTCAGGAGGGTGTAATCGGCCACGGTGGGCCTCCAAATGCCGGCGGGGTTAGCTGACGGGCTCGAGGTTGGAGTTCCTCTATTTCACGGCCGCTTCGCCGGCACAGGCCGGGTGGCGACCTCGAAAATTCGCCCCGTGGCGCGGATATCGCGCCGGTGGTTCCCCCGTGGCGCCGGTTCAGGGCGCCTTAGGCTGAAATCCAATATACGCCTTTGCCGGCAGGATTCAACTCACCTGCTGCTGCTGCGCAATCCGTGATACCGTCCGGCCACTCACGAGTCAGGAGGTCGCTGATGTCCCGCAACCCCCGTTCGCTCTCGTTCGTGGCCCTCGCTCTCCCAATCCTCAGTGTCTTCGCGCTCGCACTGGCCGGCTGCGGCGGAGCGGGCGGTGGCGGCGGCGCCGCTGCCAGCAAACTCGATGGCTTCTACCGCGGCGTCGCGGGCGGCCCGATCACCCTCAACATCAAAGGCGGCAAGGCCACCCTCGGCGTTGCCAATGAGTCCAAGACGCTGGATTACAAAGTCGAGGGGAACAAGCTCACCATCCTGGATCCCCAGGCCGGCAACATCGTGTTCACCATCAACGACGATGGCACGCTGAATGGCGAGTTGGGCATCATGACGAAAAAGGACTCGTGACGTCGCAAGCAGAACCCGGCTAGTGCCGGAACCGGTCTCCGTACACGAGGGGCTGCTGCGTGCGCCAGGGGTGATACTCGTTGACGAAGTCGATTCGCTCGCCCAGCGGGGGATGGCTTTCGCGCCACAGCTTGAACAGCAGGCCGGGACGTGGATTGGCCAGCGCATCCTGCTGCAGCTTGACGAACGCGGTGCCGGCGCTGTGGCTGGTCTGGGTGATTTCGAGGCCGAACCGGTCGGCTTCGTGTTCGACATGTCGCGTGTAGGCAAGTTCCACCGGCGTGGCCACGAGTCCGAACCCGGCAAACAGGAGTAGCAGTAAAGGCAGTGACGCTACATCAGCGAGCGTGGTGAACCCGAACCGCTCGCGGTACCGGGCAATCACGGCATCGGCGGTCCGGTAGGCGACGTAGAGCGATGCGAGCAGGAAGACGGCCGTGAACGCCATTCCTTGCCACACGTGCCCGAGCACGTAATGGCCCATCTCATGCCCCATCACGAACAGCAATTCCCGTTCATTCATTCTCTTCAGAATCGTGTCCCACAGCACGATGCGCTTGGTAGCGAACACGCCCGCGACGTATGCGTTGAGCGTCTTCGTGTCGACGCTCTTGTTCACTTCGTAGACGCGGCTGCCCTCGATGCCGGCGCGATCCGCCATCGCGAGGATCTTCGACTCGAGCTGCTTGTCGTGCATCGGTTCGAATTTGTTGAAGAGTGGTGCGATCCAGATCGGTGCGACCAGGTTCGCCAGCAGGATGAACGGCATCAGCGCCATCGCGGTGTACAGCCACCATCGGCGCGGGCTTTTGCGGAGCAGAAGGTAAGGCACCCAGATCACGAGCGGGCCGATCATGCATGCCAGCGCCAGCGACTTCAATGAATCGCCGAACCACTTGCCGAACGTCTGATTGGAAAGTCCGTACGCATGCTGACGGACGAACTCGGTGTAGTAGCTGAGTGGCAGATCGATGACTGCGGTCAGCACCGTGAAGAGCACGAAGTACACCACGATCGTGAAGAACCAGTTCCGCCCGACGCGTTTCGCGACATTGCGCATCGCCGCCGAAAAACCGGTGGCCAGCAGCAGCACCATCACCGCGACCGACCAGACCTGCTCGACTATCCACAGCACATTGCCGCTGTTGTAGTAGCGCATGGCGAGCTCGCTCGGTTCGGGCACCGCCACGGGCGCTGATTCGTCGACCGCCAGGGCCTCTGCCGTGGGCGGAGTATTCAGGGACTGGGGTTCAGCAACGGCGCCACCGAGCGCGAGTGCAAGCAAGAACGGAGCGATCACCATGCAGTCGTGTCCTTTCGGGAAGCCCAATGCTACCTCTGCCGGGGGAGACTCGTGACGTGCATGCGTTGCCAGCAACTCCGGCGATGTCCCAGCAGGCCCTTTTTTTCAAGGACAGGGCCTACTGTGGTCCATGAATTGCTAGCCGCGCACCATGCCTCGCACTCGCGTTGTTCGTCCCCTACTCGTTCTCGGCATCGCTCTCTTCATCGCGTTCGTAGTAGGTGGCGTCGGAACCGCACCCCGCTACAACCGGATCGTCTTTGGTGCGCTGCCGTTGGCGGGTGCGCTGATCTGCTTTGGCGCTGTGGCGTACTCACGGCGGTCCGCAGCCGGCCGAAAAGGGCTTGCCCTTGCCTTCGCGGCAGTGCTCTGGGTGCTGGCAGCGGGCATCTGTGCGATCTGGTGGCAGCCGTCGTTAACCGGAAGCGTCAAGCCTGAACCGCACAACCAGCGGGCGCACGCCCTTCTCACGCTGAACGCGGACCGTCAGCGTCACGCGCTGTTCGACGAGTTGCGGCCGGTTGCGCTCGACACCTGCGATCTTCAACGGTTCGGCGATCCCTCGAGCGACGGCGGGTATCTGATGTGCGGCAATCTACTCTCCCCGATAAGGTCCGCGTATTCTTACGGGATCGAGGGGCGGGATCGATGGGGCTGTGATGTGTCACAGCGATTCAGTGTGCGAGTTCATGAGTACCGACTGTTTCGATACCAGACGACCGGTGTGCTCGGCGGGAGATACCGAGTTCCATGCCGAATGCGTCGCGCCAGTTGCCAGTGTCGATGAAGCGTCTCGAGTCTTCGACAGCCTCGAGAATCAAGTCAAGAGGAATGGGGACGCTGGGAATCCGATCGTCATCAAAATGGACGTCGAAGGCGCGGAGTGGGCCACACTGGCGCAAACCCCGGATGAAATCCTCGCGCGTACCGAGCAGCTCGTGATCGAGTTCCACGGGGTCGGACTCGAGCAGCAGGTGGCCGTCGTGCGACGCCTGAAGCAGTTCTTCCATGTCGCCCATCTGCATTTCAACAACTACAGTTGCCTGGAGCGGCTCGATCCGTTCCCTGCCTGGGCGTATGAAGTCCTCTTTGTGAGCAAGCGGCTGGCGCACGCGACAGGACCGGCGGCGCCCGGTCCGCATCCGCTGGACGCGCCGAATGCGCCATACGATCCTGACTGCCAGGCACCTACGACGCGGTGGACGCATGCGTTACCTGGTGCTCTGCGGGGCTTCCAGCGCTAGCTGAGGGTGTGGGCGCAAAAGATAGACGAGGATGCGCCAACAAGCGAATGGAACGGAGCGAGCTGGCGAAGCGCGAGCGAGTGGAGGGAGGGAGCGTTAGAAAATGTGGTCGGGGCGAGTGGATTCGAACCACCGACCCCTCGGTCCCGAACCGAGTGCTCTACCAGGCTGAGCCACGCCCCGACTAAGCGTGAACCGACATTCTACCTTATCGACGAGCGGCCTCTGAAATATTCTTCAGCCCCTCGACATGCGCCATCGCGTCGTACCCGGTGAGGTCAGGCTGCAGCGGCGTGATCGACAGGTAACCGTCCTTCACCGCCTGGAAGTCCGACCGGTCGTGCGGCTCCCAGTTGTTCTCCCCTTCTTCGATCCAGTAGTACGACTTCCCTCTTGGATCGGTGCGTTCGGACACGACGGTGACGTGATTGCGCTTGCCCTGGACGGTCACTTTCATCCCGAGCGGCTCGCCGGTCGGAACATTCACGCTGAGGAACGTTCGCGGCGGCAACCCGCGCTCGAGCACGGCCGCTGCCAGCGTCGCGGTCATACGCGCCGACGGAACGAAGTCGTAGGTGCCCGGCGCGCGCTCCAGCGACACCGCGATCGACGGCACCCCGAGCAGCGCTCCCTCGAGTGCGCCCGACACCGTCCCTGAATACGTCACATCGTCGCCGAGGTTGTAGCCTTTGTTGATCCCCGAAACGATGAGGTCCGGAGGCGTGTCGTAGAGCTGCGTGTAGGCCAGGTTGACGCAGTCGGTCGGCGTGCCGTCGACCTCGTACACGCCCTCACGCAGCTTCTCCATGCGCAGCGGACGACGCAGCGTCAGCGCGTGACCGATCGCGCTCGCTTCGACGTGCGGCGCAACGATGATGACGTCGCCGAGTCGCTGCAGCGCTTTGGCGAGCGTGTGGATCCCGTCCGAATGGACCCCATCGTCATTTGTTACGAGAATTCTGTTCATCGGGAAACACGAAGTATAGCAGCAGCGTTGCGACGCCTGCGAGGGCAGCGCCGGTGTAGAACGCTGCATGCGGTGAGACGCGCGTCCAGATGAGGCCGAACAGCACGCTGGCGAGCAGCGCCCCCACGCCGAGGACGGCGTTGTAGTACCCGAAGGCCGTTCCTCGCCGCTCGGGCGTCGCCAGATCCGCGATCCACGCCTTCTCCACTCCCTCGGTCAGCCCGAAGTAGATCCCGTAGCTCAGAAACACCGTGATCAGGAATGCCGGCGTGTCAGTGACGGCGAACGCGGCGTACACGATCGCGTAGAACGTCCAGCCGATGCCAATCAGCGTGCGACGGCCGAAGCGATCGGACAGCTCACCTCCTGCTAACGACGACACCACCTTGACCACGTGCAGTGCGGACCAGAGCAGCGGGATCCAGAAGTCCGCGATGCCAACGGCGCTCAGGCGCAACAAAAGAAAGGCATCGGAAGCATTGCCGAGGGCGAACAGGAAGATGACGGCTAAGGCGCGAGTCAACACGGGTGCCAGGGTGCCCGGGTGCCGGGTGCCGGGGTGCTTTGGTGCCGGGGTGCTGGGCCGGGGTGACTCGGGGATTGCGAGGATGATCGCGATGACGATCGCGCCGGGGATGAGGGTCAGGGCGAAGAGCGTGCGGTACTCGCCCGGGTAGAAATAGAGAAACAGCGCAGCGAGCAATGGACCCAGAACCGCACCGGAATGGTCCATGGCGCGGTGAAAGCCGTAGACGCGGCCGCGCTGCCCCTCGGGGGCGAAGTCGGCGAGCATGGCGTCGCGCGGTGCGCCGCGGATTCCTTTGCCGAGTCGATCGGCGAAACGGATGCCGAGGACGTGCACCCACGTCGTCGCCACACCGATGAACGGACGCATCGACGATGAGATGCCGTACCCGATCAGGACGAGCCGTTTGGGACGTCCGGTCGAATCGGCCAGCCGTCCCGAGACGATCTTGAGCGCGCTGTTGGCCGCCTCGGCGATCCCCTCGATCACGCCGAGCGACATCGCTCCCGCCTTCAGCACTGTCGTGAGGAACAGCGGGAGGAGCGGGTAGATCATCTCCGACGCCATGTCGGTGAACAGGCTCACCCAGCCGATGAGCCAGATGGGACGAGTCAGGCCGAACCGCGCGGAGGACGGCTGTTCTGCGAGCGGCGGGGTCACACGCGCAGGAACAGCCGGCGGCGGTACATCCACGCCAGGAGTGCGTAGAGGACGACGAGGTTGGCAAGTGCGTAGAGAAGCGACGCGTTCTTCGGAGATGCGAAGGGGACGAAGAAGTGGAGATACGCCCAGCGGCTCACCGCCACATCCTTCCCGTCCTCCCCCGAGACGTGGATCAATGCCAGCGTCTTCACGAGAAGGCCGGACGCCACGAACAATGTGATCGCATTCGATCCGAGCACGACGAATGGCTTCGTCCAGCGCGTCCAGCCCTTCACGTCGATGACCCAGTAGAGCGCGGCCAGGAGAACGGCTCCGAATCCAGCCGTGAAGATCGCGTAGGAGCTCGTCCACAGCGACTTGTTGATCGGGAACACAACCCCCCAGCACCAGCCGGCCACCAGCGCCACTGCTCCGCCGATCCCGAGGAGCCTCACCTTCTGTGCAGGCGTGACAGGTGCCGTCAGGCAGATGCCGGCGAGAATCCCAAGAAGGGTCGTGGAGATGGCCGGCACGGTGCTGAGAAGTCCCTCGGGATCCCACCTGGGCTTCCACAGGTGACCCACCATCAACGCGCGATCGAGCCACGCACCGAGATTGCCCTCCGGAGTGAGATCGCCGGCCATGCCTCCTGGCGGCGGTACCAGCATCATCACTCCCCAGTAGCCCAGCGCCAGCACCAGCGCGAGCAGTCCGATCGCGATCGCTCGACTCCGAAGTGCCGCGCTCGAATCGCTGGCCGTGCGTTCTCGAGTCGTGATCAATCGATGCACGCCTGCGGCAACCAGGTAACAGACCGCGATACGCTGCAGCACGCCGGGGATGCGCCATCGCGCCGGATTGAAACGGGGGTACCCGGCGAGGAACAGTCCGAGTGCGAAAATCAGCGCTGCCCGCCGGCCGATGGATGCCCAGCTCGCTGATTTCTGCGACAGCGTGATCGAAACGCCGACGATGAAGAGGAAGAAGGGGAAGATGAGATCGGTCGGCGTCCAGCCGTTCCACTCAGCGTGCAGCAGCGGCCAGTAGACGGTTCCCCAGTCGCCCGGATTATTGACGATCACCATCCCGGCCATCGTCAATCCGCGGAAGACGTCGAGGGAGATGAGGCGCGCGCGCGCAGACATGAGACGCGCTCACTATATCGCTATAATCCGAACGGAACCCGATCCCGTGCCACACACTTTCGACGCGGTCCTGGTCGTTGCCTTCGGCGGGCCGCAGGGGCCCGATGACATCCGCCCTTTCCTCGCGAATGTATTGCGCGGCCGCCGCGTCGCCCCTTCCCGCGTCGAGGAAGTGGCGCACCACTACGAGCTGTTCGGCGGCGTGTCTCCGATCACGGAACTCACGATGCGCCAGTCGAATGCGCTCGCCGGCACTCTCGAGCAGCGGGGCCATCCGCTGCCGGTGTACGTCGGGATGCGCAACTGGCATCCCTATCTTCGCGACACGCTCGAGCAGATGGCGCGTGATGGGGTGCGCCGTGCCGTCGGCGTGATCGCCGCAGCGCACCGGAGCTACTCGAGCTGTACCCAATACCGGGAAAACGTTGCGGATGCACGCGCGGCGCTTCGAGCCGGCGGGCATGCCGGCGTCGAGATCACGTTCACCGGCGACTGGCACACGCATGCGGGTCTCGTCGAGGCGAACGCGTCGAACATCCGCGCCGCGCTCGCGCGCCTGCCGGGCGATACCGCCGGTACTGCGCGGATCGTGTTCACCGCGCACAGCATTCCGGTGTCGATGGCGGCGCGGTATCCGTACGAACGGCAGATCCACGAGACCGCCGATGCCGTGATGGCGCAGCTCCGCGGCGACGGGGGCGGGCACAACCTCTCGAACGCCGTTGTCTTTCAGAGCCGCAGCGGCCGGCCGGAGGATCCATGGCTCGGTCCTGACGTTTGCGACTACCTCCGCGATGCGCATCGCGAGGGCGTCTCCGCGGTCGTCCTCTCCCCCATCGGATTTCTGTGCGATCACGTCGAGGTGTTGTACGACCTCGATGTGGAGGCGATGACGGTGGCCAGGGAGATTGGTTTGCCGTGCAGCCGCGCCGCGGCGGTGAACGACCATCCGGCATTCATCCGAACGCTGGCCGACGCCGTCATATCCGTGTGCGCGCGCTATGCCGGAGGCCGGCCGCTGCCTTTGGTGGCTTTTACATCCTTAACACCGGATCCTGCGTAGAATCAGGGCCCGAGGCAACACTTCCATGAAAACACCGACACTGATCGGCGCGGGCCTTCTCGCGCTCGCTTTCGTTCCGAGCCCGCTCTGCGCGCAGCAGGTGCAGACGCAAACCATCCAGGTCGGCGGCGCCGCGGGCGAGATGCCGATGATGCAGCTCCCCGGCATGGGGCGGCCGATGAAGACCGGCACCGGCCGCATCAAGGGCCGGGTGGTGACGACCGATACCGGCGCGCCGGTGCGGCGCGCGCAGGTCAGGATCACCGGGTCCGACGTTCCGCCCAAGATCGCGGTCACCGACAACGACGGGCGGTACGAGTTCCGCGACCTTCCGTCCGGCAAGTACAACGTCAATGTCACGAAGTCGGGTTACGTCAGCGTTCAGTACGGTCAGACGCGTCCGTTCGAGCAGGGCAAGTCGATCGAGCTGGTCGAATCGCAACCGATGGACAAGGCGGACATCACGATGCCGCGCGGCTCGGTCATCTCCGGGCGGCTGGTCGACGAGTTCGGCGATCCCATGCCGGACGCAACCGTAACGGCGATGCGTCAGACCTGGAGCAACGGCAAACGGCGGCTGCAGTCGGCCGGCCGTACGGCACAAACGAACGATCTCGGTCAGGTACCGCCTCTACGGGCTGCCGCCCGGCGAGTACTACATTTCAGCGACGATGCGCGGCAGCAACGAGATGATGGTGACCGAAATGGCAATTGCGGCCAGCTTCTCGGTCAACACCGGCGGTCCGCAGCCTTCCGGTTCGGAACCGCGCTCAGGATATTCGCCGACCTACTATCCCGGAACGCCCAACGGCGGTGAAGCGCAGCGCATTCCCCTCGGTGCCGGCGAGGAAAAAGGGAACGCCGATTTCGGCCTGGTGCCGGTGAAGCTGGCCAAGGTGACCGGGAGCGTGATCGGTTCTGACGGTAAGCCGGTCGAAGGCGCGATGATCAACCTGGCGCCACGCAACTCGAGCGAGATGGCGTTCCCCAATCCCTTCGGCGGATCCCGCACCGACAAGAACGGCAACTTCACGCTCCCGAACGTCGCGCCCGGCGACTACACGCTGCGCGCGAGCGGCATGCGCGTGTTCATGACCGGCGGCGACGGGGGCGGCGACAACATGGTCTTCGCGACCCGCATCAACATGGGCGGCGGTGACGGCCAGACCGAGTTCGGGGCGGTGTCGCTGTCGGTCAACGGCGAGGATATTCCCAACGTGATGATCGTCACCTCGAAGGGCACCAGCGCCACCGGCCACGTGACCTGGGAAGGCGGATCGAAGCCGACCAATACCGCGACCGTGCGGATATCCGCGATTGCCACTGACTCTGACGGACCTGCGGCCCTCGCCGGCGGCTCCGCGGCAGTTGGTGCGGACGATGCCTTCGAGATCAAGGGCCTCGCCGGGCAGCGGCTGTTCCGCGCGACCGGCCTGCCGCCGGGATGGCTGCTGAAGTCAGTGAAGGTCAACGGGCAGGACATCACCGACACCGGCATCGAGGTGAAGCCGAACGAGCCGGTAACCGGGCTCGATGTCGTGCTCACCTCGAAGACGACCGAGATCAACGGCTCGGTGAAATCCGGAAACGACCCGGCGACGGACTACACCGTCGTGATCTTCTCCGACGATGCCTCGAAATGGGCGGTGCCGATGACCCGCTTCATCACCGGCACACGGCCCAACCAGGACGGCCGCTTCCAGGTGAAGAACCTGCCGGCCGGCAGCTACTACGCGGTCGCGCTCGACTACATCGCGCAGGGTGAATGGAACGATCCGGACGTGCTCGAACGCCTGGTCGAAAAGGCCACGCGCTTCACGCTGGAGGAAGGCAAGGTCGAGACGCTCGACCTCAAGCTCTCCGGATCCTAGACCGACCGGGCGAGGCGTCAGCGCGGCTTCTCGAGCAGCGTTGCGGCCTCGTCCTCCTCCCCTTCCTCGACCGGCCCCTTCTTCCGCGCGTAGCCGTAGGCGATCGCGAAGATCACCACGATCAACCCGAACGAGATCCACTTGTTGATGTGCCAGCCGACGTAGCCGGCGCTGTTCAGGAACTCGACCGTCAGCTTGATCGCGACCCACGCGATGATGATAAAGGCGCCGTCCACCAGCGCGGGGTAGCGCCGGACCAGCCGCAGCAGCTGGCCGATGACCAGCCGCATCGTGATGATGCCGAGAATGCCGCCGCTGATCACGACCCAGGTTTTCGGTGACATCGCCACCGCCACGAGAATCGAATCCACCGCAAACACGACGTCCGTCAGTTCGACCTTGACGACCGTCGCCCAGAACGCCGACAGGCCCAGCGCCGGCCTCGCCGGCCTGATCGCCGTGCGTGACTCCCCGTCTCCGCTGCCGAAGAAGTGATTGACCGACAGGTAGATCAGGTAGCCAGCGCCAACCAGCTTGACCCAGCCGATGCTCAGCAGGTGGACGGCGAGCAGCACCGCCAGGATCCGGAACGCGAACGCGCCGACAATGCCGTAGCGAAGCGCTTTGCGCTGCTGGCTTTTCGGCAGCCCCAGCACCAGGATCGCCAGCACCAGCGCGTTGTCGGCGCTCAGCAGCCCCTCGATGATCACGAGAAGGCCGATGGTTATGAAGTCGGTGGCGTGAACGTCCATCGGTTGGTAATCAGCGGCCGGGCGGGCGCGACGATTCGCGCATCACCTTGACACGTTACGTATCAAGGCCTATCGTTGATGTGACGCAACCTTGGGCCGTCGAGGCGAACATGATTGAGCACGATCTCTACTTTATCAGCATGGCTGCGCAACTGCTGGACATGCATCCGCAGACGCTGCGCAAATACGAACGGCTTGGCCTGGTCCGGCCGACTCGCACCGTCGGCAGCATGCGGGTCTACACGCGCGAGGAGCTGGACCGGCTCAGACTGATCAAGTTCCTGGTGGATGAGGCGGGGGTCAACCTGGCCGGTGTGCAGCGGCTGCTGGAAATCGCCGAAGCCGTGCAGCGCATCCGTCCGCTGATCAAGGAAGGGCGGCCCGAGTCGCGCCGCCGGATCGCGTCCGAGCTCCAGCGCATCGCCGAGATGGCAGGGATCTGAGGGATGGACTTCAAGGACTACTACCAGACGCTCGGCGTGGCGAAGGGGGCCTCCGAAAAGGAGATCAAGCAGGCGTATCGCAAGCTCGCCCGCAAGTTTCACCCGGACGTGAATCCCGGCGACAAGGCAGCCGAGGCGAAGTTCAAGGAGATCAACGAGGCCAACGAAGTACTCGGCGATCCCGAGAAGCGCCGCAAGTACGACGAGCTCGGCGCCAACTGGCGGATGTACGAGCAGGCGCAGCAGCAGGGCTACGGCGCGGGCGGTTCGGCCAATCCATTCGGTGGCGGCGCCTGGAACATCAACACCGGGGGCGGTTCCGGCAGCTATCGCACGATGACCGAAGAAGAGATGCAGGAGATGTTTGGAGACGAGAATCCGTTCTCCGACTTCTTCAACGCATTCTTCCGGCCCGGCGAACCGCGGGCGCGATGCCGGCCGGTCACGCGGCCGCGCGCGCACGCAAAAAGGGCGCGACATCGAGCACGAAGTGGAGCTCACGCTGGAAGAAGCGTTCCACGGCGCGACGCGCCGGATCTCGATCAAGCAGGGTGGGCACGCGCGCACCGTCGACGTCCGAATACCGGCGGGTGTGAAGGATGGATCGCGCGTCCGCGCCGCCGGCGAAGGCGAGTCCGGCACCAATGGCGGCACCTCGGGCGACCTGTACCTGCGCGTCAAGCTGCGGCCGCACCCCATGTTCGAGCGCGACGGGAACGATCTGCGCACGCGCGTCGCTGTCCCGGTCACGACCGCGGTGCTCGGCGGCGAAGCCAACGTGCCGACGATCAACGGCTCGGTGCGGCTGAAGATTCCCGAGACGACGCAGAACGCCCAGGTGTTCAGGCTCAAGGGCCACGGCATGCCGGTGCTCGGCAAACCCGACGAGCGCGGTGACCTGTATGCCGCCGCGGAGATTCAACTCCCCCGTTCGTTGTCCAAGGAGCAACGGCGGCGGTGGGAGTCGTTGAATGAAGATTGAAGATTGCCGATTGGCCGATTCGCCGATTGGCAGATTGACCGATTGGCCGATTGCCGGGAGCTGACAGCTGAGAGCTGAGAGCTGGTTATGAACATCAACAAGTACACAGAGAAGGCCCAGGAAGCAGTCATTGCCGCGCAGACGCTGGCGGACCGCGAAGGGCATCCGGAAATTACGCCAGAGCATCTGCTGCTGACGCTGGTCGAACAGCGGGATGGCATCGTCCCTTCGATCGTGACGAAGATGAATGTCGACCCCGCCGCCCTCGCGGTTGCGGTGAGGACCGAGATCGGACGACTGCCGCGCGCGCAGGGAGGATCGCAGCCCTCGATTTCCTCCCGCCTGCGGCGGGTGACCAGCTCGGCGGAGTCGGAGGCGGAACGTCTGAAGGACGAGTACGTCAGCACCGAGCACCTGTTTGTCGCGATTGCGAGTGAAGGCGGCCGTTCGGCGTCGTCGCGGATCCTCGAGCAGCGCGGCATCACGCGGGATGCCATCCTGCAGGCGCTCGCCTCGGTCCGCGGCTCGCAGCGGGTCACCAGTCAGAATCCGGAGTCGACCTACGAATCGCTGGCGCGCTATGGGCGCGATCTCACCGAGCTCGCGCGCAAAGGCAAGCTCGATCCGGTGATCGGCCGCGACGAGGAGATCCGTCGCGTGATCCAGGTGCTGTCGCGACGTACCAAGAACAACCCGGTGCTGATCGGCGAGCCGGGCGTCGGCAAAACGGCAGTCGTCGAAGGTCTGGCGCAGCGGATCGTCCGGCAGGACGTCCCCGAGGGTCTCAAGAACAAGAAGATCTTCGCGCTCGACATGGGCGCGCTCGTCGCCGGCGCGAAGTACCGCGGTGAATTCGAGGAACGGCTCAAGGCGGTCCTCAAGGAGATCACCGATGCGCAGGGGCAGATCATCCTCTTCATCGACGAGCTCCACACCGTGGTCGGGGCCGGCGCCGCCGAGGGGGCGATGGACGCCTCGCAGATGCTGAAACCGATGCTCGCCCGGGGCGAGCTGCACACCGTCGGCGCGACGACGCTCGACGAGTACCGGAAACATATCGAGAAGGACGCCGCGCTCGAGCGCCGCTTCCAGCCGGTCATGGTCGGCGAGCCGACGGTCGAAGACACGATCAGCATCCTGCGCGGATTGCGCGAGCGCTACGAGATCCATCACGGGGTGAAGTTCAAGGACTCGGCCCTCGTGGCCGCGGCGGTGTTGTCGCATCGATACATCAGCGACCGCTTTCTGCCTGACAAGGCGATCGACCTGATCGACGAGGCCGCCTCACGTCTCCGCATGGAGATCGACTCGATGCCGGCGGAGCTCGACGAGGTCCAGCGACGGCTGATGCAGCTCGAGATCGAACGCGAGGCCTTGCGCAAAGAGAGCGACAAGGCATCGATCGAGCGGCTCGAGCGCCTCGAGAAGGAACTGGCCGACCTGAAGGAACAGAAAGACCAGCTGACGGCGCACTGGCAACAGGAGAAAGACACGATCCAGCGCGGACGCAAGCTGAAGGAAGAACTGGAGCAGGTGCGCCTCGACATGCAGCGCGCGCAGCAGGCGGGCGATTACGCCAAAGCGTCCGAGTTGCAATACGGCCGGCTCCCGCAGCTCGAACGCCAGATCCAGGACGAGGAACAGCGGCTGGCTGACGTGCAGAAGAACCAGCGGATGCTGAAGGAGGAAGTCGACGAGGAAGACATCGCCGAAGTGGTGAGCCGCTGGACGCACATTCCCATCAGCCGGCTGATGGAAGGCGAGATCCAGAAGCTGCTCAGGATGGAGGAACGGCTGCATCACCGGGTGATCGGACAGGATGAAGCGATCCGCGCGGTCGCCAACGCCATCCGCCGGGCCCGCGCCGGACTGCAGGATCCGAATCGACCGCTCGGCAGCTTCATCTTCCTCGGGCCGACAGGTGTCGGCAAAACCGAGCTCGCGCGTGCGCTCGCCGAGTTCATGTTCGACGACGAGCAGGCGATGATCCGGATCGACATGTCCGAATACCAGGAGAAGCACACGGTGTCGCGGCTGATTGGTGCACCTCCGGGATACGTCGGCTACGAAGAGTCAGGCCAGCTGACCGAAACGGTTCGGCGCCGGCCCTACTCCGTCGTCCTGTTCGACGAGGTCGAGAAGGCACACCCGGAAGTACTCAACGTCATGCTGCAGCTGCTCGACGACGGGCGGCTGACCGACGGGAAAGGACGGACGGTCGACTTCAAGAACACCGTCGTGATCATGACCTCGAATATCGGCAGCCACTACATCGCCGCAGGCGGCCGGCGAACCCTCGTTGAGCGAAGGGGTCAAGCGCCAGGTGATGGACGCGCTGCGCGAACACTTCCGTCCGGAGTTCATCAACCGCGTCGACGAGATCATCGTATTCCACGCGCTGAGCCGCGCCGAGATGCGCGAGATCATCGACATTCAGCTGCGCGGCCTGTTGAAGCGGCTGGAGGATCGCAAGATCCGGGTCGAGCTCAGCGAAGATGCGAAGGACTTGCTGATCGCGGAAGGATACGATCCGACGTATGGTGCACGTCCCTTGAAACGCACGATTCAACGCCGGGTGCTGGATCCGCTTGCCATCAAGGTCCTGCAGGGAGAAGTCGGCGAGGGAGAAACGGTCCGCATCGACGCGCCCGCCGGCGAGCTGGCATTCGAGGCCACGCGCTAAATGGCAGACGAAAAAGCGAAACCGCCGAATCCACGCGGCAAGCGCCACGGGCCGGAGCGTCGCCTCACGCCACGCCCGGCCCCCAGCCAGGCGATCTGGATGGTGCTCGGTTTCTTCCTGCTGCTCGCGCTCGGGCAGGCCGTGTTCTTCTCGATGCAGGCCGGGAGCACGATCTCCTACAGCGATTTCAAGGCGGCGGTGCGTGCCGGGCGCGTGCAGGAAGTGATCGTGTCGGAGGAAGCGATCCGCGGCACGATGAAGGCGCAGGAGAATGCGAAGGCGGAGCCGTTCAACGCCGTCCGGATCGAGGATCCCAAACTGGTCGAAGAGCTCGAAAAGGCCGGCGTGTCGGTACGCGGCGAACGGGCGAGCCGCTGGATGGGCGAGCTGCTCGGCTGGATCATTCCGCTCGTCTTCTTCGTCGGGCTGTGGGGGTTCTTCTTCCGCCGCATGGGTGGCGCGGAAGGTGGTGTGATGTCCTTCGCGCGCAGCAAGGCCAAGGTCTATGCCGACGATGATGTCGCCGTTCGCTTCGAGGATGTCGCGGGCGTGGACGAAGCGGAAGAGGAACTGAAAGAGATCGTCGAGTTCCTGCAAGACGCCGAAGAAGTACACCAGCATCGGCGGCAGGATCCCCAAAGGCGTGCTGCTCGTCGGCCCTCCGGGTACCGGCAAGACGCTGCTGGCGCGAGCGGTCGCCGGCGAGGCCAAAGTTCCCTTCTTCAGTCTCAGCGGATCCGAGTTCGTGGAAATGTTCGTCGGCGTCGGCGCGTCACGCGTCCGCGACCTGTTCGCACAGGCCGACGCAAAGGCGCCGTGCATCGTCTTCATCGACGAGCTCGATGCGCTCGGCAAAGTGCGCATCCAGTCACCGATGGGCAGTCACGAGGAACGCGAGCAGACGCTCAACCAGCTGCTTGCGGAGATGGACGGCTTCGACGCGCGCAAGGGCGTGATCATCATGGGCGCGACCAACCGTCCGGAGGTGCTCGACCCTGCCCTGCTCCGCCCCGGACGGTTCGACCGGCAGGTGCTGGTCGACAAGCCCGACAAGCGCGGACGTGAAGACATCCTGCGGATCCACGTCAAGACGGTGAAGATCGGCGAAGGAGTGGATCTCAAGATCATCGCGGCCCGGACCGCCGGTTTCGCCGGCGCCGACCTCGCCAATCTGGTCAACGAGGCGGCGCTGCTCGCGGCCCGTCGCGACAAGACGGCGGTCGACATGAAGGACTTCGACGCAGCGATCGACCGGATCGTCGCCGGCCTCGAAAAGAAGCGCGTGATGAACGACAAGGAGCGACGGATCGTCGCCTATCACGAATCGGGTCACGCGATCGTCGCCAGCGTGCTGCCCGGACTCGATCCGGTTCACAAGATCTCGATCGTGGCGCGCGGCTTCGGCGCGCTTGGCTACACGATGCAGCTGCCGCTCGAAGACAAGTACCTGCTCACCCGTGAAGACCTCCTGAACCAGCTCTCGGTGCTGCTCGGCGGCCGCAGTGCGGAGGAGATCGCGTTCGGTGAAGTAACTACTGGTGCGCAGAACGATCTAATGAGAGCGACCGATATCGCGCGCGCGATGGTCACCGAGTTCGGGATGACCGAGGAGCTCGGCGCGGTGAATTACACCGCGCACAAACGGTCGCAGTTCCTCGAGATGCCGTTCGCGCCAGAACGCGGCCCCTACGCGGAGGAGACGGCGCTCAAGATCGACAATGCCGTGAAGCAGCTGCTGGTACAGGCGCACCAGACCGCGCGACAGGTCCTGCGAGAACGTAGGGACGTGCTGGACCGGGTTTCCGCCCGGCTATTGGAGAAGGAAGTAATCGAAGCGGAAGAGCTGCGGACGCTGCTCGACGATACCGCGGCGGATGGTGGTAATCCTCGTTCCTGAGGTCTATATTGGTTCGAATCAGTTGTATACGCTCTGGGCCTCTAGCCCTTAGCCCGTAGCTCCAGGCGGAGTGTGTCCACCTGAGGCGATCGTTCGCTGTCGAACCCATCGTATTGGAGACCGAACGAAACCCATGACCCAGCTGGAACGGTCCATTGACGCTCCCCCCCCATCATCCTCCTCGTCGAAGACGACGCAGATACGCGGGAACTCTACCGCGCGGCCTTCGAGCTGGAAGGCTTCTGGATGGCGGAGGCTCCGAGCGCGGACGAGGCGTTCGAATACGCGCAGGATGTCATGCCCGACGCGATCCTGACCGACATCGGGCTTGACGGCGACGGGAACGGGATCGACTTCGTGCGGCGGTTGAAAGCGCTCCCGAAGATGAGCGATATCCCGGTGCTCGCGGTCACCGGGCGCGATCTGCGGCGCCTGCCGGAGCACGCCGGGCTGTTCTCCGACATTCTCATCAAGCCCGTCTTCCCGGACGTGCTGGTAAACAAGGTCCATGACCTGCTGCAGCACTCTGCCGGTTTGCGGATGAGGAGCGCTCAAGCTCGTGAGAAGACACCGGCACTCGTCGCGAAATCGGCCGAACTCCTTGAAAAATCCCGCCGGTTGACCGCCGACGGGTCGATAAACGTCGCCCGTGAGTGTCCGAAGTGCGGCACGCCTTTGACCTGGGCCGAACGGCGGGTGACCCTCGGCGTGGTGTTCGACTACTACCAGCCCTGCGCGCAGGGTTGCGGACTCTTCTGCTACGATCACGGAGGCCGTAATTTCGTAGCCCTGATTGAATAGCCCGTGCATGACGCTGCCGACTGACGTCGAATATTTCGAACCGATACTCAAGCACCTCGAGCAGACCCGGGGCTTCGATTTCACCGCCTACAAACCGACCAGCCTGATGCGCCGGCTGGTGCGCCGGATGCAGATGGTGAACGTCGGAAGCTTCGAGCAGTATCTCGACCTGCTCCAGGTGGACAACGAAGAGTTCACCGCGCTCTTCAACACCATCCTCATCAATGTCACATCGTTCTTTCGTGACAAGGACGTGTGGGACACACTCGCTGCCGAGATACTCCCGAAGGTATTCTCCGACCGGAATCCGGCGCTGCCCTTCCGCGTGTGGAGCGCCGGGTCCGCTTCCGGACAGGAGGCCTACAGCATCGTCATGCTGCTGGCCGAACAACTCGGTCCCGACATCGTGCGCGAGCACGTCAAGGTCTACGCGACCGATCTCGATGAAGACGCGCTGCTCGAAGCACGCCAGGCGACGTATTCCGCCCGGCAGGTCCAGGGCGTGCCCGCGAATCTGCTGGAGAAGTACTTCGACCGGAGTGGGGACTCGTTTCGTCTTCAATCGCGACCTGCGGCGCGCGGTAATCTTCGGACAGCACGACCTGGTGCAGGACGCACCGATCTCGCGGCTCGACCTCCTGATTTGCCGCAACACGTTGATGTACTTCAACGCGGACGCACAGGCGCGGATCCTGGCGCGCTTCTACTTCTCGCTGAACCCGGAGGGGCTGATTCTCCTCGGCCGGGCTGAGATGCTCTTCAGTCATACGGCCATGTTCACGCCGGTCGATCTGAAGCGCCGGATCTTCAAGGCCGTCGCCAAGCCGAATCATCGCGACCGCATGCTCTTGCTGGCGCAGACCGGCAGAGACCTGACCCCGACGGCGGCCCCGAACGAACAGCGCCTGCGCGACGCGGCGTTCGACACCGAAGCCACGGCCCAACTGGTGACCGAGCCGTCCGGCACGATCGTCGCGGCCAACGCGCGGGCGCGAGAGACGTTTGGCCTGACGAGCAAGGATCTCGGTCGGCCGCTCGACGACCTGGAACTGTCGTACAGACCATCCGACCTGCGCATGTCGATCGAGCGCGCGCTCAACGAACGGCGGGAAATCAGGGTCGCCGACGTACCCTGGACCCTTCACGGTGACCTGCGGGCCTTTGACATCGTGATCACTCCCCTGCTCGGCGACGATCGCTCAGTGCTGGGCTCCAGAATCAGTTTCCAGGATGTCACTGAGCTGAAAGCACTTCGGATCGAGCTGCAGCACTCCAAGCAGGAGCTCGAGACTGCTTACGAGGAGTTGCAATCGACTAACGAGGAACTCGAGACCACGAACGAAGAGCTCCAGTCGACGGTCGAGGAGCTGGAGACGACGAACGAGGAGCTCCAATCGACCAACGAAGAGCTCGAGACGATGAACGAAGAGCTCCAGTCGACGAACGAGGAGTTGCACACCACTAACGAAGAGTTACGGAACCGCAGCAGCCGAGTTGAACACCGCGAATGGATTTCTCGAGGCGGTGTTTGCGAGCCTTCGGTCCGCGGTAGTCGTAGTCGATACGGACTTTCACGTGCTGGTGTGGAACGATCGCGCGACCGAACTGTGGGGTGTGCAGCAGGCCGAGGCACAGCACAAGCACCTCATGAGCCTGGATATCGGCCTCCCGCTCGGGGACCTGAGGCAACCCATCCGGGACGTGGCAAACGGCAGCAAAACCACCGCGGAATCTGTATTATCTGCAATCAATCGCCGGGGTAAGTCGTTCGACTGCCGGGTCGCGTTGACGCCGCTTCGGCAGAATGATGGAAACACCGCCGGTGTGATCATCCTTATGGAAGAAGCCGCAGGGATACCGACATGACAAGCCTTCATCTACTTACGGTCCGGACCGCGGCGGCAATCGGCCGTCTGTCGGCTCTCCAGAAACGCGCCGAGCGGTTGACCGGTCCGGGAGGCCCGGTCATCAAACCGGCACTGAAGGAGTTATCCGATTCGCTCGAAGAGTTGCAGGTGGCCAACGAGCAGCTCCAGCAGCAGGTCGACATGCTGGTGGAGGCGCGGACGTCGGTGGAGGCGGTTCAGAACCGGTATCTGGAGTTTGTCGACGCCGTTCCGGTCGCGTGTGTGTGGACCGACAGTGACGGACAAATTGTGCAGGCGAACACGGCGGCGGCTTCGCTGCTCAATGTGTCGAGCCAGCACCTGCAGGGACGGCCGTTGATGTTCTTCATCGTCGATCGTGACAAGTTCCGCGACGCGCAGGCCGCGCTCAACGGTCAACTCACCTCGGTGGTGGAGATGTCGCTGGCGTTGCGTCCCCGCGAGCGCCGCTCGCGGCAGGTGCGCCTCATCGGCCGCCGTCTTCAGCACGATGACCGCCGCTGCTGGTTCATCCAGCAGGATTCCGAAACCGCAGACGCGTCGGCCTCCTGACGCGTATCGATCCGCTACCGATCCACTAGATTCGTAACCGGCACGACCGGCTCGGCGTTTTCGTCGGGCGATTCGTGTCCGGTCGTGCGATTCACGAGCATCTCGCGCACCACGGCTGCATGCTGCCGCGCTTCTTTCGCCCGGGCTTCAAACGCGTTCGCCACCCAGCCGTGCTGACGCTCCCGAGCGCGTTCCGCCATTTTCGTCGTGAGGGAGGCGCGCTCTTCCAGAGATCGGAGCGCCGCCCACAACGCGCGGTCGACCGAATCGGTCTGCGCCGCCAGCATGCTTTCCGAACTGTAGACGTGACCCACTCGACAGCGGAACCTGAGGATTCCGAGGTCGTCGGTCTCCCACAAGCTGCCGTGACACTCGGGGCAGCTGTAGACCGATAACCGCCCAGGCCGATCCTCGGGTCCGAGTGCGATCAGGGCTTCTGAGTGGTCAGGCTCGATGGGCGCGAGATGCGGACCCGTCTGCGCGGCGTCCCTCGGTGCTCTTTCGAGCGCAAGGGTCGTGAGCAGGATCGGGATCTCGCGCAGTGGCAGCACGTGATCGACAGAGACCAGGTTCATCGCGCTTCGCGGCATGCTCGGGGAGAACGCCTCGTCGGGATCCTGCACCACCGCGATTCCGCCGGCTTCCTTCACCGCAGCCAGACCAGCCGTCCCATCGTCGAGCGCGCCGGTAAGAACGACGCCGACGACCCTGGTGCCGAACGTCCGGGCGGCCGATCTGAACAGTGGATCGAGTGCTGGACGTACACCATTCTCGGACGGGCCATGCTGCACCCGCACTCGAGTTCCCTCTACCGTCAGATGGTGATCGGGAGGGGCCACGTAGATGTGCCCGTAGTGCAGTTCGTCACCGTCGTGCGGGTGTGTCGCCGGGAGTCGCGACACGCGCGAAATGATGTCAGGCAGGACGCTCCGGCCGCGTGAGATGTGGAGCACCACGAGCACCGCGGCGCGAAGGTCACGCGGCAGCCCGGCGAGCACGGTGGTGATTGCCTCGACCCCACCGGCCGAGGCGCCGATCACGACAATATCGTGTGTGTTCACGGTCCGGTCCCCTGCATGTTATACGCCCGTTTTTTCCTTGGCGAGGTTAGACTCTCGCTGGCCGTTTTGGCCACGTGGGGGTCTAACTGACCATGCTGACCGTTCTCCTCCTGATGCTGTTTGGCGCGCCGTTCAACCCGCAGGTTGCTGGCGGAACAATTGGCGGCACTGTCCAGGGGCTTCCCGCGCCCCAGGGGCCACCGCGAGACCAGGCGCAGCGACCGGTTACCGGGAACAGCTCGATCAGCGGTCGCGTGGCGACCGCTGACAGTGGCATGCCGGTCCGGCGCGCGACGATCAGCCTGTCGGGCACGTCAGTCCCCAGGCGCTCGGTGTATACGGACGCGGAAGGACGCTATGCGTTCACCGGGTTGCCGGCTGGGACCTACCAGTTGAACGCATCTCCCGGTACGCAACGCGGCCATTATCTCGCGGCTGCTTACGGGCCGACCGCGACCGGCCCGCTCGTGCGTCCGACCCCGATCGAGCTGGCCGCCGGGCAGCAGATGACTGATGTCAACATCGCGCTGCCGCGGGGCTCGGCGATATCGGGAACAGTCACCGACGAGAGCGGCGAACCGCTCGCCCGCGTACAGGTGAGCGCAATGCTGGTTCGGCGGGGCGGTGAGCCGATGCAGACAGGCGGCGCGCAGACCGACGATCACGGACGGTACAGGCTCTTCGGACTGCAGCCCGGTGAATACACGGTCGTCGCCGAGGCCCGGGACTTCGGCGGCACGGAAGTGCAAGGTGAAGCAGTCGGCTTCGCGCGCGCCTACGCACCCGGAACACCCAGCCTTCTGCAGGCGCAACGGGTCAGGCTCACCCGAGGCACCGAAGCGAGCGCCGACATACGTCTCGGCGAGACCCCGCTCTTCAAAATCACTGGCAGGGTCATGGACTCCTCCGGTCAGCCGGTGCGGCCCCAGTCGGTTTCCGTGCAGTCGACGGCAGAAGGATCGCGCAACGGATTTGGCTTCTCCACGAGGAACAACAACCTGGAATTCACCGTTGGGGGACTTCCCGCAGGTCAGTACGAGATCACGGTGAGGCATGATCCCGGGCGTGCGGTGATGACCGGCTCGATGGGCGGGTCCGGCGGTCCGCCGCCGCCTCCTCCCCCGCCGGGCCCCGGCGCCGATAGTCGCGTGGAGATGGCCTCGATGGTCATCGACGTGTCGGCTGACGTTGAGGGCGTCGTCCTGATCACGCAGCCGGGCGCAACTGTCTCAGGGGAGTTCGTGTTCGAAGAGCCCGCCGAGGGTCGCCGTGCGCAGGTATCCACGGTAAATGCCGGCCGGCCGAACGCGATGACGAATCCAGCCAGCGCCGAGGTGACAGAGAACGGTTTCACGCTGAAGGGGCTCTTCGGTCCGGTTCTCATCCGCGGCACGGTGAATGGTCCGGGGTGGGCGTTGAAGGCCGTCCTGTTGAACGGCAAGGACATCACCGACGTGCCGACCACACTGACGACGAAAGACAGCGGCCATCTCCAGGTGGTGTTCACGTCTCGCGCGGCGGCGATCGAGGCGCTGGTGACCGATGCGTCGGGCAAGCCGACGCGCGAAAGTATTGTCGTTGTCTTCGGGCGAGACGAGCAGACGTGGGTCACGCGCTCGTCGATGACTCGAATCGTGGGCCCGGACAAAGACGGGAAACTGACGGTTCGAGGACTTCGCGACGGGGAATACTACGCGGTTGCAGTTGCACCAGAGGATTGGACGAACATCGGCAACCCGGATACGGAAATGCTGAGGGACTTGAGCAAGGTGGCGACTCGTGTCTCCGTGACCGCAGGCGAGACGCGCACCGTCGATCTGATGGTCACCAGGCTGCAGTAGTCAGTACCGCGACGGGCTCTCCCCGATGCTGATGATGCTGCACGCCTGGATCACATTCAGCCCGAGGCGGCTCGCGCGCTGAACTACATCATCGTCGTCGGCCCCAGGGTTGAGCCAGACTTCGGGGACTCCTTTCTTCGCGAGATCCTCCATCACCGTCACGCCGGCGTAGGCGGGCACGTACACGGTCGCCATGTCGATGTCCCCGGGCACATCGAGCACCGACCGGTAGGCGCGGTGCCCTTCCACCTCGGTTGCTGTCGGGTGAATCGGGATCACGCGGTATCCCTGGTGCTCGAAGGCGCGGAGCGCCTTGTTACCGAACTTGTGGCGGTTTCGTGAAGCCCCGATGACGGCGACGCTCTTCATTCGCCCATCGTACAATCGATACATGCCCTCCCTCGCTGAAGTTCTCGGAGCGAGAACGGTCGAGGCCGCACCGGAACTGGTCGAGCCGATCAGCGGATCCCGGCTACGGTGCTACGGCTGCGGCCACGAGTGCCCCATACCTGATGGAGCGGTAGGGGTCTGCAAGGTCAGGTTCAATCGCGGCGGCAAGCTCATGGTGCCGTGGGGTTACGTCGGCGGGCTCCAATGCGATCCAATCGAGAAGAAGCCGTTCTTTCACGCGCGCCCTGGAGCCCTGGCGTTCAGCTTCGGGATGCTCGGCTGCGATCTCCACTGCTCCTATTGCCAGAACTGGGTCACGTCGCAGGCGCTGCGTGATCCGCACGCCGTCGCGCCGCCGATGGATGTTCGTCCCGAACAGCTGGCGGCGGAAGCGGTGCAGCTCGGCGCGAGGGTCGTGGTGAGCACCTATAACGAGCCGTTGATCACCAGCGAATGGGCCGTATCGGTCTTCAAGGAGGCACGTGGCGCGGGCCTGATGACCGGCTATGTGTCGAACGGCAACGGTACGCCCCGCGTTCTCGATTACATTCGGCCGTGGATCGACCTTTACAAGGTGGATCTCAAGAGCTTCGACGACAAGCATTATCGCCAGCTGGGCGGACGTCTCGAACCGATCCTGGCAACGATCCGCGCACTGCACGCGATGAATGTCTGGCTGGAAATTGTCACGCTGTTGATCCCCGGATTCAACAGTTCCGATGACGAACTCGATCGCCTGACCTCGTTCATCGCCAGTGTGTCCCCGGACATTCCGTGGCACGTCACCGCGTTTCACAAGGACTACCGGATGAACGATCCGGAGAACACGACGCCGGAGATGCTGATCCACGCCGCGGCGATCGCCGCTCGCAACGGCCTTCGCTATGTGTACGCCGGCAACATTCCAGGACGTGTCGGCGACCTGGAACACACGCGATGTCATCACTGCCGCGCGATGCTGGTGGAACGCTACGGCTACTTCATCCAGTCGTATCGTCTTACGCCCGACGGCACGTGCCCCGATTGCGACACGTCGATTCCGGGGCGATGGGGCCGCCAGTTCGATGGACAAATCTCTGCATCCCCATTCCTCCCCGGCCGGCGCTTGAGAGTGCTGTAGCCAGTCGTAGTGCAGCCCTTCAGGGCTGCCCGTCAACGCAGCAGCGGGTCGAGCGCAGCTTTGAAGTCCGCGAACGGACGCGCGCCGTAGACGTAGCTGACGACCTTCATCGGTTGCCCGGGTGCGGGCGTCAGTCCGATGAGGGTCAGGGGCGTTCCCCCCACGCCGAGCTGCTCCATCCGCGCCACGCTGGCCTTTACCTGCGACGTGTAGCGGCCTGATGAGAGGCAGGATGAGAAAGCGGAAATGTTGACGCCCAGAGACTGTGCCTGTGCGGTCAACGCGGCATCGTCCTTCGCCGGCGCATTGGCGAACAGACTGTTGTGCATCTCCCAGTACTTGCCCTGCTCCCCTGCGCAGGCGGCCGCTTCGTGGGCGCGGGCCGACGCCGGGTGGAGCTGCGCGATCGGATAGTCGACGAACAAATACCGCACCTTGCCGGTCTTGATGTACTCCTCACTCAGCTGCGGGAAGGTTTGCTGCGTCTGGCGACGGCAATACGGACAGTGATAGTCCGACACCTCCATGATCGTGATCTTGGCGGTCGGCGATCCCTGTGACGGCTTGCCCTCAGTCGGCAGTGTCGCGCCGACCACGCCCGGCATCGGCGGATCCTGCGCGGCACCCTGCTGCGCCGCACCGGTCACCTGCGCGAGAAAGTTCTTGATCGCCTGCAGGTCGCGTTGCATCGCGGCCTGCTGTTCCTTCATCGCCGCGATCTCCCGTCTGAGCGCGGCGATTTCTTCGGAAGGGTTCTGCGGCGGCGACAGTGACACGAGCGCCAGGAGTGAAACCGTCGCGAGTCTGGTCAACATGGATCTCTGCAAATGTATCAGGATTGGCCGGCGTCGGCCTGCCTACGGAGCCTTTCGGCTCATCCGGAGAATGGCAACAGGCGGGGTCAGGTTCTGCCCGTCGGCCGGCGAGGCCTGGATCTTGCGCACGACATCCATTCCTTTCACCACGCGACCGAAGGCCGCAAATCCCTGTCCGTCTGGATTGCGTTTGCCGCCGAAATCCAGTTCCGGTTGCTTGCCGATGCAGATGAAGAACTGGTCCCTCGCGCTATCGGGTTCGCTGCGGGCCATCGACACCACTCCGTCTTCATGGGTCAGTGTCGTGACGCTGGTGCGTTCGAGCGGGATCGGTGGCAGGAACTCGCGCGTCCGCGCCGCGCTGGCACCCGCCTGGATCACCTCGATCTTGACGTTCTTGTCAGGCTGGTTGTCCATTCTGACGGTGCGGTGAAATCTCCCGCCGTCGTACATCTTCGCGTCGACGTACTCGAGAAAGTTGGCCGAGGTCGCGGGGGCATGCGCGGTGTCGACTTCGATTTCGATCTCGCCGAGATCGGTTTCGAGCACGACGTGCGGGAGAGCTGCCTGGCTTGCGAAGAGCGCGAGCAGCAGCACGATCAGTGTCATTGCGGGAAGATCTTTCCTGGGTTGAGAAGGTTGCGCGGATCGAACGCCGCCTTGACGCGCTTCATCAGTGCGATCTCATCGGGTGAGAGCTCCATCTCGATGAACGGCGCCTTGGCGAAGCCGATGCCGTGTTCCCCGCTGATCGATCCTTCGAGCGCGACGACGCCTTCGAAGAGAACCTTCTCCGCCTCGTGAGCGCCTGCGATCTCTTCGGCGTCATCCGGTGTCACCATGATGTTGACGTGGATATTACCGTCGCCGGCGTGGCCGAACAGCGGAATCCGCAGACCGTAGGCCTGCCGGATCCGGGCCACCAAGGCGAAGAGCTCAGGGATCCGCCCTTTCGGCACGACTACGTCGTGATTGAACTTCAACGGCGACACCATTTTCAACGAGAACGAGAGCTCCCGGCGCACGCGCCATAACTCCTGGCGCTCTTCATCCCCGGCGGATCGGATGACTTCGGTGGCGCCGGCGGTTCTGCAGGCATGTTCAACCCGGCCCGCCTCCTCGTTGACAGCCTCCGGTGTCCCATCGACGTCGAGCAGCAGGAGTGCCCCGGTGCCGGCCGGCGCGAGCGCGTTGGTCTGGAGATAGCGGGCGACGGCATCGAGCGATTCACCGTCGATCAACTCTACCGCCGCGGGAATCACGCGCTGCCGGATCACTTCGCTCACAGCCGCGACCGCGCCTTCGACGTCGGCGAAGGTCGCTCGCAAGGTGACCTGCACGGGCGGCTTCGGTACCAGGCGCAGAATGATCTTGGTGATGATGGCCAGCGTTCCCTCGGATCCGACCAGCAGTTGCGTCAGATCGTAGCCGACCACGTTCTTGACGACCTTGCCGCCGGTTTCGATCACTTCGCCGGTGGGCAGCACGGCTTCGAGTCCGAGAACGTAGCGTTTCGTCGTGCCGTACTTGAATGCGCGCGGACCGCCGGCGCATTCGGCGACGTTGCCGCCGATCGCGGATTGCTTCAGCGACGCGGGATCGGGTGGGTAGAACAGGCCGAGCTTTTCGACCTCGGTCTGCAGATCCCCGGTGACGACGTTTGGCTGCACGACCGCGACCAGGTTCGCCTCGTCGATTTCCAGGATCCGGTTCATGCGCTCGAGCGAGATGACGATTCCACCCTGGAGCGGCACGGCCCCGCCTGTATAGCCACTCCCCGCTCCGCGCGGCACGAACGGCACGTCGTGCTCGGCGCACAGGCGAACCACGCCGGCGACTTCGCTGGTATCGGCCGGCGACACCACCGCGTCGGCAGGATGGCCGCGCTTCAGCGCGTCGGTGCCGTAGGCGAGCAGCGACGGCTCATCCGTCCGCACGTGAGCGTCGCCGACGAGGGCGATCAGTGAGGAAACGAGTTCGTTGAGGGACATTGCTGGACGGAAGAATCCGCCGACCGCTACGCTCCCGCAGCGGCGCGCGGACGCCCGTCCATCGCGTGAACGAAACTGATGATGCGTTCGACGCCGCGTTCCAGTTCCTTCATCGACGTCGCATACGAGATGCGCACGAAGCCGGGCGCATCGAATGCCTCGCCCGGTGTCAGTGCGACGCGCGCCTCGTCGAGTAGTGCCTGCGCCAGCTGCGCCGACGTCCGGATTCCGTTGGCCGAGAGAATGTCGGATACGTCCACGAACAGGTAGAACGCGCCGGCCGGCGTCTGCGCCCGCAGCCGCGGCTCGGCGGCCAGCCATCGGCACAGTTGATCGCGCCGGCGCCGGTATTCATCGAGCATTTCGGTGACGCATTCCTGCGGACCCGTCAGTGCAGCCGTCACGGCTTTCTGGGTGATCGAGCACACGTTGGATGTGGAGTGACTCTGGATCGCGTTGCTCGCGCCCACGACCTCGGCCGGTGCGAGCGCCCAGCCGCAGCGCCAGCCGGTCATCGCATACGCCTTCGAGGCCGAGCCGCACAGCACCGTCCGGTTCTTCATGCGGGACGTGAGGACCGCCGGAAGATTGTGCGCCACCGGATCGTAGATCAGTCGCTCGTAACAGAGATCCAGCAGGATCCAGATGTCCCGTCGAGCCGCCTCGTCGGCGATTGCCGCCAGGTCCTGTTCGCTGATCAACGCTCCGGTCGGATTACCCGGCGAATTGATCACGACGCCACGCGTTCGCGGCGTCAACGCACGCAGGACCGTGTCGGCGTTGAGGCGGAACCCTTCCTCCGCCTGTGTACGCACCACCACGGGCGTCGCGTCCGCGAGCTTGATCTGCTCGACGAGCGTCGGCCATCCCGGCATGTGCGTGATCACTTCGTCGCCGGGGCCGAACAGTGACAGCGCGGAATTGTAGAGCGCCTGCTTGCCGCCCGCAGTGATGATCACTTCTGCCGGCGTGTAGTCGACCCCGTAGTCAGCGCGGTAGCGGCCGCACACGGCCTGCTTCAGTTCGTCGGTTCCCGAGTTGGTCGTGTACTTCGTGAAGTTGGCGTCGATTGCGGCATGGGCGGCTGCCGCAATGTGCTTTGGTGTCGGGAAGTCCGGTTCTCCCGCACCGAAATCGACGATATCGACTCCCTGCGCTTTCAGCCGCATCGCCTCGGCGGCGACTTTCATCGTCGGCGACGTTCCAATCGATTTCGTACGTTGCGACAACATCGTTATGCCTTCAGGGTCTCGCGGGCCATCTTCTTTTCGCGCAATCGTTCCTCGACCAGCGTGGGCACCAGGCCGGTGACGGTGCCGCCGAGCGCGACGACTTCCTTGACCAGGCGCGAACTGACGTAGGTGTATGGTTCTGCGGGCATCATGAACACCGTCTCGACGTCAGGGCTCAACCGGCGGTTCATCAATGCCATCTGCATCTCGTACTCGAAGTCCGAGATCGCTCGAAGGCCGCGAACGATCACGGTTGCGCCAATGCGGCGAGCGTAGTCCACGAGCAACCCGTCGAAGGTGTCCACTTCGACATTGGGTGACCCCTTGAGAACCGTGCGAGCAATATCCACGCGCTCCGGGACGGTGAAGAGCGGCGCTTTCTCGAGGTTGATGAGGATCCCGACAACGATCCGGTCGAAGAAGCGCGAGCCGCGCTGAATGATATCGACGTGACCGTTGGTCAGCGGGTCGAACGAGCCGGGATAGATGGCGACGACTTCAGACATGTGCGTAGAATGCGAGCGCGCTGTCTCCGTGGATCACTTCCCGGGTGAGCGACAGACCCGGGGCGGATCCTGGAGCCCGGTCGCGCTTTGCGTGCTCGATCACGAGGAGTCCTTCCTTGCCGACCAGGGGCGCGCCTGCATCGAGTCCGCTGCCGAGTTCCGCTGCGCCGTAAGGCGGATCCAGAAACACGATGTCGAAGGGACCGGCCAGTTGCCCGGCGGCAGCCGCAAGTCTCGCGCGGATAATAACATGGCGGTCCGACACGCCACAGCGGGTGAGGTTCTTGCGGATCAGCGCCTCGGCGCGTGCGTCCTGCTCCACGAAGGTGACATGCGACGCACCGCGGCTGAGCGCCTCGATCCCAACCGCGCCGGTCCCGGCAAACCCGTCCAGCACCCGCGCGCCGGCGATGCGCGGCATCAGGATGTTGAAGAGCGTTTCGCGGAGACGATCCGAAGTCGGCCGTAGGCCCGCCCAATCAGGTGTTTCGAGCCGCCGTCCCCTGAACTGACCGCCGATCACCCTGATCATCCGACGCCAACCAGCCCGAAGCGCTGGGCCCAGCTCTCGCGAACGAATGCCGACAGCACATCCTGCTGCGCCGGGTCGTCGAGCGCGGTCACCGCTTCGCGGCGCGCTTCTTCCATGATCTGGTGATCGCGAACGAGGTCGCCGACGCGCAAGGTCGGTAAGCCCGACTGCCTCGTGCCGAAGAAATCGCCGGGGCCGCGCAGCTCCAGGTCCCGCTCGGCGATGACGAAGCCGTCGGTCGTATCGGTCAGCGCCTTCAGTCGTTCCCTGCCCTGGTCGGTCAGTGGGGACTGGTAAAGAAGGACGCAGAACGATTGGTGCGGACCGCGTCCGACGCGGCCGCGGAGCTGGTGCAGCTGCGACAGGCCGAACCGCTCGGCGTGTTCGACCAGCATGACCGAGGCGTTGGCGACGTCCACGCCGACCTCGACGACCGTCGTCGACACGAGGATGTGAAACTCGCCCCGCGCGAACGCCTGCATCACCCGATCCTTCGCGTCCTGCTTCATCCGTCCGTGCAGGAGCGCGACCCGGTACGCCGGAAAGATGTCCTGCGCGAGATGATCCGCCATCTCGGTTGCGGCCTTCAGGTCCACCTTCTCGGACTCTTCGACCAGCGGATAAATGATGTACGCCTGGCGTCCTTCATCGATCTGCACGCGAACGAAGTCGTATATTTCCTCGCGCCGTGATTCCGGTTTCGCGGTCGTCTTGATCGGATAGCGGCCCGGTGGCATCTCACGCATGATCGAGACATCGAGGTCGCCGTAGGTCGGTCAACGCAAGCGTTCGCGGAATCGGCGTCGCGGTCATCACCAGCACGTCAGGATGCTGCGCCTTTCGACGCGCAGCGTCGCGCGCTGCATCACACCGAACCGGTGCTGCTCGTCGATGATGACCAGGCCAAGCTCGCGAAAGCCGACGTCTTCTTCGACCAGTGCGTGGGTGCCGACCACGAGGTGCAGAGAACCGCCCGAGAGCTCCGCCTGCATCTCGCGCTTTTTCTTCGCCGGCGTTCGACCCGTCAGCAGAGCGATGCGGAATCGCGAGGCCTCGAGCAGCCGGCGAATGTTGATGTAGTGCTGTTCGGCAAGGATTTCCGTCGGCGCCATGAACGCCACCTGGAAGCCGTTCTCCATCGCCACGATCGCGGCAATCAGCGCGACAATGGTCTTGCCGGATCCGACATCCCCCTGCAGCAGCCGGTTCATGGGCACGCTGCGCTGCATGTCCTGGACGATTTCAGCGACCACCTTCTTCTGATCGCCGGTCAGCTTGAACGGCAGCACGCGCCGGACCGCTTCACGAATCGCGTCGTTGATCGACACCGCGCGCGGCTTGCGGTCCGACTCGGCCCGGCGCTTGCGCAGGACCAGCCCAAGCTGGAACAGGAAGAACTCCTCGAAGATCATTCGCCGCTGTGCGGGCGAACGGAACCCGTTCAACTCCGAGGCGGCGGTTCCCTCCGGCGGGAAATGCACGTCATGCAGCGCCGTCCTGCGGTCGATCAGGTGCTGCCGCTCGCGCACTGCTGCGGGCAGTGGCTCGGACACTTCTGCCGGCAGTTGCGCGAGTGCATGGTGCACGAGCGACCGCTGTATCTTCGCCGTCAGCTGCCCTGTCTTTTCGTACACCGGGACGATGCGCCCGGTATGAAGCGTGTCGTCATCAGGACGGCCAGCAGGCTCCGATCCTGCCGCCGCATCCTCGTCGGACTGCACGATCTCGTACTCGGGGTTCTGCATCTGCAGCCCGTGCGAGGTGAGCTCGAGCTTCCCGAACAGGATCACGCGCTGGTGCGGACGAAAGACATCGTTGAGGAAGGGCTGGTTGAACCAGATCGCGCGCAGCGATCCTGTTGCGTCGCGCATCAGCATCTCGAAAATCCGGAAGCGCGGACGCCGGGTCGGGCGCACACCGCAGCCGACCACCTCGCCGGCAACCGACGCCGAGAGGCCGGGACGCAGTTTCGCGATGGGTTGGAAGTCGCCGCGGTCCTCGTACTTGGTCGGGAACCGGTACAGCAGATCCTCGATGGTGGTGAGTCCCACGCGCTGCAGGTCAGCCGCGCGGCGCGGACCAACACCCTTGAGGAACTGCAGCGAGGTTTGCAGGTAGTCGGAGGGGTTCACGAACCCGCTACTGCACGATGGTCGCGTTCCCCGGGGTGACGCGGATCTCGCGGATCTGCGCCGGGAGGTCGAACGGATCGTCCATGTTGATGCCGTCCGGATCTTCGGCTGTCTTCGAATAGAAGGTGAGCAGCTCCTGGACCAGCGTCTTCGGGATCGTCACACCGGACAGCTCCGCGCCTTCCAGTTCGAACCGCCCCTTGCCGTTTTCGGTGACGAGACGCCCTCGCGCGGTCAGCGGCAGCCGGCCGGTGAGGTATCCCATGGGATCGAGCCAGCCACGTTCCTTCTGCTTGCGGACCGCATCGAGATCGACGACCGCCCGGCCCGACACCTTCCCCTCACCCACCGCGTTGATCTCCGGTTCGACGATGCCGGCCGGGACCTGGTCGGCGGCCTGGTAGCGAAGATAAGAGTTCAGCTCGGCGTCGGTCACCTGCGTCGATACCGCGGCGCGCGATTTACCGCGAGGCGTCTGTCCGTTCTGGACGATGCGACCAGCTTGGTCTGGAATCGGTCGCCCGAGCTCCTTGGTCAGCTTCGATCCATTCGCCTGCTGACTCGCGAAGAGAACCGTCGAGAGTGCAACTGCTGTAAGGAGACGCATGCCCCGATTCTAGCAGTCCTGAGAGATGAACCCTACTGCCCGCCGCCCCTTGCCGCCCCTTGCCGCGCCCGCATCAGCAGGTCGATCTTCCTCGCCTCCAGCCGTTCTTCGAACAGCCGGAAGCGCGCCTGCTGTCGAAGATCGAGAATCTCATCGACAGCGTCGTACGCCTTCGAGGTTTCCTCAGCGGTCCTGGCGTCGTGCTCGCGCAGCGCTTTCAAGTTGGTGCGCAGCGCATTCTCGTCCGCCTGCGGCGGCGCCTGGGGCCCGGCGAGCTGACGCAGGTCGCGCAGGATGCGGTTGCGCTCCTGCTGCCCGCGCCGTCGAGTCTCGTGGAGTTTCTTGAGACGCGCGACGAAGGTCGCGTACTGGGCGTCGCTCAGCTGAAGCGTTTCCTGCGCCTGCACGACTGCGTACGCGTCGAGCATGTTGACGACTTCACCGGCTGACATCAAAGGCCCGTTGGCGCGGCCACCGCGGCCGGCCGCCTGGCCCTCACGCCGTTCCGGATCCTGTGCGGCGAAGCGGCGTGGCCGTCATCATGCCGGCGATCACGACGAGGACGATCTTGTGCAGCATGTTCGTTCTCTATGCGCCCGAGCGCTTCAGTTCATTTGCGAGCAGCCGGGCCAGTTCGGCCCGTTCGTCATTGGACATTTGCAAAACCGCGATTTCCGCGGATCCCGGACGCGGCGAGATGCCTTCAGCCTCGGCATCTTCATACGCCAGATCCTGCGCCGCTGTCCGCACCACCGCCCAGGCCGCATCCGCTTCGACGTCGTCTCGCGAGTCATCGCTGCCGGCGATCTCCGTTGGAACGCTCGGCTCGGTTCCTGGAATCGCTGTCGTCGCCGCACCCGGGACCCGGACCGTACCGAACGGGATATGGAGCGTCCGGGCGCCGATGATCATCACGAACAGGAGCGCCGCCGCGGCGAGTGTGGCCGCGAGGCGTGGCCGTCCGATCCAGTCCGTCCACCCACGGGACGGTGCATCGATCCGCTCGTTCACGCCGCGTGTGAACTGCTCCCAGTAGAACGGCGAAAATTCCGGCAGGTCGTCCGCCCCGGTCGGACGCGCTGTTCGTTGCAGCGTGTGCAGCGCCGTTTGGAGCGCCGACAGTTCAGCCCGGCAGGGCGCACACGACTCGAGATGGGCGGTCGATGTGGACGTGCCGTCGCCTTCGAGCAGGTCCACCAGCTGCGCGGGATCCAGGTGTGTCATGACGCGTCCATCAATCGTTTCAAGTTCGCCAGCGCGTGGCAGAAGTTTGCCTTTACGGCTCCCACCGAACTTCCCAGTATTTTCGCAATCTCGTCGTGCGGCAGTTCGTGGTACGCCCGCAGGATCAGCGTCGCGCGTTGTTTGGGCGGCAGGCGTGCCACTGCGGCTCGCACCTGGATCGCCCGCTCATCTCTCAATACCGCCACGTCGGCTCGTTCCGCTCTCAGATCCACCGGTTCCACCTCGTCGATCGGGGCGAAGCGTGGAGTCTTCAGCGCCTTTCGATTGAGGCAGACGTTGACCGCGATTCGATGCAGCCACGTGCCGACCGCCGAGTCTCCCTTGAATTTCGGCAAGGCACGAAACGCGCGGACGAAAACATCCTGCGCCAGGTCGCTGGCATCTTCGTGATTTCCAACGAACCTGTAGCAGAGCTGATAGATCCGCCGCTGGTGTCGCTGCACGATCGCATCGAAGGCATCGCGCTCTCCCGCCTGCGCCAGCTTTACGAGCTCGGCGTCATCCACGCCCTGCACTCTATCGGTTTAGACCGAAACGTGAGGCGAAAGTCACATCGACGGCTGATGGATCGTTTGACTTTCGCTTTTTCTTTGCATATAGTCCGCGCCATGTTGCCACTGACCAAGCGCCAGCGCGAGATCCTCGACTACCTGAATGACTTCATCCAGCAGCATGGCTACGCACCAAGCCTGGAGGAAATCGGCCGCCGCTTCCAGTTGTCCTCGCTGGCAACGGTGCACAAGCATCTCAGTAATCTGCAAGACAAGGGATTCATCAAACGTGCGTGGAACCGCAGCCGGTCGGTCGAGATGGTGCCCGCTCGCCTCGGCAGCCGTGCGGTCGAGCTCCCGATGCTCGGTTATGTGGCTGCGGGTTCCCCGATCGAAGCGGTGGTGGGCGGTGACACGCTCGCAGTGCCTGAAGATCTCGTCGGCAAACGCGACTCGTACGTCCTTCGCGTCAAGGGGGACTCGATGATCGACGAACAGATCCGCGACGGCGACTTCGTCATCGTCGAAGACCGCCACACCGCGGAGAACGGCGAGATGGTGATCGCGCTGCTCAACGGCAGCGACGTCACGCTCAAGAAGCTATACCGCGAACACGGCCGCATCCGCCTGCAACCCGCCAATCCGACGATGCAGCCGATCTATGCGGAGGCGGCTGACGTGCAGGTTCGCGGCGTCGTCGTTGGCGTCATGCGGCGGTATTGAATCGCACGTCGCGTGTTAATGTTCGTCGATCATGAGCGAGCGGAAGCAAATCAACTTCACCATCGTACCGGACGACCGCGAGGAGCTGCCGCGTACCTACGCGAACTTTTGCGCGATTTCTCACACCCCTTTTGATTTCACCCTGGCCTTCTGTGAAGTCCTGCCGCTTTCGGAGCAGGATATCCAGGCCGCCGAAGCCAATCACGTCGTCCGCGCGCCGGTCCGCGCGAAGATGGTCGTTCCTCTCCAGGTGGTTCCGAACCTGATCGCCGCGCTGCAGGAACACATGCGCGTGTTCTCGGAGTCGACAGGCGCCAGCTGGGACAAAGGCCCCGTCCACTGACGTGGCTCCGCAGCCGGCTTCGAGTCCGTTCCGCACCAACAAATCGCGGCGTCCCCGCGTCTAGCGGGTTATGACCGGAGAGGTTATGGCGTTTGGCGCCACAACCGCGCAGGTGGAGACGGATACCGCACAGCGGCTGGCCGCACTCTTCGACGCTCATCACAGACGTTTGTACTCGCTGGCTTCCCGCATGTGCCGGACGCGGGATGATGCGCGGGATTGTGTCCAGGAGACGTTTTTGCGGGCGGCACGACATCCCGGCTCCATTCCGGTGGGCGCGAGCAGCGAGGAAGCCTGGCTGGTGCGGGTGCTCATCAACATCTGTCGTGACGGCTGGCGCAGGCAGGCGGTGCGCAGCCAGGCGCCGATCGAGCCGGAACGAAACGATCCCGGCCACGAGGACGCGGTGATCGCACGGTCGCTCGTGCACATGGCGCTCGATCGATTGCCGCCGCGGCGCCGAGCGATCCTCGTCCTCTATGAGATCGATGGAACCAGCATCCAGGACATTGCCAGGCTGCTCGGGATTGCGCCGGTGACGGTGCGCTGGCATCTCTCACGTGGACGCGCACAGATGTCGGCCATTCTGACGGGGAAATTGCGATGAACGACTGGCAACCGCTGCTGCGTCACGTGGCGGACGTGACACCTCTCGACGCGAGCGAAACCGACGCGATCCGGACGGCGATGCTCGCCGAGGCTGCGGCTCCACGATCGGGCCTGGACACGCGGTCGCATGCCGGCGCGGTGATCGGCGGCGTTCTGCGCGATCGCCGTCGCCGCCGGGCTGGTGGCGGCGCGGTCGATCGAGCCGGCGCGCGTCACCGCCGCGCCGGCCACTGCCACCAGTGCGCCGGGCGCCTCACAACCCGCAGCGGTGCCGGCGCAGGATCTTCGACACCTGCAGTTCGCCACGCCTGGCGGCACGCGGATCATCTGGCAATTCGACCCGCAGTTTTCGTTGAGGGAGCAATCCATACCATGACCTTGCGTTCTTGTTCGGCGGCTGCCGCACTGATCACCGCTGCGTGGGTTGCCTCGCCCCAGGCGCAACAGGGGCAACAGGCCCAGAAGCCGCAATCGCGCAAGACCGCAACAGGACGTCGCGCGACGTGATCCGGCCAGTGCGCTGCAGTCGATCCAGGGGTTCAACATCGTGCTGCTGGTCGGCGAATCGGCGTCCAGTGGTTCGTCAATCGAGGAAGTTCCGCCGGCGGCGCGCAAGGCGCTGACCGATTTGCGCGACTTTCTCCCCTACAAGCAATACCGCGTGCTCGATTCTCATTGGACGTCCTGCTGCGTGATGCCCATGTCGGCCCCTCTCTCAGGACGGCTGCAAGGCGTGATCGGCAGCGGCGGCGATAGTGCTGGCTCCGTTCGCCTGCTGCCACGCACGTTCGGTTACACGCTCAACGTCACCCCTGACGGCGGCAGGCTGGCGGTGCGATTCACGATGCGTCAGGACGACCCGTCGGGGCGCGGAACGTTCGGGACCCGGTCCGACGGCCCGCGCGAGGTGGAACTGCGGCGGGAGATCGAGGAGATGCAGCGTCAGTGACGAGGCCCCTGATGCCCGCAAGGCATCGCCGGCCGGCAGCCCTGACGCGCTGGCCAGCGAGAAGCGCTCACAGCAGCTCCGGCAGAGGATTTCCGTGATGCAGCGCGAACTGGAAAGCATGCATGCGACGGAGACGTCGGCGTCTCGAGCGATCGTCGACAGTTCCTTCATGATGGACACCGGCGAGACCGTCGTCGTCGGCACGTCCCGCCTCGGCGGAGACAAGGCGCTGATCGCGCTCGTCACCGCGGCGCGGCGTACTCGCTAGCAAGCAACTCCAAACTCCAAACTCCAAACTCCAAACTCCAAACTCCAAAGCGTTCAAGTCCCAGCCGACTGTCAGAATTGAACTTTGAATTTTGAAGTTTGGAGTTTGGAATTTGGCGTTTGCAGTATCGTACCGGGATGAAGCCGCGGCGATCGCAGATCCCCAGGCCCCTGAAGACGCCGATCGAGACTCGTCGGATACTCGACGCGCTCGCCACGCAGCATCCGAACGCAAACACCGAGCTCCATTTCAAGAACGCGTACGAGTTGCTGGTCGCGACGATCCTGTCGGCGCAGTGCACCGACGAGCGGGTGAACCAGGTGACGCCGGCGCTGTTCAAGCGCTACCCTGATGCGCGCAGCCTGGCCAAAGCGGCGACCGGCGAGCTCGAGCCACAGATACAATCCACCGGGTTCTTTCGTGCGAAGTCGAAATCCCTGATCGGGATGGCCAGTGAAGTCGTCGAACAGCATGACGGTCACGTGCCGGAGACGATGGAGGAGCTGGTCGAGTTGCCGGGTGTCGGCCGCAAGACCGCTAACGTCGTGCTGGGGCACGCACTCGGAGTGCCCGGGCTCCCGGTCGACCGGCATGTGCTCCGCGTTGCGAATCGACTCGGGATCGCCTCGTCAGAGGACCCGGAAGTCGTCGAGCAGCAACTCGGGCGCGCCCTGCCGCCCGAGCGATGGACGGTCGCGTCCGACACGCTCATTCTGCATGGACGGCGGATCTGCAGGCCCAAGCCGCTTTGCGGCGAATGCGCCGCCCGGCCGTATTGTCATTACTTTCGGACGGTGGTCTCGAAATTCAGCAAGCCAACCACGCGCAAAGCGGCGAAGTCCGCGAAGGCCACCAGGTGACTCGCGACGCATTCAACCGGCTCGTCGAAGAGGCGCTGCAGGACATCCCGCGGCGTTTTCGCGAGGAGATCAAGAACGTCGCGATCGTGGTCGAAGACGAGCCTTCACCCGAGCTGCTGGCCGAAATGGAGATCGAGCCACCTGACTCGCTCTACGGCTTGTACCAGGGAACTCCCCTGCCGCAGCGAAGCTGGGGCCACGGCAACGCGCTGCCCGATCGCGTGACGCTGTTTCAACGCACGATCGAGGAGGACGCGGAGGATCACGAGGACATGATCGTCTCCATTGCCGAGACGCTGATTCACGAGCTGGGGCACTACTTCGGGATGAGCGAGGAACAGATCGAGGAGATCGAAGACAAGTACTGGAACGGCGAATCGGTTGAAGAACTTTGAAGGTTCTAGGTTCCAAGGTTCTCTAAGGTTCTGATGCGTGCGAAGAAGCGATACGGCCAGCATTTCCTGCAAGGGGCGTGGGCGGACAAGGTCGTCGCTGCTATTTCCCCTGGGGCCGGGGATCATTTCCTGGAGATCGGACCAGGACCCGGCGCACTGACGCTCAGGCTCGCCCCGCGCGTTGCGCATCTCACGGCCGTGGAAGTGGATCCCGAGATGATTGCGGCGCTTCGGCCGATCCTCCCGCCCAATGTCACGCTCGTCCAGCAGGATTTTCTCGAGGCGGATCTCGCGTCAGTCGTCTCCGACTCCCCGATCCGCGTCGCCGGCAATCTGCCATACAACGTGTCCTCCCCTATTCTCTTCCGGCTGCTCGATGCGCACCGGACCGGCCGGCGTCTCGTCGACGCGACCTTGATGCTGCAGCGTGAGGTTGCGGAGCGGATCACGGCCCGGCCCGGCACGAAGGACTACGGAGTCCTGTCGATCTTCGTCCAACTCCACGCCGATGTGCGAAAGGTCCTGGCCTTGCCTCCCGGCGCCTTCCGTCCGGCGCCAAAGGTTCACTCCGCAGTGGTCCAGCTCGGGTTTCGGCCACCGGCGGTCGAGATCCAGGACGAGCGGCAGTTCGAGGCGATGATCCGGTCGATGTTCACGCAGCGCCGCAAGACCCTGTCGAACGCGCTCAAGCGGTACGCCGAGAGCCGCGGCCGCGACGCACCGGGCGCGCTCGTCACCGCCGGCATCGACCCGATCCGTCGTCCCGAGACGCTGCAACTCGAAGAACTGGCGAGGCTTGCGGCCGTTTTCACTTCGGCGTAAATGCGAGCTGTGCTATAGTTTGCGCGGTTTTGCCTGTGTTAGCTTCATCGCTTTCGCGGGCGTTGATCCCCGGTTGGCCGTCCCAGCGGCAGGCCGGGTGGGCACTCTGATTCGCGGCTCCCGCCGCAAAGCGTTCCGGTTCCATCCGCCTGGATGGCTCTCCGTTCGCTATGTGCCCTTCGATCGATTGCCGATCTTGTACTGACGCGCCCAACTGGGTCCAAGTGTGCTTAAACGTCGGTTGCCCGGTCTGAAGGCCTGGCCTGCGGGTGTTGGTGGACGAGAAACTCACAACTGACGTGTCCGCCGCTCGAGCTGATCCCGCTCGGAGGGCTGGGCGAGTTCGGCATGAACATGATGCTCGTCGCCTGTGGCGAGACGGCGATCCTCGTCGATGCCGGCGTCATGTTTCCGGAGCCGGAACTGCTTGGCGTCGACCTGATCATCCCGGATCTGCGGCAGCTCGAGAAGTACCGGATCTCTGCGCTGGTGCTGACCCACGGCCACGAGGATCACATCGGCGCCGTGGCCCACGTACTGCCGTACGTGCAGGGCCCGGTGTTCGGCACGGCGTTCACCCTCGCGCTGGTCGAGGGGAAAATCGAGGAGCTCGGCGACGACGCGAAGAAGAAGCTGCGCGTCGTGCGTCCGCGGGAACGGGTTACCGTCGGCAGTTTCACCCTCGAGTTCCTGCGGGTGACGCACAGCATCCCTGACTGCGTAGCGGTAGCGATAACGACGCCACGCGGCGTGGTGCTGCATACGGGTGATTTCAAGATCGACCAGACGCCGCTCGATGGCGAGCACTTCGATTTCCACCGTTTTGCAGAACTCGGGAGTGCGGGAGTGCTGGTCCTGTTGTCGGACAGCACCAACGTCGATCGCAAGGGGTTCACCGGATCCGAGCTCGAAGTCATCGACGGGTTCGAAGAGATTTTCACCAGCGCGACCGGAAAGATCGTCGTGGCGATGTTCGCGTCCAGCATCTTCAGGATGCAGATCCTGGTCGACCTTGCGGCGCAGTTCGACCGCCAGGTCGCCTTCGTCGGCCGCGGTGTCGTCGACAACGCCGAGGTCGCGCAGCGATTGAAGTACCTGCGGGTCCCGTCGGGTGTGCAGGTCGCCGACAGCGACGTGCGCGGCCTGCCGTCCCAGGACGTCGTGTGCATCTGCACGGGCTCTCAAGGGGAGCCTCGCGCCGCGCTGTCGCGGATCGCGATCGACGACCACCGCCACGTGAAACTCGAACCGGAGGACACGGTTGTCTTCTCCGCGCGTGAAATCCCCGGTAACGAGAAGGCGATCGGGCGGGTGATGAATCACGTGGCGCGGCGCGGTGTCGAGATCGTCAACGATTCGATGAAGCGCATTCACGTGTCCGGCCACGGGAGTGAAGAAGAGCTGAAGCTCGTCCTGTCGCTGGTAAAGCCAAAGTTTTTCGTCCCGATACATGGGGAGTACCGTCAGCTCGCGCGTCACGCCAGGATCGCCAGCCGGGTGTCGCGCGGGACCAAGGTCCTGCTCGCCGAGAACGGCGAGGTGGTGCGATTCGACGACAACGGTGGAGCGGTCGCTGAGAAGGTCCCGGCAGGCCGGATCCTGATCGATGGAACGAGAAGCGGTGAGGTTGGAGATGAGGTCCTTCGCGACCGGCGGCATCTTGCCGGGGACGGACTGGTGGTGCCGGTGGTGGCGATCGGCAGGCAGTCCGGTACGCTCGAAGAAACACCGGACGTGATTACCCGCGGCTTCGTGCTGGACGCGCGAACCGAGGCGCTGCTCAAGGAGATCCCCGGGCTGCTGACAGCCACCCTCGACGGCGCCAGTATCGAGGAACGCACCGATCCAGGATTGATCAAGGAGAAGATTCGCGTGGACCTGCAACGGTTTTTCCGTAAACGATCAGGTCTCCGGCCGCTGGTGCTGCCGGTGGTCATGGAGATCTGACGTGTCGGCAACCACTTTCATTTCGAGACGGCTGAGCGAGTTCGTCGGGATGGCACTGTTCGCCGGTGCCCTGCTGCTGGTCGTCGCACTCGCCAGCTACAGCGCGTCCGATCCGGTATGGTTCTTCAACACCGGCGCGGACGGCGCACCGCTCAACTTTGCCGGCCGCATCGGCGCCTTCGTGGCCGAGCTCTCGTACCAGTTGCTCGGCTACTCCGCCTTCCTGCTCCCGATCGTGCTCGTCGTCATCGGCTGGCACTACTTCTGGTGCAAGCCGATCGATGCTCCGTATACAAAAGCATCGGGTGCGGCTCTTCTCCTTGCTTCGATGTCGTCATTCATCGCGCTTGCGGCCGGGCCGGCCAAGGCTGACAGCAAAGCGTTCAGGGCGGGCGGATACCTGGGCGAGTGGCTGGGAGGCAGCCTGACCGAATACCTGAATAGCACCGGTGCAATCATCCTGATTCTCACCGTGCTCTTCCTGGCGGTCATTCTCTCGACGCAGTTCTCGTTTGGACGGCTCTTCACCGCGGTTGCGGAGATGATGCGCGATCGCGGCGCGGCGCTCCTTGGCGCCTACCGCGCCCGCCGCGAAGAACGGCGTCGTGACAAGCAGCGGCAGGACGTGCTCAAGAAGCATCTCGACAAAGCACCCACTGAAGCCAGGGAGAAGATTGCGGCCGTCGCCAGGCTGAAGAAGGACGTTTCGACGAAGGAACCCGGAACCGAAGATGCGGTGACTGAAAAACCGTCGCGGACCGCCGCGATGGTCGGCGCGGCCGCCGCCGCATTGAAAGCCGCTTCCTCCCGGCCGACGCCACAGCCTGCAATCAAGCGCCCGGTGCCGCCGGTCGAGACCCCGCTTCCGCTGCCGGAACCCGATAAGGCGCCGATCGAGCGAAAGAAGGGCACCTATACCCTGCCTCCGCTCGCCTTGCTCGACGCGCCGAAGCCGCAGTCGAAAATCGATGAGCGCGAACTGATGGAAGGCGCGCGGCTCCTCGAGGAGAAATGCCGCGAGTTCTCGGTGGAAGGAACCGTGGTGCAGATACACCCGGGTCCGGTGGTCACGACCTACGAATTCAAGCCGGACGCGGGCGTGAAGTACAGCAAGATCACCGGCCTCGCCGACGACCTCTGCCTCGCCATGAAGGCGGAGTCGGTCCTGATCGATCGCATCCCCGGGAAGAGCACGGTCGGCATCCAGATTCCGAATGCCAATCGCGAAATCATTTCGATGCGCGAGCTGCTCGAGGCCGACATCTACAAGCGCTCTGCCTCGCGCCTCACGCTCGCGATGGGCAAGACCATTCATGGCGAACCGTACATCAGCGATCTCGCCACGATGCCTCACCTGCTGATCGCAGGCTCGACCGGAACCGGCAAGTCGGTCAGCGTCAACGCAATGCTGTCGAGCATCCTCTTCCGCGCGACGCCCGACGAGGTCCGCCTGATCATGGTGGACCCGAAACGGCTCGAGCTCGGGATGTACGAAGAGATCCCTCACCTGCTCACGCCCGTCGTGGTGGACCCGAAGCTCGCGGCCAACGCGCTGCGCTGGGCCGTGCGCGAGATGGAAGAGCGTTACAAGACGCTCGCCGCGGTCGGCGTCCGCAACATCGAGCAATACAACCGCAACATCCGCACGATGCAGGTGGAGAACAAGGGGCCGGTCATGGACGAGAAGGGCGTCGAGATCAAGACGCTGCCGGCCATCGTCGTCCTGATCGACGAGCTTGCGGACCTCATGATGGTCGCCGGCAACGAGGTGGAAGAGTCGATCTGCCGGCTCGCGCAGATGGCGCGCGCCGTCGGCATTCATCTCATCCTCGCGACGCAGCGTCCGTCGGTCGACGTCATTACCGGGTTGATCAAGGCGAACCTCCCCGCCCGCGTCTCGTTCCGCGTCTCGTCGAAGATCGACTCGCGCACGATTCTGGATTCGAACGGCGCCGAGCAGCTGCTCGGCAAGGGAGACATGCTCTACCTGCCGCCAGCTTCCTCGCGCCATGTGCGGCTGCACGGGCCGTATATCTCCGAGCAGGAGAGCGCTCGCCTGGCGAGCTTCCTGCGCAAGCAGGGCAAGCCGACCTACGACGCGTCCATCACCGAGGACGACAAGAAGGCCGGTGGCGGCGATCTCGATTTCGAGAAGGACGACTTGTACGACGAAGCGTCACGGATCGTCGTGACCAGCGGCCAGGCATCCATTTCCTACCTGCAGCGCCGGTTGCGCATCGGGTTCAGCCGCGCGGCACGACTGGTCGACATGATGGAAGCAGACGGGCTCGTGTCGGCCGCCGCCGGCGGCAAGGCACGCGAGGTACTCGTGAAGAAGGAGTACTTCGACGAAGTCGATGCTCAGCTCAGGTGAGCCGAGGAGAACATGAAACTGACAACGGCTGTCGTTCTCATATTGGTGTCCGCCTTCGCCCCTCCGGCGGCGGTTGAAGCGGCGGATCAAGGGCCGCAGGCCCTCTACACGCGCGCGCTCGCACGGGAACGTGACCTGCGCGACGGGGCGAGAAAACCGACGCTGTCGCAGTTGCGCAGCGCCGTGGCGTCTTATGAAGCGGTCGTCCGCAACCATCCCACCAGCGGCTACTGCGATAACGCGCTGTGGCAGGGAGCAAATCTCGCGTTCCTGGCGTTCGATACGTTCGGGCAGCCCGCCGACAAGGCCACCGGGCTTCGGCTGCTCGCGCAGATGCGAACGCAGTATCCGTCCAGTTCCCTGAACGCACAGGCGCGCGTGGTTCTGCGCGATCGCGAGGCCTCGGGTGCCGGCTCGGCGAGTGGCGAGCCAGCGGCGACATCCGCGGTTGCCCCAATCGTCCCACCAGCTCCGGTTACACCGCCTCCTGTAGTACAGGATCGGCCCGCAGCATCGGTGTCGAAGGCGAAGGCACCCACCGCCTCGGGCTCGTTGCCGCGATTCGTGCCACCTGTTCTCAACGACGCACTGAAGCCGGTCGCGCCGGGATCGAACACCGACGCACCGGGACCTGCTGCCGCGCCCTCGACGAAGGTCTCGGTCCGTGATGTGAGACGCACGTCGCTGCCCGACGGCATGCGCGTGACGATCGAAATGGACGGTGAGACGAGCTATCACGCGGAGCAACTGGAGAACCCGCGCCGCGTGTTCTTCGACATCCGCGGCGCCCGCGCTTCGGCCGCATTGCAGGATGCCGATCTGAAGTTCACTGACGACATCGTCCGCGAGATTCGCCTCGGCCGTCATCCGAATGCCACCCGCATCGTGATGGACATGGAGGGGGCCGAGACCTACAGCGTCTTTACGCTCTACGATCCGTTCCGCGTGGTGGTGGATTTCAAACGGACGACGACGCCCCTGCCGCCGGCCGCGCCGCCGACTGCCCTGCCGCCGGCGACGCGACAGACGCCGGCGCAGGAGCTCGACTCGCCTGCCGTTCCCGATGCGAAGCCGCTGCCCTCTCGTCCGATCAGTGCGATCCCCGCGCCCGCACTGCCGTCGGCAAATCTCGACGGCAAGTTTTCACTTTCACGGCAGCTTGGCCTGGGTGTCGCCAGGGTCGTGATCGATGCCGGTCACGGCGGCCACGATCCAGGCGCGCACGGGAATGGCGTCCAGGAGGCCGAGCTGACGCTGGACGTCGCCCTGCGTCTGAGCAAACTGCTGGAGAAGCAGCCCGGAGTCGAAGTGGTCATGACTCGGAGCACCGATGAGTTCATTCCGCTCGAGGAACGAACCGCGATCGCGAATCGTGAGAACGCGGACCTTTTCCTCTCGATTCACGCCAATGCGAGCCGCAACCCCAAAGCTCGCGGTGTGGAAACCTACTTTCTGAACTTCGCCAGCAACCCGGAGGCGGAGGCGGTCGCGGCGCGGGAGAATGCCGGCTCCGGTCAGACGATGCACAAGCTCCCGGAGATCGTCAGGGCCATTGCGTTGAACGACAAGCTGGAGGAATCGAAGGACTTCGCCGAGATGGTGCAGAAATCGATGGTCAAGCGCCTGTCGGCGCGCAACGGTCAGTTGCGCGACCTCGGCGTCAAACAGGCGCCTTTCGTCGTGCTCATCGGCGCCTCCATGCCAAGCGTTTTGGCGGAAATCTCGTTCGTGACGCACAAACAGGAAGGGACGCTGCTCAAGACCGGAGCATACCGCCAACAAATCGCCGAATCGCTGTTGGACGCCGTGTTGAAGTACCAGGCGTCCCTCAACAAGATCCGGAGCGGCGCCGCCACACAGGCCCTGTCGAAATAGCGGCGGACGGCCGGCGCGCGGGCTAAGTGATTTTGAGGGCTTCTGAATCGGGGACCGGTTCGAGGTCGTAGCGTGCCCGCAGCTTCTTCACGCCGATCAGAACGCCGCCGAGGATCGCGCCGAGCGTGAGCGCAAGCAGGATCAGCACACCCGTCAGGCCAATTGCGCCGATCAGGACATCGGCAACGGACGTGGTCTTGGCCGGTTGCTCGACAACCTTGACCATCACGGGCTGAGACAGGAGCGCCAGGATCATCTGCTTGGTTAGACTCTGCGGCGGTCGAGAGGTTCCGAGGCAGCTCGAGGAGCTGCAGAACTGGCAGCCCTTTAGGGCTGCAGAAGTGGCAGCCCTAAAGGGCTGCACTACGACTGAACGCTACGAGTGAACGCTACCACTCGCTGCTGGTGAACGCGAGCTCGGCCAGCGTGCGGACCGCCACCCCCGTCGGGCCTTTGGCCTGCCACGGCTTCGAGTCTTCGGCCCAGGCGGTCCCGGCGATATCGAGATGCGCCCATGGTAAATCTCCGGCGAATTCCCTGATGAACATCGCCGCCGTGCAGGCGCCGGCCGGGCGGCCGCCCGTGTTGGTCATGTCGGCGACATCGCTGCGAAGCTGCTCGCTGTACTCCTCGTAAAGCGGCATCGGCCAGACGCGGTCGCCGGCCGTGGCCGCAGCCCGCTCGAGCACCTGCGACCAGTGCACCGGGTGCCCGAACAACCCCGACGCGATCTTGCCGAGAGCGACGATGCATGCGCCGGTCAGTGTTGCGACGTCGACCAGGTGAGTTGCCCCGAGCTGCCGCGCATACCAGAGTCCATCGCCGAGTACCAGGCGTCCTTCGGCATCGGTGTTGATGACTTCAACCGTTTTGCCGCTGGCACCGGTGAGGACATCACCCGGCTTGATCGCCCGCCCACCCGGCATGTTCTCGGTCGCGGGGATGACGCCGATGACCTTGATCGGCGCATGCAGCATGGCGATCGCGCGCATGGCGCCGATCACGGCGGCGCCACCGGACATGTCGGTCTTCATCCGTTCCATGCCTTCGGCCGGTTTGATCGAAATGCCGCCGGTATCGAAGGTGATGCCCTTGCCGACCAGGCCAAGGACGGGCGAGGACGGCGCGCCGGCAGGCGCGTGCGTCAGCACGATCATGCGTGCGGGTTCCGCGCTTCCCTTCGCCACGCCCATCAACAGGCCCATGTTGAGCTTTTCGATCTTCTTCTCATCGAGGATATCGACGCCGAGGCCGGCTGCCCGTGCGATCTCGGCCGCGCGATCGGCAAACACTCTCGGCGTCAGCAGATTCGACGGCTCGTTGCTCATATCGCGGGCAACGTTGCAGCAATCGCCAAGGATCCAGCCGCGCCGCACCGCGGCATTCGATGACACGGGATCTGCTCCCGGCGCGACGATGATCATTTCTTCGGCGGGCGGCCCGGTGCGTTCCGTACTCTTGTGGCGGTCGCCATTGAAGGCGGCGAGCATCAGCCCCTCTGCCGACGCCTGGATCAGCGAGGCCGGCGTGTTTCCGCCTCGCAGAACGAAGGCCAGGCGGCGAACGCGCCGTTGTTTCGCCGCGAGTCCTGCGGTTGTGGCCACGCGGCGGAGGCGTTCCGGCGTGAACGCCGCCTTCGCACCGGCTCCGATCAGCGCAACCCGCGGAGCCCCCCAGCCGTTCAAGGGGGTAATGAACAGATCGAAGAGCTTGCCCTTGAACTCACCGGCGGCTGTGACCTGCTCGATGATGCGGCCGGCTGCCTCGTGCAGACCGGCGAGGTCCGGGAACGTATCTCCTTCGAAAACTGGCACAACCAGGAGGTCGGTCTGGACGCTTGAGGGATTGACGGTGGTGACGGATATGACCGGGAAGTCCTGCGTTGAAACCATGTGCGGAGATTATAATAAGGCTTCCTACCCGGGGGGAGGACCAATGAGATTCCCGACCACCACCGTGAGCATGGTCTCCGCGCTCACTTGTTCACTAGCACTCAGCGCCGTCGTTCTGCTGGCCAGCTCGGATAAATCAAGACCTTCTGTCTCGGTCAAAGCGAATCCCGCCGTCGGCTTTGCGCCGACCCGCGTCGTGATGACGGTGGAATTGAAGGGGGGCGTCGACGACTACGCCGACTATTACTGCCCTGCGGTTGAATGGCAGTGGGGAGATGACACCCGGGCGGAGTCGAAGGAAGACTGCGATCCGTATGAAGCGGGCAAGAGCGAAATCAAGCGGCGCTACGTCGTCGATCGCGTCTTCGAGACGCCTGGCGACTATCGGGTCGAGTTCCGGCTGAAGCAGAAAAACAAGATCGTCGGCGCCGGCTCCACCACCGTGCGGATCCGGCCCGGACTGCGCGACGGGGGCGGCAACTAGCCGCCGCTACCCTTACATCGCCTCGACGATCATCGCGGTACCCATTCCACCGCCGATGCACAGGGATGCGGCTCCGCGTCCGCCGCCACGCGCCCGCAATGAGTGCACGAGCGTCGTGAGGACCCTCGCGCCGCTGGCCCCGATCGGATGTCCAAGCGCGATCGCACCGCCGTGCACGTTGACCTTCGCCGGATCCAGCTTCAACTCACGCACCACCGCCAGCGACTGTGAGGCGAACGCTTCGTTGAGCTCGAACAGGTCCAGGTCGGCCAGCGCGAGACCCGCGCGCTGTGCCGCCTTCGTGAGCGCCCCGACCGGCCCCATCCCCATGATCATCGGGTCGACGCCCGTCGTGCAGTACGAGAGGATCCGCGCGAGCGGGCGCCGTCCGAGCGCCTTGGCCTTTTCCTCTGTAGACACGACCAGCGCGGCGGCACCGTCGTTGATGCCAGAGGCATTACCGGCGGTCACGGTGCCGTCCTTCGCAAATGCCGGACGAAGCGCAGCGAGCTTCTCCACCGTCGTTCCGGCGCGCGGGTACTCATCGCGCTCCATCCGCACGGGCGGCCCTTTGCGCTGCGGGAGATCGACCGGCACGATTTCCTGGTCGAAGGCCCCCGACTTGATCGCCTCCTCGGCCCGGCGCTGACTCTCCGCCGAGAACGCGTCCTGGTCCTCACGTGACACGTTGTAGCGCTTCACCACTTCTTCGGCAGTGTTGCCCATGTGACAGCCGTTGATGGCGCAGGTGAGCCCTTCGGCCAGCATCGAATCGACAGCCTCCGCATTGCCCATGCGATAGCCCCACCTCGCACCCTTCAGGATGTAAGGGGCGTTGCTCATCGACTCCGTGCCCCCCGCAAGCACGAGGTCGACGTATCCGGCCTTGACCGCCTCCACCGCGTGAACGACGGCCTGGAGTCCGGATCCACAGACGCGGTTGACCGTTTCGCCCGGTACTTCGACCGGCACGCCCGCCTTGATCGCCGCTTGTCGCGCGACGTTCATGCCTGCGCCTGCCTGCAGCACGCAGCCCATGATGACGTCTCCCACGTCCACTGCATTGATCCCCGCGCGGGCGATCGCTTCGCGAATGACGATGGCTCCGAGGTCGGCAGCCGTGAGATCTTTCAAAGCGCCACCGAAGGATCCGATGGGCGTTCGACAGGCGGACAGGATGACGGCGTTGCTCATTTAGCGTTCCAGTTCCTCGCGGTTGCGGAAATATTCGAGCGCCTCCGGATTGGCGAGCGCTTCCCTGTTCTTGATCTCGCGGCCATGGACGACGTCCCGAACGGCCAGTTCCACGATCTTGCCACTCTTGGTACGCGGGATCTCCGGCACGGCCAGAATGCGCGCCGGCACGTGCCGCGGCGAGGTGCTCTGCCGGATACGACGCCGCAGGCGGTCCTCGAGTTCCGGCGTGAGTGCCACACCATCTTTCAGGCGCACGAACAGGACGATGCGTTCGTCGTGCTCCCATTGCTGTCCAATGACGAGGCTTTCGGCTATCTCGTCGAGCTGCTCGACCTGGCGGTAGATCTCCGCTGTGCCGATCCTCACGCCACCGGGATTGAGCACCGCGTCCGAGCGGCCGTAGATGATGATGCCGCCGTGCCGGGTGAACTCCACCCAGTCGCCGTGGCGCCACACGCCGGGATACGTCTCGAAATACGCCGCGTGATACTTGCGCCCGTCCGGATCGTTCCAGAACCCCACCGGCATCGAGGGGAACGGCATCGTGCAGACCAGCTCTCCCTTCTCGCCCACGACCGGACGGCCTTCCTCGTTGAACACCTCGACCTTCATACCCAGGCCGCGAGTTTGAATCTCCCCGCGCCAGACCGGCTCGATTGGATTGCCGAGCACGAAGCAGCTGATGATGTCGGTGCCGCCCGAGATGGACGCCAGGTGGAGATCGCGCTTGATCCGTTCGTAGACGAAGTCGAAGCTCTCGGCGACCAGTGGCGAGCCCGTCGACGTCATCGTCCGCAACGACGAGAGGTCGTGAGTATCGATTGGTGCGAGCCCGGCCTTGTGAACGGCGTCAATGAATTTGGCGGAGGTTCCGAACAGCGTCATCCCGGTGTCATCCGCGAAGTCGAACAGGACGTTCCCATCGGGATGGAAGGGAGAGCCGTCGTACAAGAGCAACGTCGCCTCCGACGCGAGCGCCGTCAGCAGCCAGTTCCACATCATCCAGCCGCAGGTGGTGAAGTAGAAGACGCGATCGCCCGGCTGTATGTCGCAATGCAGCTGGTGCTCTTTCAGGTGCTGGATCAGCGTTCCGCCGGCGCCATGCACGATGCACTTCGGTATGCCGGTCGTGCCGGAGGAATACATGATGTAGAGCGGATGATCGAAGGGCAGCCGCTCGCACTGGAGCTCGGTCGAGTGCCCGGCGAGAAAGCCGTCCCACGTCACCGCGCCTGCAACATCATCTGGCGGGTTTCCAACGTACGCAATGATGACGACGTGCTCGACCGACGGCAGCTGCTCGACGACGGAGGCGACCTTCTGCCGCAGGTCGTGAGTCTTACCCGCGTAGAAGTAGCCGTCCGCCGCGACCAGCACCCTGGGCTCGATCTGGCCGAACCTGTCGAGTACGCCCTGGACGCCGAAGTCAGGGGAACACGATGACCACACCGCACCGACGGCCGCCGCTCCAAGCGCGGCCACGATCGCCTCGGGCATGTTGGGAACATAACCGGCGACTCGATCGCCGGCGGTGATGCCGCGGGCGCGAAGCGCAGCGGCAAATCGTGCGACGTCGGCCCGCAGTTCGGCGTGACTGACGGTGCGGTGCCGTTGCCCCTCACCGTTGAAGATCAGCGCGGCGCCGTCGCCAGTTTGCCTGAGAACGTTCTCCGTAAAATTGAGTCGTGCGTCCGGGAAGAAGCGCGCGCCCGGCATCTGGTCGAGATCGATGACGACGCGATCACCCGGTTCGCCGCGGACGCCACAGAAATCCCATACGCTCTTCCAGAATGCGTCCGGACGCTCGACTGAAAATTGGTAGAGCGACGGATAGTCCGGGACGGAGACGTTCCAGCCGGAAGCCACGTGGCGCATGAACGCGGTGAGTCGCGCGCGGGCAATACGGTCCGGAGGCGGGGACCATTGCGGAGCATCCGTCGGGTTCATCCTCGCAAATTATATCGGGGTGACTTCGTACTCTTCGGTGCGATACGTCGTGAAGCCGCGCTTGAGGTAGTTCGGCAGCGCCGAAGGATGATCGAGCGTGCAGGTGTGAACCCAGACCCGCTTCGCGCCTGCGCCGAACGCGCGTTCGGCGGCGACGGTGAGCAGATAACCGCCAAGGCCGCGTCCGTAGAAGCCCGGTCGCAGGCCGAGGTACGCGATCTCGACTGAGGCGTCATCGCAGCCCGGAAGGGCTGCACTACTCCGCGTCTTGCACAATTCGAAGTAGCCGGCGACTTCTCCGTCCACGGTCAACACCCACAACGACACGTCCGGATCCGAGAGGTAGGCGTTGATCTCTGCGTCAGTCCACGGCAGGCGGTCGACCCAATGATACGCGGCGCCAACTTCCTGGTACAGCGACCGCCAGAAGGACGGCGCGCAGCGCTCGATCGCGTCGACGCGGATCCCTTCGCGCTCGAGGCGGCTGGGAACCAGCGCAGCGCGATCGCTCAGTTCCAGGTAGGTCCTCGTCGCTCGCATCTCTAATCGAGCCGCGATTTCCATTCTGCGGCGCTCGAGAAGATCGCCTCCACCGCGCCGGTTCCGTTGTCGTCGCGAATGCGTTCGAGCGCGACGATCAATTGATCGAGTGCGGTGTTGATGTTGAAGCGGTTGGTCTCGACAATGTCGCGCCACAGCGCCCCGGGGCTGCTCGCCAGCCTGGTCGAATCGCGCAGCCCTGATCCGGCAAGACGCAGGCCCGCATCGCCGGCCTTCTCCCCGACGACGTGCATCAGCACACTGGCCGCAATCTGGGGCAGGTGGCTGGTGAGAGCAAACAGTCGGTCGTGTTCCGCGGGCCCCATGACGTGGGGCGCTGCGCCGATCGAACGCAACGAGCCCTTGCACACGATGCAGGTCGTGGGCCCTGGCGGCCGGACCGGGTGTGAGGATCCAGGGTTTCCCCTCGAACAAGTCGGGCCTCGCCGCCGCGCGCCCGGATGCGGCCGCGCCGGCGACCGGGTGGCCGCCGATGAAGTGCAACTGCGGCGGCAGCGCAGCGGATGCTTCAACGATGCGTTCCTTCGTACTGCTGGTATCCGTGATCAGGGTGCCGTGGGCGAGGTACTTCGGAAGAACCGACAGGAGGCGGATGTTCTCGGACACCGGCGCCGCAAGGATGACGAGATCGGACCCTTCCAGGATGCGGAGATCGTCGTCACGGTCTAGAGCAGTCACCGCCGGTGGGTCGGGGAGCCGCGTCAGCGCGAGCTCGATCGAGCCGCCGATCAGGCCTCTCCCTACGACGGCGACTCTCTTCACCTCGCCGCCTAGCGGCTCCATCCGCGGCGTGCGACCGGCTCCACGCAGATACTGCGTCCGATCGCCGGGGCGATGATCCGCAGCTCCGCCATGAGACGGTCGAACTGCGCCGGGAAGAGCGACTGGGCGCCGTCGCTGAGCGCGTGGTCGGGGTCGCAATGCACTTCGATGATGAGGCCGTCCGCGCCGGCAGCGACCGCCGCGCGAGCCATGGGGGTGACCTTGTCGCGGCGACCGGTGCCGTGACTCGGGTCGACGATCACCGGGAGGTGGCTCAGTTGCTTGACGACGGGAATCGCGGAGATGTCGAGCGTGTTGCGCGTGTAGCTCTCGAACGTCCGGATCCCGCGTTCGCAGAGCATCACTTCCATGTTGCCGCCGGCAAGGATGTATTCCGCCGAGAGCAGCCACTCCTCGATCGTCGCCGAGATGCCGCGCTTCAGCAATACCGGCGTGCGCGTCTTTCCAAGATCTCGCAGCAACGAGAAGTTCTGCATGTTGCTCGCGCCGACCTGGAGGATGTGCGCGTACTTCTCGATCACCTCGAGCTGGCTGATCTCCATGATCTCGGTGATCAGCGCAAGATTGTGACGGTCCGCGGCTGCACGCAGCAGGCGCAGCCCGTCTTCGCCGAGTCCCTGGAAGCTGTAAGGCGAGCTGCGCGGCTTGAAGGCCCCGCCGCGGAACACCTTGGCGCCGGCGCGCTTCACCGCGGCCGCCGCCGCGTCCACCTGTTCCTCGGTTTCCGCGGAACACGGGTCCGGCCATGACGACCACTTCGTCGCCGCCGATGCGGAGATCGCCGATCGTGATGACGGTGTTCTCCTGCCGGAACGTGCGGCTGGCCAGCTTGTAGGGCTCCGTGATTCTCAACACTTCCTGGACGCCCTCGAGCACCTCGAGGAGTCGCGGATCCCCCTGCCGGCTGCCCCCGACGGCGCCGATCACCGTACGCAGCGCACCGGTGGACCGGTGAACGTCGAATCCCATTTCGACGAGTTGCGCGACCACGCGGGCGACCTGCTCGTCGCTCGCTCTCTCCTGCATGACGACAACCATATGTATCTCTCTATTCTAGATCCGCGATCCGCTCCAGCCGTCTCGCTTCGTCGATGACGCGTTCGAACAGTCTCTTGATCGCCCCGTCGTCCAGCGGACCGGTGTTCAGCTCCTGGACGTGTCTCAGTACCTCGGTTTCGCGCGCCGGCTGGTAGATCTGCAGCCCTGCGGCCTTCTTGCACCGGCCCACCTCCAGCGCGCACTGGGCCCTCGCGTTGAGCAGCCGGACGATCTGCTCGTCGATCCAGTCGATCCGCTGGCGGAGATCGTCGATGTCTTTCATAACGCGCTCTTCAGCCAGCGCACGTAGTCGCCGGCCCGCTCGGCGGCGCCGTTCGTTCCGTGCTCGGCGATGATGTTGACGAGCGCGCTGCCGACCACGGCCGCATCGGCCGAGCGGCAGGTGTCCGCCACATGCTCCGGACGCGAGATGCCGAAGCCGACGACGACCGGCAGGTTCGAGTGCCTGTCGGATCCGTTGCGACGATGTTCGCTGCATCGGCGAGATCTCGGCCCGCGCACCGGTCACGCCGAGGCGTGAGATCACGTAGAGGAAACCGCGCCCCAGGGCGGCTGACTTCCGGATCCGCTCGTCGCTCGTCGTCGGGCTCGATGAGGAAGATCGGATCGAGTCCGGCGTCGATCATGATCTGCCGCAGCGCGTCGGACTCCTCGACCGGATAGTCGAGTATCAGGACTCCATCGACGCCGGCAGTCGCGCTGCGGCCCCGGCGAACGCGGCGGCGTCCATGCGCACGACCGGGTTCGCATAGGTGAAGAGCACGATCGGCGTGTCGACCTGCCGGCGCACTTCGCGCACGACATCGAGCGTGCCGCGCAGCGTCATTCCCGCCGCGAGCGCGCGCTCGCTCGCACGCTGGATCACCGGACCGTCGGCAAGTGGATCCGAGAACGGCACGCCGACCTCGAGGACGTCCGCGCCGGCCTCGGCAAGCGCAACCAGGATCTGAATCGAGACCTCCCGGTTCGGATCGCCCGCGGTGACGTAGGCGATCACGAGCCCGCCGCGGCCGGCGGTCTTCAGCGCCGCGAAGCGTTCGCTGAGGCGCGAGGTCATTCCCGTTCCAGTGCTTTCTGGACGCTGAGAACGTCCTTGTCTCCGCGTCCGGACAGGTTACGATCAGGAGCACGCTGTCTTCGGGCCATGGCGGGTGCTACCGGCACGCGTGCGCGATGGCGTGCGACGACTCGAGCGCCGGCAGGATCCCTTCTTCGCGCCCAAGCCGCTGGAACGCGCCTGAGCGCGTCATCGTCGTCGATCCAGGTGTATTCGGCACGGCCGCTGCTCGTAGCAGCGAGGCGTGTTCCGGACCGATCGCCGCGTAGTCGAGTCCGGCGGAGATCGAGTGGGTCAGCTCGATGTTGCCGTCGGCGTCCTGGAGCACGTAGCTGCGCGTCCCTTGCAGGATCCCGGCGCTGCCGCCGGCGAACCGCGCCGCGTGCTGCCCCTGGGTGATGCCGCGCCCGCCCGCTTCGACACCGATCAGCCGGACGCGTCGTGTCAGCGACGAACGCATCGAAGATTCCCATCGCGTTGCTGCCCCCGCCGATGCAGGCGATCACCGCGTCGGGCAGCTGGCCGGTGCTCTCGAGAATCTGCGCGCGCGCCTCTGCGCCGATGACGGACTGGAACTCGCGCACCATCAATGGATACGGGTGCGGACCGAGGACCGACCCGAGCAGGTAGTAGCTGTCGTCGACGTTCGCGACCCAGTCGCGCATCGCTTCGTTGATCGCGTCCTTGAGCGTGCGGCTGCCGCTGTCGACGCTGACTCACCGATGCTCCCAGCAGTCGCATCCGGAACACGTTCAGCGACTGCCGCTGCATGTCCTCGGCGCCCATGTAGACGTGACATTCGCAGACCGAGCAGCGCGCAGACGGTGGCCGACGCGACGCCATGCTGGCCGGCACCGGTCTCGGCGACGACGCGCCGCTTGCCCATCCGCTTCGCGAGCAGCGCCTGCCCGAGCGCGTTGTTGATCTTGTGCGCGCCGGTATGCGCGAGATCCTCGCGCTTGAGAAAGATCCGCGCGCCACCGAGCGAGCCGGATAGCCGCCTGCGCCTCGTAGAGCGGCGTCGGCCGGCCGACGTAGTCGCGAAGCAGCTGCATGAGTTCGCGCGCGGAAGCTCGGGATCGTCACGGGCGGCAAGGTACGCGCGTTCGAGTTCCTGGACGGGCGCCACCAGCGTCTCCGGGACGAAGCGTCCGCCGAACGCACCGTAGTAACCGCGAGCGTCCGGATCGCGGCGTCCGAATGAAGGTCCTATCTGGGTCATGGGTTGTGGGCCCGTTGGACGGGCGCATCTCCAGCGCTTCGAACAGCGCGCGCAAACTCGCATGGTTCTTCACGCCGGGTGAGGATTCGACGCCCGACGACACATCGATCCCGTACGGACGTACGGTGTTCATCGCCGCCCGCACGTTCTCCGGATTCAACCCACCCGACAGCATCACTGGCCGGCGTGCCGCCGCGCGGGCCGCGAGCGTCCAGTCGATCGTGCGGCCCGTGCCGCCGTGCTTCACCGGATCGTGCGCGTCCAGCAGGACGGTAGATGGAATCGGGTATGACGTCGAGCGCCGCGACATCGAACCCTTGCGACGACCGGCACCGCCTTGATCACAGGTTCCATCAGTCCAAGCGCGTAGTCGACCGACTCATCTCCGTGCAGTTGAATCGCACCGAGGCCCACCTGTTTTGCGATCTCCTGCACTTCGCGGGCAGGCTGGTCGACGAACACCCCCACGGGAAGGACGCCTGCCGGCAGCGTCTTCACGATCTCCCGTGCCTTGTCCGCGTTCGATGAAGCGCGAACTGCCCCGCCAGAAAATGAAGCCGATCGCCGACGCACCGAGCTGCGCCGCCAGGGTCGCGTCTTCGGCGCGAGTGATGCCGCAGATCTTCACTCGCGGACGTCATGACGATCTCAGCTCCCGCAATGCCGCGCCGGGATCGGGCATCGTTGATCAGACGCTCACCGACGAGGAACGCGTCATATCCGGCTGCGGTCAGGCGGCGGATGTCGTCGCCGCTGCCTGATGCCACTCTCCGCGACGAGCACTTGCTGGTCGACCGCGCGGCCGGAGCACGGCGATCTTCTCAAATACGTCCGGATCCACCGTCAGGGTACGCAGGTTGCGGCTGTTGACGCCGATCACCTGATGCCCCAGCGTCGGCAGCCCGCGCGAGTTCGTCGACGTCGTGCACCTCCACCAGCGCGGCCAGCCCCAGAGCGGACGCGAATGCCGAGCAGCTGCTTCAGAGCCGCGCATCGTCGAGCGCGCCGACAATGAGAAGGATGGCGTCAGCACCTGCGGCCGCGGCCTCATGGACCTGGTACTCGGTGACGATGAAGTCCTTTCTCAGCAGCGGGAATGCTGACGGCGGCGCGCACGGCACGCAGATGATCGAGCGATCCGTCGAAGAATGTTGGTTCGGTCAGTACCGAGATGGCCGCTGCACCGGAGGCCTCGTAGTCGGCCGGCGTGTGCCGCGGGGTCGTAGTCGTTCCTCAGGATGCCCTTCGAAGGGGATCGCCGCTTGCACTCGGCGATGATGCGCGGAACCGGCGACGAACGCAGCGCTTCGACGAAGGCACTCCCCTGCGGCTGACGTGTGACGCGCCGCTCTACCTCGTCGAGCGGCATCGTGACTTGCCGGACTTCGACGGCGCGCCGCGTCGCTGCGACAATCGTCGCGAGCAGGTCCGGCGAAGCGGTTGCAGGTCATGCCTGCGCTCCGGCGCCGAGATGCGACAACTCGACCAGCCTGGCGAGTATCCTGGCGGCGCTGCCATCGTCGATCGCCGCGGCCGCTCGCGCAATGCCATCGGTCGCCGAGGCGGTCACCCGCCGGCGATGAGCATCGACACCCCCGCATTCAACAGGACGATGTCGCGCGGTGCGCCACGTTCACCGTCGAGCACGGCGCGGGCGATCTCCGCGTTACTCGTCGCGTCTCCTCCTTTCAGCGCGTCCGGCGATGCCTTCGGCAGCTTGAAAGTCAGACGGATGAACGTAGAACGTATTCACTGCGCCGTCGCGACACTCGGAGACCTTGGTGTATCCGGTGGTCGAGATCTCGTCGAGGCCGTCGGCACCGTGCACCACCCACGCCCGCTCGGCACCGAGCATCGCCAGTGACCGCGCCACCAGCTCGGTGAGCTCCGGACGTGGAACACCAACGAGCTGCCGGGTTGCGCCTGCAGGATTGGTCAGCGGACCGAGAAGATTGAACGCGGTACGGATCCCGAGATCCCGGCGCGCAGGTCCGGCGTGGCGCATCGATGGGTGAAAGGTCGGGGCGAAGAAGAAGGCAATGCCGGCACCGTCGAGGCAGCGCTCGACGACCTCCGGGGACGCGGAGACGTTGACTCCCATCGCTTCGAGTACATCCGCGCTGCCGCACCGGCTCGAGACCGAGCGGTTGCCGTGTTTCGCGACTCGCACGCCACACGCGGCAAGCACCAGCGCCGCAACCGTCGACACGTTGAAGGTGTGACGCCTTGTCGCCGCCGGTTCCGCAGGTGTCGAACACGGGCGAAAGAGTGCGCGACAGTTTGGTCGAGCGCGATCGCATGGTCCGGGCGAGGCCAACGATCTCGGCCGGCCGCTCTCCCTTCATCCCCAGTGCGACGAGGAAGCCGGCGATCTGCGCCGGCTGGGCGCGCCCTTCCATGATCTCTTCCATCGCCAGCGCTGCCTCATCGACCGTGAGGTCCTGCCGGCGATGCAGTTTGTCGAGTAACGCGGGAAACATGGTTAAAGCTCCAGGAAGTTCTTCAGGACCTGGCGCCCCTCGCCGGTGAGGACGGACTCGGGGTGAAACTGCACGCCATGGATCGGCAGCGAGCGATGCCGCATGCCCATGATCGTGCCGTCGTCGGTTCGGGCCGTCGCCTCGAGTTCGTCAGGCAGCGGGTCGGCAACGATCAGGGAGTGATAACGGCCGGCGGTGAATGGTTGTGAGATGCCGCGAAATAGCCCGGTGCCGTCGTGCGCAACGGTCGACGTCTTCCCGTGCATCAACTGCGAGGCGCGGACGACGCTCCCGCCGAAGGCGATGCCGATGCTCTGGTGGCCCAGGCAGACGCCGAGAATCGGCGTGGACGAGCCGAACCGCCGGATCACCTCGATCGAGATGCCGGCGCTCTCGGGCCGGCCGGGTCCGGGCGAGATCACGATGCGCGACGGCTGCATCGCCGCCGACCTCGTCGAGCGAGATTTCGTCATTCCGTTTGACCGTCGGCGCCTCACCCAGCTCACCGAAGTACTGCGCCAGGTTCCACGTGAACGAATCGTAGTTGTCGATGAGCAGGATCACGTGGCTGCCTCACAGTCCAATTTCCGCCATGGAGATGGCCTGGACCAGCGCGCGGGCTTTATCGCGTGTCTCGTCGTACTCCGCCGCCGCATTCGAGTCGGCGACGATGCCGGCGCCGGCCTGCATGCGGGCGAGGCCATCCTTCATCGTGATGGTGCGGATCGCGATGCAGAAGTCGAGATTGCCGGCGAAGTCGATGTAGCCGACCGCGCCCGCGTAGATGTCGCGGCGCGTCGGTTCCAGCTCGGCCAGCAACTGCATCGCCCGGATCTTCGGAGCGCCTGACACAGTCCCTGCCGGGAAGCATGCGACCAGCGCGTCAAGGTGGTCGTTCGCTTCCGCGAGGCGGCCGTCCACCGTCGAGACCAGGTGCATGACGTGTGAGTAGCGTTCGACGGCCATGTATTGCGGCACCCTCACGGATCCGAAGTCGCAGACGCGACCGAGATCGTTGCGGCCGAGATCGACCAGCATCACGTGCTCGGCGCGTTCCTTTTCGTTGCGCTTCAGTTCCTCGGCAAGACGCATATCCTCGTCGTCGGTCGTGCCGCGCGGACGCGTCCCGGCAATCGGGTGCGTTTCGACCCGGCGTCCTTCGACGCGCACGAGCATCTCGGGGCTGGACCCTACGATTGAGAGCTTCCCCATCCGCATGAAATACATGTACGGCGATGGGTTGACGTGACGGAGCGCGCGATAGACGGTGAATGGATCGGCGGTGACTTCCGCTTCGAACCGTTGTGACAGGACCGCCTGGTAGATGTCGCCCGCCGCAATGTGCTCCTTGATCTCGCGCACGCCTGCTTCGAACGATTCCCGCGTCTGGTTGGACCGCACCGCGGGCTCCGCCCCGATGTGCGGTTCCGGATGTGAGAGCCCGCGCTCGAGTTCCTTCTCGACGAAGTCGATCTTGGCGCACGCGAACTGGTAAAGCGCGCCGAGGTCCTCGTCCGCGGTGACCCGGGCGTTGGCGATGATCAGGATGCGGTGCTTGACGTGATCGAACGCGAGCACTGTATCGAACAGCATGAATCCGGCGTCGTCTTCAGCGTGCCCGGGCTTCCCGGCCCAGGGTGCCTTTCGCCACGCGTCCTCGAGCGCCGGCTCGAAGACGGCTGCGGCGTCATATCCGATGAACCCGACCGCGCCGCCGGTGAATCGGGGCAGGCCTGGAACGAATGGCGACTGGAACTCCGCCATCAGCCGCCTGAGTGACCGCCACGAACGGCTCGTCGGTCTGGGTGGTTGCGCCGGAGCGATCCATCTCGGTCCGGCCCTCGCGAGCGCGCAGCACGAGAAACGGATCCTTGCCGAGGAACGAATACCGGGCGACCTGTTCCCCACCTTCCACACTCTCGAACAGGAAGGCGTAGTCGGAGTGTTCGGCAATCTTGAGAAACGCCGAGACCGGCGTCAGCAAGTCGGCCATCATCTCGCGCACCACCGGGACGAAGGTGCCGCGCCGCGCCAGGTCCACGAATTCTTCGAACGTCGTCTGCTTCAAGAAGGTCTCTCCGTTTTCCATCCGGGTGCGGCTTCGACTGCCTGCCGGAAGAGGTCCGGCGGCGGTGCCGCGCCCGTCCACAATTCGAACTGGCGCTCGGCCTGGACGATCAGCATCTCGATGCCGCCGATCGTCCAGCAGCCCGATTCCCGCGCTTGTTTCACGAGCGGCGTATCGGCGGGCGAGTACACCAGGTCGAATACGATCTCTCCATCGAGCCGTACGCCGTCCATCGGGCTGCGGCCGTCCGACTGGCTGCTGCTCGAGGTGGCATTGACGAGGACGTCCCATGTGCCAGGTGGCGGCGGGAACGTCCCTACGTTGACGCCAACCAGGGCTGCGACGGCTCGTGCTTCGTCCGGCCGTCGCGCGCAGACCCGCACGTCGGCCCCCTCACGCTTGAGCGCGACGGCAACTGCGCGCGCGGCGCCCCCGGCTCCGAGCACTGCGGCTCTCGTACCTCTCAGCGCCATCCGGCCTTTCAGCGGCGTCACGAATCCGGCCACATCCGTATTCGAGCCGAGCCAGCGGCCGTTGACGACGTTCAAGGTGTTGATGGCGCCAACCTCGCTGGCGAGCGAGTCGAATTCGTCGACCCGGTCCATCATCGCGACTTTGAAGGGGGCCGTGATGCTGGCGCCGCGCAGCTTCATCCCGCGCGCAAAGCGGACGAAGTCATCCGCGTCGGCCGCGTGCAGGGCGAGGTAGGCGGCATTCAAGCCCCGCGCGGCAAATCCGGCGTTGTGCATCACCGGCGACATCGAGTGCGCGATCGGGTTGCCGACGACGCCATACAGGTCGGCATCGGGGCGGATGCGCCGAAAACCAAACCCGCGAAGCAACTGCGAGGCCGGCTGCTGTCCGGGCGCGATCCCGTCCCCGGCATACGTCCAACGGTTCCGCAGGCGCCCGGCAAGGACGCGACTCGGAGTACCCGACGGGCCCATCGCGATGAGGACATGATCCTGCGCGTTGTCCGTGTCGAGCCCGGACCCGGCCGCGAGTTCGAACAGCCGCAGCGTATCTGACAATGACGGCGCTTCGTAGGCGTACTTGATCACCTCGGCCCCGCTCGAGCGGAGTGCGCGGATGGGCTCGGTCAGGTCTGCGGGGGCGGGTCCATAGACGTGGCTCGACACGATGACGCCGCGCCCACGTCTGAGCCGTACCAGTTCCGGGGTGAACTCGGCGCGCAGTTCCAGGTCGACGAACTCGGCGCCGGCGGCGATCGCATCGAGGAGGATTTGCCGCCGTTCCTGCTCGCTGCCGTCGAACTCGCCACCTTCCCAGCGCGGACGGCAGGTCACGATGGCGGGCCGCAGGCGTCCCTCGAGAGCCGCCGCGGCATCCGGCCGATCGACGCCGTCCAGACGCAGCTCGACGAGGTCGGCACCGGCCGCGGCATCCCGCCGGCGGCGCAGTTCGTCCATGGTCGGTGCCGTGACGGTCACGCAGAGTTGTGGATCGCGCATCGAAGTAGTCCAGCCCTTTAGGGCTGCCGGTAAAGTAGTAGGGCTGCCGATAATGAAAAAAGCCTCCTCAGCCGTGTGGCTGGGAGGCTCTGGATCTCACGGGCCCGCGATAATCAGCGGTTCAGCAGGGTGCCTCCTCAGCGCAGACGGACCACCACCAATACGAATAGGTGCGGTGCGACTGGCCGAGGAGTTTCTGCGTCAAAACGTAATGACCATAACAAACGGCCGGTTCGGCTGTCAATTTGCGCCGGACTCGCAGCCGCGGCGCTTCCGGCTTTGTCCTTGACCGCCAACCGCTTGCTCTCTATAACTGGAACCACAGTCACCATGCGTATTCGAACTCTTACCGCGGCGTTTGCGTTCGCGGCCTTGTGCTGGGTGTCGGTTCTCGGTCAGCCGGCGACGTCGAAGATCATGCCGATCGGCGAGATCAAGGCGGGGATGCTCGGCGTCGGTCGCACCGTCTTCGAGGGCACCGAGCTGAAGGACTTCAAAGTCCACATCATCGGCGTGCTGCGAAACATCCAGGGACCGAAGCGCGACTTGATCCTGGCGCGGCTGGAAGGCGGACCTCTCGCCGAGACCGGCGTCGCGGCCGGCATGAGCGGCAGCCCGGTCTACATCGACGGACGGCTGATCGGGGCGGTCGGATACTCCATCGGTTCCTTCCCGAAAGAAGCGATCGCCGGCATCACTCCGATCGAGGAGATGAAGGACGCATACCAGGGCTCGGCCGCGCCGTACGTCGGTCGCGGCAGCCTTGGACCTTCCGGTGACCGCCGAGGGGATGGCCGCTGCACTTCGGCGCACCTATGCGCAGCTGGCGCCGTTTTCACTGCGGCCGCAGGATGTGCGGGGCGTCGGCATCTCGAATGGCGAAGCGGCCCAGCTCACGTCGATGCTGCGTCCGATTGCGACGCCTCTGATCATGAGCGGCTTCGAGCCGCAGTCGATCGAACTGATGTCGTCGATGTTCCGCGACGCGGGCCTCACCGCAGTCGCCGGCGGCGCCGCCGGCGGCAGTTTGTCTGCGGCGGAGCGGGCCGCGTTGAACGGGCCTGTGCGTGAAGGTGATGCGGTCGGGGTCGCGCTCCTCAGCGGCGACATGGAGATGGGTGCCACCGGCACGATCACGCATGTGGACGGCGACAAGGTCTACGCATTCGGACATCCCTTTTTCGGACTCGGTCCCTCGCAGCTGCCGCTGACCCGCGCTTACGTGCACGCGATGCTGCCGAGCCTGATGTCCTCCTTCAAGATCGCGAGCATGGGAGATGTGCTCGGAACCCTTCGCCAGGATCGCGCGACCGCGATCGCCGGAACGCTGGACAAGGGGCCCGCAACCGTGCCGCTGACGATCACGCTGCGTTCGACGCGCGATGGCGTGGTCGTTCCCCGCACCTTCACGTTCAACGTCGGCAACGATCAGACTTTCACGCCCCTCGTCTCGTACGTGACGCTCTATAACACGCTCACCAGCTATGAACGGCAGTTCGGCGCCGCGACATTCGCATTGAAGGGACGTGCGTCGATCAAGGGACACGACGATCTCGCGTTCGAAGACATCTTTGCGGGCGATGCCCCCGCGCTCGCCACCGCGACATCGATTGCCGGCCCGTTGTCGATGGTGCTGGCCAATGACCGCGAGAAGGTCGCGTTCGACGCAGCTCGCGTTCGATATCGAGGCGGTCGAGACGCCGCTCACGGCGACAATCGAGCGCGTCTGGATCGATGACACGCGTCCGAAGTCCGGACGAACGGTGCCGCTGAAGATCCTGACCCGAAGCTATCGCGGCGAAGAAAAGATCTCGACCGTGCCGCTGGCGATCCCCGCAAACGCGAGCGGGTCGCTGTCGATCATGGTGACCGACGGCCGGCAGCTGAATGCACTCGAGCAGCGCGAGCTGCGCCGCTCGGTGCAGGTCCAGAGTGTCGAGCAGATGATCCGGATCCTGAACACGACGCGCCGCAACAATCGCATCTACGTCCGGCTGCTCGCCGGCGCACCGGGGGCGGTCGTCAACGGCGAAGCGATGACTGCCCTCCCGCCCTCGGTCCTGTCCGTTCTCGAGGCAGACCGGAACGGCGGCAGCTTCAGCCCGATTCGTAACGCGACGATTGGCGAGTACCAGATCCCGATGGCGATGGCGGTGGTCGGCGCGCGCGTGCTCACCATCGACGTCGAGAACCGTTAGTTCCCTCCTGCTCATCGGTACATTGCTGACATGCTGACAATTTCACGCGGGCCCGCCGCCACGGCGGTGCTCGCAGTGTGCCTGTTCACGGCCACTTACGCGGCATCGCCGACGTTCTGGACGGTGGCGACACAGGCGGAGTTCCTCAAGGGAGACGTCGAGGACCTCTCGATCGACAGCGATGGCCGCGTCGTTCTCGGGCCTGCCGCCTCCGTGGTCGCCGAGACCGCCGCTCCGTTCCTGTGGACGCTGCAGGCATCGGCGGATGGAACGTTGTGGACGGGCAGCGGCAATGAAGGAAAGCTGCTGCGAATTGGCCGCGACGGACGCGCGACCACATTCTTCGATGCCGGCGAGCTCGAGATCCATGCGGTTGCGCCGGCGCCGCGCGGCGGACTCTACGTCGCCACCTCCCCGGATGGACGGATCTACCAGGTAAACGCCGACGGCACGTCGAAGACATTCTTCGATCCCGCCGACAAGTACATCTGGTCGCTGGCGGTGGATCGCGCCGGGAATGTCTTTGCCGCGACAGGAGAAAAAGGGGTGATCTACAAGATCACGCCCGACGGAACCGGCACGCCCTTCTATAAGACCAACGCGACGAACGCGGTCACGCTGGCGTTTTCACGAACCGGCGAACTGCTGGCCGGGACCGAATCGCCGGGCCGCGTGTTCCGGATCGACGCGAACGGCAAGGCGTTCGTTCTGCTCGACTCTCCTTTCCGCGAGATTCATGCGTTGCGACTTGCCGAAGACGGGACCATCTATGCGGCCGCGCTGAACGTCACCCAGGGAAGCGAGCGAAGCGATCGAGCGGCTGAACCGCCGGCGACGGAGCCGTCGCGTCCACCGGTGCCCAGCGTTTCAGCTGAAATCACCAGCGTGACGGTGCTCGAGAGTTCATCCAGCGGATCGACGCCGGCTGCGCGCGCGCCTCGACGTACCGGCCGCGGGGCGATCTACCGGATCCGCACCGATGGTCTGTGGGATCTCTTCTGGGACAGCGGCGAGGACGCGCCGTACGACATCGTGGTTGAGCCAAACGGCAGCCTGCTGGTGGGAACCGGCGGCGAAGGCAAAATCTACCGCCTCGCGGGCGATCCAGCGAAGGCCACGCTGCTCGCGCGCGCCGGTGCCAAACAGGTGACGGCCCTGCTTCGCGAGGCCAGCGGCCGGATCCTCGGGGTCACCAGCAACCCCGGGAAGCTCTTTGCGATCTCGCCGGAGCCGGCCCGGCGCGGCACCTATGAGTCCGACATCCGCGATGCCGGCACGGTCGCGACGTGGGGCGCGATCAGGTGGCGGGCTGCACTCAATGGCGGCCAGGTGGAAGTGTTCACGCGCACCGGCAACACCGCCACGCCAGACGAAACCTGGAGCGCGTGGTCGAAGGCCTACACGGTCGCTGACGGTGAGCAGATCGGAAGTCCCAACGCGCGATATCTGCAGTGGCGCGCCGTGCTCGCCGGCACCGCAGCCGCGAGCCCGGTGCTCACGTCGGTAACCGCGGCGTACCTGCCCCGCAATCTGCGTCCGGTGGTGTCCTCGATCACCGTGCACCCGCCCGGCACGGTGTTCCAGCGGCCGTTCCCCAGCGGCGATCCGGAGATCGCCGGCTACCAGGACCAGGCGTCCGATGGACGGCAGAATCCAGCCGCATCCGCCTCCAGTTCGTCGTCGTCGACATCGACTTCGTCATCCAACACCCCTTCGCTCGGCCGCAAGCAATATCAGAAAGGGCTGCAGACGTTCGTCTGGAAGGCCGAGGACGGGAACGACGATCGTCTGCAGTACGACGTCGCCTATCGCCGCGAAGGTGAAACCGGCTGGCGCGTGCTGCAGCGGGGGCTCTGGGACGAGATCTTCGTCTGGGACACGACGTCGGTTCCCGACGGCACTTATTTCCTCAGGATCACCGCGACCGACGCGCCGTCGAATTCTCCCGGCACCGCGCTCGCCGGGGATCTCGAAAGCACCAGCTTCGACATCGACAACACGCCGCCGCGCATCGAGGTGCAGCCGTCCGCGCGGGCCGGAACGCGCACGATGATCACGTTCTCCGTGCGCGACGAGCAGTCGCCGGTGCAGCGGGTCGAATACTCGCTCGACGCCAGCCGATGGCGCGTCGTGCATCCGAAGGATGGAATCGCGGATTCGCGTCGGGAGGATTTCGAAGTGCTGCTCGACGAGGCCGAGGCGGCGCGCAGCGTGATCATCCGCGCAACCGACGCCATGAACAACGTCTCGACGGCTGTCGCGGAAGTCCGGCGTTAGGATTCTAGGTTTTTGGCTTGACGGTCGTATGCGCTACGAGCCACACGAGGTTGACCGCGACCGGCGCACCGTCGAATTGGGCCGGCTCGAGGCGCCCGCGCGAGAGGGCATGCACGAGATCGTCAACGTTGCGCCCTTCGACGTCGTTCGACAGCATGCGGAGCTCTGACACGCGCCCTTCCCGGGTGACGTTCGCGAGCAGCGAGAGCACCACGTCGTCGCTCATCCCCGAACTCTGAAGCGTGAGGTAGACGACGCCGTCCTGCGGAACCGTGGGCGCCTGCGGACGCATCGGGCCGGCGTTCATGTTGCGGCCGTCCATCAGCGCGGGGTTGAGGTCAGATCCCGCCGGAGCACCCATCACCGCGATCAACGACGCGAGCGAGTCGTCGCGTTCCGGCGAGGCGAAGTGCAGCATGCTCAGCACGCTGCCCGCACAGATGACCGTTGCGGTCGCGGAGGCCAGCCCGATCCACACCAGGTGGACGTCGTCGACGAAGCGGCGTGCCTTCGCGGTCCAGGATTCGTTGGCTTCGGCGCGCATCCGGCTGATCACGCCCGACTTCAGACCTGCCCAATCGTCGGTAGGCCCGGGTGGAGCGGCGACGCGGATACCGGCTCGGATCGACTGCAGCTCGCGCAGGTCACGCGCGCAGGGCGGGCAGGTCGACACATGGCTTTCGATCGCAATCGTCTCGGCGATCGGCAGCTCGCGGTCGTGAAACGCCTGCATCTTGCGGCGAACGGCGGCGCAGGTGAGAAGCGTCATGCCTCCCTCAACTGGCCGCGCAGTGCATCGCGCGCGCGCGCAAGCCGCGATTTGACAGTGCCGACCGCGACGTTCAGCGTGAACCCGATCTCCTCGTAGCTCAATCCGTCGATTTCGCGCAGCACGATCGCGGTTTTCTGATCGAACGGCAGCTGCTCGAGGGCCACGCGGATCCGGTCGGCAAGCTGCTTCTGGCCGAGCACCCGGTCGGGTGATCCGCCGTTGCCGGCTTCCGGAAGGTCGCCGTGATCCTGGATGTGCTGATCGAGCGAGACCTGCTGGGCGCGATGGCGACGGCGCCACCAGCGCTGGCGGTTACGCGCCTGGTTGATGACGATCCGGTAGATCCAGGTGCGCAGGGCCGCATGACCACGGAACGTATGGATGGTCCGGAAGACGCGCAGGAAGACTTCCTGTGACAGGTCGAGGGCTTCGTTATGGTCGCCAAGGAGATTCAGTGAGAGCTGGTACACCATCCGCTGGTGTTCGGAGACCAGGTCGGCGCAGGCATCTTCATCTTTCGCCGCGCAGCGCTGGACGAGCACCGCCTCACGGCCGCCGACGTCTGCCCACGTAATCGAAGGTAGTGGCTTCACGAAGGATCCCTGGGCCATTTTACACCCGCGGTCGGTGGCAACCGCTTCCCTTTATCCCTTAGAACCCGAGACGGTTCTAAGGTTCCGCCAGTACAATTTGCCTGGTGCGGAGGATTGCCGGGCTCTTGTTGCTGGCGCTGGTGGCGGGCGGGCTGGTTTACTGGCTCGCCGCGACCCGGCGTGAGGCTGCCTACGTGGATCTCATCGACCAGGGGGACGCGGCGCTGGCGCGGGACGACAGTTTTGCCGCGATCGAGGCGTTCACGGTGGCGATCTCCCTCAAGCCGGAGTCGATGGCCGGACACCTGAAGCGCGGCGAGTCGTACCGGCGCCGGGGCGAATTCGAAGCGGCATTGCGCGACCTGCGCCGGGCCGCAGACCTCGATCCACTCGCGACGATCCCGCGCGAGTTGCTGGGCGACGTCAACTACTCGCTGGGCCGGTACTCGCTCGCGGTGAAGCACTACTCGGAATACCTCGATCTCGATAACCGCTCGCCGCGTCTCCTCTACAAAGTCGCGCTCTCGTCATTGCAGCTCGGAAAACTCAAGGAGGCGATCCTGTCGCTTCGGCAGGCGGTGCTCATGGAGCCTCGCTTCGCGGAGGGTCACTACCTGCTGGGCGTCTGCCTGCGCGAGACGCAGCAGACGGCGGAGGCGGCGAAGTCTTTTCAGCGTGCCGTGGCGATTCAACCGGCCTTCCTCCAGGCGCGTGAAGAGCTCGCCGACATCTACGCGAAGCTTGGGCGGGCCGACGAACGCGCCGGCCAGCTGGAGGCGCTCGCGGCGCTCGACCCACGGCCGTCGCGAGAAGTGGCGCTGGGGCTCAACTACGCTCGCAGTGGTCAGCTCGATCGCGCTGTGATGCGCCTCGGCAGCGCGGGACAACGTTTTCCGGATGACGGGCTCACCTACGTGGCGCTCGGCCGGGTCTGGCTGGAGCGGGCTGCACGGGGCGACGCGGTGGAACTGCGGAAGGCCCTGCGCGCGCTGGAAGCCGCGGTCGGCAACGGGAGCAACAGCGAAGCGCTCACGCTGCTCGGACGGGCGTTGCTGCTGTCAGGCGACCTCCGCCGTGCGCAGGACGCGCTGCAGCAGGCGTCCGCCCGCTTTCCTGTCGACCCGGAAAGTTTCTATTACCTCGCCGACGTCGCTGAACGCCGCGGCCAGACGCAGATGGCCGAGCGCGCGCTGATCGACTTCGCCGCGGTCGAACGCCCCGACTCGCCGCGCTTCGATGCGCGCATCCTCGCGCGCCTGGCCGCGGCGCACCTGCACTCGGGCAATCTCCCGGCGGCGAAACAGATGGCCGAGCGCGCACTGCAAAAGGATCCGTCCAATGCCGGGGCGCGCGTCATCCTGCTCCGGCTTCAATCAAATCAACCGGCCAGCGACATCGTCACGGCGGGGCTTCGATCCTCAGCCGGCGCATCATTTTCGCGAGTCCCTGGCGTGTGATCCCGAGCGCCTCTGCCGCCTTGGCCCGCTGACCGTTGGCACCGGCGAGCGCCGCGCGGATGAACCGACGTTCGAACTCATCGCGCGCCGCCTCGATGTGCCCGGACGCGGGAGTGGTGGCTCCGGCGACATGCGACGGGACTGCCGACGCGCCGATTCGTCCGCGCGGCGGCGAGTGCACCGCCATCCACGCGACGACGTTCTGCAATTCGCGGACATTGCCCGGCCAGTCGTGCCGGGCGAGCGCGGCCAGCGCATCACCGCTCAACGTCGCTCGTGATCCGACCCGGGTGGACGCATCATTCCAGAACCTGGTGGCGAGCAGCGGGATGTCTCCAGGACGTTCCCGCAACGGCGGCACGCTGATCCGGATCACATCGAGCCGAAACCGGAGGTCGGAGCGGAACCGGCCGGCTGCCACCTCTTCCTCGAGCCGCCGGTTGGTGGCCGCGACGACGCGCGCATCGATTCGCCGCGAGAAGTTCTCACCCACGCGCCGTACCTCGCCTTCCTGCAGCACGCGTAACAGCTTCGCCTGCGCCCGCGCCGACAACTCCCCGACCTCGTCGAGGAACAGCGTTCCGCCATCCGCCTCTTCGAAGAGCCCCGGCCGCTCGGTGGCTGCGCCGGTGAACGCCCCTTTTGCGTGACCGAAAAGTTCCGCCTCGACCAGTTCATCGGTCAGCGCTGCGCAGTTGATCGCGCAGAACCGGCGATCCCGGCGTGGCCCCAGGCGATGGATCGCCCTCGCGACCAGTTCCTTGCCGGACCCGCTCTCCCCTTCGATCAGGACCGCGAACGGCGCGCGCGCCGCCCGCATGACTGCCTCGCGCAGCGTCGCCGCCGCCGGACTCTCTCCCAGCAGGTCGCTCCACGCACCCGGTGGTGCGTGCGGGACGAGCCGATCGAGAACGGCTCGGACCGGTGCGGCCACTGCCAGGGCAGCAGCGTGCAGGAAGGCCGCCGCACCGTAGCCGTCTACCTGCGCTCCCGCCGTCCAGCGGGCGGCAAGTACCGCGACGATGTCGCCGCCGTAGCGGATCGGCGTCGCCGCTTCGCGCGGCTCGCACCCAGCCTCGGTCGCGGTTGGCATCCCGGTCGCGAGTGACTGCGCCGCAACTGTCGAGTGCGCGACCCACGGCCGCCCTTCGATCGCCAGAACGCGCCGCTCCGCTGCCGACAACACCTGCACGCTCGCGGCACCGAGGCGGCCAACAGCAGCAGCGCAGACTGCGGCCACCGCACCGCTGTCGTCAGGCGCGGCCTGGCACGCCTGCAGCAGATGCTCGAGCGCGTCGGCCGCTTCGCGACGCGCATCCGGTGTGGGCGCCTGGGATGCCGGGTCTTCTCGTCCGGATCCATCACTCGCTGCGATGTGCTCGATGCGTTGGCGCAGCAGACGCGGCAGGGTCACGCGCTTCCCCGGCGCCAACAGGCGAAGCACTCGGCCGCGTTCTCGGGCTCCGGCCGCTGCGTCCTGGCGCTCCGCCTCGATCACGCGCGCTTCGAGCAGCACCAGCGGCATGTGCGCGGCACGTGCGGCGGTCCTTGCGGCGCGCAGCTCCGCCCGCATCCCCTCGAGATCCCCTGCGGCCGCGAGCACCTCGGCTAGCGCAAGCGAGGCGCGCGCGATCTGCGCGGGATGCCGCTTGGCGGCTGCGGCCGACGCGGATGCGCGCGCCAGCCGCAACGCGGGTGAGATTCGGCCGAGCGCTGCCTGGCACCGGGCGACCATTGCGAGGAGCGCGCCCGATTCGTCGCTCCCGTCGGTCCACTCCCGATCCCCCGCGATGGCCAGCGCGTCGGCGTATCGACGCTGGTGATACAACGCGCGCGCCAGGACGGCGTGCACGCCCGACGCGACCCTGGCATCGCCGAGCGCGTCGGCGGCCGTGAGCGTTCCCCGCAGGAGCACTTCCGCTTCGCCGAGGCGTGCGTCTTCGATCCAGCTGTCGGCAAGGCCGGCTGCCGCCCTGAACGCCGCCACGCCGGCCCTCGACACCTTCCTCGCGTCGTCGAACAGCACCGCCGCTTCCGCCGTGCGTCCCCTGGCCAGCACGAGATGGCCGGCTGCGACCAGGCATTCTGCGGACGCTTCACCCTGGCTCCGTCCGGCCAATACTCGCGCGGCCCGGTTCAGGACGCGCAGGGCGGCCGCGTAGCGGCGACGGCCGGCGAGACTGGCCGCGCGCGGAAGCGCCCTCGTCACCCAGCGCGCCGGTCGCGCAGGAGGCGGAGCGCCGGCATCCTCAGGCGGTCTGACGAGGTACTCGTGCGGGGTTTCGTGCACGGACATGAGCGCAGCCGGTCGCCGATCGAAGCCAGCACCGCCCAGTCGCGCGAGAAAATTCCCTGGACGCCCGGCGGCATCACGTGCCGCCGCGAACAACTCGTCCTCGCCGACCGGATCGACCTTGCCCGCGAATACCATACCGACGAGCGACCGCACGCTCATCGGCTCCAGCGGAACGGTGGAACGCCCGCTGCGTCCGCGTTCGAACCGGACGAGTACGTGGGCGCGCGTGCTCGCGCGCGACATCTCGATGAGGTGGCAGGCGATTTCGTGTCCGCGCCGGCCCTCGCCGATCGCATCATCGAGCAGACAGATGTGACGCTCGCGCGGGAGCGCCCCGAGTCGTCCACTCGCAAGCAGCTCCCCACAGACTGGCATGAAGCCGTGCTGCCGCGCGGCTCTGGCGATGAACGTCCGCAACGTTCGAAGGCCGGCATGCGGCGGACCCGAAACGGTGAGTGCTGAAGGTCCGGAACGCGAAGCCTCACCGAGCGCTTCGTGAATTGCCGAAAGGGCTCGGCGCGGCTGCAGCGTGATACCCAACACGCGTCCGGATCGCGTCTTCTCAGGGCTGACTGGGCGGATGGCGAGCCGGCACCGGGCGGGTGTAGGCGCGATGCCCGACGCCACGAGGAATTCGGCAACGTGCGCGAGCGCGCGCTCGCCGCTGCCTCCCGCGCGCCCCGACAGTTCCAGCAATCGCGTACGCCTCGAATCGCCGTCCGTTCGAGGCGAGTCCGTAGTCGATCAGGGTGTTGAGCAACGGGTGACGGACGTTGGCCATGCGGGCGCATTGCTCGTCCCAATCGAGGGCGTCTTCCGGGTCGGCATCCTCGAGAAGAACCCTGACGCGCGATCCCGACGCGCCATCGATCCAACTGCCGTTCGCATAGAAAAACCGGTCGGCCATCCACTGCATGCATCTACCTCGGACGGTCGAGGTGCAAGACACGGCGCGCACGCTGCTCGTCGAGTTTTGCGCCTGAATCGGTGATGCGCCGCTCCGGGGCGCGCAGTTTCTTCGCATACAATCGGGGCCGTTATGGTCTTTTTTCGCACTGTTGTTCTTTTCGCGTGCTGCGTGTTCTGGGCGCAATCTGCGTCCGCGACGTGGTCCGTCGTCGCGGTCGATCGCGCCACCGGACGAGTGGTCGATCTCCTCAGCGACGTGCGTCCCGCAACAGGCGTTCGCCGGATTCCCGGCGAAGGATCTGCGCGATGTCCAGGCGATCGTCGTGCCCGGCAAAGGCGTCGCGGCGGCGCAGGCGCACGTGGACTCGACCCGGGCCAATCAGCGACTCATCTACGCCGAGCTGCAGAAGGGCACCGCTGCCAGACGCGATCCTCGCCATGCTGAAGGCCGATCCGCGCATCGACGGCCGCCAGTTCGGCATGGTCGATCTGAACGGACGGATGGCGGGTTTCTCGGGTGCGAGTAACCAGGCGGTGTCGCTCGACAAGCAGGGGCAGGTGCCCGGGACGCAGATCTTCTACTCGATCCAGGGAAATATCCTGAAGAGCGAAAGCCGTGGTGACCGAGGCGGTTGCGGCATTCGTCGCGGCCAAGGGCCTGCTGACGGACCGAGTCATGGCAGCCATGGAAGCAGCGGACGCGAATGGTGGAGACAGCCGCTGTTCGTGCGACCGCGGGCCGAAGATCGACGCGCCATGCACCGCGAAAACAGCTCACGTCGCCTACATCCTCGAGGCGCTCAAGACCGATGTTCCGGGAGAGACGCCAAACGACGGCAAGTACTCGATGTATGTCAGCGTGGCCGACACCGACATCACTCCCCAGGAGGACGCCAATCCCGTGAAGACGCTGCGGATGCGTTATGACCGCTGGAAGAAACAGCAGGGCGGCGGGCGCTGATGCTGCGTTTTCTCACCGCGGGAGAGTCGCACGGCCGCGCGCTCGTGGTGGTGCTCGAAGGGATTCCCGCCGGCCTTCATCTCGATATCGATGCCATTGACCAGCAGCTTCGCCGGCGCCAGGGAGGCTACGGGCGTGGCCGCCGAATGGCCATCGAATCAGACCGCGCCCAGGTCCTCTCCGGCGTTCGCCGAGGAGAAACGATCGGCGGACCGATCGCGTTGATGATCGAGAATCGCGACTGGGCGAACTGGCAGCACACCATGAGTCTCGACGCGAATCCTGCGACCGGACGCAGGTGGTGCCCGGCGCGCACCGGTCACGCGGCCGAGACCGGGCCATGCCGATCTTGCCGGGGTCGCGAAGTACGGACGCGAGGACGTCCGGGACATCCTCGAGCGCGCCAGCGCCCGGGAGACAGCGGCCCGGGTCGCAGCCGGTGCAATCGCGCGTCAGCTCCTCGAATCCGCCGGGATCCGCATCACGAGCCACGTCTTCGCGCTCGGCGCCACTGCCCTGCCTTCAGCGAGGCAGCAGGTGTCGTTTGATGAAGCCGCCGCGCTTGCAGACGATGCACCGTTGCGGTGCGTCGACACCCAGGTGGAAGCGCGGATGATTGCGGAGATCGATGCCGCACGTGAGGCCGGTGACACAAAGGGCGGCGCATTCGAGGTGATCGGCACCGGGCTGCCGGTGGGGCTTGGCAGTTACACGCAGTGGGATCGCAAGCTCGATGGACGGCTCGCCCAGGCATTGATGTCGATCCCGGCGATCAAGGCCGTCGGGATCGGACTCGGCCCCGAGGCCGCGTACCGGCCCGGCTCGAAGGTCCATGACGAGATCGTTCCGGATCCAGATGGAGCTCACGTCACCAACGTCGCGCGTCCCACCAACAACGCCGGCGGGCTCGAAGGCGGCGTCACGAACGGCGAGGATCTACGCGTGTCGGCGTGGATGAAGCCGATCTCCACCTTGATGAAGCCGCTCCGCTCGGTCGACCTCGTGACGATGGAGGATGCTGCCGCGGCAATCGAGCGCAGCGACGTCTGCGCGGTGCCGGCCGCTGCCGTCGTCGGCGAAGCGATGGTGGCATTCGTGCTGGCCGAGGCGCTGATCGAGAAGTTCGGCGGCGACTCGATGGCCGAGCTCTCGCGCTCGATGGAATCGGCCGCGGCCGCGACGCGCGCGCGCTTCCGGGCACGACCCGAATGATCCGGCCGATCCTCCGATACGGTGAGCGGCAGCTTCACGCCCGCGCGACCGCGGTCGCCGCATTCGACGACACGCTCCGTCGCCTGATCGACGACATGGTCGAGACCATGTATGCGGCTCCGGGGGTAGGCCTTGCGGCCACACAGATTGGTGTTCCGTTGCGAGTCATCGTCATCGATACGTCAGTCGGAAAGAGCGACTGGAGAGCTGATCACGCTCGTGAATCCGGAGTTCGTCGAGCGAGACGGCATGCAGCTCGAGGAAGAAGGGTGCTTGAGCGTTCCGGGTTTCGACGCGACGGTTCTTCGTCCGTCGCGGGCGGTGATCAAGGGCTTCGATCGCGAAGGCGTGCCCGTGACGATCGAAGGCAAGGGACTGCTGGCTCGCGCGTTTCAGCACGAGATGGACCATCTCGAAGGGATGCTGTTCGTCGACCGGCTGCGCGGGATCAAGCGCGACCTGATCGTCCGCAAGGTCCAGAAGCTTCAGCGCAGCGGGAAATGGTGAGTCTCCGGATCATCTATTTCGGCACGCCTGCGTTCGCCGTGCCGGGGCTCGAAACGCTGATCGCGTCACATCACTCGGTCGTCGCCGCTCGTCTCGCAACCCGATCGGCCGAAAGGACGCGGACACAAGCTTCAAGTCACGCCGACGAAAATGGTCGCAGCGGCTGCCGGTATCCCGGTCCTTCAGCCTGCGAAGCTGAAGGAGGAGGCATTCCTGTCGTCGGTGTCGGCTTTGCAGCCGGACCTCGGGGTCGTTGCCGCCTACGGACGTATTCTGCCGGACGCGCTACTCGCGATCCCGCGTCTCGGGATGATCAATATCCACGGGTCGCTGCTGCCGAAGTATCGCGGCGCCGCGCCGGTGCATCGCGCGGTGATCAACGGCGATCGTGAGACCGGGATCAGCATCATGCGCGTGGTGAAGGAACTCGATGCCGGTCCTGTATTCACGATGGGTCGCATCGTTATCGGCGCCGACGCGACGACACCGGAAGTCGAACGCGCGCTCTCGCTGCTCGGAGCGGATCTCGTGCTCGGCGTGGTGAATCAGATGGCCGAAGGCGGCGCAACGGAGACACCGCAGGACGATACCGCCGCGACCTACGCGCACAAGATCGAAAAGCATGAAGGCACGGTCGACTGGAATCAGCCGGCGGCGAGGCTCCACGATCTGATTCGCGGACTGCAGCCGTGGCCGCTCGTGTCGGGACGGCTGAACGGCGTCCGGTTTCTCGTGCATCGCTCTGCGGTGTCGGAGGACGTCGCGACCGACCCGGGCGGGACGATCGTCGCGGCACCCCCTGGCGTCATCGGCGTCGCGGGCGCTGACGGACGCGTGCTGCATCTCCTGGAAGTGCAACCGGAAGGTAAGCGCGTGATGGCCGCGCGCGATTTTCTGTCCGGCCATCGCGTTGTTCCCGGAATCCGTATCGAACGCTCGTGATCGCGCCTGCCCGCCTTGCCGCCTTCGAGATCCTGCGAACCGTTGGGTCCGGGCGGGCCGACCTCGGAACGGCGCTGGCGCGCGCGCGCACGCGGTTGCCGGATGAGCGCGACCGCGCGCTGGCGGGAGAGATCGCGACGGGGACACTGCGCTGGCAGGGTGCGTTCGACCACGTGATCCAGATCTTCGCGGGACGGCGCCTGCAGAAACTCGATCCAGAGGTGCTCGACATTCTGCGCCTGACGATGTTCCAGCTGGTGCACCTGGATCGGATCCCGGCGTCCGCTGCGGTGAAGGACGCCGTCGATCTCGCGGGCAAGGCCGGCAAGCGAAGCGCGTCCGGCCTGGTGAACGCCGTCCTCCGCCGCGTCAGCCGCGAACGCGACAATCTTCCACTCCCTCCCCGTCCGGCGATTAGTCTGCCTCCGACCGATCGGGGCCTGACCCCGTTTTGACCACCGAGAGTCCAAAACGGGGTCAGGCCCCGTTTGGACTATCTCTCCATCACCCTGTCGCATCCCCGATGGCTGGTGGAACGCTGGGTCAAACGCTACGGATTCGAGTCCGCGGAAGCCTGGGCAAAGTTCAACAACGCGCCCGCCCCCCTCACCCTTCGCGTCAACGCCCTGAAAACGACCCGGGACGAGTTGGTCGCCGCGCTCGCGCAGCACAACGTGGACGTCGAACCCTCCGGACGCGCCGCGGACGGCCTGGTCGTTCGCTCCGGCAATCCCCTCGCGACGCCTCTCGACGAGCTCGGACATTTCTTCATCCAGGACGAAGCGTCACAGCTGGTCGCCGCCTTTGCCGGCGCACAACCGGGCGAGCGGATCCTCGACGCCTGCGCCTCACCCGGCGGCAAGACCACCGCCATGGCGGCCGCGATGGACGGCCGCGGCCTGGTCGTGGCGGGCGACGTCAGAGGACGACGGGTCGATCTGCTCGCACGAACGGTACGACGCTCCGGAGCAACCAACGTCCGCGTCGTCCAGGCAGACGCCGGATCGCCACTGCCATTCGGACAGGTGTTCGACCGCGTCCTGCTGGACGCGCCCTGCTCGGGGCTCGGAACGTTCCGACGCGATCCAGACATCAAGTGGAGGCGTTCGGCGGAAGAGCTGCCCGCCATGGCCAAAGCCCAGGGGGCGATGCTGCAACACGCGGCGGACGTCCTCAAGCCGGTCGGCACCTTGATCTACGCGACCTGCTCCAGCGAGCCGGAAGAAAACGCGGAGGTCGTGGAGCGTTTCCTGGATGCGAACCCCTCGTTTCGAGCTCGCCGGGCCGGTGTTCGAGACACTTCCCCACCGCGACGCGCTCGAGGCCTTCTTCGCCGCCATGCTGGTGAGAACTAAGGACTTGCGCTAAACTTTCGGGATCCATGCCATTCAAGACGCGCGTCTGGAGCGCAGGCAAATTGCTGCTCCTGGGCGGCGCCCTGCTGCTGACTTACGTGATCTTTGCCGCCGCCTCCATGCGCTTCGCACTGAAAACACGTGAGGTCGTGGTGCCGACGCTGGCCGGTAAGACCGTGAACGAGGCGAGTGACGATCCTCGCCGAGGCCGGCTTGAATCTTCGCGTCGAAGAAGGCGTCGGATCGATCCCAAGGTGCCCGCCGGCCAGGTGATCTCGCAGGATCCTCCCGCGGGAGTGCGGACGCGGCGGGAACGCAGCATCAAGGTGTGGATCAGTGCCGGTGCAAGGGCGATGGTCGTACCGGTGCTGGTTGGAGAATCTGAGCGAACAGCACAACTGCGACTGCAGCAGGAGGGACTGGAGCTGGAGGCGTCATCTGAGGTCCGGTCCGGGGACTACCCTGCCGGAACGGTGATCGCGCAGACACCGCCGGCAAAAACGAGTGCGGCGCAGGTCTCGCTCCTGGTCAATCGAGGGGAAAGCGGCGCAACTTACGTCATGCCCGATTTGATCGGCGTCAACGGCGATCGCGCCGCCGACGTGCTGCGCGTGCGCGGCTTCCGCGTGGCGGTGGTTGGCGATCATCCGTATCCGGGCGTGCCGGCCGGGATCGTCCTGAGGCAGAATCCGCAGGCCGGCTTCCAGATTTCGCCGGGCGAGCCAATCTCCCTGGAAGTCAGCCGTTGAGCGCCCGGGCCGTACCAGCTGGCGCCGTCGATCCTCGCCGCGGACTTTGCGGCGCTCGGACACGCGATCGCCATGGCCGAAGCCGGAGGCGCGGATTTCATCCACGTCGACGTGATGGACGGCCATTTCGTGCCGAACATCACGATGGGCGTCCCCGTCGTCCGGTCGCTGAAGAAAGTGGCGAAGGTGCCGCTCGATGTCCACCTGATGATCCAGGATCCCGACCGCTATGCGGAAGACTTCGTCAATGCCGGAGCCGCCATGCTGTCGGTGCACGTCGAGGTCCTTCCGCACCTGCACCGGTCCATCCAGTACATCAAGTCGCTTGGGGCGAAGGCCGGGGTTGCGATCAATCCATCCACGCCGGTCGGGGCCCTCGAGGAGATCGCCGGTGACGTCGATCACGTCCTCGTGATGTCGGTGAATCCTGGCTTTGGGGCCCAGACCTTCATTCCGCGCAGCGAGTCTAAGATCAGGCGGTCCGCGCGCTGCTCGACGCGGCCGGCAATCCTGCCCCGATCGAGGTGGACGGCGGGGTGGACAGCTCGAACGCGGCGCGCCTGGTTGAATGCGGCGCCTCGATCCTGGTTGCGGGGAACGCGATCTTCAGCGCGGCGGATCCGGCAGCGGCGACCCGCGCACTGCGGTCGGCGGCGCTGGCGGGCCTCGTCAGCCGGTGACCGTGCAACGGTCGGTGACGAATCTGCGCGTGCGGTACGCTGAGACCGACAAGATGGGGGTCGTCTATTACGCGAACTACCTGGTGTGGTTCGAGGTCGCGCGGACGGACCTGTTGCGATCGCTCGGCTGGAGTTATCGCGAAATGGAAGCGGCGGGCGTCAGCCTGCCGGTCATCGAGGCGCACTGTGAGTACCACCGTCCGGCGCGCTACGACGACGTGATCGAGGTGAGGACCGAAGGCCACATGCTGTCACCCGTGCGAATGCAGTTCAATTACACGGTCGTGCGCGAGGACGGCATCGTCGCCGCCGGCGGGCATACGGTGCATGCGGCCGTCACCGCGCAGGGACGCGTCTGCCGTCTGCCCGATCGCATCCGCCAGGCGTTCGCATGAAGTGCGTCGTCACCGGCGCCGCCGGCTTCATCGGGTCGCATCTCTCCGGTTCACTGCTCGATCTCGGGTGCCGAAGTGGTCGGCGTCGACTGCTTCACTGATTACTATCCGCGGCCGATCAAGGAAGCGAACCTCGCCGAGAACACCGGACGCGCGGGGTTCAGCTTCATCGAGACGCGGATCCAGGATGCGGATCTGCCGGCGCTGCTCGAGGGCGCGACCCACGTGTTCCATCTCGCCGCGCAGGCCGGCGTGCGCAAGAGCTGGGGACGCGATTTCCGCACCTACACGGAGAACAACGTCGACGCCTCGCAGCAGCTGCTCGAGGCCTGCGTCGGCCGTCCGCTGACCCGGTTCGTCTACGCGTCGAGCTCGTCGCTGTATGGCGATAACGTATCGATCCCGATGCGGGAAACGGCGCTGCCGCAGCCGGTCTCTCCGTACGGGGTGACCAAGCTTGCGGCGGAGCAGCTGTGTTATCTTGTATTTTGCCAATCACGGGGTGCCGACCGCCGCGCTGCGGTACTTCACCGTCTACGGTCCACGGCAGCGGCCGGACATGGCGTTCCACCGGTTCATCCGGGCTTCGCTCGACGGCAAACCGATCACGCTGTACGGAGACGGCGAACAGACACGCGACTTCACCTACGTCGCTGATGCGGTCGCGGCGACGATCGCCGCCGGAGTGCGCGGCGTGCCGGGGCGCGCCTACAACGTGGGTGGCGGCTCGCGCGTCTCGATGAACCACGTCATCGACATCATCGGCCGGGTCGCCGGTAAGCCCCTGGAGGTCGTGCGCGAGCCGGTCCAGAAGGGGGACATGCGCGACACGTATGCCGACACCTCGCTGGCCCGGGCGGACCTGGGTTTCGCCCCGAGCGTGTCGCTCGAACAGGGAATTGAAGCGGAGTATCGATGGCTTTCGTCTACACCGGTGCGCGCGTGAGGGTGACGTCACCCGCCGCGCTCCGGCTCTCGTCCGGCATACGCCTCCTGTGCGTGTGCCTCTGCCTGTCATTTCTCGCCGGCGCCGCCGCCTGCGCCAGTGCGCCGAAGAAGCCGCCGGTCGGGTCGCTCGAGCCGGACAAGTTCCTTCACGAAAACGGGACCAAGGCGCTGAACGACAAGCGGTGGTTCGCTGCCCGCGAGTACTTCCGGCAGCTGGTCGACAGTTATCCACAGAGTCCTTATCGCGCCGACGCGAAGCTCGGCATCGCCGACACGTACCTCGGTGAACACTCTGCTGAATCGCAGCTGCTCGCGATCAATGAGTACCGCGAATTCCTGTCGTTCTACCCGACGCATGAACGCGCCGACTACGCGCAGTACAAGCTCGGCATGGCGCACTTCCAGCAGATGAAAGGGCCGGAGCGCGACCAGACCGAAACTCGGGACGCGATCAATGAACTGACGACGTTCATGCAGCGCTATCCGAAGAGTTCACTGGCACCGGAAGGCGCGAAGCACCTGCGCGAGGCCAAGGATCGCCTCAGCATGTCCGAATACCGGGTCGGGGTCTTCTACTACCGGCAACGCTGGTATCCGGGCGCAGTCGACCGCTTGACCGCGATCCTGAAAAGCGACCCGGAGTTCACCTACCGCGACGGCGTCTATTACCACCTGGCGCAGGTCTACGTGAAGGTCAACCGGCCGGCAGAAGCGATCCCGTATCTGGACAAACTGATCGCTGAGTTCGATAAGAGTGAGTATCTGGCCGATGCCCAGAAGCAGCTGGCCGAACTCAAGAGCGGCGCAGCGAAATCGGCAAAATAGTCGTAGTGCAGCCCTTCAGGGTTGCCAGTCTCGAACGTAGTGCAGCCGACAGGGCTGCCATTCTCGAACGTAGTGCAGCCCTTCAGGGCTGCCGGGGAACCGCATGCGAAACACGATCATCGTCACGCTCCTGTTCATGACGGCTGCCACGATCGGCGCGCAGCAGGCAGCGCCGCTCGCGAAAGACGTTCCGACCGATCAGCGCTGTGGAGCGGAGGTTGCGCTGGTCGTTCCCACATCAGCGATGAAAATTGCGGGCGGGCACGAACCCGCGAAGCAACTCTTCAGCCCCGGCGATGCGGTCGTGATCAACGCCGGATCCGCCCAGGGAGTCATGCCCGGCCAGCGATTCGTCGTGCGTCGCGTGATCGAGGACCGCTTCGCCCATCCCACCCTCGGCGAGGCCACCCGCAGCGTCCACACTGCCGGATGGATCACGGTGGTCGAGGTGCAGGGAGATGTCGCGATTGCGAAAATCACCGAGGCGTGTGACGGCATCAACCAGGGCGATTACCTCGAACCGTTGGTCGTGCCTCCTCCGCCGGCAGATCTCATCGGCGGCGAACCCGATTTCGCCCATCCCGCCCGCCTCGTGCTCGGCGACGAGCGCAGGCAAATGGGAGGCGCAGGCTCCCTGCTGGTGATGGACCGCGGCACCGACCACGGCGTCCGCGTCGGTCAGCGACTGACGCTGTTCCGTCAAACACTCGCAGGTAAAGGTCCGATTGCCAGACTCGGTGACGCCGTGATCGTCACCACCCATCCCGAGACGTCGCTGATCCGGATCATCGCGTCCAACGATGCCGTGTACGTCGGCGATCTCATCGCCATTCACCGGTAACGCCAAACGCCAAATTCCAAACTCCAAACTCCAAACGCCAAACTTCAAACGCGAAAATCCCAATCGGCAAACGGGCGTTGGGACCATCAACTTTGTAGTTTGCAGTTTGCAGTTTGGAGTTTGCAGTTTGAGTTTGGAGTTTGAGTTTGAAGTTTGCCTATTTGGTGGAAAGAAGCCCGTTGAACTTCCGGTAGTAGTCGACTGCCGAGATCACCGCGGTGATCACCGCGACCCACAGCGCGATCCAGCCGATCACGTAGAACTGCCGCAGGTGGTCCTGGCCGAGAATCAGGGCGAGGATCGCGGTGACTTGTGCCGCCATCTTGAACTTGCCCAGCGGCGAAGCGGGAATCACGACTCCCCTTGCATAGGCGATGCTGCGCAGCACGGTCACCGCGAACTCGCGGCCGAGGATCACCGCGACCATCCAGGCCGGTGCCAGGTCCATCTGGACGAGGGAGACGAGTGCGGCCGTGACGAGCAGTTTGTCGGCGACCGGATCCATCAGCTGGCCGAGCGTGGTGACTTCCTTGCGGCGCCGCGCCAGGTAGCCGTCGAGCCAGTCGGTCAGTGAGGCGATGCCGAAAATGGCGGCGCCGACCAGTTCTTTCCTGACGCCGAAGATCTGGCGTCCTTCGAATTTCGTCAACAGGACGACGACCAGCAGCGGCACGAGGAAGATCCGGGCGAGCGTGATCGCGTTCGGGAGATTCATCCGGCCTGTGAGAACACTTTACTTCAAGCTCCCGCTGCGCATTCCAGGCGCGAGCGGGTACAATTCAAGGCTGACATGAAGGCCATTCTGCTCGCCGGGGGCAAGGGCACACGCCTGCGGCCCCTCACCGTTCACACGCCGAAGCCGATCGTGCCGATCTTCAACCGGCCGTTTCTCTACTACCAGATCGACCAGCTGCTGCAGGTGCCGGAGATCGACGAGGTGATTCTCAGCCTCAACTACCAGCCGCGCCGGATCGAGGAGATTCTCGGCGAAGGTGAAGGCCTGGGCATCCGGATCCGCTACGTCGTCGAGCCGATGCCGCTCGGCACCGGCGGCGCGATCCGCTATGCCGGGGATCAGCTGACCGAGTCGGTCGTGGTCTTCAACGGCGACGTGCTGACCCAGGTCGATGTGAGGGCGGTGCTCGCGCTGCACCGCGAGCGCAAGGCCAAGGCGACGATCGTGTTGACGCCGGTCGACAATCCTCGCGCGTATGGGCTGGTCGAAACGGACGGCAATGGCAACATCCAGCGCTTCCTCGAAAAGCCGGGTGAAGACGAGATCACCTGCAACACGATCAACGCCGGCATCTACGTGCTCGAGCCGGACACCTTCGACCGGATTCCGAAAGACACCGCCTGGTCGATCGAGCGCAGCTACTTCCCATCGCTGATCGAGCGCGGCGAGACGTTCGTCGCCTACGTCGACAACGGCTACTGGATCGACATCGGCACGCCGGCAAAATATCTCCAGGTTCATCGCGACATCATGGACGGCCGCTACGCCGCGCCGCCGTTCGCCGGCCTCGCACACGGCAGTCCGTTCGTCTCACCCGACGCGAAGATCGAAGACGGCGCGCACATCGAGGGGCCCTGCTTCATCGATGAAGGGGTGGTCGTAAAAGCGGGCGCCACCGTGCGCCCGTATTCAGTCATCGGCCGTCAGACCCACGTGGAAGCCGGTGCCGTGATCGACGGGTCCATCATCTGGCCGAACGGCTGGGTCGGTCCGGAAGCGGCGCTGCGCGGATCCATCCTCGGCCGCAACTGTCACGTCGGTCGTAACGTCTCGGTCGACACGCCGGTCGTGCTCGGCGACAAGACCGTTCTCACGGACTACAGCAAGGTATGAGCATCAATCCCGCGATCTTCAAGGCCTACGACGTTCGAGGCCTTTACCCGTCCGAAATCAACGAGGATGCCGCCCGGCTGATCGCCCGCGGTTTCGTCACGCTATCTGGGCGCGAAACGGATTGCCGTCTCGCGCGACATGCGGCTCTCCTCGCCGTCGATCGCCGCCGCGTTCATCGACGGCGCCACTGCGCAGGGAGCCGATGTCGTCGACTACGGAATGATGGGAACGGACATGATGTATTTCGCCGTGGCCAGGGATGGTCTCGACGGCGGCGTGCAGATCACCGCGTCCCACAATCCGGGGGAATACAACGGGATCAAGATGGTGCGCCGAGAAGCCTTCCCGCTGAGCGGCGAAGCGGGCATCAACGACATCCGCGACATGATCTCGGCGGGCAACACTTCCCGCGCCCGCTGCCGCACGCGGCAGCGTGACGACGATGAACGTGATCGATGACTACGTGAAGCACGTGATGTCGTTCATCGACCCGGCGATCATCAAGCCGTTCAACGTCGTCCTCGACGCCGGCAGCGGCATGGCAGGCGTGATCGCGCCGCGACTCTTCGACGAGCTGCCGTGCAAAGTCACGAAGCTCTGCTTCGAGGTGGACGGCTCGTTTCCGAATCACGAAGCCAATCCGCTGATCGAAGAGAACCGTCGCGACATCGTCGAACGCGTGATCAAGGACAAGGCCGACATCGGCATCGCGTGGGACGGCGACGCAGATCGCTGCTTCTTCATCGACGGCGACGGCGAGTTCATCGCCGGCGACTTCGTCACCGCGCTCCTGGGTGAGGCCGCGCTCCTGAAGCATCCCGGCGCGAAGATCGTGCTATGACGTCCGCGCCAGCTATGCGGTGAAAGACACGGCAGCGCAGCTGGGTGGGACCGCGCTGATGAACCGCGTCGGTCATGCCTTCTTCAAGCAGCGGATGCGGGAAGAAGGGGCGATCTTCGGCGGCGAGGTCACCGGCCACTACTACTTCCGTGACTACTTCTTCGCCGACAACGGGTTCATCCCGGCGTTGCTGATCCTCGAACTGATGTCCCGCAAGGGTCAGACACTGAGCGAACTGCTGGCGCCGCTCCGCGCGAAGTACTTCATCTCGGGCGAGATCAACACGAAGCTCAACGACATGAGCCTGATCGCGGGAAAGCTCGACGCGCTCGAGGCGAAGTACGCGGACGGGAACGTCTACCGCATGGACGGCGTCTCCGTCGAGTTTCCCGACTGGCACTTCAACGTCCGATCGTCGAACACCGAGCCGATGCTCCGGCTGAACCTGGAAGCGACCACGCAGGCGCTGATGGAACAGAAGCGCGACGAAGTTCTCGGGCTGATCAGGGGTTAGACTTCAGGTTTCAGACTTGCGTTTTGGAGTTTGTCGTTTGGAGTTTGTCGTTTGGAGTTTGCAGTTTGGAGTTTGGAGTTTGGCGTTAAAATCGTGGGGACCCTGCGGGCTTAGCATAGTGGTAATGCTCTGGCTTCCCAAGCCAGCTAGACGGGTTCGATTCCCGTAGCCCGCTCCAACTTTATTCGAGGGGCTTCACCCCTCGAACTCCCCCACACGCTCACTCGCGGGGCCCGCCCATGGCTCCTCGCTGCGCTCGTTCGCTGTTCTCAATGGTCCGCCGGCCCACGGGCTGTGAGCTGGCGGACCATTCGCGTGCTGACGAGCGAGGGGTGTTAGAAGATTCTTCGCCCGCTGGCGGAGACGACGATTGGTGGCGGCGACATCACGACAATCCGGATCTCGTCACCCTTGTCCAGAACGACGATGCGGTTCTCGATCGGAAACGGCAGCCCTTCCAGCCAGAGTGTCTTCGTTCCCGAGCAGTCGGGGTTGACGGTATAGGTGCCCCAGCCCGGCTTGATCGGTCATCGTCACTGCTCGGACCATGCGTGTTGTCCGTCTGCGTGAATCGCCCTGCCCATCGTAGGTCTGCATCGAGATACCGACGAACTGCTCCAGTGCGCCCCCGACCCCTGGACGCAGGCCCGACAGCGTTGAACCCGTAGTTCCCCTTCAGCGTGCCGGTTCGCTGCATCGAGCCGCGCCTTCCTTGGAGATCGCCGGCGCTCGCCGTGTCCTGGGCGGCGGCTCGCCGTCAGCGTCGTCAGTCCCGCTGTCATCATCGTCACACCGAGCAAAGTCAGTCGTCTCATCGTTTCTACCTCCATCTCATGACGCGCAGGACCGGTGGAAAGTGCGTCAGGCGTGCGTCGCGCACGGGCGCGGCTGCCTTGACTTGACCTGCCCCAGCGCCCATAGTCTGCTCGTGCCCAACGACGTGACATCCACCAACCCCGGGACGGCGACACTCCTGCTCCGCGCCTGGGGAGCGTGGGGACGTTCAGGCGCGCGACGATCTCTTCGAGCTGGTTCACCGAGATCTGCGGGCGCGCGCTGCACGACTATCTGCGTCGCGAGCGGCGCGATCACACGCTCCAGCCGACGGCGCTCATTCACGAGACCTACCTGCAGGCTGGTCGACCAGGATCGCGTCGACTGGCAGAACCGCGCGCACTTCCTGGCTATCGCCGCCAAAATGATGCGCCGCGTCCTCGTCGACCATGCGCGGCGCCGGCATGCGGTGAAGCGTCCGGCTGACTTCCTTCCGCGTTGACCTGGACGAGCAGGTTGGCCGAGTGGAACCCGTTGCCTGTGAGGTGCTCGCGCTTCATGCGGCCCTCGAGGAACTCGAGCAGCATCGATGAGCGCCAGGCGCACATCGTCGAACTGCGGTACTTCGCCGGCATGTCGGAAGACGAGATTGCCGGCGCGATCGGCGTGTCGCGATCGTCAGTCACGCGGGACTGGCAGATGGCGCGCGCGTGGCTGTTCCGGCATCTGACGATCGGCCCGGTCGACCGGTGAGCCGCGAGCCCGACTGGTCGCGCGTCAAGACGGTGTTCCAGTCGGCATTGGAACAACCCGACGATCTGCGGTCGTCGTTCGTCGCCGAGGCGTGCGGCAGCGACGGCGCCCTTGCGCGCCGAAGTCGAGTCGTTGCTGATCGCGCACGATGCCGCCGGGGCGTTTGCATCCGCCGACGCGCTCGCGTCGCTGACGACCGCTTCCCTCGACGAGCTCAGTGCGACGGATGCCGACCTGGCGCCAGGCGCGCGTGTCGGCAGTCTACGACATCGTCGGCTTGATCGGGCGCGGGAGCATGGGGCGGATCTTCAAGGCCCACGACTCGCGCCTCGGTCGCGCGGTCGCGCTCAAGGTGCTCTCGCCGGACCTGGTGCCAGACCCGGCGTCTCGCGCCAGGTTCGATCGTGAGGCGAAGACGATCGCCTCCTTGAACCATCCCCATATCTGCACGATTTTCGACGTCGGTCACAACGGGCGGTTCGACTACCTGGTGATGGAGTATCTCGAGGGCGAAACGCTGACGCGAGATCCTCGAGCGCGGTCCCCTGCCGGTGGAATGCGCACGCGCCGGTATGCCGCCGAGATGATCGACGCGCTCGACACCGCTCATCGCAGCGGTGTCGTTCACCGCGACCTCAAGCCCGCCAATGTGATCATCACGGACAGCGGAGCGAAGCTGCTCGACTTCGGCATCGCCAAGATGATCGCGCGCGATGGCAGTGAGTCTGCCGCCTGCCGCTGCCGTCTACGGCACGCGGCAAGGCTCGGTGATTGGGACGGCGGGCTACATGAGCCCTGAACAGGCACGCGGGCAGGCGGTCGACAAGAGGACGGATATCTGGGCATTCGGCTGTGTCCTGTTCGAGATGCTGAGCGGTCGACCCGTGTTTGCTCGCGATACCTGCAGCGATACGCTGCGTGGTCGTGCTCGAGCGCGAACCCGAGTGGAGCCTTCTACCTACCTCGACTCCGGAGTCACTCGTTCGACTGATGCGTCGGTGCCTGCAGAAGGATCCGTCGCGGCGTTTGCGCGATATCGCCGATGCTCGCGTCGACGTCGAGGATCTCGACGGCGACTGCGGCTGAGAGCCGATCGCCGGGCGCCCGGCCTGTCCCGGCTCGCACGGGCGCTACCGTGGCTGATTGCGGCCGCCGCGATCCGGCTCGTGGCGCATCGTGACGGTCAGTCGGAGCCGCGATGATCGTCGCCCCCGCCACCGCTGCGACTGTCGGTGGTGCCACCCGAAGGCACGACGCTGGACTCCATTCGACATCTCAGGCGCCCCGCAATTCGCCTTGTCGCCGGACGCCAAACAGATCGCCCTGGTTGTGGCCGACACGACCGGGGTCCCTCGCTATGGGTGCGGGCACTCGATTCGACGACCGGCCGGACACTTGGCTGGGACCGACCACGCCAGCGGGCCGTTCTGGTCGCCAGATGGAACGGCGATCGCGTTCTTCGCCGATCGCAAGCTGAAGAAGCATCCTGATCGAGAGTGGTTCGGTTCAGGAACTGGCCGAGGCCGCCCAGAACGTGGCGGGCGGGTCCTGGAGCCAGGACGGAACCATCCTCTTTGGAGGGGCTGGCGGCGGATTGCGTGCGCGTGTCGGCGGACGGCGGACCAGTCACGCCGGTCACGACGGTCAACGTGCAGGGGGGCGAGCTCTCCCATGCATGGCCGCAGTTCCTTCCCGACGGCCGGCGCTTCCTCTTGTACGTGAGAAACCGCGACCGCGCCGCGAGTGGCACTACGTGCGCTCCCTCGATTCGCAGGACCAGCGACTGGTGCTCGCATCGGCGGCCCGTGCGGTCTACGCGCCGACCGGCCATCTGCTGTTCGAGCGAGCGGGCAGTCTGATGGCGCAGCGTTTCGACGACGCCACGGCGACGCTTACGGGACAAGCCACGGCCCTGCCGGACCACGTCGTTGCCCTCGGCGGGCCCTCGTGGCTGCCTGTTTCGGTGGGTGCGAGCACGATCGCGTACTGGAGCGGGGACGGACGTCCGACCTTCGACTTGGAGGTGGTCGATCGATCCGGTCGCGGCCTTCAGCAGGTGTTGCCGCCGGGGCAGTATCTGGGTCTCGACCTCTCACCCGATGGGCTCGCGCTTTGGTGACCGAGCGGCTCGACTCGCAGAACGACGCGTTATCGATCATCGACCTGAAGAGCGGGTCCACGAGAGCGGCTGACCTGGCGCCCGGTATCGCACATTTCGGCGTCTGGGCGCCCGACAGCAAACAGGTCATCTACAGCTCGCTCGAAGAGGGCGTGCCGCGGCTGTATCGCAGGATGGTGCCCGGCAACAGTCCGGAAATTCCCGTCGTTCCGTCCGAGCGGCAGCCGAACATGTTTCCGACCGACTGGTCGACGGATGGGCAGTGGGTCTTGTACTCGGCCCCGGCCTCGATGGCGTGGGACGTGTTCGCCCTCCGGATGGGCGATTCGATCGCGCGCCCGGTCGTGCACTCAGCCCAGAATCAGATCCAGGGCCGGCTTTCTCCCAACGGACGATGGATCGCCTACGCGTCGGACGAATCCGGCCGCTTCGAGGTGTACGTGCAGTCGTTCGCCGACGGCAGTGGCAAGACGCTGGTGTCGACGCGCGGCGGCTCACAGCCGACGTGGCGCCGCGATGGTCGCGAGATGTTTTACGTTGCCGCGGATGGGGCGGTGATGGCCGTTCCCGTAACCAGCGGATCGACATTCCAGCACGGTCCTGAGATCACGATGTTCCATACACCGTCGCAGCAGGTGTTGGCGCCATTCGCCCCAAGTTATGATGCTGCCGTTGACGGTAACAGATTTCTGGTCAGGACGGAGTTGAGAACGGGCGCCTCTCCTACGATCACCGTCGTCGCGAACGTTCGGCCGCAACCCGCGGGTCGATAGGTAGCCTCCGACATCTGCTACAATCCCCGCACTCGACACATTTCAGATGTTTGCGCGCTACGTCAAGCGCGCCACGGCTCAGCCCGATTCATGGCAGCTGCAGATCGATGCGCAGGAAGCCGAACGGCGGAAGCGTGAGCGCGTCGTTCGGCTGAACACGATCACAGTTCCGTCCTTGCGCGGAGCTGGTTTCACGCTGCTCTCCCTCACCGTTCTCTTCTACAACTACAGCCTCTACGACGCGTTCAACCTGGCCGCGTGGACGCGGCTGACGCTGTTGTTCGCCAGCTACTGCGCCCTGTCGTTCTGGCTGCTGTTCCGGTGCTTCGAGCGACTCTGGCCTCGTTTCGATCTCGGTTTTCTCTTCCTCGTGGCCGACCTGCCCGTCTGGCAGTTCGCCGTGTACGCGACCGGCGCTGAAAAGAGCTGGCTCTTCTTCCTTCCGGTCTTCCGGGTCGTCGACCAGACGCCGATCTCGATCCGCCGCGCGCTCGTCTTCGCTCACCTTGGACCACTGAGTTACATCGCGCTGCTCGCCTATGTGGTGCTGGTGGACGGGCGTCACCTGACGCTCCATCCCGAGCTCGGCAAACTGGCGTTCATGTACTTCGGCAGCCTGTACGCGGCATTGGCGGCCCGCAGCGCTGAAGGACGGACGCAGCGCATGACCCAGGTCATCCGGCTGGCGCGTCAGCTGGTGTCTGAACTCGGTGCGAAATCGGAAGCACTCGAAGCGTCGTCGCGGGAACTGCGTGAGTCGCTGCACAGCCAGTCGCGTCTCGCTCGAGAGAATTCGGAACTGTACGAGGCCGCGCAACGCGATCACGCCAAGGCGGAAGATGCGAACCGGGCCAAGGGGGAATTCGTGGCCAACGTCAGCCACGAGATCCGTACGCCGTTGAGCGCCATCGTCGGCATGTCACAGCACATGCTCGACAACGGCGCCACCGACACGATGGTGCCGCGCATTCGCAGGACGGCCGAATCGCTGCTCGCGATCATCAACGACATCCTCGACTTCTCCAAGATCGACTCCCGCAAGCTGACGCTCGATGTCCAGCCGTTCTCACTGCGCGAAACGCTCGCTGACGCAGCCGACACCCTTCGCGTGTCGGCTGCCGGGAAGCAGATTGGCCTCAGCGTCGCGGTTGACGAGGACGTGCCGGACCGTCTGCGCGGCGACGCGCTCAGGCTGCGCCAGGTGCTGATCAACCTGCTGGGCAACGCACTGAAGTTCACCGACCGTGGCGAGGTTCGCCTGCTCGTGGGGGTAGCATCGGCCGTTCCGGACGAAGTCATTCTCCGCTTCGGCGTCGTCGATACCGGGATCGGGATTCCGCGTGACCGGCACCGCGTGGTGTTCGAACCATTTTCGCAAGGGGATGTTGCCGCCGCTCGCAAATATGGAGGCACCGGCCTGGGCCTCTCCATTTCTCTTCGACTGGTGGAGATGATGGGCGGCCACATCTGGGTCGAAAGCGACGCGGGGGAAGGCTCGACGTTCCACTTCACCGCGAGCTTCGCGCTGGAGAACGACGCGGCGGCCGCCGCCTCCGTGGAATCACCCGCGGCCAGCCTGGTTCCTACCAGGGCGTTGACCGTCCTGGTGGTGGACGATGAGGAGGTGCATCGTGAACTGGTGGCCGCATTGCTCTCCTCGCGCGGTCATCACCCGATCACCAGCCGCAACGGACGCGAGGCACTCGAGGCGCTCGCCCGCACGCGGGTCGACGTCGTGCTGATGGATCTGCAAATGCCGGAAGTGGATGGGCCGAAAGCGACGCGAACGATCAGGTCATGGGAGGCTGCGGTCGGCGGTCACCTGCCGATCATCGGGATGACCGCGTCGACACTGACGGCCGATCACCAGCAAGGTCTCGCCGCGGGGATGGACTGTCTCGAGACCAAGCCGATCGCGAAGGACGCCCTGTTTCGTGTCGTTGAAAGACTGAGCACCGAATCGGCGGCGGCGGAACTCCCCCCCGAACTCGCCGGCCAGCCGGCGTTCCTCGCCGGCCTGGCCGAAGACCAGGAACTCGCGCGCAAGCTGGTCGACCTGTTTCTCCAGCAGTCGCCGATTCTCATGACCCAGTTGCGCGTGGCGATCGGCGAGGGGGACGCACCTGCGATCGTGCGCGCTGCGCACGCCCTGAGAGGCACGATCAGCAACTTCCCGTCGGGGCGCGCCCGGTCCGAGGCCGCGCGGATGGAAGCGATCGGGCTTGCGGCCGACGTCCCTGCCGCGCGCGAGGCGCTGAGTCTGCTCGATGCCGAAGTCGAACGGTTCCGTTCGCTGCTGCCCGCCCTGATCGCGGGCCCTCGAACTCCTAGCGCGTGATCCGGATCGCGGTGAGCACCTTCTGCTCGCCCGCCGACAATTCGACCAGGTAGTCGCCGGCCGCGAGCGACGCAAGCGTCAGGTCAGCAGACAACCACCGCTGTCCGTCGGGATCGGTCCGCACGGCGGTCGCGACCGGAAACTCGATCGCGTTGCCAGTCCGATCCAGCAAGCGCGCACCGGTCAGTATCGTCTCCCCTTCGGAGGGGATCTCGAAGTGGACGCGTTCGGTGCGGGTGAATTGCGCCTGGCCCGCCGGTTCGAGCTTATTGCCGGTCGAGGGTCCCCGCCGGAACATCAACGGCATCGAAAGACCCGAGGTGGCGTCGATGCGCACCGACTCGGTGAGCGCCTGGCCATCAGGCGCCGCCACACGCATGCGGACGTCGACAGGTCCGCTGGCATCCACCTTGAGGGTCACCGGGATGATGAATCCTCGCTGTCCGGCTGCGATTTTCACTTCGGCGGAGTTGGTCGCGCCCAGCGTGCTCACCGTCACGATTGCGGTGGTGTCGGCCGTCAGCGCCCGCGGCAACTCGCCGGTCACCCAGATGGCCGTCGGGACGCCGCGGCGAGCGATCGCGTAGGTGTGAACAGGCGCGCTCGGCGAGACGGCGAGCGCCGAAAGAGCGGCATCGATTGGTTTGCGCGGCGCAAGGTCCGGGGGCGCAGCCATTGCCGCCGCGGCGCGAACGGCTTCGACTTCGCGGGCCGTCGCCGCCTTGTATCCGCGGCGCGCTCTCACCGATACGTCAGGACGATTGACCTTGACGCTGATACTTCTGAACTTCCCATCCAATTTGGCATTGGTCGAGTAGTAGCCGAGCAGGTAATAGGACGTCAGGTCGTCGGAGATCCGGCGAAGCCCCTTGTCGATGTCATTGCTGTTGAGAACGGCGAAGCCGTCGGTGTTGTTGGCCAGGATGCGCATGTTGTCCTGGCGCGTCCGCAGACTCTGGTAATCCGCGACGGGTCCGGGTGGAGGATCGGGACCGATCGGCGCATCGAACACGGGCAGCCCACGCGGGTCGATCGTGTAGAAACTTGCATTCGCGCGGTTCGCATCGTCCATCAAGTCGCGGAAGTAACGGTCGTCGTCGATGGCCGCCAGGGCCACCCGGTCCGCGTCACATTCGGACTTGGTCACATTGGTGTTGCGGCTCGCTTTCGAGATGCGGCCGTCGGGGCCGACACCGATCGGGTCAGGCCCGGGAATCGGTTCGGGGCCCTGCCCCATCTCTCGCAGTTTCGTCAGGTTCGGGTCGGGACGATACAGCAGCCATCCCTCGGTGACGGTCAGGATGGCCTTCCGTTCCTCGCGCTCGTCGCGCAGGAACGTCACGACTTCGTGCAGTGCTTCGAGCGTGGCACGCTCGCGTTTGCGGTCCGACAACTGGCGGACGAGTTCCGCGGTGAACACGCCGGCCGCCCGGTCTGCAGCTGAAGGCGGGAAGCACACTTCGTACTGCTTTTCGATGTCGTCCTTCTCCAGAGTGTGGCGCTCCCCCCAGGGCCAGCGGGACCGAAGGCCGGCCTGCAGCACCTGTGTCTTGCGCGCAAACACGATGTCCGAAGCGGCCATCTTCGGCGTCATGATCCCGACCAGGTCCTCATCGCCGAGCACGCGATCGAGCAAGCGGACCAGCGGCTCTCGCGCCTGCCATCCACCTTCCACGGAAACGTGTGAGACGTCGAGAAACAACACGAACACCCTCGCGCGTGGATTCCTCAGGGCATCCCGCGCCTCCGTGATCGTGTTCGGTTCCTGCCGCAGCTCTTGCGCCGCTCCGGTCCGGACATCCACATGCTCGAACGTGGAGACCTTCTGCGGCACGCCGTCCTCGCGCAAGTCGAAATCGAGCGCGGTCAGGTCCTTGATCGGCTTTCCCTGCACGGTCGCAAAAACGTCCACGCGAACGAAGTTGGCCTCGGTCCGAAACGGCCTCTGTTGAGATTGAGAAGCGGGTTGTTGGGGAGCCTGGGCGCCAACAAGGGCGCCAGCAGTCAAAGAGAGTGCGATCGAAGTCGCTACAGCGAAGCGGCTGGACATGTGTGGTCCCCGCGGACGGAAAGCAGGCTGGCCGGAGCAGTGTACGTCAGAACCGGCTGGACTCTGTGTCTGTTTTCTTCACGTGCGCGGGGTCAAACCAGACTCTGGCAGACACCGCCGAATGGAAACGAGGCGTGAAACCTGCGGATCTGCGAGAGACTCCTCTGGCAGAGAGCTTGCCATAACGCGGGAAACCGGGAGGCTCCCCTTGCGATCCACGACAAATTACGACGAGTGGACTATCGACCGTTGGCGCGCTGGATCCGCAGATCAAAGGGATCAAGCTGCCAGCGGATGAGACCGACGAGGCGAGCCCGCCACTGTGGAAGGACGTGACCCTCGCATCGGTCGTGGTCGTTCTGTTGTGGGGCGCCGTAGCCGCCATTCTTGGTTAGGAGTTCGCGTTCACACCACCCTCGATCGAGTCGGTGTCGCGCCATCCCTGCAGCTTGAGACGATCACCGTAGGCGCGAGCCCATTTGAGCGCCAGGCGTTCTTCCGGGAACACCTCGGTCAACACCAGGTCGCGATCCTGGAGGATCTGCACTTCGACCGGCAGCATCTCGGCGCGCAGCAGGCAGCGAACGTCCGCCCGCCGCCGACGGAGGCACCAGACAACACGCGTACTCGGCTCGGCAATCGGCGTAGGCAATGGTGGGCGCCCCTTTTGCGCCCCCCTGATGTTGGGGTAGGACCAGTTTCCAGCCACGGGGCCCGGCCGTCAAGCTGGACCTTGGTCTAGTGATCAGCCCGGCCCGCCCGTTGCACCCCCCCATCTCATGAACAAGGTTGCCAAGATCTCCTGGGTCTCTATCGCTGTCCTGATCGGGATAGTCGTCCTGGCGTTGGCACTCGTAAATCGCTGAATGCCAGGCGTTTGGGTAACAGGAGGAACGTCGGGGCACGGGGCGCCCCGCTGTGCATCTGGAGAGAATTCTCCGCCGTCAACAGAGTGCCGCGCTTCTCATACCATCTGTCGAGATCCTGGTCGAACCACGACCGTTCTGCATCCCTGACAATCGCCCCGAACGCATGGGACGCAATCGCGCTGCTGACGGCGTCCTGCAGCGGACGAGCTGGTCGCCGATTGATCAGCCCACAGGACATCAGTCACTGCCCATCCATGCGCGTCCTCGCGACGCCCCGCAAGAGAACTCCACGAATTGTGGTCGAGGACCAGTAACGGCTGGGGAACGCTTCCCAACGCCCGGACAATTGCCTCTCCCGCCAGCCGATCCTCCCCTGCTCGGGATGAATGGACGCGGATCGTAAAGCATGACCGCGAGCTGCGCTGTCGCGACTCCCATGACCAGGGCGCTGTTTCGACGCGGCGGCTGTAGCCAGAGACCGAACAGGATCGCAGCCGCGAGGTGGGCCGGGAGGACCGCATTATTCCCAGGCGCCTCCTTCGAGTCGGCCGAGCCACGCCGATCCGATGCAGCCCACCGCAAGCGCCGCGTGTCTCCAGTACCGCTGACGAATCGCAGCATAGAGGCCGGCGATCACGGCAATCGCTACTGGCAGCAGATCAGCTGTCCAGAAGCTCAGGACCCGCTCCCCGCTTGCCGAGACCGCCATTCGCCAGTTCGCGGAATGCGAAACACGTAGTAGGCATACCAGCCGTTCGTGGACCCGTTCAGCGCGAAAAAGACGGCTGTCAGAAGACAACCGCGACGACGACGAATACGAGCGCGTGTTTTCGTTCGACGCCCAAAAGGAGCGCGCCGAGTGGCACCAGCACGTTGCCAGGCGGGTTGCTTCGTGAAGAAAGCCGCATGCCAGGAGCGCCGCGACCGTCCACGTACACGGCGACCGCGCGCGCACGGCAACGAACCACGTCGCCGCCAGCAGCGCGATGTCCAACGCCGTCCGCACGGCCAAGATCGAGCCGCCGTCCATCGCTGAGCGCGTAGCAGCCGGCGAACATGCCCGCCGCAAGCGTGCCCGCCAGGCCGCCGGAGTGCCGCTTCACCGTCAGCCAGACAAGGATCAGCGTCGCGCCTGTGGCCAGCACCGAGACCAAACGCATGGCCGCGAAGTTCGCGCCGAGGAGCCACGCGAACGGAACGCACACGTAGTAATACAGCGGCGGATACGCGAACGGCACGAAGTCGATCGTGGGCTGAACGTAGAGCGGCAGACCCTGGGCCACTCGGCGCACGTGCATCAGGGTTGCGCCCTCCATCCATTCCAACTCGAAGGGAAACGCGAGACGTCCGGCGATGCAGAATGCGAGCAGCGCGAACAGCGCGAGTGAGAGAACGACGGCCGCAGCCCTGAGCGCTTTCATCGGGGCCGGCCGCGTTCCTTTCTCGCGCACGCACCGTCCACGCGTCGCGCACCGCCTGTGCGAACGACGGATTGGGCGTGCGAGGGGCAGCGCCCGACGCGAGATCGCGGCGGACGAACAGTCCGTGTCGTCCGAGTGCGTCGCTGTGCTCCTCGATCGCAACGTATTGCTCGGCGAATTCAGGGTACACGGTAATCCGGGACGAGTTCGTCCAGGTCGCCTGCGTGCGGATGTAATGCGGACGCTGCTCGACAAATACGTAGGTCGGGAAGAAGTACGGGTCGTATTGAAATCTTGCGATGTGAATATCAGTGAGGCCGCCAAGATCGAGGATCCGCAGCCCCACGAGTGCCGGGCCGCCGATGTCTGGATCCAGGTAGAGCGGATCGGCGATTCCGGCGGCGTCTGCGAGCGCCCCCGCACTCTGCGCCCTTGTTTCAGCCGGCCCTGGAGACTGATCAGCGTGTCGTTCTGATGTTGCGCCCTCAGGTCGAGCGACGGATGCAAGCTGAAGAAAGCCACCACCAGCAACAGCACGGCCGCTGCGATCTGCCGGGCGCGGGGAAATGCCCGTGTGGCGATGACGATGGCATGTTGCGCGGCAATCGCGAAGAACGGCAGCGTCGCAGTGAAGAAGCGCGCCTGCGGCCAGAAATCGCCACCCACGAACACGACGGTACAACAGCGTGCCGCCTGCGATGCCGGCGAACAACATGACACTGCGCCAATGGCGCAGCTCCGCGAAGCGGACGGCCCGGCCGCGATCAGGATCGGCCAGCCGTTGCGCACGAACCGCAGCACATACTTCCATCCGCCATCGTCAGAATGAGAAAGGTAGTGCGGAAGCGCGGACAGATGGCGCCCGCCCGCTTTGGCGTAGTAAGTGTTTGGCACCCAGGCGCCGAACACCGCGTGCCTGGCGAGGAGAAACAAAGCGAACCCGGTGACGAGAAGATTCCACACCACGCGGCAAGGCGTCGAAGGGCGATCGCGGTAAGTGGCGGCGCGACCACCAGCCGATGAAGCAGAAACGCGATGAAGAATGCACAACCTTCCGGACGGGTCAGCGCGACCGCCAGCAGCGCCAGTGCGGACCAGGGTTTCGACGACGGTTCGCGCAGCTCCCGTAGCTGCAGAATCGCGCTTCCGACCAGGCCGCACGCGTAAAGCGGATTTCGAGCCCGGCGCCGCTCCCAGAACACGAATGGTGTCCACGCGGCCAGGATGGCGGGCGCAAGCCACGGCAGATCGCCGTCTTCCGGATAGACAGACGCGGGCCAGCACCAGTCGTCAATACGAGCGTGGCGAGACCGAAGAGCATGCCGGCAATTTTGAGCGGGGCTCTGATCCCGTCACCGCCGTCCAGATGCAGGCCGGCTGCGATGGTGGAGTATCCCGACCCACAGCGGGTTGGAATACCCCTCGACGGCTGGAGCCCCGGCATACAGCACCGGGCCGAATCCGTGCGCGAGGTTTCGGCGTAGGCCAGCGAAATCCCGGCGTCGTCAGCGATATACCAGCCGAAAACAGCGGCGTGGCCCAGGTAAATGGCCACGAGCGCCAGAACGGCTGCTGATCGGGAGGGCATCGTGGCGGCAACGCTGCGCAAGCGCGGCTGTATCGAGCAAAATGGACGCCAGATGTGTCGACTCTCGTGCTCGTGCCCGATAGCAGGTAAACTTCGAAGCCCGCAATGAAGTCCATCGTGATCGTTGACGACTCCCGACGATACGCCGCATGGTCCGTGCTTCGCTTGGCCCGCTCGGCGCCGCCAGTTTCGTCGAAGCCGGCAGCGGCCTCGAAGCGATCGAACAACTCACCCTCGGTCCCGTCGGCCTGATGGTCCTCGACCTGAACATGCCCGACATGCACGGCCTCGAGGTGCTGCAGTTCGTGCGCCGCCATCCGGCCTATCGCGCGCTGCCCGTCATCGTGCTGACGACGCGCGGTGACGACGCCAGCCGCGAGGCGGCGCTGGCCGCCGGCGCCAATGCTCTACCTGACCAAGCCGTTCCAGCCACAGGTCCTCGCCGAGCACGCCGGCTCGCTCTATGGCACCAGGGCGGCGCCGCCAACGCTGCGCCATGAGTTACCCGGAGCAGCATCCGGCGATTTCCTCGCCGGCTTCATGGATGACTACTTCGCCGAGTGCGACGAACACCTGACCAGCGTGCGGCGCATCCTCGCCGAAGCGCAGCCGGCCCGGTGCGCGGACTGCCGGCGGCGGCGCTGGAGGAGTTGTTTCGCAGCTTCCACTCGATCAAGGGGCTCTCCGGGATGGTGCAGTTGCGCGACGCGGAACTGCTCGCACACCACATGGAGAGCTACCTGCGGCTGCTGCGCAACCGCGAGACGCCTTTCACAGCGCCCGGGCTCGACGGACTGATCAACGGCACCTCCCTGCTCGAGCGAGTCATCGCCGCGCGACGGAGCAATCAGCCCGGTCCGTCGATCAGCTCGGCGCTGGCGCAGCTCGACGCGCTGGCTCCGATGGCGACACCGCCGCTCCCCGGCGGGCTTGACGAGGATGACGAGGAGCGCTCCCACGCAGGAGCGACGCCGTTGCGGCGGAATCCGACGGGATCGGCTGGCGCGTTCAGTTCGATCCTTCGCCGGAACGTGCGGCGCGCGGCATCACGGTCGATCGAATCCGTGCGCGGCTGCAAGAGGTTGCCGACATTGTCGACGCCGCGCCCAGGATCGGAACCGGTGGCGCCATCCGCTTCGACTTCACCCTGGCACGCGTCAGACGAGCCTGCCGTCTTCGATCAGTGGGTCGAGGATGGCATCACGGCGACGCCGATCCTTCCGATGCCGGAGGCGTCTGCCGCTTCCGTCGCGACGCCGGAGGATTCTCATGCGGTGCTCACCGCGTCACACTTCGTCCGCGTCGATCTGGCGCGACTCGACGAATTGATGCGGATGATCGGCAATCTCGTCATCCTGCGCGCGCGGCTGGCGGATTCGCTGGCCCGCCGAGCGACGCAGTTCCTGCCGACGGCGCAGTCGCGAGCCGCTGCAGGAGGACAGTCGACGCGATCGAGCGGGAGCTGCGCGAGCTTGCGCGAAGGCGTCATGCGCGTCCGGCTGGTGCCGGTCGGCGAGATCTTCCGCCGCATGCCGTTCGTGGTGCGCGATCTCGCGCGCGACAACGGGCGCTCGGTCAATCGTCGTGTTGAGCGGGCAGGACACCAAGATCGACAAGTTCCTGGTCGAGCGCATGATGGATCCGGTGCTGCATCTGGTCCGCAATGCGGTCAGCCACGGCATCGAGACTCCGCCAGAGTCCGCGAGGCCGCCGGCAAGCCGCCCGCGGCCACGCTGCGATTGAGCGCGTCATCGTCCGGCGAGACGGTCGTGATCGAGGTCGCCGACGATGGCCGCGGCATCGATGTGGCGAGCGGTCGCGCGAGCGCGCGCGGCAGGTCGGTCTGCCGGTGCCGGACGGCGCCGCTCGACAATGCCACGCTGCTCGAGTCTGATCAGCGCGCCGGCTTCTCCACGCGCGACGCGTCGGATCGCGTCAGCGGCCGCGGCTTCGGCATGAACGTGGTGCGCGAGACCCTGCAGGAGCTCGGCGGCACGATGCCGCTCGAGACCGAGCCGGGCCAGGGCACGCGCTTCGTGATCGAGCTGCCGCTGACGCTCGCGATCACCGCAGCGATGCTCGCCTCGCGTCGGCGATCAGATGTTCGCGGTGCCGCAGGCGGCGGTTCGCGAAGTGGCGGAAGTTCGAAGCGCGCCGCGGTGCGGGCGCTCGAGAATCACTGAGATCGTGCAGTTCCGCGGCGGCGTGCTGCCGATCGTGCGGCTCGTCGCCCGCTCGGGCTGGAGGCGCGCCGCGGGGCGCACGCTGCACGCCTTCATCGTCGGCACCGGGCTCGCCGCCGTCGGCTCGCGGTCGATCGCATCGACGCACCGCGAGATCGTGGTCCGGCCGACCACCGATCCGCTGATCCGCGTCGACGGCGTCACGGGCGCCACGGACCTCGGCGATGGCAGGGTCGTCCTGATTCTGGATGGTGCGCGTGACGGCACGCGCGCGCGCGTTCGCCGGCACCGGCGCCGCGCCGGTGCAGAGCCTGCGGAGGATGATGAGAGACAACTACATTCTGTTCACGGTCGCCGGCACGACGTACGCGTTGCCCAGCCACGACGTCGCGCACGTCGAGATGGTCGAGCAGGTCACGCGCGTCCCGAATGCGCCGTCGTTTGTCGACGGCGTCGTGTTCTCGCGCGGTCCGGTCGTGCCGGCGATCAACTGCGGGCGCGCTTCGGTTTCGAGCGCGCCGCTCGACATGTCGCACGCGGCTGATCGTCGTGCAGCAGACAGGCCGCTCGGTCGGCCTGCTGGTGGACCCGGCGCGGGAGTTCGTGCCATTGCCGCCGGATCGATTCATCCACCCGCCGAAGCGCTGTCGGGCTCGAGCGCGCAATATTCGCGGCGTCGCCACCATCGGTGATCGGATGATCGTCGTGCTCGATCTCGCGGAACTGCTGAACGTCGACGAACTCGTCGCCGGCGGCCGGCGACGGACGTGGCCGGCATCCCAGGAGAACTCAGACATGGCTCGCAATGGTGCAGACGGAACGGCTCGCGCGGACGGATCATCGCCCAGAGCGTGTCGATCGCCGGTGTCGCCGGACGCAGGCGCCAGATCGCCGCAGATCCGACGACGCCCTCGGCGGTCACTGAGCGGAGAATGAGCGCCATCGCTGCGCGAGACGGCGACGCAGGCGGAGTCGGTCGCCGTCATCGACCGAGGAGCTGGTGTCGTCGACCAACGAGATGGCGGCGTCGATCGAGCAGGTGACCGCCAACATGACGAGCCTCGCGTCGTCGGTCAGCGAGACCGCGGCGTCGATGCAGGAGACCGGCGCGTCGATCCAGAGTGTCACCGGCGATCGCGCAGGAGATGGCGACCGCCTCGCAGCAGGTGACGACGTCGATCACCGAGATGTCGTCGTCGGTCGGGCGTCAGCCGCGATACCGAGAGTCACTGCAGAGCGCCGTGATCGAGACGAGCGCCGCGATCGAAGAGATGTCGCAGTCGATCCGCGGCGTCGCCGCCAATGCCGACGATCTGGCCGCCGCGGCCGAAGAAACGGCCTCGTCGATCAACGAGATGGCGGCGTCGATCGAGGAGGTCGGCGCCATGACCGAAAACCTGGCGACGATCGTCGAGCAGAACTCGACGTCGATCGAGGAGATGGCCCGCTCGATCCAGGCGTGGCGCAGAGCGGCCGGCGGATCGCCGACGCGGCGTCGAGTGCCGCCGCCAGCGGCACTGCAGATGGAGCGTCGATCGAGTCGGTCGCCGCACTGGCCCGCCGCGCCGACGAGGCGACCGGACGCGCGTCCGGGACGCCGAGGAAGGCGGCGCCGCCGTTCAGCGATCGATCCAGGGCATCTGACGGCTGCGCGACGCGATGTCGCAGTCATCGACGGTGATGAAGGAGATGGGCAAGCGGACGAACGACATCAGCTCGATCGTCGACACCATCAACCTGATCGCCGAACGCACCAACCTGCTGTCGCTGAATGCCTCGATCGAAGCGGCCCGCGCCGGCGATGCCGGCCGCGGATTCGCGGTCGTCGCCGAGGAGATTCGCAACCTCGCCGATCGTTCGGCCAAGGCGACGGCCGACATCGCCGCGATCATCAGGGCGCTGCAGGACGTCTCGCAGGACGCCGTCGACGGCCTCGACCGAAGGGCTGCGCGTCGCCGACGACAGCAACGCGCTCGCCGAGACCGGCGCGGCCGGGCTCAGGAAGATTCTCAGCGGCCTGACCGAGACAGCCGGCCTCGTCGCCCAGATCGCGCGCGCGACCGACGAGCAGAGCGGCCGGCCCAGAACGTCGTCGGCGTCATTGCCAGCACGGCGGACCAGGCGAATCTCGTGGCCGCGGCGACCGGCGAGCAGGTCACCACCGCCGGCACCATCGTCCAGGCGACGAGCCAGATGCGGAAGATCGCGCAGGAGGTCTCCAAGGCCGTCTCCGAACAGGGTCGGGCCGCGCGCGACGTGATCAAGTCGGCACAGGCCACCACCAAGGCCGCGGTCCAGGTGCGTAAGGCGACTGCCGAGCAGTCGAAAAGTGCGGCGGAAATCGCCAAGGCGGTCGATGCCATGCGGCGAGGTGCCACGTCCACATCCCGCGCGATCGGCGAACAGGCGACGGCCACCGAGCAGATCGCCCGATCGGCGGAGTCGCTCACCCGCCAGGCCTCGCACCTCTCGCGGGCGATGTCCGAACAGTCATCGGCGGCGGCCCAGATCACGTCGGCAGCGGCAAGCATGCGGCAACAGTCGGATCAAGCCTCACGCGCCCTGGTCGAGCAGGGGCGGGCATTGAAAGACGTGGTCACGGCGACAACCAACACGGCAAAGCAGATCAAGCTCATTCAGCGCTCCAACCGGGAGCACTCGACGGTGTCCGCCTCTCTAGTGGACCGCATGAACCAGGTCAGGCAGATCACGGATCGGAATGCGGCCGGCGTGGACGAGACTCGTGGAACCACGAATCGACGGAAGCGCAGCGTCGCTCAACCACCAGCTGAGAATGGCAACGGTGACGGCGGTGCGTCGACCCCGGTCGCCGGCGTGCGTGCGAAGAAGAACGGCGCCCGCTGACCGAATCATCGATGACCCGCGGCGACATCGGCATCTTCACGACCGACGCTTCCCTGGTCGTGCAGACCTGGGACCCCTGGATGGAATCGGTGACCGCGATCGCCTCCAGCGAGGCGCGCGGCCGTGCGCTGGCCGAGCTGGTTCCCGACCTCGAGGCCCGCGGCTTTCTCGCCAGGTTCCAGGAGACGCTGACCTCCGGCAGCGTCCAGGTCTTCACGCCCGCGTTCCACCATTACGTCGTCCCTGCTGCGCCGCGCATGCCGTCGCGGCGTTTCGAACGCATGCAGCAGAGGGTGACCGTCGCGCCGCTATTCGACAACGAAGTGATCATCGGGGTGATGGTGACCGTCCAGGACGTCACGGTGCAACTGGATGCGGAGCGCGATCTGGCGGAGGCGCTGGTCAGTCCGGATCCGGATACGCGCCGCAGTGCCACCGATGCGCTGGCCGCAACCACCCGGGTCGAATCCCTCGACAGTTTTGCTCCGGCGCTTCGCAACGAAGACTGGAAGGTGCGGCGCGCGGCGGTGCACGCGCTCGCACGGACGGCCGACGCCGATCTGATCGACGCGGTTCTCGCGACGCTTCGGCGCGAGCATCGCAATTTCAGCACCCTCAGCAGCGCGCTGAAGCTGCTCGCCGCGACTGACATCGACGTCACCGGTCCGCTGGTGCGTCTGCTCGGCGACACCGATGCGGACCTGCGGATCCAGGCGGCGCTGGCGCTCGGCGATCAGCATGACGCCGGTGCGATCGAGGCGCTGATCGCCGCGCTCGATGATCCGGATCCGAATGTGCGCTTTCATGTGGTCGAGTCGCTCGGCCGGCTGCGGGCTGATGCCGCGGTTGAACCACTCGCCGGGATCATCGAGTCGCGTGACTTCTTCCTCTCGTTCGCGGCCCTCGACGCGGTCGCCCTGATCAACGACGCACGCATCGCTCCACGCCTGGTGCCGCTGCTCGACGATGAAGCACTCCGCCCGGCGGTGGCGAATGCGCTGCGCTGCATCGCCGACGACCGTGTCGTCGAACCGCTCGTGGACGTCCTCAACCGGACGCCCGAGGCTGCGATACCCGTCATCACTGCGCTCGCGGCGATCAGCGACCGCTGCGAACGACAGGTGGGGAACGCTGCCCAGGTGTCGGTGACGGTCGTCCGGAGGCTCACGTCCCAGGGACGCCGGCACGCGCTCGAGGCCGTGGAGCAAGCCTGGACCGAGTCGCTTGCCGCCGCTGCGAAGGTTCTCGGGTGGCTTCACGACGAACCGGAGGCCACCGCGCGGCTTGCCAGCCTGATCTCGGACGAGAGCGTCCGCCCCGCCGCGATCGACGCGATCGTTCAGCACGGGGACGCCGCCGTGGACCCGCTCATCGAGAAACTCTCGGCCGAGGATCGCGAGGTCCGGCGCGCCGCGGTCGGGGCGCTCGCCCGGCTGGGCAGCCGTCGCGCCACGGCCGCCCTCATCGAGCTCCTGCCCGACGCGGGGGTGGCGATCGCCGTCGCTGGTGCGCTCGCGCAGATCGGTGATCCCGCGGCATTCGAGCCGCTCCTGGGCCTGGTCGCGCATCCCGCGCCGGCCGTGCGGCAGGCGGCGATCGGGGCATTGAATTCGATCGGCCATCCATCGATGCCGGCCAGGGTCGCGACGATGATCGACGCGTCCGATCCGGTCGTGCGTGAATCGGCGGTGCGGATCGCCGGGTATTTCGGCTACCGGGAAACGGCTGGCGCGATGATTGGCGCCGTCTCCGACCCGGTGGAGGCAGTCCGGGTCGCGGCGCTCGAGCATCTGCCCTTTCTCGACGATCCGAACGTGGCGGTTCTGCTCCAGCGCGCGCTCGAAACGGACACTCCGAAAGCAAAGGCCGCAGCGGCGCGTGCGTTGGGCCGGGTTGATGAAGGGGCCGGTGACGACGCGCTGGTCGGTGCCCTGGACGACGCGGACGCGTGGGTCCGGTACTACGCCGCGCGGTCGCTGGGTGAGCGCAGGTATGGACCGGCGCAATCGCGGCTTGCAATCCTCGCGGAGTTCGACCCGCTGCCCCACGTGCGCGCGGTGGCGCTCGAGGCACTCGCTGCCGGGTACCCCGACACTCCTGTTGACCTGCTCGAGAGATGTGCCGCGGATCCAGAGCGCGACGTGGCGATGGCCGCCCTCGCCGCGCTGGGTCGCACCGGTCAAGCCGGGGCGGTGACGTTTCTGAAAACCGCGGCGCGCGACGAGCACTCATGGCGGCGACTCGCGACCGTGCGGGGGCTGTCGGCCAATGGCAGTCCTGACGCGGTGGCACAACTCGAATGGCTCGCGGGGGGCGACGCCGAGCCCGCTGTCGCAACCGCGGCGATCGCCGCGCTTGGCGAGGTGGCCTCCACCGGCCGCGCGGGTACGCAGGCCGCGGTCGATGCGCTCATCTCCCTCAGTGCTGACTCAGAGAAGCGAGAGCAGGTCGCGGCCGTCCTGACCCGGCTCGATCCGCGTTTGATTCCACTCGTCGCTCGAGGCCTTCTCCATCCGCAGCCCGCGGTTCGCAAACGGGTAGTCGAAACCCTCGGTCGCTTCCTCCACCCAGATGCCAGCGCATTCGTCACCAAGGCGCTGGCCGATGAGGATCCGATCGTGCGCGAGACCGCGGTTATCGCGATCGGCCGCCTCGGGAGCTTGTCGTCAGACGATGAGCTGAGACGGCTCGCCGCCAGCGATCCGTCGAAAGCCGTCAGGGGGGCCGCCGCGTCGACCCTGGCGTCCATGCGGCGAGCCGGCTGACGTTCGCGATGTCAATCGATGCCGGCGGTCTTGGATTGCGCCTCGGGGCGATGACCCTGTTGCGCGATCTCATTCGCGAAAGAACCGGCGTGTTCTTCGACGATCTGCGGATCGGGTCGCTCGGTGACCGTCTCGGTCCGCTCATGTCCAACCACGGGTTCGATTCGGCCCTCGACTATTACTACCTGCTCAAGTACGACACTGACGCCGAGGCCGAGTGGGGGCGCGTGATGGATGCCATCAGCGTTCCGGAGACGTACTTCTGGCGCGAGGCCGATCAACTGCTCGCGGTCGTCGATCACATCGTGCCGGCATTGATGCGGTCGCGCGCACGGCCGGTACGGATCTGGTGCGTGCCGTGCGCGAGCGGCGAGGAACCGCTGACGCTGGCGATGCTCTTCGACGATCGCGGGCAATCCTCCAATGTGCAGATCACCGCCAGCGACGCAAGTCCCGCCGCCCTCGAGGCGGCCCGCGCCGGACTCTATCGAGACCGCTCGTTCAGGGCCCTGCCCTCGGATTTCAGGACGCGATACTTCAGCGTCGATGGCCAGCGCTGGCGGATCCGGCCCGACATCCATCAGCGCGTCGAGTCGTGGACGCAGGTCAACCTGGCCGATCCATCGCAGGTCGCGCCTCACGCGGGTGCCGACATCATTTTCTGCCGCAACGTATTCATCTATTTTTCCGATGACGCGATCCGGAGCGTGGCCGAGTTCCTGGCCGAACGGATGCCGCTGCCCGCATACTTGTGCCTGGGCGCGTCCGAGTCGCTGTTGAGAATCACCGATCGATTCGAACTGGAGCAGGTCGGCGACGCGTTCGTGTATGTCAAACGCGAATCGACCGGGAAGCGGGTGTCATGACCGAGATCGTCCGTGTAGTCGTGGTCGACGATTCTGCTTACGTCCGCAAGGTCTTCAAGCAGATGCTGTCGCGCAGCCCCTTCATCGAGGTGGTCGGCGCGGCGCGCGACGGCCAGGAGGCGCTCGAGTTGTGCGCCGAACTGCACCCGGACGTCGTCACCTGCGACCTGAACATGCCGGCCATGGACGGCGTGTCATTCGTGCAGGCGCAGATGGCCCGCCGCCCGCTGCCGATCATCATCATCAGCATCGCGAGCCAGTCTGGTGAGCAGGTGCTGGCGGCGCTCGACGCCGGCGCGATCGACTTCGTCCAGAAACCGACCGCACTCGCGACCGACCGGCTTCTCGACATCGCAGATGATCTCATCGAAAAAGTGAAGGCTGCCGCCAGGGCGCCGATGAGCGGATTGGTGTCGGCTCCCGTGCTGGACAGCGCCGGTGAGGAGTCTCTCGTCCGGACGCCAGGCACTCCTGGATTCGACCTGCTGGTAATCGGGACCTCCACCGGCGGCCCGCAGGCGCTGAAGAGGATCGTTCCGAGACTGCCGGCCAATTTCCCTGTGCCTGTCGCCATGGTCCTGCACATGCCGGTTGGATACACAGAGATGTACGCGGCCAAACTGAACGAGTTGTCGGCTCTCCAGGTGATCGAGGCAAGTGGCGGCGAAATTGTCGCCGCCGGAACGGCATTCCTGGCGCCCGCCGGCCGTCACTTGACCTTCGTCAAGGACGCCGACGGCGCCGTGCGGACCCGGCTCGACATCCGTCCGCTCGATACGCCGCATCGACCGGCTGTCGACGTGCTTTTCAGGTCCGCCGCGGAGGTGTATGGTTCGCGGGTGCTCGGTGTGGTCATGACCGGAATGGGCAGCGACGGGCGGGAGGGATCCGCGTGGATCAAGGCCAAGGGAGGCCGCATCCTGACCGAAGCCGAGGAGAGCTGCGTCGTGTACGGCATGCCGCGATCGGTCGTGGAGGCCGGTCTCAGTGACGAGGCTGTTAGCCTCGATCGCCTCGCCCACGCAATAATGGGGAGCTTATGACCGGAACGATACTCGTCGTGGACGACTCCGGTCTCGCGCGCAGGAGTGTCAGGCGCATCCTGGAGGGGGCCGGATACGAGGTCATCGAAGCCGAAGATGGGATGAGCGCCCTCGAGCAGTATTTCGTCCGGAAACCGGCGGTCGTGGTCCTCGACCTGGTCATGAAGGGCATGTACGGACTCGACGTGCTCACGAAGCTGCGAGAGATCGACGGCGAGGCCCGGGTGATCGTGCTCTCAGCCGACATCCAGACATCGTCGCGCGACCTGGTGGAGACCGGCGGCGCCCACGCCTTCATCAACAAGCCCGTTCAGCCCGCCGAACTTCTGGCGGCGATCGATGATGCCATACGGAAGGGGAAGTAGTTGGATCTGACCGCTCACCAGCAGGACGCGCTGATCGAGCTCCTGAACATCGGTTTCGGCCGTGCCGCAGCATCGCTCTCGCAGTTGACGGGTCACCGCGTCGTGCTGGAGGTGCCACAGGTTTCGATCCACCCGATCGCGACGCTCGCCGCGACACTCGAATCCGTCATTCACAAGGATATCGCCAGCGTTCACCAGATTTTTTCCGGCCCGGTAGGCGGCGATGCCCTGCTGATCCTGGATCACACGGCGGCCGGGATTCTGAAGGAACTGCTCACCGACGAACCCTCGCTTCCCTTGCCGATCGACGCCTCCGGCCGCGAGGTGCTCACCGAGGTCGGCAACATTCTTCTGAACGCGTGCCTGGGCACGTTCGGCAATCTGCTCGACGTGCAGGTGTCGTTCTCGATCCCGCACTTGAATCTCGATACTTTGCAGGGCGTCCTCCACTCGCTTCTGGTCAAGCGCGAAGGCATGCGCTACGCGATGGTGGTGCACGCCGGTTTTCGCCTGAGAGATGCCGAAGTCACCGGCTATCTCGTCATCGTTCTGAGCGTCGCGTCCCTCGATCGGCTGATCAAGGCCGTCGAGCAGTGGGAGAAGGGGCTGAGCTGACCATGCCCCATGCCGCCCTCCTCAACGCGGCGATGCTCCGCTGGCTCGACGAGCTTTCGAGCCAGGGCATCTTCGCGACTGACGAGCACCTGGTGATCTGGAGCTGGAACCGCTGGATGGAACGGACATCCGGCCGCACGGCCGCGGAGGTCATTGGCCAGCCGCTGTTCGATGCATTTCCGGAGATCGTCGACCGTGGATTCCAGAAGCACTACGACGCTGCTCTCACCGGCAGTGTCAGCGTGCTGGCGCAGCCGTTTCACCGCTACCTGCTGCGGTTCCCTCCGGGTGATGGGTCGGACGGATCGGAGCCGATGCCACAGAGCAGCCGCATCGCCCCGCTGATCGCGCACGACCGGATCCTCGGCACGCTGACAGTGATCGACGACGTCTCGGAACGGGTGAAGAGCGAAGCCGAGATGCGGCGCCAGATTGCGAGCGCCGTCGATGCCCGGATCGTGGCGGAGGATGCGCTTCGGATCAAGGACGAGTTCCTGGCCACGCTGTCGCACGAGATCCGCACGCCCCTCAATGCGGTCATCGGCTGGACCAAGATCCTGCTGGCGCGTCCGGCAGATCCGGACACGCTGCAGCGCGCGCTCCAGGTCATCGACCGCAACGCGAACGCACAGGCGCGCCTGATCGAAGACATGCTCGACATGGCGCGCATCGTCAGCGGCAAGCTGCGGCTGGAACTTGGTCCCGTCGATCTTGTCGCGGCGACCATGGCGGCAGTCGACGTGGTCGCGCCCGCGGCCGCGGCCAAGTCGATAACGATCCGGACATCTCTGAGCCGGGCACCCCGCCCGATTGTCGCCGACGCAGACCGGATTCAGCAGATCGTGTGGAACGTGCTCTCCAACGCGGTCAAATTCACCCCGTCGGGTGGTTCAATCGACGTGACCCTGCCCGAGCCCCCCGCGCCGGTGCAACTGACGGTGAAAGACACCGGCGAAGGCATCGCGCCGGAATTCCTGCCGCACGTCTTCGAGCGATTCCGCCAGGCGAACTCCTCCAGCAGTCGCAGTGAAGGCGGGCTCGGTCTCGGCCTGGCGCTCGTTCGCCAACTCGTCGAAATGCACGGAGGAGAAATTCGTGTCGAGAGCGCCGGTCGTGGCGCCGGCGCCGCGTTCACCATCACCTTTCCCGAGCCCAAGGACGCCTTCCGTCACGCGAACCCGAATGGCGAGACGCTGAAAGGGCGGCCACTTGCCGGTGTCCGGGTGATGGTCGTCGATGACGATGCGGACTGGCGCGAGCTGATGACCGTATCACTCACCGGCCACGGGGCAGACGTCATGATCGCGGCGACCGCGCGGCAGGCGTTGACGATGCTGGACGCGACGCGCAACCACCTCCCGGACCTGATCGTCGCTGACCTGGCGATGCCGGGTGACGACGGGTACGCATTGATGGACGTACTGCGCGCCAGTGATGCGCCGTTGCGATCCATTCCGGCAATCGCCGTGAGCGCGTATTCAGACGAGGATCATCGACGCCGCGCGATCGAGGCAGGGTTCCTGTTGCACCGTGCCAAACCCATTCCCCCCGATGAAGTGACATCTGCCGTGCTCGAGGCGCTGAGGATGCAGCCCCACCCGCGTTAGAATCCGATCCCGATCAGCCTCGCATCTTCGAGATCAGGAAGAGCACCAGGCCGATCACCACCACCACGACCACCAAACCGACTACGAAACCGGCCTTGAAGATGCCCTGCGCCAGGTCACAACCGGCGCTGACGACGGCCAGCAGTAACAACGCGTAAAGACGGATCCAGATCGCACGGTTCATGATGCCTCCCGGCGCGTGTGCGCCCGTGAGAGCATCAGCAAATGGAGCGCCAGCGGACGCTAGTCCTCTCCCGAGACGCGCTTGTACGGAGGGAATCTGCGCCAGCAGCGGACGTGAAACGTGCTCGTGATCACGACCCCGTCGAACCGCCGCCAGGAGCGCACGACGCCGCGCCACAGCACACGCCAGCGACAATGCGGGCACGTGGACATTTATCGAACATAGCTCAGTGGCCGGGAGGAGAACAGGTCAACCGTATCGGCAAGCGTAAGGAAGAGATACGCGGATAGAAACGGCGGTGCGCGGTCTTATTGAGGCAGGCCGACGCGCCGCAGGAGTTCGTGAAATCGCGGGTCGCTGCGGATATCGTCGAAGAAGATCTCGCCTTTCAAATTCTGCAGCTGTGGGTCGCGATCGGCGACGGCCTTGTTCAGGGACGCAAATGCTCCGTCCCGATCACCGAGTGCGTCCAGCAGCACTGCCCGTTCAACCGGAGAGACATAGGCTGTGCCGCTGTCCACCTGCCTCAGAATCGCGCGTGCCTTCTTGACGTCTCCTGCCTTTGCGTATGCCACTCCCAGGTATATCTGTCGCATGGAGTTACTCTCCTCGACCGATATCGCTTTTTCGAATTCGGCGGCAGCCTCCCGGTACATTCCTTTTGCGCCGTAAGCAAAGCCGAGGTTCTCGTGCGTGTGAAGATCAGACTTCTTGAATAGTTCGATCGCCTCATCGACTTTGCCGACTCCTATGAGCGCCCAGGCGACTTGCGTGTCGGACCGGGGCAGTAGGGGATCAAGCTCCCTGGCCTTCTGTCTTTCCGCGAGCGCCCGCTCACGATCGCCGAGCACCGCGAGAATATTGGCGTAGCCGGCGTGAGCCCGCGCGAGGCTGGGATTGAGTTCTATGGCACGCGTGAATTCGTCTTCAGCGCCTGCCCAATCCAAACGATTCATCTTGATGTTGCCGAGTGAATGATGGGCCTCGGCGAGACTGTCGTCGATTTGCAGCGCTCTTACGCGCCGCAGCTTCCGCCTTGGCCGACGCCTCCTTCGGATCCGGCACCCCGATCAGGATCGAGTAGCTGAGTGAAAGTTCCGCAAACGCGAGCCCGTAGTGAGGATCCGCCTCGCTTGCCTTGGTGAAATATTCGATGGCCTGACGATGAGCCGCGAGACTTCCCTTCTGCCGGGCGGAACGTCCTCTCAGCAGGAGCTCGAACGCCCGTGGAGTGGGCGCGTATTCGCGGGACTGGCGCCTTTCCTGCTCGCCAGTCAGCTTCAGCCGGAGCGCCTGGGAAACGGCGCGCGTGATGTTCCGTTGTATCTCGAGCACGCCCACGACGTCCGACAAGGTACCTCTGTACGTGTCTCCCCACAGGTGAGTGTTGCTGCGCGCATCGGTCAGCTCCGCACTGATCGAAAGCTGTCACCCCGGCGCACGAATGTTCCCGTGATGATCCCCACGACTCCCAGTTTGCTCGCTGCTTCGTGGAGATTGATGTTCTCGCCACGGTATTTGGCGCTCGAGTAACCCGAGGTCACTCTGAGTGGCGGCAATTCCGAGAGGCGATCGATCAGATCTTCACTGAGGCCGTCCGAAAGGTACGCCAACTCGGCGTTGGAGCCGGCATTCTGGAACGGCAGAACCGCGACGGATGTGATCGGCGACGCTGCTGGTGTTCGGGACATCGCCGAGTATGAGAGCAGAAGCACGGCTCCTAGCAGGGCCGCAAGCCCCAGACTCACAGGCCAGGGCCGGTCCCTCTTCATTGCCGGCTGCGGAGGCGCAAGAGCCGTTTGCGGCCTGCAACTTCTCCCGGCTCCGGCCCCGACAACACCCGCACGTCAGCGGTGAATCGAAATCCGTGGCCGCGGACGGTTTCTATGAACTCGCGTCCATCAGCCTGCGTTCGCAAGACCCTGCGCAGGAGCGAGACGTTCTTGGCCAGGTTGTTTTCTTCGACGATCGTGTCTTTCCAGACCTCGCTCAAGAGGGCTTCCCGGGTGACCAGGTGATTGCTGTTCTTGACGAGGACACATAACGTGTCGAACGCCTTCTCAGGGAGCGGTACGTGAACAGTCCTGTGCAACAGCCTGCGTTCCGCCGCATGCAGCTGGAAATCGTCGAACGCGTATAACTCGTTGCTGACGTTAGGCATAGCGCTCATTCACGAAAACGTCACGAAACTTTCACGCAATCCGAAAGCGCTCCGCTGACCGGTCCGGAGATTATCGCACCGGACGTCAAGAGGAGGCAGCATGGGAACCTGGACGCGACGTGTGGTGATGCTGGCGGCGTGCATGGCCGCCGTGGTCGGTGTAAAGGCGCTGGTTGCGCAGGAGAACGGCCAGACGAAGTTGAATTGCAGCGCCGGCCCCTGCGACGCGGTCGCACGTGGCCGGGCAGCATTTCACGATCGGAACCTCAACCAGCTGGGTGGGAACGGACGGTCCTGTGCCGACTGTCATGTGCCAGACGACCACTTTCAACTGTCACCGGCGGTTGCCCGCGCCCGGTTCGACGCGCTGATGGCCAAACGTGAGCACAACCCCAACGCGGACGACCCGCTGTTCCGCCCGGTTGACGCTGACGATTTCCGAACGAACGGAAGCAGCGCCTCCGACTTCTCGAATTTGGTAGACAACGGCCTCGTGCGCGTGACGTTGCCGCTACCGCCCAACGTCAGGCTGCTCGACTCGACGACGTGCACGGTTGCCGGGCCGGCCTGTCAGCTGACCGACGAGACGTCCGTCGACCTGTTCCGCGCCGTCATGCCGGTGCTCAACGTGGCGATCACCGGGTTCGACGATGTCGGTCCTGTGTGGCCGCCGGTGGTGCAGGTCCGTCCGCCTCTTGGGTGGGACGTGAAGGGCCCGAACCTGCAGGGCGGGTATCAACATGACGCCCGTTTCGGGACGCTGCAGGAACAGGCGCGCGGCGCTCTCGTCGCGCACGCGGAAGTGGCCGTGGAGCCGCCGTCCGGAATGCTCGATGACCTCGCCGCTTTCCAGAAGACGTTGTTTTCGTCGCCCAGCGTCGAGCGGCTGGCGCAGGCAATCGAGTCAGGGGCCGACTTTCCGGATCCTGACCCGGAGTTGTCGGAGTTGGAACAGCAGGGCAAGCAGGTGTTCACGCGGGCATGCGCACAATGTCACGGCGGCCCCTTGCACCCGAGTGGCACCACACCCGACGCCACACTCCCAAGGCCGATTGTGCGGTATCACAACATCATGGCGGCCTGTCCGCGACCGGCAGGCGACGGCTTCGCAGCGTGTCCGCCCCGGCTTGCGCGCAACGCCCGGATGTACCGCATCACGCTCGCGAATGGAACGTTTCAGTTCGTGACCACGTCGGACCCCGGCCGGCTGCTCCTCACGGGACAGCCGCTGGACCTGGGCATCATGGATGTCACGTCGTTGCGCGGCATCGCCAATACAGCGCCGTACTTCCACAACAACTCTGCCGCCACACTGGAAGAAGTGCTGGATCACTACGATGCGCTGTTCCGGCGCGTCGAACGGCTCTTTTCGCCGCCGGTCGTGCCGGTACGCAACCTGCCCGCGATCCTGTCCTCAGACGGCGTGACGCTCGATCGAGGGTTCGTTACCGCGGCGGAGCGACCGGCGCTGCTTGCCTACTTGAGAAAGCAGTAGGACTCGCGGCAGGGATCAGCGGAACCCGGTCATCAACACGGCATCGCGCAGGGCGGTACCGCGGCAAAAGAGGACCGACTTCCGATCCGGCGACATGGCGTAACGGACGATCCACTGGTCGTTGAAGTTCGTGAGCTTTTCGCGCGGCCCCCCCATCGCCGGTTGCGAGAACAGGTTGAACCGTTCGGCGGTGGTGAAGATCACGGTCTTACCGTCAGGCTGCCACTCGAAACCGCCGCTGCCCGTGGGGGCGGCGAAATCGCCGATGGTGTTCACCACCCGGCCGGTGGCGGCGTCGATGATACCGATCGTGATGGCTGCTTCGGGCGACGCTCTGTACACCCCGGCCAGCAACCGTCCGTCGGGAGATGGCACCGCGCGCTCGAGTCCCGCGGCCAGCAAGGACGGCGGACCACCATCAAGCGGCAGGCGGTAGGTCGCGCCAGAGCCATCCCGGAGGGACGTAAAGTACACCTCTCGCTTGTCAGGTGCCATCATCAAGCGGTTCGCGTCTTCGACAGGCGCCAGCATCCGCTCGCCGGTGCCATCGACGTTCGCGAGAAAGATGCCGCGCGTGCCGTTGCGTTCCGCGGTATACACGACCGCCCGGCCGTCCGGCGAAACCGCGACCCCGCCCCAGCCCGCGTTGCCGATGACTTCACGCGCATCGCTCCCGTCAATGGCCATCGTCCACAGTTGACGGATCTCGCGTACGGCTTTCAGGTAGAAGATCCGCTGACCATCAGGGCTCCACGTCACACCGTTGAGGCCGGCGGTGCGATCTTCCGGGAGGTACCGTTCGTTGGCGCCATTGACGGACGTGATCGACAGGCGGGTGGAGCCCTCGAAGCCGACAGTCAACAGCGACTGACTATCGCTGGTGAAGGTGGCGTTGCGATATTCCAGCATGTCGCTGGTCAGGCGGCGCGGTTCGCCCGAAGGGTATGGCTGAAGCCAGAGCTGCCCGCCGTTCCCGTTGGATGGCGTGCTGGGAAGACGAGCGACCAGCACGATTCCCGAGCCGTCCGGGATCCAGCTCGTGAATGTCGCCTCGGCGTATTGGAAGGGGAACGTCTGCTCCGTCGCGTCGCGCACAGAGAAGAGTGCGAGTCGCGTTCCGTGCGTCTGCGAGTTGCGGACCGCTCCGGCGATGAAGGCACCATCCGGCGACCATGAGGGCGCAACAAAGAATGCGGGCGCCAGGAACTCGGGAGCCGACTTGGTGAGCAGTGCTTTGGGATCCTCACCACCGGCTCCGGCGATCATCAGCGAACTGGTGCCGCGTGGCTGCGAGTTCACGCGGTAGTAGGCGATCCTGGTTCCGTCGGGCGAAAACGTGAGGGTACTGTCGATGCCGGTGAGCACCACGCGCGGAGAACCACCGAGCACCGGGATCGAGTACAACGTCCCGCTCGGCTCGGCCGCGTTCTTGATGGCGTAGTAGATGGTGGTGGCGTCGGGGTTGAACCTGACGCCCCAGAATCCGCCCTCGGGCGCGGCCAGCTGCAGCGGGCGCCCGCCGCGCAGCTGCCGGAGCCAGAGACTCTGTTTTCCCCCCTCGGAGTGCACGTAGGTGACGTACTTCCCGTCACCAGAGATCGCCGCATCGATGACGAGGCCGGTGCTGGTGATCCGCTCGATCGCGAGGTCCTGCCGTGGCGAGGCGCCACTGCGAGGGCGCCACCCCCAGTATGCAGCGGCGGCGATTCCCACCAGCAGCAAGGCGCCGGCGGCCATCCACAGACGGGAGTGAGGCGCGGTTCCGGCCGGCACCGGCGCGACCGAAACATTCGATCCTGAGTCGAGCTCGCGGCGCAGGTCGCGCAGGTCCAGCGCGAGATCCTTCATCGACTGGTAGCGTTCGTCCGGCGCCTTCGCCAGACACTTGCGGATGATCCGCTGCAGCTCGTTCGGCGTTGATGGCACGAGCTGCGCGATGGCAGCCGGCTGTGCGTTGATGATCTTGTGCAGCGTATCGACAGCGGACGATCCGGCGAATGGCCGCGCACCGGTCGCGACTTCGTAGAGGATGCAGCCGAAGCTGAAGATGTCCGAGCGATGATCGACGGGCAGGCCCTGTGCCTGCTCCGGCGACATGTAGCCCACCGTTCCCATCACCACGCCGGGAGAGGTCGCGGGCGGCTCGGCTCCAGGCAGTCGCGTTACGGTTGGATCGTTGGTCGCGATGCCCGCGATCGCGTGCTCGCCGCGCAGCTTTGCCAGGCCGAAGTCCAGCACCTTGGCGTACCCGGCATCGGCGACCATCACGTTGTCGGGCTTCAGATCCCGGTGAATGATCCCGGCCGCATGCGCGGCGGCGAGCGCATCAGCGGCCTGGACCAGGTATTCAAGCGCTTTCCGGAGATCCAGGCGCCTGGCGTTGATCAATTGCCGGAGCGTCTCGCCGTGTACCAGCTCCATCGCGATGAAGTGCACCGGCACTCCCTCGCCGTCAGGCGCCGCGTGTCCGATCTCGTAGATGGACACGAGATGCGGATGGTTGAGCGCCGACGCCGTGCGTGCTTCCTGGATGAAGCGTGCGAGGCGATCACCCTCGCCGGTCAGCGACTCCGGCAGGACCTTGATGGCGACCGAGCGGCGGAGCTCGGTGTCATCGGCTCGATAGACCTCACCCATGCCCCCCTGGCCGATGACCGAGCCAACGCGGTACCGTCCAAGTGTTCGGCCTGCAATACGTCCCGCGGATGACATGTGTGGCGCCAATCTTATCCCGGCAGCCACCCGCCAGGCGCAGACTCGGTCGGCTGACTCACGTGCCAGCCGACCGGGACGGCGAACTACTTGATCGTGAAAGGCAGCGGTGCGGAGACCGGATTCGGTGTCGCGCTCGACACGAGGTTGCCGGCGCAGGATGCCCCTGCCTCGGTCAGCGCCGCACCAAACCCATTGAACACCTTCCCCGCCGGAAGACCCGCCGCAGGCGATCCGTTGTTGATGCTCATGTGGACCGTCGCGAGATACGTCGAGTCACCCGGCACAGTGACGTTCTGCAAACAGAGCTTTTGCCCTTGCGCTGTGCCGAGGCCGAAAGTCGCGATGTTGAAGCTCGCGGCGTCGATCTCGCCAGCCGTGGCGAACGTGAACACGGCGTTACCCGGGTTGTTGGACGGCTGCGTGGAGAACCACGGATCCAGGTTCACACGAAGATCGAACGACTCGGTGGCGGCGCAGGTGTTGACCACCATGACGTTCTGCGACAGGGAACCGTAGGGGTTCGTGGACGTGACCTTGCCGCGGTTGTTGACGTTGACTTCGGTCGACGCGAGCATGTTCACCAACGATGCATCCGTGATGAAGTCGTAGACCTTCAAGCAGGCAGAAGTGGGATGCACCAGCCGGATCTTGACGACCACGTCCGTGGTCGTTTTCAGATGGTTGTCCTCGGCCGTCAATTGCAGTTTCCCGACGATCACGTCGCCATCGTCAGTCAGCGTCGGATCGTTGGCTGCCTCAGGAGAGATACCGACGGTCACCAGCACCGAACCCGCCCAGCCCAGGCCCGAGACGGAGACTGGCGAGTTCGCCGGCGTCAGCACAACCTTGTCGGATCCGTTCTGCGCGATTGACAGCAGCGTCGGATACGACGGAGCGCGCCCGCTGGTGGCGACATCCGTCATGTTCAATTGAAACGTGGCAAACGCGCCAGCGGGAAACGACGTGGCGATGACGGTGTAATCGAGATGGATTGTTCCGACGGCGTACGTGCCGGGTGTGTAGCCCTGGCCGTTCTCCGTGATCAGCGGCACCTGCTGCTGCCCCGCCGGGATGGTCACGCCGGCCTGAATGGCATCAGCGAACGCGTTACCTGCCAGCAATCCACTCAACACGAAAAAACTGCCGGCCACGCGCAGTCGTCCTGAAAATCGCATCTGTCGCTCCCCTTCTGAATTTGATTAAGCGGTCAGGCGGAAGTTGAGCAACGGCGAGGCCAGCTCTGCCGGCAGGCAGAACATATTGATTTGCTCGGCTTTTCGGTGGTTCCGGAGGTCGCCGGCAAAAGTGCGGCGCGGCAGTCTGCCGGCTAGGGGCGTTGTTCTGATCCCCGCCAGAGTTCATGTGGCCGGACGACTTTTGCCCAATCCTATCTGGCCAGTTTAGGATTTCGGCGATGCCGCAATTCGCCGCACTCGCCGTCTGTCTCCTGCTCCATGGGCCTGCCGCGCCTGAGCAGACCTCCGCTCCCGCTCAGGAACCAGCCCCGGCTCCGCACAGGTTTTTCGATGCCACGAATATCATTCTGACCGGAGTGGAGTCTGGCGCCTTGCTCTGGGACGGCTACACCACCCAGCGCGGCTTGCGAGAGTTCCCTTGGTCAAGAGAAGCGGATCCGTTGGCTCGCCCGTTTGTGAATCGTGGATGGCCGGGGCAGATCGTCGGCGGTGTGTTGGTGATCAGTGCGGACGTCGGCCTTCGTTACTGGCTCCACAAGCGCGGACACCATCGAGCCGAACGACTTTTACCGTTGGTGTTGACGACCTACGGCCTTGTCGGCGCGATACACAACACCATCGCTTACAACTCAGCAAAGCGGCGTTCACGCTAGGAGTCGTGCCCCGGCGTTTTCTGCAATATGCTCTACGGCGCAAGACGGCTAATACATGAAGAGAAGAGACTTCATACGATCCGTGGTGGCTGGCTGTGTCGGGGTCGCGGCAAGCCGGCTGCCGATTCGCGCATCGGCGTTTGCGGATCAGCGCAAGATTTTGATCGCCGGCGGTGGGTTCGGCACTCCATTCATTCGCTACATGGCGACGCTGACCGGCAAGAAGCGACCAAAGCTCTTGTACCTTCCGACCGCGTCCGCTGACGGTGCGGCCGGCGTCATCTCATGGTTCGAGAGTTGTGCGCCGCTCGACGTGTATCCCCTCTCGCAGGCAAGCTTCATCGAAAGTACCAAGCAGACGAAAAGCTGGGAGGAAGTACTCCTGACCGTCGACGGCATCGTCGTGTCTGGAGGTAATACGCTCAATCAGCAGGCGATCTGGAAGGCGCAGGGGATCGACGTCATCCTTCGCGAAGCGTGGACTCGAGGGATCGTGCTTGGCGGCGCAAGCGCGGGATCGCTGTGCTGGTTCGAAGAAGGGACGACGGACTCGCGTCCGAAGGAGCTGTCGATCGTCAAGTGTCTTGGCTTTCTGAAAGGCAGCCACTGTCCGCATTACGACAAGGAGCCTGGCCGCCGTCCGCTCTACCAGAAGCTGATCGGCTCTGGCGAGATGAAGCCGGGGTACGCCTGCGATAACGACGCCGGGATTTATTTCGAGGGAGACGACGTGAGGCGGGTCGTCTCGACGCGCGCCGAGGCCAAGGTGTATTACGTCAGTGTTGTCGGCGGGAAGGTCTTCGAAAAACTTCTCGAGCCCGAGCGGATCGAGTAATTACTTCGGATCGTTCTTCCAGGTCATCGTCGAGTGTGCGTACAAAGAGAAACGGCCCGGCGAGATGCCGAGCCGTTTGGGAACATTGGTCGGGGCGACTGGATTCGAACCAGCGACCCCTTGACCCCCAGTCAAGTGCGCTACCAGGCTGCGCTACGCCCCGACGACCAATTCATCCCGCCTTCTTCTTGCGCCCCTTCGGCTTCGGGTACGACCACCGGCTGCTGCAGCTCGAATGCCTCGGGACGCGGCATCACCTGCGGCCCCTCCGACAGCATCGTCTTCAACTCGCGAAGACCGCGCTTGACATGCAGCAGGCGCTCACGGACGTCGCTGCCGAGCAGCACGTCCAGGTCCGACGGTTCCGTCGGCGCGACCGGCTGCCCCTCGTCCGCCAGCCGGCGACGAGCACCGGCGAGCGTCAGCCCTTCGACAAACAGCAGGTGCTTCAGCCGAAGAACGCGCTCCACGTCTGCACGACGATAGACGCGCGCACCACCTTCGGTCTTTGCCACACCGAGATCCGGGAACTCCGCCTCCCACGAACGCAATACGTAGGGTTGAACCTGCGCAAGTTCGCAGACCTCAGGCTGTCGGAACAGCGAGCGGCTCGGGATCTCCACCGTTGGTAGGGACATCAGGAACGCTCGGGAAGTATACCAGAGACTTCGACTAGAATGGCCCGAACCATCTGACCGCTGGCCCTTTAGCGCCTCGTGACCAAGCTCACTTCCACACCGCCGGGCGACTCGAGCGCCGATGAAACGCACCTTGGCGAGGCCGGTCCGGCAGTCGCGAGCGCACCGACTTCGTCGAGCGGCTGGCTCTCCTCGTCGGGCGACATCGATCACGGCCGCTTCCCTCCCGGCACGCTTCTCGGCGGTCGCTACCGCATCGTCGGACGGCTCGGCCGCGGCGGGATGGGGGAAGTATTCCGCGCTGATGACCTGAAGCTCGGGCAGCCGGTCGCCCTCAAGTTTCTGCCCTCGGATGTGGATCGCGATCCCGCGCGATTGACGCAGCTCCATACCGAGGTCCGGATGGCGCGGCAGGTCTCGCATCCAAACGTCTGCCGCGTCTACGACATCGACGAAGTGGAGGGTCACACCTTCCTGTCGATGGAGTACGTGGACGGCGAGGACCTGTCATCGTTGCTCCGCCGGATCGGCCGCTTTCCGCAGGAGCGCGGGCTCGAGATCGCCCGGCAGATCTGTGCCGGCCTCGCCGCGGCCCACGAACGCGGTGTCGTGCATCGCGACTTCAAGCCGGCCAACGTGATGATCGACGGTACGGGGCGCGTGCGGATCACCGACTTCGGTCTCGCCGGTGCATCCGGTGAGACGATTCGTGCCGGTACGCCCGCCTACATGGCGCCCGAGCAGCTTGCCGGCGCCGAGGTCACGGCGCGCAGCGACATCTATGCACTCGGACTGGTGCTGTACGAGATCTTCACCGGTAAACGCGCGCTCGAGGGCAAAAACCTCGCCGAACTGATTCGCAGACGCGAGCAATCGGGGATCCTTCCTCCGAGTGAAATCGTCACGGACCTGGCGGAACAGACCGATCGCGCGGTCATGCGCTGCCTTCGTCCGGATCCGCAGGACCGGCCCGCGAGTGCGCTCGCTGTCGCCGCGTCATTGCCCGGTGGCGACCCTCTGGCCGCTGCGCTCGCGGCGGGCGAGACTCCGTCGCCGGAGATGGTTGCGGCCGCGGGCACTGACGAAGGCGTGTCGGCGCGCACGGCTTTCGCCGGAGCCGCCTGGGTCGTGCTTTCGCTGGTCGCACTGGTGGTGATGTATCAGCGCGTGATGATGGTCAATCGCATCCCCACCCCGAAGTCGCCCGCCGCATTGCAGGATCGCGCGGAGGAGGCACTCTCGAAACTCGGGTACGGCGGTCCCTCGATCGACCAGGCATTCGGGCTGACGCTCTCGCTCGACTACGCGCGGTACATTGGGTCCACGTCGACCGCTGCGGACCGGTGGGAGAAGCTGCGCGGATCACGTCCGGAGACCTTGGTCTCGTGGTATCGCACGAGCCCGCGTCCGCTCGTCCCACTCGGCAACGAGAACGTGATCTCCGGCACCAATCCGCCGATTGCGGTTGCAGGAATGACGCTGATCGTTCTGGACGCGTCGGGACGGCTCGCTGAATTCTTGACGGTCCCGCAGCCGATCGAAGACGCCGCCGTGAACGCCCCTGCCACACCGGCAGACTGGCCGTCCATCTTCGCGACCGCGGGGCTCGACATCTCTGCGTTCCATTCCGTTGAACCGACGTGGGTACCGGTGACCTTTGCCGATCGCCGCCTCGCGTGGGAGGGACAGGTATCGGAACACCCGGGTCAGACCTTCAAGGTGGAAGCGGCTGAGTATCGAGGCAAGCCCGTTTCCTTCGTGATCGTCGGACCCTGGAGCCGGTCGGCGCGATCCGTTCCGCAACAGCCGATGACGACGGTCGCCAGGATCCTTCGCGGATTCGGGTCGCTGATCATACCCGGCCTGATCGTGGCGGCGGCAGTGCTCGCGCGACACAATGTCAAGCTCGGTCGCGGCGATCGCCAGGGAGCCTTTCGCGCGGCGATGATTCTGTTTTACGTGAAGATGGCAGAGTGGCTCCTCGGCGCGCGATACGTCGGCGACATGTCGGCGCAGATCGACCGCTTCTTCACTGCTGTCGGCTCGTCACTCCTGCAAGGCGCGCTGCTCTGGATTACATACCTCGCGGTGGAACCGTACATCCGGAGGCTGTCGCCCGACAGCCTGATCGGCTGGACGAGATTGCTCAACGGGCGCTGGCGCGACCCCCATGTCGGACGCGACCTGCTGATCGGGATCTCCGCCGGCCTGGGGATGACGCTGTTCTACGCAATTCACAATCTCATCCCGCCGCTGTTCGGGCGACCGGAGCCGATGCCGTTGTTGCCCAGGGACGTCAACGCCCTGCTCGGCGCCCGATTCGTGATGTCGCTGATCCTCGCGCAGTTTGGCGGCGCCCTTCTCGAGGGAATGCTGTGCGTCTGCGGCCTCGTCGCGCTCATGATTCCTCTCAAGCGCAAGTGGGCAGCACACATCGCCGGCAGCCTGCTGTTCGTCTGGGCGGTTGTCGCCGGCATGTTCAACCCGGGCACGCCGGTGCTGGACTTCGTCATCGGAATGGGGATCATTTCGATTTTCATCGGCGTGATCCTCCACGCAGGATTGCTCTCCACCATCGCAGCCTTGACGACGCACTTCATGCTGCTGCGGGCGCCGCTGACCACCGACCTATCCAGCTGGCGCGCAACCGCCGGACTGACTTACCTGGTGATCCTCGCTGGGACCGGTCTCGCAGCCGCATACCTCGCCCACCACAACCTCAAACTCCAAATTCCAAACTCCAAATTCCAAACCTAACGCTCGGCTGACGCAACTTTGAATTTTGGAGTTTGAAGTTTGGAGTTAGGAGTTGAGTCGAGCCCTACTCGGCCGACTTCGAGGGCGCTCCTCTAGCCTTCTTCTCCCGCTTGCGGACGTGAATCCTGACTGGCGTGCCGATCAGATTGAACTTCTCGCGGAGCTGGTTGACGAGATAGCGCTGATAGGAAAAGTGAAATTCGGTCGCGATGTTCGTGAAAAAAACGAAGGTCGGCGGCTCCACCGAGGTCTGCGCGCAATAGAGCACGCGCACGGCTCGCCGTCCCGGACTCTTCGGCGGTTGCGCGGCGGTCACTTCCTTGACGAAGCGATTCAACTCCCCCGTCGAGACGCGGCTCGATCGGGCCTCGGCGACCCGGTCCACCATCTCGAGGACCTTGGGTGCGCGCTCGCCGGTCGATGCCGAGATGTGCAGGATCGGTGCGTAATCGAGGAACTTCAGCTGCCGCCGCAGGTCATCGTCGAACCACTTGTAGAAGTCGGGACCTTTGTCTTTCATCAGGTCCCACTTGTTGGCGACGATGACGATGCCGCAGCCGGCGCGCTCGGCCTCGCCGGCAATGGCGCCATCCTGGTCGGCCGGACCGATCGAGGCGTCGATCACCAGCACGGCTACATCGGCCTGCTCGATTGCGCGACGCGCCAGGATCACGCTGAGCGACTCGAGCTGCCCGCTCGCGGCCACGCGGCCGGCGCGCCGGATGCCGGCGGTGTCAACGATCCGGAAGTTCCGCTTGTGCCACCTGAGCACCGCGTCGACCGTGTCGCGCGTGGTACCGGGCTTGTCGTTGACGATCGACCGTTCCTCCTTGAGCAAACGATTGAGCAGCGAGGACTTGCCGACATTGGGACGGCCGACGATAGCGACGGCGGTTTCTTCAGGCGTGTCCAGAGAAGCGCCGACCTCGCGCCCGGTCGGCAGCCGTCGAACGACCTCGTCGAGCAGATCGCCGATGCCATCGCCGTGCTCGGCCGCGATCTCGACGACCGGCTCGAACCCGAGCTCGTGGAATTCGAGCACGCGGCCGCGCGCCCGTTTGTCGTCGGTCTTGTTGACCGCCATGACGATCGACGCCTTGGAGCCCCGCAGATGCTGCGCGATTTCTTCATCGCCGGGAACCAGACCTTCCCTGCCGTCGACGACAAAGACAATCACATCAGCGGTTTCCAGCGCACGTTGTCCGTGTATCAAGACCAGCTCGTGAAGCGGATCGGTGCTGGCGCCGAACATCCCGCCGGTGTCTATCAGGGTGAAGGGGGTGTTCTCCCAGTCAGCGGGTTGATGAATGACGTCGCGGGTCGTCCCCGCAATAGCGGTAACGATCGACCGGCGTGTTCGGGTGACGCGGTTGAAGATCGTGGACTTGCCGACGTTCGGGCGGCCGACGAGCACGACCGTAGGGCCGCGTACTGGGCGTTTGGGAGGCATGTCGAAAGTGTATTTAGCCGGATGCTTGACAGCGTAAGTGCCGATATCTATGATAGTTACAAATCATCAGGAGCCCCTAAGCATGATCAAAGTTGACATCGTCAACGAGGTGTCCAAGACCGCCGACATCACCAAGGTTAAGGCCGAGGTGGCTGTGGACGCGGTGTTCGACGCCATGCGGCTCTCGATGCAGCGCGGGGAACGGATCGAGCTTCGCGGCTTCGGTGTGTTCCAGGTGAAGCCACGCAAGCGTGGGATCGGCAGGAACCCGCGGACCGGTAAAGAAGTTCGCATCCCTCCGGGCCGGACGATCCGTTTCAAACCGGGTAAGGATCTTCAGAACATCGGAGGGTAATTGTCCTTCCCTCTTGATGATCCGGCGCCGCAGAGCGCCCCGATTCCACCCTTCTACGTTCCCATCGCCCGCCGTAAGTTCCAGAGTCGAATCTGGTTGCACCTCCTGCTGTTCGTCTTGACGCTGGCGACCACCACGCTCGTCGGCGCGGTTCATTATCTCTCTTTCGTCTCGAACTTCGGCCGCGCCCACATCGGGTTGAGCGCAGGGTTGGTGGCGCAGGGGCTCTGGTACAGCGGCACGATCCTCGGCATCCTCGGCGCTCACGAGATGGGTCATTACCTGTACTGCCGCCGATACGGGGTGGATGCTTCGCCGCCGTACTTCATCCCGATGCCGCCCTTGATCTTCATGACCGGCACGCTTGGCGCGGTGATCAGGATCCGGGAGGCGTTCCCGACCCGCAAGATGCTGTTCGACATTGGCATTGCCGGTCCGCTCGCCGGCTTTGTCGTCCTGGTGCCCACGCTCTTCTACGGGATGACCCTGTCGACGCTGGTGCCGATGCCGACGTCTGGCGAAGGCTACACCCTCGGCGAGCCGCTGCTGTTCAAACTGGCGGCGTATTCAGTTTTCGGAACACCGCCGCCCGGGTTCACGATCAACATGCATCCGATGGTGTTCGCGTCCTGGTTCGGGATGCTGGCCACCTACTGGAACCTGCTCCCCTTCGGGCAGTTCGATGGCGGCCATCTCACCCACGCGGCGTTCGGGCGCGCATCCAGGTGGATCACCATTGCGACGGCCCTGTTCGCCGTGATGATGACCTATTTCTCGATCAGCTGGCTGCTGATGACGGTCCTCATGCTCATGATGATGTGGCGCATGGGCCCCGAGCATCCGGCGGTGCTCAATCCGTACGAACCACTTCCGGCCAGCCGCTACGTTCTGCTTGGCGTGGCCGCCTGTGTCTTCGCGGTCTGTTTCATGCCCGTGCCCCTCGCACCGGAGCAGTTCGGCAAGAATCACGTGCGTCCGTCACAGAACGCTCATCGGATCGACGTCGATGCGCGTACGGCGTCGAATCTGCGGCCGTGAATCGAGCACGGCGACCAGCGCTTTGCGCATGGCCGCGCGCTGCGTTCCTTTGACGAAGAACTGCGCGCGATACTCACCTTTCAACCGGCTCAAGGGTGCCGGTGCCGGACCGAGCACCTTGTAGGGCTCTCCGCCCCACCGCAGCGCCCTGACCAGTTCGCCGGCATCGGTCATGGCTGCGTCGCGCGTGCGCGCGCGCACGATCGTGTTGATCATCGCGACCGACGGCGGATAGCGCATCCGCTTGCGGAAGTCGATTTCGTCCGCGAAGAATGCGGCATAGTCCTGCTGACACGCATGGCGGATGCTGTAGTGGTTCGGATAGAGCGTCTGGACGATGGCCTCGCCGGCGAGCACGCCGCGTCCGGCGCGTCCTGACACCTGCGTGAGCAGCTGAAAGGTACGCTCGCCGGCCCTGAAGTCTGCCAGGCCCAGACCGACGTCCGCGGAAATGACGCCGACCAGGGTGACGTTCGGGAAGTCGTGGCCCTTGGCGATCATCTGGGTGCCGACCAGCACGTCGAACTCCCCCGCCGCGAACTTCGAGAGCAGGCTGGTGATCGCGCCGCGACGTCGAACCGTGTCGCGGTCCACCCGCGCGACGCGGGCGTCCGGGTGCAGTGCCTTGCATCTCGGCCTCGACGCGCTCGGTTCCAAATCCGAGCTGTTCGAGGTACGGCCCGCCGCAATTGGCGCAGGTCGTCGGCAGCGTCATCGAGAAGTTGCAGTAGTGGCAGCGGGCGCGGCGGATCGCCTTGTGCACCGTGAGCGTCACGCTGCAGTTCGGGCACTCGAGCGTGTGGGCGCACTGGCGGCAGAAGACCACGGTCGCGAAGCCGCGCCGGTTCAAGAGGATCATCACCTGTTCTCTTCGCTCGCGCCGCTCGCCGAGCGCCGCGACCAGGGGCGCGCTCAGGATCACGTCCGGACCATTCGCCGCGTACTCCTCGCGCATGTCGACGATCTTCACCGCGGCCATCGGCCGATCGAGCACGCGCCGCTTCAGAGACACGAGGTGGTATCGGCCGTTCTGCGCGTTGTAAAAGCTCTCCATCGACGGCGTCGCGGAGCCAAGCACCACCAGCGCTCCGCAGTGCTGCCCGCGAACGACCGCGACATCGCGTCCGTGATAACGGGGCGTCTCCTCCTGCTTGTAGGAGCCGTCGTGCTCCTCGTCGACGATGATCAGGCCGAGCGATTTGACCGGAGCGAAGACGGCCGAGCGCGTGCCGACAACGACGTCGACATCACCGCGCCGGATACGGTGCCACTGGTCGTGCCGCTCGCCGTCGGATAGTCCGCTATGCTGAATCGCGACTCGCTCACCGAACGCACCGCGGAACAACGCGGCGACCGATGGCGTGAGGGCAATCTCCGGAACGAGCAGCAGGACACCTCGACCACCCTGGCGCACGGCGTCTGCAAGCCGCAGATAGAGCTCCGTCTTGCCGCTGCCGGTGACGCCGTGCAGCAAGGCGACGTTGAACGTGCGCGCCCGGGCCCACGCTTCCAGATGTGCAAAGGCGTCGGCTTGCTCGCTGGTGAGCACGACCGCCGGCCGCGTGACCACTGGCATCGCCGCGGACTGTTCGAACGGATCCCGCTCGGTCGTGCGCCGGCTGATCGCCACCAAGCCGAGCGCTTCGAGCCGCTTCACTGTCGCGGGAGTAATGCCGCGTGTTGCCAGTTCAGAGGTGTCGATGCCATCCGGCACACCTCGCAGGGCATCGACCGCCTCGGTCTGCCGCTTGCTGAGTGTAGAAATGTCTTCATGCCCCTGCGCGGTGAGCGAGGCCACGCGGACGGTGCGAAATGCGGACGCCGTTCCTTTCAGGGGACGCGTGATCTGCACGAGGCCGTCGCGGTCGAGCGTCGCCAGCGCGGCATAGGAGCCCGGCCGGACGGCGATGGTATCCACTCGGTGCGGTTTGTCATCACGCAGTGCAGCGAGGATCTCGGCGCGGAGGCCGCGCTCGTTCGGCGCGATGTCACGTCCAGTCTCGCGGATCCGGACGTGCCGTTCGCTTTCGATCCAGGCGCGCGGCGGCATCGCCGCCGAGAGCGCCTCGCCGGCGCCGCACGCGTAGTACTCGGCCACCCAGTCGGTGAGCCTGAGGACGTCGGCCGGAAGAAAGGCAGCGTCGTCGAGAACGTCGATGACATCCTTGATGTCAGCGGCGCCGGCGTTCTCGTCAGCCGCGTCGCTGGTCACCTCCTCGCAGCGCACCACCACCCCGGTCAGGATCCTCTGGCCGAGCGGAACGAGAACGCGCGCGCCGGTAACAGGAAGAGGAAGCGGGTCGGGAACGCGATACGTCAGCGCGTCGAGCGCCGGCACGGGCACGGCGACGTGAACGAGCCGCATCGCCTGGCTACGCCGTGCCGTCGCCGGCGCCGCGAGGCACGCTGCGTCCCATCAGGGCCAGCGCTCGCTTCAAATCGTCCCAGGCGTACTTCTTCTGGCCGGGGCTTCTCAACAGGAACGACGGATGGAAGGTCGGGATCAGCTTCGCGCCGTGATAGTCGTGCACTTGTCCGCGCAGTCGCGAGATCGGCTGTTCGGATTTGAGCAGCGTCTTTGCGGCGAATGCCCCGAGCGCGACGATCACCTGCGGCTGGATCGACTCGATCTGCTTGAACAGGAACGGCTCACACGACAGGACTTCATCAGGATCGGGGTTGCGATTCTCCGGCGGGCGGCACTTGATGACGTTGGCGATGTAGACGTCCTCGCGCGCAAATCCCATCGCCTCGATCATCTTCGTGAGCAGCTGCCCGGCGCGGCCAACGAACGGAACGCCCTGCGTGTCTTCGTCCGCTCCCGGCGCTTCGCCCACGAACATCAGCTCCGCGTGCGGATTGCCAACCCCGAAGACGATCTGCTTGCGGCCGAGCGTATGAAGCTTGCACCGCGTGCAGTCGCCGATGTCCTCACGAATCTCCTGCATCGAGAACACTCTCAGAGGCTGGACCGCCACGTTGGGGATCTCGGCGACGTCCGGCACGGTGGGCTGGACGGTCGCCGCGACGTCAGACGCGCGTGCGCGCCACTGTGCATCACGGCTGATGCCCGTGACTCCCAATTCCTGGAAGAAGCGGAGATGCTCCACGACCTGGCGTGTGTCCATGGCGGAAGATTACGACGGCTGGCCGGCGCCGTTGCGCCGGTCGCGAGGCAAGCAGCGTCGCCGCACGATCGACGATCGTTACGGCCACCTGCGACTTCGGGGCGAGGGCGAGCGGCTCAGCTCCCGTGGCGGTGACCAGCGTGACGGCATTCGTGTCCGTGTCGAAACCGGCGTCCTGCCGGCTGATGTCGTTGGCGACGATCATGTCGACGTTCTTCTGTGACAGCTTCATGCGCGCGCGCGCAGCGGGATCGCCGCTTTCCGCTGCAAATCCGATCAGCACGGGACGGCTGGCGTCGCCACGGCGCGCCCAAGCTCCGCGAGGATGTCTGGCGTCCGGACCAGTTCGAGCGCGATCGGAGCGTCCGATTTCTCGATCTTACCTTCGGCGCGACGCTTCGGCGTGTAGTCGGCAACGGCCGCGGCCATGACGACGACGTCCGCCGATGCTGCAGTGTGAATGATCGCGTTCTGCATCTCGACGGCGGTGCGGACGCGAACGAGCTCGACGCCCGCCGGTACCGTTTGGGAGGACGGCCCGGACACGAGGACGACGCGCGCGCCACGGCGCGCGGCTTCAGCGGCCATCGCGTACCCCATCTTGCCGCTGGAGCGGTTGCCGATGTATCTCACCTCGTCGATGTCTTCGTAGGTCGGACCGGCACTGACCACGAACGTCCGGCCCGCTAGCGATCCTGCCGGCTGCAGCATCACGTCCGCCGCGCTCACGACGTCGTCGGGTTCCGCCAGCCGCCCCTTCCCGATCCAGCCGCAGGCGAGGTAACCGGCGCCGGGATCGACGAAGCGAACGCCGCGCGCCCCAAGCAGATCCATGTTGCGCCGCACCGCGTCGTGCTCCCACATGTTCGTGTTCATCGCCGGCGCCATCAACACCGGCGCGCGCGTGGCGAGGTACATGGACGTCAGGAAATCGTCAGCGATCCCGTGGGCGAATTTGCCGATCACGTTGGCGGTCGCCGGCGCGACAAGCAGGAGCGAGATATCCGTTGCGAGCTGGATGTGCTCGATGTCGGCGTTCGCTCCGTCAGCGAACTGGTCGGTGATCACCCGGCGCCGCGTGATCGCTTCGAACGTGACGGCGCCGACGAAGCGCCGTGCAGACCGGGTCATGATCGCGGTCACGTCGTGGCCGCGCTTCTGCAGTCCGCGGGCGACTTCGACTGCCTTGTAGGCGCCGATGCCGCCGGACACGCCGAGTGCGATCAGGGCCATCGGTTACTCGACCGGCGTCGACTCGACCTTCCGGATCTTGCCTTCCGCAACTTCCTTCTGCGCCAGGCGGGCTGGCTTGTTGCTGCCGTCGGTGTGCGGCGTGCAGCCGCGCAGCAGCTGGCGCGCACGGGCGCCGGCCATGGTCACGAACTCGAATGCGTTGCCTGTCTGGGCCCGGTCGTTCACTTTCACTCTTGCGTCCTTTCCAAAGTCAGCAGCCCTAAAGGGCTGCACTACCACTGACGATCCGCATACTCAGCAGCCCGTGAAGGGCTGCACTACGATCTACGATCGAGCGAGGCCGTGCTCCCGATGAAACTCCCGACGATGCGTTCGGCGTCGTCCCTGACGTAGCGCAGCTTCGCGCGTTCGGCGAGAACGATCGCCTTGAGCCGCTCGACGCAGGCCTCCAGCTCGTCGTTCACGATCACATACTCGTACTCGACGAATGCAGCCACTTCGTCCCTTGCGGTCTGGAGGCGCCGCTGCATCGCCTCTTCCGGATCCTTGCTGCGGCCGCGCAGCCGCTGCTCGAGCACCTCGAACGAAGGGGGAAGCACGAACACCCCCACGACGTCCTTACAGCCCAGCCGCACCTGTCTCGCCCCCTGGACATCGATCACGAGGATCAGGTCGACGCCTCGCTCGAGCTCCTTCTGCGATTCCGATGCGCAGGTTCCGTAGAGGTTGCCGAACACGTTCGCCCACTCGAGGAAATCCCGGGCGGCGATCATTTCCTCGAATCGGGAGCGGCTTACGAAATTATAGTCGACGCCGTCCACTTCTCCCGGCCGGGCCGGTCGTGACGTGTAGGAGCGCGACAGCGCCAGGTTCGGCACTCGCTGAACGAGACGCTCGACCACGGTCGTCTTGCCGGTTCCGGATGGGGCTGAGACCACGAATAGCTGCCCTTGTCTATTCGACATTCTGAACCTGCTCCCGCATCTTCTCGAGTTCAGCCTTCAGCGACACGATCAGCTCCGAAACCGCAGGACCTTCAGCCTTCGACCCGACCGTGTTGACCTCGCGGTTCATCTCCTGCAGCAGGAAGTCGAGTTTACGGCCGCAGGGCTCCGGCGCGTCCGACAGGGCTTTCCAGTGGTCGAGGTGCCCGCGGAAGCGGACGACTTCTTCGGTAATGTCGGACCGGCCGACGAACTTGGCGATTTCCTGTGCAATGAGCGCTTCATCGGCGAGGACATCCGCGCGCAGTTCGCGCACGCGCTCCTCGAGGCGCTTGCGCAACGCCTCCATCCCGCTTTCGGATGCCGCCTTCACCCTTTCGAACAGGTCACCGAGGAGTTGCCGGCGCGCATCGAGGTCTGTGCGAAGGAACTCACCTTCGGTGTTCCGCATCGTTTCCAGCTCCGCGATCGCGGAGCCGACGGCCTCCTCGATCTTGCCGGCGAGTTCGTCATCGCTGCCGGCGACGACCTCCTGGCGCTCACGGATGGACAGCGCCTGCGGAAACCGCAGAAGGTCGCCGGGAGTCATCGTGCCGGCGATGTGCCCGCGCTCGCGCGCGCGGTCGAGCGCGCCGCCGAGTGCGTCCAGGAAGGTTTCGTTCAGCTCCACTTCGAGCGACGGAACGCGACGCTGTTGAACGTTGACACTGACCTCAACCCGTCCGCGCGCGATGCGCTGCTGGACCAGCGCGCGCAGCTTCGACTCGATCGCGCCGAGAGACGGCGGGATCCGCAGCTGCAGATCGAGAAAGCGGTGATTCACCGTCTTGAGCGTCACCGAGATGGTCGCCGATTCGTCGTCGCGCGTGAGCGAGGCGAATCCGGTCATGCTCTTGATCATTGGATGGTCGGGTGCGGCTGTGCCGCCGGTGGCGGCTGCTCGAACACCTGCAACGAATAGAGTTTCGCGTACACGCCGCCGGGCCGGGTCAGGAGGTCATCATGACGTCCGGTTTCGACCACGCGGCCTTTCTCCAGCACGATGATCTGGTCCGCGCGCCTGACGGTGGAGAGGCGATGCGCGATCACGAAAGACGTCCGGTCGCGCATGAGCGTTTGTAGCGCGTCCTGCACGAGCAGCTCCGACTCGGCGTCGAGCGACGAGGTCGCCTCGTCCAGGATGAGGATAGGCGAGTTCTTGAGCAGCGCCCGCGCAATGGCGAGCCGCTGCCGCTGCCCGCCTGAAAGGCGCTGACCCCGCTCGCCGATCCGCGTCTCGTACTTCAGCGCCAGTTTATTGACGAAGTCGTGTGCGTGCGCGGCCCGCGCCGCCGCTTCGATCTGTGCCACAGTCGCCCCGGGAGAACCGTACGCGATGTTGCTGGCGATCGTTTCGTCGAAGAGGACGGTCTCCTGCGTCACGATACCGATCTGCGAGCGCAAAGACCGCAGCGTCACGTCGCGGATATCGACCCCGTCGATTCGTATCGCTCCTCCCGTCACGTCGTAGAAGCGAGGCAGCAGGTTGACCAGGGTGGTCTTTCCGGCACCGCTCAGCCCCACGATCGCCACCATCTGGCCGGCCTCGACCGAAAGAGAGAGCTCCCGCAGGATGTACTTGTTGCGGCGATCGTCATAGGCAAACGAGACGTTCTGAAATTCGATCGCATGTCGCAAGGGGCGAATCTCGCCCGCGTTCTCGCGTTCCCTCACTTCGGAGTGCTCGTCCAGGATTTCGAAGATCCGATCGGACGCCGCCATGGCCTGCTGAAGACTCGCGTTCACCCGGCTGAGTTTCTTGATCGGGGTGTACATCATGAACGCCGTGACCACGAACGTCGTGAACTCTCCGACGGTCAGTGCCGGCGGCGTTGCCGTGATCTGCTTTCGCCCGTACCAGATCAGCATGATCACCGCCAGGCCGCCAAGCAGCTCCATCAACGGCGGCAGTGTGGCGAGGGCACGTGTCACCCTGAGATTGGTGCGATACACCTGCTGGGCGGCGCGCTTGAACCGCGACTCCTCATGCCCTTCGGCGCCAAACGCCTTGACGATCCGATGACCGGTGAACGCCTCGTTGGTGACGTGGGTCAGGTGCTCGAGCTCTTCCTGGCTGCGTCGCGTCGTGCTGCGGATCTTCTTACCCATCCGCACGAGTGGATGCACGGCCAGCGGCGCGACGAACACGGCGACGAGTGCGAGTCGCCAGTCCAGCCAGAACAGCAGCGCCGCGAAACCGACGAGCGACAACCCTTCGCGCAGCAGGTCGCCGATCGTCTCCGACACCGCCTGCTGGACCTGGTTCACGTCGTTGGTGATCCGCGACATCAGCTGCCCGCTGCTTCGCCGGGCGAAGAACGCCGCCGACTGGTCGAGGATGTGGCGGAACAGCTGGTTGCGAAGATCGCGGACGACCCGCTGGCCGATGTCGGTCATCAGGAAGGTCGACGAATAGGTGGCGATCCCCTTGACCAGGTGCCCGATCACCACCGCCCAGGCGAACAGCGCAAACGGCATCTCCCCCGTCAGCACGTCGTCGATCATGAACTTGATCAGGGAGGTGATGCCGGCCGACGCCGCGGCGTAGAACACCATCGCGACCAGGGCCCAGACGAAGCGCCCCCGGTATGGCTTGGCGTAGGCGAACAGGCGAGGGAGTGGATTCACTCGGTGAAGCGGAACTTCAGCAACACCCAGAGCGCGACGAAGCCGTCGCGCCAGGTAATCTTTTTCCCCTCTTCGTACCCGCGACCGTCATAGGTGATCGGCACCTCGTATACACGGTAGTTCCGTTTGAAGATCTTGGCCGTCATCTCAGGTTCGATGCCGAAACCATTCGACTGCAGGGTCATCGATCGGAGGACCTCCGTTCGCATCACCTTGTAGCAGGTTTCCATGTCGGTCAGCATCGTGTTGTAGAGCACGTTGGTCATGAACGTCACGAGGCGGTTGCCGAGATAGTGCGAGAACATGAACACGCGATGCCGGCCGAGAAACCTGGAGCCGAACACGACGTCGGCGCGGCCATCGCAGATCAGTTCGATCAATTCGGGAAACTCTTCGGGCGAGTATTCGAGATCGGCGTCCTGGATGACGACCAGGTGCCCGGTCACCTCCTCGAACCCGCGACGCAGGGCGGATCCCTTGCCGGCATTGGCCGGCTGGAAGACCAGCTTGAACTGGAGCTCCTGCTGCAGCCGGCTCAGAATGTCCCGCGTCCCATCCTTCGACCCGTCGTCGACCACGATCAGCTCGGTGCGGATCGGCACCGCCAGCACCCGGCGGATGATCTCCTCGATCGTGTCGCGCTCGTTGTAGCACGGCATCACCACCGAGAGCAGCGGATCGACCAGGGGGTTCTTGATGCGCGACATCAGGCCTGCGCTCCGGTGTGATAACCGGCCGGGTGCAGCTCACGCCAGCGGGCCGCGGTTTGAACGATGACGTCGACCTTCTCGAAGCGTGGGGTCCAACCGAGGTCCTGCTTGATGCGGGCGCTCGACGCGAACAGGATCCCCGGATCGCCGAGGCGGCGCGGTGCGACAGTCACGGGAACGGGACGCCGGAGCACGCGTTCGACTGATTGCACGACCTCCCGCACCGACACGGGGGAGCCGTTCCCGAGGTTGTAGGCGGTCGATGCGGCGCCGCCCCGCAGCGCGTCGAGCGCCAGCAGGTGCGCGTCCGCGAGATCGGTGACGTGAACGTAGTCGCGCAGGCACGTGCCGTCAGGTGTGTCGTAGTCGTCGCCGAAGATCTGGAGCGAGCTGCGGCCGAGCGCAGCGTCGATCGCGCGGGGGATGATGTGCAACTCGGGATCGTGGTCCTCGCCGAGATCGCCATCGGGGTCCGCGCCGGCGGCGTTGAAATATCGAAGTACGATGGATTGCAGCCCATACGCCCGTGCATAGTGCGGCAGCGCGCGTTCAACCGCAAGTTTGGTCTCGCCGTACGAGTTGATCGGCTCACGCGGATGCGCTTCGGTGATCGGCGTCTCGACCGGGTTGCCGAACACGGCGGCGGTCGATGAGAAGACGAAATGGCGCACGTCTTCGGCCGCCATTGCCTCGAGGACGCTGAGCGTTCCCATCACGTTGTTGCGGTAGTAACCGGCCGGGTCCGTCACCGAATTCCCGACCGAGGCCCAGGCGGCAAAGTGCATCACCGCATCGACTTCGTGACGCCGGATCGTCTCGCGCAGCCTCTGGCCGTCGTGGATGTCGCCTTCGACCAGCGCTGTCGCAAACCGCGCGGCGGCCCGGTGGCCGGCGGTCAGGTTGTCGAAGACGATCACGTCTGACCCGCGGCCGCGGAGCGCCTTGACGGCGTGGCTGCCGATGTAACCCGCGCCGCCAATGACGAGAACGCTTCCCATTACCTCGTCGGACGGCCGATCGAAAAGTACTTGAAGCCCTGCGCCTTGATCTGCTCGGGGTTGTAGATGTTGCGGCCGTCGAACATGACCGGCGCCCGCATCAGCTTCTTCATGCGCGCGAAGTCAGGCTCGCGGAACTCGTTCCATTCGGTCACGAGCACCAGCGCGTCGGCTCCCTTCAGCGCCGCGTAGTTGTTCTCCGCGTAGGTGACCTTCGACCCGAAGATCGACTTGGCGACCTTCATCGCTTCGGGATCGTAGGCCTGCACGCGCGCACCACTCTTGAGCAGACCCTTGATCAATGGCACTGCCGGCGCTTCGCGCATGTCATCGGTCTTCGGCTTGAACGCCAAGCCCCAGATCGCGATCTTCTTCCCTTTGAGGGAGCCAAAGTGCGCCTGCAGCTTGTCGAGCAGACGCAGCTTCTGGCGCTCGTTGACGGCCTCCACGGCGGAGAGGATCTGGAAGTCGTAGTCGGCCGACTCGGCGAAGCGAAGCATCGCCTTGACGTCCTTCGGAAAGCAGCTCCCGCCGTACCCGACACCCGGAAACAGAAAAGAGGGGCCGATACGACGGTCCGCCGCCACCGCCTTGCGCACCTGGTCGACGTCTGCACCCATCGCCTCGCAGACGTTGGCGACCTCGTTCATGAAGGAGATCCGGGTCGCCAGCATCGCGTTTGCCGCGTACTTGCAAAGCTCTGCGCTCGCCGGATCCATCAGCATGATCGGCGCACCGGTACGCGTGAACGGCGCGTAAAGCTCCTTCATCAGGTCGGCGGCGCGCTGGTCGTCGGCCCCGATCACGACCCGATCCGGCTTCATGAAGTCGTCGATCGCGGCGCCCTGCTTCAGGAACTCGGGATTGCTCACGACGCTGAATGGATGCTTGGTTTCCTTGCTGACGATCTCTCGGACCTTGGCCGCGGTGCCGACCGGAACCGTGCTCTTGTTGACGATGACCTTGTAGCCGTTCATCGCACGCGCGGTATCGCGGGCGACGCCGAGGACGTGCTGGAGATCGGCGGATCCGTCTTCGCCCGTGGGTGTTCCGACCGCCACGAAGATGATTTCGGACGCCCGGATCCCTCGCGCCAGGTTGGTCGTGAATGTGAGGCGCTTTTCGCCGTGATTGCGCCGGACCACTTCTTCGAGGCCGGGTTCGTAGATGGGGATCCGGCCGCGTTGAAGGCCGCGGACCTTCGCCGGATCCTTGTCGATACACACGACTTCGTTCCCGTTTTCAGCAAAGCACGCGCCCGCAACAAGGCCGACGTACCCGGTCCCCACCACTGCGATTTTCATCCGAGCCGATTCTCCAGCAGATACAAAACCCTAAAGCTAGCACAGCCTAAAAAAGACTGTCAAGCTATTGATGCTAAAGGGGTTGGCGTCATCCGCGCGAACCCGGCGGAGGTCAGCCGCTGTGCTACCATCCGGCGGCGTGCGGATTCTTCTCGACTACCGGTCCGCGTTGCGGAACAGGACGGGCGTCGGAGAGTTCACGCACAACATGGCGGCCGCGCTCGCGCGCTCGGGGGGTGGGGCTGATCAGGTGACGCTCTTCTCCAGTTCGTGGAAGGACCGTTTGGCCCCCGGTTCCGTCCCGGGTGCATCCGTCATCGATCGGCGCATTCCCGTTTCCGTCCTCAATTTCGCCTGGCATCGCTTGGGATGGCCGCCGGTCGAACGCCTTGCCGGCGGTGCCGACGTCGCCTGGTCGCTGCACCCGATGATCATGCCGGCGCGCAGCGCCGCCCAGGTCATCACGATCTACGACCTGTATTTCCTCGACCATCCGGAGGGGACGTCGCGAGAAGTGCGGCGCGACTATTCCGTTCTGGCGGCGGACCACGCACGCCGTGCCGACGCGATCATCGTCTGCTCGGAGTACACGCGCGACCGGGTGGTGGCGCGGTTTGGCGTTGCCGCGGAAAAGATCAGCGTGTGTTATCCGGGTGCGCCCGGCTGGACGCCACGGGAGCAACCGGCGATGGCCGGCCCGATTCTGCATATCGGTACATGGGAGACGCGTAAGAACATCCCGGCACTCCAGAAGGCTTATCTCGATGTCGTCCGCGATCGGCCCGACACTCCCCCGCTTGCGCTGGTCGGCGGCCAGGGGAGCTTTGCATCGTTGCACAGCGCCGCCGATACCGAGCTGTTGCGAACCCGCATGCGCGTGACCGGCTATGTCACTCACGAGGAAAAGCTCCGGCTGTACCGGGAAGCCTCCATGCTCGTCATGGCGTCGGTGGACGAGGGGTTCGGCATCCCGGCGCTCGAGGCGATGACCATCGGCCTCCCCATCGTCGCCTCGAACCGCGGCGCTTTGCCCGAAGTGATCGGCGATGCCGGGCTCCTGGTCGATCCAGACGACCGCGACGCATTCCGCGCCGCGATCCGGCGCGTGCTGGACGATCCTGCGCTTCGGCAAGACCTGGCCCGCCGCGGCGTGGAGCGCTCGCGCCGGTTCAACTGGGACGCGTCCGCCACGATTGCGCGGAGTGCGTTGCGCGCAGCCCTTGTGCGGCGGAGCGCTCGCTCGTGAGCGCGCGGATCGTCGGCGTCGACGCAAGGGAGTTGCTCGGCGCGACCACGGGTGTCGGCCGGTACCCTGGGTGAGCTGCTGCGGCGCTGGGCTGGTCAGGCCGGCGGATCGCGGACGTTCGTGCTCTACGCGCCGGAACCGCTGTCGGCGTTTTTCACTGAGCACTTTGAATCCCGGATAATCCCGGGCAAGCCAGGGACATCGTGGGAGCAGCTGCGATTGCGCCGGGCGGTGAATACCGACGCGCCGGATGTCTTTTTCGCACCCGCGTACACTGCGCCGCTCGGCATCAAGGTCCCGTTCGCCGTCACGATCCACGATGTGTCGTTCAGCGCGCACCCCGAGTGGTTCCGGTGGCGCGAGGGGACGCGCCGGCGGTTCGTGACGCGCCGTGCAGCGCGCGCCGCGGCGCGGATCCTTACCGACTCCCAGTTTTCTCGAACCGAGATTGCGCATCACTACGCTGTTCCGCTCGACCGCGTCGAGGTGATCGCACCAGGTGTGACGCGGCGCGCCGCCGGTCAGCCCGATTTGCGCGAACCGCTGGTGCTCTTTGCTGGATCGATCTTCAACCGCCGGCGCGTGCCCGACCTGATCGCCGCGTTCGCTATCGCCGCGCGGGATCTGCCGGCAGCGCGGCTGGTGATCGTCGGCGAGAACCGGACCTGGCCACCGCAGGACCTGGCTGCGGTGGCACGGTCGTACGGGGTGGCGGAGCGCGTGGAGCTTCGGAACTATGCGGGCGAGCAGGAGCTGGCGGCGCTCTACGGGCGCGCCCGGGCGTTTGCGTTCCTGTCGGAGTACGAAGGGTTCGGATTGACGCCGCTCGAAGCGATGTCGGCGCATGTGCCGGTCGTGGTGCTCGACACCACGGTCGCGCGCGAGGTCTACGGTCCGGCCGCGCGCTACGTCCGGGCCGGCGACATCGGCGGGGCTGCCGCAGCGCTGAAGGAGTTCCTCACCGCACCACGGAACAATATTCCCGAAATGTCGCACGCGCCCGCGGTGCTGGACCGGTACTCGTGGGAGAGCGCCGCGGCGCGCACGCTCGATGTGCTCGATCGGATTGCCTCTCGATGAACCCCCGGCTCTCCATCATCATCGTCAACTACAACGGCCGCGGCCACCTTGAAGGTCTGCTCGCATCTCTCGCCCGGAACCCTCCGGCTGCGCCGCACGAGATCGTCGTCGTCGATAACGCTTCGACCGACGGCAGCGGCGCACTCGTTCACGACTTTGCCGGTGTGCGGCTGATCCCGCTGCCCTCCAACGCGGGATTCTCCGCCGGCAACAATGCCGGGATTCGCGCGACCACCGGCGAACTGCTGCTCCTGTTGAATGGCGATACGCTGATCGAGCCCGGCGTGCTGGACGTGCTGATCGAACGCCTCGAGGCACATCCTCGAGCCGCGGTGGCCGGTCCGCGCCTGGTCGACGCCAACGGCGATCCCGAGTTGTCGTTCGGCAGCATGATTACGCCGCTGGCGGAGCTGCGCCAGAAGGCAATCGTCTCGCTGCATGGCCGAGGATTCGGGCCGGTGTCGCGCTGGGTCGATCGCGCGACCCGTACTGAGCGTTTCGTTGATTGGGTCAGCGGCGCATGCCTGCTGGTGCGCCGCGCGGTGGCTGAGAAGGTCGGCCTGCTCGACGAGCGCTTCTTCCTCTATACGGAAGATGTCGACTTCTGCGCATCCGTTCGTGCCGCCGGATACGGCGTGCTGTTCACGCCTCGATCGACGGTCGTGCACCTGCGCGGACGCTCGCGCGCCACGGCGCCGCGCGCCGCCAACGCCGCGTACCGGCGGAGTCAGCTCGCCTTCTACGCCAAGCACCATCCTCGATACGTGCCGATGTTGCGCGCGTACTTGAAGTTCAGAAACGAGCTTCCCTGATGCGCGCCCTTGATAAGATTCGGTCCGAGTGAGAATTGCCATCGACGCGCGCAAGCTGCGTGACTACGGGATCGGCACCTACGTCCGCAACCTGCTGCGGAACCTCGCGCGGATCGACCGCTCGACCGAGTACGTCCTGTTCACCCAGCCAGCCGATGTCGAACTGGGAACCGAGCTCGGTGAGAATTTCCGCACGGTGGTCGAACCTGCGGGTGCGTATTCGGTCAGGGAACAGCTCACGATCCCGATGGACTTGCGTCGCGAGCGGATCGACCTCTTTCACGCGCCACATTACGTGCTGCCGCCGCTCACACCCTGCAAATCCGTCGTGACGATTCACGACTGCATCCACCTCCGTTTTCCGCAGTACCTGCCGAACAGTTTCGCGTACGCGTACGCGCGATCATCACTCTGGGTGGCCACGCATCGAGCGAGTCGCGTTCTGACGGTGTCGGAAGCGTCCAAGCGCGACATCCTTCACTACTTCAACGTTCCCGAGACGAAGATCGACGTGATCTACAACGCGATCGACGAACGTCTCGGTGAGCCGCTCAGCAACGAGGAGATCGGCCGCGTCAGGGAGCGCTACCAGCTGAACGATCCATTCGTGCTCTATGCGGGGAACATCAAGCCTCACAAGAATCTCGAACGTCTGATCGAGGCCTTCCAGATGCTTCGCCGCAGCGGCCTTGAACACGTCAAGCTGCTGATCATCGGCGACGAGATTTCCCAGTACGCCACGCTCAGACGGGCCGTGCACCGGTACAAGCTGCACAAGCACGTGCGCTTCTTCGGCTTCGTTCCGGACAAGACGCTCGCCGCTCTTTACCGGCTCGCGAGCGTGTTCGTCTTTCCCTCGCTCTATGAGGGCTTCGGGCTTCCGCCGCTCGAGGCGATGGCGAGCGGAACGCCGGTGGTGACGTCAAACGTCTCCTCGTTGCCGGAAGTTGTCGGAGACGCGGCCCTGCTCATCGATCCATACGACGCGGCGGATATCGCCCACGCGATCCGCCGGGTGCTGATGGAGCCGGAGCTCGCCGCGAACCTGCGCCAGCGCGGTCTCGCTCGCGTCAAGGATTTCTCGTGGGAGCGTTCGGTCGCTCGCGTGCATGAGATCTACCAAGAGGTGCTCTCCGGGTGAGGGTCGCGCTCGTTCACGACTGGCTGACCGGCATGCGCGGCGGGGAGAAGGTCCTCGAAGCCATCTGCGATCTGTATCCCGGTGCTCCCCTGTTTACTCTCGTTCGGATCAAAGGCTCTGTCTCGGCAGCGATCGAGGCACATCCCATTCGCACGTCATGGGTGCAGCGCCTGCCGAAGGCGGGCCGCCTGTACCGGCACTACCTGCCCCTGTTCCCCGCCGCCGTCGAATCCTTCGACCTCGACAGTTACGACCTCGTGATCAGCAGCAGCCACTGCGCCGTGAAGTCCGTTGTGCCACGGGGAGGTGCTGTTCACATCTGCTATTGCCACTCACCCATGCGCTACGCCTGGGATCAGTTCGACGCCTATTTCGGTCCGGAACAGGTCGGGCGCCTGCCGAGCCGACTACTGCGCCCGGTGATGGCGGCCATGGCAAGGTGGGATGCGCGGACGGCGGGGCGTGTCGACCGCTTTCTCGCGAACTCTCAATATGTTGCGGGGAGGATACGCCGATACTATAATCGCGGGTCGACCGTCGTGTATCCTCCAGTAGACACTGAGTTCTTCCAGCCATCGGCTGATGGCGCCAAGACCGCCTCTATTCTCGTTGTTTCAGCGCTCGTTCCCTATAAACGTCTGGATCTTGCGATCGGAGCCGCCCGTCTGACCAACGTACCGCTCAGGATCGTAGGGCAAGGCCCCGAAGAGGCCCGGCTGCGTCGACTGGCCGACGGTGCCGCCGTGGAGTTCCTCGGCTGGCGATCGAATGAAGAGATCCGGACCCTGTATCAATCATCAGCCGCCGTTCTGCTCCCAGGCGTCGAGGATTTCGGCATCGTGCCCGTCGAAGCGCAGGCGTGCGGCACCCCCGTCGTTGCCCTTGGCGTGGGTGGCGCGACCGAGACTGTCGTCGACGGCGTGACCGGAGCGCTCGTCGATGATCCGTCGGCAGAAGCCTTCGCCGAGGGTTTGACGCGCATTCTCGCCGCTGGTCTTGATGCACACGTCATCCGGCGGAATGCTGAACGCTTCTCGACCGGCGCCTTCCGATCCGCCTTTTCTGCAGCAGTCAACGAAACGATCGCGACCCACGGTGATCCGGCATGATGCGCCGGCACAACCGGCTGCTCGTCGCGTTCTACGTGTGTACGGATGCGGCGCTGGCGGCGATTGCCTTCGTGCTCGCGTACCTGCTGCGCTTCGAGTCCGGACTCCCGGTTCCCAAGGGCATTCCACCCTTCGGCGAATACCTGGCGCTGCTGCCATTCGTCGGGTTGCTGGTGCCGCTCGCGTACCACATCCAGGGGCTGTATCGACTGCGTCGCGGACGCTCGCGCGTCGATGACTTCTTCGCCGTCTTCGTCGGCACCAGCCTCGCCGGTGTGATGGGGATCGGCGGCACGCTCTACTACCGCACCTATTACCTGCCGGACGTGTACAAGGACGCCGGTGCCTACGAAATCGCCCAGGGCGTGTGGGCGCTGTTCCTGATCATCAATGTTCTGTTCACCTATGGCTCGCGCGAACTCGTGCGCGAGACCCTCGAACGGCGCTGGAAGGCGGGGATCGGTCTCAAGCGGGTCCTGATCGCCGGTGCCGGCGATCTCGGGAGAATGATCGCGGACAAGGTGCTTCAGCACCGCGAGTTCGGTTTCATGGTGGTTGGCTTCATCGACGATCGCGCCGCCGGGGATCACATCGGTTACCGCGGGCTGCCGCTGCTCGGAATGCTCGCCGACGCGGACGAGATCATCAAATCCGAAAAGATCGATCACGTCTATGTCGCGCTGCCGCTCGAAGAGCACGTCAAGATGCTCGGCATCGTCGAGGCGACCAACCGGGAGGGTGTCGACGTGCACGTCGTCCCCGACCTGCTGCAGTTCATTGCCCTGCGCGCGCGTCTCGAGAATCTCGATGGCGTACCGATCATCAGCCTCAACGACGTTCCGCTCCGCGGCTTCAACAGCATTCTGAAGCGTGCGATCGATGCCGCGATCTCCGGCGCGGCGCTGACGATCCTGTCGCCGCTGCTCGGGCTGATCGCATTGATCATCAAGCGGACGTCGGCCGGCCCGGTGTTCTACACGCAGGAGCGCATGGGACTCGACGGCAAGGCCTTTCACGTCTACAAGTTCCGTTCGATGTACACCGGCGCCGAGGACGATACCGGCCCCGTCTGGGCGAGGGATGACGATCCGCGGTGCACGCCGGTCGGGCGCTGGCTGCGCAAACTCGATCTCGACGAATTGCCACAGCTCTGGAACGTGTTTCGCGGCGACATGTCGCTCGTCGGCCCGAGGCCGGAGCGCCCGTACTTCGTCGAGCAGTTCAAGCACCGGATCCCCCAGTACATGCTGCGCCACAAGGTGAAGGCCGGGATCACCGGCTGGGCGCAGGTGAACGGCTGGCGCGGCAATACGTCCCTCGAAAAGCGCATCGAGTACGATCTCTACTACATCGAAAACTGGTCGGTCGGCCTCGATATCAAAATCATGTGGCTCACCGTCGTCCGAGGATTCCACCGGCATGCTTTCTAAACGTATTGTCATCACCGGCGCGGCCGGCTTCATCGGCTCGCATCTCTCGGAAGCGCTGCTCGACCACGGGCACTCGGTCGTCGGGATCGATAATCTCCTGACCGGTGACACCGCCAATATCGCGCACCTTGCCAAACGCGACTTCACCTTCATCAAGCACGACGTCACCAACTACATCAACGTGGAAGGTCCGGTCGACGTGGTGCTGCACTGGGCCAGCCCGGCGAGCCCGATCGACTACCTGGAGCTGCCGATCCCGACGCTGAAGGTGGGTGCCCTCGGCACGCACAAGGCGCTCGGTTTGGCGAAGGCCAAGAACGCGCGCTTCGTGCTCGCCTCCACCTCCGAGGTGTACGGCGACCCGCTGGAGCATCCACAGAAGGAAACCTACTGGGGTAACGTCAACCCGATCGGTCCGCGCGGCGTGTACGACGAGGCGAAGCGGTTTGCCGAGGCGATGACTGTCGCCTACCGTCGCTATCACGGCGTCGACACGAAGATCGTCCGGATCTTCAATACCTACGGACCGAGGATGCGTGTGAACGACGGCCGTGCCGTTCCGGCGTTCATGAGCCAGGCGCTTCGGGGTGAAGACGTGACGATCTTCGGCGACGGCAGCCAGACGCGGAGCTTCTGCTACGTCAGCGACCTGGTGGATGGAATCATTCGCCTCATGGAGTCCAAAGAAAACGATCCCATCAACATCGGCAATCCGCACGAGATGACGATCGAGGAGATCGCCAAGGCGATCATCGCGATTTCGGGCTCGCGCAGCAGGATCGTCCGCCGTCCGTTGCCCGAAGATGATCCCAAGGTGCGGCGTCCCGACATCACCCGGGCGCGCACGCTGCTCGGGTGGGAGCCCAAGGTGCCGCTCGAGCAGGGGCTGCAGAGCACGCTCGCCTATTTCAAAACCAAGGTTCGCTGAGCGCGAACGGCGCTACTTCTCATTCGCCGGGAACACCTGCGTGAGGTAGTGGGCGGCCGAGATGAACGTAATCGTCAGCGCTGCGTAGATGCACACATCAACCAGCCGTGACCGCTCGCCGCGATAGTTGAAGTAGAGCGTCACGACCCCCGTGAGAACGAACGTCGCGGTGGCGATTTTCCCGAAGATGGACGGCCGGAAGGTGCGCGGGCCTACCGCGAGGTTGATGACCGCCACGGTCGCAACGATGGCAACGTCGCGGCTGATGACGAGAACGGTGAACCAGAGCGGAAGCCGGTTGGCGGAGCCGATGTCCGGGAGTGTCAGCATCACGAACATGGTGACCAGCAGGAGCTTGTCGGCCATCGGATCGAGCCACGCACCCAGCTCGGTTTTCTGCCCGGTGCTGCGCGCGATCAATCCATCCAGCATGTCGGTCGCACCGGCGGTGAAGAACGTGATCAGCGCCCAGCCGCGATAGCCGTACATCAGCAGAATCACGAAAGCGGGTATCAGCAGCACCCGCAGAATGGTGAGCTGATTGGCCGCTGTCAGATTGTTCATCATCGCCGCGCGGTCGCCAGTTCACGCAGCTTCTTCACTGCGGCAATCGCTTCCGCGCCGGTGACGGGACGGGTCAGTTCGAAGTTCCCGTTCTCGCCGACCGACATGACACCTGCTTCGACCGCTACCGATGCGGCCGGGTAGCTGAGATGCCCCGGCGACAGGTCGCCGAACTTCCGCCGGGCATTTCTCCACCGTGCTGCCAGTTTGGGATTGTCAACCGCGATCAGGTTGAGCAGGCGGCTGACCGAGACGGCGAGGTCTCCCCGGTTCACCCTGCCGTCTGGTTGAAAGGTGTGATTCGCGTAGGCGTCCATCACTCCCGCGCGGTTGACGCTGATGATCCACGGGGCGGCCCAGTGCGTCCGCACGTCCGTGAGTACCGCGGTGGGGCCCGGCGCCCGCTTGATGAGATCGTCGAGTTCCACGCCGATGAGCGCGGCCAGCTGGCCGCGGTTGATCGCGGGGGCCTGGTCGATCGTCCGGTATTCCTCCGGCATGGTTGCGAATGCGGACTTCTCGCGCAGCGAGTTGATGCGTGCGGTGAGGGCGTCACTCGGATCGAGCGAGGCCGCGGTCGCCAGCGCATCCGCTGCCTTGGCAAATTGCCCCTGCGCTTCGAGAACATCCGCGACTGCGACAAAGTTCCTGGCGTCGGTCGGTTCGAGCTCCGACGCGCGGGTGGCATGCGACAGCGCGGCGTCGAGCGCACCATCCCGACGTTCGACCGCGGACAACTCGCGGAAGAGGAACGGACTCTGCGGAGAAGCCGCGATGGCCTCCTGGTACGCCGCCCGGGCCTCGGCGAGCCGCCCCGCCTCCGCGGCGGCGCGCGCGGCGCCGACGCCTCCCTGCAATCCCTGGAACCGGAGCACGTCGGCCGCGCTGCGGACGGCGCTGAGCGTCGGATCGGCCGCGAGCGCGGCGTCGAAGCTCGCGAGTGCCTGCTCACGCTCGTTCATGGCCAGGTACGCCTGGCCGCGTCCGGCTAGCGCCGGCGCATAGCTTGGCTGCACCGTCAGGGCACGGTCGAAGTGCGCTACCGCGGCCTTGCTATCCTTCCGCGCCAGCGCCACATAACCGAGCCCGGCTTCAGCCGGATAGAACGTTGGATCGGTCCTGGTGATCGACGAGAACGCGCGCTCGGCGCCACGCAGGTCTGCCGCTTGCAGCCGCTGCCATGCGGCTTCGTGTGCCTGTTGGAGCTGCGGCGACGGTGCAGCCGTCGCCGCCGGGAACACGAACTCCGGGTAGTGCGGCGCCCCGGGGACCACCGGCGCAATGGTCTTGGGTGCGCACGCAGATAGTGTGAACAGCAACCATCCTGCCGCGAGGATCAGCCGCCGAGACGTCACGCGTGGCGTCCTTTCGAGAGAGACCCGGATGCGAGCTGATCGAGCATGCGGCGAGGCACGTCCGCCTCGATACTGATCGTGCTGTCGGTGGCGACGTGGCTCCTGATCCTGCCGACTCGATAGAGCTGTGAGATGCGCTCGCGATCGCGCTCGTCGCCGGAGGTGAATTCGAGAATCACCGTGGTGGTGTCGAGACCCAGACGCCCTTCAATCGCCGCGATCACGTCCTCGCGTCCTTGCCCTTTCAAGGCTGACACACACAGTGCGCCGGGATAAACCGCGGCGACGCGAGCACGGGCGCCGGCGTCCAGCAAGTCGCATTTGTTGAACACCTCGATGGCGGGCACCTTCTCCGCGCCGACATCGGCGAGCACCGTCCGGACCGCTTCGATGTGCCGTTCCCGTTCATGGCTGGAGCCATCGATGACGTGCAGCAGCAGGTCCGCTGCGGCGACCTCTTCGAGAGTGGCGCGAAATGCCGCAACCAGCGAGTGCGGGAGCCGCTCGATGAAGCCGACCGTGTCTGACACCAGCAGCTCGCGGCGGTCAGGCAGCTTCACCCGGCGGACCAGCGGGTCCAGGGTGACGAACAATGCATTCGAGGCGACAGCGTCGTCGCCGGTCAGCGAATTGAACAGCGTGGTCTTGCCTGCGTTCGTGTAGCCGACCAGTGCCACCGTCGGAACGGACGCCTTGTGCCGGCGCTCGCGCAGCTGTGCGCGTCGCCGGCGAACCTCGTCGATTTCGCCGCCGAGGATGCTGATCCTGTGACGGATGCGGCGACGGTCGGTTTCGAGTTTGGTTTCGCCGGGCCCCCTGGTGCCGATGCCGCCGCCGAGCCTTGACAGCGCAGCCGCGGACCCGACCAGTCGCGGCATCAGGTACTTCAACTGGGCGAGCTCGACTTGCAACTTGCCTTCGCGAGTCCGGGCACGCCGCGCGAAAATGTCGAGGATCAGCTGCGTCCGGTCGATGACCTTTCGATTCAGTGCTTCTTCGAGATTGCGCAGCTGTGCGGGTGAAAGCTCGTTGTCGAAAATGACGACGTCCGCGCCGAGCTCATCGCAGGACGCACGCAGTGTTACGACCTTACCGCTACCCAGAAAGGTCGATGGATCGGGTTTCTTTCGCTCCTGCAGAACACGCAGCACGACGTCCGCTCCTGCAGCATCCGCGAGCCCAGCGAGTTCGTCGAGTGAATGTTCGGGATCGAACTGGCGGGAAGCGGCGCTGAAGAGCCCCACGAGCGCGGCACGCTCGCGCGTACCGTTCGCTGTCGAGCGGGAAGCCGCGGCGCGCATCACCGAAGCGATTCTAGCACGCGGTCCCACGCCACCGCGCCTGGACGTACGAGCAACGGCACCGCGCCGGTCACGTCCACAATGGTTGAAACAGTACCGGCGAAGAGCGTGCCGCCATCGAGTACGAAATCCAGATGCGCAGTAAGGCGCGCACTGATCAACGACGCGCGCGCGACCGGTGGCTGACCGGAGATGTTCGCGCTGGTCGCTGTGATCGCAAACCCTGCCGCGCTCGCAAGTCTGCGCGCTGTCTCATCGGCAGGTACCCTGACCGCCGCTGTCTCGAGACCGCCGAGAACCAGGCGCGAGATGGCAGGGCGCGCTTCCAGCACGAGCGACAGCGGACCCGGCCAGAACGACGCAGCCAATCGGCGCGCAACGTCGGTGAATTCGACTGCGTGAGACAACTGTTCGATCGACGCGCCGATCAATGGACTTGCACGGCCGGCGTCGCGTTCCTTGGCTTCGAAGAGGCGCGCGACAGCTGCCGGATTGCAGGGATCACAGCCCAGGCCGTACACCGTGTCGGTCGGGTACGCGACCAGGCCGCCTTCCCTGATGAATGCGGCTGCGCGCGCGATGGCGGCGAGCGTGTTCTCATTCAGTGGCGTCGGCGTCATCAGATTTCTTCAGGCGCTGGAGCCGAGGGTGACGGCAAAGCCCCCGAGATCATCAGGCGCAAGACCAGGATCGCCAGCCCGCCGAGGAGGACGGCGTCCAGCGCAAAGACCGCGCGGATGCTCGTTGCACCGAGGATGCCGTTCACGATCGGGCTCACCGCCAGCCCGACCAGCGAAGCGGTCGTCAGCAGACCGAAGCCCGCTCCCCGCGCGTCCATCGGAATGACCGTCGCCGCTGCTGTGTATGCGGCCGTGGTCGCGACTCCGATGGCGATGCCGAAGATCGCGGTCGGCAGCGCAAGCCACCATGCATTCGAAGTCAGCAGATAGCCTCCCACGCCGACCGCGGCAGTTGCGCACCCTGACGCGATGACGCCGCGGGCCGATCCACGACGCAGAAGTGGGCCGCACACATGATGCCCGACCGCCGCTGCTCCGGCCGCGATCGAGAACACGGTGCCCGCCACGATGGCAATTTGCCCGGCGCCGGTGCCGAGTGTTGCCACGAAGAGCGGAAGCACGGGTCCGAAGCTGCGGTCGACGAACTGCAGTCCGAAGATGACGACCATCAGCAGAACAAAGTTCTCGAATGCAAGCACATCCCTGAACGTCACCTGTCCAGTCTTGCCCGGCGCCTTCTTCTTGAAGACGGATCGTTCGTCGTAAGCGAACGCCACCAGCACGGCTGCGATGGCGTAGAACACAGCCGTGAGCAGGAATCCTTTGCGAAGCCCCGCGGCGTGCGCGACGATGCCGCCGATGACTGGCCCCAGCGCCGGCCCGAGCCGCTGCGCCGTCTGCACGAATCCGATCGCATACGCCGTCTGTTCCCGCGGCGCCGAATCAGCCGCCATCGTCAGGGTCAGCGCGCCGTATCCTGCGAACAGACCCTGGACGGCGCGCAGCGCGAACACATGCCAGGGTTTGGTGACGTACGCCATCGCCGTCATGACGACGATGAAACTCACCAGCGAGCGCTCGACCATGATCTTGCGGCCGTATCGGTCACCAAGGCGTCCCCAGATCGGAGCCATGAAGGCAGTGATGGCGGGAGTGACGCCGAGGCTGAGTCCGGCCCAGAGCGAAATAGTACCGACGTCGTGCAGACCGAGTTGTTCGAAGTAGAGCGGGAGAAACGGCATCACCAGCGTGAAGCCGGTGAAGCCGATGAAACTGGCGGCCGCCGCCGCGTACAGGTTTCTGCGCCAGGGGATCAGAAGCGGACCTTCACCATCCTCGTTTGCTCCACGTGGATGGTATCGATGAAGCGGATGCGTGCCGGTTTGCTCTGCATGATCAACGAGCTCGTCCGGGTTCCGTCTCCGAAGAATCTGACACCCTTCATCAGCGCACCGTCGGTGACGCCGGTCGCGGCAAAGACGATGTTCTCACCCGAGGCGAGATCCTTCGAGGTGTAGATCCGCTTGATGTCGGCGATCCCCATCGCGCGGCAGCGCTCCTGGTCTTCCGGTGTTCTGACCACCAGCCGCGCGAAGATCTCGCCGTTCAGGCAACGCATCGCCGCAGCCGTCAGCACGCCTTCCGGCGCGCCGCCGGTGCCCATCACGGCGTGCACGCCGCTGCCGACCACCGCCGCCGCGATCCCGGCCGAGAGGTCGCCGTCGCCGATCAACCGGATGCGGGCGCCGGTTGCGCGAATGTCCGCGATCAGCTTTTCGTGGCGCGGCCGGTCGAGGACGATCACGACCAGGTCTTCGACGTCACGCTCGAGGCAGCGGGCGATGGCCTTCAGGTTGTCTTCGACCGGTGCGTCCAGGCTGACGGCGTGTTTCGAGCTCGGTCCGACCACGAGCTTTTCCATGTAGAGGTCGGGCGCATGCAGGAGTCCGTTTTTTTCCGAAGCCGCCAGCACCGCGATCGCATTCGGCTCCCCGGTGGCGCAGAGGTTTGTTCCCTCGAGCGGATCGACCGCGATGTCGACCTTCGGCAGATCCATCCCGTGCGACTGCCCTCTCGCCGCGAGGCCGACCCGCTCGCCGATGTACAGCATGGGCGCCTCGTCGCGCTCTCCCTCACCGATGACGATGGTTCCGTCGATCGGCACGGTGTCCATACACTTCCGCATCGTCTCGACCGCGGCCTGGTCGGACTTGTGCCGGTCCCCCTGCCCCATCGTCTTGGCGCACGCGATTGCTGCCTGCTCGACGACGGTCAGGAAGTCGAGTGAGAGATCAGAATCCATGTGGTCTCCTGCTCCTGGCTACTTGATCGCCGGCAGCTCGCACCGTGTCGGCCTGTCCTGGCGGAATCCGAGGACGTAGTCAGCCTGCATCAACTTGTGGATCTCGCGGGTGCCCTCGTAGATCACCGCACCTTTGCAATTGCGATAGAAGCGGCCCACTGGGTACTCGTCCGAATACCCGTTCGCGCCGTGGATCTGCACCGAATCGCCGGCTGCGCGTTCCGAGGCGACTGTCGAGAACCACTTGGCCAGGCCAGTCTCGCGCGTGTTGCGCCGGCCGGCATTCTTGAGCGAGCCGGCGCGCAGCCAGAGGAGCCTGGACGCCTGGTAGTCGGATTCCATGTGCGCGATCATCTCCTTCACCAGCTGGTGTTCGGCGATGCGCTGCCCAAAGGTCGTGCGTTCGAGCGCGTACTTGGCGCTGGCGTCGCGGCAGGCGCGGATCAATCCGGTTGCGCCCGCGGCGACGGTGTAGCGGCCCTGGTCGAGCGCGAACATCGCGATCTTGAATCCTTCCCCTTCGCGTCCGAGCAAGTTGGCGGCGGGCACTTCCATGTCGTCCATCTTGAAGAACCCGGTGTTGCCGGCGAGGATGCCCCACTTCTCTTTCAACGTGCCGCTCGAGAACCCCTTGAACGCGCGTTCGACAATGAACGCGCTGATGCCGGAGGTGTCGCGCGCCTTCTTCTTCTCCATGTCGGTCCAGGCGAACACGAGGAAGTTGTCGGCGACGTCGGCGAGCGAGATCCACATCTTCTCGCCCGTGATGAAGTAGCTGTCGCCGCGTTTGATCGCGACAGTCTGGATCCCTCGGACGTCGCTGCCCGCCGACGGCTCGGTCAACCCGTAGGTGGCGATCTTCTTTCCCTGCGCCTGTGGCACGAGGTAGCGCTGCTTCTGGTCCTCGTTGCCCCAGGTCAGCAGCGACAGGCAGTTGAGGCCTGCATGCACCGACATGATTACCCGGAGCGAGGTGTCGACGTATTCAAGCTCTTCACTCACGATGCCGAGACTGATGTAGTCCATCCCGGCACCGCCATACTCCTGCGGCACCGAACACCCGAGCAGCCCGAGCTCCGCCATCTGGGGGAGGATGTTCTTGTCGAAGCGATGCTGGCGATCGAGCTCGCGGATCTTGGGAGCCACTTCCCTCGCGCCCCATTCGCGCACCGATTGCTCCAGCAAACGCTGCTCTTCGGTCAAATCGAAATCAATCATGAATGCGTCCTTCGCAGAAGAATGAACACATCATTCTAGCCGCATAACAGGTATTCTTCGGGGATGCGGCCCGTCATTGCGCTTCTCAGCGATTTTGGAACCCGGGACCACTACGTCGGCACGATGAAGGGGGTCATCATCGGCATTTGCCCCGACGCCACGCTGGTCGATATCACTCATCACATTGCGCCACACGACGTGATGGACGGGGCGCTGGAACTTGCCGCGTCCTACAAATTCTTCCCGGCCGGCACCATTTTTCTCGCGGTGGTCGATCCCGGTGTGGGCTCATCACGCCGGGGAATCGCCGCGGAGATCGGCGACTATCGGTTCGTCTGCCCGGACAACGGACTCCTCAGCGCGGTGGTGCGCGATGTGCCGCCGAAGAAGGTGGTCGAGCTGACCGAGCGGCGCTACGCGCGTCCAACCGTCAGCCGCACGTTCGAAGGCCGCGACCGCTTTGCGCCGGCCGCGGCCTGGCTTGGCAAAGGCATTCAGCTCACCGCGATGGGGCGTAACCTTCCCGATTACACAAAAATCGACATCCCGCTTCCGATGATTGCCGACGACGGCATTTCCGGGGTGGTCCTGCGCCTGGACCGTTTCGGTAACCTGGTCACCAACATCGACCGCAAGACCTTCGAGAAGTTCGGCAAGGAGGGTGGCGTGCAGATCGCGGCGGGCGCGCGCACGGTCGGAAGGCTGGTGGCCACCTACGCAGACATTCAGGCCGGCGAGGTGTGCGCACTGTTCGGCAGCACCGATCACCTCGAACTGGCGGCAAACTCCGGGAGTGCGGCCGAGGCGCTCGGTCTCGCCCGCGGCGCGGCAATCAGGGTCAGCCGCGGCAGCGTTTAGGCAGGAGTTTAGAAGTTCAGGAGACAGGCGACAAGAGGTCAGGAGTGAGGAGGACGCAAGCCGGGTGGGGCGCCGGGCCTTCGGCCCGGCGTGGTGGGCTTACGCGAGTGCCGGTGACAAGCAGCCATGGCCCGTCTTCGGGCTACTTGTCACCGGCACTCGCGTGAGCCCACATCCGCGCGGAGCGCGGCCCCACCCGCGCGGTTTTTCAATCCTAACCTTAGCTCCTGCGCTCCTCTGTCGACACACTCCTCCTCCACTCCTGTGAGTGAACGGGAGCCGGGCTATTTCTTGCGGAGCAGGATCTCGCGCGAGTTGTTCTTCAGCAGGAACGACTCGCTGACGACGAGCGGGTCGAAGAACTTGATGATCTCGCGGTTGTGCAGCGCCATCTTCTTGCCGCCGACGCCGGGATGCGGACGCAGCCGCAGCGATTGATCGCTGACGATCTCGTATTTGGTGAGTGACGCATGCTCGACGGCGGAGGTGCAGAAGAATCCCATGATCGCGCCGCCGGGTCTCACCATCCTGACGAGATGCTTCGCGACGCGCTGGGCTGACGCCTTGTCGAGAAAGTCGAAATAGTCCCAGCAGAGGATGCCGTCGACACTGCCCTCTTCCTGCCGCAGCCGCGACTCCACGGCGTCGGCCAGCGTATGCATCGTTCCGGCCTTCCGGTGCCGCTCGAGTTCCGTGAGCAGGTCTTCGATGAACAGCTTGCAGCCAAGACGCTCACCAAAATACGCGACGTTCTGTCCGATGACCGGACCGAAGTCGATCACCGTTGCCGACTCTCCCTGGTTTGCCAGTGCGGAAACGAACTTCGGGAAAGCCTTGGACGGCACCGCTGGCTCTGTCCCCTTGGACGAGGATGCACCCTGAGGACGGTTTGGATCGGCAGGGCGCTTGCCCGCCCACCCGAGGATCTTTGACAGCATCAGGCTAATGGGACACCGGCCGATCGCCTCGGCCGGTGTCCTGGTCTGGTGAGGTGGTTAGCGCGTTGCCGGCGCGGGAGATCCGCTCGGTGACGCGGCCGGCGTCGCGGAGGGTGTCGAGGCAGCAGGCTTTGCCTCGCTCTTGTCCTTGTCGGACTTGTCGCTCTTGGCGCCGGCCTTCTGCATGTCGATACTGCCGCGGAAGTGGGCGCCTTCGGCGATGGCTACGCGCGGCGAGGCAATGTCGCCGTCGACCGATCCGTTGTCACGGATGTCGACCTTTTCGGTTGCCGAGACATTGCCGACGACCTCGCCGAGGATGATGACCGCCTTGGCGAAGACCTGGGCTTTGATCCGGCCGTTCGGCCCGATGGTGAGCACGTTCTGCCGGAGTTCGATCTTGCCTTCGACCTGCCCTTCGATGGTGAGATCTTCGCTGCCGTTCAGCTCACCTTTGATGACGACGGATTTCCCAATGTTCACAGCGTTTTTCTCCAGTCCGTGCTGAGCGTTGCCGGCCATCGGCCGGGTTGCGGCTGTCTCCGCAGCCGGCGAATGCGTTGTCGTCTGTGCCGGTGCGGCCGGAGCCGCGGGCGCAGCTGGTTTCACCGCATCATCGCGTTTCCACATGTGTTTACTCTCCACCAGTCCGAAAAATTGCTCGCAGGGTGTCTGTTTGCTGAGTGGCTGGGCAGCAAGTTGGCAGTATACGAAAGAGGTCCAGCCCTGTCCAGTGCGCCGCTAGTCCTTATATTGCTGAGGGTTAGCGTGAATGTTATGATGAAAAATTCTCGCGATGCGTATCTATTTCGATCATAACGCCACCACCCCAGTCGATCCGGCTGTCATCGAGGTGATGAGCCGCGTCCTGGCTGAGGAATTTGGAAACGCATCCAGTGTTCACCATTTCGGCCAGCGTGCCAAGAGCGTTCTGGATGATGCGCGCTCGGCGGTGGCGGCCCTGATCGGGGGGGAACCGTCGGAAGTCGTGTTCACGAGTGGCGGCACCGAGTCCGACAATTTCGCGCTGCGCGGCGCGGCCGAAGCGCTCGAGCCGACGGGACGGCGGCACCTGATTGCAACCGGGATCGAGCACGAGGCGGTGCTCAACACCGTCAAGGCACTCGGCCGGCGCGGCTGGACCACCACTCTCCTGCCGGTCGATCGCTCCGGAATCGTCTCGCCCGACGCACTCGCAGCGGCGCTCACCAATGACACGGCGATCGTCAGCGTGATGCACGCAAACAACGAGATCGGGACCGTTCAGCCGATCGCCGCACTCGCTGAAGCGGCGCATGCGCGCGGCGCGGTGTTCCACACCGACGCCGTTCAATCCGTGGGCAAGATTCCGGTTGACGCGAGGCAGCTCGGCGTCGACCTGCTGTCACTCTCGGCGCACAAATTTTATGGTCCCAAGGGCGCCGGTGCTCTCTGGATCAAGAGGGGCACACGCGTGTCGGCGATCCTCACGGGTGGCAAGCACGAGCGCAATCGCCGCGCCGGTACGGAGAATGTGCCCGCCGTCGCCGGCTTCGGTGTTGCCGCGCAGCTGGCGGGCAAAAAACTGGCGACCGAAGCGTCGCGACTCGCTGCGCTCCGGGATCGCCTCGAAAACTCCGTTCTCGAGCGGGTGGCCGGCACCGCGATCAATGGTGCGCGTACGCCGCGGGTGCCGAATACCACCAACATCAGCTTCGACGGGATCGAAGCCGAGTCGCTGCTGATCGCACTGGACCTCGAAGGTATCGCGGTCTCGACCGGATCTGCGTGCTCCTCCGGCACGCTCGAGCCATCGCATGTGCTGCGCGCGATGGGCCTGCCGACGCACAGGACGCAGAATTCGATCCGCATCAGTCTTGGCTCGCGGAATAGCGACGCCGAGGTCGATTACTTTCTCGAGAAGCTGCCGCAGGTCGTCGGCAAGCTCCGCACGGTTACCGGAATGAGGCGGTGAACGCATGCGGATAGTTGTCGCCATGTCGGGTGGAGTTGATTCGTCCGTCGCTGCCGCGCTTCTTGCGCAGCAAGGTCATGACGTCATCGGCCTTTCAATGCAGCTGTACGATCAGTCAGGTCGCGAGGGGCGTCAGGCCTTCGGTACCTGTTGCACGATCGACGACCTCCACGATGCGCGGCGAGTGGCCGCCCAGCTCGGCTTTCCCCACTACATCGTCAACTTCGAGCAGCAGTTCGCCGAGACGGTGGTGTCGGATTTCGTTCGTGAGTACGCTGCCGGGCGGACGCCGATCCCCTGCGTTCATTGCAATGGCGATCTGAAGTTCGCGACCCTCGTCGAGCGCGCGGCCGGCTTCGACGCTGCGTTCGTCGCAACCGGGCACTACGCACGCGTCGAGCGCGACGAGTCGACCGCTCGCTACCGGCTGCTGCGTGGGGTGGATCCGGGCAAGGACCAGTCGTACTTTCTTTTCACGCTCACCCAGGCACAGCTGGCGCACGCGATGTTCCCGATCGGTGAGCTGGACAAGGCGAGCGTGCGCGAGCACGCGCGTCAGCTCGGGCTCACGGTCGCCGACAAGCCGGACAGCCACGAAATCTGTTTTGTTCCTGACGGAGATCACACCGAGTTTCTCTCCCGGCAGGGAGTGGCGCGGCAGGATGGCGAGATCCGGACGGCGGAGGGGGACGTGATCGGCCGCCACGACGGTGTGCAGCGATTCACCGTCGGTCAGCGGAAGGGGCTTGGCGTCTCCTCGCGCATTCCGTTATACGTGGTTGGAATCGACGCAACGGCGAACACCGTAACCGTCGGTCCCCGCGCGGCGCTCGACCGCTACGCACTCACCGCGTCAGGAGTGAATTGGATCGGCGGGGCGCCACCGGCACGTGGAAGCCGTGGTACCGCGCAGATCCGCCACCGGCACAAGGAAGCGGCAGCGACGATCGATCCGATTGGCAGCGACCGCGTCAGCATCACGTTCGATGCGCCGCAGGCCGCCATCGCGCCCGGTCAGGCGCTCGTCATGTATGCGGGTGACGAAGTGCTCGGCGGAGGGTGGATCGACTCTTAGGTGCCCGGGTGCCAGGGTGCCGGGTGCCAGGGTGCCGGGTGCCAAGGTGCCGGGTGCCAAGGTGCTTCGGCTATTCGTTCAGGTGCTGGGGGACGCCTTCCAGGTACTTCTCCGCGTCGATGGCGGCCATGCAGCCGGATCCGGCAGCGGTGATGGCCTGACGATAGACGTGGTCCTGGACGTCGCCGCACGCGAAGACACCGGGGATGCTCGTCCGGCTACCCATGTGAGTGATCGAGGTAGCCGTTCGCGTCGGTCTCGAGCTGGCCGGCTACGAGTGACGTGTTCGGTGTGTGGCCGATCGCGACGAAGATGCCATCGACAGCGAGCGTCTTGACCTCGCCGGTCACGATGTTACGAATACGGATCCCGTCGACTTCCCCCTTCGAGACGTCGGTCATCTCTTCGACTTCAGCATTCCATTCGAAGGAGATCTTCTTCTCGGCGAACGCCTTGTCCTGCATCACCTTCGATGCGCGCAGTGTCGCGCGGCGATGGATGACGGTCACGTGCGAGGCAAAGCGCGTCAGGTAGAGCGCTTCTTCCATTGCCGTGTCTCCCCCACCGATCACGGCGATGGGTTTTCCGCGGAAGAAGTAACCGTCGCAGGTGGCGCAGGTGGAAACGCCGTGGCCGATGAGACGGCGTTCGGAAGGAAGGCCGAGCAGGCGTGCGGTGGCACCGGTTGCCAGGATCAACGTGCGGCTCTCGTGCTGGCCGCCGTCGGACATGGTGACCTTGAACGGCCGCGACTGCAGATCGACCGCGGTGACGTTGCCGCGAATGATTTCGGCACCGAAGCGCTCGGCCTGCGCGCGCATATCGGTCATGAGATCGGGCCCCATCACGCCATCTTTGTGACCCGGCCAGTTCTCAACCAGCGTCGTCAGCATCAGCTGGCCGCCGGCCTCGAGGCCCTCGATGACCAGCGGCTTCAAGTTCGCGCGTGCGGTGTAAAGGGCGGCTGTCAGTCCGGCTGGACCGGAGCCGATGACGATGACCTCACGCGACATGCTTGTCGAGCATCTTCTTGAGGGCGTCTTTGTCGGCCAGACCGACCACCTGCTCGACCAGCTGTCCGCCCTTGAAGAGAAGGAGCGTCGGGATACCGCGGATGCTGAACCGCATCGGCGTCGACGGGTTCTCGTCCACGTTCATTTTCGCCACTACGACCTTGCCGTTGTAGTCGTTGGCGAGCTCGTCCACCGTCGGGGCGAGGCGCCGGCAGGGGCCGCACCATTCTGCCCAGAAATCAATCAGAACGGGTTTGCCGGCATTGATCGTCTGCTCGAACGTCCCGTCAGTAAGAACTGTGACCTTATCGGATGCCATTCATGACCTCTCTATACACTTTGACATACTCCCGGGCTGAAACGTCCCAGGAGGCATCCACCGACATCGCCGAGCGCTGAAGGCGCGTCCACTGGTCCTGATCCTTGTAGATCTCCAGCGCCCGGGTCACCGCTGCAACGAGCGCACCGGGTGAGTACTCACGGAATTTGAAGCCGTTACCGCCGGGCTCCGCGGCATCGACGACGGTATCCTCCAGCCCCCCGGTCGCGCGGACGATGGGCAGAGTCCCGTAGCGAAGGCTGTACAGCTGGTTCAGGCCGCAGGGTTCGTAGAGCGACGGCATGAGGAACATGTCGGCGCCGGCTTCGATGAAGTGCGCGAGACGCTCGTCGAATCCGATCACGGCGGAGACCCGGCCGGGATGTCGATCTGCCATCGCTCGCAACAGTCGCTCGTAATGCGGCTCGCCGCTTCCAAGCATCACCCAGGTCGCATCGAGCGCCATCAGCTGTTCTGCCGCGACCCCGACCAGGTCGAAACCCTTTTGATGCGTGAGGCGCGAGATCACACCGATCACCGGCCGGCGCAGGCCGTCATCGCTCGACGGAAGCCCGGCGAGTTCGAGCAACCCACGCTTCGCCGCTCGCTTCCCGGAGAGATCATCGACTGTGAAGTGGGACGGTACGAAGCTGTCCGTGGCTGGATTCCATCGATCCAGGTCGATGCCGTTGACGATGCCGACGAGATCATCTTGCCGGCGCGCGATCACCCCGTGCATGCCGAAGCCGCCTTCAGGCGTCACAATTTCGCGGGCGTAGGTCGGACTCACGGTGGTGATCTTCTCGCTGAAATTCACTCCGCCTTTGAGAAAACTGATCCGGCCCCAGAACTCGATCGCTTCAGGGCTCAGAACCTCGCCGCCAAGGCCGATCGACGCCACGACGTCGGTTGGAAATGTTCCCTGAAATGCCAGGTTGTGAATCGTGAAGATGCTCGGCACGCCGCCGACGACCGGATCGTCCGCAAATTGCATCTTCTGGTACACCGGCACCAATCCCGTCTGCCAGTCATGTGTGTGCAGGATGGAGGGACGTTCTCCCTTCAGCCGCACGTACTCCAGCGCGGCGCGCGAGAGCACGGCAAAGCGCTGTGCGTTGTCCGGATAATCCCGGCCTCCGGATCCATACAGGCCGTCGCGATCGAACAGCTGTGGAACGTCGACGAGCACCGCCTTGAACCCGTCCGGCGCGGTGGTTTCGATGAAACGCGCGGCGACGGTCGTGGCACCCAGTTGGAAGCTGTGTGCGATCCCGTTCCCCGGCGCATCCACGCCGCGGTAGCGAGGCAGAATCACCGTGACGTCGTGCCCGAGCCGGGTGAGCGCAGCCGGCAACGCCGCGGCGACCTCGCCGAGTCCGCCGGTCTTGGCGAACGGGTGCACCTCGGATGCGACCATGACGATCCGCAGTCTCTCGCCGGGTCTGGCGTCTGATGCCGCTGCGGAGGCGACTGGCGTCGGCTCCGGTGGCGTGACGATGGCCTTCTTTCGAGGGGCGCGCGGCGCCGGCTTCTTCGCGACGGGTTTGACGTCCTTCGTCTTGGCCGGCCTGGCTGCGGTTTTTGCGGGCTGAACAGCTTTCGGAGCGGGTCTTTTTTTCTCTGGCATTAGTCCTGGAGGAATTTCGTATGGTGGTCGAATTCCCACCAGACACAACCTCCAAGATTTTCACATCGGCGCGGGCTAATCAACTCCCAACTTCCGACTCGCGAACGAACCATGATACCGACGGTCAATCACCACGGCACTACGACACTACGACACTACGCTGATTGGCCGGGCACCGAACAGGCACCGAACCAGCCATTGTCCTGCGTTGTGTCGTTGTGGCGTAGAGGCGTTGCGTGATGCCGTCGGCCCCGCGGAGGGTTTGCTCTTGCGCTAGGCCAGGTTGACGATCTTGGATGCACGCGGCACGATGGATCATGGCGAACGCGAAGCCCGAAGCGAGCCGTTCCGGTTGGGGACGGAAGACGGCGATTGCCGCCATCTCGCTGCTCGTCGTGCTGGCAGCCGTGGCCGGCACGCGATTCGCGCTTACCCGACCCGTGCGAAGCGCCGCCGGGACAGACCTCGGTTCACTGCCGTCCGGTGTGACCCGCGATCGTCTCAACCTGGTGGTGATCACGCTCGATACGACCCGCGCGGACCGGATTGGTGCGTACGGCTACAAAGACACGGAGACGCCGGCATTCGACCGGGTAGCCAGGGAGGGTGTCCTGTTCGAACAGGCGGTGTCGGTCGCCCCGCTGACGCTGCCCGCGCATTCGAGCATGTTCACCGGCAAGCTCCCTCCCGAGCACGGCGTGCGCGACAACGGCGGCTTCTTTCTCGGCGCGGAGCAACTGACGCTCGCCGAGGTATTGAAGTCCCGTGGCTACCAGACGGGCGGATTCGTGAGCGCCTACGTTCTCGATTCCAAATGGGGCATCGACCAGGGCTTCGACACGTACTTCGATGATTTCGATACGGGAGATTCGGGGCGCTCGTCGTTTGCGACTCAGCGTCCGGGCAACGAAGTCGTCGACAAGGCGTTGCCATGGATACGGGAGCACAAGGCGCAACCCTTCTTCGCGTGGGTCCACCTGTACGACGCTCACTCACCGCACAAGGCGCCCGACGCCGTTGCGGCGAAGTACGCCAGTCATCCGTACAACGGCGAGATCACCTTCGCCGACACCCAGGTCGCACGAGTGCTCGCCGAACTCGATTCCTTGAACGTTTCGGAGAACACCGTCGTGATGATCATGGGTGATCACGGCGAGAGCCTGGGAGACCACGGCGAGGCGGGCCACGGGTTCTTCGTCTACAACAGCGTCACGCATGTGCCCTTCGCGATCCGCGCTCCCTTCAGCCTGGCGAAAGGGCGCAAGGTCGCGGATCCCGTTCGCTCGATCGACGTCATGCCGACCGCGCTCGATCTGCTCGGCATCGCTCCCCCGCCGGGCATTTCCGGTGTGAGCCTGGCGCCGCTGATGGCTGGTGCTCCTGAACTGAATCTCGACGCCTATTCAGAGGCGATGTATCCCCTGCATCACTACGGCTGGAGCGATCTTCGCGCGCTCCGCGCCGGCCGGTACAAGGTGATCGACGCACCGCGCCCGGAGCTCTACGACCTTGCCACGGACCCCAACGAAGCGACCAACCTGTTCGAGTCGCGCCGGGCGCTCGGCGATCGGATGATCGCGCAACTGCGCACGCTCGAAGGCGGGCTGAAGAAGACCGAGGCGGCCCTCCCCGCTGGTGACGTGGACCCGGAAGCGCGCGAGCGGCTCGCCGCTCTTGGCTACGTTGGCTCGTTCGTCGCCAGCGCCAACGATCCACGCACCAACCGCGCGGATCCGAAAGACAAGATTGGTCTGTTCAACAAACTGGGAGAGGCGAACGAGCTCGCAAAAGAGGCGCCGCCAGGGCCGGAGGGCAAGGCCAGTTTCGAGAAGGTTCTCGCGTTGCTCGACGATGTGGTGCGCGAGGATCCGAGCGTGATCGACGCCTGGTTCATGTTGGGAACGCAGCATCTTGCGCATGGCAGCCTCGACAAGGCCGTGGAGTACTTCAAGAAGACGCTGGCATTGAAGCCGGATAACGACCTTGCCGTGTTCAACCTCGCGCAGGCCTATCGAAGGATGGGCGATGATGACGCGGCGCTCGCGGGTTTCGAACACTATCTAACCCTCGATCCGAAGGATCCGTACGTGCTCTACCAGATGGGCGAGATCTGGCTCGATCGCAACGACCTTCCCCGTGCCGAGAGTCTGTTCCGACGGGCACTCGAAATCGATCCCCAGGTGGCCGCGGCGAAAAACGCACTGGGCGTGATCGCGCTGCAGCGAGGGGATCCGCGCGGCAGCGGAACGGCTCATTCGAGAGGCGCTCGCGGTCAAAGCAGACCTGCGGCTCGGGCATTTCAATCTGGGGCTGCTGGCCGAACAGCGAGGAGACCTCCGCGCTGCCGAGCGCGAGTACTACGAGGAACTGAAGGCGCATCCTGATAACTACAAGGCCGCCTTCAACATGTCTCGGCTGTACGAACAGGTCGGCGATCGCGAAGGCCAGATCGGCGCCTTGAAGCAGTCGATCCAGAGCAATCCGCGCTTTGCCGAGGGGCACATCTTCCTGGCGAAGGCATATCTCGACGCGGAAACGAATCTCGACGAGGCGATGCAGCTCGCCCGCAAGGGCCTGGAGTACGCCCCACACTCCGAGTACGCCCCGCTCGCCCACTACGTGATGGCCGACATCTTCAGCCGCCAGGGCCGACCGCGCGACGCCGCGCGCGAAGTGGCGCTCGGGAAAGCGCTCGAGTCGTCCGCGAGGAAACCAACCTCCGGTCCACCGCAATAAAAAAGCCGGGAGCCTTGCGGCTCCCGGCTGCGTCTTCCGAACGCTTTCAGTCCCTCAGAACGACCAGCGCGCGCCGAACGTGATCTGGCGTGCACCCTGGACGGCCGTCGGGGAATTGAACGCGACGTCCTCACCGGCAATGCTGGTGCTCGGGTAACGGGCCTGCCGCGTGGTGATGGTCGCGGTATTGAACAGGTTCACCAGGTCGGCATACACGCCAAACCGGTGCGCCTCGACGCGGAACGCCTTCTCCGCCCGGATGTCGACCTGGTTGAAGAAATCATTCCGTCGAGAGCCTCTCGGTTCGAGGTAGATCTCCTTCCGGGAGTTGCCGGGCAGATTCAGTTGAGTGGTCGTGAACCGTTGGTACGGCGTGTACGGGCGTCCACTGAGACCGGTATAGACGCCTCCCAGCATGATGTCGACCTTTGGAATGTTGTAGCTGACGTACGCCTTGATTTCGTGACGTCGTGAGTTCGTCAATTCCCCAAAGGTATTGGTAATCGCGGTGTTTGGAGAGTTCCAGGTGGTGTTACCAAGGTAGTTACCGAACCCGCTGTTATCGACATTACCCTCGGCCTTCGCCAGCACGTACGATACCTGGTAACCCAGCCTGTTTCTGAGGGCGTTACTCAACACCAGCATCAGCCCCTTGTAGTTCCTCTCCGGCTTGGCCGTGTAGAGCACGTTGCCGTTCGCGTCGAGGTACTGGAACCCTTCAGTGTTGCGGATGAAGAAACTCTCGTCGGATGCGTCCCGATTCGCCCATCGATAACCGGTGAAGGTCTCATTAGTGAGGCCGTTCTGCAGGTTGACCGGAGTGAACCGTGCGTCCGCGAGGACGTTGTTGATGAAGTTTCCTCCGTTCCGCCAGATCCCGGTTGCACTGAAACGCAAGCCTCGCGTCAACTGGGTCTCGAACGAGACGTTGAATTCATCCGTCCTGGGATGCTTGATGTCGTCGCTGATCCCGTAGACGATTCCCGGGGTGAGGACTTGCGGCTCCCCCAGTGATCCGTTGGCAAGGATCTCGGTCCAGACGTAATCCTCGACACCGGGCGTGGCCTGTGTGTAGAAGCCACTGGCGGCTCCCTCGTAGTAGCGGCCCCAGAACGCCTTGACCGCGGACGTCCCGTTGCCGGTCACGTCGTAGGCGACACCCACGCGTGGACCCCAGGCAGCCTTCGGTTTGTAGACATCGCGGTCGAGTACGGGACTATTGCCGCGGATGTGATCGAGACGCAGGCCCAGATTGAGGGTGGCGCGCCCTGCACTCCACTGGTCCTGGGCGTAAGCCGACGTCCGATTGTTGTTGCCTTGTACGTCGTAGCCATAGCTGACGCGATAGGGGGTGCCGTAGTAGTTGGCGATGTAGAACCCCGCAGGACCGTACGGCTGGTACTGGCTGCGAACGTGACTGCGCTCGATCTCGGCTCCGAACTTCAGTGAGTGGCGGCCGAACTTGTCGGCGAACTTCGTCAATGACGCCTGGAACTGATTCCGTTTGCGGTCGGCGTAGTACTGACCACCGCCGCCGCCGGCATACGCATCGGTTTCATAGTCGTAGACGAATGGGGACGGATCGACCGGGTCAAGGTAGTAGTAGCCGTCATAGCCGGTCAGCTTGGTTTCGAGCAGTGTGCTTGAACCGAACACATGCCGCCATTGCGCGTTCCAGACCCACTCCGGTGCGTCCTCCTCGACGGTCTGGTTGTCACCGGCCTGCGCCGCCGGCCAGTATCCAACTCGCCCCGTCACGTTGTACTGGTCGTACTGTGCCCCAAGGACGATCGTGTCTTTCGAAGACGGCTGGAACGTGACCTTCCCGTTCATCCGAGGGCTGATATCCTGCGCGTTTGCGACCGGACCGATCGGATCGGTCAGCGCCGAATAGCGCTGCACGCTGGCGAAGAAGAACGCCTTGTCACGCTTGATCGGCCCACCCATCTGAACCGTATAGTCATTGAGCTTCTTGGTGATCGCCGATTCGCCAAGACCTGGGTTCAGTGTTAACGCGCTGGCGGGTACGTTGTCGGAGGCAAGCGAGTCGTTGGTGTAACGATGCGAGAACAGCCCCGAGAATGCATTGCCGCCGGACTTGGTCACGGTGTTGATGATCCCACCCGTGAACCCGCCGTATTCGGCCGCCGCCCCAAGCCCGCCGATCTGGATCTCTTCGATCAGGTTCTGATTGAAGAAGGTCCAGGGGGAGCCGCCTTCAGGGTCGCGCGTGTCGACCCCATCGAGCAACAGCGCGTTGCCGTAGGTGCCCTGGCCGCCGTATGCGGAACTGCTGTTGATACCGGGGGCGACGTTGAGCAGGCCGGTCGACGTTGACGAGTAGGTCGGCGTCAACTGGAGCAGGTTGTTCGAGATGACCGTCTCGGTCGCCGAACTCTTGACGTCGATCGCCGAGGCGGACCCTTTGACTTCGACCGTCTCGGACATGCCTTTGACCTTCAACGTGAAGTCCACGAGTACGGTCTTGGCCATACCGACGTTGACCTGGTCGCGCTCCTGCGGAACGAACCCGGTCATGTCCACCTTCAGCAGATAGCTGCCTGGCGAGACCCCGACGAAGCGGAATGTCCCCTCGGCATCTGACACCGCGGTCAGCGATCCGCGCTGGCCGGTGAGCGTCGCGGTGACACCAGGCAGGACGGCACCCTGCTCGTCCATGACCTTGCCTTCAACGGTGCCGGTTTGCGATTGCGCGTACACCGGCGCAGCGACTGCGCCGACACCAAGGAGGATCCCGAGTAACAGTGATGAGATGTATTTCATGTTCGATCTCCTCACTGCTTTGCCGGGGACGTGATGCGGTCGTTGTTCGCGGAGTAGACCGCGTACCCAACACCAGCTGCGAGAACCGCCAGGGCAATCACTCCAGGCTTCGTCTTGAAAAACGATTTGTCACCCATGCCCGTTGTGGACTGCGCCCGGACGGCTCGTCTGTTCGGCGCTCCTGGCGCGGCAAAATCACTTGCCGCGATCTTCTCCACAGACGCCTTGATCGTCATGGCTTTCGGCGGTTTCGGCGAGTGTCGCGCGTCAGCCGCTGCCGCCGGCAGCGGCATCAGCGCGGCCGCCAGGGTCAGCAGAACGGCTGATGCTGTTGGTCCCCGCCACTTCATGATCCGTAACATCAATTGCTCCTCCCGCGTTGTGAGTTGAGGATGGTGCACTCGGCTCTGGCTGGCATGCATACCTCCAACCACCGGATTCGAACCCGGGTCGGCGCAATTCAACCACAAAATGGCGATTTTCGTCCCAACCGTCCGGCTTGGAAATCCAACCGCGCATCGAGGGGCGATCAAAGTGTTGGATTGCCGATGTTGCTAGAATCCTCTTGTGTCTGATCGTCCTGCTCCACCCCAGCGTGCCGATACCCGCGAAGTTGTCGAGCTACGACGACTGCGTGAGGCTCAGCCCGAGCTCTCGTCGGCCATCGACCTGCAGATCGAACTCCAGCAAATCCAGCGGCGCATTCAGACCCGCGTGCCCCTGCCCTCGATCAACCTCGAAGGGACGTCGCTGAACGCGCGGATGGCCAAGGGGCCGATCCTCGAGTTCGACCAGCTGCCGATCGAATGGAGCGACGTGCGGTTCCTGCTGCGGGCTACGGCGCAGGCGATGCGCAAGCACGAAGCCATCGATGATGCGGAACTGAGGCGGATCGATGATTTCTGCCGCGATGCCACCCGGCTTCCGGCCGTGGTGCGGTCGTGGTACGACGCGGCGCGTCCAGGCGGAACGGCATTCGATCCTGATGCCGCGGGCCTCGAGTCACTGATCCAACAGGCGATGCGTCCGATTCTCACCCGTTGTTCGGATGCGATCATGGCGAGAACGGACTTCACCGGGTGGGACAAGCACATCTGCCCGCTCTGTGCGGGGGAACCGGACATGGCGGTGATCACGCCGGCAGCCGAACGGCAGCTGGTGTGCGGCCGGTGCGCAGCCCGCTGGCGCTTCGATCAGCTTGCCTGTCCGTACTGCCTGAACGAGGAACGCAGGAAGATCACGTCGCTGGCGAGTCGCGATGGCAGGTACCGCATCAGCTGTTGCGACGTCTGTCTGCGGTACATCAAGGCGTATGACGCACGGCGCGCCGGACGTCCGTTGATGCTGGCGGTGGATTCAGTGGCGACGCTGCCGCTGGACGCGGCAGCCATTCAGCGCGGGTACCGGTAGGGTTACTGCTGTTCCTTGCGGAACATCTCTGCGGCCTTGGTCGACACCCAGTTGAACAGGTGGCGCGTCTCCCAGAACCGTCCCGTGTTCGACTTGGCCCCGAGCACGACGAACGCAACCGTCTCATCGCTCTGCGGGATGTGCAGCAGGGTGGCCAGGCAATAGCCCGCCTTGGAGATGAAGCCGGTCTTGCCCCCGACGACTTCCACGCTGCTGTCGGTCAAGAGCCGGTTGGTGCTGTGAATGTTGATGGCGCGCCGCGTCGTGTTGACCGTGTATTGCTGCGTCCGCATGATCGGTGCGATGCGCTCGTCGCTGGTCGCCAGCGAGATCAGCCGCGAGAGGTCGTAGGCCGACGACATGTTGGCGGCGTTCAGGCCTGAGGGATCGGCGAAGCTGGTGTTCTCGAGACCGAGTTCGACCGCTTTCTCGTTCATGCGCTCGACGAAGGACGCCGTACCGCCGTGTGACACGCGCGCGAGCACGCGGGCGGCGGCGTTGTCGGACGCGATCAGCGTCAGATGAAGAACGTTGCTCAGCGTCAGGCGATCGTTGGCGCGAAGGTAGGTCGTCGATGCCGCGTAGACGTCGCTGCGTTCGACCGTGACTTCCTGCGTGAGATCAGGATCATCTTCGAGGAAGACCACCGCGGTCATCACCTTGGTGATGCTCGCGATCGGACGCTTGTCCTGCGCGTTCTCCTGCCAGAGGACTTCGCCGGTCTTGGGGTTGAAGGCGATCGATGCGGCTGCCCTGACGTCCGGAACCTGGAGGCCATTCGCGTCGGTCTTGAACCGCGGCGTCATCGCCTCCTGCAGCGCCCGCATCCGCACTGTTTCACGGGCACGTGCTGCATCGCGCGCGCGGGCGAGCCGGGCCTTACGGGCCTGCGAGGTCGTCGCGGAGTACGCCGGCCTGGGCTGCGGCTTCTTCGCGGCGACGGACGTCTTGGCGGGAGCTTTTTTCTGAGGCGGGCGGGTGGCGGCCCCGGCCGGAACAGGCATCCACACAGCGATTCCCAGCAGGAACGCACACAAACGCAACACGTACAGAGGGCGGATCAGGCGCACGAAACCTCCGACGACAGGGCTGGCTGGGAACGCAACCTCTGTGGTGAAAATGGAACAACGGGATTGTAGCAGTGAACTCCCATGCGCGCAAGCACTTGTATCGATTCGATCAGCCGCTGTGGTGCAATCGCCACAGTCCTCAGTGCCGTTCCTCTCATCCAACTCCCTTCAATCGGGATGCCGAGCCCTGCCGTTAACTGAACCGGCCATTCCGTATCGATATGGCCTGTGTTACTTTTCGTGAGCTTGGACACCAGACAACAGGCCGAATACCTCGCCCTGCGGGACACGATCCGGCAGCGCGGTACGCTGCGAATGGCCCTCGTGCCGGTCATCTTCATCGGCTGGGCGGCCACCGCGATCGCCACCGCCGCGGTGATTACCGTGGCCATCAGTACGCTCGTGCCGCTGTTGATCCTGATCGCCGGTTTCGAGGCGATCTTCGCGCTGCATTTGAATGTCGAACGCATCGGCCGGTACCTCCAGGTCTTTCACGAACCCAACGGCGGATGGGAGCACGTCGCCATGGCGTTCGGGCGGCGCTTTCCCGGCGGGGGGCCCGATGCCCTCTTCACGCAACTTTTTGTCTTCGGTATTTCCGTTAATTTCCTTCCCGTTGCCCTGGGTGGCGACACCACCGAAATCGTAGTACTCGCCGTCCTGCACCTGCTGGCGGTGTACCGGATCCGCATGGCGCGCAGTGCGGCCGGTCGCCAGCGCACCACCGATCTCGAGCGATTTACGCAGGTGCGCGACTCCCCTGTCGACCAGTCCACAGTTTCTTGAATCCAACGGTTTGGTGCGATTGATTCAACAACGCGACACTCGCACGGCCGGAATTCACCGAACGTCCGGCAAATCTTCCGCGTCCTCGGAAAACCCTCGGCGGTACATGAATTGCTGAGCGTGGCTGCGGGGGGTTGCCATGATGAGTCTCGTGAGGCTACTAGGATTCAGAACTCTGGGCTGCGGCTGCGTCACCGGTCACTATCGCGAAGTCGCCACCAATCGGGAAGTCACCTACGTGGAAGAAAAAGGGACCGGCTGTGAGCAGACTGCCCACCGCCGCAACCACACCCTGGCAGCCGCACGCGCGGGATTTGGTCCGCTTACCGCCCGAGCCTCTTAGACAGTCGCTCCCCCACACGCTCCAACCGGGCCGTCGTTCTCACCACGTTGACCATGCGGGACTGACGGTCCCGTTTTTTGTACACTCGACGCCGTTCATCATCCCAGGCCACTTGTTTGACCCATAAAGCGCGTCGCGCCAGGAGCGCCAAGCCTCTCCCCTGCACGACGATCGAGACCGGACGCAGCACGCTGCGGTTCTACCGCGCCGATTGCGTCGATGTGATGCGTTCACTGCCGGCGGCGTCTATCTCGGCGATCGTCACCTCCCCGCCTTACAACCTGGGCGTCCGATATCGCACCTACGCGGATACGCTGCCGCGCGATCAATACCTGGCCTGGACGACCGAATGGCTCAATGCGGCGCGAACCGCACTGGACGTGAACGGCTCGTTGTTCTTGAATGTCGGGACCAAGCCGACCGATCCCTGGACCGCAATCGACGTGGCGCAGGCGGCGCGCCCGCTGTTCTTCCTTCAGAACACGATCCACTGGGTGAAGTCGATTGCCATCGATCGGGAAATTTCCGGTGCGCCCGCGGACCTGGCGGTCGGGCACTACAAGCCGATCAACAGTGATCGCTTCGTGAACGATTGCCAGGAATTCATCTTTCACTTCACCCCAACAGGACGGACCCGCCTCGATCGTACGGCGATCGGCGTTCCCTATCAGGATCCGTCGAATGTCGCGCGCTGGCGCGCCGGCGCGGGCAACCTTCGTTGCCGGGGTAACACCTGGTTCATCCCCTACGAGACGATCCAGAGTCGCGACAAGGATCGTCCGCATCCCGCCACCTTTCCGCCGCGTGTGCCCGGGCAATGCTTCAAGCTCCACGGACTCGAGCGCATCGGCACCGCGATGGATCCGTTTCTCGGGCTCGGCAGCAGCGCCGTCGCCGCGGCGCAGCTCGGCATCAACTTCATCGGTGTCGAGATCGATCCGCACTATCTCGACGAGGCGATCGCGCGGGTACGCGCGACACTGTAGCGGCGGTCGGTGTGCTAAAATCCGAGCGCATCCTTCTCAATGTAAGCGTCGGTTCAGGTAGCGCAGGACAGTCGTGTCGATTCACCTGAACGACATCTCACCACGCAGGTTTCAAGGAGTTTCGATGAAGAGGTTTTTCCGTTTACTAGCCGCGATCTTTGCGGCCGTCGCGCTTGCGGCGCCTGTTTTCGCCCAGAGCGCTGCCACCGGCAGCGTGGAAGGTGTCATCACCGACTCGAGCGGCGCCGTGCTCCCGGGGGTCACCGTGATCGTCCGGAACACGGAAACGAATATCCAGCGTGATGCTGTCACTGACAACGGCGGCCGCTATCGCGCGACCGCGCTGCAGCCGGGCATCTACGAGGTCACGGCGACGCTCGCCGGCTTCCAGGCAGCACCGGTCGACAAGATCCAGGTATTGGTGGGCCAGACCCAGTCGATCGACTTCAAGATGCGTCCGGCGGGCGTTTCCGAGTCGGTCACCGTCACCGGCGAGTCGCCGATGATCGATACCCAGCGCACCGACGTGAGCAACGTCGTCGGCGAAAAGGCGATCGAGAACCTGCCGATCAACGGCCGCCGCTGGGAGAACTTCGTTCTTCTCGGACCGGCTGTCACCAATGACGGCAACTTCGGGCTGGTCAGCTATCGCGGCATCTCCGGTCTCTACAACAACAACACCGTGGACGGCGCCGACAACAACCAGGCGTTCTTCTCCGAAGCGCGCGGCCGTACCCGCACGTCGTACTCGATCAGCCAGGCAGCGATCAAGGAATTCCAGGTCGGCATCAGCAACTTCTCGGCGGAGTTCGGCCGAGCCGCGGGCGGCACGGTCAACGCCGTCACCAAGTCCGGCACCAACAGCTCGCACGGCGAAGGCTTCTACTTTCTCCGTGACGACAAGTTCCAGTCGCAGGACCCATTCACGCCGTTCAAGCCCGACGAGCGGCGCCAGCAGTTCGGCGCCAGCGTCGGCGGTCCGATCCAGAAGGACAGGGTCTTCTACTTCGTCAACGCCGATCAGCAGCTGCGCGATTTCCCGTACTTCGTCCGCCCCGCGCAGACGACCTTCATCACCGGCGCCTGCACGGCGGTCGGGCTGCCCGGCAACGCTGGACTTCTACAACGGTCTGAGCCAGTTCTACCCCCGCGAAGGCAACAACAAGATCTTCCTCGGCAAGGTCGACTACGCGGTCAACAAGTCGAACAACGTCACGGTGCAGTACAACATGCACCGCTGGGACTCGCCCAACGGCGTCCAGACGCAGCCGGTCAACTGCCGTCGCCCCCTCGGCCAACGGCAAGGACGTGGTCAAGACCGACTTCTTCCTGGCGACGATCAACTCGGTGATTTCGCCCGAAGCTGGCTGAATGAAGCGCGCGTGCAGATCGGCCGCGACTTCGAACAGCAGATCCCGAACGGCGTCGGGCCCGGGCACGACCGTCACCGGCGGCATCGACATCGGCCTGCCGAACTTTCTGCCCCGTCCGAAGTATCCCGATGAACGGCGTTACCAGTTCATCGACAACGTCACGTACTACGCGGGCGCGCACCAGTTGAAGGGCGGGTTCGACATCAACTACGTCAAGGAGCAGCTCGTCAACCTGTTCCAGGGCGGCGGCATCTACGCGTACCCGCCAACATCAACGCGATCGCGTCGGATTGCCCGGTCGGTGCAACCGGTTGCACGCCGACGCTCACGGGTGCGGCAACAGACCTGCGCCATTACACGAGCTACAACCAGCAGTTCGACCTTCGCGGCGCCGGCTTCGCCGGCGAGGTCGAGTTCCCGACGACCGACTACAACGCGTTCGTCCAGGACACCTGGCGCGTGAACAACAGGCTGACGCTCAACCTCGGCCTGCGGTGGGAATACCAGAAGTTCCCGCAGCCGACCGAGACCGAAGTCAACGGGGTCGCGTTCACAGGCAACCCGGCATACCCGGCCACGGTGACGTTCCACCAGGACAAGAACAACTTCGGTCCTCGCGTCGGTTTCACGTATGACATCGATGGGTCACAGAAGACGGTGCTGCGCGGCGGCTGGGGCGTCTACTACGGCCGGTCCAGCAACAGCGTGATCTCGAGCGCGCTCACCAACAACGCCGTGACATTCGCGACGTACACCTTCACGTCAGCGACTGCTCCGGGCGCGCCGCAGTACCCGACCGTGTTTACGGCGCCGCCGACCGGTCGCGGCGAAGCCGTCCATTCAGTACCTTGCGCCCGACATCGAACGGCCGGAGATCAACATGGCGCGAGCTGACGATCGACCGGGCGCTCGGCAAGGACATCACCGTCTCGGCGCTCGTACCTGTACAGCAGCGGCAAGCACCTGCCGACGTTCCTCGACACGAACCTTCCGACCGCGAGCTCGACGGTCGACTTCATCGTCGACGGCCAGAACCGCGGGACGTTCCCCTTCTATCGCGGCACCCGTCCGGACGCGAATATCAACAACGCGATCGAGGTGGCCGACATCGTCGAATCCACTTACAACGCGATGGTGCTGCAGATGAACAAGCGGTTCTCACACGGCCTGCTCCTGAACGCCAATTACACGCTCTCGAAGTCGGAAGACACCGGTCAGAACTCGACGACGTTCATCTCCAACTTCGCGACCATGGTCGATCCCTTCAACAATGAAGCGGAACGCGGACCTTCCGCATTCGATCGCCGTCATCGCGGCGTGGTCAGCTTCCACTACGCGCCGGACTTCCTCTGGGGCTTCCAGTTCGGCGGTACGGGAACGTTCGAGAGCGGACTTCCGCTCAATCCGACGATCTCGATCAACAGCGGCGCCCTGAACGGCACGGGCGCCACTCAGCACCGCTACGGTCAATGGCACCGGTGCGTCCAACCGCGCGCCGTTCGAGGAGCGGAACGCCTATCGCCAGACGGGCCGCAAGACGATCGATGGCCGCCTCACCAAGTCGTTCAACCTTGGCGGCAGCCGCCAGCTGGTGGCGCTGTGGGAAGTGTTCAACATGTTCAACTGGACCAACTACACGGGCTTCGGCACCACGAAGTACCGCGCGACCAGTTCCACCTACGACGCGGTCACCAACAAGGCCGTTGTGAACCTGTCGAGGACCCCGGCTTCGCCGTGCCGACGCTCGCCAGCAACACCCTGTTTGGTCCCCGCGACATGCAGATCGGTTTCAAGTTCCTCTGGTAGGAACCGGTCACCGAGCTTCGGCGCATACTCGAAGCTCGGCTCAATGAAAAAAGGCCGTCCGGTTCAACCGGACGGCCTTTTGTTTTAACTGGGCAGTGATTACTTCGCAGCCTTCGTGTCAGGGGGACGCAGCCGGTACTCCGACCGGTGAAACACGTTCATGCCTTTGCGCGCCACTCTTACTTCGATCTTGCGCCGCTTCTTCAGCGGATCGGGGTTGTTCGAGTAGTAACCAACCACGTAGTAGTCGCTCGTTTCCGCGTCGATGCGCTTGAGCGCCTTGGCGAAGTCGTTCTGGTTGACGACGGCGATGCCGCCGGTCAACTCCGCCAGCGTGCGCAGGCTGTTCTGGGTGGCGGCCACATGGTTCTGCCACTCGACCATGTCGATCTTCTCGTCGAGATCCGGACCGCCAACGAGGCCGCGCGGGTCGATCGTGTACAGCGAGGCGTTTGCGCGATTCGCCTGCCGCGTCAGTTCCGCGAGTTGCGCAACCAGGTCAGCCTCCGCGAACCGATTTCCCTGGTTGGCGAATGGATTGGTGTCGTCGGCACTCGCGCCGCTGTCTTCGCCGGTCTTCGAAAACTGCTGGTACCGCTCGTTGATCGCCTTCTGCCGGCTGTCCGCGAACGGATTGAAGTCGTAACCGTTGCTGATGTACACGAAGGCCTTCCGGCGGTTGTGTACCTGTTCCAGCTGACGGAGCATGTCGTACGCCGTCGAGAACGCCACGTGGGCGCGGTACTTCAACTCGGCCGGTCCGTCGGCGCCCTCGGGAGCGTCGAGTATTTCCTGCGGCTTGAGGCCATTGCCCGCGATCTTCTTCATGGCTTCATCGAGCCGCCGGCGATCGTAGTTGAGTGGAATCTCGATCGAGGACGGCCCGGTGGACACGACCGAGAACATGTCGCCCTCGTGCACCAGCTCGGTCGAGATCTTCTTGAAGAGATCACGGATGCGGCCCGTATTGCGGAAGTCGAGATGCAGGTCGTCGACGAAGATGATGAAGATGCGGCCGGCGGCATCGTTGGTTGGACGCGAGGGCGGCAGAATGATTCCTTCGCGCTGCTTCGGTGCCTCGGGAAGCGTCTGGTTGAACGTCCGTCCACCGTGCACGAGCACGAACGACTGCACATCCTGCTTGACCCCGTCTTCGTAGATTTCGAACTCCTCTTTCTTGAGATCGGCGACGAACTGCCCGGTGTTGTCGCGCACCATCACGTCGGTCGTGATGATGTCGAGCGCGCGCCGGATCACTTCACGGGGCTGCGTGCCGGCCGGCGGCTGTTGCTGCGGCGCGGTCGCCGGCGGTTGCTGTTGCGGCGGGGTGGGGGCCGGTTGCTGCTGGCCCGCCGGCGAGGGTGGCGCCTGCGCCGTCAACGAGGCGAAACCTCCCAACGCCGAGATGGCGATGGCGCAAAGCATCCGCCTCGAAAGAAATTGCTGCATGACCTGATTATACAAAGACTTACTCCGGTGGATCTTCTTCACGACGCGGACGCCGGCGGCGCCTGCCGACGACGGAACGCAGGGCTTCGAAACTGGTTTCATACGAATCGAGGGCGGCAAGGACGTCCGCTTCCGTCACCCAGGCGTCGGGATTTAGACGCTCCGCGATGGCTTTCAGCTCCTCCCGTCGCTCAGCTTCCTGGGTCCGCTCGTCGATCCGCGCCAGCATTTCCGCATAACGGCCGCGCAGCCGCAGCACACCCTCCGCCCCGAGCTTCGCATGCGCAGCCGTCGGCGGACCGTCGTCGAGCGGCGGAACGAAGACGGGCTCGACCTCCGGCTCGACCGCCGCTTTCGGACGGGCATCGCTTTGCGAACGCGGCTTGCGTTCCTGCCGGTCCGGACGTGCCACGGGAGCTCGTTGCGGTTGCTGCTGGGAAGGACCGCCGTTGGTCTCGGGCTCGTCAGGCTGGCCCTTCAGGATTCGGGTCCAATCGAACGAAATGTCAGGATTGTGCTGCTCGATCAGTTGGATCGCGTCCTGATCGAGGGCCGAACGTCCCACCTTGACGCCCGGAGGGGTACGGAACCAGTAAAGGATACGCGTTCGCCCTTTTCCCCTTGCGCTTCTCCGGGTGGACGACGAACGTGTTCTCGTACCCGCGTTTATCTCGGCTGAACCGGATCTGCGGCAGGATTACTTCCTCTTCTGGGTTTTCGGTTTGGGCGCGGCGCTCTTTTTGGCGGCGACCTTCGGTTTCGCCTTCACCGCCGGCGGCTTGGCCTTTGCCGCGGCCGGTTTCGGTTTCGCTGCCGCCACGGTTGCGCGCTTCGTTTCAGCTGCCTGGGCCCGGTGGACCAGGGTGAAGCGGGTCTGGTCCCCGATCGTGTGAAAGCTCCACAGCTCGGACAGGTTCACGTGGTTCTCTGCCGCCAGCCGTCTTGCGATGTCGACCGATCCCGCAGGCACGTAGAGGTGAAACGGGACGCGCGCGCGTCCGAGGTGTGCCCATTGAGCCATCGCTTCGAGATGGTTTACTGATTCCGCAGTCTCGACCTCGACCGTTCCGGCCAGCTTGCGTCCTTTATCTGTAGTGGTGAGCACGAGATCGGGAAAGATCTGGACGGGGCCGATCTTGACCGGGACCGTCTGATCCGGACCGATATTGGCGACAACGTCATGCCGTTTTTTCAATTTCAGCTGCAACAGCCGAATGACTCGATCGTGCTCCAACTGTTCGCGAACCGGCCGTACGAGAATCGGACTCACTCAACCTCCGCCGGACCTGCAAACGGGATCCGCAACGAGACGCGCGGATTCTAGCGCGTTTGCCCTTAAGTGTATACGACGGTGTCGACCGGCAGCGCTTGACGCCCATCTTCCCACGGCTCAGAATGTTGGCGTGATTGCCCCGGCCGACAGCCGCCCGGCTGAGTTGCCAACCCGAAAGATCCTCATCGTGGACGACGACCGCTCGGTTACGGATACGTTTGGGCGCATGTTGAAACTCGAAGGCTTCGAGGTCTCCACCGCCCTCGATGCGGAATCCGGGCTCGAACTCGCCGATGCCGTTCACCCCGACGGCATCATTCTCGATATGCGCATGCCGATTACCAATGGGCTGCAGTTTCTCCGGCAGGTCAGGCAGCGCGAAGCGCTGGCCCACATTCCTGTGGCGATCGTCACTGGCGACTACTTCCTTCCCGACGCGATCCAGGAAGAGCTGACGTCACTCGGCGCATCGGTGAAATTCAAGCCGCTCTGGCTGGAAGATCTCATCGCCCTCGCGAAGACCCTGGTCTCCAAGTGAACGATCGTTTTCTGCGCGCCTGCCGCCGCGAGCCGGTGGACGCCACTCCCGTCTGGTTCATGCGCCAGGCCGGGCCGTTACATGGCCGACTACCGCGCACTGCGCAAGCGCTTTTCGCTGCTCGAGATCTGCGCGAATCCGGATCTGGCGGTCGCTGTTACGCTCCAGCCGGTGGACATGATCGACGTGGACGCCGCGATTCTGTTTTCAGATCTGCTGCTGCCGTTTACGCCGCTCGGCCTTGATTTCGATTTCATCAAGGGCGAAGGGCCGTCGATCGCCCGGCCCATTCGCTCGGTCGCCGATGTCGACCGCCTCAAGACCTTCGACCCGCGCGAGTCGTTGTCGCACGTGCTCGAAACGATCGTGCTGTTGCGCCGGGAGCTGCAGGACCGCGTGCCATTGATCGGCTTCGGCGGAGCGCCCTTCACCCTGGCGGCATACGCGATCGAAGGTGGCCCGTCGACGACCTACACGCTGACCAAGGCGTTCATGTATGCGCAGCCCGACGCCTGGCACCGGCTCTGCGCCAAGCTGTCCGACACGATCGTGAATTTTTTGCTGGCCCAGGCCGAGTCCGGTGTGCAGGCGCTGCAGATTTTCGATTCGTGGGCCGGAGCGCTCGGCCGCGACGACTATCGTGAGTTCGCGCTGCCGCATACCAGGCGCATCTTCGAGCGGCTCAGGTTTGCGGGCGTGCCGCTCATCCACTTCGGTGTCGGTGCGAGTGCCATCCTGCCCGACCTCGTCGAGGCCGGCGGCGATGTCATCGGAGTGGACTGGCGGCAGCCCCTTGACGAAGCCTGGGCGCGCATTGGTCCCGACCGCGGGATCCAGGGAAATCTCGATCCGGTCATGCTGCTCGCGCCGATGGACCGGCTGCTCGACGGCGCTCGCGACGTGTTGCAGCGCGCCGGTGGCCGGCCGGGGCATATCTTCAATCTCGGGCATGGCATCCACCCGCCGACTTCGATCGAGCACGTGCAGGAGCTCGCCCGGTTCGTTCACGCGGAATCGCCGCGGTTCCGCCCGGCCTCGTAACCGCGGGCGCACTCGATCCACGCTCCATGATTGCGATCGTTGGCGGAGGCATCGCGGGACTCGCCGCTGCGTACGAGCTGTCGGTGCGCGGCGTGCCGTTCCGTCTGTTCGAAGCGACGGATCGTCTCGGTGGATTGATCCGCACCGAACGGATCGACGGGTTCACGATCGAGGCCGGCGCCGACTCCATGCTCGTCCAGAAGCGCGCCGCGATCGACCTGTGCGCCGAGCTTGGCCTCGCGTCACACCTGATTCCGACGAACGCCCCGCGTACCGCGTTCGTGCTGCATGCCGGCCGGCTGCATCCCCTCCCCTCTCCGTCGATGCTCGGGATCCCGGCGACGTGGTCCGGCCTTCTCAACTTCGATTTGCTGCCGGCGAGCGCTCGTGCGCGCCTCGCCATGGAGCCGCTGGTCCGGCGGCGGGCTCTCAGTGACGACGAGTCGATCGGAGGCTTCTTCGCGCGACGATTTGGCCGCGCCAGCGTTGCGTTGATCGCGCAGCCACTTCTCGGAGGGATCCACTCGGGCGACGTGAACACGTTGTCACTCCAGGGCCTGATGCCTCGGTTGGCGCAGGCGGAGACGGAGGGCAGCGTTCTTCGCTGGGTGCAGCGTGCGGCGCATTCGTCCACTGCAGGCGGTGCATTTCGATCCTTGTCAGGCGGCATGGGAGAACTCGTGAACGCGATCCAGGCGCGGCTGCCTGCCGGATCGATTCAACTGAAGGCCCCGGTCGACGCGATTGAACCAGGCTGGACACTCGCACACAGGCGGCCGGGAGTTCGCCTGCAAGGCCATCATCCTTGCTACTCCCGCGCATGCGGCGGCACCTCTGCTCGCGCCTGTCGATCGCGAGGCGGCAGCACTCTGCGGGTCGACGGCTTACGTCTCGACGGCAAGCGTCGTGCTCGGGTTCCCGCGCAACTCGATCAGGCACCCGCTGCACGGCACTGGCTTCGTTGTCGTTCGCGCGTCGCATCGCGGCCGGATGAACGCGTGCACCTGGGCCTCGTCTAAGTTCGATGGGCGCGCACCCGCCGATGCGGTGTTGCTGCGAGTGTTTTTCGGCGGCGCACTTGATCCCGGCGCTGTCGACTTGGCGGACGATGAACTGGTGATGCAAGCGGTGAGGGAGCTCACACCGGTCCTGTCGATCGGAGGAACTCCCGTCCTGACGCGCGTGTACCGATGGCACAACGCCGGCGCGCAACACGACGTCACGCATCCAGGGCGGATGCGTCGCCTCAGTGAGCGACTGGACCGCGTGCCCGGCTTGTTCGTCACCGGCAGCGGATTCAAAAGTGTCGGCGTGCCCGATTGCGTCGCCGACGGCCGTGCCACGGCTCGCGCCGCCGCGGGTAGACTCTAACGAACCGTAGAACCGTAGAACCGTAGAACCGTAGAACTGTAGAACCTTGGAACCGTAGAACCTTGGAACCTTAGAACCCTAGAACCTTGAGAACGCGAATGAGCAGATTGACTGTCGCGGCGGTGTTCGCCGCACTGGCAGTGGTGACGTTGACGGCGCAGACGCCCGAAGTGAGCCGTCTCCTTGCGGAGATCAAGGGCAACGACAAGGGCATGCTGGCCGTGTCGGAAGAGGACGGCCGGTTTCTCCGGTTGATGGTCGGGACGAGCGGCGCGACCCGCGCCCTCGAGATCGGCGGCGCCAGCGGTTACAGCGCGATCTGGATCGGCATGGGGCTGCGCGAGACCGGGGGACGCCTCGTCACGATCGAGTACGATCCGCAGCGCGCGAAGGAACTCGCCGCCAACATCCGCCGTGCCGGTCTCTCTGACATCGTCCAGGTCATGGCCGGCGATGCGTTCGAGCAGATCCCGAAGACGCAAGGAAACTTCGACTTCGTCTTCCTCGATGCGTGGAAGCGCGACTACAAGCGGTTCTTCGAACTGGTCTATCCGAGGCTGGACAAGGGCGGATTGTTCATCGCCCACAACGTCGTCAACAAGCGAAGTGAGATGGGGGATTTTCTCGATGCGGTCCAGAAGCATCCGTCGCTCTGGACCACCATCGTGTCTCCGTCAGGTGAAGGAATGTCGGTATCGTTGCGGCGCTGACGTCTTACTCTTCGGCAGCCTCTGCCGCCGCGGCAGCTTTCTTGGGTACGCGCTTCTTGCGCACCTTGCGCACACCGGCCGGCGCCGGCTCGTCGCTCGGTTCGAGGCGCGACATCGACGTCAGGAATTTCTTGACGCCATGCTCATCGAACTGGACGCGGGTGTAGTTGTCCTCGACCGCGATCACCGACCCTAATCCGTAGGTCGGCTCAACGACCCTCGACCCCACATCAAACCGCTTCATTGCCGCGCTCCTTGACAGTCCGCCGCGCACCGGCATGGAACCGGTAGGGTTACTGCCCGCAAACCTCATCGTATCTAATACTTAACGCCGTCGTCAACCGGGAGCCGTATGGTACATTCCGGTTTCACGCATGAAGCCGGTTCACATCATCGGTGTTTCACTGGACCTCGGCGGGAACCGGAGAGGCGTTGATATGGGCCCCTCCGCGTTTCGAATCGCGGGGCTCACTGAACGTTTGACCACGCTCGGCCTCCCGGTCGTCGATCATGGCGACCTCGTCGCGCCCATTCCCGAGATCAAGTCCGAAGGGGATCCTCACAAGAAGTACATGCGCGAGATCTCGCGACTCTGCGAGAAGCTGTATCGCACCTCTCTGACGGCCCTTGAGAAGGGAGGGATCCCGCTCGTGCTCGGCGGCGATCACAGTATCGCGGCCGGTTCGGTGGCCGCGACCGCCGAATACGCGCGCCGCGACGGACAGAAGATCGGGCTGATCTGGGTCGACGCGCACGGCGACATGAACACGCCGGCGAGTTCCGGCAGCGGCAACGTGCACGGGATGCCGCTGGCGGCGCTACTCGGACCTGAACCGGCGGAGCTCTCGAGAATCGGCGGATTCTCGCCGAAGGTGCTGACCGGGAACACCGTCCTGATCGGCATCAGGAACCTCGACGAGCGCGAAAAGGAAATCGTGCGCGCGTCGAAGGTCCACGTGTTCACGATGAAAGATATCGATCGCGCCGGGATCGCTTCCATCGTCGAACAGGCGATCGCGCTGGCGAGCAACGGGACGTCAGGCCTGCACGTGTCGTTCGATCTCGACGTGTGCGACCCTGCGGTCGCGCCCGGCGTCGGCACACCGGTGAAGGGCGGCCTCGATTATCGCGAGGCACACATGGTGATGGAGATGGTGGCCGACTCAGGCCTGCTCCGCGCTCTCGACCTGGTCGAAGTGAATCCGATTCTCGACGACAGGAATATGACCGCGGTGCTCGGCGCGGAACTCGCCTCTTCGGCGCTCGGCCAGAAGATCATCTAGCCGCGCGCCGTCACTTCTTCTTGCCGGCGCTGCTCTTCCTGCGTCCACCCTTGCGGCTGGTGGTTTTTCGGGACGATGACGTCTTGCGGCTGCGCGACGACGTCTTTTTCGCGCCGCTGGTCTTGCGAGACGACGTTTTGCGAGATCGTTTGCGGACCGATTTGCGGCTCCCCTTCGTCTCACCTTTTTCGCGACGCTGCTTGTTCACCGTTGCGGCCGCAATCTGCTTCGCCCGTTTCGTGCTCCGTCCCTGCTTCTGCTCCGAGTCTTTGATGTGCTCGTATTGCCGTGCGCGCTTGGCGCTCTTCACTCCAGTCGGCGGCATGTGCGCCTCCTTTCTCCAGCTGGTGTCAGCAAGGTTCGAACCAAGGACAACTCCCAATTCCCAGTTGCCAACTCCCAACTCGGCAACGGCGACCGTGAGAACCAGCTCCTGATGTAAGCTGGAATCGCGCCTGCGTCTGTCGAGGTCAGGGTCATGTTTGCTCCGCTTTCTCAGAAATGCGCCGGCGGTATTCTGTTCCTGGCGGGCGTGACAGCTGTCGCGGTTGCAGCGGGTCAGCAACCTGCGCAGTCGCCCACGCAGCCGCCCTTCCGGGCGGCGACCACGCTCGTCCCGATCGACGTTCGCGTTCTCGATCGTAGCGGCAAGCCGATTACCGATCTCACCGAACAGGATTTCACGGTTCTCGAGGACGGCCAGCCGCAGGCCATTCGCCATTTCTCATCGACGACGTTGACGCCGCAGCCGGCGCCGGCGGCCGAAGCCGCTCCCCAGCTGCTGAAGACGTCGGCAGTGACCGATTCCGTCGGCCCGCAGAATCGCCGGGTGTTCCTGATCGTTCTCGGCCGCGGCCGCCTGCAGGGCATCGGCCGAGGCGCCGACGGGATGCTGCACTTCGTGCGCGAGCGGCTGCTGCCGCAGGATCTCGTCGCTGTTATGGCCTGGAACCGCGCCACCGCCTTCACGACCGATCGCGCGACGACGGTCGGCGTACTCGAGCGGTTCAAGCAGGAGCATGAGGGCATCGAGGCCAGGATGCACCTGCGGTTCTCCGGCCTGGCGGCCCAGTATGGCGGGCCGCAGATCCCCAAATCGATACAGGCCGCGATCGATCGCGTGTTCGACGGGCCGGGCGCGGATCCGCGCACGTTGATGGCTGGAACCATCCCACGCGCGAGCCAGGTCGACGAGGACAACCAGCGGCGCATCGACGAACTCCGCAAGCGATCGGACGAATCCAGTACGCTCGACGTCGACGCCCAGGCCACTCTCGACGAGTTCCTCGGCACGGCGGCGCAGACCGCAGCAGGACACGACCAACCTCTATCTCGGCATCGAATACATGCGCCGGATCGAGGGAGAGAAGCATCTCGTCTTCGTCTCCCCTGGCGGCCTGACGCTGCCACGCGCCGAGAACGACCGCGACATCGCGTGGCAGGCTGCCGACGCCCGCGTCGCCATGGACATCGTTCACACGGAGGGGATGGCGTCCTACGCCGCGCCTCTCGTCGCCGCGGAGACCCGCAACCCCATGGCTCCGGCGGCCTTCGGGTCGACGTTCGACTGGCGGGATTCCACGGCGCGCACGCTCGCCGCTCTGACCGGCGGTCAGTTCTACGCCCGCAAGCATCGCAATTCACTCGGCGACATGGACGCGGTCGACACCGCGACGCGGGCGGGCTACGTGCTCGGCTACTACCCTCCCAACCCGGCATTCGACGGCAAGTTCCGCACGATCGCGGTCAAGGTCAACCGGCCCGGTGCTACCGTCGCGTATCGGCGCGGCTACTTCTCGCGTCCGCCGGCCCGCCCCTTCGACCGCGAGGCGATGACCATCTACAGCCGCATTACCGCGGCCGCGAACGATCAGACAGGCATCTCCGATATCCCGCTCAAGGTCAGCGCCGCCGTCATCCGCGGCGCTACCAACCCGCGGGCTGAAGTGAAGTTGACCATCGATTCCACCCGCCTGCATTTCGTCCGTCGCGAGGACAGGAACGTGGCGACCGTCGAGCTCGCCGGCTTCCTGCTCACGGACAAGGGCCGCCTCGTCGGCCAACTCTGGAAAGCATTTGAGCTGAACTACAGCGACGAACGGCTCGTGGAGATCAAGCGGGACGGAGTTGAGATGACGTTCGACGTGTCAGTGACGGCTCCGCCCGGCCACGTCAAGATGGTCGTCTACGACACCAGGGCCGACCTGCTTGGCAGCCGCGATGTCAAGGTGCAGTAGTGCGGACGTGAGTGGAACTTCTGGATGGCATGAGTACGCCTCTGTGCTAGCCTGAGATCGAGCCACATACAGTTCGCATCTAGCGCCGCCGCTCGCCTTCTGCGGCAGGTGTCGCGTTCCAGGAGCTATTCATGACGCTTGAGTTAGCCGGCAATGTGTTGTGCTCGGCCGGCGTGAGCTACTTCCACGTTTATCCCAACGGCGACGTCTACCGCTGCCTGGCTGATTACAACCACCGCCGCTCGCCGATGTTCAACCTGAAGCGCGACGGCTGGAAGGGTGCCGCCGATCCGACGAGGTGCGATCACGAGCGCTGCTACAACGCCTGCGATCTGGATTGGACGACCAAGTGGCAGGTCGACGCGCAGGGCCGCGTCGAGAAGACCTTCGAAGGCCAACGCAAGGATATTGAAAAGGAAGTCTCGCTCTTCCTGTGCTCTCAGCGCCTGGAGTCGCCGCAGCGCCGGATGGCCTACTTCATCTGGTCGCCGACGCTGGCGTGCAATTACACCTGCGCCTACTGCGGCTGCGCGGCCGGCGAGAAGCGGCTTCAGGAATTTCCGTCTTCGTCTCCCGAGCTGTCCGTCGGCGAATGGATCGACATCTGGAGCGACATCCTGGAGCGCTTCGACTACGGCATTCTCAGCATCACCGGCGGCGAGCCGCTGCTCAGCGAGGCGACCCTGCCCGTGCTCGGGATGGTGACGCAGAAGTTCGCCTGCTACATCACCTCCAACATCAGCCGCAATGTCATGGAGTTCACCCGAAGTATCCGCCCGGGGGCGCCGCCGTGTGAAGTCGAAGGCTTCGGCCGCGTCCCCGTCGGCCTCTCCGGGATCAACTGCAGCCTGCACCCGACTTCCAAGGGCTTCAACTGGGAGCAGTTCAAGGGATCCGTCCTGCTGCTGCGGAATGCGGGCTTCGAGGCCTCGGTGAACTACGTCGGCTATCCTCTCCAGCTCTATCTTGCGCCAGAGTACAAGGCGTGGTGCGAACAGAACGGGGTCGAGTTCACGCTGTCGTCCTGGCAGGGCGTGGACAACGAAGGCAACGTTTCGCGCTACTCCCTGCCGGAGCGGACCTTCTTCGAGGAGATCGCACCGTCGCACCGCAAGAAGGCGAACGAGCTGGTGTTCATGGATTGTCGCTACGAGGTGATGCTGGACAGCCGGGTGACGCGGGTGCTGATGGCAGACGTGCCGACGCTGACAGGTCGCATCCGCAACCTGTCTGACAGCACGTGGCAGATCGGCAGCGGGCCCGGCCAGTGGAGCGTCGCTGGCTACATCACCCGGATCGGGCGTCACAAAAAGTGGGTCCGGGAAATGCGCACCAGCCCGCCGGACTGTCGTGTGCCACCGAACGGCGAACTGGAGTTTGCCCTGCCGATCGACACTCGCGGTCTGGCGGTAGGCATCTACGAGGTGTGGATCGACATCCTGATGGACGGCCGAACGAACTGGATGGCACTCCACGGCGCTGTTCCGGCGACCGCCATCCTGCGGATCGAGACGTTCGGCCATGAGATCGCGGTGGACAGTGATGCCCTGACCCTGTCGCCCGGCGGGACGGCCGTGTTGAGTGGCACCTTGCGCAACACCTGCGGCAAGCCGTGGCCCGACGGCGCGGGGGGCGAGCCGCTGAAGATGGGCGCGCGTGTCTTCCGCCAATCCGCCAAAGGCGAGGCCGTGCGCGAATTCCGCGCGGTGTTGGACCGGCTGCCGGAGACGGCGGAGGACGAGGTGCCCTTCCGACTCGTGTGCGATCCAGGAGAGCTGGAGCGCGGCGACTACGAGCTGAGCATCGACGTCGTGAAGGAGGGCCAGTTCTGGCTGGCCGAGAAGGGGGCGCGCCCGAGGGTCATCCCGGTAGTGATCGCGTGACGGAGCACGTAGGTCACGTCGCCTGCGCGGAAGACTTTGCGGTGCGGGCGTTCTGCGAAAAGCAACAGAACGAAGCCGTAGTGAAGCTCAGATCTCGACCGATGCCGAGCAGCCCGGGGTGAAAGTCGTCGGGCGACTTGCGAGGAGTTTTCTACCAAATAGCGAAAACCGGCGACGGAGACACTTTCTTTCAACGGCGTTTTCAGACACTCGTTGTCAGGCGTTGCGCGCACGGATCTTGGTGAAGATGAAGTTGCCTCTAAGGCCGCCGTAGTCGTAAGTGCCGCTGAGCGTATCTTCGTTGAGGCTACCCTCGATGACGTAATGCGCCTCGCCCTCGCCGTCCAATGATGGGGCGTCACCTTCGAGCCTGAGCGCCCTCGTTGTGAGATCGAACGATCCCTTCTTGATCGCTGCCTGGGCGCTTCGCCCTTCGGCGCGCCAATACGTGGTCCCTGAAACGCTTTGCGAAGCGTCGAACGTGAGATCGAGGAACGGCAGGTCCTTGAATCCCCAGATGCCGGAAAGCTCCATGATGTCCACCAAACATGAATGAGATTGCACGACCGCGTTCAATCCCAGAATGGTCTGCCCGCTAGCGTACCTGTGGGTACTACAATTGCCGCCATCTCGAAGCCGTCGGCGTGCGCAGTTACATCACGCGGCGCTGGCGGGTCTTCTGGCGCTGATTCAGCTACTCCGGGAGTCTGTGATGCGTCATCGGTCGCCCGGACGCCTTTTCTCACGACTCGAACGTATCTCGATCGCGAGATCGGCCTTCGCGTGCAGCCGCGTCGGAGAAATGGGTTTCACCACGGGCTGCTGTGCTACCCAGTGGGGGCCTGGCACACTGGCGGACTGTAAGGATGCTAATTTTCTCAGCAATTGTTGGTGGGCCGCCCGGGGATCGAACCCGGGACACCCTGATTAAAAGTCAGGTGCTCTACCACTGAGCTAGCGGCCCGCGGAAGGCCTCATCGTACCACGCGCGGCAACTGGGTTTCGCGCTGGTTGCGAGCGGCACACTATCCCCCGACGGCTGTGAGCGCTGGTTCGCCCATCAGCGTCGGCGCCGGGATCGCGGCTCCTTCGATCAGGACGCCGCATACGACCGCGCCCTCGCCATTGGTGATCGGCGCGGCATCGAACGTTCGCGACCGGAAACCGTCGGAGCACGTGAACCGCGAATACTCGCCGGCGATCGCTGCTGCGCATCGACGTCGAATCTCGCCGCGCATCCAGATCGGAAACTCCGAAACGATCGGCTTACCGGCCAACGGTCCACCCGAAATCGTGAGCGCGTGATTGAAAACGAGGATTGATGGGCCGTCGAGTATCGGTCTCCCGAACCAGGTACCGCCCGCGTATAGAAGTGCGGCGATCGCTGCAGTGGTGGCCAACATTCCGGGCGCGGTGGCGCCGAGCGAGCGGCTCAATCCTGCGAAGACGAGAGCGATGCCTGCGGCGAACAGGAGTAGCGAGGCGAGTCGCGTCAGGCGTCGCATGTCAGCAGCGCGTAATGATACGGCAACTCGCGCGTGCGGTGTTCAGCTGTTCCGTTTTGCGCGCCGGATATCGGCAAACTTTTTGCTCGACCGCCCCGCAATTGCGAAAGGCGGAACGCGAATGGGCCAATTGCCTCTGAGTTCAGTGTCCGCAGTCCGCCGCGGCACGGTAAGTTTTTCATCCCCCGTACAACACGTGCTGATCGCGGATGGAGATTCGACATCGCGAGAGAGCCGTGAGGCGCAATTGCGCGCGGCCGGATGTGACGTATCGGTCGCGCGAACAGGTTTCGAAGCGATCGTGAAGGCATCGTGCCAGGTGCCTGACCTGATTCTGCTCGACGAGTCGCTGCCCGACATCGATGCTCCGGAGACGGAGCGCCTCATCACGACCTGTCCGGTGACGTCTCACATCCCCATCATCAGTCTCGCCAGCGGCCGGCAGTTGCCACGCCGGATCATTTCGCTACTTCGCCGGAACGGCTGACGCTCTCTCATTCACCTTGTCCCCGGCGTTTGAGGCTTGGCCGAGGGTGCGATGGCCTGCTATGATCAAGCGTTCCGGGCGCATGCCCGAGCGCTGCCATTCAGTCCCCATCGTCCAGAGGCCTAGGACGTGGCCCTTTCAAGGCTAAAACGCGGGTTCGAATCCCGCTGGGGACGCCATCCACAGTGGCAAAGCATCTCCCCCCAGTCAGCAAGTGAACCCACACGCGGAGATTCGGTAGAAACTGCCCTCCTAGCCGGTACTCTGTGGTGAAGGGCAAACGACCTAGCAACCCTTGAAGTATGCGCGGCTGCTCGAGGTCAAACCCCAGCGTGTAGATCGCCGAGCCCGTGTCGCCTCATCATCCGCCCTGCACCGCAGCAAGGTGCTGCCTGAGTGCCTCGTGCCAGGGGCCAGTCGGAAACTTCGTCAGGAGCTGCTCGAGCGCGCGAGCGTGCGCGACCCGGAGCGCGTCCGCCGCATCCGCCGCCACGTCGGGGGCGACACCTGTACCTTCCCAATTCGCGTGAGCGATCGCTGTCCTGACCTGGCCGTTAGGCACGTGACTGTCAGTCGATCGTTCACGGGATACGGCCGTCCAGGATTGGCGGCTCCAGCCGTCCGCTCTCCAATCACTTCCACTCGTTTCCGCTCCTGGAGGAGGAACGCCGGTCCTTCGCCGCCGGAGAACGTCCCCTTCGAAGTGAGTACCGAAGACCGAACGGATCGCGTTGCGCTCAGGCGGCGGGATGGCCGCGGTCGTGTACTGCTTCGCCTCGGACGTTTGCCGCGGGACGATCGAGAAGAGCGGCAGCTTCGCGTCCTCGAACAAATAGCTGGCGAGCAGCGCGACAGTGTCCGGCGAGCCGCCCCCGTTGTTGCGCATATCGAGGATCAAAGCATCAGCGTGCTGCAGGAGACTCATCGCGGCGCTCGCCTCCTCCGGCCGATAGAAATACCGCAGGTCCAGGTAGCCAACGTTTCCCGCCAGAATCTCGACGCGCCGAACACCGAAGTTCTCGCGGCGCGCGCGTGACTGCCGCTCCTCACCTTCACTTTGACCCCCGGATGACGCCGCTTCCGGTACGACGGCGACAACAAGGTGTTTATCGCGGGTGACGGCAAAGAGGTCCCGTGTTACGGCGTCCGCCAGTGCTGGCAGGCCGTCGTGGGTATAAGCGCCTTCGTTCAATCTGGAGCGGATCGCATGCTCAATCCGGTCAGTACCCATGCCGCGGCGAGCCATGCTCGTGGGCGCATGCCGTATTGTTGCTCCGGCGGCCCGGCGCGACGAGGTGGCCCACTTACAATTTTCGATCTTGACGGGTGACACTACCCGGAGCTTTACTGTGGCGCCCGATCAGCATGGCTGATGGCGACAGAGCATTCCGCCTTTGTGAGTGAGGTGTCAGATGCGTGTGTCAACTCTCGCGGCGCGGTCGTTCGGCTTCTTTCTTTTGCTGATTGCCGGCACGGTTGGTTGCTCCCAGGCAGGGACCGGTGTTCCGGCCTCCCTCACGGCGCCTGCGTCATCATCGGGAGCGCAAGCAGGTCCTGGCGCTTCGTACGATGCCGCAGGATTGTGGCATCTGCACATCAATCAGCGGAACGTGACAGATCACGAAGTGGGCGATTTTGACTTTGATGTCACATTCACGCAGGATGCCGACGGCAATCTTCAAGCCTCGGACGACCACACCGTGATCACTCTGAGGCGCCTGGGATCAGGGGCCAGAATCGCGTACGCCTCTTTCCGTTTTCGAGGATCATCCGAACTGCAACACGGAAGTGTCGGGGAGTGCGCAGATCGATACCGCTACGAACACGCTCACGGCGTCTGCGCACGGACTCAATAACGATGGACAGGGCTGCTTCAGAGTGCAATCGTCAATTACAGGGACGAGGTAACGGCGATTCCACCCGACGTGGGCGGACGCGCCATGCACTGGCACGTCCGCCACATGTCTGTTACTGCCCGAACAAGTAGCGAACGCCCAGCTGAATCTCCCGTCCCGGGAAAAACGCAACCGGTGTGCCGAACGACGGACCGGACACGGCGTTCACGTTCGAAACATTCGAACGGTTCCCCACATTGAACGCTTCGATCAGCGCGGTGATGCGGTGCTCGCCCGCCAGGCGGAACGACTTTTCCACGCGCAGATCAACCGTCGCGTACGGCTTCACTCGAAACGCGTTGCGCTCCTGCGACACGTCACGCTGGTCGACCAGGCCGTCGCCGTCAAGATCCTGGATGCCGCGCGGATTGAACGCGCTCCCGCTCCGCCACGACGCGATGCCACTGAGATTGAAACCCCACGGCAGCTGCACGACACCGTTGGCCACAAAGATGTGCGGCACGCTCTGGTTCGACGGACCGTAATCGATGTCCGGGTGATTGTTGTTGCTGAACGTGGATCCGACCCCGCCGGTCAGCAGATTGTCACGCGCTCGAGACCCGGTATACGAGACCAGGAACTGGTAGTGGTTGGAGAAGCGCTTGCGAAATGCGAGGACCACGCCGTCGTAGTTGATCAGGCCTTCGTAGGTCACCTGGCTGATACGCGGCCCGCCGTCAACCGTCTGTCCGAACCCGGGAGTGCCGGGGCTGGCATCGACAAGGTTCGTGATGCGGCGCGTGAGCAGGTCGCGCGTGCGCCGGTGCACGTAGGTGACCGAGATACCGTAGTCCTGGCCGATCTGCTGGTCGACGCCCGTAGAGAACGCCCGCGTCCACGGTGTGCGGTCCTCTGAATAACGTGACACGTCCCGGCTCAACGCGAGCGGACCACGCGGGAAGAACGAGAGTACCTGGTCCCCCAGGATCGAACCGCCGGGCACGTTGAAGAACTCCCAGTCCGTTCCCGGCCAGGTCGACTCGAGCAAGGTGAGAACCTGCGCGGGGCTCTTCCCCGACAGCTGCTGCACGTTGCCGGCGTTGACAACGGTTGGCTTGTTCGGGTCACCGACGGCGATCCCGAGCAGCTTGTAGAGCGCAAACGGATCGGCCCGGAGCGCATCCGCCATGGCGCGATAGGCCGGGTTCTCCGCAGGCCCCCGGCCGGTTGCCGTCGGAAATCCAGAGGTGATCACCAGGTCGATCAGCGAGTCGGTGTAGTCGGATCCAAGGCGTGGCAACGCGACGTCGAAGGAGGAACGGGTGAAGACCCCACCCTTCTCCGGCACGGTCGCGGCCGCGCTCAACAGGTTCCGGTCGTAGAAAATCCCGAAGTTCGCTTTGACGATGGTCTGGTGGCGGCCGCCGAGATCCCAGGCGGTGCCGAGGCGTGGCGCGATGTTGTTGCGATCCTCTCCGAACAGACCGGCGTAGTCGTAGCGGGCGCCAAGATTGAGCGTCACGTCGCGGGTCGGCTGCCAGGCGTCCTGCACGAACACCGAGAACTCGTTGCTCTTCATGTCGACAGCCAGGCTGTTGTCGGGATTTGCGGACAGCGTGAAGAAGCGCGCGGCCGACTGCTGGAAGCCGAGACGCGCGAACCTGTCGGCGTTGATCGCGTGCGCGTCCGGCGACAGGAACGCTGCCGAGTACTCCACGTCATTCTGCACATCGTCCGAACCCGTGAGGCCCACGCGGTTGTAGTCCCATCCGGCCTTCAATGTGTGCGTGCCGGCCGGGCTGTTCCTGTAGCTGCTCATCGTCTGGGCGAACTGGAAACGGGAGGGGTCCCGTTCCGTGCGGCCGCCGAACGGCGCACCGGTCTGCACGAAACCGCTCAGGAGAAGAATCAGGAGAGGCTCGGAACGCTGCGACTGATCGAGGTTGGCGCCGCTCAGTCCATCGAGATAGCTGCCCGTGGTTTCGAGAAAGAGATTCGTTCCCAGGGTCGCGGTGTCCCGCACGACGACGCCAGTGCCGTGAGAGGTCGTGGAACGCGCGGCGCTGGGGAGTGCCGTCGTACCGGCGACGGGGGAACTGATCTCGCCACTCGCGTCGTTGGTGCTCCGGTTGACGGACGCTGACAGCCGGTTGGATGCGCCGAGATTGATGTCGGTCTTGAACAGGGCGGTAAAGCCATCCGTCGTCGGTGCGATGCTGAAGTCCTCGACGCCGCTCGGCGTGGCGCTGCCGCTGGTGATGAACGCGGGCAGCACACTGCGATCGATGTTCACTCCACGTTCTTCGTCCGTCAGTTCAAGCGCGCCGAAAAAGTAGGCAAGCTCGCGCTTCAAAGGACCGCCAACGGATCCGCCCCACTGATTGCGGAGCAGCTTCGGCACCTCCTGCTGCTCTTCGCCGGCGTCGGTCGGAATGTTGGACGAGTCGAACCAGTCATTCCGGCCGAACCAGAACCCGCGGCCGTCGAGCCGGTCGCTGCCGGATCGAGTGACGATGTTGGCGATACCGCCTTGCGCGCGGCCGAACTGGGCGTCGTAGCCAGTCGTGATCACTTCGAACTCGCGGATCGAATCCTGGGTGTATCGAAGCAACGGCCCTCCGTTGAGCGGATCGTTGTTTTCGGCTCCATCAACCAGGAAGGACACTGCCGCGCCGCGCTCGCCGAAGATAGAGATGTTGTTGCCGGATGTACCCGGAGTGGGATCGGGACGCGCACCGGGAACCAGTCCGATGAGGTCGACGAAATTCCTGCCGTTGAGCGGCAGTGCCTCAATCGTTTCGGTGGTGACGCGATTGGTCACGTCCGATCGAGTGGTCTCGACCAGGGGCACGGCAACCGTGACCTCGACCTTCTCGCTGACGCCGGCGACTGTCATCGTGAAGTCGAGCACCACCTCCTGGTTGATCGACACCCGGACCGCCTCGCGGCGCTGCGGCTGGAAGCCACTCAACTCCGCGTTGACCACATACTCCCCTGCCGGTACCAGCGGGATGCGGTAGGCGCCGTCCGGACCCGAGACGACCGTCACGCTCTCGCGCTGGAGCGTCGGGCCGGTGACTCTAACGGTGACTCCGGGCAACACGGCTCCGCTCGCATCCCGGACGACGCCGGCAATGGTGCCGGCAATCTGGGCTGAGAGGGTGGTGGAGAGCGTGGATAGTGCGAGTAGAAGAATCAAGGCAGGAAGAAAACGCCGCTTCATAAAGCCTCCGATCCGAACAAGTCCCGATCGGCACTTTTATTAGAGTGAATCGGCGTTGTCAAACGGTGCGCCGCTGCCTTACTTCGTCTCGCACTTGCCTCCTGCGGAGCTGATCGACGTCACGTCCATTCGCTTGAGGTCAAGCGTGGTGGTCGTGGAGACGGTTGGTGTTCCAGCTGTGCCCTGAGGCTTCGCCTTGGCCGCAGTGCCGCTGGTCGCCGTTGTCGACTCCTGCTGGGCACGAACTACACCCTGCACCGAAACGCGGTCACCGATGTGTTGAGTGAGGTTCACCCCAGCCGAGCCGGACAATTGATACGTGGTTGGCTGGCGGCCGTCGGCGATTTGCGAAGTCGTCAGGACGAATGTGTCAGGCGCATCCCCCGCGCGCAGGCATCCGGTCACCGACTCGGGCGAGTTGGCCGGCTGTGCTGGGCTGTTGGACTGTATCTGCGCCGTCGGCGTGGCGTCCTTCTGCTTGTTGCACGCTCCACCGATGGCGACCGCGAACACCAGGGTGACCATGGCGAATCGAGAACTGTGTCTCTCCATTGGATCCTCCTGACAGCTCACGTGCAGAATGCACGCCACGACCGCAATTGACAGGAGCGGAAGAGCTCAAGAGAAACCACCAATCACAGGAGCGCAGAAGTTCAAGAGACAGCGGCGGTTGGGCGCCGGCCTTCGGCCGGCGTGGTGGGCAGTCGTGACCGGCGGATGCAAGCAGCCGGCGATCTGGTGCTGTTTGCATCCGTCGGTCACGACCGCCCACCCGCGCGAAGCGCGAGCCCAACCGCGTGTCTCTCGGCTCCTGACCTCCTGCGACTCCTGTTTCGGTTTGGCTGATCTCTGAAGAAGTTCCTGTTTCATCCAAGTGCCGGAGTACATAGTCATCCTCTTGCCGTGCCATACTCCGCGAAGCTCACGTGACGCGCGCATTACTTCTCTGTTCAGTCCTGCTGATTACGTCTGCCGGCGCTGTCGCTACGCAGAATCGCATCGACGTCGTCACTCCTGCGGCGCCGGAACTCGCTGCGTACGGCCCGCTTCACATTGGCGTCAGAACGATTGACGCCACCGACCGGAATCGGGCTGACGTTCTGAACACCAAAGAGGGTGAGACCATCGCCCGCGCGGATCGCACCTTGACGCTGGAAGTGTGGTACCCGGCAGTGTTGCGGCCAGGCCAGCAGGCTGGCGGTGAGTATCGAACGTTGACCCGGGATCCTGCCATCTCGGCGACGATTCGCGGCCGCGCCGTTCGTGACGCGGAGCCCGCCACCGGCACTGCGTTCCCACTGATCATCATCTCCCACGGCTATCCGGGTAATCGATATCTCATGAGTCACCTCGGGGAAAACCTGGCGAGCAAGGGATTCGTGACCGCGTCGATCGACCACAAGGACAGCACGTATGACAGCCAGCTCGCGTTTGCCAGCACGCTGTACAACCGTTCGCTGGATCAACTGTTCGTGCTTCGGGAGATGGACCGTCTCGGCAAACCGGGATCCGGGAGTTTTCTGGCCGGCCTCGTCGACGCGTCGAGAGCCGGACTCATCGGCTATTCAATGGGCGGTTACGGCGCGGTGAACTCGATCGGTGGCGGCTATACCGACGCGAGCGTCACGGCGGAGAATGCGCCGCCCAATCGCCTGCTCGCCGAGCGCGCAGCATCAAACCCTGCCTACCGCTCCTCGATCGACTCGCGCATCAAGGCAGCGGTCGCGATCGCGCCCTGGGGCATGCAGGCCGGTTACTGGGATGGTGAAGGGCTGAGCGGGATCAGAACTCCCGTCCTGTTCGTCGCGGGCAGCGTCGACGAGGTCGCTGGCTATGAAAAAGGGACGCGCGCCATCTACAGGGCGGCAGTGAACGCCGAAAGGTATCTGCTCACTTTCATCAATGCGGGTCACAACGCCGCCGCGCCCTACCCTGCACCGGCGGAAGTGATGATCGATCCTGCGCCACAGCGCGCCTCGCCCTTCACACACTACGCCGATCCTGTGTGGGACACGACGCGCATGAACAACATCCTGCAGCACTTCACGACCGCGTTCTTCGATCTGCACCTCAAAGGTGAGCGCGGCAAGCAGGCGTATCTCGACGTCGTGCCGAACGGCAAGGATGCCGTGTACTCCGTAGACCGCGACGGCAAACCGACGCCGGCGCACACCTACTGGAAAGGCTTCAAGCGAGGAACGGCGGTCGGCCTGATCCTCGAACACGCCACGCCGGAACGCTGAGACTCGCTACCGGATACTCCTGGACTAACGGGTCCGGCCCGGGATGCTTACCGGTTGATCCATGCACGACACCTTTCCGCGAGCGCCGACCGGGCCGCCTGAATTGATCTCCCCCTGCGCGTTGGGCGAGTTATCGCGGCGGTTCCCGTCGGAATTTGCGACGCACAGGCGGTGGCCGCTCAGAAACGGACTGGTCGGAAGTTCCAGGATGTGCTGGTTGCCGACGCCGGGATCGGCCGAGTTTCTGAGGCCCGCAGCGTTCACGGGATTACGGAAGATCTCCTTCACGGATCCGTCATGCGCGACCACGACGATCGCATTCCGTTCGTTGGCCGCGTTCCAGATGTTGCCGGCCCGGTCGAGTGCAATACCGTCGGTTCCTTCGAGCAGCGGATGTGCGACGAGGATGTTGTCCATGCACAGCGTGTTCGGTGTGAACGTTGAATCGCAGCCAGTCGGGCTCGTGACGTTGCCGGCGCCGTCGAACTGAATCCTCCAGAGTGCCCCGCGTGCCGTGTCGGCGACGATCAGATCACCCGTCGATTCGAACACCAGCCCGTTGGCCACCAGGTCCTGGCCGCCCGCGGGTGTGACGGTGCCGGGGGCCGCCACGGTGATCGTCAGAGTTCCCGGCGGAAAGGACCGCACCTGGCGGCCAACCCCGTCGCCGCTGACGATCCCGCCGAGCGCGACGCTGTTGCGCATCGGCTGAATGCGGAACATCTCGGTGACGATGGCCTGCCGAGTGATCCGCCACACGCGTCCCTGCGCCGTAGTGCCGTCGCCCGTCCAGAGGTTCCCGCGACGATCGAAGGCGAGGCCGTTCGTGCCGGGTACACCGGTGACAAAGGGAGAACCCGGCGTCGTGTCGGTTGCGCTGACCTTCCAGATCACTCCGCCTTGATTTCCGTCGGCGATGAACAGGTTGCCCGAGTCGTCCCGAATGATGCCCGACGGATTGCATCCGGGGGCGGCGTTGCCGATCGAACCGATCTGGACGAGCGTGCCGGTCTGATCGATCCGCCACACCGGGCAGCGATCCGGAACCGGTGCGCGCCCGGTGGTGTACAGGTTTCCGCTGTCGTCACCGGTCAAACCCTCGATCGCCAGCGGCGTCACCGCCAGCGTCGTCATCGTCGGGTTTTCTGGAAACTGCTGCGCAGCAGGATTTGCCGCGACACCGCTCAGCGCATATATCGACAACGCCACAATCGCTATCCGCATCGCTCCTCCTTAGACTTTGGAAAACGGTAACTACTGAGCGGGCCCCGTCGGGTGTGAGGTCGGAAGATTGGCGGCGAGCTTCGTCGATTCCGCACTGCACGTCGCGTGACCGAATCCGCCCTTGCTGGTGGTGTGCCCCGTGGCCGGATCGACAGTCACGTCGTGGATGATGTTGTCCTTGCCGGTGCCGGCAACGCCAGCGGGAACGTTATCCAGGTTGAGCGTGTGGCGGACCTTCCACGCAATGATGTGATCGGCGCACGACGTGTCACCACTTACGCCGAGGCCTCCGACCAGTGTGCCTGTCGCGGTGTATAGCCCGAGGCCGCCGCCGAACACGTTCACGCCGCCGATGCGCTTCCCTACCATAGGATCGTTGGGACCACCGGCCTGCGCGGCGTTGCCACCGTAGGCGACGCCGGTGTCGACCGGATTGGACTCCTGCAGCCCGAACAGCGACCCTCCGGGCTGCACGGCCGAAAAGAGATTGGCTGTCGACAGCGCAAACTTCGGCAGGCTAAAGGCGTTGGCGGTATTCGCCTTCTGCGCTGAGATGACACGGCTGCCGGGCCACTGATCACCGCGATCGGTTCCGGTAAAGACGACGGCGCAGACGACCCCGTCACGATCGACCACAGTCGCCCACATGTGAAAACCCAGTCCGCCATTCGCCTCGGCCTGGGCCGCAGACAGGGCCTTCTTCAACGCAGCATGCGACGGGACGTCCTTACACCCACTCGCGCCCTGGGCCGCGGAAGGCTGAGCCGACAGCACACCAGCAATGAGACTGCAGAGCAAAACAGACGCGCGTTGCATGGCACCCTCCAATCGAGTCGAACAGGTCCCCGCGGATCTTATACTCAGCGCCCCGAATCGGGCACCCAGGCGTGCCGGCTCCCCGGCGTGCCGGCACCCCGGCACCTGGCACCCGGCACCCGGCACCCCCGTATATACCCTTCCGGCATAGAAGGATGTGACGTCCGGTCTATGGTTCGGGAACTAACGACCAGCTAGACTCGCGTCAGTTCCACCTATGACACCGAACAGGCCCAGGAGGACGCATTCTGTGTGCCCCATCTGCGGGAAACCCGACGAGGCTGCGCCGCTGCAGGACCTGGAGCAGCGACTGATGGAGCTCGAAGGCGAAAACGCGCGCCTGAGCGAGGCCGCCAGAAAATTCGGAGAGCTGGCGGAGCGACTCAACGAGCAGTTGCGGGAGGAAAGACGACGGGCCCAGGAACGCCGCCCGCGCGAGCGCCGCGGGTTTGGGACGTCAACGGATTGACGTTGCCCGGAGCTTCATCTTCGAGAAGGCAATAGTTTCGGAGTCGGTTCAGTGGACCGTGCGTTCGTGCATACGCCGGGCACGAACCAGCTCGCTGCGCCGAATCGCACTCGACGCCCGGTCGAGCACCGCCTGCACCTGGAGGGGTGTCCGGCGGTGATGCTGGATGGTATAGACAGTCATCGCCAGCAGCTGACGTCCCGTGCGGAGCCGCTCGGTCGCTTCCAGCAGGTGCCGCTCGTCATCGAGTTCGTCGGACATCGGTGTCTCCAGAATACAGACTGGTAATCAGCTTGCCCACCTGGACGAGACTATTGGGTCATTCCCGACAGTGCGTTGCATAGAACGTGCTGGCCTGCGACTGACTTATGGACGAGAACGGCCCATCGGCGTCACTGGTGCAGCGACGCGATCAAATCGAGATTTCCCGCTACGAGCCAGGCCCAGAAGTGGCGTGTTCTGTCTCGCGCGAGCAGCACGTTGAACCCGAACTTCATTGGCAGCACGATACGCGTGATCGCTCCCGGGTAACCATCCCACACCGGAGCGTCGATGACAAACATGAGAACGGCCCATCCGAGCGCGACGCGCCACCATGGCTCTCTCCATTTGAACAGCCACGCAATGAACGTCGCCTGAACCGTTAGCGCGATCAGCACCGGAACCGTAATTCCCGCTGGTGAGATCCAGCCCATCGCGCGGACCGCACGCAGCGTGCTGCCCCACTTTTCGAGATAGGTGACGAAAGGTGCGACGAGGTGCTCGGCTCCAGCCGAGACACTGGATCCCCGGTAAATGGACCAGACGTAGTCCTGCCACAGCAGTAACGGAAGGCTCGCCAGAAGCACCGCGACGGTCGCCTTCACCCAGCCTCGCCATCCTGAGCCGACGGGCAACCCGGCCACGGCGAGGAGATTGGTCTCACGTCCGATGCCGGCAACCGCGATGATCGCCGCCGTGATCCAGACCCGGCCTCGTTCGGCAGCGGCGACGGCACACGCGATGAGCAGCAGGCTCGGGCCGTCGAGAAGACTCATGCGGACCGACATCAGCAGACCCTGGCTGAACATGCAGCCGGTCCAGAGTGCGAAGTTCGAGGGCGACTGCAGTGGAAACCAGCGCGTCATCACCCATGCGAGCAGCATCCAGGCGAGCACGTTCTGGAGTGCGTAGGCCTGCATGATCCAGGCGGGCCGCCCGAGGCCAAGCGCCCATGCGGTCCAGGCAAAGAGGATCCGTCGTGCGCGATAGGCCGGCTCGTCGAGGGCGGTGTCGATCGATGGATCGCGCAGCAGCGGATCCATCGCCAGCTGCGCGTACAGGTAGCCGTCGTAGGCAACGTGCGGTGGATATTCGAAATGGGGCACGCTCCGGAAGGCAGGCAGCTCGAGGTCGTGTCCGGCCGGGATGATCAGCAGCGAGGAGAACCCGGTACCCGGATGATAAAATCGCGCGACCCATGCGAGCAGAAGCGCGCACGCCAGCAGCGCCAGCCACCGCCACACGAACGGACGCCGGCTGGCTGACGCGGTCTCGTTTGTGCCCGGCAGCGTTTCTGTTCTCATCACTCTTGACCGCCTGCTCTCAGCCGCCGAATGAGGCCAGGGTCGCGGCGGTCGATCTGACGCGCAGACTGCAGGACGCAGAACGACGGCCGGCGACCGCGCCATTCGAGCTTGGCGAGTTTACCTTCGCCGGCCAGAGCCACGCGACCATCGTCGCACCCGCGGAGAGCCGGCTGACATGGCGCATGCCGCTGCCGCGCAGGGGCACGCTGCAGTTGTTCGCGGCGGTACCGTCAACCGCGGGGGATGCCGCGGTCTCGTTTCGCGTCGGCATCAGTGACAATCGCCGTTACGACACGCTGACCGAACCGACGATCACCAGCGCAGACACCTCCGCGCGAGGCTGGATCGCCGTCACCGCCGATCTGTCGCCGTTTGCCGGCCGCAAATGGAGCGTGTTCTACCGTCCCGACGAGATCCGCTGGACGGTGGTGATCGGCACGCACGTGATGGCGGGCGCGCCGGCTGTCGTGTACCTTGGAGAGCCTTCAATCACCACCGATGTTCCCGGCGCGCGTGAGTATGCCGCGCGCGTCATTCACCAGGACAGGAGTCGACGATGAGCTACACCCAGACGGATCTCGAGGATGGCAGCGGCGCGATGGCGGTCAGCGGAAAAACCGCTGTCGTGAACTACACCGGCTGGCTCTACTCGCCGTCCGAGTCGGAAAACAAAGGGAAGCAGTTCGATTCATCGATCGGCCGCGGGCCCTTCTCGTTTCGCCTCGGCGCCGGCCAGGTAATCCGCGGATGGGACCAGGGCGTCCAGGGCATGAAGGTCGGCGGCAAGCGGCGTCTGATCCTGCCGCCGGAGTTCGGCTACGGCGCGGCCGGTGCGGGTGGCGTGATCCCGCCGAACGCCACCCTCGTGTTCGACGTGGAACTGCTGGACGTCAAGTAACGCCGCTCGGTAGGATAGGCTGTCCGTGAGCTACTACTTCCTGCTCGCCGTCCTGACCCTCGCCACCTATTTCGGTGTCGTTGCCGCGAGCGCCGTGTGCCTGCAGTTGTTGTGGCCACGTGTGAAGGGGCCAATCGACCGGCTCGTGCCCCGGACCCGCGCACGCACGCTCTTCGCGCTTCGGTCGCTGCCGGGATGCGCCGGCGGTCTCGGGGCGTTTCTGTGCAGCGCCAGCTTCCTGGTATTCGAGCCGGCTCTTACCGTCGAGCAGCCCGGGCTTCTCCTCATCGCTGCTACCGCCGCGGCACTCTGCCTGGTGATCGTTGCCCTGGTTCGAACGATGCGCGCATGGACGCGCTCCATCACCTGCTCGCGGCTCGTCCACCACTGCGACCAGCGTGGCCTCGGCGGAGGATCGGTCTACGTCGTGGACACCACATATCCGCTCGCCGCCGTCACCGGCGTATTCCGGACGCGGATGATCGTCTCCCGTTCGCTGCTCGCCAACTGCACCCGCGGCGAGATCGAGGCGATCGTTGCGCACGAGGCCGCTCATGTGAGTCGTGGCGACAATCTCGCGCGCGCGCTGATGCTCCTGCTCCCGGATCTTTTGCTGATCCTGCCGGCAGGCAGGCAGATCGAGCACGCATGGTCCGCAGCCGCCGAGGAAGCGGCCGATGACGGTGCTGCCGCAGGCATCCCGGAGAGACGTCTCGCCCTCGCGTCGGCGCTGATCCGCGTTGCGGGCCTGGCGCGAACGCCGGCTCCACCATGGATGCCGGACCTCGCGTTCTTCCAGGGAGACAATCTCGAGCGCCGGGTCACTCGCCTGCTCGAACCCGCTCCCGTGGAGACTCGATCCTTCGGTCTACTCGCATCCTGCGCCGTCGCCTCGGCCATGCTCGTTCTCAGCGCGATCGCGCTGCAGTCCGCGGCGTTCCACGATCTGATGGAGTGGGCGATCCGCATTCTTCCCTAGTGCCGCGCTCCGGGCGGACATGAACGAGATCGTCGTCGTTGGCGCCGGGGCGGCCGGTCTGACGACCGCCATCTTCGCCCGCATCCTCAATCCCGATCGTTCTGTCGTCCTGCTCGATGGCGCCTCGAAGCCCGGAGCTAAGATCCTGGTCAGTGGCGGCAGCCGCTGCAACGTCACCAACGCGGTCGTTACCGAGCGTGACTACTGGGGCGGCAAGCGAACGGTCATCCGGCGCGTTCTGCGTGCGCTTCCCGTTTCCACAACCGTGGAGTTTTTTCGGGACCTCGGCGTGAGCCTCAAGGAGGAGCCGAACGGCAAACTCTTCCCCACCACCGATCGCTCGCGCGATGTGCTCGATGCGCTGCTTCGAGCCGCGCATGACCGCGGCGTGACGATGTCGTTCGGCACGCGCGTCCTCGACCTGGCGCGCGGAGCCGACGGCTTCTCGATCCAGACCTCGCGCGGTCCACGAACGGCCGGCGCGGTCGTTCTCGCAACTGGCGGATTGTCTCTGCCCAAGACGGGAAGTGACGGGGGCGGACTCGCGATCGCGGCACGGCTCGGTCACTCGCTCGTCCCGACCACGCCGGCGCTCGCGCCTTTGATGGTGGACCCGGGCTGGTTCCACGCACACATCTCGGGCGTCGCCCATGATGTCGAACTCACGATCTGGGTGGATCGGCGGGTCGAGGAGCGCATCCGGGGCGCGATGCTGTGGACGCACTTCGGCGTCAGTGGTCCGGTTGCGTTGAATGCGTCTCGTGTCGTGCTCCGCGCACAGCTGGAGCACCGGCATGTCCGGGTCACGGCGAATCTCTTCCCGCCGGCGGCGTTCGACGCAGTCGACGCGAGATGGACAGCCGCGGCGGCAAGCCGTCCGCGAGTGACGGTGCAGAACGCACTCTCCGAGGAGTTGCCGGCGTCGCTCGCGGCGGCGCTGCTCGCACACGTCTCTATTGACGGCGCAACGATGTTGACTGCTCTTTCCCGCGACGCGCGTCGCCGGCTGTCACACATACTGACGGCGCTGCCGGTCCCGGTAACGACCAGCCGTGGCTACAACTACGCTGAGGCGACGGCGGGTGGAGTGACGCTGGAGGAGATCGATCCAGCGACGATGGAATCCCGCAAAGTAGCAGGACTCTTCCTGGTCGGCGAGATGCTCGATGTGGATGGACGGATTGGCGGATTCAACTTCCAGTGGGCGTGGTCGAGTGCGCGGGCCGCCGCAGAGGGGCTGGCGGCAGCGCCCTAGCTCCGAACTCCTAGTTCCTTCTCTTCAACGTTTTGCCGCTTGTCCCGCACCATTTCTTCCAGCCTGCGCAGCAGATCGTCGCCGCCGTCCTGCGCACCGACGGTGTCGACGAGATTCGACAGGATCGGCACCGCGGCGTCGCCGCGCGCCTGCAGCAGCCCCGTCAGCACGCGGCTCGCAATCGATGCGCCGCAGCTGCTCGCGGGTGGCCGCAGGCGAGTAAAGAAACGCCCGCCCGCCCTGCACGCGTCCCAGCACGCCCTTCTTGTAAAGACGGTCGAGCGTGGTCATCACGGTCGTGTAGGCCGCCGGTCTGGCCAGGCGTGCCTGGACGTCCCGGACTGCGAGGTTTCCCTCCAGCCACAGGATCTCCATCACTTCACGCTCGAGCGCGCCGAATGCCGTGTGCAGGGGGTCGCGCGAAGACCAGCCGGCGAGCAACTTCCGAATCACGCAAAAAGTATCTGGACTCGCGGGACTGTGTCAAACGTTGTTTTCGAGCGCTGCTGGCGGGCGCCGGGTGCGCGTCTTCCCGCGGCTCCTGCCGCTCCTCGCCGCGCTCGTCCCAGACGTCCGCTTCGGCGATGGCGCGCACCTCGGGACGCATCCGCACCTCACGCACCAGCTCAGAGCGCGGATCCGCAAATCCCCATTCGCGAACGTCGATCGTGAAGCTGAACCGCGAGATCATCGGCCCGCGGGTGAAGTCGACGTCCTCTTCCGCGACGCGCGAACTCTTCCTTCGCGAGTTCCATCAGATGTTCCGACACCCACTCGGGGATGTTCGCCTTGTACGTCCGGGGTACACATACGTGAACATCAGCACCTGTGACAGCAGCAGCGGCCAGTTCGGCCCGACCCGGTCGACCAGCCGTCGCCAGTCAAGCGAATCACCGACGGCACAGAATCAGGTGGACGATGTCGGACATGTCGTGACGATGGCGCTCGCTGATGAAGAGTCGATGCCAGATGAGCTCCTCTGCGGGTGCGATCTTCACCGGAGTGGCGGCAAGAATGCCCGGGATGGCTGTGCCGGATCCATCCATCGTCAATGAACGCGATGCCGTTCCCCATCCCATAGATAAGATCGACGAAGTACTCCCCCATCGTCGCCTTGGCGAGCCAGTGTTCATCTTCGAGACGCGTGACGAAGCCGGCCTGGCGAAGCGCTCGTGCAGCCTCGATGACGGCTGCCGGTTCGAAGAAGAGATCGAGGTCCTTCGTCTTGCCGGTAGATCCCGGTGTGCTCGTAGATCGCATAGGCACCTGCGACGACGTAAGGCACTCCGGCTGCGTTCAGTGCTTCGAGAGCGGCCTTGTATACCGCGCGCTCAGCGTCGGGGATCCAGAAGTCGCCGTGCGTCAGCGACTTTCGTTCTTCCGGTGTCAGCCGTCGCGGCCTGCGGCCGATGAGATTTGCCACTCGCACCTCGTCTTTAGCGCCACGGTCGTGGCGGCCTACAGCTGAGAGCAACACTCGCGCCAGCACGAACGTTGCTCTTGTGGATCCTGATGCCGCGTAAAGCGACGCCAGGCGGACGCGAGACACCGCCGCCCGGCAAACCCGAACGTCCGCTTTATGCGGTCAGTTCGTCCTGCAAGGGAAGCCCATGCTGCCGCCGGCCCTCGTCCCCCTCGTGCTGCGCGCTGATCTTGTAGCTTTCGAAGCGTCCGTCGGCCGCCTCGTCGAGGAGGCGTTTGCGATGTGCCGCCATCTCCGCTTTCGTCATTGGCTTGAATCCCTGTGCGACGCGAAGGTTTTGACGCAGCACTTTCATCGAGTCGATGCCGCTGACGGTCGTGGCGACGGGAAGGCTCATGGCGTAGCGCAGCGCGTCCTGCACTCCCACGCTCCGCTCTGACACGGCGCGCCCGTCGCCGCCGAGACTCTTCATGCCGATCGCCGCGATCCCCTGCCGCTGGAGTTCCGGCAGTACCTGCTGCTCGAAGCTCTTGAATGTTGCATCGAAGCCGTTCAAGGGCATCTGGCAGCTGTCGAACGGGAATTCCTGCGCGAGCATCTCCAGGTGGATGGCGGGATCCTTGTGACCGGTGAACCCCACGTAGCGGACCTTGCCCTGCTGCTTCGCGCGTTCGAGCGCTTCGACGACGCCACCCGGAGCGAAATGACGCTCAGGGTCGTTGTAGTAGGCGCATTCATGGATCTGCCAGAGATCCACGTGGTCCGTGCGCAGTCGCTTCAGCGATGTCTCCAGCTGCCGCATCGCGACACGTGCATTGCGGCCATGGGTGCACACCTTGGTCATCAGGAAGACACGATCGCGCCGGTCCGCCAGCGCCTTCCCCACCAGCTCCTCGCTTCGTCCCTCGTGGTACTCCCACGCGTTGTCGAGGAAGGTGATCCCCTCGTCGATCGCCGCATGCACGAGGGCGATCGCCTCGCGCTGATTCTTGATGTCGCCGAGGTGGTAGCCGCCCAGACCGAGTGCCGGCACCTTCTCGTCGTGCCGACCGAATTGCCGCAAAGGAATATCGCCAGCCATGCTCGCTCGGCGTGCAAGGCGCACACCGGTGTGCTCAACTGCTGATCTTGCGTCCGACGAAGAACGGGCCGAGCCGGTCGAGATAGAGGGACGTCTGTTGTGTCTTGCGCATCGCCTGGATGATCGCGGAGAGGGGAAACAGCTCCCGCCCGATCAGGCCGATAACGAAATCATTGTCGTTGCGGTCCAGTCCGTGACACGCGAGCCGGACGTCGTGGACGAGATCCGCCGAACCGTACGTCATGCCGATGGCACCGTGTTCCGCGAGAACGGTTCGCTGTTGCTCGGCCGGCAGCTGCGCGAAGGCACCATTTCTCCGCAGCGGGTACCAGATCGCCCACGGCCATAACGGGTTGATCAATGTGCGCAGCGGTCGATGGATCAGCGTTTCCTCGAGATCCGGCTCATACCCGAGCGAATACGTCCGTCCGAACATCGTGTATTCAGGTTTGGGGACGAGAGTGGCGAACATGCCCTGCCGAAGCGCCGGCCTCAGCGCGTTTATCAGCGTGTCCGGTTCCGGCGTGACCGAGAGGATGGCGATCCCCGTCGGGTCGTTGAGATCTTCGTAAACGACCGTCGTCACCCCGTCGATCTTTACGCTCGCCGCCGCCGCAGCGGTGTCGAGGCAACCGCCAAATGCGAGCAGTTGCATGAACAGCCGGTGATTGGAGCGCTGGGGCACGCCGTTCTTCAGCCCGCCGCGCTCGCTCAAATCCGGTGTGTCGATCCTTCCGCGTCCCGTGTGCTCAGCCATTGATCCCTGGTGCAAAGTTACGTTAGATTCGAGCGTAGCATCATGACCGACATCTCAAATCACCGCAAAGAGGCGGAGTCGCGCATCGCCGATCTCATCGCGATTGTGAGGCAGCAGCCGGACGGACCGGCCCGGGCGGCACTGCTCGTCGAGTGCGAGGCGCTCGCGAGGGCCGCGAAATCTTTTCACATGGAAGGCATCAGGTTCCGAACCTTCAACGTTGACCGGCTGCTGATCCGTGGGGACCTGCCGCTGCCGCCGGCCGCGGCTGAGGCGTTTGCTGCGGCCAGAAAGGCACTGGAATCGGCCGGTTTTCATACCCGCTCGCATCAGTCACCGGTCTAACGGCGCCCGAACGGACCTGCTGGATAAAGTGTTTCTACGCGGTAGAATGAAGGCACCGCATGAAACAACTGAACCCAGTTCTCGACATCGCCGGACTCGACGAAGCCATCAACGAATCCTGCGAACGGCCGGTCCTCTTGTTCAAGCACAGCCGTACGTGCGGCATCAGCTGCGAGGCACTCGATCAGCTGCACGCGCACGTAGCTGATGCCCCGGGCGGGGCCGCCTACCGGGTGATAACCGTCCAGAGCCACCGCAGTGTCTCGGATGCCCTCTCGGCGCGTTTTGGCATCCGCCACGAAACCCCACAGGCGATCCTGCTGCGCGACGGAAAGCCCGTGTGGAACGCGTCTCATTTCAGGATTACCGCCCGGGAACTCGCGCGAGTCACTGGAATATCGTCCGCATCACCGCGCTGATCTCGTCGAAGGACGAGATCTCGGCCACTCCCAATGCCGGATCGGGGGCGGGCGCTCGATTGCGATTGAACCAGACCGGGCGGATGCCGGCTGCGAGAGCGCCGAGCACATCCGCCGTCCACGAATCGCCGACCATCACGGCTTCCTCCGCGGAGCAGTCGAGCCGCGACAGCGCGATCTCGAACAGCTTCGGATCCGGTTTCGAGACGCCGAATTCCTCCGAGACGACCAGCACGTCGTAGTCGCCGTCGAGTCCGCAGTGCCGCAGCTTCTCGCGCTGCTCTTCGAGCAGGTTGTTGGAGATGATGCCCACCTTCGCGCGGCTGCGGACGGCGCGAAGAATATCAGCCGCACCGGCGACCGCCTGCCTTGATTGGATGTACGCATCGCGATACGTCACCGCCGTGCGGGTCGCGAGCGCCTGGTCGGCCTGAATCCCGGCGGTCTCGTATAACTGCCGGAATCGTTCGACCCGGGCGACATCGAGCGGAATGCGGCCGACCATCACCTCGGCGTGGATCGCCTCCAGGATTCGCGAATGCGCCGCTTCGAACGCCGCGATCTCCATGCGACCGAACGAATCGTGCATCTCGCGGACGACGCGCAGGGCCGCGCTGGCGCAGAACTGATGATCGAACAGCGTGTCGTCAAGATCGAACAGGACGGCGCGAATCATTTTACGAGGATGATAAGCTTTCGTCGTGCCAGCCGTCGTCATCTCCGCTTCTCATCTCGCGTCGGCCCTTCGCGAGCAGCTGTCCGGTGAAGGGGAACTGATTACGTTTGCAGACAGTGAAGCGATCCAGGCGCTGCAGGCCATCCTCGAGAAGCAGCCGAACCTGATCGTCCTCGAGCGGCTGTTCGCGGCGACTCCTCGCGGAGCAGCCTTGATCAACCGGATCAAGACCGACCCGCTGCTGACGCAGACCGAGCTGCGGGTAATGTCGCACACCGGTGACTACGTGCGGCAGATCTCGCGGCCGGCCGTCGCGGCGACCGCCGCTGCCGCAACCGAGACTCGCCGTACGCCGGCGGCCGAGCCACAAGTGATGCCGGCTGCCGATCCGCCGAAGGACACGAGCGGGGTTGACTGGGGTGGTACGCGGCGGGCGGACAGAACCCGCGTGCGGGCCGGAATCGAGATTCAACTGGACGGCAACGTCGCCACCATCGTCGATGTCTCGACCATCGGGGCGCAGGTACTGTCGCCGACGATTCTGCGGCCGAATCAGAAGGTCCGGGTCAACATCACCGATGAGGAAGTGGCGCTGCGGTTCCGCGGGACGATCGCGTGGGCCAAGTTCGAGCTCGCCGGTGGCCGGCCCCTCTACCGGGCTGGCGTGGAGTTCGCTGACTCGGACGGCGCGGCGCTCGAGCGATTCATCAGCCGCGTCAGGCAATAGCCGTCAGGCACGCTTCCTGAACCAGCCTGCCGCGATCGATCCTTCGCGAATGATCGTGTCTTCGCGCGCCGAGCCGGTGGAAATGATCGCCGCCGGAACGCCGGTGATCTCTTCGAGCCGTGCGATGTACGACTTGGCTTCACGGGGCAGGTCGTCGAACTGCCGGACGCCCGCGCTCGGCGTCGTCCACCCGGGCAGCGTCTCGTACACCGGTTCGCATGCGGCCAGCTGCGCGACGTCGCCGGGCATTTCCGTCAGCGTTGCGCCCTTCGACCTGTATGCCGTGCACACCTGCAGCTCCGGCAATCCGTCGAGCACGTCGAGTTTGGTCAGCGCGAGGGCATCGAGTCCGTTGACGCGCACCGCGTAGCGAACCGCCACCGCGTCGTACCAGCCACATCGCCGCGGCCTGCCGGTCACGGCACCGAACTCCTGGCCGCTCTCCCGCAGACGGTTGCCCATTTCTCCAAACAGCTCCGACGGCAGCGGACCTTCACCCACGCGTGTCGTGTAAGCCTTGGCTACGCCGAGAACGCCATCGATCGCCTTGGGCGGTACCCCCAGGCCGGTGCAGACTCCCCCGATCGTTGCGTTCGATGACGTGACGTAGGGATATGTGCCGTGATCGATGTCGAGCAGCGTGCCTTGCGCTCCTTCGAACATGATCGCCCGTCCGGCGGCGCGGGCGCGCGCGAGGAACAGCGACGCGTCCACCACCCACGGTGACATCCGCTTCCAGGCGACCTGGAGATCGGCGATCACTTGCTCCCAGTCCATGGTCGAATCGCCGATGATGCGATTGCGCGCGGCGACGTTTTGCTGGACCGCCCCCTTGAGCGCCTCCACGTTGCCCAGGTCGCCGACGCGCACGCCGCGCCGCGCGATCTTGTCTTCGTAGGCCGGACCGATACCGCGCGACGTCGTCCCGATCTTTCGCTCGCCGCGCCGTGCTTCGCTCAAGAGATCCAGCTCGCGGTGATACGGCAGAATCAAGTGCGCTTTGTCGCTGATCAGCAGCCGGTCGCCGATGTGCACGCCCGCGGCACTCACTTCATCGATCTCGGCAAACAGCGCCTGCGGATCGATGACCACGCCGTTGCCGATGACGCAGGTGATGCCGTCGTGAAGGATTCCGGAGGGCAGCAGCCGCAGCACGAACTTGCGTCCGTTCGCGTACACCGTGTGACCGGCATTGTGGCCGCCCTGGTAGCGGCCGACGATCGAGAAGTTGGGCGTCAACAGGTCGACGATCTTGCCTTTGCCTTCGTCGCCCCACTGAGCACCGAGCACAGCGATGTTCATAACCGCTGTATTCTACCTGCTCACGATGTATCTGCTGGACGGAAACTCCCTCACACTCGAGCGACTCGAGGAGATCGCCGATGCGCGCCTCGCTGTCGGCATCGCGCCGGCGGCAGCGTCGGCGGTCGATCGCTCGCGTTTGGTCGTCGATCGCAAAGCTGAAGGTGACACCGCGGTGTACGGCGTCAACACGGGATTCGGTGCGCTGGCCGAAACGGCGATCGCACGCGACTCGCTCGGCGCGCTGCAATTGAACCTGCTGCGCAGCCACGCCGCGGGTGTTGGCGATCCGCTGCCGGCACGCGCGGTGCGCGCCTCGATGGCCTTGCGCGCCAACGTTCTCGCGAAAGGATTCTCAGGCATCCGGCGGGAGACGCTGGCGCTCCTCGTCGAACTGCTCAACCGCCAGGTGGTTCCGCTGGTGCCGAGCCGCGGTTCGGTCGGAGCAAGCGGCGACCTGGCGCCACTCGCCCATCTCGCACTGGTGCTCGTCGGCGAAGGGATGGCCTCCGTCGATGGGGGCGCGTTGCAGTCCGGCGCGGCCGCACTGGCGGCGGTTGGTCTCGCACCGATCGTGCTCCAGCCGAAGGAGGGTCTCGCCCTGATCAACGGTACACAGCCGTCGACCGCCATCGCCGCACTCGCCTGCAGCGCAGCCGCCCGCCTCGCACACGCGGCGGATATCGCGGCGGCACTGTCGATCGATGGGCTGCGCGGATCGATGCGGCCGTTCGACCGGCGCATCCACGAAGCGCGGCCGCACGCGGGACAGGCGGCAGCCGCGGCCAACATGCTCAGGTTGCTCGATGAGAGCCCGATCAACCAGTCGCACGAGAACTGCGGGCGCGTGCAGGACGCCTACTCGCTACGCTGCGCGCCGCAGGTGCACGGCGCCGCGCGCGATGCACTCGCCTTCGTGCGTTCGACGCTCAGCATCGAGGCGAACAGCGCCACTGATAACCCCATGGTGTTCGGCGATGCCGACGAAATCGTCTCGGGCGGCAACTTTCACGGCGCGCCGATCGCGATCGCCGCTGACCTTCTTGCCATCGCGGTGACACACCTTGCCACCATCAGCGAACGACGGTCGGACCGGCTGGTCAATCCGGCGCTCAGTGGGCTCCCGGCGTTTCTCACCGTCGACAGCGGCTTGCAGTCCGGGTACATGATCGCGCAGGTCACCGCCGCGGCACTGGCATCGGAGTTGAAGACGCTATCGCATCCGGCCAGTGTCGACACGATTCCGACCTCGGCCAACAAGGAAGACCACGTCAGCATGAGCATGGGCGCCGCGTTGAAGGCGGAGCGCGCCGTCGCGCTCGCCGCGCGCGTTGTCGCCGTCGAGGTTCTCTGCGCGTGCCAGGCGATCGATCTGCTGGCGCCATTGAAGACGTCGCGCGCCTTGCAGCAGGTGCACGACTTCGTTCGTTCGATCGCGCCGGTGCTGACTGTCGATCGTCCGCCGTCGCCTGATATCGAAGCAATTGCCGGCGCGATTCTCTCGGGAACGTTTGAGCGCTCGTGCTCCGCAGAAGTCAAGTAGAACTTTTTTCAATTTCGATTTGACAAGCGCTGCGTACGTTTCTAGATTGCTTTCTTCGCTTCGCATTTTTTCTACGTCATGAGCATCCTCACTCGTCATGTGAGCGCCCCGCGCGGCGCAACGCGATCCTGCAAAGGCTGGCCGCAGGAAGCGGCCCTCAGGATGCTGATGAACAACCTCGATCCCGAGGTGGCTGAACGCCCCGACGATCTCGTCGTCTACGGCGGCTCCGGCCGCGCGGCGCGCAGCTGGGAGGCGTTCGACGCGATTGTCGAGACGCTGCGGCGGCTCGAGAACGACGAAACGCTGGTCGTGCAATCGGGCAAGCCGGTCGCCGTGTTCAGAACCCATCCCTGGTCGCCGCGCGTGATCATCGCCAACGCCCTGCTCGTGCCCGCCTGGGCCACCTGGGACCGCTTCCGCGACCTCGAGGACCGCGGTTTGACGATGTACGGACAGATGACCGCGGGGAGCTGGATCTACATCGGCACGCAGGGAATTCTGCAGGGAACCTACGAGACACTGGCGGAGCTCGCCCGCCGTCATTTCGGCGGCACCCTTTCCGGACGGCTGGTGGTGACCGCCGGGCTCGGCGGCATGGGCGGCGCCCAGCCGCTCGCGATCACGATGAACGGTGGCGTCGCGCTCGTCGTCGAGGTCGATCCGGCGCGCATCGAGCGCCGGATCGCCACTCGCTACGTCGATGAACGCGTCGGTTCACTCGATGAGGCGCTGGTGCTGGTGGAGCGTTATCGGCGTGAAGGCACGGCGCGGTCGATTGCGCTCGAGGGCAACGCCGCCGAGATCATTCCCGAACTGGCGCGGCGGAATGTCATTCCCGACGTGTTGACGGATCAGACCAGTGCGCACGACGCGCTCCTCGGCTACGTGCCGGCCGGCCTGACATTGGCTGAGGCCAACGAGTTGCGAGGCGCGGATGCATCCGAGTACCTGCGTCGGTCGATGGACTCGATGGCGCACACACGTTCGTGCAATGCTCGAACTGCGCGAGCGTGGCGCCGTGACGTTCGATTACGGCAACAACATCCGCGCGCAGGCTGAGAAGGCCGGCGTGCGTAATGCCTTCGACATTCCCGGCTTCGTACCCGAATATATCCGTCCGCTGTTCTGCGAGGGCAAGGGGCCGTTCAGATGGGCGGCGCTCTCCGGTGATCCGGCCGACATCGCCGCCACCGACGATCTGGCCCTCGAGATGTTCGCGAGCGATGAAGCCCTGTGCCGGTGGATCCGCCTCGCGCGGGAACGGGTGGCGTTCCAGGGCCTGCCGGCGCGCATTTTCTGGCTTGGATACGGCGACCGCGCGCGCTTCGGACTGGCCATCAACGATCTCGTCCGCCGTGGCGTCGTCAAGGCACCGATCGTGATCGGGCGTGACCACCTCGACACCGGATCGGTCGCGTCGCCCAACCGCGAAACGGAAGGCATGATGGACGGCAGCGATGCGATCGCCGACTGGCCGGTGCTCAACGCCCTCCTGAATACGTCGTCGGGTGCAACCTGGGTGTCGGTGCATCACGGCGGTGGTGTAGGGATCGGCTATTCGCTTCACGCCGGCATGGTGATCGTTGCCGACGGCACGCGTGAGGCGGACGAAAAACTGCAACGGGTCCTGACCAATGACCCCGGCATCGGCGTGGTGCGACACGCGGACGCCGGTTACAAGGAAGCCATCGCCACTGTCCGGCAGCACGGCATCGACATGCCGTCGCTGCGCCAAGGCGAGGCCGGCCAATGATGATCCCGGAACGTCCGGCGCTCGAGCGCCGCGTGCTCGCCGCGCTCGAAGGCTCCGGCGACTCGGGACCGCGGATCCCGGTCCTGCTCGGCGGCTGCGGTTCAGGACGGACGTCGCTGCTCCTCCGCCTGCGCGATCTGCTCGGACGCGCCTCTTCGCAGTACATCGACGTCGAGCGGATCGCGACCACTCCGGAGCGGTTCCTCAAATCCGTGCGCGACGCCTCCCCGTTTCCGGCGCATCCGTACGGCGAGGGGCCGACGGCCGCTGGTGCGCGCGAAGCGTTCGATGCGTCGCTGGCATTTTTCGACACCGCCCGTCCCGCCGGCGACGCACCGGCGACGTTCCTGCTCGACGAATTCCTCGAGCTGCGCACGTTCGAGAGCTTTCCTGGACTGCGCGCGGTGCTGCGCGACATGGTCGGTGCGCTGGGCTCGAGCGGCAACCGCTTCGTGCTGACCACCAGGTACGCGGCGCGCGCGCACCGGCTGCTCCGCGACGCACCGGCCCGGTTCGAGATCATTCACGTGTCGCCATTGTCAGTGGCGGAGATCCGCGCCACGATCGCCCACGGTCACGAGGAGCGTGGTGGCGAAGACGATCGGATGCGCGACGAACTCGCGCGCCTGGTGCACGCGCTGTCGGACGGGCGTCCGGCCTATGCGCGCGCTTATCGCTGATGCGGCAAGCTCCGAGGAGATGCGGGGGCCAAGCGATCCAGTCAGCGCGCTCGCCGCACTGCTCACTCCCGGTGGCGCGCTGAGCAATGCCTGCCGCTTCTCGTACGAACTGCGTCTGCACCGAGCGAGGGGTTACGGTGCGCTCAAGGCGATCCTCGATGTGCTCTCGGAGGAGGAACCGCTGACGCTGACGGAGATCGCGCTCCGCCTCCGCCGTACGCCGGGTTCGACCAAGGACTATCTCTCGTGGCTCGAAGATGTCGACCTGATCGTCTCGCGCCAGAAACGCTACAGCTTCGCGGATCCGATCCTGAGGCTCTGGGTTCGTCTGCACGGGCGTTCGACACCGCCGACCGAAGAAGAAACGGTGCGGGAAGTCCACGCCTATGTCCTCTCGCACCTTCCAGCGCTGGAACCGGCGCTCGCTCTCGCCGCACCGGCCGATTCTGAAAAGAGCTGGGGAATTATCGAGATCGACTAGACGTCGGGGTGCCGCCGTCTTCGTCAGGTAATCGCGGCGGCGGATTGTCGAGCACTTCGAGCGCGGCCTTCGCCGCGATCTGCGCCGCTTCCTTCTTGCTTCGTCCTTCGGCTTTCGCGACCGGCGCGCCTTCAACCATCACCTCGACCTCGAAGCGGCGGCGGTGAGCGGGGCCGAGTTCCGCGGCGAGCCGGTACAACGGGCAACCCCTTTCCGTCCCGCTGAAGCCGTTCCTGCAGCGCGGACTTGTAGTCCTCGGTGAAGGTGGCCTCTGCTCCGCTCCGCCGTGCTTCTTCGATCAGCTCCTGGAATTGCCGCTGGATGAAGCCGCGGACCTGCTCGAAGCCGCCGTCGAGATAGATGGCGGCAATCAGCGCTTCGTACGAGTCGGCGATCAGCGCGTGTTTGTGCCGGCCGCCGGTCTTCTCTTCGCCGCGGCCGAGGATCAGGAAATCTCCCAGATTGATGCGTTCGCCGAGGCGGGCCAGCGACGTGGCCGAGACCATCGACGCCTTCAGCTTGGACTTCTGCCCCTCGTTGTGTTGCGGAAACTGGCGGAAGAGCATGTCGGCGATGACGAACCCGAGCACCGAGTCGCCGAGGAATTCCATCGACTCGTTGTCGAACACGCCGCCACTCGCGTCTTCGTGCACACGCGAGCGATGAGTGAGCGCGTGTTCCAGCAGGCCGCGGTCGCGGAAGCGGTAACCGATGGTCCGCTCGAGCGGCTCGAGCTCGGTCCCGAATGGCAGAACGCGACCGGGGGCGCTGTCGTCGCGATGGCTGGCGATGATGCGCTGCGCGAGCTCGGCATTCTCGGCGTTGACCGTGACGCGTACCTCGTTCACCGACATCGGAAAGGGGGTCCGCGACAGATCGGTGGAGATCATCGCGGTCACGCCCTGCGACTCGAGCAGCCCCCGAACGACGTCCGCTTCGATCGGCGACGGCGTGCGAAAAACGACGGTCAGCTCACCCACGATCGGCTTCAGCCCCGGACCAGTGTTTCATGCGCTTTGAATGCCCGCTCCACCTTGACCAGGATCATGGTCATGTCGTCATGCTGGTCGGCGCCCGCGACGAACGACTCGATCTCGCGCAGGATGCGCTCGCGCAGTTCGGACGAGTCGAGATGTCCGTGCTCCTCCACGATCGAGCTGAGACGCGCTTCGCCGAAGAGGTCGCTCGCCGGGTTCATGGCCTCCGTGATGCCGTCAGTGTAGAAAACGATCACATCGCCGAGCGAGAGATCGAGCTGGTGCTCTTCGAGCAGCTCCTCGAACTTCTCCGCCGCCCCGGGGAACCGCAGACCGACGACCATGCCGCTCGGCGTCAGCACCTGGGCGCCCGGCATGCCGGTCGATCGCGGCCCACCTTTGTAGACCAGTGGTGTATGGCCGGCGCGGCAGTAGGTCATCGTGCCTGCGCGCATATCCATGACCGCATAGGTCATCGTAATGAAACTGCGGCTGTCGAGGTTCTCGGAGATGATGCGGTTCACTTCGAGCAGCAGCGATCGAGGGGACGAATGGCTCTGGCTGAGAGCGAGCACGAGCCCCTTCAGTTCGGCCATGTAGAGAGCGGCCGACGTGCCTTTGCCGGCGACGTCTGCGATCAACACGCCAAGTCTCTCGTCCGGCAGGTGAAAGAAATCGTAGTAGTCCCCGCCAACTTCACGGGCGGGTACGCACAGTGCGGTGATCCCGAGGCCGGGCACGTCCACCGGCCCTCGCGGCAGCAGCGACATCTGGATCTGCCGGGCGATGCGCAGCTCTTCTTCCAGCCGCTTCTTCTCAGCGGCGGTCAGCAGCAGGCCTTCGATGCTGCCGGTCATCTGGTTGAAGGATCCGGCGAGCTCCCCGAGCTGATCGTTCGTGTAGATGTTGATGCGGTGGGTGAAGTCCCCTTCACGGACCCGTTCGGTGCCCATGAACAACTCGTGAATCGAACTGGTGATCGATCGCGCAAGGGTCAGGCCCATGAGAAGCGCCACACCCTGGATGATCAGGAACAGGACGGCGACGACCGCCAGCGTGAGGAGAAACACCTGGCCGAGATCCTCGCCACTGAGCTTGACGTTCTGTGATTGCGCTTTTGACAGCCGGTCCCACAGCTCGCCGAGGTCGAAGACCATCGACACGGTGGCTCCCTTGGGGCCGCCGTTCTCCCAGTTGACGGTGTCGAGAAAGGTGACGCTGTTCTTGAACGGCGCGAAGCTGCTGCCCTCATTCCCGAGCTGAACCAGGAGTTGCCGCGCGCCCTTGTCGTTCGACCCGCCGGGATTGGTGAAGCGCGGCGTGCGTGCCTTGACACCCGTCGCTTCACGCAACCGGTCGAGCAGGTGATCGTCGACCGGAACGTCGGCAACGACGAACCCGGCGTCGCCCGCCGGACCGCGGGCGCGTACCACTGACCGGATCACCAGCTGCACTTCTCCAGGCTCGTCGCCGGCAGTGAACGTCGTGCCGCCAAATCCGTCGACAGCCGCCCATTGCGGAATGCTCTCGGGCGGCGGCTGATGCTCCCACTCCCCCGCGCGAACCGGCGCCACCAGCCGTGAGTCTCTCGGAACGAACGCGATCGAAAAACTCGGATACCGCTGGCTGACGGCATTCTGCGAGCGCCTCAACGTTTCGGCTGCGACGGCCGGCTGGCGCCCGATCTCGGCAGCCGCCGCCTCCGACACGAGCTTCACGTCCGACACGATGTCGTCGTAGCCGTCCTTGAACAGGTACGCACTGACGTTCATCGCGACGACGTTGGCGCTGAGCAGGAAGAACCCGACGATCAGCAGCGCAGGAACGACACCGATGAAGATGTACGACAGGATCAGCTTCCGTCGCACCCTCCAGAGCAGCCGCCGCTTCGCGAGGATGAAGAGGCGGGTGACGAAATACGCCGCCGAGAGCGCAAGCGCGACCGAGGCGGCGATACCTGCGAGCTCGATGATGGAGGGCGGATCGATGAAGCGGCGGAGAGCGCCGATCAGGAGCTTGAGCGCGGCGGAGACCAGGAAGATGCGGCCGGGCCACGTTCGAAACAGAAGCTCCGCGGCACCTGGAGCCCGCTCCATGCCCTGCGGTGGCGTCAGCAGCACCGGTGGCTGCCCCCGCCCCGGTGACATCCACTGCGGGATTCGGAGCCTCATGCGCGTTGAGAATGGAATGATAACAAACTAACCTAACAGGCTATGAAGCTTCCCGACAGCGCGCGGTTCTCCACCATCTGCATCCACGCCGGCCAGGAACCGGATCCGTCGACCGGCGCGATCATCACGCCGATCTTTCAGACGTCCACCTACGTGCAGGAGGAACTCGGGAAGCACAAGGGCTACGAGTACGCGCGAACGCAGAACCCGACCCGCGCGACGCTCGAGGCGAACCTGGCGGCAATCGAAGGCGGCAAGGCGGCCTATGCGTACGCGTCCGGCATGGCGGCAATCGACGCGATCATGAGCATGCTCAAATCCGGGGATCACGTTGTCGTTACCGACAACACATACGGCGGCACGTTTCGTTTGTTCGACAAGGTCCTGACCAAGTTCCAGCTGGCGTTCAGCTACGTCGATACGTCGCGGCCGGAGGAGATCGAAAGCGCAATGCGGCCGGAAACGAAGATGGTGTTCGTGGAAACGCCGACCAACCCGGTGCTGCGGCTGACCGATCTCGCGCGCGCTGCCGCGATTGCCCATGCAGGCAACGCCCGGCTGGTCGTTGACAATACATTTGCCAGCCCCAGCGTTCAACGTCCAATCGAGTTCGGCGCCGACCTCGTCGTCCACAGTACGACCAAATATCTCAACGGGCACAGCGACAGCATCGGCGGTGTCGTCATCGCGGTGCGTGACGATGACGTGGAGTGGTTGAAGTTCATTCAGAACGCGGCGGGTGCGATCCTGAGCCCTTTCGATTCATGGCTCGTGCTCCGCGGAACGAAGACGCTCTCGGTTCGGATGGCACAGCACAACACGAACGGGCAACTGCTGGCCGAGGCGCTCGACAGACATCCGAAGGTGAAGCAGGTTATTTACCCGGGCCTGCCGTCGCACCCGCAGCACCAACTTGCCAGGACACAGATGAAAGGTTTCGGCGGGATGGTGTCGTTCGACGTCGGCACCTTCGAAGAGGCACGGCGCGTCTGTAATTCGGTAAGACTCATGGCGCTGGCCGAGAGTCTTGGCGGAGTCGAAACGCTGATTTCGCACCCCGCGTCGATGACGCATGCGTCGGTTCCGCCGGAACGCCGCGCCGCGATCGGCCTCACCGACAGCATGGTGCGCATCTCCGCCGGCATCGAGGACCCGGCTGATTTGATCGACGATATCCGGCAGGCGCTCGGCTAGGCGGAGAAGGCCGACCTGCCGACCGACTCGGCGATCCAGCGAAGATATGCATCGTTGCCATCGATGATCGGCACGACCACGAACTCCGGCACGTCGTAAGGATGGAGCTCGCGGACGCGGTCCCACAGGGCGGGGATTCCCTCGCGCGACGTCTTCAGCACCACCTGGCGCTCCTGCTCCTCGGCGACGTCCCCTTCCCAGGTATAGACGGAGGTCATCGGCGCCAGCACGCTGGCGCACGCGGCGAGGCGCTCGCCGACCAGGGTTCGGGCGAAGGTCGTCGCATCCGCGTCCACCGGGAGCGTCGTCAGCGCGATCACGTACTCGTCAGCCATGAATTTTCGTCTCCCGCCCCTAATTTCGATGCTGAGTATTGCCGAAATTGTTGTTACAAGGAACAGGCTTTCCCACTCATGGCCGTATCTCTCGATCCCAAGCCGGCTTCACGCCGTGAAAACGGTCCGGAACCGCTGCGCCGCAAGCGCGTGCAGCCGGTCGCGCGGCGGCGTCTCCCCTGCGCAACAAGGTCCTCACCAGGCTGCTCATTTTTGCGACGGTCGTGCTCCTGGTGGATTCGCTGGTCGGCGACAAGGGGCTGATCGAGAACCTGCACGCGCGCCGCAAGTATGCCGAGATGGAAGCTTCGCTCAACGAGCTCAAGGCGCGGAACGAGGCTTTGCGGCAGTCTGCGAAGGAGTTGAAAGAGGACCCGGCAGCGATCGAATCGATCGCCCGTGAGAAATTTGGGATGACGCGGGCAGGCGAGATCCTTTTCATCGTTCGCGACGCGAAACCGCAGTCGAATTAAACCCGCCCCGGGTGCACGGCGCCGGTGCAGATCCCGCACACGACATCCAGCAGCGCATCCACATCGATCGGCTTCGGCAGGTACGCGGCCGCGTGCGCGGACTCGAGCACTTCCCTTCCAGCGGCAGAGATCACCACCACCGGCAGGTCCCTCAGCTCGGGGTCGGCGTCAAGCGCTGCGCGGAACTCCCAGCCGTTCATCACCGGCATCATGAGGTCGAGCAGAATTACGCACGGGCTGGCGCCGCGTTTGAGCGTCTCGAGTGCATCGCGACCGTTGGCGGCGGTGATCACTTCGTGCCCCTCGAGCTGAAGTGTGACCGCCATCATGTCCCGAACGTCCTCGTTATCTTCCACAACTAGAACCGTGGCCATACCTCCGCACGCATTTTTCAGGACTTGAGCGTTCAAAGTGGTCTTCCGTGCACCGCGAGTGCCATGTAGATGGCGGTCGAGCCAGAAGTTTTTGTTTCTACGCGGCATTGCTTCACTTCCACGCAGCGTGTTACGATTGGGTTTCCCTGACGCGGGGTGGAGCAGTCCGGTAGCTCGTTGGGCTCATAACCCAAAGGTCGCAGGTTCAAATCCTGCCCCCGCAACCAAATTTATCCAAGGGGCTTCGCCCCTCGGACTCCCCTACACACTCTCTCACTCGCCGCTTCGGCGGCTCGCTCCGTTCGCGTGGCGCTTCGCCTTTGGCTCGCGCTCTTCTCACTTCGACTCAGCAGAGCCTTCGGCCCCCCTTCACACGCTCTCTCACTCGCCGCTTCGGCGGCTCGCTCCGTTCGCGTGGCGCTTCGCCCTTTGGCTCGCGCTCTTCTCACTTCGACTCAGCAGAGCCTTCGGCCCCCCTTACACACATCCTCTCACTCACCGCTGCGGCGGCTCACTCCGCGCGATCGCTCGTCGATCGAAGAAGCACCGATACTCGGGATCCGCGCTTGCGCGTCGACGTGAATGCGCGCGATTGACTGACCGCGGCCGAGACATTGACGCGCGCGGTCGTGAAAATGCGGCTCACCTGACAGTAGACAGGGTTGTTCGACTGGCGCAAGATGGAGCAATCGCCGAGCTCGCGTTCTGACGCACGGCCGGCGCGCCGCAGGCGCTTCGGCGGCGGTCGACTGACAGCGCGCCTCGCAATGGAGGATCCCTGATGGCCACACACCGCTCTGGTCGCGCCCTCGCAGTCGTGGCCCTCACGCTCGTCGCTGTGCCGACGCTGCCGTCGTGCGGTCGCGGCGCCGATGCCCCCGCGGACAACAAGCGGCCGGCCGCCGTCGCTCCGGCGCCGGCACCGCCGGCTGCACCCTCTCCGCCGCCGCGCGAGCTCACTTGGAGCGGGAAAGTCGACATGAATCTATGGTCGGCCGTTCGAGTGAAGGCCTACAAGGTCGCGCTGAAGCAGGAAACACCCAGGACGCTCGCCATCCTGCGCATCCCTCGGCTCAATCTCGAGGTGCCGGTCTACGACGGCACCACGGACGCGGTGCTCGACCTCGCAGCCGGCCGGATCGAGGACACGGCCCTGCCCGGGACGCCGGGCAACGTCGGCATTGCGGCCCACCGGGACGGCTACTTCCGGGTTCTGAAGGACATCAAGGAAGGCGACGCGCTGGTGCTGGACACGCCCGTCGCGACCGAGCAATTCCGCGTCCAGTGGATCAAGATCACCACCCCCGACGACGTCAGCGTGATCGACCCCACGCCCACTCCTGCGGTGACACTCGTCGGCTGCTATCCGTTCTACCACGTGGGGCCAGCCCCGAAGCGGTTTATCGTGCGCGCGGTGCCCGCGGCGGGATCGCCCTCGGGCAGTTGATGCGCCGCACTCCCAGGTTCTGCTGGTAGCGAAGTCGCCTCCGAGTCGGCCCTCCAGCCGATGCGAAACTAGAGCAGGCGTTATCTGAAAACCTTGTCAATCCCGGCCGGCCGCACGTAGAATGGCGCGGTCCAAACACGGGCGATGGGGTGTCATGTCCGTCCAATCCTTTCTACTCCGCGCAGCGCTGCCGCTCTGTGTGGTGGTGTCGCTCGCACAGCAGGCCCCATCACCGGTTCACCTCGTCATCGTGTCGGTCGATGGGCTGATGCCGTCGGCCTACACGGGCCCCGATGCTGCACGTCTGCCGACGCTGCACTCCCTCGCGCGCGAGGGCGCGTACGCTGAAGGCGTCGTCGGGGTCGTTCCGACGGTCACGTACGCCTCGCACACCACGCTGATCACTGGCGTACCGCCCGCCGTCCACGGCGTGTACGGCAATGCGGTGTTCGATCCCGGGGACAAGACCAACAACGCCTGGTACTGGTACGCCCGCACCATCCAGGCCCCGACGCTGATCAGCGCGGCCCGCGCGCGCGGGATGTCCACGGCGGCGGTCTCGTGGCCGGTGAGCGTGGGCATGGACGCTGACTATCTCGTGCCGGAGTACTGGCGTCCGAACTCCAGCGATCCGTCGGATGCCTTTCTACTGCGCGCCATCTCCACCAAGGGCCTGCTGGATGACGATCGAGACGACACGGAAGAAGCCGCTCGCGTGGCCGTTCAAGGACCAGGACCGCACCGACATGGCCGTGCACATCCTGACCGCCCAGCGCCCGCGGGTCACGCTGCTGCACCTGGCTCGGGCTCGACAGCGCCCAGCACAGCGCGGGACCGGGATCCTCGCGCGCCCTCGAGACGCAAGTCGAGATGGACGGCTACGTCCGGCAGGTACGTGACGCGATTGCTCGCGCCGGGATGGCCGACCGTACCTACCTCGTCATCGTCTCGGACCACGGCTTCGCGCCGATCGAGCGGCAACTGCAGCCGAATGCGCTGTTCAAGAAAGAGGGTCTGCTCACCGTCGATGCCGCCGGCCAGGTCACCGGCTGGCAGGCCTATTACCATGCTGAAGGAGGCGCCGGGTTCGTTCATCTCCAGAATCCCGATGACCAGGCGCTGGTCGCGCGTGTCCGTACGTTGCTCGACGGTCTGAAGGCCGATCCCGCGAACGGCATCGCGTCGATCTGGACGCGCGAGGATCTCGCAAGGCTTGGTGCGACGCCGAAAGCGACCTTCGGCATCGGGATGAAATCCGGTTGGTACAGCGGCGCCGGCCACGATGCGCTCCTGGTGCCGACGAGAAGCCGCGGCGGGCATGGGTTCGATCCGACCATGCCGGAGCTGCACGCGTCCTTGATCGTCAGCGGGCCGGCCGCGCGCGGCCGCGGGAGCCTGGGCGTCGTGCGCATGACCCAGATCGCGCCGACGCTGGCTCGCTTGATTGGCGCAACGCTGTCGCCGCAGGCCGACACGCCGCTCGATCTCACGCCCGCGAAAGTCCGTTGAGGGCGCGTCGCGCTGCCGTTGCGCCAGCGCGTCCGGTTGTCCGAAGCTACTCAGCCAGCAGGAGGTGCTTGTGCGAGGGTTTGTCGCCTGTCTATCCCTTCTTACGGTCATTGGCACGGCGTCAGTGAACGGCCAGTCGATGGCCGGACTTGGCGCCGTCGGCGGGACCGTTGTCGACTCCTCCGGCGCCGTCGTGGCAGGGGCCACGGTGACCATTTCCAACCGGCAAATCGGCTTGCAACGTCAGGTCAGTTCCACCGGTGCCGGGACGTTTCTGATTCCCTCGTTGCCTCCGACCTCAGGATACGAACTCCTGGTTGAACAACCCGGTTTCGCCCCGTATCTCGCCCAAGAGATCCAGCTGCATGTCGGTGAGAGCGTCTCGCTGACGGTGAAGCTGGAACTGTCCGAGCTCACCCAGTCTGTGACGGTCACCGCGGCGGCCTCTCTGGTGGAGCCGACCAAGACGGGCGTCTCCCAGGTCGTGGCCAGTGAACAGATCCTGAACCTGCCGATCAACGGGCGGCGCGTGGATAGTTTCGTGCTGCTGACGCCCGGAGTGGTGCCCGACAGCACGTTCGGAGGGTTGTCGTTCCGTGGACAGCCTGGAGGCAACGCCTTCCTGTCGGACGGCAACGACACCACGCTCCAGTTCTACAACGAGAACGGCGGCCGCTCGCGTATCAGTTCCAACGTCAGCCAGGATGCGGTTCAGGAGTTTCAGGTCCAAACATCGGGATACACCGCCGAGTTCGGACGGGCCGTCGGCGGCGTCGTCAATACCGTCACCCGAAGCGGGACCAACGACCTGCGCGGGACGACGTACTGGTTCTTCCGCAATCAGTCGTTGAGTGCCCGCGACCGCTATGCGACGTTCAACCCCGACGAGTACCGTCATCAGGCCGGGGTCAGCGTGGGGGGACCCATTCGCAAGGACAAGTTGTTCTACTTCGCGAACGTCGAGCTCATGCGCCGCGACTTCCCGTTGATCAGCTCGATCGTCAACCCGCAGTTCTTTTCGGGCACGACCTATATCGGAACCTGTGGAGCCCCGGCGACGCCCGCACAGTGCGGGGCCGTCGAAACGTATCTGCAACGGTACTTCACGACAGTCAATCGGAACGCCTCGCAAGACCTGGGGTTTGGTAAGATCGACTGGCGGCCCAACTCACGGCACAGTGTGACCGCCAGCGTGAATCTCCTCAATTTTGATTCTCCCAACGGACTGGAAACCGCGGCGGTGCTGACCAATGCCGGGGCGCTTGGCCGGGCCGGGAACGCGACCGTGGAGGATCGCTGGGCCCGGCTCTCCCATACCGCAATCGTCTCTCCCACGACGGTCAATGAGTTTCGCTTCGGTTGGTTCAGGGACCGGCAGGCCGATGACCCCAACTCCGAACTGGCCCCGCCCAACGGACTCCGCTCGGCGCTGACCGTGCAGGGACAGGCCAATCTCGGCGTGGCGAACTTCCTGCCGCGGGTGCAGCCGCTCGAGGATCGATTCCAGATCGTCGACAATTTCTCCTGGAGCCGCGGCGCCCACCAGTTGAAGTTCGGATTCGACATCGCCCACACGCGGGACACCGAAGACGCCTTGTTCAATGGGACGGGCAGCTACACCTACGGGACCATCACCGACTTCGCGCGCGACCTGACCAATCTCGACGGCGGCCAGCGCTGGCAGAACTACTCGCAGGCCTTCGGCCCCTCCGTCACCCAGCATCTTCGTGCGCGACTACAATTTCTACGCTCAGGATCAATGGCAGGCGTCGCGCAAGCTGACGGTGAGCTACGGTTTGCGGTATGAGTTCGCGCAATTCGCGCAGCCCGAGCGAGCCAATCCCGACTACCCGCAGACCGGACACATCAACGCGCCCAAGGGCAATTTCGCTCCCCGCGTTGGGGCCGCCTATTCGTTGATCCAGGAACGCACCGTCCTGCGGGGCGGCTATGGCATCGTCTACGCGCGATTTCCGTCGGCCACCATCGCCCGTCTGCACCAACTGAACGGTACCGTGCAGAAGTCGCTGACGCTCCAGGGAAATACCGCTGCCGATCGTGACGCCGGCCCGGTATTCCCGGCGAAGTTGGCCGATCTGGACCGGAATCCTCCACCCGGAACCGTCAGTATCTCGTTTGCGGATCCCGATCTGGCGACTCCGTATACCCAACAAGCGGACATCGGCATCGAACAGCAGCTCGGTCGCAACATGAGCGTCACGGTTTCCTACTTGTGGAGTCGCGGCTCCAGAATGCTCACCCGGCAAGATCTGAACATCGGGCCGGCGACCGGGACGGTCACGTACCGCATCAACGACGCCAACGAGAACCAGGTCGGCACCTATACCACCGCTACGTACCTGGCGGCCAATCGCGTCGACAATCGTTACAGCCGCGTGCAGTTGGTCGACAACGGTGGAAAGGTCTGGTACGACGGCCTGGCGGTGCAGTTCCGGCGCCGCGGAGGGAAGTGGGCGGAGGGCTCGATTGCCTATACCTGGTCGTATGCGCGCGACCTGAACATGGGCACGGCTGGATCCAACATCTTCCTGACGGACGCGCCTCGGACGCTTGTCAACGGCGATTACCAGGGCGAGAAAGGAACCAGTGCGCTGGATCAGCGGCACCGGTTCGTGCTGGCCGCCATTGTCAACCCGCCGTCCAAAGACTTCGGCTCCGACGTTCGCGAATCAGGCGCTCAACGGCTGGCAGTTGTCGCTGATCTCGACGCTGGCCTCGAGCGACTACGCCACACCCACCGTGCTGGTCAGCGGTGCTCAGTTTCCCGGCGCGGCGTTCACCACGACGCTGAACGGGTTCGGTGGCTCGAGCCGGGTGCCGTTCTTGCCCCAGTCCAGCATTCCCGTGGATACGACGTACCGGACCGACGCGCGGATCACGAAGCAGTTCCGCTTCGCCGATCGCTACGGTCTGGATCTGAATTTCGAAGCCTTCAACGTCTTCAACCGGGTGAGCGACACGGCGGTCACGACCCAGACGTATCATGCCACGGGAGGTGTCCTGCGGCCGCTGCCAGGCGTGGGCACCGGTACCGCCTCGGGTGGCTTCCCGGATGGCACCAACGCCCGCCGGGCGCAGGTCTCCCTGCGGTTTCGTTTCTGAGACGTCTGCGCCTTTGAAGACCGGATAGCTCGGCGCGCAGCGCCATCGCCCGGAATACCACGGAATTCCGGAGCGGCTCCGCCGGAGCGGATGTGCGTCGCCGTCCGGGAGCCGTCCGCCAGCCAAAACAGGCAGAATCCCGCGGCGCGCGGGGTGGCACATGACGTGCTCGGCGGTAATACCGTCACGGCCACGTTCGAATATCGCTCATCGCGAACGGTAGTTCCTGGAGGTCTTCGCGAGTGCAATCGTCTCAGCCCATAGACCGGATACGGAAGCGCGGATTCGGTGTCCTCGTCGAGCGCTCCGCATGGACCTTCGGCCTGCTCTGCCTGGTGGTGTGGGGCGCGCTGCGCATCGATAGCGCCGCCGGCTCGGAATACGAGCTCGCCAGGTTCGCGCGTCTCCAGGCCGCCGTGCTCCAGCAGCCGGGCGACCCAGACGTCAGCCTCTGGGATGCCGAGCGCGTGAGCGCGTGGCGCCTGTCGTTGACCGAGAAGATGCCGCCGCCGCTGGCCGTCCTGCGCATTCCGAAGATTCATCTCGAAGTTGCGGTGTTGCGAGGGGCCGACGAAATGACGCTCAACCGCGCCGTGGGCCACATCGACGACACGGCGCTCCCCGGCACCGACGGCAACTCGGGTATCGCCGGCCATCGTGACGGATTCTTTCGAGGCTTGAAGGATGTCGCGCCTGACGATGTGATCGAGCTCGAAACGCTGCGGGGGAAAGAGATCTACCGCATCGAACGGATCTGGATCGTCGCACCCGAGGACGTATCCGTGCTCGATCCGACTCCGACGCAGTCGCTGACGCTGGTGACGTGCTACCCGTTTTATCACGTGGGACCAGCGCCGCAACGCTACATCGTCCGCGCCGTGCGCACGAAGGCGGCGTCGACCCCGCCCCGAGCCGCTGAGCACGGGCAGTATTGACCCCGCGACGGGAATTGAACGAAACAACGACGGAGGAACAGGAGACGTTATGACGCGTGCAGCGATTCGATTGATGTTGTGTGGTGCACTCATGTGTGTGACGGCAGCCGTCACCTTTGCGCAAACCTCGACGAGTGCGTCGGAGACCAAGAAGTTCCAGGTCATCGCCGTGGACGGCAACGACCTGGTGGTCAAGTTGCCAGAGGGGACGCGCGAGCTGACGGTCCCGGACGACTTCCGGTTCACCGTTGACGGCAAGCAGGTGTCGGTTCACGAATTGAAGCCGGGCATGTCGGGCACGGCGACCATCACCACGAAGACGACGGTGACTCCGGTAACCGTCACCGAGGTGAAGAACGGGACAGTCGCGAAGACGATGGGGACGAGCATCATCGTGTCCACCGAGGGCGGCTACAAGATGTTCACGCAGAGTGACATCGACAAGCGCGGGATCAAGATCATGCGCAGCGGCCAGCCGGCGCAGATTTCGGATTTTCGCGAGAACGACAAGATCACGGCGACGATTATCACGACCAAGCCGCCCAAGGTCATGACCGAGAAGGAAGTGAACGCGACCCTGGCCAGACCCGCGTCTCCGGCGGCCGCTCCGGGTGCCGCTCCCGCAACCAGTGCGGCTCCGCCACGCACACCGCCGCCGTCAGCCGCACCGCCGTCTGGTGCTCCCGCGCCGACTTCGGGCGCGACGGCCCCCGCTGCATCGGCGCCGGCGCCGAAGAAGCTGCCGAAGACCGCCAGCCCGCTCCCGCTCGTCGGACTCACGGGTCTCGGCTCGCTGGTGAGCGGCCTGGCCCTGACGATCCGCCGACGTCGCGCGTCGCGCTGAAGTAGGTCCTGTATTGGTCACTGGGCCGCGGCCGTTCTTGCGACGGCCGCGGCCCCCGCATTTTCAACGCCCGAAGGGAGAATGACGATGAGCAGGAAATGGCTGGCAGCCCTCGCGGCCACCGCGGTCCTCTGTGCGGCGCAGCCCGCGCAAGCCCAGGACAAGGCAAAGACAGCGGCCGCAGACCTAGAGCGAGAGTCGAAGGCGGCCCTGCAGAAGCTGTATGGCACCGTCGAGATCGCCAAGGTCATCGGCGCGAAAGCCGTGGCGATTCTCGTCTTCCCGAGCGTGAAGAAGGCCGGGCTCGGTATCGGCGGCCAGTACGGCGAAGGCACGTTGCTCAAGAATGGCGCCGCTGCGGACTACTACAAGACAACCGGCGCCTCGTTCGGACTCCAGGCGGGGGGCCAGAGTTACGGCTACGCGATGTTCTTCATGACGGCGAAAGCGCTCAATGAGTTTGTCAGCGCGAACGGGTTCGAAGTCGGCGTCGGTCCGAGCGTTGTCCTTATGGACGAAGGCAAGGCCAAGACGACGACGACAAACACATTGAAGGACGACATCTATGCGTTCGTCTTCAGCCAGAAAGGCTTGATGGCGGGCTTAGGCATCCAGGGTAACAAGATCACGAAAATCACGCCGAAGTAGCGCGATCCGCCTCGGCGCGCGGGCGCCGCGGCCAGACGCGGACGTAAGCGTGCGCGACGAGCGGTGCCAGCAGCACCGCGGCGGCGAGAAACAGGGCCACTCTCAGCAGCACCGCGTCGACGATGCGCCGGACGTTGTCGACGACGACGGCGCGCTCGCCGCGGAGCGTTTCCATCGACCCGGCGACCTCGCGATGCAGGTCGGCGATGGCCTCCCGGCGCTCAGCCGTCGCCCATGCGAGTGTCGCCTGGCGCTGCGACTCGATGTTGCGCAGCAGCTCGCCGCGTTCCGCGGCCATCGCGCGAATCATCGCGTCGACGGTGCGGTCCCCTTCGACGGACAACGCGTCCATCAGCAGGCCGCGTTGCCGGCTCAGCTCCTCGAGGATGATGGGACGTTCGCTGAGGACCAGGGGCGTGATCCCTTCGGCGGCGGCGGCAATGCGGTCCGCCGCGGCCGCGCCGGTGTGCAGATCGCCCTGCAGCGACGCCACTCGCTCTTCAGGCAGCATGTCCGAACGCAGCAGATCGACCTCGCCGTGGACCTGCCGCGGCAGGTCGGCCAGATAGATGCGCGCCTGCTGCGCGAGCGTGACCGCCAATTCCTCCATGGTCCCGACCGACTCGAGTCCATCGCCGCGTTCGCGCGCCTGCTCGGCGAAGCGGGCGATGGGCGACTGGCGCACGAACGTGATGTCCTGCAGCGGATGATCCGCAAGCCATGGATCGATGAACTTGCGCTCGAACTCCGTCCGCGTTTGCGGCGAGACAGCGATCGAGTCGCCGATCGTCCTCATCTGCGCGAGGAGACCCTGCGACACTGCGACGGCTTCGGACTGAAACGGGCCGAACGCGCCGACGCCGGCACCGTCGCTGAAGAGTTGATCCATCTGGCGGGCGAGGATCCAGGCGTCGACCAGGGCGCTGACGGGCTCGAGCCGGAAGCAGGCCTTCCGCATCTCGGGGATCGCGCGCACTCTCCAGAGCACAGCGTTGCGGCGGATTGCGGCGTCGGACGTCCGTCGCTCGATGCCGGTGGCCGCGACCTCGATCTCCGCGGCGAAGGTGATCGAATACTCGTGCATGCGGGCGCGCAGCACTTCCATGCGGACGTCGGGCCGGATCTCGGGCCACGGCGCCAGGTCCGCTCCCGCGTGTTTCGTCGCCAGGGCGGTGCACCCCGCAAGCAGGCATACGGCGGCGGCGGCCGCCGCGCGCAGCAGCACCAGCAGCGAGGCATGACGGCGACGCTGTTTGCGGATCCGGTCGGCACCTGTTGCTGGCATCCTGCACGTCCTCTGATCTCCGCGCGAATGTCTGCGTCACGGGATCTCAGCGGAGACGGCAACTCTCATTCCGCCGTCCGCAACTCGAGCTGACGATGCGATGCGGCGCAAACGCGTGCGTCAGGTCGACGCCGCCTGTTCGTGGACGCATAGGCGCCACCGTATTCCGGGCGCGCCTCCGCGATGTCGTGGGACGCGCATCATCCCGGAGGGATTACGCGGTCTCCACAGGTCTGCACCTGCGGCACGCGCTCTGCAGTCAGGCGCAGGTCTGATCGAGTGTTCCGCCTTCGGGACGAGGAGAATGTATGAAACGGTGTGTCGTCGGAATCATCGCGGTTGCCGGTCTGCTGTCAGCGGGCCGCCCGGCCATTGCCCAGACCAAGAGCATCTCGTCGGAGCCGCGGGTCGAAACGGGGATCGTCGAGGCGATCGAAGCTTCGAGCCGGTCAATCACGTTGAAGAAGCCGGACGGCACGTTCGTGACCACGGTCGCGGGATCGGACGTCAAGCGATTCAACGAGATCAAAGTCGGCGACAAGGTCACTGCCCACTACTACGAGAACCTCGTGCTCCGGTTGAAGCGGCCTGGCGAACCGGATGGTGACAGCACCGCGGGTGCGACGACGCCGTCGGCGCAGACGCTGCCAGGGGGCACCAGAGCCAAGCAGACAAGGATTACCGCCACCATCACGGCCATTGATCCGCAGGTGCCGTCGATCACCTTCACCGGCCCTCACGGGTGGAAATACACGTCCAAGGTGCAGGATACCGAGGCGCTCGCCAAGGTGAAGGTCGGCGACAAGGTCGAGATGACGTGGACGGAAGCCGTCCTGGTCTCGATCGAACGCGGCACCTAGCGGTCTCTCGCGCCCGCGCTCGATTCGCAACCCAAAGGAGGCGTCGTGTTCTCTAAGCTCTCGGCGGAGTTTATCGGTACGTTCTGGCTCGTGCTCGGCGGGTGTGGCAGCGCCGTCCTCGCGGCTGCGTTTCCGGACGTCGGCATCGGTCTGCTCGGCGTGTCCCTGGCGTTCGGCCTCACCGTGCTGAGCGGCGCCTACTCGCTCGGGCCGATTTCGGGTGGCCACTTCAACCCGGCGGTGTCGGTCGGCTTGTGGGCCGGCGGCCGCTTTCCGGCTGCGCTGCTGCTGCCGTACACAGTCGCGCAGGTCCTCGGCGGCATCGCCGGCGCGTTCGTGCTGTACCTGATCGCGAGCGGGCGCGCCGATTTCAGTCTGGCCGCCGGGTTCGCGTCCAATGGCTACGGCGCGCACTCGCCCGGCGGCTACTCGCTCACCGCGGGCCTGGTGTGCGAAGTCGTCATGACGTTCATGTTCCTGATCGTCATTCTGGGCACCACGCACAAGCGCGCACCCGTCGGGTTCGCCGGTCTGGCGATCGGCCTCGCTCTCACGCTGATCCATTTGATCAGCATCCCGGTCACGAACACCTCGGTCAACCCGGCGCGCAGCCTGGCGACGGCCGTGTTCGTCGGCGGCTGGGCGCTGCAGCAGCTCTGGCTGTTCTGGCTCGCGCCGATTGTCGGCGCTGCGCTGGCGGGATTCACCTATAAGAGCCTGCTCGAGGGGTCGGCCGTGGAGCCTCCGGTCACCGGCCGCGTTCGTTCGCAGGTCGCCGCCGCCGACGCCTGATCGTTTCAGGTCGTGGCTGGCGCCGGCCTCGCGGCCGACGCCAGCCACTGCGACACGACGATGTCGACGGTCTGACCGGTCTCGAGAGCGCCGTAGCTCTGGTCGAACCCGATGCGCGTCAGTGCATCGCGCACCTCGCCATGCGCGTCGGCAATCCGGAACTCCACTGCACGCGCACGGAAGGTCTGGTGCAGATCGTCGATCAGTTCGGCCCCCGCGAGGTCGATCTTGGGGACGGCGCCGAGAAAGAACACCACCAGTCGAGCCGCGTCCTGCCGCCGGCTCACAATCTCGAGGATTCGATCCCGGACGTAGTCCACGTTGAAATAGAGAAGCGCGGACTCACACCGGACGACGACTACCCCGCTGACCGCTTCGTTGTCCGGTTGCCTCGAGCGATCGGCAAAATATGACGTGCCCGGGACGCGGGCCAGTTCCGTCACGCGCGGTCGGGCAGCTTGTCGAAGCAGCAGGACGATTGAGATGGCGGCGCCGAGCAGAACACCGTTGACCGGGCCAGATCCGAGTACGCCGACGAGCGCAGCGATCGCCACGCAGAACTCCGAACGACTGAAACGCCAGATGTGCCGGAACGCGCGAATATTCACGAGACCCATGACCGCGGCGAGCACGATAGCGGCGAGCACCGGCTGCGGCAGGTTCCGCAGCAACCCGGTCGCAAACAGCACCACGAATAGCGTGAAAAGCGCGGCGACGAGACCGGACGCCGGCGTCCGGGCCCCGGCACTCTCGTTGACGAGCGATTGCGACATCCCGCCACTCACGGGAAACCCGCGACCGAGTCCCGCGAGCAGGTTACCGGCGCTCAACGCGAGAAGTTCCTGGTTGGCGTCGAATCGATGGCCATGCTTCTGGCCGAACATCCGGCCGATCGCCGAGGTCTCCACCGCGCCGAGGACGAAGGCCGCGAGCGCCATTGGAAGAAGTGCGTTCAAATCGGTCCGGCCGACGTCTGGAAGGCCGAGCGATGGCAGCCCCTGGGGAACTTCGCCCAGCAGGTTGACACCCTGCGCCTGCAGGTCGAAGACACGAGCTGCGACAATTCCGGCGACCACGACGAAGAACGCGACGGGCCGATGTTTCATCCAGACCTTGCCCGCGATCAGCGCTACCAGCGCGGCGACTCCGACGATTAGCGACACCTGGTGCGTGTCGCCGAGATGCCCGATGAAATACGCCGCGCGCTCCCAGAAATCGCCGTGGGTGCCTTTGAACCCGAACAGCTTCGGCAGCTGGGTACTCGCCAGGTAAAGTGCGAGTCCCGCCTTGAATCCAACCAGCACCGTTTCTGAAAAAAGCTGATCGCCGTCCCCGCACGAACCGCCCACGCGGCAAACGCGATCGTCGCGACCATGAGGGCGACACAGGCGGCGAGCGCGGCGTGGCGGGCCGGATCGCCGGCGCTCAACTCCCCCACCGACGCGCCGATCAGGAGCGACAGGGCCGACGTGACCGTAACGACCGTGTGCTTCGAGCTGCACAGCAGCCAGAACACAAGGCCGGAGAACAGGCACGCGTACAGGCCAGCCTGAGGCGGGAGTCCGGCGAGCGACGCGTCGCCGATGCCGGCCGGCAGCAGGTACGCGGCGAGCGTCAGACCCGCGACCAGGTCCGGTCGGATCCAGGCTGCGTCATACTCCGCCAGCCAGCGACGCGCGGGAAAGGTGTTGCGGGTTTGCAATGGCGCCTTCTCCGCCGTCGATGCACCGAGCGTGCTCAGCCAGGTGAGGAAAACGGGCCGGTTTCTTCTCCGGCTTGCGGGAGGTGCTCCGGCATGCCGGAGGTTTAGCTGGCTAAGGGCCATTTTCCGTGGCATACGCGCACCTTCACAGGGACCGTCGCTTGCTCATCCTTGCGCGCTAGCAGCGAGCAGGAGTCAGTATGTCTACGCGAAAAGAGATGGTGTTGTTGTCGCTCGTCGTCGTTCTCACCGCTGGTGGGGGGCTGCAGGCGCAGGAGCCAGGCGGTCGCGCCGCGCAGGACGACATCGCCACCGCGCCGGTCGAGATCGACGGCAGCGTTCTCTTTCGCCTGCGCGGTGCGTCCTCATTTCGCGCCGAGGATCGCGCCCATGCTGTGACCGGCCGCATCGTCGCGGCGGCGGCAGACCCGGCCGTGTCGGTCGACTCGCTCCGGATCGTCGACAACGGGACCATCACCGACATCTCAGTCGGCGATCAGCCATTGGTCAGGATCGCGGACGCCGATGCGGCGCTCGAGCAGACCGGCCGCGCGGAGCTCGCGCACGTCCACATGGAGCGCGTGCGCCGGGCGATCCTCGACTATCGCGCCGCTCGTACACCGGCTGCACTGCGGCGCGCTGCGATCACCACGATCACTGCCAGCGTCGCCCTCGCGGTCGGCGCGGGCCTGGTGCTGTGGCTGTGGCGCCGTTTCGACGCGCGCTTGAGGCACCGTATCGAAGCCCACGTGCACACGGTCGGCATCCAGTCCTTCGAGGTGATGCGTGCCGACCAGCTCCGGTCGGCGCTGAGAAGCGCGATCGTCGGTCTCCGGACGATTCTGCTCCTCGCCGGAATGCTGATCTACCTCGGATACGTACTGGCCGTGTGGCCATGGACGCGCGGCTTCTCGCGCGACCTCACCGGTTTTGTGCTGGCGCCGCTGCAGGTGATTGGCGGTGGGCTCGTGGCCAACATCCCCAGTCTCGTTTTTCTCGCCGTTCTGTTCTTCGTGATCCGCTTGCTGCTGAGAGTCGTGAGGATGTTCTTCGAGACCGTCGGTCGCGGTGCGGTAACGCTCTCGAACTTCGATGCGGACTGGGCGGCACCGACCTACAAGATCGTTCGGGTCGGGATCGTCGCGTTCGGCCTGATCGTCGCGTACCCCTACATCCCGGGATCCGAATCGGACGCCTTCAAAGGCGTCTCGCTCTTCATCGGCATCATCTTCTCCCTCGGTTCCTCATCGGCGATCTCGAACATCATCGCCGGTTACATGATGACCTACCGCCGTGCCTTCAGAGTCGGTGACCGAGTGAAGATCGGCGACGCCATCGGCGAGGTGATCGAGATGCGGCTCCAGGTGACCCATCTCAGATCACCCAAGAACGAGGAGATCGTGATTCCGAATTCGCAGATCCTGGCCGGCGACGTCGTGAATTTCAGTTCGTTCGCCAAGGCGAAGGGAGTCATTCTTCACACCGAAGTCGGGATCGGTTACGAGACACCCTGGCGGCAGGTCGAAGCCATGCTGCTCGAAGCTGCGTCCCGGTGCAGGTTGTCATCGGGCGAAGCCCCGCGCGCGTTCGTCCTGTTGAAGAAGCTGGGCGACTTCGCGGTCAATTACGAACTGAACGTGCACTGCACCGACCCGACAACGATCATTGCCATGTATTCGGCCATGCACCGCAGCATCCTCGACGTGTTCAATGAGTACGGCGTCCAGATCATGACGCCGGCGTACGAAGGCGATCCGGCGGAACCGAAGGTGGTGCCGCCAAGGGACTGGTTCACCGCGCCGGCCGTCCCACCGGCTGAGAAGCTCACGGTGTAGTGACCTCGCCCTTTGTGCCGCGTCGGCAGGCGGACGCTCGCGGATGGTAACGAAACTTCTGATCGCGCTGGTCCTGATGGCAGTGTCAGTCGCCATTCATGCCGCCGGCGTGTCCGCCGCCCTGGGCTGGTTGCGACGACAGTCGCATGCACAGCGGTTTGGACGGTTGACCTGGCTCTTCATCGTCGTTGCTGGCTGGATGATTCTTCTGCACCTCGCCGAGATCGCCGTGTGGGCCCTGTTCTATCTCTTCACGGGTGCAATACCGGACCTGGCCTCCTCGCTCTATTTCAGCGCGGTGACTGTACACGACCACCGGTTATGGCGATGTGGTCCTGCCTCGAGACTATCGCCTGGTCGGAGGCGTGGAAGCCCTGACGGGGATTCTGATGTGCGGCTGGTCCACCGGATTCTTCTTCGCCGTCGTCGGGCGGATTTACAACAAGACATCGGACGTCCGTTAGTGGTGTCGCGCCGGACGCAGGTTCACGAAGAACGCGAAGCCCGGAGCGATCCGGCCTTCGTAGCGTGGAGCGAGTAGCGGCGGAACGATGCTGGCCGAGACGGAGGCGCCGACGGCTGGGACCAGCCCGGCGCGGGTCGCGAAGTGGCGAACATATCCGCCCTGCAGCTTGCCCAGGGTGAAGATCTGCGTGATGTATTCGTGGACGTGAAGGTCGTCGGCCGGCTTCCCCACCAGCTCCGCTCGCGCGAACCATGTGTGGCGGTCGGCGAAGGTCAGACTGCTCTCGAGCAGTCCCGCATGTGTGACCTGGTCCAGCACGTCGCCGGGAATGAAGGTCTTTCCCGAGTTGAGGCCGTAGGCCAGTGTAGTTGCCCAGAAACCGCTGCCGTGTATGGCGCGGTGGTGTGTCATCGAAGCGGTCAGTCGATCGACTGAGGAGCGCGGAGTGGGCGCGAACTCCTCCTCGGCCTCGTGCAGGTGGGCGGCAGATACCTGGATGGCCAGGCGGTCATTCGGCAGCCAGCTGAGACGACCTGAGACGGAGTCGAGCGCGCCGAGATCGAGATCGGCGCGGTGCTCGTCCGGTTCGCGTCCGTTGAAGACGGATATCTCGGCTTTCCACCGGCGATCGTAGATCCCTGTGGTGACGAGGCCGAAGCTGATGTGAGTCGAGTCGAGCCAGTGATGCGCGATCGGCGCGATCGGGTTCGGCATTGCGGACAGTCGATGCGGATATCCGGGAGGACCGAGTGCGGGTTCACCCGACAATCCGGCATAGACCTGCCATCGCAGTGTGCTTCGCAGCGGACGGTCGTAGTCGGCGGCCAGCTCCATCAGCAGGTCGTGAGGATGCTGCCGATCGTGAATGGTGTCTCCTTCGCACATTTCCCCGGACGCGAGAAAGCTCAGATAACCGCAGCCCGGCACGGTCCACGGCTCGGCGCTGAGCATCGCGCGAACTCCGAGGCGACCGGTGCCGAGCGGCCGACGGGCCATCACCATGCCCCAGTTCACGCTGCTCGCCTGGACCTCGCTGAACCCGCCGGTCCGATGCACTTCGCCTGGTTCGTAGATGACCTGTCCAAACAGATTGCCGTGCAGCATCACACTCCAACCGCCCCACGTCTGCTGGATGGCGAACATCGGCGTCAGGTCCGGAACCCACGCGGTCCCCGATGCATCCCGCATCGGGAACATGTCCATCGAGCTCGCAGATGCCTCGTGGTGGTGCATCGGCGGCTGGGCGGTCTGGTCAACGACCTGTGCCCAGCCCGTGGCGGGGATCAGAACAAATGAGGCAACGAGTAGTGCCGGGGGAAAGCGAGGCGTCGCCATTCTGCGACTACTTCTCCGCCGCCACCGTGAAGTCTTTGAAGTAGCTGGTGCTGTCGGTCTTCGACCACAAGCCGATCTTTCCGGCGACAGGAGGGCGCAGCACGGGATTGTTTGCCGGATACAGATCCTCGTGAGGCGGCCCTCGGCGTCCTGCGACAGGCTCGCTACCCAGGGTGTACTCGAGCGCAGGCTGCCCGTCCATGAAGGCCTTGAAGTCCGGGCCGTTCACCGTCATCTTCAATTCATGCCACGCGGCTGGATCGAGCGGCCACTTCCCTTCCTCGCCGCGCTTCACCATGCGGCGCACGCCATTGTGGAATTCCCAGAGTGCGACGTTGTGCTCGGTATCGTTGTAGCGAATGGCGAGCCAGTCGCCGTTCGACTTCACGTTGAAGACGATGCCCGACGCTCGATCCGACGTGCCGCCGATGGTCTTGAACTTCACGCCCAGCGTGCCGTCCTGAAACGAGGGCAGGCTGCGCAGGATCGCGACCGGGTAGTACGCGAATTGCTTCGCGTTGTCCATCAACTCCTCGTTCGAGGTTCCGTATAGCTTGCGCGCGCTCTCGATCAGGAGCCGTGTCGGGGCGTCTTTGCTTGCCGCCCACGGACGGCCGTCCACCATTACGACCTTCTCTTTGCCATCCTCCGCGATGATCCAGCTGCCGACCATCGCTTCGAAAGCGACGGGTGGCCGGCCGACCCGTTCCTTGCTGAGATCTACCTTCGTCTCTGCGGCCCACACAGGCAATGCTGCCAGCAGCGCGACCAGGCTGCTGCAGGTTCTCACTCTCTTCACGATCTCCTCCTTCGACTCAACATGGCGGCAATTGCGACGGCGGCCGGCCACGCGCCGTAGAACACGAATCCGGCGCCGACCGGCGGTGCGGCGAGCGGATGCCCTCGAAAGACGTGATTGTCTTCCTGGTCGACAGCCGGTGAACGGTCCGCCAGCGTGTAGATCGCTTCGAGCACCGCGTCAGTGGTGGTGTTCCGGCCCACCGAGGTGCGACCACCCAGGTCGTATCGAATCTCCCCGTAGTGCTCGCTGGTCTGCTCGAACAGGCCGACTGTCGTCGCCGACACATATCTGATCTCGAAGTCGGGCATCACTCGGCGCAGCTTCGATACCGTCTGTGTCTCGAGGTCGTGCCGGCGAGGATCCTCTGGCGCAAGATGTGCCTCGATGCGCAGCGGGTCGCGGATCGAGGCCAGCACCCGCTCGTCGGAGACGGGAAACGAATTCATGCGGCTTTCAGAAAAGTCCCACGTTGCGCGGGTAAAGGAGCCGGCGACGACGACCACCCCGGCAACAAGGCAGACGGCAATCGATTCCAGCAGTCTGCGGCGGGCGGAGACGCCCAGCCGTGTTCCGATTGCCGCAAGGGCGAGGCCGCACAGGATCAAGGCAGCCGTCACAAGGAGAACGCTGAGCCGCACCAGCCCATGCTGAAACTCGGCGACAATCGCCGTCGGCGTGAACGCCGCCGCCTGCTCCCATCGTCCGCCATGAATGGCGGCGACGAAACTCAGGATCCACGTACCGACGGTGGCGCTCAGCGTCACGATCGCGGCGGTTGATGGATGGTCGGTCAGTGTCGACGCTGCGGCTGCGAGCGCAATCGCCAGCGCCGCATTGACGATGTGCCCGCAGAACACGGCAAGGAGCTCCGGCGTGTAGGTGGCGCCGCCGTAGAAGCGCCAGAGGATGATGCCCAGGACCGGCGCAAGCGACGCGAGCAGCCAGCCGAGCATCAGCACCAGCGCCTTGGCTGACACCCGTGACATCGAGGGCATCGGACGCTGCAGTTCCAATTTCAGCGCGCCTGAATGACGATCCGCTGCGACGACGCGAATGGCGACAAACGGGAGCAGGAACGCTGCGGCGAGCTCGCAGGCGCTGAAGGTCGGCCCCCAGATCCCGATCAGTGGCGAGAACACGTCGCCGACGCCCGCGGCGGTGCCATTCAGTCCGCTGAGCTCCGCATAGGTTCTCACCGCGCTGGTGAACGACACGCCGACAAGCGGTCCGATCAGGAGAAGCATCAGCCACCACGAACGCGAGGCCATCAGCTCGCGCCATTCCTTGTGCAGAAGCCACCCGTAGGGCGTCCTAGGTGAGCGCAAGAAAGACCTCTTCGAGCTGCGCCGCCGGAATCGCGCCCTCGGCGCGCACGCGTCCTCCTGAAAGCAGGACGAAGCGATCGCACAGGCGCGCGGCTTCGGAGATCTGATGTATCGACACGACCAGTGTGCGCCCTGTTCCCGCGACCTCTTTCAGATAGGCGGCCACCTCGCGCGTTTGTCTGAGGTCGAGACCGTCGAACGGTTCGTCGGCCATCAGGTACCGGGTGAGGCGAGAGCAGTCCGCACGCGAGCAGCGCGCGCTTCCGCTGTCCTTTCGAGAGTGTCGCGATGCGGGAACGCAGAAACGATCCGAGCGCGAGCCGCTCGATCACTTCATCACGCAATGCGGACCGTCCACCGAAGAAGCCGATCGTGAAGTCGAGGACCCAGTCGACGCTCTGCTCTGCCCACGGCGCAATCCCGTCCGGCAGGTAGAACAATGCAGGTTTCGGTAATCCGCTCCCGACGTCGACGCTGCCGCTGTCAGCCGGCAGCACACCGCCGAGGATCTCCATCAACGTTGTCTTGCCAGACCCGTTGGGGCCGATGACTCCGAGAACTTCGTCACGGTAGATCGAGAAGCTTGCGTCAGCGAGCGCGAGAAAGGCGCCGTACCGCTTGAACAGGTTGTTGACGCGAACAATGGGATCGGTCGGTGGGGCCGCGGGCATCGTGGACGACAACAGGAAAATGTATGACTGCGAGTCAGCTACTACCACGGCTCGTACGACATCAACGCCAGCGGAACAACTTCAGCGCAGCGGTGAAGCTGACGACCAGCCACGTGAGCAGGATCCCGGTCTGCTTGACGAGCGTGGTCAGGCCGGCGCCGTCGATCATCACACCTCGCAGCGCCTGATTCAGAGCCGTCAGAGGAAGCAGCGAGATGAACGGCTGCATCGCATCCGGGAAATTCTCGGACGCGAAGAACACGCCTGAGAAAATCCACATTGGAACCATGACCAGGTTCACCAGACCGGAGACGCCTTCGACAGTCTTGGCGCGGCTGGCCACCAGCAGGCCCAAACCCGAGAACGTGACTGCCCCCAGCAGGCAGAAGCCGGCGAGCGTGAACCAGGATCCATTGACCGGTATGCCGAAGACAAGTCGCGCGAACACCAGGAGAGCCGCCACTTCGAGCACGAGAAAGATCAGCCGCGCGAGCATCTGCGCGAGCAGGTAATGACTCCGGAGCATCGGCGTTGCCATCAGCCGCTTCAGCAACTTCCGTCCGCGCGCCTGGACGACCGAGAAGCCGATGCTCCACATCCCCGTGCCCATGATGTTCATGCCCAGTAAACCGGGCACGACCCAGTCGATATAGCGCGATCCGGGTACGCTCACCAATCGGTCGACGACCGCCACGGTGGGCTGGCGGCCGGCGGCGGCCTGGATGCGTTCGTCCGCCACGTAGCGGCCGACCCGGCTCTCAGGACGGCTGGGATCGAGTTCGTACGTCACCGGATCACCAGGAATGACGAGGACGTGAATCGCACCGTGCCGCAGTGCTTCGTCCGCCTGCGCGCGATCGAGAAGGCGCACGCGCACACCCGGCTCCTTCATCAGGACCTGTTCGATGCCTGCTGCCTCCGCGCCCGACATCACCCCTACGATGACATCCGGTCTACCCTGCGACCTGAACGCCAGACCAAGAGCACATGTGAGGAGCACGGGGAAGGCAAAGACCCAGAACACGGCTTCGGGTTCGCGGAGGAATTCGCGGAATCGTGAAATGGTCAGCTGCCAGAGCGGATGCATCTACTCCTCTCGCAACTGCCGTCCGGTCAGCGACACGAACACATCCTCGAGCGTTGCGCTATGTGTGGTCAGCAAGGTGAAGGCGTCAGGCGCTTCGACCACTCTCAAGAGCGCTGGCAGCGCCTCGTGCAGATGCGACGCGATCAGCGTGGCGCCTCCGTCATGGACCGACGCGCGACGTACGCCGGGAAGTCCGAGAAGCACCTGTTCGGCCGGCACGGCTACGCCCTGACGCAGAGCAAACGATACGACGTGCTCGGCGCCGAGCGACGCGATCAGCTCGAGAGGGGTGCCCTGCGCGATGACCTTGCCCCTGTCGACGATGGCAACGCGGTCGCACAGGACCTCGCGCCTCGTCCATGTAGTGAGTCGTCAGCAGGATCGTCTTGCCCTGTGTCTTGAAACCGCGGAGGAGGTCCCACACCTGTCGGCGTGATTGCGGATCGAGGCCGGTCGAGGGCTCGTCGAGAAACAGCAGATCGGGGTCTCCGACGAGAGCACAGGCGAGCGCCAGCCGCTGCTTCTGTCCACCCGAGAGTTTGCTGTACCAGGCCGTCCGCTTCGTTTCGAGCCCGACGCTCGCAATCAGTGCGTCGACTGTCGGCCCATGCACATAGAACGATCGGAACAGGCGGACGATCTCTTCCACGCTCAGCTTGTCGTTCAGCTGCGTCTCCTGCAGCTGGATCCCGAGTCGCTGGCGGAGCTTCGACGCATCGACGTCCCAGCGCATGCCGAGAACCTGGACGTCACCGGCGTCGGGCACCAACAGACCCTCGAGGATCTCTATCGTCGTCGTCTTTCCGGCGCCGTTCGGTCCAAGCAGCCCGAAGCATTCACCGCGGCGGATCTCGAGCTCGAGCCCGTCCACCGCAACCACGTCCCCGTATCGCTTGACGAGCCCGCGGCAGCTCAACGCGACAAGGGTTTGATCCTCAACGGAACCCGACTGACGGCGACTCATGCGACGAGATAGATGTTATCGCCGCCAGGGCTCGTCGCGACGATACCGGGAACCAGCCTTCAATCGAGCGGCATTCCAGACTTCTCCACAGGCGACGCACCGCCAGTAGCTGTCAGCGTTGGCAACCTTACTGGTCGTCATCACATCGCGGGAGCGGCAGGTGGGACAAGCCGGAGCCTCTGCGGCCGTTTCGGGTTCACGAATATCTCTCATTTGAGGCGATCCCCGCTCGAGATCGAGTAAATCATGAACGCGAGCACCTGTTTGCCGCCATCCATTGTTCCCCCATCCATCCCAGTTCGGCGGTGCGTGTCACGCCGCGAAGGCGTGCCGCAATGATCAGGATCGTCGTCAGCGTCACACTCAGGCCAAGTACGAGCATACAAATGTCCTCCGGTTGTATTCACTTTAGTGAGTTCGTCGGCGGGCGCTGCCGGGGAAGATCAGGAAAGGAATTCGAGTATAACACTGCAAATGACGACGGTGACCGGCCGAGTGGGCTGCCTGGTTGCGCTGTGCCTGACGGCACAGCAGCAATTCCCCGGTATGCCATCAGCGTCGCGGCCGAATGGGCGCCCGACGGGCCTCCTGGTCGGCCAGGTTGTGGACGCGATCTCGGCTCGGCCGGTGCCAAACGTGATCGTCGCGTTGAGCGGCCTGCCCGCCGCCCGCACCGGGGCCGCGGCCGGCAGGCCGGCGGAGGTCCCGCGGATCCTGACCGGCAGCGATGGACGGTTCGTGTTCCGCGACCTCCCGGCCGGCAGCTTCGGCGTTTCGGTCACCAAGCTTGGATACACACCGAGCGGCATCGGCGTTCGCAGGCCGCGGGGGCCATCGCAACAGATCACACTGTCGGATGGTCAACGCGTTGGCAACCTCACGCTCCGGATGTGGAAACAGGGATCCATATCCGGATCCGTCGTCGATGAAACCGGCGAACCGCTCGTCGGCATCCGGGTTCGCGGGTTCCGGCGGGGCGGTCTGCCCGATCCGCAACGGCTGAACGTGGCAGGATCGGCACTGACCGATGATCGCGGCGTTTATCGGATCGGGCCGCTCGACGCCGGGGAATACGTCGTCGGTGTGGTATCGCGCACGACCTCTGCACCAACCGAGGTCGTGAAGCAGCGTGCGGCCGGTTCGCAGGCCTTCATTGAACCATTCGGCACCGTTCCTCTTCCTGGAACCGCGTCGGGCATCCAGGTCGGTGAGGCTGTCGTCGCAGTTGCCGGCGGATCGCCACTCCCGCCGGCACCGAAGGGCGGAGTCCTGATGGTCTACCCGCCTGCGTTCTATCCGTCAGTTGACGATCCTGCGAAGGCGACCCGCATTCCGGTTGACGCTGGAGAGGAACGCGAGGGCATCGACCTCCATCTGCATCCGGTGCCGACGACACGGGTGACCGGGCGGATCCTGGGGGATCTGGCTGATGCCGGCATGCTTCCGGTTCGACTCGTCCCGGTCAGCGGAATGGACGTCGCCGTAGATGGAGACTTCCCTGGCAGCGCCACGGTGACCGACAGGTCCGGTGCATTTGCGTTTGCCTCCGTCGCGTCAGGCGACTACGTGTTGCGAGCGTCCACCCGCAGCATGTCGTCAGAGACAGGGGCCGGAGACATGCAGTATGCAGAACACTCGCTCACGGTTGGCAGCCTTCCGATCGAAGGGCTCGGCGTGGCGCTCACTCCGGGACGGCGCGTCACCGGCTCACTGCAGTTCGAAGGCAGCAGCGCGCGGCCGCCCGCGGCTGTACTCCGGGCCGTGTTTGTCGTGATCGAGCCGGCCGGTACTCCGGCGGCACGACCGCCACAGGCCGTCGCGCGCGCGACCGAGACGGCGGACTTCGAGGCTGGTGGATTCCCGCCGGGAAAGTACTACGTGCGCATGACAGGTTCGCCGCCCGGCTGGATGTTCAAGTCCGCAACGCTCAACGGCCGCGACGTCGCAGACACGCCGATCGACATGACGTCGAGCGATGCGCTGGGGGTTGTGGTCACGTTCTCGGATCAATGGTCGGGGCTGAGCGGCGCGGTCCAGGGAACGGCAGGGGCACCGGATCCGGATGCGTTGGTGATCGTATTTCCTACGGATCCCTCGACCTGGAACAGCAGCGGGTTCAATCCCCGCCGCATCAAGAGCGTGAGGTCATCGGAGTACGGGCAGTACACCTTCTCCATTCTTCCTCCCGGAGATTACCTGGTCGTTGCAGTTCCAGATCAGCAGGCTGGGGACTGGCGTGATTTCCGGTTCCTGCAGGCGGTCGCTCCCTTGGCGCGCCACGTGACGATCCTGGACGGCGAGCGCAAGACGCAGGATCTGCGTACTCGGGAGGTCCGATGAACAGGGCGCTCCGCGGTGCCGCCGTTCTGCTGTGTATATGGGGTCTGACCCCCGTGTACGGTACGGGGGTCAGACCCCTTATGGCACGTACACGGGGGTCAGCCCCCATCACTTCGCAGCAGCCGCGGGACAATCGGATCACCGCGCCGGTGGGCGACGGCGCGATCTCCGGAGTCATCGTCACTACCGAGCGGACGCCGAAGCCGTTGCGCCGCGCGCGCGTCATGCTGACGGGCGGCGACCTCGCCTTAGGCGAGACAACGATCACCGCAGACGACGGCACATTCGTCTTCGATCGCCTGCCGGCGGGACGGTACGGACTGGCGGCGACGAAGGACGGATACGTAACCATGTCCTTCGGCGCAGCCGGACCCAATCGGACGGGTACGCGGATCGCACTGGCTGCCCGCGAACGCCGCTCGGTTTCGCTGGCGCTGCCCAAAGGAGCGGTGATCACCGGATTGCTGAGCACGGATGAAGGGCACCCCCTGGCCGGCATCACCGTCATGGCGCTGACCAGCCGGTATGTCAGTCCGCCGGGTGAACGCCTGTTTGCGCGGGTGGAGAGCCTGACCGCTACGACGGACGATCGCGGCGTTTACCGCATCTTCGGCCTCCCTGCCGGCGAGTACATCGTCATGGCGCAGTTGAGGCCGGGCCCGGGCTCCGATTTCGGGGGAGAGTTGCAGCAGATTTCAGCGGCGGAAGTGCGCCGCGCGTTGTCCGAGGTTGGTACCAGCTACCGTGCGCCCTCACGTCCCGGCCCACCGCCTGGGCCACCGGCAGCTCCAGCGGTCGCGGAACCGCGCCGCAGCGTGGCCTTCGCGCCGGTCTACTACCCTGGCACCGCGCTGATCGCCCAGGCGCGACCAGTAACACTTGCGGCTGCCGAGGAACGGCGCGGCATCGATTTCGTCGCCGACTACGTTCCGACCGCAACGGTCCAGGGCTACGTCACGATGATGGACGGATCGGCCCCGCCGAGAGTCCTGCTCATTGGGCAGAACCCCAATGGAATCGGTGAACCACAGCGGAGCGCGCCGGTCGATCGCGACGGACGCTTTGCCATCGCCGGCGTCACACCCGGCACGTATACGGTGGTCGCCAGGTCGGCACGGGCTGTAGCTTTCACGCAAGTCACGGTCAGCGGCGACGATCTCGACGGCGTATCGCTCGCGCTGCAACCGGCGTTCACGATCGGCGGAAGAATTGAGTTCGAAGGCAGCGGTTCCAAGCCGACATCGTTCCCTGTCAACAGACTGTCTCTCCCTCCCGCGCTCATCGCCGGCGGAGCCGGAATGCAGTTCTCGGTCGAACTCGGTCCCGATGGGACCTTTCGGGTACCCGACGTCACACCCGGTCCGCTGCGATTCTTCACACGGCTGCAGGGCATGCGGCGCCCCATCGGCCAGTGGTGGTTGAAATCACTGAACATACGCGGACGGGACGTCCTCGACGCGCCGCTCGAATTCAGGGAGAGCGTGGATGACGCGGTGATCACGTTCACGGACCGGGTGAACGAGCTCGCCGGACGTGTGAACGCTCCGATTGGCGATCCGGGGCCGTACGTTGTCGTGTTCAGCGTCGATCGCTCGCGCTGGTTCCATCAATCACGCGGTGTCGATGCGATCCGCCCCGGACAGGACGGTCGTTACTCGGTGAAGAATCTTCCCGCGGGCGACTACTATGTTGCGCTGGTGAACGACATCGAGAACATGGAGTGGTTCGACCCGATTGTGCTGGACAGCATCGCGCCGAAGGCCGCACGGGTGACGGTCACGGCTGATGGTGTGACGGCGTTCGATGTTTCGCCGATGAAGTAAGGGGTGGCAGCCCTAAAGGGCTGCACTACTTCGCGACGATTCGCTGTTTGGCAGCGTCGATCGCGGCGGTGACGGGTTCGGAGGAGCCTGTCACCGATAAACGGGCGACGCTGTCGAGGGCTTCGCCGTACCACTTCTTCCAGGCCTCGATCACCTGCGCTTCGACCTTCTCGCCAGCGGCGCGATCACTGGCGCGGGCAACGAGATCGGCACCCTGGCGGCGCTCCAGGTCGATTCGCGATGCCGCCGCGCGTTCGAGCAGGGCAACGGTGGCGAGCGCGTCCTGCTCGGTAGCCGAGGCGAGGAAGTAAGCGGAGGTCGCGACCAGGACGCCTACATTCGCCATCTCCGGAGCACTCACCTTCTCGGTGGTGTCCTGGCTCGTATGGTAGAAGCGATCCGTGAAGTGCCAGTTGAGCAGCGACGGCACACCGGCTGACTCGAACGCCGTGTGGTCGCTCCCCCCTTCGTAAGGATTGGTCTTGACGACCCAGGACGTGTCGCGGGCGCGCCGCTGCGCGATCGCCAGGTGGACGTCGTTGAGCAAGCTGCCCTTCAGCGTTTCCGCCTTGACCCGTCCAGCTCCCCACTCGGTGTGCGGATCCGATGGACGTTCCCAGACCGCTGTGGGATCCGCCTGCTTCTCGATGAGAAACGTCCCTCCCGTCTTGGAGGTGTCTTCCCCCGTCATGTCCATGGAGAACATGTATTGCACGCGCCTGGCCTGTTCCGGATGAGACGTGATCCACTGCCGGCTTCCGCGGATCTCATCGACCCACAAGAAGGTCAGTGTGCGTTCGGGACGCGCGAGCGCTCCGCGTGCGATCGCATCCTCCAGCGCCTGGGCGAGCCCCAGCAGCGTCGCGCATCCACTCGCATCGTCATTCGCGCCCGGCTCCTGGAGGTGCGCGGCCATCACGATTCGATCTGCCGCAAGAGAACGCCCGGGGATTTCCGCGACGAGCGTCCGATTGGGTCCGGTATAGAACGTGGACGTGATGTCTACCCTGACCCGTGTGTCAGGGTTCTTTTTCAGTGCGGCACGGAGCCGATCGGCCGCGCGCCAGCTCGCCTTGAAGCCGAAGGACTTGAGCGCAGGATCGTGGGTAATACCGCCCCACTGCAGCACGTCCTTCTGCGCCTCTGACATCGCCGCCGGATCGGATGGCCGCACGTACTTTGCGATCTCCGTCGAGATCACGCCCGCCGCGCCACGCGTCCGGACCGCCTGCTGCCAGAGACGCCCGAGCGATGCATCTCCGAGTACCACCGCGCCTTTCACGTCCTTGCCGGCGTAATCCGCCTCAGCGCCGCCGTTTCCGACGTCAACAAGCCTTGTGCTGAGTCCTCCGGGCATTGTCGAGAACGAGTTGATCGCGAGCGACACCACGTCCTTCTCCCTGGAAAGAACCGGAGCGGATTCACCCTCGATACTCACCGTGCCAACCGAGTAATCCCAACCGGGCTCGCTCTTGGCGAACTCGTCCACCCTGACGAATGGCGAATCAGATGATGGTTCCGGTAGGAAACCTGCCTTCAGCAACCGCGCGCGGATCTCGTCGATCGATGCATTGAACCCCGGGTTGCCGGCGAGCCTCCAGTACTGCTGCATGAAGGTGACGACGTCCATCGCGGCGCTGCGGTCGAACTTCGAAGCGAGCGCCTGGTAGGCGTGCTCTGCACCGGGGGGCAATGCGGCACTTGCGGGCGCTGTGGACTGCGAAGACGGGATGGTCGAAGCCGAAACAACGAAGAGGATGCAGAGCGCGACGAACCGCCGCATCACTCCGCTTTCACCAGTGGCAGACCTGAAAAGTCGAGCAGGGTCTCTACGCCGGATGTTTCGTGATCGATGGCTGACGCTCGACGTCCCGCGCACGCAAGGGGTGCGGCCGATGCATTCAGCGACTCGAAAATACCGGCCGCGACTTCCGGCGCCACGTAGCCGATCTTCTCCCCTTCGACGAGCACGGCGATCGCCTGCCGGAAGTAGCGATTGTCTGGCTCCGGTGCCAGGGTTGCGGTGAACGACGCCGGAAGCCGGCGGACGCGCTCGATATAGGCGACCCCCCCAACTACCGGTACCCGCGAGAGAGCGGAATCAGCCATTGCGTGACTCTATCTTTCGTAGTGCAGCCTTCAGGGCTGCCGCAGGGCTTTCGTAGTGCAGCCCTTCAGGGCTGCCGCGCCGGAGCTCTCGTAGTGCAGCCCTTCAGGGCTGCCCGTCAGAGCTTCGGCAGCGTGACCTCTAACTGACCCAGGTACTTGCCGCGCTTGTCCTTGTACGAGATTTCGCACTGCTCGTCGCTCTGGAAGAACAACACCTGCGCGATCCCCTCGTTTGCGTACACCTTCGCCGGCAGTGGCGTGGTGTTGGAGATCTCCAGTGTCGCGGTGCCCTCCCATTCAGGCTCGAACGGGGTGACGTTGACGATGATCCCGCAGCGCGCGTACGTGGATTTTCCGAGGCACACGGTGAGGACGTCGCGCGGAATGCGGAAGTACTCGACCGTTCGCGCCAGAGCGAATGAGTTGGGCGGCACGATGATCGTGTCGGCCTTGATGTCCACGAAGGAGCGTGGATCGAAGTCCTTCGGATCGATCAGCGCATTGTTGACGTTGGTAAAGACCTTGAATTCGTCCGCGACGCGGATGTCATAGCCATAGGACGAGAGCCCGTAAGAAATGACACCGGACCGCACCTGGCGATCCTCGAATGGCTCGATCATCTTGTGCTCGAGCGCCATCCGCTTGATCCACTTGTCCGACTTGATCGCCACGCAGTCTCCTGATCGCTGAAGCGCGCTAGCGCGCGAGTTCCATGCCGGCGAAGAAGTATCCCAGTTCGAAGGCGGCAGTCTCCGGCGCGTCGGAACCGTGGGTCGCGTTGTTCTCGATCGATGCACCGAATTCCTTGCGCAGCGTGCCGGCGTCCGCCTTGGCAGGATCGGTCGCGCCCATCAGCGTGCGCCACTTCTTGATTGCGTCCGTCGCTTCGAGGGCGAGCACAATGGCCGGCCCGGAGGCCATGAACTTCGTCAAGCTGCCGAAAAACGGCCGTTCGCGGTGCACGGCGTAGAAACCCTCCGCCTCGCGCTGCGAGAGATTGACCATGCGCATGGCACGGATGGTGAATCCCTCCTGCTCGATGCGTTGAAGAATGCGGCCGGCGTGCCCTGCCTTCACGGCGTCCGGCTTGATGATGGCGAATGTGAGTTCCATAACCTGCGATTATATCTGTCGCAGGAGCGTCGTAGCGCAGCCCTTCAGGGCCGCCGACCCGACACTCGTAGCGCAGCCCTTCAGGGCTGCGGACCCGACACTCGTAGTGCAGCCCTTCAGGGCTGCCGAACGACATCAGGAAGTGAGGTCCTGTGCAGCAAAAACGCGACGAAGACGAGCACATTGGGGCGGTCGAAGGGGACAAAGCGACCGACCAGCCGAACCAGGGGAATCCAAGCGGTACCGGGGTCGACGACCAGGGACGCCCGAACGATCCCGTCGCTACCGCGCAGGATCGTCTCGGGGCGAACCTCGATGAGTCCGAAGGGGGCTAGCCCCTCTCAGCGGCCGGCCGTCGTCGACGTTGTCGACGGCTTGAGGTACTTGTCGTACCAGGCCAGGTAACGATTCAGCCGGTCCACCTTGTAGCTCGGGAACCGTGATCCCGTGGAACTGCCCCGGGTAGATCACCAGCTGCGCGTCAACTCCGAGGCTCCGCAGCGCCTGGTACATCTGCTCGCTTCCGGCCAGCGGGACGTTGAAGTCCTTCTCCCCCACCATGAACAGCGTCGGCGTCTTGATCCGGTCGGCGTGGAAGAACGGATAGGAAATCTTGATCCAGAGATCCTGTGACTTCCAGGGCGGACCGATCTCCTGCTCGTACTGCGTGATGTACATGTCGGAGCCGTACATCGAGAGCTGGTTGGCGCTGCCGGCGCCGCTGATGGCCGCCTTGAACCGTGTGTCCTGCGCGATCGTGTAGTCGGTCAGAATGCCGCCGTAGCTCCAGCCGCCGATACCCAGGCGGTTCGAATCCACCCACGGCATCTTCTGCAGCGCGTCCATCGCGCCGAGCAGGTCGGCCACTTCCTTGTTGCCCCAGTCGGCGAAGATCGCCTTCTGGAACGCATTGCCGCGACCGTTGCTGCCGCGGTAATTCACCGAGATGACCACGTAGCCGTTGGCGGCGAAGAGCTCGCGCTCGAAGCTGAACGCGTGCGCGTCCTGCCCGTTCGGGCCACCGTGGATCCGAAGCAGCGTCGGATACTTCGCGCTCGGCGTTGAACCCGGCCGGCTTGACGACGACGCTGTTCACGACGGTGCCGTCCTTGCTGGTGGACGTGAAATCCTCGGTCGTTCCGAGCGCTACGTCCGCCAGCCAGGTGTCGTTCTGGTGCGTCAGTTTGCGGAGCTTGCCTCCTTCAAGTGCGTGGACTTCGGGCATCTCGGTCGCCGTCGTCACAAGTACGGCGAAGTTCCCGTCCGTGCCGGCACTGGGATTCGTGACGACCCGTCGTCCTTCGGTGAGCTTTTCGACCGCACCGCCGCTCGCCGGGATACGCGCCAGGTACTGGGCACGGTCATCAGTCGACCACGAACGAGAGCGTTCGTCCGTCCGCGGACCACGCGACCGAACTGACCGGGCGATCGACCGACTCGGCCAGGATCCGCGCCGGCCCGCCCGTGGCCGGGATCACCGCGATCTTCTCCTGGTCGTAGGCGGAATACTTCACTTCGTCGCCGACCAGGTAGACGATGCTCTTGCCGTCGGGGCTCCAGGCGGGACGGCCGCTGTCATCCGTTGTCGCGGTCGTCAGCTGCTGTGGGTTGCGCGCCCGACTTCGCGTCGATGACGAAGATGTCCTTGTTCGGCATCTTGTCGACGTCCCCTTCGCCGTGCCTGCGGACGAAGACGATCTGGGAACCGTCGGGCGACCATGCGGGCGCCTCCTCGTTGAAGGCGCCCGAGGTCAGCGGCTCCGCCTTCTTCGCTGCAATATCGAACAGCTGCAGATGCGACCGCTCGCCGCGGAGGAAGCCCTCGACGTCCGCCTTGAAGTAGTAGCGATCGATCACGATCGGCTTGGGCGTCTTGTCCTTGTCCTTGGTCTCGTCCGCGTCCTTCTCAGACGGATCCGGATCCTCGACCACGAGCACCAGCCGCTTGCTGTCGGGGGACCATGCGTAGTCGGAGACACCACCCTTGATGTCGGTGAGCTTGGTCGCTTCACCGCCGGCACGATTCAGCAGCCAGATCTGGCCCGCCCTTGGCTCCCATCCGCGACGAGACGAAGGACAGGTACTTGCCGTCCGGGCTCCACTTCGCGGATGACTCACCTTCCGGCGTCGACGTGATCTGGATCTGCTGCGAACCGTCCCAGCTCACCATCCAGACATCGTTGTTGTTCTTGTCGGTCTCCTTGATCGCGGTGGCGACGGTATAGGCGACCCACTTGCCGTCGGGCGATCGCTGCGGATCGCGCACTTCGCGAAGGTTGTAGATGTCGTCGGCTTTCAGCGGGCGCTTCGCCTGTGCGAAGGCGCGGAGTAGATACGAGGAGGATCGCAAGACCGAAGCGAATGAATTTCATGGGACCTACTTGAGTGATTCCATCACCGCGTCGAGTACCTCGCGTCCGGGCCGGACGCGTTCGAGCGGCAAGCGTTGCCAGTGGCTCGTCGACCATGTTCAGCAAGGTGGTGAAGTCGTGCTTTGCGGGTTCGATATACAGGATTCCGGTCGCGAACTCGCCGCGTCCGCCGGTTTCGCGCAGCATCGGCGAGCGCCCGCGACTTGTCGGTCGCGTCGTAGTCGGCGTGCCAGCTTCTTCAGCAGCAGCCGGGAGCCGTCGTGCATCTCGGACTTCGGTCGTCGTTCCGGGCTCGTATTCGACCGAGATGTCTTCGAAGAACGGAACGAAGGTGATGTCGCCGACCGGCTCGTCGTGATCCTTCGCGTAGGCGTAGCTCTTGGTCGATCCCTCGTGGTCGTTGAAGGTGACGCATGGGGAGATCACATCGATCATGCACGTGCCGCGATGACTCATCGCCGCCTTCAGGATCGAGAGCAGCTGTTTCTTGTCGCCTGAGAAGGACCGGGCCACGAAGGACGCGCCCAGCTCGATCGCGAGCGTGCAGGTGTCGATTGGCGGGAAGGTCGTTGACCACGCCGTTCTTGAGCACGGACCCGAGGTCCGCCGTCGGCGAGAACTGCCCCTTGGTCAAGCCGTAGCAGCCGTTGTCTTCGATGATGTAGATGAGCGGCAGGTTGCGCCGCATCAGGTGGACGAATTGGCCGATGCCGATCGCCCCGGTATCGCCGTCGCCACTGACGCCAATCGCGAGGAGCTTCCGATTGGCGAGCAGCGCGCCGGTTGCCACCGACGGCATGCGTCCGTGCACCGAGTTGAAGCCGTGGGCGCCGCCGAGAAAGTAGGCCGGGCTCTTGCTCGAGCAGCCGATCCCCGACAGCTTGATCACGTCCTTCGGGTTGATGCCCATCTCGAAGAACGCGTCGATGATCCGCTCGGAGATCGCATTGTGTCCGCATCCCGCGCACAGGGTCGTCTTGCCGCCGCGATACGGCTGCATCTCGAGACCGATGCGGTTGATCTTCTTGCCAGGTTCCGGAGTGGCTGTTGTGGACATTTTTCGTGTTCCTTGACCGGTCGTGGGGCAGCCCTGAAGGGCTGCACTACTGCTGCAGTCGCGGGCAGCCCTGAAGGGCTGCACTACTCTGCCGTCGTGGGGCAGCCCCAAAAGGGCTGCACGACGCCCGTAATCTACGTTCTCACTACTTCCGCGCCCTCGAGCGCGAGGACGGCGTCAGTGATGGATCGCGCATCGATCGGCAAACCGTTGTAGTGCCGGACGCTGCGCAACCGTGTCGTCAATTCGGGTTCGAGATCCAGGCGCAGCAGCGTCAGCATCTGCGCGTCCCGGTTCTGTTCGACGACGTAAACGCGGTCGTGCCGCTCGACGAATGCCTTCACATCGTCAGTGAAGGGATACGCGCGCAGCCGGAGGTAGCTCGCCGGCAACCCCGTTTCCTTCAACTGGTCGCGGGACTCTTCGACCGCATAGTGGCTCGTGCCGAATGCAATGATGCCGACGCGGGCGCCGGCAACGTCATCGATGACCGGCTTGGGCACGTACTGACGCGCCGTCTCGAACTTTCGCGCCAGCCGGTCCAGGTTGTTGACGTAATCGTCAGGACGCTCGCTGTACTGTCCACGCGCGTTATGACCGGAGCCGCGCGTGAAGTACGCCGGCATGCCGTCGCCCGGAATTGTCCGGTATGGGATGCCGTCTCCGTCCACATCCATGTAACGGCCCCAGTCGTTGTTGATGCGGGCCATCGTCGCCTGGTCGAGAAGCTTGCCCCTGTCGAGCGGCGTCTCAGGGTACTCGAACGGCTGCGACATCCACGTGTTCATCCCGAGATCGAGATCGCTGAGCACGAAGACCAGCGTTTGAAAGCGCTCAGTCAGATCGAACGCGTCCATGGACATCGAGTAGCACTCCTCGACGGTCGCCGGCAGGAGCATGATGTGCTTGGTGTCGCCGTGAGACAGCAGGGCAACCGCGAGAATGTCTCCCTGCGCCGTCCGCGTCGGGAGCCCGGTCGAGGGCCCGACGCGCTGAATGTCGAACACGACGCCGGGCAACTCGGCGTAGTACGACAGCCCGGCGAACTCGCCCATCAGCGAGATGCCGGGACCTGAAGTGGACGTCATCGACCGCGCACCGGCCCAGCTCGCACCCACGACCATGCCGATGGCTGCGATCTCGTCCTCCGCCTGGACGATGGCGAAGGTCGCCTTGCCCGTCGCTTTGTCCATCCGGTACTTCTTCATGTAGCCGATCAGCGTCTCGGGTAGCGAAGAGGACGGCGTGATCGGGTACCAGGCGACGACCGTCACGCCCGCCATCATGCAGCCGAGTGCGGCTGCGGCATTGCCTTCGATCAGGATCTGGCCGGCGGTCTGGTTCATCCGCTCCACCGCGTAGGGATCCTGTTTGGTCAGATGCTGTTCGGCGAACTCGAATCCCGCCTTGAGCGCACCGAGGTTCAGCTCGATCGCCTTCAGCTTCTTTCCCATCTGGCGGCGCAGCGCATGCTCCATTTCGGCGAGGTCGATGTCGAGCAGCTTCGACAGCACGCCGTCATAGATCATGTTCTTCACGAGGCGCCGAAGCTTCGCGTCCTTGCAGACCTCGGCAACGATCTTGTCGAACGGCACCGGATAGAAGGTGAGGTCGTCCCGGAGTGCGTTCAGCTTGAGCGGCTCGTCGTAGAGCACGGCCGCACCCGGCTGCAGCGAGAGGACGTCTTCTTTCGCGGTCTCGGCGTTCATCGCGACCACGAAGTCGATTTCCTTCTTGCGCGCGACGTAGCCCCTGGCGTTCGCTCGAATGGTGTACCAGGTTGGCAGACCGGCAATGTTCGACGGGAACATGTTCTTGCCGGATACGGGGATGCCCATCTGGAAGATGGAGCGCAAGAGGACGAGGTTCGCGGTCTGGCTGCCGGAGCCGTTGACGGTGGCGACCTGGATGCTGAAGTCGTTGACGATGCGCCGGGTCGAAGGCGCGCTGGCTTGCGCAGCCACGGCGTCAGTCGGGGCCATTCACTTTCCTTCCGGGATAGCTGGAAGCTGGAAACAAAATTATAGCGCGCTCTGAACAGCCGCACCGATGTCGGCCGGGCTCTTGACGACCTGCACGCCGGCCTGCGTCAGCGCGTCCATCTTCTCCGCCGCTGTACCGGATCCGCCAGAGATGATGGCGCCCGCGTGACCCATCCGCCGTCCCGGAGGAGCGGTCTGGCCGGCGATGAAACCGACGACCGGCTTCTTGAAGTTCGCGCGGATCCATTCCGCGGCTTCCTGCTCAGCCGAACCACCGATCTCACCGATCATCACGACCGCTTCAGTCTGCGAGTCGTCATTGAACAGCGCGAGCGCGTCAATGAAGGACGTCCCGATCAGCGGGTCGCCACCGATGCCGATGCAGGTGGTCTGGCCGAGGCCCAGCTTGGTCAGCTGGTGAATGGCTTCGTACGTGAGCGTCCCGCTCTTGGAGACGATCCCGACGCGCCCTTCCTTGCAGATGTGTCCGGGAATGATCCCGGCCTTCCCCTGCCCTGCCGTAATGAGTCCGGGGCAGTTCGGCCCGATCAGCCGGGTTCCGGAGTGACGGACGACGGCGAGCGCGCGCATCATGTCCAGCACCGGGATCCCTTCGGTGATGCAGACCGCGAGCGGGACCCGGGCGTCGGCCGCCTCCAGGATCGCGTCGGCGGCGAACGGTGGCGGAACGAAGATGACGGTTGCGTTCGCGCCAGTTTCGCGCACCGCATCGGCGACCGTATTGAACACGGGGAAACCTTCGTGCGTGGTGCCCCCCTTGCCGGGCGTGACGCCGCCGACGACCTGCGTGCCATACGCCTGCGCCGCCTTGGCGTGGAAGGTCCCCTCGCGCCCGGTGATGCCCTGGACGATCAGCCGGGTGTTTCGATCAAGAAGTACTGCCATGGTTATCCCGTCTACTGCGCTTGCGCGACAACGCGCTCGGCCGCTTCACTCATCGTGTCGGCGGTGGTGAAATTGAGGCCGCTGTCGCGGAGCATCTGCTTGCCTTTCTCGACGTTCGTGCCTTCCATCCGGATCACGATCGGCACGCGGACGCCGAGATCCTTGACGGCGGCGATCACCCCTTCGGCGAGGATGTCGCAGCGCAGAATGCCGCCGAAAATGTTGATCAGGACCGCCTTGACGCTGCTGTCCGACATCAGGATGCGGAACGCGTTCTTGATCTGCTCCGCGTTCGCGCCACCGCCGACATCGAGGAAATTCGCCGGCTCACCGCCCGCGAGCTTGATGATGTCCATCGTCGCCATCGCCAGGCCGGCGCCGTTGACCATGCAGCCGACGGTTCCGTCGAGCTTGATGTAATTGAGCGAGAACTTGGACGCTTCGACTTCGAGCGGGTCTTCCTCGGCGAAGTCGCGCAACTCCTTGAGGTCCGGATGCCGGTAGAGGGCGTTGTCATCGAAGGTCATCTTCGCGTCGAGCGCGAGGAGGTTCCCGTCTTCCGTGACGATCAGTGGATTGATCTCGACCAGGGAGGCGTCGGTTGCGTTGAAGGCGGTCCACAGTGCGGACATCAACTTGCCGGCCTGGCTGACCGAGGCACCTTCGAGGCCGAGCGCGAAGGCGAGCTTGCGGGCCTGGAATCCGCTCAGGCCGGCGGTCGGATGAATGAACTCTTTGAAGATCTTCTCGGGGGATTCTTCCGCCACCTTTTCGATCTCGACCCCGCCCTCCGAGCTCACCATGATCACCGGCCGCTCGGTCGAGCGATCGATCACCATGCCCAGATACAGCTCGCGTTTGATCTTCAGCCCCTGCTCGATCAGCACGCGCTGGACCTTCTGCCCTTGCGGGCCGGTCTGATGCGTGACCAGCTGCATGCCGATGATCTGCTTCGCCACGCTCTCGGCTTCGTCGGGGCTCTTGACGACCTTCACGCCGCCACCCTTGCCGCGACCGCCGGCGTGAATCTGCGCCTTGACGACCACGACGCCACCGCCGAGGCGCTTGGCGGCCTCGCGCGCTTCGGCGGCGCTCGACACCACTTCCCCCTGCGGGACCGGCACCCCGTGACGCGCCAGAATTGCCTTCGCCTGATACTCGTGAATTTTCATGATGTAAGGCGCGCTTTCCCCTCATGCGCGCAACCTGTCAATGATGTCTCACAGTGTTGCGGTGAAGCAAGCAGCGGGTGAGGCGCCCATTCGACCTTTCACGCTACAATTGAATGTTTCTCCTCGGAGCCGGATTTCATCCATGCCCTCTCGATTTCGTCGCGTCTTCTCTTCCACGGTCGGCACGAAGCTGCTGATGGGGCTCACGGGGCTGGCGCTCTTCGCCTACATGCTCCTGCACCTGGCCGGCAACGCCATCATCCTGGCCGGCCCTGAGCTCTTCAACAACTACTCGCATACGCTGATCTCGAATCCGCTGATCCTGCCCATCGAGCTCGCGCTGCTCGCCATCTTCATCCTTCATATCTACAAGGCCGTGTCGATGCTGATGGCCAACAAGGCGGCACGTCCGGTCAGCTACACGAAAAAGGAGTGGGCCGGGCACACCAGCCGCAAGAGCGTCGCGTCCTCCACGATGATCTTTTCGGGGCTATTCGTGCTGTTCTTCGTGATCGTCCATGTGCGCCAGTTCAAGTTCGGCACGTGGTACCAGGCAGCGGGTGAATCCGCGGTGCGTGACCTGTACCGGACCGAGATCGAGGTCTTCCAGAACCCGCTGTGGGTAGCCTTCTACGTCGTCGGAACGCTGCTGGTCGGGCTGCATTTGCGACACGGCATCGCCAGCGGATTCCAGTCGCTCGGGCTCGACCACCCCGTTTATACGAAACGCCTGGTGGCCTTCAGCATTTTCTTTGCGATCCTGATCGGCGTCGGGCTGGCGCTGATCCCGATCTGGGCGTATTTCACTCACTGATCCTATGAACCTGGATTCCAAGATTCCCGGCGGTGCCCTGGCTGAAAAATGGGACCGCCACCGGTTCGAGTCGAAGCTGGTCAACCCAGCCAACCGGCGCAAGTTCAACATCATCGTGGTCGGCACCGGCCTGGCCGGCGCGTCCGCGGCGTCTTCTCTCGGTGAGCTTGGCTACAACGTCCTGAGCTTCTGCATCCAGGACAGCCCCCGTCGCGCGCACAGTATCGCGGCCCAGGGCGGCATCAATGCCGCGAAGAACTATCAGAATGACGGTGACAGCATCCAGCGGCTGTTCTACGACACCGTCAAGGGCGGAGACTACCGGTCGCGCGAAGCGAACGTCTACCGGCTCGCGCAGCTGAGCGTCAATATCATCGACCAGTGCGTTGCGCAGGGCGTGCCGTTCGCACGCGAATACGGCGGTCTCCTGGATAACCGCTCGTTCGGCGGCGCACAGGTCTCGCGCACGTTCTACGCGCGCGGGCAGACCGGCCAGCAGTTGCTGATCGGCGCCTACCAGTCGATGATGCGGCAGGTCGAAAAAGGAACGGTGAAGTCCTTCGCCAACCGCGAAATGCTCGACGTCGTTCTCGTGGACGGCAAAGCGCGCGGCGTCGTCGTGCGCAATCTCCTGACTGGCGCAATCGAGCGGTATGCCGGACACGCCGTCCTGCTCTGCACGGGCGGGTATGGCACCGCGTACTACCTCTCCACCAATGCGGTGAACTCGAACGTCACGGCGGCGTGGCGCGCGCACAAGCGCGGCGCGTTCTTCGCGAATCCCTGCTACACGCAGATCCACCCGACCTGCATCCCGGTCTCCGGAACGCATCAGTCCAAGCTGACGCTGATGAGCGAGAGCCTGCGAAATGACGGACGTGTGTGGGTCCCGAAGAACCAGGGTGACAAGCGCGCACCGGCCCAGATTCCTGAGGCCGAACGCGACTACTACCTGGAGCGCCGCTATCCAAGCTTTGGCAACCTGGTCCCCCGTGACGTGGCGTCGCGAAACGCGAAGGGCGTCTGCGACGAAGGGCGCGGCGTCGGCGACAGCGGCCTGGCCGTCTACCTGGATTTCCAGGATGCGATCAAGCGGCTCGGCGAGGATGTGATCCGTGGCCGTTACGGAAACCTCTTCGACATGTACACGAAGATCACCGACGAGAATCCGTATGAGGTCCCGATGCGGATCTACCCTGCCATCCATTACACGATGGGTGGCCTCTGGGTGGACTACAACCTGATGAGCACGATCCCGGGGCTTCACGTCCTGGGTGAGGCGAATTTCTCGGATCACGGCGCGAATCGCCTGGGTGCCAGCGCATTGATGCAGGGCCTTGCCGACGGCTACTTCGTCATCCCGTACACCCTCGCCCACTATCTCGGGAGCACGTCATTGCCGGCGGTGACGGTCGACGACGAGGCATTCAGGGAGTCGGCGAATGCGGTGCAGGTGCGAATCGACACGTTACTCGCCGTCAAAGGCAGCAAGACGCCGCGGCAACTGCACCGCGAACTGGGCGGGCTGCTCTGGGACGAGGTCGGCATGGCGCGCAACGACGCGGGATTGAGGCGCGCACTCGAACGCATTCCGCAGCTGCGCGAGGAGTTCTGGCAGAACGTCTCGGTGCCGGGCCCCGCGAACAACCTGAACAAGAATCTGGAGTACGCCGGCAGGGTCGCCGATTATCTCGAATTTGCGGAGGTGCTCACGCTCGATGCTCTCCATCGCACCGAATCGTGTGGCGGTCACTTCCGCGAAGAGAGCCAGACACCGGACGGCGAGGCGCTCCGAAACGATGACGAGTTCACGTATGTGGGGGCGTGGGAGTCGCAAGGCGTCGGCAAGGCGCCGATTCTCCATCGCGAACCCCTCACGTTCGAGTACGTGAAGCCGTCACAACGAAGTTACAAATAATGCGCATCCTTCTTAAAGTGTGGCGTCAGGCGACGCCAACCGCCCGCGGAGAGTTCAAGGATTACGTGGCGGAGAACGTCTCGGCTGACATGTCCTTCCTCGAAATGCTCGACGTCGTCAACGAAGGCCTGATCAGCAGGGGTGAAGACCCGATTGCGTTCGACTCCGACTGCCGCGAGGGGATCTGCGGGACGTGCGGCTTCATGATCAGTGGCGTTCCGCACGGACCGGACCGCGGCACGACCGTCTGCCAGCTTCACATGCGGCGGTTCAAGGATGGAGACCGTGTCACGCTCGAACCCTGGCGCGCGAAGGCGTTCCCGGTGATCAAGGACCTGGTCGTCGATCGCAGCGCCTTCGACCGGATCATCCAGGCCGGCGGTTACACGTCGATCAACGTGGGTGGCGCGCAGGACGGCAACGCCATCCTGGTGGCGAAAACGCTTGCCGACAAGGCGATGGATTCAGCCGCATGCATTGCCTGCGGCGCCTGCGTGGCGGCCTGCAAGAACGCGTCGGCGGCGCTCTTCACGTCGGCCAAGATCAGTCACCTCGCGCTGCTGCCGCAAGGCCAGGTGGAGCGCACTGCCCGGGTCGTCGCCATGGTCGACCGGCATGACGCCGAGGGATTCGGCAGTTGCTCGAACGAGGGGGAATGCGAGGCGGTCTGCCCCAAGGAAATCCCGATCACCAACATCGCCCGGATGAACCGCGAGTACTTCCGCGCGATGTTGATGAATCGCGAATAGGAGAGACCGTCAGACCTTGATGACGTCCGTCAGCTCCTTCACCGCTCCGGCGGACTTCTTCAGAGCAACTTCTTCATCGGCAGTCAGCTTGATCTGAATGATCTGTTCGACGCCGCGGGCGCCGAGTTTGATCGGAACGCCGACGAACAGGTCATTGATCCCGTATTCACCCTGCAGGAACACCGAGCACGGCACGATCTTCTTCTTGTCCTTCAGGATGATCTCGACCATCTCGGCGGCCGCTGATCCGGGCGCGTACCACGCGCTCGTCCCCACCATTTTCGTGATCTCCGCGCCGCCATTCGCGGTCCGCTCGCAAATGGCCGCGATCCGCTCCGCCGACAGGCCCGGATAGTCCGGGAGCGGGATCCCGGCGATGGTTGAATAGCGCGGCAGCGGCACCATCGTGTCGCCGTGCCCGCCGAGCACGAAGGCGTGAATGTTTTCGACCGATACGCCGGTTTCCATCGCGATGAAGGCGCGCATCCGGGCGGAGTCGAGCACGCCCGCCATCCCGATCACGCGCTCGCGCGGGAACTTGCTCAGGCGATAGACGGCCTGGCACATCGCATCCAGGGGATTTGCGACCGGAACGATGATCGTGTTGGGTGAATGCTTCACGACCTGCTCGGTCACCGACTGCATGATCTTGTAGTTGACGTTGAGCAGATCGTCGCGGCTCATGCCCGGCTTGCGCGGGACGCCCGAGGTGATCACGACGACATCGGAGTTCGCCGTCTGCGCCCAGCCTTCGTCGTTCGCGCCGTAGCCGACCACGCGGGAATCGGATCCTTCGATCGGGCACGCTTCGAGCATGTCGAGCGCGACCCCACCCGCCTTCTGATCGGCGATGTCGATGATGACGACGTCGGCGAGTTCCTTGTCGGCGATCGCCCGGGCGACCGTGGCGCCGACGTTGCCGGCGCCCCCTACTACAGTGACTTTGCGATTCATTCTTTCTGTCCTCTGCTTGTCTACATGCGTTCGATGATTTTGTCGGCGAATTCCGATGTCCGAACCTCGGTAGCCCCTTGCATCAGCCTGGCGAAATCGTACGTGACCTGTTTGCCCGAGATTGCGCCGTCCATGCCTTTGACGACCAGCTCCGCCGCCTCGACCCAGCCCAGATGGCGCAGCATCATTTCGCCCGAAAGGATGACCGAGCCGGGGTTCACCTTGTCCTGGTCGGCGTATTTCGGAGCCGTGCCGTGGGTTGCTTCGAAGATGGCATGGCCCGTGACGTAGTTGATGTTGCCGCCTGGCGCGATGCCGATGCCGCCAACTTGCGCGGCGAGTGCATCGGAGAGGTAGTCCCCGTTCAGATTAGGCGTCGCGATCACGTCGAATTCGTCCGGCCGCGTCAGGACCTGTTGCAGCGTAATATCGGCGATCGCGTCCTTGATCACAATTCCGGCGCCGGGCTTGCCTTCGGGAATGCGGCACCATGGTCCGCCATCGATTTCCACTGCGCCGAAGAATTGCTTCGCGACCTGGTAGCCCCAGTCGCGGAACGCACCCTCGGTGAACTTCATGATGTTTCCCTTGTGCACAAGGGTCACGCTCTTCCGCTTCGCCGAGATCGCGTACTGGATGGCGCTGTGGACCAGGCGCTCCGATCCGAGATAGCTGATCGGCTTCAGGCCGACACCTACCTGGAGCGGCACGGCTCGTGGCGGAGCCCCGATTCCTTCTAACGCGGACTGCCATTCCCGCGAGGCAGCTTCTGTGCCGAAACGGATCTTCTTGAATTCGTTTGGAAACTCCCGCTCGAAGAAGTCCAGCACCTTCTGCGCCTCCGGAGTGCCGGAGGCGTACTCGATGCCCGCGTAGATGTCTTCCGTGTTCTCGCGGAAGATCACCATGTCGACCTTCTCCGGATGTTTCACCGGCGACGGCACGCCCGCGTACCATCGCACCGGTCGCAGACAGACATAGAGGTCCAGCAACTGGCGGAGGGCCACGTTCAATGACCGAATGCCACCGCCGACCGGAGTCGTCAGCGGTCCCTTGATGCCGACGTAGTACTCGCGAAACGCGGTGATCGTGTCGTCGGGCAGCCAGCTGTCGAACAGCTTCACGCTCTTCTCGCCGGCGTAGACTTCCATCCACGCGAGCTGCCGCTTGCCGCCGTAGGCTTTCTTCACCGCGGCATCGAAGACGCGCACGCTGGCACGCCAGATGTCAGGACCGGTGCCGTCACCTTCGATGAATGGAATGATCGGATCGTCGGGAACGACCAGCCGTCCGTCTTTTCGCGTGATGGGTGTGCCTTTCGAGGGCGGTGTCAGGTTCGTGAATGTAGCCATGCTGCTTTAGGTCACCTCACCATTGCGGCGTTTCAGGTTGTTCACAGAAGTTGTGGAAAAGGGTGTGGAAATCAGGCGCGCCAGCCGGTTGTTATCGAATCATTTCCCACGTTTGAGCGCTTTGCACCACCTTGGTGCGCGGCCCGGTGAGACGAACGCAACATTATACTTAGTCGCCAAGATGAAAATCGTCATTGCCGACCAGCTGCCCTCCTCCGCAATCGAACTGCTCCGCAGTGTCCCTGGATGGACCATCGATGCGCGCCCGCAACGGAAACCGGGAGAACTGGCGTCGGACCTCGCCGACGCCGACGCACTGATCGTTCGCAGTGCCACGACCGTCGATCGCGCACTGATCGAGGCGGCGCCACGGCTTCGGGTAATTGCCCGCGCCGGCACCGGCGTCGACAACGTTGACGTCGAGGCCGCGACCGAACGCGGCATCCTGGTGATGAACGCTCCGGGCGCCAACAGCGTGAGCGTTGCGGAGCTCGCGCTGGCATTGATGCTCGCACTCTCGCGTGGGATCGCCGCCGCCGATGCCGCGATGAAGAAAGGCGTGTGGGACAAGAAGCGGCTCGTGGGAGCGGAGCTGCGAGGCAAGACGCTGGGCATCATCGGTCTCGGCCGGATCGGCCAGGAGGTCAGCACCCGCGCTCGCTCCTTTGGAATGAATCTTGTTGCGCACGACCCGTTCATTTCTGAACAGATCGCCCGCTCCCTGGGGATCGCGCTTTTGTCGATCGACGAGCTCTGTAAGGCGGCCGACTACATCACGCTTCACGTGCCGGCGACAGCTGAAACGCGGCACCTCCTTAATAAGGAGCGCCTTGCGGCATGCAAGCCCGGTGTCCGGATCATCAACACGGCGCGCGGCGAGCTCGTCGACGAAGAGGCGCTTGCTGATGCGATCGAATCCGGAGTCGTCGCGGGGGCCGGTCTCGATGTGTTCCAAAATGAGCCGCCGGGCGAAACCCGATTGATTTCGATGCGGCAGGTGATCGCAACGCCGCACATCGCAGCCTCGACGGTGGAAGCGCAGGAGCTCGTAGGGATCGAGACCGCGGCCGCTGTCCGCGACTTCCTTGAGAGCGGAAGCATCGGCAATGCCGTTAATTTCCCGTCGGTGCGTGGTGAGGACGCGCCGCGACTTCGTCCCTACATGGTGTTGGCCGACCGGATGGGTGCGCTGATTTCTCAATTGGGCACCGGCCGAACTCACGCGCTCGGGATCCGCTACTACGGTCCGCTCCTCGCGGCTCACGGCGCCCTCATTGCCAGCGCCGCCACGGCCGGAACACTGCGGCCCATTCTGTCTTCGTCGGTCACTGCCGTGAACTCGAGGGCGGTGGCGACGCAACGAGGTATCGAAATCGTTGAATCACGCAGTTCCCGATCGCGCGATTTCACAGACCTGCTTTCCCTGAAGTTGGAGACCACCGAGGGGGAGCATTGGATCGAAGGCACCGTGTTCGAGCCAGCCAGCCCGCGTCTGACTTCTATCGACGGCGTCGAGATCGAAGTGGCCCTGGAGGGCACGCTCCTGGTGATCCGCAACGAGGATCGGCCCGGCGTCATCGGGGAAGTGGGCACGATCCTTGGCCGGCACGCCATTAACATTGCGAGCTTCTCGCTGGGGCGCGGAAGCGCCGGCGCGATCGGCGTCATCAGCCTCGAAGCGCGAGGCAACGCGCAGGCGATGGCCTTGGCGGTCAAGGAGTTGCGAGAAGTGCCTACGCTCCGGCAGGTCTGTGTTGTCGAATTAACGTAGGGCGAGACGACGCACCGCCCCGGTGACGACGTGCTTGAGCTCTATGGCGTCGGCGCCAACCGTGACCACGTCATACAAACCAAGGATGCGTTGGCCCGACGTCACCATCATCAGCTCATTCGCAGGTCCGGAAATCATGGCCGTGCGTACGAGTGTTCCGGTGCCGCTGTCGCCGGCGACACCAATCAACTCGAGTTCCGGTTCCGGTTCCGGCGGCGGCCCTACCGGCTGAACGACTGCAGGTGGCGCCGTTCGCGGGACGCGAGCTGCTGGCGGGTCTGAAAAGCTGAAGGGGTTCCGCGACATCGCGGTGGGTGCCGGCGCACTGGCCATTCGGTTGCGCAATCGAAGCGTCTGCGATTGAACGTCGGATGCGAGTGAGTCCATCAACACGGCATCGGCCGGACGTTGCGGCGCGCGAGCGGGCGGGGTCGATCGCGGCAGGCCGGCCGCCGAGGCCAGCCAGGCGCCGAGCAGCCCGGTAAATCCGATCCACGCCGCGACGCGCGAAGCGCTCATTGCGCATCAATCCTACTCCTCTCCACGCCTTCCGTCATCCGGAACGATTGTGCAGTTGTGGTAAGATTCGTCGTGCCCCTCGTTCCTCCCCCCGGGCCAGCGGTTCATTCAGGTTCACTCTCCGTCGTCGCCATCATCCCAGCGCGGTACCACTCGACCCGGTTGCCGGGAAAGGCGCTCGCCGACATCGGCGGCCGGCCAATGATCGAGCACGTGTACAGGCGAACGAGCGCAGCGCGCTCGGTCGGCGTCGTGATCGTCGCGACCGACGATGCGCGGATTTGCGACGCGGTGGAAGCCTTCGGCGGCCGCGCCCAGATGACGTCGCCGGCGCATCGAAGCGGAACGGACCGTCTCGCGGAGGTCGCCGCTGATTTGACCGCCGATCTGGTCGTCAACGTCCAGGGAGACGAACCGTTGATCGAACCGTCGATGATCGACGATGCGATCGCGGCATTTCGTGTCGAGGCTTCGCTCGAGATGAGCACGCTGCGACGCCGTATAGACAATCCCGCGGACCTGCACAATCCGAACGTCACCAAAGTCGTCGTCGACCGTAACGGCTACGCGATGTATTTTTCGCGTGCACCCATTCCGTTCACGCGGGCCGGTAATCCAGAGGCGCCGGCATGGCGGCACATCGGTTTGTACGTTTACCGACGAGAGTGCCTCCTGCGGCTGACTGCCCTGCCGCCGACGGCAATGGAAGAAGCCGAAGCACTCGAGCAGCTTCGAGCGCTCGAGTACGGTATCCGGATCAAGGCAGTTGAGACGACGCGGGATTGCGTTGGCGTTGATACACCAGAAGACCTCGAGCGCGTCAGACGGCTGGCGCCCGCCGTTGCGCGGGCGTAGCGGGGAGACCAGATGCAGCAGACCGAATCCAGCAGCCAGGGCAACAACGACAGACAGCGAACACGGCCGGTCAAGTACATCCTCGTCACCGGTGGCGTGGTGTCGTCTCTCGGCAAGGGACTCGCCGCCGCATCCATCGGGGCCCTGCTCGAAGGCCACGGATACAAGGTGGCGCTTCAGAAGTTCGACCCGTACATCAACGTGGACCCGGGGACGATGAGCCCCTACCAGCACGGCGAAGTGTACGTGACCGATGACGGGGCCGAGACGGACCTCGATCTCGGCCACTACGAACGATTCACCAACCAGGTCACGACCCGCAATAACAACTGGACCACCGGGAAGATCTATCTTTCGGTCATCCAGAAGGAACGTCGCGGTGATTATCTCGGGCGGACCGTTCAGGTCATCCCGCACATCACCAACGAGATCAAGGACAGCATCCGGGCCGTGGCCAAGGACGTCGACGTTGTCCTGGTCGAGATCGGCGGAACCGTCGGGGACATCGAGAGCCTCCCGTTCGTCGAAGCGATTCGCCAGCTGCGCCAGGATGTCGGTCGTGAAAATACGCTCTACATCCACCTGACGCTGGTGCCGTTCATCGGCGCGGCTGGAGAATTGAAGACCAAGCCGACACAGCACAGCGTTCGCGACCTGCGGGCGATCGGCATTCAGCCCGACATCCTGCTGTGCCGCACCGACCGATTTCTCGACAAGGACATCAAGCAGAAAATTGCGCTGTTCTGCGACGTCGATGAAGAGGCGGTGATTACGGCGAAGGATGTTTCGAGCATCTACGAGGTCCCACTGGTCCTCGCGGCAGAAGGTCTCGACCGCATCGTCTTGAACCGGCTGAGTCTGCCGGCGACCGAGGCGCGCATGGACGCGTGGGTCGACCTGGTGGATCGAATCCGGAACCCGAAGGACGACATCACGATCCATGTCGTCGGCAAGTATGTCGGCTACGAAGACTCGTACAAGAGCCTCAACGAAGCGCTTTACCACGGTGGATTCAAGCATCGTCTGCGCGTGAATATCCGCTGGGTCGAAGCGGAGGCACTTGAACAGCCTGGCGGCGAGCAGCTGCTCGACGGCGCCGACGGCATCCTGGTCCCCGGCGGCTTCGGCGATCGCGGCACGCGCGGGATGATGCGGGCGGCCGAAATTGCGCGCGAGCGCGGCGTTCCCTATTTCGGGATCTGCTACGGGTTTCAGTGGGCTGCGGTCGAATACGCCCGCCACGTCTGCGGACTCTCGCAGGCGGACTCCACCGAATGCGCACCGGACACACCCCAGAACGTCATCTACAAGCTGCGGGATCTTCTCGGCATCGATGATCTCGGCGGGACGATGAGGCTCGGGACCTACGAATGCAAGCTCAAGCCCGGATCACGTTCGCATCAGCTGTACGGCTCGGAACTGATCCAGGAGCGCCATCGACACCGTTACGAGTTCAATTGCCTGTGGGAGAGCGCGCTGACCGACAACGGGTTGGAAGTCGTCGGCCGTTCGCTCGACGGCAAATTCGTCGAGATCATCGAGCTGCCCTCTCATCCCTGGTATGTCGCCGTCCAGTTTCATCCTGAGTTCAAGTCCAAGCCGCTGAAGGCACATCCCCTCTTCGCCGGGTTCGTGGAAGCCAGCCATCAGCACAAGCTCGCCGCCGGCCACCAGGCAACCGCCTCGGTCGCCGGATGACGCATGTGAATCCCGTCCAGTTCGCCGGCCTGTCGGTCGGCAGCGGTACGCTGCTGGTGATCGCCGGTCCGTGCATCATCGAAAGTGAAGCACATGCGATCGAAACCGCGATCCAGTTGAAAGAGATCGCCGGCCGGGCCGGCGTTCAGTATGTCTTCAAAGTGTCGTTCGACAAGGCGAACCGGACGTCAGCTCGTTCCTACCGCGGTCCCGGGCTCATCGAGGGCGTGCGGATCCTCGGGCGTGTTCGTGAAGAAGCCGGCGTCCCGATTCTGACTGACATTCACGAGCCTGCGCAGGCTGGCGCTGTGGCGGAAGTGGCCGACGTTCTGCAGATCCCCGCCTTCCTCTCGCGCCAGACGGATCTGCTCGTTGCAGCGGCGCGGACGGGCCGCGTCGTAAACATCAAGAAGGGGCAGTTCCTCGCGCCGATGGACATGCGCCACCCGATCGAGAAGGTCACTGGGGCGGGCAATTCGCAGGTGATCGTCACCGAGCGAGGCTTCACGTTCGGATACAACAACCTGGTCGTCGACATGCGTGCGTTTCCCATGTTGCGCACGCTCGGCTTCCCTGTCGTTTATGACGTGACGCACAGCCTGCAATTGCCGGGTGGCGGAGACGGTGTGACCGCCGGGCAGGCCGAGTACATCGAGCCGATGGCTTCGGCCGGTGTCGCCGCTGGTGTCGACGGGGTGTTCCTCGAAGTGCACCAGAATCCACCCGCGGCGAAAAGCGACGCCCAGAATGCCCTGAAGCTGGATCTGCTGGAACCGCTGCTTCACCGGCTCGTGCGCATTCATGCGATCGCGTGCGAGACATCCGCATGACCGACACGCTCACCGGCCTGGCGCTCGCCCGCAAGGTCCTCGAGACGGAAGCTGCCGCGATCCTGAATCTGGTGGACCGTCTCGACGGCGACTTCGAGCGCGCACTGCAGCTGCTGTTCGACTGCCGTGGACGGGTGATCGTCACCGGCATGGGCAAGTCCGGCATCATCTGCCGCAAGATCGCTGCGACGCTGTCGAGCACCGGGACGTCCGCCTGGTTCCTGCATCCTGCCGAGGCGATCCATGGCGATCTCGGCGCGATCCGCGACGAGGACGTTGTGATCGCGCTGTCGCACAGCGGCGAGACGGAAGAACTGGTCCGGTTGCTGGAGTCGATCAGGCGAATCGGGGCGCGGTTGATCGCACTGACTGGTGACCCGGCGTCGACGATTGCGCGCGCCGCCGATGTGACGCTGAACTGCGGGATCTCTGAAGAAGCCTGTCCACTGAATCTTGCCCCGACGGCGAGCACCACCGCCGCACTGGCAATGGGAGATGCCCTCGCGATGACCCTGTCGGTACGCAAGGGGTTTCGCGCGGAGGATTTCGCCTCGTTGCATCCGGGCGGCAAGCTCGGACGAAAGCTGATCCGGGTCGAGCACGTGATGCATGCGGGAGACGCGGCGCCGATCGTGTCCACGTCGGCCCTGATGCCCGACGTCTTTCACGAAATGTCGGACAAGCGCCTCGGCATGACCTGCGTCGTCGAGGGTAACGGACGGCTCGCGGGTGTCTTCACCGACGGTGACCTGCGGAGGCTGATGGCCAACGCCCCTGACGTCCTGTCGCTCACGGCCGGTGAGGTGATGAAGAAGAATCCGCTTACCATTCCACGTGGCACCCTGGCAGTGGAAGCGCTGAGGATCATGGAAACCCACAAGATTACGTCGGTTGTGGTTGCCGACGGTACCGGTGTAATCGAAGGGGTCGTTCATCTCCATGATCTCTGGCGCACGCAGATGATTTAAGCTGCTGGCGTCAAGGTGACTCCACTAACGGCAGAAGATCGCGCCCGCCAGATTCGGCTGGTCCTCCTCGACGTCGATGGCGTCCTCACCGATGGCACAGTCACGATCGACGCCGCCGGCGAAGAATCGAAGGGCTTCAACATCAAGGACGGCGCGGCGATCGTCTGCGCGATGGGTGCCGGATTGTCCGTAGGCCTGCTGTCCGCACGTGAGTCGCGCGCGACCACGGAACGGGCGAAGCAACTCGGGATTACGATCGTTGTGCAGGGCGCATCGAGCAAGTCCGCAGCCTTCGATGAGATCGTGCGGGAACTCAATGTGGAGCCCGACCAGGTGGCCTACATGGGCGACGATCTGGTCGATCTGCCGGTGATGCGCCGGTCCGGGCTGGCGGGCGCCCCGGCGGACGCGGCGGCGGAGACGCTTGCCGCGGCGCACTGGGTGAGCGGCTTCGATGGCGGGCGCGGCGCGGTTCGCGAGTTCTTCGAATTGATCCTGAAAGCGCAGGGGCGCTGGACGGCAATCGTCTCGGAATTCTCAGGTTGATGGGTCCCTACACGAGTCTCGCCGCGCTCATCGCTCTGCTGATTGGCATCGCTGCCGGGAAGGCGTGGGAGCGCTACAAGCTGCAGGACGGCCAGTGGATGGACCGCCGGCGCGCGCGCGAATCCCCGCATTACATGCTCGGCCTCAACTTCCTCGTTGCCGACCAGGTCGACCATGCGATCGAGGAGCTCACGCGCGCGGCACAGGTGTCGGGCGACGGCCTCGAGATCCACCTGATTCTCGGCAACCTGTACCGGGAGAAAGGGCAGGTCGGTCGGGCGATCCAGGAACACCAGGCGCTCCTCCAGCGGCCCACCCTGCGCAAGCTCGAACATGCGAACGTTCTGCTCTGTCTCGGCCTCGACTACAAGGCGGGGGGCTTCGTCGATCGCGCACTCGAAGCGTTTTCAGAAGTGCTGCGCCTGGATCCTGACAACGAGTACGCGCTGTCGAACCTCGAGAAGCTCTACGAAGAGCAGCACCAATGGCGCGAGGCCTACGCAACGCGACAGAAGCTCGCAGCGGGTGCGCCGGAAGACAAGCAGCCCCGGCACCAGGAAATCCTGGCCTACCTCGAGGATGAACTTGGGCGCGAGGCGCTCAAGCGACTCGATTACGCCGACTCGGCGCGTCATTTCTCCGCGGCCATCGAACTCGACCCGAAGAACACGCCCGCGTACTTGAACCTCGGCGACGTCAGGTTTCACCAGGGCGACGCCCCCGGTGCAGTGGCGACCTGGGAGCAGCTGGTGGAGACCACTCCCGAGCGCGCCTACCTCGCATTCTCACGGCTCGAGGCCGCGTACCCCTCGACTGGCAACGATGCAGCCTTTCCAGCGCTGTGCCGGAAGCTCATCGCCGACACTCCTCAGGACTGGCGTGCGCGGCTGGCGCTCGCCCGGCACCTCACGTCGCGAAACGCAGCGCGGGAAGCCCTCGACCTGCTGTTCGAAGCACTGGTCATCAACCCACATGCGCTGGCCCTGCACCAGGCTATCTGGCAGACGCTATCGAGCCTGGAGCTCCCGAGGGCGCTGGTGGACCGCTACGTGGAACTGACCCGGAGCTCGATCTTCTACCTGGATCCGCACATCTGCACGCGGTGCCGCTATCGAAGTACCGAACTGATCTGGCAGTGCCCGCACTGCCACGAGTGGAACACCTTCCTCGAAGACAGAATCGCGCCGAAAGACATCGAGGCGGTGCTTACTCCGGGGCCGTGAGCGCCTGGAACATGGCGTCGACCTGCGACCGGGTATCGGCGAATGTTCCGTCCGTGCGAATCACATGCTGAGCGCGCGCGACCTTCTCGGCGATCGGCCATTGCGCCGCAAGACGCTGACGCGCCGTCTCCTCCGACAGGCCATCCCGCAGCACCAGCCGCCGTAGTTGCTCCGCCGGATCGCAGGCGCACACGACGACGCGATCGAAGTCGTGCTCCTGCCCGGTCTCGAACAGCAGCGGGATGTCGGCCATCGCGAGCCGTGTTCCGGAGGGAAGATTGGCAAACCAGTCGCCGATGCGGCGGCGGACTTCGGGATGGATGATCGCTTCGAGGGCGGTGCGCGCGGAGCGGTCAGCAAAGACGATCATGCCCAGGGCTGGACGATCGAGTGAGCCGTCCGGGCGACTGACACCTGAGCCGAATCGTTTGATGACCGCGGCGTGTCCGGGTGTGCCGGGGGCCACCGCGTCCCTCGCCAGCGCGTCGGCATCAATGGTCGGCACGCCGAGCTCCCGGAACCGGGCGAGGCAGAAGCTCTTGCCGGTCGCGATCCCGCCGGTGAGAGCAGCGCGGAGCAGGGTCAGGCTGGATGCCGCTCCTGCGCGGCGCGCAGCGTGTTTTTCAGAAGCATCGCGATGGTGAGCGGACCGACACCACCTGGCACGGGCGTGAGGGCGCCGGCGACTTCCGCCACCGCCGGATGCACATCACCGACAACGAGCGAGCCCCGCTTTTCGAAATCGGCGAGGCGTGTCGCCCCTTCAGGAAAGAGCGTGCGCGCCACCGCAGCATCGGTCACGCGATTGATGCCGACGTCGATGACCGTGGCACCCGGCTTGACGAAGTCTGTGGTCACGAAGCCGGCGCGACCAATCGCGGCGACGAGAATATCGGCCTCGCGAGCCACCGCCGGCAGGTCCGGCGTCTTGGAGTGGCAGATCGTGACGGTCGCGTCGCGCTGCAGCAGCAGCATGGCCATCGGCTTTCCGACGATCTCGCTGCGTCCGATCACGACCGCGCGCGTTCCGGCTATCCGCAACTTCGCGCGGTCCATCATCTCGATCACTCCCGATGGAGTGCACGGCATGAGGTGCGCACGCCCTTGTACCAGCTTACCGACGTTCACCGGGTGGAAGCCGTCGACGTCCTTGTCTGGATCGATCGCATCGAAGACGCGCTGCGACGCGGTCTTCCCCATCGATGCCGGCAGCGGCGCCTGCACGAGTATTCCGTCATGGACAGCGCTTGCGTTCAGGCCTTGGACGACGGCGATCAAGTCGTCTAGGGATGCCGTCGCGGGCAGCCGCTCGAGATCGACCCGCAGACCGGATTCAGTGCCCGCCCGAACCTTGTTCCTGACGTAAATTTCTGACGCGGGGTCCTCGCCGACGAGCACGATGCCGAGACCGGGCGGACGCCCCGCGCGCGCAGCGAAGGCGGCGACATCTGGCGCCACGCCGGCCCGGATCGATGCAGCAATGGCGGTTCCGTCAAGCAGGTGTGCGGTCATCTGGGCCCGATCCTCGTTTCGCCGGCCACCTGCGCCAGGTCGCGCAGGCTTGCGGTCCGGCCGAGGACGACGAGCTGATCCCCTGGCCACATTTCAGATTCCGGAGGCGGGTTGAAGTCCATGCGGCCGTCCGCGCGCTGAATTCCCACCACGACCACCCCAAAGCGCTGGCGCAAGCCGGCATTGATCAGCGAGAGTCCCGCAAGTTCGGCACCCTTCGCGATGCGAACCTGCTCCATGCTCAGGTCAAGATTCTCGGAACTGGTGGCCAGCTGAACGAAGTCCACCACCGCTGGACGCAGTGCGGTCTGGGCCAGTTGCAATCCGCCGATCTGGTAAGGCGAGATCACGCGGTCGGCCCCTGCTCTCACCAGCTTCGTCTTGGCGTCGACTGTTTCGGCGCGGCCAATGATGAACAGGTCCTTGCGCATGAGTCTGGCGGTCAGGACCGCGTACACATTCTCCGCGTCTGTGCTGACGGCGGCGATGAAGCCGCGCGCCTCGCCGATGCGAACGCGAAGCAGGACCTGCTCACTCGACGCGTCGGCCTCGACCGCGAGATATCCCGCCTCGAGCGCCTCACCCACGCGCGACGGATCCCGCTCGATGACGACGAACGGAACATTCTGCCGCGCGAATTCATCGGCGGTGATCCGCCCGATGCGGCCGAAGCCGCAGATGATGAAGTGGTCGTTCAGCTGGTCGAGCATGCGTGAGCGGCGGCTCTTGACCCATCGCTGCTGGAGGTCACCCTCGACAACGTGGGCCATCAGAAAAGAGAACGTATAGAGCACGGTCGCCACGCCGACCGTGAGGACCACCATCGTGAACAGCTCGCCCGCGCGTGACAGCGGGTGAACTTCCCGGTAACCGGCTGTCGTCACCGAGATCACGGTCATGTAGAGCGCATCCCAGACGCTCCACCCCTCGATAATGACGTAGCCGATGGTGCCGCCGAGAACGACAAGCGCGAGCAGCAGAACCGATCGGCGTCCGGCCGCCGCGGCGCCCGGCTGCAACAAGGCTCTTTCGGCGACGTCCCTGACGAGCCTCGTGAACCCGGCCCGGCGATGATCCGGCGGCAAGCTTTCTTACCAGTCCTGTGAAAAAGCGCTGGCGAATTTTCCGCCAGCGCATGAAAAAAAGCTGAACCGCACTGCCGGGCCGGCCGGACGATCAGGCGTTCAACTTGCTCCTGCTCCGGCTGTAGCCGAAGTAAATCATCAAGCCGATTACGAGCCAGGCGATCAATCGAAGCCAGTTGGTCCAGCCGAGCCCGAAGATCATCGCACCGCACGTGAGAATCCCCGCGGTAGCCACGAATGGCAGTGCGGGAACCGTGAATCCGCGATCGAGGTCGGGCCGGCGGGCGCGCATCAGCCATACGCCGGCGCACACCAGCATGAACGCGAAGAGAGTCCCGATGCTGGTCATCTCGCCGACGATGTCACCCGGGACGAACGCCGCAAACAGCGAGGTGAACCCGAAGAACAGCCAGTTCGATTTATACGGCGTCCGGTACTTTGGGTGAAGCTCCGAGAAGATCTGCGGAACGAGGCCGTCCTTGCTCATCGAGTAGAACACCCGCGACTGGCCGAGCAGCATGACCAGGATCACCGAGGAGAAACCCGCGAGGATTGCGACCGTCACCGCCCGTGAGAGCCATTCGTAACCCGGCATGTACTTCGAAATCGCGAAGGCGACTGAGGCTTCACGACCGGTCGAACGGAAGTCTTCGACCGTCGCGACGCCACTCAGCACGTAGGAGAAGAGCACGTAAAGCACGGTGCAGACCGCCAGCGAGCCGAGGATGCCGATCGGCATGTCGCGCTTGGGATTGCGCGCCTCCTGCGCCGCCGTGGAGACGGCGTCGAAGCCGATGAACGCGAAGAAGACCACGCCCGCAGCGCCCAGGATACCGAGCCAGCCGCCGTAGTTGTGGGTCACGCCTTCGGGAGTCACGTAAGTCGTGGGCGCCGGGATCATGGGCGTGTGGTTCGCCGGGTTGATGAATCCCCAGCCGATGCCGATCACCATCAGTACGATCGCCACCTTCACGACAACGATCAGACCGTTGATGAACGCCGACTCGCGCGTCCCCCGGATCAGCAGCGCCGACAGCAGGCCGAGGATGACGACGGCCGGGATGTTCATCATCCCCTGCTCGCCGGTTCCGGCGACGGCCTGGAAGGGAGAATGGGTCCAGGCGTACGGAATCTTCAGTCCGAACCACTCGAGCACGCGGTTCAGGTACTCACTCCACGCGATCGCCACGGTCGCGGCACCGACCGCGTATTCGAGGACGAGGTCCCAGCCAATGATCCAGGCGACGAACTCCCCCATCGTCGCGTACGGAATAGGTGTAGGCACTCCCCGCGACGGGGATCATCGACGCGAATTCGGCGTAGCACAGGCCGGCGAACGCGCAGCCGATGCCGGCGACGATGAAGGCAATCGTTACTGATGGGCCTGCGCGATCGGCGATCGCTGCGGCGGTTCTGACAAAGAGGCCGGCGCCGATGATTGCACCGATTCCAAGGGCTACCAGCGCCCATGGTCCCAGGGTACGTTTGAGGGTGCCTTCGCCGGTTGAGCCTGCGTCCGCAAGCAGCGCATCGATCGATTTCGTTCGAAACAGGGAGCCTTGCACTCTATATCCTCGCTGTTCTGCAGCAGAAAGTTGTGATTGCCGACGGATTATATGCACACGTCCGAGAGGGGGCCAAATCCGTGGTGGTCCGTCTCAGGCGCATGCTTCGAGATACTCGCGGACCCGGATCGCAGGAGCCGCTGTAGAAATCAGGTCCGAAATCAGTGCAACAGCTGAGGCGCCGGCTTCGAGTGCCTGGCGGGCATTGCCCACGTTGATCCCGCCGATTGCCACGACCGGCTTCCCTTTCGTGGCGGCGTACCTGACGAGGTCGAGACCCCTGGGTTCGTAGCCGGTGTCCTTGGTGCGGGTGAGGAAAACGGGCCCGACCGCTATGTAGTCCGCTGGTCCTGCGGCCGCCGCATCCACCTGCGCCGGTGTATGGGTAGAGAGCCCGACAGCCAGATCGAACCCGGCGATCGATTTCACCTCCGACGGACCGAGGTCGCTCTGCCCGACGTGGACCCCGTGTGCGCCGGCCAGGCGGGCCAGGTCCGATCGGTCGTTGAGGATGATCCGCCCGTCGTGGGGTTTCGCGATACCAAGAATGTCCCGCGTCAACGCCAGCAGAGATGCGCTGCCCGCAGACTTCTGGCGCACCTGGATCACCCGGGCACCGCCCAAGAGAAATGCCTCCGCCAGGGCGCGCGGGTTCAAGCCTCGCATCCCGCACAGATCGACATCGATGATCGGATAGAGCGGTGAATCGAACACGCCGTCAGACGGCTTCCGCGAGACCGTTAAGGCTTTTTTTTTCCGGCATGTAGCGCTCCATGAAGGAAGTGCTGAACCGGCCGGCCACGAAGTCGGGATCGTCGAGGATCTTCAGGTGAAGGGGGATGCTGGTCTTGATACCTTCGATGACTGTCATCTCGAGCGTGCGGCGCATCCGGGCGATTGCCTCCTGCCGGTCCCTGCCGTGAACAATGATCTTGGCAATCATCGAGTCGTAGTACGGCGGGATCGTGCATTCCGAATGGGCAAAGGTGTCGACCCGAACGCCGGGCCCGCCGGGCACGCTGAACGCGTGAATCACGCCGGGGAGGGGGCGAAGGTCACTGGATCCTCGGCGTTCACCCGGCACTCGATGGCGTGTCCGTTGAAGGTCACATCCCCCTGCTTGAATGAGAGGCGCGCACCGTTGGCGATCCGGATCTGCTCCTTCACGATGTCGACGCCGGTGATCCACTCCGTGACGGGATGTTCGACCTGGACGCGGGTATTGACTTCCAGGAAGTAGAAGCTTCCCTTGTCGTCCATGAGGAACTCGAACGTTCCGGCATTGGTGTACTGAACCGCGCGCGCGGCGTCGACGACCGTCGCGCCGAGCTTACGGCGCATCTTCTCGGTCACGGCTACCGACGGTCCCTCCTCCAGCAGCTTCTGATGCCGCCGCTGGATCGAGCATTCGCGCTCGCCGAGATGCACCACCGCGCCGTGATGGTCACCAATGATCTGGAACTCGATGTGCCGCGGGTTCTCGACGTATTTCTCGATATACACGTCGCCGACGCCGAAGGCGGCCTCGGCCTCGCGTTGCGCCGTCTTCAGTGCCTTCCCGAGCTCCGACATGTCGCGGATGACCCGCATGCCACGGCCGCCGCCGCCGGCCACTGCCTTGATGATGACGGGCAGCCCGAGGTCACGCGTGATCTTCTGCGCCTTCTCCTCGCTGTCAACCGGCCCGTCGCTGCCGGGCAGGATCGGCACCCCGGCGCGCTTCATCGCACGGCGCGCACGCGCCTTGTCGCCGAGCAGCCTGATCACGTTGGGAGCCGGACCGATGAACTTGATATGGCACGCCTCGCAAACCTCGGCAAGATACGCGCTCTCCGACAGGAAGCCGTAACCGGGGTGGATCGCATCGGCGCCGGTGATTTCCGCGGCGCTAAGAATGGCGGGAACGCTGAGGTAGCTCTCCGCGCTGCGCGCCGGTCCGATGCAGACGTCCTCGTCGGCAAAGCGGACGTGCAGCGAATTCTCGTCCGCCTCCGAATAGACCGCAACGGTCTTGATCCCAAGCTCGCGGCACGCGTAAATGACGCGCAACGCGATCTCCCCACGGTTGGCGATCAGAATTTTTTTGAACATTCAGGCGGTTTTGATGGCGAACAGCCGCTCGCCGTACTGCACCGGCTTGCCGTTCTCGACGTAGACGCTGACGATTTCCCCGTCGTACTCCGAGGTGATCTCGTTCATCAGCTTCATCGCTTCGATGATACAGAGGACCTGGTCCTTCTTGACGCGCTGCCCCACTTCGACAAACGCCGGCGCGCCTGGTTCGGGCGTGCGGTAGAACGTGCCGACGATCGGCGACTTGACGACGGCGAGTTCGAGTTCCTCGTCCGTCTGACCGGTCGCCGCCGGCGCGGCGGAGGGGCCGGCGGGAGCCGCCTGCGGACTCGGCATCTGATGGTGATGCGACACCGGGGGCGCGGGCATGAGCATCTGCACCTGCGGCTGCCCCGGACCTTGCGACTTCCTGACACGCAGCTTCAATCCGTCGCGCTCGAGCTCGAACTCCGTGAGGTCGTGTTCTCGAACCAGCGCCAGGATCTTTTCGATATCGTCAAATTCCATTGGTCATCAACTGAGCTGCACGTGCCTCTTCATAACTCTATCGCCACATTCGTGAGCAGCTCGCACCCGCTCTCGGTGACCAGCACATCGTCTTCGATCCGAACGCCGGCGCTTCCAGGCACATAGGCACCCGGCTCGACCGTGAACACCATTCCCGCGGTCACCCGTGCATCCGCCGGCGCCAACGGAGAGATCCGCGGATCCTCGTGCACTTCGAGTCCCAGGCCGTGCCCGGTGCCGTGCCCGAATGCCTCACCGAGCCCGTGACGCTCCAGCACCTTTCGTGCGGCTCCATCGATATCGGCGGCAAATGCGCCGGGCTTCACCGCCGCGATCGCTGCGGCGTGCGCCTCCGCCACAGCACTGAACAAACGACGAAACCCTGCCCCCGGTGGTCCAAGGTGCAGGGTCCGCGTAAGGTCCACGCAGTATCCGTCGTAGATGCCCCCGAAGTCCAGCACCACCCCATCGCCGTCGGCGAGGATTCGTCCGGTCGGCCGCGCGTGCGGGAGTGCGCTGTTCGGCCCGGAGGCAACGATGGTATCGAAGGCCGGCCGTTCGAATCCGGCGTCGCGCACCGCCGCGTCCACCAGCGCGGCTACCATCGATTCCGTGCGGCCCGCCTGGACGAATTCGCGCGCACGGATGGCCACGTCCGACAATCGCCGGGCAGCTTCGCGCAGCGTCGCAAGCTCCCCGTCGTCTTTCACGACTCTGAGTCCTTCGACGAGACCTTCGGTCAGCACGAGTGCGCCGTGACCGGGCTGGGCCGCGGCCTCGCCGCCCGGGGGCGGTGCGAGTAGAAGGCGCAGCCGCTCGTATCGGGAAACCGGGAGGTGTGCGGCCTCGATGCCCACGGCCGCCGCGCGCATTAATGCGGTCTCGTCGGCCACGGCCGGGTCGAGGCCGCCGGATGCGAGACGGATCGTTACCCCGGTACGGCCGGCGGTAGCGGCGCGTGCCGTTTCCAGGTAGCGGGAATCGACGATCAGCCTGGATTCCGCGAGGCCGACGATCAGCGCGCCTGCGCTGGCGGAGAGTCCGGTCAGATATTTGAGGTTGGGAGGGTGCGTGACGATCAGTGCCTGAAGTCCGGCAGCGCTCATGGCGGATCGAAGACGATCGATACGCGCGGCGTTCACAGCCGAGAGCGTCCTTGCCTTGATTCACGACGAACGAAGAGACGCCGGACCCTGCGATCCGGCGTCTGAAGCGTCTGAAGAATGATCCGCGGACTCTCCGCCACGGATCCTATTTTACTGCGAGGGCCCTCGAGACGGTGTTGCTGTTGCCGAAGTCGTCCTTCACGGTAAGCGTCACCGTGTAGTTACGCGCCGCCGTGTAGCTGTGCGAAGCCTGGACCCCGCTGCCTGCGGTGCCGTCGCCGAAGTCCCACGTGTAGCTCACGATGCGGCGGCCGGTCGTCGCAGTCGATGCCGCGCCGTTGAAGTTCACCACGTCTCCGACGAGCGGATCGGTTGGCGAGTTCACGAAATTGGCGGTGGGCCCCAGCGTAGCGCCGATCGTCACCGATTTCGTCGTGAAGGCCGATCGGCCCAGCGCATCGGTGATCGTCAGTTGCGCGAAGAAGGTGCCGGGCTTCGAGTACGCGTGCGTCGCCGTCTTTCCGCTCCCGGTGCCACCGTCGCCGAAGTCCCAGCGGTAGCTGGCAATCGGGTTCAGCGCCGCCGCCGTGCTCGTGCTTTCGAAAAAGACGTTCTCACCCGCCAGCGCGGTCGACGGCGTGAAGGTGAAGTTCGGCTGCAGGCCGTCGGGCGGTGCGACGACGCCAGTCGGCACCAGCCGGATCGTCGCGACGCGCGCAACGTTGTCGCCATAGCTGCCGCTGGACGGAGTCGCGGCGATGTCCACGCGAAGGCCGCTGTCGACCGCACCGGCGATCGCGGGAGCCGTGTAGACGAGGGTGGCTCGGCCCTGCGCGTCGGTTACGACGTTGCGGGCCGACAGCGTGCCGAAATCCGTGACCAGGCCGTTGACCTGAATCTCCGCGCGGAGCGAGACATTGCGGAGCGGTTGTCCGTCAGTACCGCGCGCCGTGATGGTGACCAGCGATTGCGAGCCGCCGTCGGTCTGCAGAACGTCGGGTGACACCGCGACGGTGATCGACGTGCCGAACTCCGACGGACCCGTCAGCGGCGGCGCTTCCTGGCTCTTCATCGTGCAGCCCGCCATCGCGAGCGCCGCGATGAGGCCGAAGATTAAGCGGTGTGAGGTTGCGTTCATATTGAAGACCGCCGGTCGGACCGGCATCTGAATGCCACTATTGCGGGTCGCCCCAGTTATTGAAATTGACGCCGATCCGGCCGACGGTGCTCACCTCGCGGCCGGTCTGGTCGTGTCCGTAAAACGTGATCTCGGCGATGGTCGAGAGCCGGATACCGTTGTTGACCATGCCCGACAGCGGTGCTTCCCGTTTGGCCTGCACCCGGACGAGGGTGAATGCGGCCTCGGCGCGGTCGAATACCGTCAGCGTGAAGGCGCCGTCGAAGGGATACGGCACATCGACGCCTGGAGTATTGCGTCCGTCTGCCCGGATGAACTGCACGTGATAGCGGTCGATCGTGATCGCGTTGTTGGGCCCGGGCGAGTTCGGGACGTTGACCGTTCCGGGATCCTTCAACATCAGCACGAAGTTGACCCTGGCGATGTCGGCAAAGGCGGTTGGCGTGCCGTTCACCACGGTGATCACGTCGGAGGCGAGATCACCACCGAATTCGCCAGGCTCCGCACCTGACGCGGCCTCGAGCGTTTCGACGGCGAGGAACGACGACGCGGTTCCCTGCCGCGTCATCTCGCCGCACGAAGCCGAGGCCAGAACCAAAATGGCGAGGAGTGCTTTTTTCATGTCGCTCAACCCTTCAGGATCCGCGGCGTGATGAAGATCAACAGCTCACGGCTTTCGTCCTGCACCGCATCGCGCCGGAACAACCAGCCGAGCAGCGGCACGCGGCTGATCATCGGCGTGCGGTCGGTGGAGGATTGTTCCCTGCTCACGAAGATGCCACCGATCACCGTCGTCGCCCCATCGTTCACCTGCACCTGCGTCTGCGCGCGCTGCGTGTCGATCGGGGGGATACCGTTGACGACGCGGCTGAAGTCAGCCGACGCATTCTCGATTGTCACCTGCATGATCACGGTCCCGGCTGCGGTGATCTGAGGCGTAACCATGAGCTTGAGCAGCGCTTCTTTGAAGGTTACGGTGACGGTGTTGTTGGCAACCGTCTGAATCGGGATCTGCACACCTTGCCCGACTTCTGCGGCGATGTTGTTCTGCGTGGTGAGGCGGGGCGTCGACAGCACCCGCCCCTTGCCGCTGCGCTCGAGTGCGGTCAGGGCGACGTCGAGATTGAACGCGCCATTGACTGAACCAAGCGCCAGGCCGACTGCCGTGTTGACCGCGGCCGATCCGATGGCAGTAGCGGGCAGCCCGACCACTGTTCCCGTCTGGTCGACGGGATTGGCTCTCGTATCGGTGCCTTCCGCCCCTTGCGGCGGGCCGAGCCGTCCGCCGACGGCGCCACGGTTGGGGAATGCGAGGCCCGTGGTGTTGCCGATTTCAGGACTCATCCTTCCGTTCAGCCCCCACTGGATCCCGATCGCCTTTGCGAAGTCTCGCGAGGTCTGGACAATCCGCGCTTCGACCTCGACCTGCGGCTCGGGCCGGTCCAGGCCGGAGATCAGGTTCGACGCGATCTGCAGGCGATCCGGCAGGTCGGTGATGATCAGCGTATTCGTGCGGCTGTCGACCTGGATCTGTCCGCGTGCCGAGAGCGCCGACTTGGTCAGCAGCGGCTGCATTTCCGTCGCTTTGGCGTAGCTCAGGGCGAACGTCTGGACGCGGAGGTCGCCGGCCAGCGCCCGCGCTTCCGCGAGCTTTCGGCGTTCTGCCTCTTCTTCGGCGAGCACCGAGACCGGCGCAATCCGGATGATCGTTCCCTCGGCGACATATCCGAGCTTGTTGGCGCGGAGGATTGTCTCGAGCGCCTGGTCCCACGGGATGTCATTCAAAACGATGTCGATGGTGCCCTGGACGGCATTGTCGAACACGACATTGAGACCGCCATGGGCGATGATCGCGCGGAGGACTGAGCGCAGGTCCGCGCCGGCGAAATCGAGTGTCAGTGGCGCACCGACGTACTGCTTCTCGCCGCCAGGCCCGATCGGCTGCTGCGGTGGCGGGTTCGGGCGCGTCGGCGGTTGCACCGTGGGGAGCTGCTGCGGTGTCGGGGCGGGGGCCGCCTGCTGGCGGACCGCTGCACTTTTCACCGGTGCAACCGGAGCGGCTGCAGGCGCGACCGGCTTCGGAGCCTCGACGGGCGGAGCCAGCGTGGCGCCGTTCGCCAGCGCCTGCTGCATGCTGATCGCCGGTTCCGGCTCGGACGGTATCGGCTCGCCCGCCGTCAGCAGCATCGTCGATGTGGCCAGCGCCGGCTCGAACACGACAGCCAACTCACGCGCCGCATCGGTTCCACGCTCGACGTGATATGTCGCGTGTGCGTCGATCTCCAGCACCACCCGGGTGACCAGCGGATTGCGACTGTTCACCGCCACCCGGACTTTCTGCACGAGTGGACTCGAGAGCGTCCGAGATGATGCGTTGGCACTGACATTGGCAAAGTCGAGGACCAGCCGGCGCGGCTTGTCTGGCAGTTCGCTCACGTTTGCCGGCGTCAGTTGCCCGTCCGCGATAAGCGTGACCGTCGTCTTGTTAGTCGCGTCTTCGGCGCGGACGGTGGCGATCATGGTCGCGGCCGCCGGTGGCTCTGTTCCGAGCAGACGAACCGTCGGAGCGGATACGGTAAGTGCAAGCGTGGCGACGCTCGTCAGCGCGACTTTCGAGATCGTCGTCACTGGCGGCCCTCCTCGGTCGACCGCAGTTTTTTCACTCGTTCGCGCTGTTTCACTGTCGACAGCGGATCATTGACGTCCTGCGAGAACACCACACTGTCTCCCGTTATCGATTTCACGGATCCGTCCATCAGTTTTTCGCCCGGATGCACCATGTACGTCTTGTTGTCCGGCCCCTGGATCATGGCGACGAAGCCGGCGCGGTCCTTCATGACCCCCTTCACCGCCAACTCGTCGATCAGCAGACCGGGCAGGCCTGCCGGACGGTTGGCGACCGAGTTGGGGTCGCTGCCGCGGCCGAGCAGACTCACGAACGGATCGCGACGGCCGTCCGATTGGTAGGAGTAGGCCGGTTGTGCCGGTGCGGGCGAGGGGGTCTCCACGGTTGCTGCCGGCGGAGCCGCGGATTTTGCCGCCGGCGGCTGCGCAAGCGCGAGGCTCGGACAGAGGGCGGCAGCCGCCAGGATCGCGATCATGCGCATGCCGCCCGTCGTCGCCGTCATTGCTTGGCCGCCGGCCGCGGTTTGGCGGCCGCCTTTTCCTGGAGAACAAACGTGGTCGCGACCAACTCGGCGACAACTGTTGCGTTCGGCTGGGGCTGTTGCTTCGCCTTGATCGAGATGTCGCTCACATTGATGATCCGGTGGAATTTGCTGATCTTGTCGAAGAACAGTCCGAGATTGTGGTACGTGCCTTCCGCCTGCAGTTTGTAAGGCAGCTCGGCGTACATCGTTTGCTGTTTGGGATCCTGCGGAGTGAACCGCTGGATGGTGAGACTTGATTGCGTTGCGAGGCCCTGGACACGCCGGAGAATGTCTGCAACGTCCTTCTGTTCCGGGAGCGCGGCTTTCAGGTCTTCGAGCCGGCGCTGAAGATCGGCGACCTGCGCCTGGAATTGCGGCAACTGCCGCGCGGTCATGATGCCCTTGGCGATGTCTGCCTTCATGGCGGAGAGACGCGTCTGACGCGCCTCGATGTCGACTTGCATGTCGGTCGCGTAGAAATACCAGAACCCGAACACCGCGCCGCCCGTTACGAGGACGAAGGCGCCGATCTGGGCGTACCACGGGAGTTTGCTGAGAGATATGTCCATCAGAGTTCTGCCGGGTGTCGAGGGTCCGGACGGCTCGCGTTAACGCTTCGCATTCGCTCCTGCCGCGTTCGCCTTCCCGGATGGGGCTGGCGCTTCCGGATTGTTGATCGTTGCCTTCACCGAGAACTTCACGAGGTCACCCGTCTTGGGATCCTGCGACATCTGTGTATCGACGATGTCGACGGGCCGCTTGAACCAGCCGCTGGCCTCCAGGTTGGCGACGAAGTCCGACACGCCCGTGAGCGAGGTCGTATTGCCGGTGATCGTCAGCACGTCAGTCGCCTGTGAAAGGTCCGTCAGCCAGAGCCGTTCGGGAATGGCGGTGCTGATTTCATCCAGCACGTGAACCGGCCCCGTCTGCCCCTGGCGCAGCTGCTCGATCAAGGTGACCCGCTGCTGGAGCTGCGCTCGCTGGGTTTCGAACTTCTGCACCTGCGCGAGCACCGATCGCAGCTGCTGCGTTTCGGTTTCAGCCCTGGCGATGTCCTCGTCCAGCTGCCGCGACGTGCGGCTGAGCGACCAGAACCACCACCCGACGGCCAGCGTTCCGGCGAGCAGGATCAGGCTCGCGCCGACGGTCACGCGCTGCGCCGCCGGTATGAGCGTGGTGCGCTTCGCAGGTCCGCGCTCGACGGCCAGGAGATTGATGCGAATCAACGGTCGCCTACCCTGCGCAAGGCGAGACCAACCGCCACGGCGGATGTCGCCCCGGCGTCGGGATCCGCGCCCCCGAGCTTGCGCGGATCGAAGGTGATCTTCTTGAACGGATCGAACACGTCGACCGGTGCGTTGAAGCGCTCGGCCAGCGTCTCGGTGAAGCTCTCGCCGCGCGACGCGCCGCCGCTCACGACAATCCGATCGACCCGGTCGCTCGCGGCGCTCGCCTTGTAGAAATCGAAGGTCTTCTGGATCTCGAGCATGACGTTCTCGGTCACGGCCCGAAGCACGGGTCGCGCGTCCTCGAACGTCGCCCCCTCGCCCTCCTCGCCGCGTTTGAGCGCGTCCGCCCTGTCGTATGGAAGATTCAATTCGCGCTGAAGCGCCTCGGTATACGCATTGCCGCCGATCGAGATGTCACGGGTGAAGACCGACTGTTCTCCATTGAGAATGTTGATCGTCGTCGCACTGGCCCCGACGTTGAGCAGCACCACGACGGCACTTGCATCGACGCCGTAATTGGCTTCGTAGGCGTTCTGCAGAGCGAAGGCGTCGACGTCGAGCACGACTGCCGTGCGCCCGGCCTGCGCGATGACACCGGTGTAGTCGGCGATCTTCTCCTTCTTGGCCGCGACCAGCAGCACGTCCATCGTGCTCTTGCCGGCAGGGTCGCCGCGCTCCAGGACCTGGTAATCAAGGTTCACGTCCTGAATGTCGAAGGGGATGTACTGCTCTGCCTCCCAGTAGATCGACTCGGCCAACTCGGCCTCGGTCATCAGCGGCAAGGTGATCTTCTTGACAATGACGGCGTTGCCCGAGAGCGACGCCGCGACATCCCTGGTCCGGATCTTCCGCTTCTCGAACAGGCGCTTGATGGCGTCAGCCACCGCTGCTCCATCGATGATGGCGCCGTCGACGATGCTGTCGGCCGGTAAGGGCTCGCGGCCGTATGCCACGACCTTGAACGCGCGGCCAGCAGCTCTCAGTTCGACTGCTTTGATCGCGCTCGAGCCGATGTCGAGCCCTACTACTGCTTTCGCCTTACGGAACACCGCGGGTTCGTCCAATCTCAGAAGGGCCGTATACTCCTGCGAGTCGCGGCCACGGATCACGCGTATAACGGCGGATTTCTCGCCGGTTCGTCTTGTTCAGGTGGTGTTATCGGCAGATCTCAGCCGCAAGCGAAGTGCCACGCGACTGGATTCTGCAAAACGGGTAGATCCGCGCAATTCTGGTGGTTTGCTGCGGAAGATCAGCCTGAGGCGTGAACAATTTGGTCACGGCCTAACGCTTTCGTAATTGCAGATCCTGCGTACGGCGAAATATCGGTGGTGAAGGGCCTGCCGTTCCAGGGCGGCACGCGCCTTGACAATCCCCGCAATCGTCAGTATCCTCTTGGTTTGCCGTCCGTAGAGAGAGGCTGAAAGGGTTCCAATGGGCTCGTTTGTTCCCACTGCCGGAAGTGTGGAAAGGCAGTGGCACGTCATTGATGCTGAGGGCAAAGTCCTCGGCCGGATCGCGACAGAGGCGTCGCGCCTGCTCCAGGGTAAACACAAGGCTGTTTACACCCCCCACATCGACACCGGCGATCACGTCGTCATTGTCAACGCGGCCAAGGTCAAGCTCACCGGGCGCAAGGAAGAACAGAAGCTGTACCGGTATCACAGCGGATACGAAGGCGGTCTCCGCGAAGAGCGCGCCAAGGACCTTCGCCAGAAGAACCCGGTACGGATGGTTGAAGAAGCGGTGCGCGGCATGCTCCCCAAAACCAAGATGGGTGAAGCGATGTGGCGCAAGCTGAAGGTCTATGCGAGTGGCGATCACCCGCACGCGGCGCAGAAGCCGCAACCGGCAAAGACTACCAGGACAGAGGTCGTTTAACGTGGCAGCAGCAGCAATTCAGTACTACGGCACCGGACGCCGGAAGACATCCACCGCGCGCGTGTTCCTCAGGCCCGGCAACGGCGGCCTGGTCATCAACCGCAAACCGCTCGAGCAGGCCTTTCCCACCGAAGCGCTCCGCACCCAGATCAAGCAGCCGATGCTGCTGACCGAGACGACCGACAAGTTCGACGTCCTGGCGACGCTCTCCGGCGGCGGCATTGCCGGGCAGGCCGGGGCGCTGCGCCTTGGCATCGCCCGCGCCCTGGTTGAATACAACATCGAGCTCCGGCAGCGGCTCAAGAAGGCAGGGTTCCTGACGCGCGACGCGCGGATCAAGGAGCGCAAGAAATACGGACAGAAGGGGGCGCGCAAGCGCTTCCAGTTCAGCAAACGGTAATGGGAGGCAGCTTGAACGGGATCACGTTGAAGGATTTGCTCGAGGCGGGGGTCCATTTCGGCCACCAGACGAAGCGCTGGAACCCCAAGATGAAGCAATTACATCTTCGGTGAGCGCAACGGGATCTACATCATCGATCTCGCCGAAGACCGCGAAGCTGTTCAGCGAGGCCGAGCAGTTCGTCGCCGAACCTCGCCACCGACGGCCGCACAATCCTCTTCGTCGGAACCAAGCGCCAGGCCCAGGATGCGATCGCCGAAGAAGCGCAGCGCTGCGGCATGTTCTTCGTCAACCAGCGCTGGCTGGGCGGGCTGCTCACCAACTTCACCACCATTCAGCGGAGCCTCGAGCGCCTGAGCGATCTCGAGGCGATGGAAACCGACGGCCGCTACGAGTCGCTCTCGAAGAAGGAAATCTCGCAGCTCGAAAAAGAGAAGCAAAAGCTGCAGAAGAACCTCGAAGGCATCAGCCACATGTCACGGCTGCCCGACGCCCTCTTCGTGATCGACACGCGCAAGGAAGAGATTGCCGTCGCCGAAGCACGCAGGCTGAAGATCCCGGTGATCGGCGTTGTCGACACCAACTGCGATCCCGATGACGTCGACTACGTGATCCCCGGCAACGACGACGCGCTGCGCGCGATCCGGCTGTTTGCCTCGAAGATCGCCGACGCCGTGTCCTCGGGACGTGGCGTCCGTGAGTCGGCGCAGGCCGACGACGGCAGTGACAACGAAGGCGACGATCGCAGCCGGCGGGCACGCCCGGCGCGCCAGGTCCGGCCCGAACAGGCCACCTCCCCCGCTTCGGTCTAACTGTTTGCGAGGCCGGCATCAGCCGGTCTCAAACGCGCCGGCCGGGAATCATCAGGCCGGCGTTTTCATGTACGGATCCAGGTACGCGGTTCCAGTGACTGGAAGCTGGCAGCTGGAAGCCGGATTTTAGGAGTCAGCGACAGATGGAAATCAACGCAGCATTGGTGAAGAAGCTCCGCGACCTCACGGGCGCCGGGATGATGGAGTGCAAGGCAGCCCTGACCGAGTCGAACGGGGACATCGAGGCAGCCACGACGATCCTCCGCAAGCGCGGTCTCGCGCAGGCCACCAAGAAGGCCGGCCGCTCGACCAACGAGGGACTGATCGGCAGCTACATCCACATGGGCGGCAAAATCGGTGTGCTGGTGGAAGTGAACTGCGAGTCCGACTTCGTCGCGCGGACCGAGGACTTCCAGAACCTCGCACGCGAGATCGCCATGCACGTTGCAGCAGCCAACCCGCAGTACGTTCGCCGCGACGAAGTGCCGGCCGACGTCCTCGAGCGCGAGCGCGGGATCTATCGCGACCAGGTGAAGGACAAACCCGCGCCGGTGATCGAGAAGATCGTGGACGGAAAGTTGAACAGCTTCTACGAACAGGTGTGCCTGCTGGACCAGCCTTCGATTCGCGATCCGAAGCTGACCATCGCCCAACTCGTCCAGGCGGCAGTTGCGAAGCTGGGGGAGAACGTCTCGGTCGCCCGCTTCGTGCGATTCAAGCTGGGGGAATAGCGTTCCAAGGTTCTACGGTTCCAAGGTTCTGCGGTTCGAGTTCAGAACCATGGAACCCTGGAACCTTTGAACCATATAATCGTTGGAATGTCCGCTCCCGCTTATCAGCGCATACTGCTCAAGCTCTCCGGTGAGGCCCTCATGGGCGAACAGCAGTTCGGAATCGATCCCGCCATCACCACTCAAATCGCCAAAGACATCCTGGAGATCCAGGGGCTCGGTGTCCAGACCGCTATCGTGATCGGCGGCGGCAATCTTTTCCGCGGGTTGGCTGCGAGCGCGAAAGGCATGGACCGCGCGACAGCCGATTACATGGGCATGCTCGCCACGGTGATCAACGCGCTCGCGGTGCAGGATGCGCTGGAGCATCACGGGATCCCGACCCGGGTCGCCTCGGCCATCGAAATGCGTGCCGTCGCCGAGCCTTTCATTCGCCGCCGCGCCGTCCGTCATCTCGAGAAGGGCCGGGTCGTGGTGTTCGCCGCCGGCACAGGCAATCCGTATTTCACGACCGACACCGCCGCGGCGTTGCGCGCGATGGAAATGAAGGCCGACGTCATCCTCAAGGCGACCAAGGTGGACGGCATCTACTCCGCCGACCCGATGAAGGATCCCACCGCAACGAAGTACGACGAGATTTCCTACCTGACAGTGTTACAGGAAGGGCTCAAGGTCATGGACGCGACCGCGATCTCGCTCTGCATGGACAACAAGCTCCCGATTGTCGTCTTCAACCTGCGCACCAGCGGCAACCTTCGCCGCGTCGTCATGGGCGAGCAGGTCGGAACGACAGTGCGAGCGTAGGAGACCAGACATGGACGTCAGTGATCTGAAGGAGTTGTTCGCGGAAGTCAGAAAACGCATGGATGGGCAGATCGAGCACGTGCGCCGGGAGTTGACCGGCGTTCGCACGGGCCGAGCCTCGGTGACGATTCTCGACACGGTGCATGTCGAAGCGTATGGTGCCCAGATGCCGCTCAACCAGGTGGCCACCATGTCGATTCCGGAGCCGCAGATGATCGTCGCGCAGCCTTTCGACCCGTCGCTGCTCGGGACCGTCGAAAAGGCGATCCGAAACGCGAACCTCGGGCTGAACCCGACGAACGACGGCAAGGTCGTGCGCATTCCCATTCCTTCCCTGACCGACGAACGCAGGAAGGAGCTCTCGAAGATCGTCCACAAATACGCCGAAGAAGGCCGTAACGGCGTCCGCGTCGTGCGGCGTGAGGCAAACGACAAGCTCAAGAAGTTGCTGAAGGACAGCAAGATCTCCGAAGACGACGAGCGCCGCGGGTTGGATGAAGTGCAGAAGATCACCGATCAGCAGATCGCGCTGATCGACGACCTTCAGAAGAAGAAGGACACTGAGCTTCTGAACAAATAGATAACTTCAAACCACAAATTCCAAACTCCAAAGCCGGGCAGTTTGAAGTTTGAAGTTTGGAGTTTGAAGTTTGGAATTTTCCCCTTGTCATATTTCACCCATCTGGAGTGCAGCGTTCCGTGCGGCGCGGGTTCCTACGATCCGCGAGTCGAGCAGCATCTCTGCTCGTGCGGCGCTCCCCTGCTCGCTCGCTACGACCTCAACGCCGCGCGTGCCTGGAAGAAGGAGTCACTCGCGTCCCGGCAGCCGAACATGTGGCGGTACCGCGAACTGATGCCGCTCTTCGATGGACAGGAACCGTTGACGCTCGGCGAGGGCTGGACTCCCTTGGTCCACGCTCGACGTCTCGGTGCAGAACTGGGCGTGGAACGGCTGTTCGTGAAGGACGAGTCGCTCAACCCGACCAACTCCTTCAAAGCGCGCGGACTGGCCGCCGCCGTCACCAAGGCTTCGCATCTGGGCGCGAAGGTCCTCTCGATTCCTTCCGCCGGCAACGCCGCCAACGCAATGGCCGCCTACGCCGCCGCGGCGGGAATCGACGCCAAGGTCTTCATGCCGAAGGACGTCAAGGTCCCGTTCATCAGGGAATGTGAGCTGTACGGCGCCGAAGTCACGCTGGTGGACGGGCTGATCACCGATGCCGGCCGGATCGCCGCAGAGAAGGGCAAGCCGCTTGGATGGTACGACACCTCCACGCTGAAGGAGCCGTACCGGATCGAAGGCAAGAAGACGATGGCGTACGAGCTTGGCGAACAGCTTGGCTGGGACTTTCCTGACTGGATCATCTACCCGACCGGCGGCGGCACCGGGATGGTCGGCATGTGGAAGGCGTTCGAAGAGATGGAACGCATCGGCTGGAAGGCACCAGGCCGACGGCCGCGGATGGTATCGGTTCAGGCCGCAGGCTGTGCACCGATCGTGCGAGCCTTCGAACGCGGTGAGGAACGGTCCGAGATGTGGCAGGGTGCGAAGACCGTCGCCGATGGGCTCCGCGTGCCGAAGGCGATCGGCGATTTTCTCGTGCTGCGCGCGATCCGCGAAAGCGACGGGACGGCAATTGCCGTGTCCGACACCGACATGGTGAATGACATGCGCGCCCTGGGATCCAAAGAGGGCATCAGCGCCGCGCCCGAAGGTGGTGCCGCCCTCTACGCGCTGCGCGTGCTCCTGCGTGACGGCCTGGTGAAATCGTCGGACACTGTCGTCGTATTCAACACCGGCGGCGCGCTGAAATATCTCGACGTTCTCGCCTGATCAATCGCCGAGCGAGATGCCCATCGCGCGCGCGGTGCGGATGACGTCGAAGTCGAGCGGAACGTTGCGCGTCCGATTGACGACCTTTTCCAGGGGAACGGCAACGATATCGGGTGGGTGGAACGCCACCATCGTCCCGAAGTTGCCTTCGAGCAGCAGTTCCACTGCGCGGGCGCCGAACCTCGTCGCCAGCGTCCGGTCGAAACTCGTCGGGGCTCCTCCCCGCTGCAGATGCCCGAGCACGACGCTGCGCGTCTCCTTTCCGGTGCGCTTCTCGATATCCGCAGCGACGAGCGCCGCCACCCCACCGAGCCGCTCCACGTACGCCCCTTCTGCGGCCTTGATCAACGACACTTTCCCACCGATCGGTTTCGCGCCCTCGGCCACCACCACGATGCTGAAACGGGCGCCGTAAGTCTCGCGTTCCTTAATACAGGTTGCGACCTTGTCGGGATCGAACGCGATCTCGGGGATGAGAATGACGTCTGCACCGCCGGCGACGCCCGCGTACAGCGCGATCCATCCGGCGTAACGCCCCATGACTTCGACCACCATCACCCGGTGATGCGCCTCGGCGGTGGTGTGGAGCCGGTCGATCGCGTCGGTGGCAAAGCTCACCGCGGTGTCGAAGCCGAACGTGTTCGTGGTCTCGACAATGTCATTGTCGATCGTCTTGGGGACACCGACGATCGGGATCCCGCGCTTGTAGAACTCGTAAGCGATGCCGAGCGTGCCGTCTCCACCGATGACGATCAGCGCGTCGAGCTTCATCTCGTGGAACATCTGCACGCAGCGATCGGAGTAGTCCATCCGTCCGCCGCTGGTGTCGACCGGATAGGCGAACGGATTGCCGCGATTGGTGGTACCCAGGATCGTGCCGCCGATGCGGAGGATGCCGGTGACGTCCTTCGGCTTCAGGATGCGCGAGCGGCCCGGCTCGATCAGCCCATCGAAGCTGTCTTCCAGTCCGACGACCTCGCAATTACAGTGCGCGGCCGACTTGACGACGGCGCGGATTACCGCATTCAGCCCCGGCGCATCTCCCCCGCCGGTCATGATTCCGAATCGTTTCAATTGTGAGCCTCTCTCCGGCGACACTCGAGAAATTATATGTGCGCGAGACGAACTCGAATCGCCGAGGCGCGCTTAGCGACAGGGTTCGGGAGCCGTCACCTGCAGGTGGTTGACGCACCCGTCCCATACCGCCTTCGCATGCGTGTACAACGAGTGGTGCGGCAGCTTCGTCCCGGACGACTCGAGTGAGACGAGCATCGCTTTCGAATTGAACCATGCTGGCTTCGATGAGACTGACGTCGATGTTTGCCGGCCGGGTCCGAGGACACGAGGCTCACGAACTTGTCGGCGCGTTCGAATTCTGCCCTGGCGAGCTCGCTCGACTTCTTCGCAAGCTGCTCCTCACTCTCGGCTTTACGAGTGGCAGTCTCTGCAACCTTCTGCTGTTGCCTCGCATACCAACCCACCGCGCCAGCGACGCATGCGAATACCAATCCGGAGAAGCCCACGGGGTCAGGGACGCGCACGATCTCCCTGAGGCACGAAAGGCCCGCATTCAGCGGGCCAGTCATCATAACGATTCGTTCAGCTGCTTCGATGTGTTGGTGGACGGCGCGAGGATCGAACTCGCGACCTCCGCATTGCGAACGCGGCGCTCTCCCAGCTGAGCTAGCCGCCCACTATTTGGCTGTATTCGCACCCGGCATGACGGCGAGGGCGCCGCTAGTGAGTACGAACCCTGAGTTTAGCACGCGATTTCGCAGACACGCAATGATCGGCCGGAGCTATGATGCGGCCGCAGTTCTCCGGTTGCGCATCGTCACCACGAGACCGCGAAGCGCCTGCGCGGCAACGGCATGGCCGGCAGTGACGCGACCAAGTAGTTCCAGGTCCTCCTCGCTGATGTCGCCGCGGTCGTCTAAAGCGTCAACCTTCTCCTGCAGTGCGGCCAGTGCGGCCGCCGCCTCCCGCGCGCCCCGGAACGATGCTTTCAGGGCGCGGACCTCATTGGTGTCGCTCATGCCTTTCAATATCGCATAAACAGAGATGAGCGCTTTACCCGACTTGCAAAACCGGCAGACCGGTTACGTTCTTGTCAGTCCCGGCCCTGGCGGCGACGAATCGCATCGCGCGATATACCGTATTCCGGCCATAAAACGTGCGTTACGAGGCTCGGCATACAAACGCTGAGTGGAAACGGCGTTGCAGTTCCAGTCTCGTCCGTGCTGATGCCCGCAGTCCCCGACGTACGTCCGACCTCGGTGTCCACCACCGGCTTCGCCGATGGTCTTGGACGACGATCGATTCGCTTCGATCGCGAGTCAGGCACCACGCTCGAGTGCCTGCACGTCCGGCCGGAACTTGCGGTGTTCGACTCGGCGCTGCGACGCCAGGCAGCACTCATCGAAGAACTCGCGAACGAGCGGGTCGTCCGCGTTCACTCGTTCGAGGTGATCGCGGGTCGTCTCACGGTGACCTCCGAGCTACCTGCCGGCGACCGGCTCGCTGACATCATGGATGCGCGCGCCTGTGCCGACTCGGCCGTCTCCGGGATCGACACCGCCTTCGGCTTTCTGTTGCAGGTTCTGCCCACCCTTTCGTCGATGCACGCGGCGAATGTTGTCCACGGCGCAGTCGCCCCTCACAGGATCATCCTCACCACCCAGGCGCAGGTTGTTCTGACCGACGCGATCTACGGGACCGCACTCCCTCGCTTGAACCTGTCACACCGGAGAGCGTGGACCGAGTTCGGCATCGCGTTCCCCTCGGCTTCAGCGGCTCGCGTCGACGGAGCAGCGGACGTCTCGCAGGCGGTCTTTTCCGCACTGCTGCTCGCGCTCGGGCGTCCGCTCACCGCTCTCGATCCGGCGACCTCGCTGCACGAGATGGTACGTGAGGCGGTCGAGATCGCGCAGATCCGGGGCGGAGACTCTCTCGCGGAGAGGGTGCGGACCCTGTTCTCGGCGGCGCTCGGCATTCCGGCGCGCGAACATCGCGTCACCGCCGACCGTGCGATCGCAGACGTCCGACTGATCGTCGAGTCACAACTCGGTGAAGACACCTGCCTCGCCGCCCTTGCCGAGTTCTCGCGCTACGACGCACCGGAGGTCACGATCGTGCGTGCGCGACCGGTCCTCGTCGCGACGCCACTCCGCGAAACGAGTGAGGTGCTCCCACCGGCAGCACCGGCGGCAACGGTTTCCGCGGCGCCGCCAGCTGAGGTCGGGGCCTTCGACTTCTGGTCGAAGCCGGTGGAACAGGTAGTGGACCTGCTGGATGACGAGGACGCAGCGGACGCGGCCGCGCTCGACGAGATGTTCGAAACCGAGGCGGCCACGGCTGCTTCGGCGGTTGTCGCTCCGGCGCCCGCGGTCCAGACCGAACTTCCGGCCGCCTTACGTGAGGCCTTCGTTCAGCCGTCCCTCACGGATAGATCACCCGCCGTCCCGGCGATCGAAACCACGCCATTGCCAAAGGCAGTCGCGGTTTACCCGGAACCCGAACCTGCGTCCGAGGTCACCACGGCCCCTGAGCCCGAGGTGACCACCGAGCCGGAACCGATTCGCGCCATCACCGTTGCGCCCGCTGCGATATTCCGCCCGGTTCCGCTGCCGGTGCATCTGCCCGCCCCGCCTGTCCCGAACCCGGTTGCGATTCCCGCGCCCGTGCAGCAAGCACAGTCCAGCCCGGCTCTTCGGATCAAGGAGGAGCCGCCGACCGGCTACGTGCCCCCGCGGATGACGCGTACGTTCGACGCGGAGGCCGAACCGGAGCCGGCTCGGCGCCTTCCATGGAAGATCGTCGCTGCCGCCGTGGTAGTACTCACGGTCGGAGGACTCGCTGTTCGCGCCGCCTGGCGGCCAGACTCCGCCGGAGCGTCACAAGCTCTCAGCGAAGCCGCGGGACCCGCCGCCACGCCGGAAGTGAACGACTCGAAGCCGGCCCCGGGCACTGGCGTCCTGGCAGTCAACAGCCAGCCGCTCGGGGCGCGAGTGCTCCTCGACGGCACCGATTCCGGAAAGACGCCGCTCCGGCTCGAATCGGTCACGGCGGGCCGTCACACGATCACCCTGGTCACCGACACGGCGACCGTGAAGCGCGGCATCCGCATCACCGCTGGCCAGACCACCACCCTCGACATACCTGTCTTCTCGGGATGGGTCGCAGTCTTCGCGCCGATCGTTCTCGAGGTCTCAGAAGGAGGCCGCAGTCTGGGCACGACGGAACAGAGCCGGATCATGCTCGCGCCGGGCCGGCACACCATCACTCTCAGTCACCGCGAGTACGGGTACTCCAGCGTTGAGACCGTCGACATCGTGGGCGGCGAGGAAAAGACGCTCAACATCACGCCGATGGGCACGGTGAACCTGAATGCGCAGCCGTGGGCGGAGGTGTGGATCGACGGCGCGAAGGCCGGCGAGACCCCGCTGGCCAATCTCCCCGTCGCACTCGGAACACGCGTCTTTCTCTTCAAGCATCCACAGTTCGGTGAGCGCCGGTTGACCGAGACGATTACGTCCAAGCCGTCCGCTCTCAGCGTCGACCTGACCAAGCCCCCCTCACATCCCTGAGCCGCCGATTTCAAGACCGTCAGCACCAGGGCAAATGTGCAACGACATTCCTGGGTGTTCGTCGGCAGCTCGCGACATATTCGTCTGGGACGCTGGCATCGTGCTTGCCCTTGGGCGCGCGTTCCCCTGGTGAAGGTGCGGCGATGTGGAGCTGGATCGTCTGTTATGTAACCGGACATGACTATTGCGTCTCGTGTGACGATGGCGCGATGTTCCTGCGGTGTTTCGTGTGCGGTCGTCGGTCGCAGGGATGGGTCGTGCACAACGATGCGCACACCGATGGGTCGCGCGCCTGAGCCGCGTTGACACCGCCGAAGCACGGTGAGGACAATGCTCCCGTGTGGCTTCCGACGTGACCAGCCCCCTGGCTGCAGACCGAACTCGCCCACTCACTCTCGGTCGCGCAACCGACCTGCTCGAGTCTCTGAAAGTTCAGATCGATCATCACTGTCCGCTTCTGTCCGCCGTCACTATCGCCGGTGATGCGCGGCGGTTCGAACCGCTCGTGTTCGCGCCGGTGATCGTTGCGGTTGCAGACGACCCAACCGGTGCACTTGGAGAGCTCCACGGCATCGACGAATTGACGGTTGCCCCGCTTCCCACTGAATCCAGCGTGCGCCTCGTGTGGCAGCGGTCGGAAATCGAACTGCGCATCGTCGCACCCGACCACTACGGATCGGTGCTCTTCGCCACAACGGGACATCCGAGACATACGCAGGCCATTCACGACCGCATCGGGCGAGACCATCCAGCGAGCAGCGAACCGGAGCTGTATCGCGCAGCAGGCCTGCCGTTCATCGTTCCCGAGCTTCGGCAGAATACCGGCGAGATCGAAGCGGCAGCGCGAGGACGGCTGCCGCTCCTGATCGAACGGACGGACATCCGCGGCGATCTGCACATGCACACGACCTACAGTGACGGCCAGGACACGATCGACCAGATGGTCGCCGCGTGCGTGCAGGCGGGTTACGAGTACATCGCGATTACGGACCACTCGGAATTGGCCGCGGCATCGCGAACCCTGTCCCGCGATCAACTCTTGCGGCAGCGCGACGACATCGAGCGTCTGCGAGTGAAGTATCCACAGATCGGCATCCTGCACGGAGTGGAGACCGAGATCCTGCCGAACGGCCGCCTCGACTTCGACGACGGCCTGCTCGAGACACTCGACATCGTCCTCGCCTCGCTGCACGACGCCGCGGGGCATGGTCCAGAGACACTGACTGCCCGCTCCCTCGAGGCGATCAGGCATCCGCTCGTAAACGTGATTACCCATCCCGCCAACCAGCTGGTTGGTCGGCGGGGGGGATACCCGCTGGATTTCGACGCGTTGTATGCGGCAGCTGGTGAGACCGGCACCGCACTCGAGATCGATGGGGCCCCAAGCCACCTGGATCTCGACGGTGAACACGCCCGCGCGGCGGTTTTGGCCGGTGTGACAGTGACGATCGACAGCGACTGCCATCGGGCGGCTGCATTGGAACGTCAGATGCGATTCGGGTTGGGAACGGCGCGTCGGGGATGGGTGCAGAGGAAGGACGTGTTGAACGCGCGACCTCTTCATGAGGTACGCGCGTTCATCGATGCGAAGCGTTCGTCCAAATGACGAGCGAGCCGGTCGGGGCTGTCGACTACGAACGCGTTAACGTCCGAGCGTGAGCTTGTCGATCACCTGCTTGACGCCGTCGGTCGACTTCGCCAATGACAGCGCCTTCGAGCGTTCCCCAGCGCTCGTGACCTTGCCGGTCAGCGTCACCACGCCGCCATTCGTTGTCACGTCGATGTCGAGCCCGCGAACATCGGAGTCCAGGTAGTACTTCGACTGAAGCTTCGTGGTGATCCAGGCATCAGAGATCTCGTTGCCGACGCGGTCGGAACGGTCCTGTGCCTTGTCGGCCACCTTGTCACTCTTGTCCTTCGCGTGATCCGCCTTCGCGTCGGCCTTGTCCTTCGCATGATCGGCCTTTGCGTCCGCCTTGTCGGCGGCTTTGTCGGCCTTATCGGTCGCCTTGTCAGTCTTGTCGGCGGCGTGAGTGCCCGCCGTGCCTTTTACTGCCGGCACCAGGCTGAGATGATCGACGATGCGCGAGACGCCCTCGACCTCCTTGGCCCGTGCAACCGCGCGCTGGCGCTCTGTCTGGCTGGTCACTTCACCGGTAAGTGTGACAACGCCGTTGGTCGTGTCGACGTCGATGTTGCGTCCTTTGACCGTTGAGTCACCGAAATACTTAGCCTGGACCTGCGTGGTGATCCAGGCGTCCTTCACGGCTGTCGACGCCGGACGATCCTGCGCGGCGGCCGCGCCGGCCAGCATCGTCGCCGCAGAGAACACGGCGATCCGGAAGAGTTTGTGTATTTTCATGGCTCGAACCTCCAGCCGGAGAAAACTGCAAAAACCGCGCCCCGAGGCTCAGCCAGACCGCATGCTAAGATGACTTCAGCCCCTGCCATCAAGGACATATGAGCCGTTCCGCGCTCCTGTTTACCTGCGCTTCAGTCGTGTGGTTTGCCGTAGTTGGGTCGACAGCAGCTCCGCTGCAGGATTCACCTCAGCAGGTCGCATCCGCACTCCAGACGAAGTACGACAGCATCCGTGACTTCACCGCTGACTTCACCCAGCAATACGAAGGGATCCTTCGCAAGAAGCTGGTCGAACGCGGCAAGGTCCAGGTCAAAAAGCCGGGCCGTATGCGGTGGGACTACAGCGCTCCGGACAAGAAGGTTTTCGTCAGCGATGGAACCACCATTTACCTGTGGGTCCCGGCCGACAACCAGGTGACCCGGAGCGTGGTGCCCAGGCAGGATGAAGCCACCACCGCACTGCTCTTCCTTGTCGGCAAGGGGAACCTGACGCGCGACTTCAATGTCAGCTTCGTGCCCAAGGCACCCCCCGAGACCTTCGGACTGCGGCTGGAACCCAAGCTGCCGGATCGCGACTACGACTGGCTGCAGCTGGGCCTGGACCGAAAGTCCCTGCAGATCCGCACCCTCGCGGCCGGCGACAGGCAAGGCGGACAGTCCCTGTTTACCTTTACGAATTTCAAGGAAAACGTCGGATTGGCCGATAAGATCTTCGAGTTCAAGATCCCCCGCGGAGCTGATGTCATCAACGCCGGCGCACCACCTCGTTAGGCGGTCCCCTCGGGCCGCGCTCGCCCTGCTGGCGGGTGTGTTGTGGTCCGCCTGTGCGACCACCTCGCCGTATCACTCGGGCCAGCAAGCCGAGCGAATGCAGGACTACGACGCCGCGGTGGTCGAGTACAACAAGGCCGCCAGGGCGCACCCCGACGACCGCAACGTCAGGGCTGCGCTGGACCGGGCGCGTCTGCGGGCCGCGCAGGAGCACTTCAACCGGGGTCGCCGTTTTGCGAACAGCGAACGCTACGAAGAAGCACTCGGTGAGTTCCAGATTGCGTCAGAGCTCAATCCGACCGATAGTGCGGTCGCCTCCTCGTTGAAAGACACCAGGCAGAAGCTCCGTACGAAGCTCGCAGTTTCGCGAGACGGCAAGACCGAGCTCCAGACGTTGATCGATCGCACGCGCGACATGCCGGCCGCCGGGATGGAGTTGCCGAAAGGGCTCAAGCTCCCCGATACGCTCACGTTCAGCAACGCGAACAGCCGGATGGTGTTCGGCGCGCTCGCCCGATTCGCGGACCTGAACCTGGCGTTCGATCCTGCGTTTCGAGACGTGCCGGTCACGATCGACCTTCGCAACGCCACGCTCGAAGAGGCGCTCTCGTCTCTCACGTCCAGCACGCAGACGTTTTATCGCGTCACATCTCCTCGAACGATCACGATCATCCCTGACACCACGGCGAAGCGCCGGGAGTACGAAGAGTCGATCGTCCGCGTGTTCTACCTGAGTAACGCCGACATCAAGGAAGTCACGGACCTGCTTCGGATCGTGGTCGACGTCCGATCGATCTCGCCGATCACGGCGACCAATTCGATTTCGCTGAAGGACACACCCGAGCGGATCGCTGCCGCATCGCGCCTGATCGCGGCTATCGACAAGGCGCGCCCGGAGGTGATCATCGACGTGGAGCTGCTCGAGGTCGATCGCACGCGCCTGCGCGAGTACCAGGTCTCCAGGTCGCTTCGCCTGGTAATCCTCCGACCGGGATCAACGGTTCGGCCGACGTCAACCGCCAGGGATTCACGCTGCAGGACCTGACCAACCTGACGCAGGCCGACGTTTTTCTCTCGGGCATTCCCGGCATCTATTATCGACTGCTGAAAAACGACGCGGCGACGCGCACGCTGGCGAACCCGCAGCTTCGCACCTCTGAAGGGCTGCCGGCGCAGGCGAGATTCGGTGAGCGCGTGCCCGTGCCGGTGACGACCTTTGCTCCGATTGCGACCGGCGGGATCAATCAGCAGCCGATTACCTCGTTCGTGTACGAGAACATTGGCGTCAACATCGACATCACGCCGAGGATGCACCACGACGACGAGGTGACGCTGACGCTGAAGTTGTCGCTCAGTAACATCTCGGGCGTCGGTTTCGGCGGATTGCCGACGTTCGGCAATCGCGAGATCAACACGACGATCCGGCTGCGTGACGGCGAAACCAACATGCTGGCCGGATTGATCCGAGACGATGAGCGCGTCGTATTGTCGGGCGTCCCAGGCTTGAGCGACCTCCCGCTCATTGGGCACCTGTTCGCCAATCATCACAAGGAAGCGCAGCAGACCGATATCGTCCTGACCCTGACGCCGCACATCGTCCGCGTGCTGGATCTGAATGAAAGCGACCTGCGCCCATTCAAGATGGGCCGCGATTTCGGCGGGGGTGGTGGCCCCGAGCTGCCCCAATTCCCCCAGGTGCCGCGCGACGATCAGCCGCTACCCGGGCCTGCCAAGCCACCAGTCGCCGGAACCCCGAACCCCCCATTCCCGCAGCCACTGCAAGGCACGTTTCCAGGTACGCCGGTAACCCCTCCCCCGCCGAAAAAGCCGGGCGGCGGTGGCGGCGGTCGCTAGTCTTAGATCCTTTCCACCTGCGCTCCGAGGAGAGTCAAGCGTTCGACCAGCGATGCGTAGCCGCGCTCGACGGTCTCGAGCGGCGCGATGGTGCTCTGCCCTTCAGCCGCGAGTGCCGCGGCGATCAGTGCCATACCCGAGCGCAAGTCGCGACTGTCGAGATCGCGGCCGCGAAGGTGGGTCGGGCCGCTGACGATGATCCGGTGAGGGTCGCAGAGGAACAGATCGGCGCGCATCGCGCTCAGTTGTTCCAGCGCGAAGAGGCGCAGCTCGTACAACCAGTCGTGAACCAGCGTGCGGCCCTCGGCCTGGGTCGCGAGGACGGTGACGAGACTGACCATGTCGCTCGGAAACCCCGGCCACAGGCCGGTGGTGATTTTGCGCGCGGCCGAAAGCGTCGACGGCTGCACCTTCAGCCGGTCGTCGTCGTAGGAACACCGCAGTCCCATCTTGACGAGCGGCGCGGCGATCACCTCGAGGTCGCTCGATCGGGCGCCGGTCACTTCGATCTCCCCGCCGGTAATCGCCGCGACGACTCCCCAGCTGCCGGCTTCCACGTAGTCGCCGTCGAGCCGGTGACTCGCTCCGCCGAGTCGCGACGGTGGATCGACGCGGATGGTGGAACTGCCGCCGCCTTCGATCCCCACACCCATGGTTTGGAGGAACCGGCAGAGTTCGACGACGTGAGGCTCGGTGGCCGCGTGACGGATCTCTGAGGAGCCGGTCGCCGCGGAGGCCGCCAGCAGCGCGGTTTCGGTGCCCGTTACCGAGGCTTCGTCCAGATACAGCGAGGCGCCGCGAAGACCTTCCGGCACCTCCAGTGCGTGGCCTGGTTCATCGAGGACGCGCGCGCCCATCGCGACGAGGGCCTGAACATGCGTTGAGATAGTGCGGCGCGTGGGAAAGTCCCCACCCGGCTGCGATAGCCGCGCGGATCCTCGCCTCGCCAGGAGCGGCCCGAGCAGCAGGACCGACCCGCGTAACTTTCCGACGCGCGCAGGGTCCGGGCGATCGGAGTTCACCGCCTGGCACCGAATGCGGAGCGTCGAAGTCCCGGCACCCTCGACTTCGGCACCGAGGCCCTGCAGTAATTCGAGCAGGACCTGAACGTCGCGGATCCGCGGCACATTGTCGAGCACGCAGGCTTCGTCGGTCAGGAGGCACGCGGCGATGAGCGGCAGCGCCGAGTTCTTGTTTCCTTCGACAGACAGCTTGCCCGCCAGCCGCCTGCCACCTTCTACTTTTAGTAATGCCATAGATATGTGTGCAACTGGATGGTCGGCCGAAGTTTAGAAACCAAGCCGCACAACCTCGTCGCGCAGAATGACACCGAAGCGCTCCGCCACGTCGTGTTTGCAACGATCGACCAGGGCGGCGAGGTCGGCAGCAGTCGCGGATCCCTCGTTTACGATGAAATTTGCGTGGGTGGTCGACACGCGTGCGCCACCCAGCCGCGCGCCCTTGAGGCCCGCTCGATCGACCAGCGCCCCGGCGGAGGCAGGGATGCCCGCCGGAACGGCATCAATCAGCGGGTCGGGATTCTGGAACATGCACCCGGCGCTTGCCGCCTCGAGTGGCTGGGTCCGCTTCCGAAACGCGAGAGATGACCGTGCGATGCTGCGAAGCGCGTGCGGATCTCCAGACCCGACGCGGAAGTCCACTGACAAAACGACCTCGCCCGTGCGATGCAACCGGCTGTAATCGTACGCAAACTCCATCTCCGCGGCAGGCACCTCTGTGACAGCGCCGTCACTGTTGATCAGAGTGACCCGTACAGACCAGTTCGCCGATCAACCGACCCTGGAAATGAGCATTCCCGTGGATCGCACCCCCAACCGTTCCCGGCGTACCGGCCCAGGCCTCGAGCCCTGAGACACCGCGGTTGATGGTCCAGCGGACCAGGCCATTGATGGTGACGCCGGCATCGGCGCGGATCGAACGGGTCATCGAGCGCGGTGACCTCCCCGCCATGCACGCGCAACACCAGACCGCGAATACCGGCATCCGCGACCAGCACGTTGGATCCGCCGCCAATCACTGTCACTGCCACATCGTGGCGCCGCGCCACTGCGATGACGTCCCGGATCTCTTTCGCGGATCGCGCGGTCACCAGCCAGTCGGCCGGCCCACCGATACGTAAGGTGGTGAACGGGGCGAGGTGCACGCGGGCGGCGACCCGGGCTGCACCGAGCACGCCGGAGAGTTCGTCCTCGAATACCTTCATTCTGAACGGCCTGACAGGGCGGCCACCCGCTGCCGCAGCGCATCGAGCGCGGCGACTCTGGTCACCGGAACGAATTCGATCCAGTCGCCTGGCGCGAGCTGTCCCGCCAGTGGCAGATCGGCCGTGATGACCGTCGCGATCTTCGGATACCCGCCCGTCGTCTGTCGGTCCGCCATCAACAGTATGGGTAGACCAGACGGAGGAACCTGGATCGATCCGACAGGGGTCGCGTCAGAGAGCATCTCTGCTGCACCGGTGGGGGCGGCTGACAGTGCCGCGCCCACGAGCCGGAATCCCATGCGGTTGGACTCCGGGGAGACGATGTAGCGTGAACCACCGAGGGCTTGCACCGCTTCTGGTGTGAACCGGTCCGCGTGAGGTCCGGCGATCACGCGCACCCGCGCTCCACCGGATTCCAGCGTCAGCGGATAGCCCTTCCCGCCGGTCGAGATCGGCACGTCACCGACCGGCAGCACGTCGCCTGCTGCGAGGGCCCGTCCTCCGAAGGCCCGACCCGGCTGATGAGACTCGTCGATCGGCTGCCGAGCACCGCAGGGACGGCAAGGCCGCCGCAGACCGCCAGGGTTGCGCGCGCTCCCGGACGACGGAAGCGGAAGCGCAGCCGCTTTCCTGCTGGGAGATCGAATGCATCGGCCGAATCCACCGCCTGATCGCCAACGGTCACGTCGAGGGCCGCGCCGGCGACCGCGCATGACACGTCTGCATCGGCGATCAACTCGGGACCGAGCAAAGTCATCTCGATTGCCGCCGCATCGGTGTCGTTGCCAACCAGGCGGTTTGCCAGGCAGTGAGAGTACCAGTCCATCGGACCGGCAACCGGCACTCCCAGATGCTGCATGCCCCATCTGCCGAGGTCCTGCACGGTGCTCAGCATGCCGCCTCGAACCACGGTCAACGCGGCCATTATCCGGCCGCCGACCTTTCGAATTCCGCCCGGTCGATCGGCTGGAATTTGACCCGGTCGCCGGGCCTGAACAGAACCGGCTCCGCGCGCCGCTCGTCGAACGGTCGGATGTAAGTGCGGCCGAGCAGGTGCCAGCCGCCGGGTGTTTCGATCGGATAGATGCCGGTCTGTCCAGCCGCGATCGCCACCGAGCCGGCCGGCACTCGGGTTCGCGGGCTCGAGCGGCGAGGCAGGGCTAACCGCTCGTGTGTTTCCCCCATGTAGGCGAACCCGGGTACGAATCCCACGACGAACACGCGGTATCGGGGGCACAGTGGAGGTCGATCACTTCTTCCGGAGTCGCACCGATCTGATCCGCGACCGACAACAAATCAGGCCCCAGCTCTCCGCCGTAACACACCGGGATATCGATCAGCGCACCTCTGTGAGCTGCGCCGGTTGGTGTCTGCCTGGCGATCCCGTGCAGCTCCTCCTCCAGCCATGCAGGGTCGGTGAGGACTGGATCGAAGTACACGGTCAACGTGCAGTATCCGACGACCGCATCACGGACGATGTGGCCGAGCCGCAGTCGCAGTTGATCCGCGAGGAACACGAGCCGCGCAGTGATGGCGGCATCGATCCGCGGCGGCAGCTCCAGCACGATGGCCGCGTCGCCGGCCGGGATGATCCGCAGATCGTCCATCGTCTCAGTGCGCCGCCCGGGCAGCCAGCGCGTCCAGCAGCTTCTGGTGGATGTTGTCGAAGCCGCCGTTCGACATGACGATGACGAGATCGCCGTCACGCGCCTCACGGGTCACCGTCTTTACGATCTGCTCCGTAGCCGGAATGAACCTGGCGTCCACACCGGACGCTTTCAGGTCGGCCACGAGGTGCTCGGTATCGAGCCGCTGATCCTCCGGCAACGACGACCGGAACACTGCCGGCAGGATCACGCGATCGGCCCGGCCCAGGGCGCGCGCGAAATCCTCGTGAAATATCTTGCGGCAGGATGTCGCCGATCGAGGCTCGAAGATCGCCCAGATCCGGCGATGAGGATGTGCCGACCTGACGCCGGTCAACGTTTCTTCAATCGCGGTTGGATGGTGCGCGAAGTCGTCATAGATCATCACGCCGTCTGCGGTCCCGCGGTGCTCCATCCGCCGGCGGACGCCGCGGAACTTGCGCAGCCCTTCCGCCATCGTGTCAGGGCTCAATCCAACCGACGCGCCGACCGCCAATGCCGCCAGGGCGTTGCGCACGTTGTAGGCGCCGAGCATCGGCACTTCGAAGGCGCCGACGGGCGTCCCGTCGCGGCGGACGTTGAAGGTCGTCGACGTCGTGCTCACGGAGAGATCGTGCGCCTGCCAGGTCGCGCCGCCACTCAATCCAAACGTCTCGATCCGGCATCGCGCGAACTCCTTCAACGCGAGCGCATCCGTGTTGTCTGCGCCGAGCAGCAGGAGACCGCGGCGAGGTACCAAGTTTACGAACCGGCGAAATGCGAGCCGGATTGCGTCCAGGTCGGGATAGATGTCGGCGTGGTCGAACTCGATATTGTTCACGACGGCGATGTCGGGCAGATACTTGAGAAATTTCGCCGTCTTGTCGAAAAAGGCGCTGTCGTATTCGTCCCCCTCGATGACGAACTCGCGTCCACCGCCGATCCGGTAGCTGCCTTCGAAGTTTTCCGCGATCCCGCCGATGAAAACACTCGGGTCAGCGCCGCCATGTGTCAGCAGCCACCCGGTCAGCGAGGTTGTCGTCGTTTTTCCGTGTGTGCCGGCGATGACCACTGAGCGGGAGCCCCAGAGGAAATGGTCGCGGATGATCTCCGGCAGCGAGCAGTAGCGAATCTTGCGATCCAGCACCTCTTCGAGCTCGGGGTTGCCGCGCGAAATGGCATTGCCGACCACGATCATGTCCAGATCGGCCGAAATGTGCTCAGGGCGATAGCCCTCGAGCAGCGTGACACCCTGCTGCCGCAGGAAGTCGCTCATCGGCGGATAGACATTCTGGTCGGAGCCGCGCACGTCGTGGCCGCGCGCTTTGAGCATCGCCGCAACCGTGCCCATGGCTGTTCCGCAAATCCCGATCAGGTGAATTCTCTGCATTACTCGACCGCCGACTCCTCGATGACAAGGGCTGGTACTTTGTGGGCGACGACCCGCGCGCGCACACCGAAGGGCAGCGTCAGGGTTGCGCCGAGGGTGTGCCCGGACGGGAGACCGAACAGCACCGGGCCTGGAAAATCCTGTGTCAGGTTCGCAACGACGTCGCGGATCGCGGGACTCCCTGTCGGTTCGTCGCAGCGCGGCATCTCGCCAAAGACGAGCGCCGATGCGCGCCCGATGATCCCGGCTTGCGCCAATTGAGTGAACAAGCGATCGACACGGTACGGACGCTCGCCGACGTCTTCAAGGAACAAAATGCAGTCTTCAGGAGGATCGAAGGCGTAGGGAGTGCCCAGCGATCCCGCAAGTTGCGTCAGTGTTCCGCCGATCAGCATCCCTGACGCCTCTCCACCACGGAGCACCTCCAGCTGTTGATGCGTGATCGGTCCGGCCGGCGCCGCCCGCATCAGGCAGCGCTCGAAAGTGTCGAGATCATAGGCCGTGGATCCGCGCGCGAAGCGGCCTTCGATCATCGGACCGTGAAAGCTGACGATCCCGCTCGCAGCGTCAGCCACGACAGCAGCGATGTGTTGTCGCTGTAGCCGATGAACGGCTTCGGCGTCCGGCTGAAGTCGTTCGGGTCGAGTAGGGGAAGGAGTTGCACGCTCCCGTAGCCGCCACGCACGGCAACGATGCCGCTGATGTCCGGATCGAGCCAGGCGCGGCGAAGCGCGTCGGCGCGGACGGCCGGTGAACCGGCCGTGTAGGGGTGCGGTTCAAAGCTGCTGGTTTGTATGCGGCCGGAAACCGAGTGCGGTAAGTTCCGCGATCCCGGCGTCGATGTCGGCGGCCGCAGCGGAGCTCGCCGGCGCGATGATCGCGATCCGGTCACCCTGTCGCCAGGGCGCGCGGTTTCCGCATCATCAGGCGAAACGAGCCATTTCGTCCGACACGGCCTGGTGCTCGTCGGCGCCCAGCGCCGCGCGCAGAGCGGCGCCGCTCAGCGGCTGGGGACGGCGCACGAGAAAGCGTTCCTTCACTCGTCGATGCCGGGCGAGCGCGTTCTCGAGCCGCTTCTCGGAGAGGTCCCCGCTTTCGGCGGCGCGGATGACCGCTTCGATCGCCGCGGCCTGTTTGTCCTGCCCCTCGCCGCACATGAGCACGGCGTCGCAGCCGGCGGCGATCGCCATCACGGTCGCTTCTGACAGGCCGTAGCGTCCGCTGATGGCTTTCATCTCCAGGTCATCGGAGAGCACGAGCCCGTCATACCCGAGATCCTGCTTGAGCATGCCGGTCACGACGCGGCGCGACAGGGTCGCAGGGCGTTCACTGTCCAGCGCCGGGATGAGGATGTGCGCCGTCATGATCGACGCGACCCGCGCCTCGATTGCGGCGCGGAACGGCACTAATTCGACACGGTCGATGCGGTCGAGGGGATGCTCGATGAGCGGCAATTCGAAATGAGAGTCGACGCTCGTGTCGCCGTGACCGGGAAAATGCTTGCCGCAGGCGGCGATGCCCTTGTCCTGCAGTGTCCGGATGATCGCCCCGCCAAGCCTGGCCACGTCTTCCGCAGTGGTCGCCAGCGCCCGGTCGCCGATGACCGGGTTCTTTTCGTTGGTGAGGATGTCGAGCACCGGGGTGTAGTCCATCGAGATGCCGACGGCGGTGAGTTCCGCCGCCAGGGCGCGGGCGAAACGCTCGGCGAGTTTCGTATCCCACTGCGCCCGAGCGTCATCATCGGCGGCCAGACAGTGAACGGCGTCTTGAGCCGGGCCACGCGGCCGCCCTCCTGGTCGACGCTCACCCACAGCGGCAGTTCCTGCGACAGCGACTGCGCTTCCCTGGCGATCTCTGCCACCTGGTCCGGAGAGTCGACATTGCGCGCAAAAAGGATGATGCCGCCGAGATCGAACTCACGCGCCAGCAGCTTCAAATCGGAGGGAATGTTGTGCCCCGCAAATCCCGCGATCGACAACTGCCCGGCATGTCTTCTCAGATCCTTCGACAGCATTCGCGAACCATTATAGATGCCACCCTATAATGTTCTGCGCATGCTCATTGAATCGTCGGCGCCGACACGAATTGACCTTGCGGGCGGCACGCTCGACATCTGGCCGCTCTACTTGTTCCACGAAGGTGCGCAGACCTTGAACGCGGCGATCAGCCTGCGTGCGCGCTGTTCGATCCGCCCCCGGGCCGACAAGCGGATCGCGATCTTCTCCGACGATACCGGCGTGCAGGTGGAGGCGAACCACTGGTCCGAACTGCGCGAGAATCACGACCTGAAACTGCTCGGACGGCTGCTCCATTACTTTCAGGCCGAAGGACTCGAGTTGCGGACGCGCTGTGAATCGCCGGTCGGAGCCGGCATCGCCGGGTCCTCGGCCCTGAACATCGCCGTCTGCGGCGCGCTGGCCGCATGGTGTGAGCGACCACTCTCGGATGATCTGCTGTTGCAGATCGCGCAGAACGTCGAGGCGCAGGTGATCGACGTGCCCACCGGCGTCCAGGATTACCGCCCCGCGTTGTTCGGCGGCATCTCTGCAGTGGAGCTCAACGTAGACGGCGTGCGCCGCGTGGCCATCGATGTCGATCCCCGCGAGCTGCAGGAGCGCATCGTCCTTGCCTACACCAACGCGTCGCGCAACTCCGGGATCAACAACTGGGAGATGACGAAGCGGCACATCGACGGCGACGTGGAGGTGCAGTCGCGCTTCGGCCGGATTCGCGACGTCGCCACAGCGATGCGGGCCGCACTCGAACGCCGTGATTGGACGGCGGTCGGAGAACACGTCGCTGAGGAGTGGGACAATCGCAAGCGACTGGCGCCAGGCGTCACGACTCCGGCGATCGACGCCATGCTGCAGGCGGCCGTCGATGCCGGGGCCGCGGGCGGCAAAGTGTGTGGCGCCGGAGGCGGCGGGTGCCTGTTCTGCATCGGTGAACCCGATCGGCTGCCGGCGATTCGACAGGCACTTGCGGCTAACGGCGCGCGCATTCTGGAGTTTCAGATCGAATCCGAGGGATTGCGAGTCGACACGCGTATCGACGCTATCCCCGTGGCGGGCTGACGCCCGTGCACAACCTCGCGATCGCGCGCATCTTCGGCGAGATCGCCGACCTGCTCGAAATCAAAGGTGAGAACCCGTTCAAGATCCGCGCGTATCGGAATGCCGCCGATACGATAGCCCACCTGGGCACGCAAATCGCCAGCCTGCCCGCCGAGGACCGGTTGAAGATCCCAGGCATCGGCAAAGATCTGGCGTCGAAAGTCAGCGAGTTGCTCGAGACCGGCAGCACTCGCTATCACCAGGAGCTGTTGCAGGAATTCCCGCCGACGGTACTCGACCTGCTGCGCCTGCAGGGCGTCGGGCCCAAGACGGTCGCACTTCTCTACCACGGCCTGGGCGTTCGCTCGCTCGAGGAACTCCAGGCCGCGGCGGTGGACGGCAGGGTCCGCGCATTGAAAGGCATGGGCGCGAAGAAGGAAGCGCTGATCCTGAAGGCGCTCGAGGAGCGGCAACGGTTCACTGGCCGTCGCCTGATGGCCGAAGCCTACGATGCAGTCGCGTCGATCGTTTCGGTGCTGCGCGAGCACGCACCGGATGCGGACATTCTTCCCGTCGGCAGCCTGAGGCGCGGCTGTGAAACCTGCGGCGACATCGACATCCTCGCGGCCGGCGCTCCGGCCTCGCTGATGGACGTGTTCATCGGCTACCACCTCGTCGAACGTGTCCTCGCCCGGGGCGAAACCAAGTCGAGCGTCCTGATCTGGGGCGGATTCCAGGCCGACTTGAGGATGGTTCCGCGCGAGAGTCTGGGTGCGGCGATGCAGTACTTCAGCGGGTCCAAGGCGCACAACATCGCGCTGCGCGATCGAGCGATCCAGCGGGGCCTCAAGCTGAACGAGTACGGGCTCTACCGCGTCGAGGACGACTCCCTGGTGGCGGGCGCCAGCGAGGAGGAGATCTACGCGGCTCTCGGGCTCGCGTGGGTGCCGCCGGAACTCCGCGAGAACCGCGGGGAGATCGAAGCGGCGGAGGCCGCCTCGCTCCCCCGCCTGATCGCGTACGAGGACCTGCGTGGTGACCTGCACATGCACACCACCGCGACCGACGGCCGTGCCGACGCAGAGACAATGGCCCGGGCCGCGAAGGCTGCCGGGCGCGAATACATCGCGATCACCGATCATAGCCAGGCGCTCGCAATGGCCGGGGGGCTCGACGAGGCCCGCGCCCTGGAGCACGCGCGCGAGATCCGCGCGGTCAATGATCGTGTCGAGGGAATCACTGTGCTGGCGGGTATCGAGTGTGACATCCGGGCGGACGGGTCCATGGACCTTGCCGACGAGTGCCTGGCGAAGCTCGATCTCGTGATCGCGTCTGTCCATTCCGCGTTCAATCTCGATGAGGAGGCGATGACGAATCGAATCCTGCGCGCGATCCAGAATCCGCATGTCGACATCCTCGCGCACCCGACCGGACGGCTGATCCTCAAGCGGGAAGGTTACGCGATCAACCTGGATGCGGTTCTACGCGCGGCCACCGATGCGGGAGTGGCCGTCGAGATCAACAGCCAGGTCGATCGCCTCGATCTGCGGGACACCCAGGCGCGGCGCGCCCGGGAACTCGGCGCCAAACTGGTGATCGATTCGGACGCCCACTCTCCAGCGGCACTCGGGAACCTGAGATGGGGTACGCTGACAGCGCGTCGCGGATGGCTCGAGCCTGGTGATGTGCTGAATACGCTGCCGGTGGACGAATTTCGCCGCGCGCTGCGCCGAAACCGGCGCTGAGCGGCCGCCCGATACCTGACCGATATGGCGAAGCGGATCAACCTGACTCCAGTGCCACCCGTCGTGCTCACGGTCGGCGAGATCATGGCGGAGATCCGGGGGATCTACTTCCGCACGAACAAGTCGACGATCGTGAAGGATTTCGATCGGGCGATCGATCTCCTCAAAATGCTTCCCACACCTGAAGAGCGTCAGCGGGCGACGGTGTTCATGGACGGTCTCGCCGAAATGCGTCGCGAGTTCAATGTTTCGCCTTCACGAGGAACTTCCGGGCGGCGAGCCGGACGGGTTCGGAAACGTTCCGATCGGTAGAGAGCTGCTTCAGATCGCGCTCGTTGAGCCGCTGAAGGAACCCCATCGCGAGCGGCGTCGGCGTCTTGGGATTGCGGGTGAGTGCGGCGACCACGTTGTAGTTCTTCAACCACGCCCGGTTGGTGGCAATCACCCGCAACACATCCTCGGACAGGTTGGCTTGTCTCGCGAACGCCTCGATCTCCGAATCGGTGATCTTCGGACTGCTGAGCACGGCCACGCAGACCAGCTTGTTGGAATCGCGGATCAACTGCGCCCGCTGCTCGCGCGTCCCCTTGACCGCCAGTTTCATGCGCTGAATCACCGGCAGGGTGGCCAGCACCTTGGGATCGGACTCGGCCTGGGCCGGCTCTGCGTCAGCCGCGATATCGACGATGGGTTCCTCTTCCGCGTAGGCGCCTTCTACCGGCTCGATCCCGCGCGCGACGAAAAACGCCCGCATCGCCTCCGGAACATCCTTGCGCCCGATGAACCTGGCGATAGCCGTGCGAGGTAATGAATCGATCGTCTCCCGGGCGGTCGCCGCAATCGCCGGTTCGGGATCGTCCGACAACAACAGCAACAGTGCGACCTGCTCGTGCACCCGGGGCGCTATCACGCCCCTGGCCGCGAGGAGACGGACGTCGCTCGCAACTTCGCCGCGCCTGAAGAAGTCGATCAGTGGTGATCGGAAGCCGGAATCGGGCACGATCGGCTAGCCCCGCCGCGTCCGCCAGATGAACAACAGCACCAGCAGCCCGGCAACGAGCAGCACCACGATGACCTTGACGGTGAGCATCGCGGCCTGGCGCCGCGCCTCGAAGGCGCGCTCCTCTTCGGAGATGGTCGCGATCACGACCGGTTCCGGCGGAGGCTCGGTCCCGAAGCGATCGATGAATTCCCTGACCGCCTCGTCGGGGTCGAGACCCACTTCCGCGGCGTACGACCTGACGAAGGAACGGGTGAAAATGCCGCCAGGCAGTTTCGAGATGTCGTTCCGCTCGAGCGCTTCGAGGGCGGCGACCGAAATTCTCGTCGTCGCGGCAATCTGCCGCAGCGCGACACCACGCGCTTCACGCGCTGTGCGCAGCTTCCCTCCGAAATCAATCATGCGCCGCCAATTTAGACATTCCGCTCTTTCCCTGTCAACGCGTCGCGCAGCTCGTGAACCGCCCGGGCAATGTCAGGCGCTTCGGTGAAGAAACTGATCGCCGCAACACCGGCCGCGCCTGCCGCGCGGGCTTCTTTTGCACGCGACACGTTGATGCCGCCGATGGCGATGACCGGGAGCTGCACGCCTCGTGTCACCCGCGTCAGGCCCTCGATCCCGGCAATCGGGTGATCCTCGGTTTTGCTCGAGGACGGGAAAACGGTACCGAACACCAGGTAATCGCAGCCTCCCGCAGCCGCGACCGCCGCGGCTTCGTCGGGGCCATGCACCGAGCGTCCCACCATTGTGATCGGGGTGACGATCTGACGTGCATCGGCCACCGAGATGCTGTCGCTCTTCAGATGAATGCCGTGGGCACCGGCAGCGAGCGCGATGTCGACGCGATCGTTCACCACCACCCGGCACGCGGTCCCGTGGCTCAGTGCCACCAGTTCCTGCACGAATGCAAGCAGCGAGCGATCGTCCATGTGTCGCTCTCGCACCTGGATCATCGACGTACCCGCCCGCATCGCGGATCCGAGACGACGCAGGAGCGCGAGCTGTTCCTGTGAGCCGCGAGTTCCCCTCGCCCTGGTGACCAGGCAGAGTATCGGCGGGTCGAGTGGCATCGATCTGTCAGCCCCGCGGGACGGGCGGCGGAACGGGCCCGGGGCGGCGCCGCAGTCCAAAAGCGCTGGCGAGTTCCAGCAGCCCGGCGCCGGCGGTAATCAGTCCTACGCCCGTCACGGCGCCACGCAGGAAGGGGCTCGCCAGCCACTCGCGTGCGGCCGGCAGGATCCAGCCCAGGGCATTGCGGTCCCAGAACCCTGACCACGGAACGACAATCAGGACGAGCCCCGCCTCTATGAAGTACGCCGCGAAGATGAGACGGGTCAGGGCGCTGATGATCAGCCTCCCGCCTGCGAACGTGACAGTGTGGCGATACGGCGACCGAGATCACGATAGTCGCCCGCCTCGGCCTGTAGCTCCAGGAACACCGCGAGGGCGCGCGCCGCTTCGCCGATGCGCTCGAGCATGGCGCCCAGTTCGTACAGCAGCGCCCGTCCGTCTTCGACAGTGGGCGCAGGCACTTCGGCGGCCCGTTCGAACCAGTCGATTGCGGCCGCCAGGTCGCCGCGCTCGCGGGCGAATTGAGCCAGCATGGACGCCGCCTCGAACCGGAACGCGGGGCTCTGCACCGCCGTCTGCAGCGCCGCCGCCGCTTCCGTCCTCTTCCCCATCTCCGCGTAGGTCCGCGCCAGCGCCATGTACTCGCCGGCGTCATCGTCCTCCTCCACCCGTTCCGCATCGTCGCGCATCGTGGCAAACACGCGATCGAGGTCCTGCGGCGGGGGTGCGGCCGGCTGGGAGGGGGTGGATGGCAGGTCGAGACTGTGGAGATCGGTCAGGACGCTCGTAAGGTCAATCTCAATCGGGGACGGACCCGGTGCAGGTGACTGGACGGGTTTGGTCACTTCCTGCACGATTGGCAGATCCGGAACATCTGCACCTTCGACGTCTTCGACGCCCGTGGAGTTCACGATCCTGGCGATGACCGCCTCGATGTCTGGAATGTTCAGCAGCGTGAGGGACTCGCGAAGCCCGTCGATGTGACCGCTGTCCCACGGCTCATGGGTGACCAGGTCCTCGAAGATCATGCGGGCTTCTGCGGCGCGTCCCGACACGAGATAGGCGCGGGCCAGCTGCGCCTGGGCATCATAGGTGTCGGCCTCGAAGCCCCCCTCGACGCAGACCTCGACCAGCTTCAGGAGTGCGGAGGTTCGACCCGGTGCACCCGTCGCAAACGCGCGCAGGACGCCGGCGGCGGCCTTGTGATCCCCGGCCGCGGCGAGATGATCGGCGACCGCCTCGACACAGGCACTTGCCCCGGCCAGATTTGTGTCAGCGAAACTGGATGCGAGGGAGAGAATCGACTCCCGCAGCTGCGGATCGCCTCTGAGGAGTTCGGCGACGACGTCAGGGACAGCAGCGGTCCTTCCCTCCCGCAGATCGAGCTCGAGACGCGCCATCGGGAGCATCGGAGGCGGTTCTGCCAAGGCGCGTTCGGCTTCCTGGAGAGGGACCTCCTTCGGTGGTTCGAGCGAGCCGAGACGCATCATGATGTCGTCGACTCCCGCCGCGTCACCGCGTGACTGGCGACGAGCGAGCACCGCGTTCAGGTACCCTCTGGCCTCTGCCAGCAGGCCCTGGCGCGCCGAGATCTGGGCGAGTTGCAGTGGCGCATTCTCGTCGCCCGGCGCGATTTTCAGGATCTTCTTGTAGACAGCGGCGGCTTTCGGGGAGAACCCCTGGGCGAGCAGGTGATCGGCGATCCGGTGGTAAGTGGATACCGCGCGATCGGTCTGGCCGTCACGGACGTAGACGTCGCCCAGTGTATTGGCGGTGCTCCAGTCGTGCGGCTGGTCCTCGACCACGCGCTCGTATTCGGCAATCGCCTGGTCGAGGCGGCCCTGGCGGAGGAACTTGTCCGCCTTCAGCAATGCGCCTTCGCGATCAATGGGCAAGAGGCATCCGTGTGCGTGGAAGAGATTCAGTCGATCCTATCAAACAGGGATGGCGGGCGGAACGAGCGGCGGTGGGCGTCTGAATAACCGAAGCGGCTGACGGCGTCGAGATGGTCGCGGGTTGCATACCCCTTGTGCCGGTCGTACCCATAGCGGGGATCGGTGCCGTGCAGTTCGATCATGATGCGGTCCCGCGTGACCTTCGCGACGATCGATGCGGCGGCGATCACCGTGCATCGCGCATCGCCGTGAATCACGCCACGCTGGGCCATCGGTATGTCCGGGATGCGAAAAGCGTCCACCATGACGATATCGGGCAGCGGCACCAGTGACATCACCGCCCGCTGCATGGCACGAAGCGAGGCCTGGTGGATGTTGATCGCATCAATCTCCGTCGGTTCGCAGGCGGCGACGCCCCACGCCACCGCGCGTCGCGTGATCTTGCGGTAAAGCTGTTCGCGCTCGAGCGCGGTGGTCGTCTTCGAGTCGCCGATGCGTGGAATGTAGCGGTCGGGATCGAGAACAACGGCCGCCGCGACGACAGGGCCGGCGAGACAGCCCCGCCCGACCTCGTCGACACCGGCGACGTAGTTGAAGCCCATGCGCCGGAACGAGTTCTCGAGCGTCCTGAATGCGCGGACCTTGACCATGGCGACAGCCTGCGGCTACAGGAGCGCGCTAGGCGGGCTGCTGTCGCTTCGTTTCCTTCATGCGCGCGGCCTTGCCCTTCAGTTCCCGGAGGAAGTAGAGCTTCGCGCGACGGACGCGCGCGGTGCGCAGCACTTCGATCTTGTCGATGATCGGCGAATGCAGCGGGAAGATACGCTCCACGCCCTGGCCGAACGACACCTTTCGGACGGTGAACGTGGCACGCGCGCCACCGCGGTGCATCCCGATCACCATGCCTTCGAACACCTGGATGCGCTCTTTGTCGCCTTCACGCACCTTCACGTGCACCTTGACGGTATCGCCCGACTTGATCGACGGACGCTGCACCATGTTTGCGCGTTCGACCGTTTCTACCGCAGTCATCTCTGTCTCCTCTTGCTATCGGCAGGACCGTGCCTGCCCGGTGGCCGCTACTCGCGCTGCAGCCGTGCCTGTCGTTCTCTCTTCAACTCGGTCAGCAGGACTTCGTCTTCCGGCGCCAGGGTCGCGCCCTCGAGAAGGTCCGGCCTGCGTTCGAGGGTGCGGGCGAGCGCTTCCCGCCGCCGCCACCGCTCGATCTCCGCATGATGCCCCGACAACAGCACCGGCGGAGCCGCCATGCCGTCGAATTCCGCGGGGCGCGTGTATTGCGGAAAGTCCAGCAATCCCGTCGCGAACGTATCCCGCGCTACCGACTGCTCGTCTCCCACGATCCCCGGCACCAGCCGGGCCACGGCGTCGACAATCACCAAGGCCGGCAGTTCGCCGCCGGACAGCACGTAATCGCCGATCGAGATCTCCTCGGTCGCAAGGTGCCGGCGGACGCGCTCGTCAACCCCTTCGTACCGTCCGCACAGGATCACGACGTGCCCAAGATCCCGCAGTCTTTCGGCTGCCGCGTGCGTCAGCTTCGGCCCGTCCGGCGAAGTCAGCACCACCGCGTTCGGTGCCCCTCTTTCCGCCCGTATCTGTGCCACCGCGCGAAACAGCGGTTCGGGCTTCAGCACCATCCCTGGACCGCCGCCGAACGGCATGTCGTCCACCACGTGGTGCCGGTCGGTCGTAAACGCCCGCAGGTCGTGGACCTTCACGTCCAGCAGACCCCGCCCGATGGCCCGCCCGACGATTCCCTCCGCCAGCGGTGCCTCCACCATCCGCGGAAAGATGGTGACGATATCGAACTTCATCAGAACGCGGTCAGCGGCTCTTCGCGTTCACGTCGATCAGCCCTTCGGGCAACCTGACCGTGATCCGCTTCTCAGCCGGGGCGATCTCCACGCAAATATCCGCGACCATCGGGATCAGAATCTCACCGTGTGGTGCGTCGATCACCAGGCGGCTGTTGTCCATCGGCCCTTCGACCGCGGCCACTTCCCCGATAACTTTACCGTCCTGGTCACGCACCTCGCAGCCAACCAGTTGGAAGCGGTGGAACGTACCCTCAGGCAACGCCGGAATCTCGCTCGCCGGCAGCTTCAACTCCGCGCCCGCGAGCCGTTCCGCATCGTTCATCGTCTCGATGCCTTCGAGCGCGATGACCGGCCGCCCCTGCTGGAACCTCGCTGCGGTCACCCTCATGGGACGCGCGTCGGTGCCGACCAGCAGCCGGACCCCTTCGCGAAATCGCTCGCCGGCGAAATCCGTGTCGGGGTTCACGATCACGTGTCCGCGGATCCCGTGCGGACGAGCAATCCGGCCGATCAGGACCAGATCTTCAGCGGTCATCCCGGAAGTCGACGGTGGCTTTCGTTCCGTCGAGCTCCGCCGCGAGCGTCACCAGCGTCCGGATCGCCGCTGCCGTCCGACCCTGCCGGCCGATCACCCGGCCGAGATCACCGGGCGCCATCGACAACTCCACGACCGTCTGACCTCGCGACTCGCGTTCCGTGACACTCACCGCCTCGGGCCGGTCTGCCAGTGCCCGGGCGACGACCTCAACGACGTCGCGCGCGCGGCTCACGATGCCGGCTGTTGGACAGCGGCTTCGGGCTCCGCGGGCGGCGCCGGCGGCATCCGATCGACCAGCGTGCGGATCGTGTCCGACGGCACGGCGCCCTTCGACACCCAGTGGGTCAGGCGCTCGCGATCGAGCTTCAGCGTCTCCGGATTGGTGCGTGGGTTGTAGAACCCGAGCACTTCGACGAAGCTGCTGTCGCGCGCCGTGCGCGAATCAGTCACCACCACCCGGAAAAACGGGCGCTTCTTGGATCCGGTCCTTCTCAAACGAATTGCTAGCATTCTGATTCCTTAGCTATTAGCCACCAGCCGTCAGCTCTCAGCCCGTTCTCTGCTGGCAGCTGATAGCTGACAGCTGAGAGCTTTTACCGCATCAGCCCCTTCATCATGCCGAGATTGGGCTTCTTCTTGCCGAGACCGGCCATTCCGCCCAGCTGCTTCAGCATTTTCTGCATCTGCACGAACTGCTTCAGCAGCTTGTTCACTTCCTCGACCGTCGTTCCGCTGCCCTTCGCGATCCGCTTGCGGCGTTGACCGTTGATCAACTGGTGGTTGTTGCGCTCCTTCACGGTCATCGAGTTGATGATCGCCTCGACGCGTGCGAGCTGCTTGTCGTCCACCTGCCCGCGTGCCGCCTGCATCTCCTTGAGATTGCCCATGCCGGGCAGCATCCCGAGGATCTGCTCGATCGGGCCCATCTTCTTGATCGTGCGCAACTGGTCCCGGAAGTCCTCCAGCGTGAAGGAGTTCTTCCGGATCTTCTCTTCCAGCTTCTCGGCGTCCTCGACCGAAACGGCTTCTTCGGCCTTTTCGATCAGCGAGAGAACGTCGCCCATCCCCAGGACGCGCGAAACGACGCGGTCCGGATGGAACGGCTCGAGATCCTGCAACCGCTCGCCGCTGCCGACAAACGCCACCGGAACCCCGACGACGCCGACGACCGACAATGCCGCTCCGCCGCGCGCATCGCCGTCCATCTTGGTGAGCACGACACCGGTGACCCCGATCCGACGGTTGAATTCACCGGCGCTCTTGATCGCGTCCTGCCCGGTCATCGCGTCGGCGACAAACAGCAGGTCGGTCGGCTCCACCGTCGACTTGATCGCCTGCAGCTCGTCCATCAACTGGTCGTCGATGTGCAGGCGGCCGGCGGTGTCGACGATGACGACATCGAACCCCGAATTCTTCGCCGCGGCCAGCGCTCCTGCCGCCCGCTTGACCGGATCCAGCTCACCCGCCGGATCGTGTACCCGAACCCCCGCCTGTTTCGCAACGACCGACAACTGCTCGATCGCGGCCGGACGCCTGACGTCGGTCGACACCAGCAGCGGATGCTTGCCCTGCTTCGTCAGCCAGCGTCCGAGCTTGCCGCTGGTCGTCGTCTTTCCCGATCCCTGGAGGCCGAGCATCAGGATGACGCGCGGCCGGACCTGGGTTGCGGGGAGCCCACCCTGTGAATCGCCGAACAGCGCCAGCATCTCGTCGCGCACGATCGCGACGACCTGCTGCGCCGGTGTCAAACTCTTGAGAACGTCTTTATCGACGGCCTTGTCGCGGACCCGGTCGATGAATGCCTTGACGACCTTGAAATTGACGTCCGCTTCGAGCAGCGCCATCCGGATCTCGCGCAGCGCCGCTTCGACGGTCTCCTCCGTCAGGCGGGTTTCACCCCGCAGGGAACGGAAGACTCCCTGGAGCCTGTCACTGAGCGATTCGAACATGGGTCTCGTTCCGGTGCCCTATGACTGTAAGGGCTTCAGGAGCAAACGTTTATCGTAGGCGAAAGGACGGGAAACTGTCAAGGTTCGAGCGGTTCAAACCCCGGTGAGCTTGTGGCCGAGCTTTTCCTTCTTCGTGGTCAGGTAGCGCCGCGTGTGCACGGACGGCGGGATTTCGAGCGGCACCCACTCGCTCACCGACAGCCCGTAACCCTCGAGTCCGACCAGTTTTCGGGGATTATTCGACAGCAGCCGCATCGATTTCACGCCGAGGTCTCGAAGGATCTGGACGCCGATGCCATAGTCGCGCTGGTCCGCCTTGAATCCCAGGCGTTCATTCGCTTCGACCGTGTCGAGCCCCTGGTCCTGGAGTTCGTAGGCCCGGATCTTGTTCGCGAGCCCGATCCCGCGTCCCTCCTGGTTGAGATACAGCAGCACCCCGCGGCCGGCCTCGGCGATCTTGTCCATCGCCGCTTCGAGCTGCGGGCCGCAATCGCAGCGCGCCGAATGAAACACATCCCCGGTCAGACAGCGGGAGTGCACGCGAACGGTGACGTCCTTGCCGTCACCGATGTCACCTTTGACCAGGGCGACATGCGTCTCGCGGTCGATCAGGCTTTCGTAGGCAATTACTCGGAAGTCGCCGTGCTCGGTGGGAAGTGACGACGCCGCCACTCTCCTGACCAGCGCCTCGGTCTGCATGCGGTACTGGATCAGGTCGGCCACCGTGATCATCAGGAGTTTGTGCTTCTTGGCGACCTTCGTCAGCTCCGGCACACGAGCCATGGTGCCGTCGTCATTCATGATTTCGCAGATGACCCCGGCTGGATAGAGGCCGGCGATGCGCGCGAGGTCGACCGCGGCTTCAGTCTGACCGGTCCGAACCAGCACGCCGCCGTTCCGCGCCCGCAGCGGGAACATGTGGCCGGGTCGCGCCAGATCGGAGGGGCGGGTTCTCGGGTCGATGGCGGCGAGGATGGTCGCGGCCCGATCTGCCGCGGAAATCCCGGTACTCGTCACGCCCTTCGCTTCGATCGGAACGCAGAACGCGGTATCGAACTGGGTCGTGTTCTGCGAAACCATCAGCGGCAGTTCGAGCTCGTCGAGCCGCGCTTCGGTCATCGGAATGCAAATCAGGCCGCGTCCGTAGCGGGCCATGAAGTTGATCGCCTCCGGCGTCACCTTCTCGGCCGCAATCGTCAGGTCCCCCTCATTCTCGCGATCCTCGTCGTCAACGACGATGATCATCTTGCCGTCGCGAATGGCGTCAATCGCGTCTTCGATCGGCGCGAACGGGGACTTGCTCGAGTGCCGGCGTGAGGTTTTCGCCATGATCAGCTCCTGGCCGCCTCCATCGCGCGGGCCACGTACTTCCCGAGGATGTCGCATTCGATGTTGACGACGTCGGCGAGTTTGGCGAACCGGAGATTGGTGTGGGCGTTCGTGAATGGAATGATCTGCACGTCGAACCGCCGGTCGTCGACGCCGGCGACCGTCAGGCTGATGCCGTTCACCGCGATCGACCCCTTCCGAACGATGAGAGGCGCCAGGTCCGCCGGGAACTTCACGGTCAGCCATGAGGAGTCCCCATCCTGCCGGATCTCGTCGATCGTACCGGTAGCGTCGACATGCCCCTGGACGAAGTGTCCGCCGACGCGCGAGTCGGCCCGCATCGGGCGCTCGAGATTGACCATGGATCCGCGGCGCAGAGTGCCGAACGACGTCACCCTGACGGTCTCCGGGGTGACGTCGGCGTGAATGCCCTCCTGGTCCGCCGACACGACCGTCAGGCACACGCCGTTGACGGCGAGGCTGTCGCCAGGCGCGAGTTGCGCGGCGAGCGGCGTGGTCACGCGCAACCTGAATCCGCCCGGCGTCGGCTTCACTTCGGCGATCTCGCCGACGGCTTCAATCAGTCCTGTGAACATAAGCTTCCATCAGTTCGTCGACACCGAGCCTCACCGTGACCCGTTCGGTCACCAGCGGGGAGGCGATCACGTCGACCGGCAGCCACGGCACTCCGCGATCCCCGAGCAACACCGGCGTCCTGTAGATCTGGACGCGGTCAACCAGCCCGGCGTCCCAGAATGCCTGGTGCAGCACCGGCCCTCCCTCGACGACAAGGGACATGATCCTGCGAGCCGCGAGGGCCTCGAGCGCCGTTCGCAGCCGACCGTCCGGCGGAAATTCAAGGATGGCGCCGGCGTTTTGCAGCGCCAGTACCGCGCCACGACCGCTGTGCGCTGCGGCCGGGCTTCCCACGATTATGACTGGTCCGGCGTTCAAGGTGGTGAAGACGCGCGCCGACGGGGGCGTTCGCAGCCGACCGTCGAAGATCACCCGGGTCAACGGACGGGTCCGATAAGCCCCTCGCGCGGTCAAAACCGGGTCGTCGGCCAGCAACGTGCCGGACCCGATGGCAACGGCGTCCGTCTCGGCCCGCTCGCGGTGGATGTGCCGGTTTGCGTCGGCGGAGGTCAGCTGCGTCCGTTCCCCGCGCCCTCCAGCCACCTTGCGATCTGCACTGAGAGCCACCTTCATGGTGACAAAGGGACGATGGGCGCGCATGACCATGAAGAATGGCCGGTTCAGCCGTTCTGCTTCGGCCGCGAGCACACCTGACACCACCTCGATGCCGCGGTTCCGCAACAACTGCAGTCCCCGGCCGGCGACGACCGGATTGGGGTCCTCGGTTGCGATCACAACGCGTGCGATGCCTGCATCGGCGATCACCGGCGCGCAGGGACCGGTGCGTCCGACATGGCTGCACGGCTCGAGCGTGCAGTAGAGAGTTGCGCCGCGAGCGGCCGCGCCGGCACTAGCAAGCGCATGAATCTCGGCGTGGGGCCCGCCGGCAAACTCGTGCGAACCACGCCCGACCAGCACGCCGTCGCGATCGACCACGACGGCGCCGACCATTGGATTGGGAGACGTGTGCCCGCGGCCGCGTTCCGCGAGCTGCAGCGCCTTGCGCATGAAGAACGCGTCGCGCCCGGTTACCACTTATCTTCGAACAGGGCGTCGACGTACTCGTCCGCGGAGAACGGCACCAGGTCGTCGATCGCCTCGCCGACGCCAACGTAACGGATCGGCAGTTTCAAATCGTGGGCGATCGCGACGGCGATGCCGCCCTTTGCCGTGCCATCCAGCTTGGTCAACACGATCCCGGTCACACCGGCGACGTTGGTGAACTCACGCGCCTGTGCGAGCCCGTTCTGACCCACGGTCGCGTCTAACACGAGCAACACCTCGTGCGGCGCGCCGTCCACTTCACGCGTTGCGACCCGGCGGATCTTGTCCAGCTCGGTCATGAGGTTGACGCGCGTGTGCAGGCGCCCCGCTGTGTCGACCAGCACCACGTCCCGGTTGCGTGCCTTCGCCGCCGCGAGGGCATCGAAGACGACGGCCGCCGGATCCGATCCGGTGCGCGCGCGCACGATGTCGACGCCGGCGCGGTTCGCCCATATTTCCAGCTGCTCGACAGCTGCCGCGCGAAAGGTGTCCGCCGCGCAGATCATCGTGGTCTTCCCGGAGTCCTTCAACAGGCGCGCGAGCTTTCCGACCGTCGTCGTCTTCCCCGTCCCGTTTACGCCGACCACCATGACCACGTGCGGGCGATGGCCGTTGCCCGCCGTCTTGTCTGCGTCACGCAGGATCCGCCGGATCTCCTCCTTGACGAGGGTGCGGAGTGAGTCTCCCTTCGCGCGCTGCGCCTTGACCGCCTTGACGATCTGGTCGGTTGCGGCAACGCCGATGTCGGCCGAGATCAGCGCCTCTTCCAGCGCCTCGACCGTCTCGAGGTCGATCGGCCGGCTGCGCTTTTCCGGTTCGTCGGCGCTGCGGACGATCTCCTCGAACCGCTCGACGAACTGCTCTTTGGTGCGTGTGAGGGACTGCTTGATCCTGTCGAAAAAACCCATGGTCACCCATCTATCTCTGCGCGCTGCCGCCGGCCCATCAACGCGGCGACGCCTTCAGCCGGCGAGCAGCGTCCGTCGAGAACGTCCTTCATCTGCGCTGCGATCGGCAGCTCGATTCCGTGCTTCGCGCCGAGTGCCAGGGCGGCACCAGTGGTGCGCACACCTTCGGCCACCATCCGCATCCCTGCGAGAATCTCGTCGAGCGAACGGCCGCGTCCCAGCTCGATTCCCACGCGGCGGTTGCGGCTCAGTTCTCCGGTGCAGGTCAGGACGAGATCGCCGAGACCCGAGAGACCGGCCAGTGTTTCCCGCTTCCCGCCTTCGGCACAGGCGAGTCGCGAGATCTCGGCCAGGCCGCGGGTGATCACGGCAGCAAGCGCGTTGTGTCCGAGCCCGAGCCCTTCAACCACACCGGCCGCAATCGCGATCACGTTCTTCAGCGCCGCTCCGACCTCGACTCCTGCAACGTCGTCGCTCACGTACAGGCGCATGCCGGCCCCGCGGAACCGTTCCTGCACCGCGGTCGCCGCATGATGGTGTGCCGAGGCGGCGAGCAACGCCGTCGGCAACCCGCGCGCCACCTCCGATGCGAAACTCGGCCCCGAGAGAACGACGGCTGGAAAGCGGGTGTCGGTCTCGGCCTGAAGTACCTCGGACATGCGCAGCATCGTGCCTGACTCGAGGCCCTTGGTCGCGCTCACGAGGATGGCACCGTCCTGGATGTGCGGCGCGGCGGACCGAACGACGGCTCGTAGTCCATGCGACGGGACTGCGGTGACGACGAAGTCGGCGCCCTCCAGCGCGGCGCCCAGGCTCGAGGTCACATCGATTCCAGCCGGCAGGGCCGCGTCCGGAAGATAACGGGCGTTGACGCGTTCGCTCTGAAGATCCTCCACCAGGATGGCGTCGCGAGCCCACAGCCGCACGCCGTGACCGGCATTCGCCAGGTGGATCGCGAGCGCTGTGCCCCAGCTTCCGGCACCGAGTACCGCCGTCGTTTTCACGCGCGCGCTCCCATACGGCGTTCCGTGCCGCTGCGAAGGCGCCGCAGGTTGCCCCTGTGGCGGAACAGAATCAACGCCGCACTCCCGGCGGCGGACAGGACGACGGCCCGCGGCTCGCCCACCAGCCACGCAGCCGGCGGCAGGGCGAGGGTGGCAGCCATCGAACCGAGAGAGATGTACCGCGTCAGCAGCACGGTGATCAGAAACAATCCGGCCGAGATCCCCGCCGCGGCCGGCGAAAGCATCGTGAAAACACCCGCGGCCACCGCGACCCCTTTTCCTCCGTGAAAACGCAGCCACACCGGGTAGATGTGACCGACGACGGCGGCGGCTCCTGTCAACGCTGCGAGCACGCCGCTGCCTGATAGCAGGTATGCGAGCGCAACCGCTGCCACGCCCTTGGTGACATCGAGCGCCATGACGATGATCCCGCGCCAGGCGCCGGTCGTGCGCAGAACATTTGCGGCACCGACATTGCCGCTGCCAACCCGCCGCACGTCGACGCCCGCACGCCGCGCGAGGAGGTACGCGAAGGGCACCGAGCCCGTCAGGTACCCGAGGAGGATCGGAAGCATCAGCTCAATGGTACTCGCAGGAGCGATTCATACAGCGCGCCTTTCGGCGAGGTGCGGCTTCGATACACGGTGAGTGACTCGATCCGGCACGCGCCGGCCTCCGCAGGTGTCGCCTGCAGCTCGTCGCGCAGCAGTCCGCGCGCGCGTGCTCCGAGCGGCGCCTTGACTCGCGCGATCGTCAGATGAGCCGAATACGCCCGGCCCTCTGGCGCGAAGCCCCACGGCTCCAGTCGCGAGCCGACTTCGGCATGTGCGGATGCGAGTTCGCGCACACCGGCGGTTACGCCGAGCCAGAGCACGCGAGGGCTGCCCGACGGCGGGAACGCACCGAACCCGCCGATCTCCAGCTCGAACGGCGCGATGTGCAGCGCCGGACGAAGCGCCTCGAGCACGTGAACGCTTCGTGGCTCCGCCACTTCGCCAAGAAACCAGATGGTCAGGTGCAGATTCGCTTCGGGAACCCAGCGGAGCTCGTGCGATATGCCGTGTCGCTCCAGGGTTTCGCGTAACTCGATCGCTTGCAAGGCTGCGGCACGACGAACATCGCTGGACGGATCGACCGCAACGAACAGCCGCACGGCTCAGCGAAGCAGCCGCCGGACCACGTCGAGCGCAGTCTGTGACGCCTGGAACCGCACCTGGTCGCGCCCGCCGGGATAGAGATAGGTGCGCACCGACACCGGATGCCCGGCCACGAGCACGGCAATGACCACCGTTCCCACCGGCTTGGCGTCGGTGCCGCCCCCCGGTCCGGCGATGCCAGTGATCGCCACATTCACATCAGCCTGTGTTCGGGTGTGAATGCCGTCGGCCATCGCGGCGGCGACGGGTTCGCTCACCGCGCCATGTGCCGTGATCAACTCAGGATCGACGCCAAGGAGCTCCGTCTTCAACGCGTTGCTGTATGCGACGACACCGCCGGACACGAAATCAGAACTTCCCGGCATCTCTGTGAGGCGCTGCAGGAACAATCCGCCCGTGCACGACTCGGCAGCCGCGATCATCAAGGAGCGCGCTCTCAGCATGTCTCCCACCAGCGCCGGCAGCGATCGGCCGTCGGTGGAGAACACGGCATCGCCGAGGGCGGCAACCAGTTGCGCTTTCGCTGCCTCCAGCCGCCGCGTCGCCGCGGCAGCATCGGCGCTGCGCATCCACAGATGGAGCTCGATCTGGCCGGGTGTCGCGAGGACGGTGGTTGCGATTGGGGGCTGTTCGTCAATCCATGGCCCATAAACCGGCTGCGCTGTCTCGTCGACGTGTGACTCGGATCGCTGCGTGGTGAAGAGCGACACGGTGTAAAGGCGCTCCGCCCCGGCGCGTTCCGCGAGCGCTCCCCTCTCGCAGAGAGCGGCGAACATCGGGTTCAATTCACGGGGCGGCCCGGGCAGCAACACCACGCACTTGCCCCGGCCCAGGGGATCCGGAATGAACAGGCCCGGAGCGGTGCCGTGGGGATTGGCCAGCACCGTCGCGCCGCGGGGAACCATGGCCTGACGGCGATTGAGCTCTGGCATCCGCATGGCACGCCGCGCAAACCGCTCGCGGATGCTGGCGGTGATGGTCTCGTCTTCGAGCAGTGGAAGCCCCAGCGCTTCTGCAACCACTTCGCGGGTGAGATCGTCGGCCGTCGGACCCAGGCCACCGGTGAGGACGACAAGATCGGAGCGCTCAAAGGCCGCGTCGAAGAACGCACGCAGCCGCCGGGCATCGTCGCCGACCACTGACTTCCCTTTGACCTGTACACCGATCGCGGCCAGGCGTTCGGTGATGAACAGCGAGTTGGTGTCTACACGTGTCCACCCGAGGAGCTCGCTCCCGACCGCGATGATCTCGGCGGTAGCGAGAGAGGTCACGCGATCCAGGCGGGCAGCAGCCACATGATCAGCCGCAGCGAGAGATTGGCGTAGACGCCGGCCATCGCATCGTCAGTCATCACGCCCAGACCTCCGTGGAGCGCCTCCAGGCGATCGGCGGGATACGGTTTGATGACGTCGAAGACACGAAACAGAAAGAATCCGGTCAACGCTGCGGGCCAGCCGACCGGGATGAACGCGAGCGTGATCAGCATGCCGACCACTTCGTCCATGACGATGGGGCCTGGATCGACACCGCCGAAGTGACGCTCCGCGATCGTCGCCGCCCAGACGCCGACCGCGAACAAGGCGACGATCAACGCCGCTTCGACGAGTCTCGATCCCGTCCACCACACCAGCAGGTAGACCACGAGGCCGGCTGCGGAGCCGACGGTTCCGGGAGCGATGGGAAAGTAGCCGCAATACCCCGCGGTGGCAATGAAGACAGCGAGCCTGGTCACGCTTTGACCACGCGGGTGTGAGCAAGGCGATCGTGGAAGCCGCGTCTATCGGCTGCAATCAACGCGGGCAGAAACCCGAGGCCGAGGGGCAGCGCCGAAAGAAAATATCCTGCGGCACGAAGAACAGCCTGCCCGAGAGGAACGCGGTCAGTCCAGGCCTCGGGATCCGACGGTATCACCCGGATGCCCCCGAGCATCTTCCCGATGCTTTGTCCGCCAGCGGCCGTGAACGCTGCCAGGTACCCACCATTCAGGATCAGCAGAAAGGCGGCAAACGGCGGGACCGGCAGAACGGCGACGTCCGCATATGTCAGGCCGCAGAATTTCAGCGTGAGATGCAGGACCGCCGCGTCGATCGCGAGCAGAAGGCCGATGTCGACGACGCCGGACAGGATTCGGGCACCCGCCGGGGCCGTGATGGCATCACCGGCCGAAGCGGCGATGGTCGCATCCGTATCTGCCGGTGGTGACAATCGCCGTCGCAACGCATCTAAATTCGGATCTTCATTCGGATCTTCAGGCTCGAGATCAAGGTGCGGCTCGTGGGAAGCGTCGCGCCGTGCAGCCGGGCGTGGCGTGCTCAAGGAACCCTTGCGAACCGAAAGCGGCGGCCGCGTGATCGCGGGTACGTTCACGAGTGGCCGGTCATCATCGGGTCCGTCGTCGCGAAACAGCGGCAGGTCGAAGGAGTCAGTGTTGGGTAGCGCGTCGGCGCGGGAACGATCGACCGGCAGGTCGAGGTCGTCGACGGCTACCGACAGCGAGAACTGGTAGCCGCAGTTGCGACACTTATCGCCGTCATCGAAGCTGATGTACTGACACTTCGGACATTTCATGGGTGGCGTTGCGGATTCTCCGGACGCGGCGACTCTCCCCGAGCGCCTTCGAGCAGGCGGCGCTGGATCGACGAGCGAAGGTCGTCTGCTCGTGCGCGCAGCGGATCACCGCTGGCGATCGGCTCGAGCGCGTCGAGCGCGTCGCGCAGGCGTCCGCGGGATTCAAAGCGCTGAGCCCTCGACAGCGCCAGCTCCGCTAGTGAAGGTACCGGCAGCGGCGTCGCCAGTGGTGAGTTGGCGGCGGGTTGCTGCCGTGCCGCCGGCCACGCCACCACACCGCGGTCGGCCAGAACAATGAGTGCCGCGGCACCGAGAACGACTCCAGCGGCAAGGCCGGCGATCGTCCATTTCAGACGGGCTTCACGTCCGGCGTGTGGCGGAGCCGGCCACGCGGGACTTTGCCGCGCGGGACGCGGACTGCGGATCTCCGGCTGTCCGGCCGTCTCCAGCCGCTCGATCCGGGAGAGGACGGCCAGCACCTCGTCGCGGGGTGCCCCATGCTCGACTGCCGACACCAGTAGTTCCCGCGCTGCTGCGGCGTCTCCGCGGTCGAATGCTGCCACCCCGGTGTGAAGCAGTTCGTCACCTTTGCGCAGCCGCTCGCCGATCGCGCTGCGGGCGCGCTCAATGTAGGCACGGGCACGGGCGTGTCCGCGATCGATGAACAGGACCCGCGTCCAGACGTTGATCGCCAGTTCGTGCTGTTCGGCGAAGTAGTGATCGAGGCCGGTCACGAGCAGTTCTTCGATCCGCGCATCGCGTTCGTGCTCGGATAGCTCCGCCGACGCGGCTTGTCGGTCGGATCGAAGCGGATCTGTCATGTGCAGGTGTGAAGTCGCGCAGCTTCCGGAATTATAGTCTTGCGATGGTCATAATTGAATCGATTCCGAACGTGAGTGAAGGACGCAGGCCGGAGGTGATCGAGCGGTTGGCACAGGCACTGCGAGGCACCCCGGGCGTGCGGCTGCTGGATTTTTCCTCGGACGCATCCCACAACCGCTCCGTGTTTACGGTGGTTGGCGATGCGCCGGCGTTGAAGTCAGCCATTCTCGCGATGTATGACGTCGCGGTGGCGGAAATCGATCTGACCACACATTCCGGCGAGCACCCGCGACTCGGGGCCGTCGATGTCGTTCCGTTCGTGCCGATCGAGGGAGCGACGATGAATGACTGCATCGCGCTCGCAAAGGACGTTGGCGCCGCGGTCGCCGAACGGTTTGCCGTCCCGGTGTTCCTCTACGAGGATGCGTCATCGAACCCGGCCCGCAAAAATCTCGAGGACATCAGGCGCGGGGAGTTCGAGGGATTGACAGACAAACTGAAGTCGCCGGACTGGACACCGGACTTCGGACCATCGTCCCCCCACTCGTCTGCCGGCGCGTCGGTAATCGGCGCGCGGATGCCATTGATCGCCTACAACATCAACCTCAATACCGACCGGCTCGACGTCGCGAAGAAGATCGCAACCGCGATCCGGCACAGCAGCGGCGGCCTGCGATTCGTGAAAGCCATGGGAGTGATGATCGAGGACCGGAAGGTGGCGCAGGTGTCGATGAACCTGACCAACTATCAGAAGACACCGGTCTTCCGCGTGTTCGAAATGGTGAAGCGCGAGGCGGAGCGCTATGGCGTCACGATCCTGGAGAGCGAGATCGTCGGGCTCGTCCCCGCCGGCGCGCTGATGTCAGCGGCTGAGGTACTACCTGCAGATCGAGGGATTCAGTCCGGCGAAGCAGGTCCTCGAAAACACGCTCCGCGGCTGAGGACCACGAGCCGGCCCACTACTCGGGATCGTCGCCCTCAGAACGGCGCGTCGGCACGATGCCGAATCCCCGCATTTTCCGGTACAGATTGCTGCGCTCCACGTCGAGAGCCTCGGCTGTCCGCGAGATGTTCCCCTGGTGCGCAGCGAGCGCACTGAGGATGTAGTCGCGTTCGAACTTGTCGCGTGCGTCGTGAAGCGGAACCGTCGGAACGGGAGCCTTGGCCTCGGGCCGCATCGATGCTGGCCCGCCGAGGAACGCCAGGTCCGCCAGGGTGATCGTATTATCCGGCACCATGATGATCAGGCGCTCGATCATGTTGCGCAGTTCGCGGACGTTGCCCGGCCACGGATAACTGCGCAGCCCGGTCAGAGCACCGGCGTCGAAGCGCTTCGGACGCCGTCCGTATTCCCTGGCCAGTTCCGCCATGAAGTGGTCCGCCAGCAGCGGGATGTCACTATCGCGTTCGCGCAGCGGCGGCACCGAGATCGGGATGACGTTCAAACGAAAGTAGAGGTCCTCCCGAAATCTGCCGGCGCGGATCTCGGCAGGCAGGTCCTTGTTCGTCGCGGCGAGCACGCGCACATCGACCTTGACACTGGCGACCCCGCCGACCGGCTCCACCACCTGCTCCTGCAGTGCGCGCAGCACCTTGGCCTGTGTCTTGAGCGTCATGTCGCCGATCTCGTCGAGAAACAGCGTGCCCCCGTCGGCCAGCTCGAACTTGCCGCGCCGGTCGGCGACGGCGCCGGTGAAGGCACCCCGCATGTGGCCGAACAGCTCGCTCTCGATCAATTCTTCCGGGATTGCCGCGCAGTTCACCTCGATGAACGGTGCGCCGCGCCGCCGGCTCAGCGAGTGCACGCTGCGCGCGACCAGTTCCTTGCCGGTCCCGTTCTCACCGAAGATGAGCACACGTCCGTTGGTCGGCGCCGCCATCGCGACCTGCTCGCGGAGCTGCGCCATCGCGTAGCTCTCCCCCACCATCGTGAGCCGCCGATCGACATGCTCACGCAGTGCCCGGTTCTCCGCTTCGAGCCGTCGCTGACGCGCCGCGTTGCTGATCACCAGCACCGTCTTTTCCAGCGACAACGGCTTCTCGACGAAGTCATATGCGCCGAGCTTGATCGCGCGCACTGCCGATTCGATGTTGCCGTGGCCCGAGATCATCACCACCGGCGCATCCACCCTGCGCTCACGCAGGCGCTCGAGCGTCACCAGTCCGTCCATCCCCGGCAGCCAGATATCGAGAACGATGACGTCGTATGCATGCCGGGCTACCCGGTCGAGGCACGCTTCGCCGCTGTCGACCGCATCGACCACACAACCCTCGTCACGCAGCACACCGCTCAGCGCGCTTCTGACGCCGGCTTCGTCGTCGACGATGAGAACGGTGGCCTTCATGAGAACAAGCGGCGCCGTGTAATCTCGTTCAGCATGGCAAGTCGATCGTGAAGATCGTACCCGAAGGCACGTTGTCGCCAACCTCGATGGCGCCGCCGTGCTCCGCTATGATCCGGCGCACGATCGCCAGGCCGAGGCCGCTCCCCCGGCGCTTGGTCGAGTAATACGGCATGAACAGCTTGTCGCGATCCTCGGGTGGGATCCCGGGACCGTTATCCGTCACCGTAACGCGCACCACCCCGTTCGATCGATCGTGCTGCGTTGCGATTTCGATCGTCGGCGACTCACCCCCGGAACGCGGCGCGGCTGCCGCGCCGCCGAGCGCCTCGACGGCGTTGTCGACGAGATTGATGATCACCCGCCGGATCTGCTCCGCGTCGATGCGCACCAGTGGAAGGTCGGGCGCGAAGCGGTGAGCGAGCACGATGTGCTGGAACAGCCCGCTGTAGAAGCTGAGGGTTTCTGCCAGGACCGCGTTGAGGTCGGTTGGCACCGACTTCGGTGCCGGCATCCTCGCGAACTGCGCGAATTCGTCGACCAGCTGCTTGAGTGAATCGACCTCGGTCACGATCGTCGCGGTGCACTCGTCGATCAGCGCCCTGGCGGCAGGCGGAGCCGTGGCGAACTGGCGGCGCAGGCGTTCTGCGCTCAACTGGATGGGCGTCAGTGGATTCTTGATTTCGTGCGCGAGCCGTCGCGCCACGTCGCGCCACGCGGCCACGCGTTGCGTCCGAATCAGCGGCGTCACATCGTCGAAGACCAGGACGACACCTCCCTGCTCGTCCCCGTCGGTGTGAAACTGCGTGGCCGCCGCGGCCAGGTGAAGCTCGCGGCCGTCGCGTGCGAGCGCGATCTCCTGGGCCGCCGGGGCGCTGCCCGATACCTGCGCCTGCCGCACCATTTCTCCCAGGGCGCGCAGGTCTTCGCGCTCGAACACCTGCTCCGCCGCCGAACCGACCACCGCGCCTTCGAGGCCGAGCAAGCGCATCGCGGCCATGTTGATCGTTTCGACCCGCCGGTCCGAACCGACCGACACGACGCCTGTGGCGATCCGCTCGAGAACGGTTTCGATGTAACGCCTCCGTTCATCGACTTCGGTGTTCTTCCGCTCGAGATCCACGCGCGAGCGTTCGAGCTTGCGCTGGCTCGCCGCCAGTTCCGCGGCCATTGCGTTGAACGCTTCGACCAGCGATCCGAACTCGTCGCGGGTTTCTGGTTCGATACGGTGGTCGAGACGTCCGGCACCGATCTCGCGGGCGCCGGCGGCGAGCATCTGCACCGGCCGGGTGATCCGCTTGGCCAGGTAGAGGCCCATCCATGTAGCACTCACCAGGATCATCAGCGTCATCATCAGAAAGGCCGAGAGGTACACGCCTTCCAGGGCCGGTTTCATCACCAGCAGCTGACTGTAGCCTTCGTACGCTTCGCTGATGCGGCGGGAATGCTGCGCGAGCGAGCCGGAAAGGTAGTCGCTCGCGATCACCACCCCGGCGACCGCGCCGGAAGCGTCGCGAACGAGCGCACCGGCGCGGACGAGCTCTCCGCCTCCTGCCATCGGGTCGTGTATCGTCGCATCCGAACTGCCGGACGCGACTCGTGCCGCCAGCCGGTCGGCGGACGCGCGCGCATGCCCGCGCGGCAACGACGGCGATTCGACCGCGACAACCGGTGCCGGGGCCGCACCAGCCCGCACCCGGTAGACCTCGACGAGCCCGACGCGTCCCTGGCGCACTTCTGGCTCGATCGCCGTTCGGATTGCGGGTACATCGGAGGCCACCAGCGCCGCCAGTGGCAGGTCGCGCGCTATGCGCGCGGCATGACCGGCGGCAACCACCTGTCGCTCCGCATAATAGTCAACCGCGATCGCGTTGGCCGATTTGAGAACGTCTTCGATCGGGTCGGCGAACCACCGTGCGGTGGTCTGACGAATCAGCTCGCCGCCGACGATGAGCACCAGCACCGACGGGATGATGGTGAGGCCCAGCATCGCCAGCACCAGCTTCGCCCTGAAGCGGGAAAATGGCAGCCCGCGCCGCCGCTCGACCAGGAGCTTGATGATGTTGCGCGCCAGCACGAACACCAGCGCCAGGACCATCATCAGGTCGGCAAGCGAAAGCGACCAGAGGAGAATCTCGGTCAGGAAGTCGGGGCTGAACTCGCGCGACTGGTCGGCGAGCACCACCATCGCGACCAGCGCCGCGATGAGCAGCAGGATCCCGAGAAGAATCAGTCGCGGGTTGTCACGGAGCGGACGACGGTCGGCCGGCGTCGGCTGCGGCGGCGTCTTGCGCGGCGGCAATCGCGGACGGGTCGTCTCCAACCTACTCCTTGACGTTCAGAAGGCCCTTGAGCTCGGTCATGAACTCGCCGATGTCGCGAAAGTGCCGGTAGACGGAGGCGAAGCGAACGTACGCCACCTTGTCGAGCGTGCGCAGCTCATTCATCACGAACGCGCCGACTTCCTCGGTGCTCATCTCGCGCTCGGGTTTCTCCTGCAGAGCGGACTCGACACGATCCGCGATCGCCTCGAGTGAGGCGACGCTGACCGGACGCTTTTCACACGCCTTGAGCAGGCCGGCGAGCAGTTTCTGCCGCTCGAACCGCTCGCGGCTGCCGTCCTTCTTCACCACCATGTACGGGATCTCGTCGATCCGCTCGTAGCTGGTGAAACGCCGGCCGCAGCCGAGACACTCGCGGCGGCGGCGGATGACTTCCCCTTCCTTGCTCTCGCGCGAGTCCACGACCTTGTCGCCGAGATGGGCGCAGTACGGACACTTCATGGGGTTCCTGAACTCGCCAGCTCCTTCGCACTGCTGAGCGTGAGACCCTCGCGTGCCATGAAGATGACGCCGAGGATGGTGACCGGGACGAACGAGATCGCATGGAGAATGATGGCCGCGCCAACCGCCCGGTCCGCGGGTGCGTTGAAAAACGTGTGCACCGCGATCTCGTACGCCGCGTGAAATCCGCCGATCTGCCCGGGCGTCGGCACCGCCACGCCCACGACGAGCAGGGTCATCACGAGGAACGAACCGGTAAAGGGAAACGTAATATGAAACGCCTGCGAAGTCAGCCAGATACCGCTGGCAATCGATAGCCACAATGGAAATGACTGCAGCAGCGCAACCGCCAGCCGCACAGGCTCGCGCATGATCGCAAGGCCCTGTGCGAACGATTCCACCAGGTGCGCCAGCACCTGCGCCGCTCTTGCCGGCAGGACGCGCTCGATCCGCCCCGCCGCCCGGCCAAGGCGTTCGGGATGCCCGGCGAGCACGAACAAGAGGCCAAGACCGCCGATTGCCGCCGACGCGGCGATGCCGCCCCAGAACTTGACGTGGCGGAACTGGTCCGCGTCTCCCGAGATCACTCCCGGCGGCACCGTGAACACGAACAATCCGAAGAGCAACAGCACGGTCGCGGTATCGAGCAGCCGTTCGAGGATCACCGTCGCGAAGGCGGCGGTGGGGTTCAGCCCTTCCTTCCGCGCGAGCACCAGCGGACGGATCACTTCGCCGGCACGCGCAGGCAAAAGAAAGCTTGCGGCAAAGCCGATGACGGTCGCGCGAAACGCGACCCCGAAATGCGTCGGCCCGATCGGCGCCAGCAGTGACTGCCACCGCCACGCCCGGAACGCGTATGTCAGACCGGTGACCAATACAGCCGTGAGCAGCAGCCACGGATTGGCGCGCCGGGTTTCGGACCAGACGGCCTTGAAGTCGGCATCGCGGAAGAAGAACGCGAGCAGACCGATGGTCAGTACGACGATTAGGATCGCTCGTATCCGTGATCGCATGAAGGATTTTTGTTGAGGTTAGGGATTACAATCCCATAACGGTCCCGCCAAGTCTATGGGAAAACGCGAGTTACTGCTGATAGTGGGGTTCATCCTCTTCGGTGCGGTGGTGTATCAGGTCACCGCCGGGCCGGCCGACCCCGCACGTTCCAACTGGTCGTTTGCCGGAATGATCCAGAAGATCCGGCGCGAGGTCAGCAGCAATAGTGCCTCTGCCAAGAGCCAGACGACGGTGAACGCTCCAGCCCCCGCGACCGTCCATGAACTGCGGATCGTGATGCGGTCGGGTCGAATCACTGTCTCAGGTGAGGACCGGGACGACGTGACGATAACGATGGATGTCAGCTCGACCGGCTACGACCAACCGGAGGCGGAACGGCTGGCCAAAGCGACGGCCGTCAAGCTCGATCAGGCCGGCGCGATCCTGATCGCGACGGTCGACTACCCTGTCGAAGGGCGGCAGACTGCATCGCTCGAGATCAAGGTACCGAAGCGGCTGACGCTGCGAGTCGACGAGAAGTCCGGGATCCTCACGGCGAGCGACCTCGCGGGCGTGGTCATCGGCGCCGCGCGCGGCGAGACCAACATCGCCCGCATCGCCGGCCCGGTTCAGATCACGCAGCGCGGCAGCGTCATCACGATGGAGGACGTCGAGAGTATCCGCTTGAACACGTTCAGCGGTGCCGAAGCCCGGATCGTGAAGGTGCCGGGCGATGCGAGTTTCATTCTCCAGGGTGGCGAACTGCGCGCGGAGCAAATCACCGGTGTAATCGAGATCGAATCCCGCAATACCGACGTGCGACTCGAGAAGCTCGAACAGAACAGGCGCACCATCCGGATCAATGCCAACAACGGCGAGATCGTGCTCGAGGGTCTCCAGACGGAGACGCGGATCGACGGGAGGGACGCGGACATCCGTGTGAGCCAGTCGAAAGCGGCCGTGCTCTCGATCTACAACGACGGCGATGAATCGATCGAGCTCACGGTGCCTCCCGACGGCTTCATCATCGACGCCGTCTCAACCGAAGGGCGGCTGACCGTTGACAACGCGCTCGAAACTGCCGGCATCAAAGTGACCGGCAGCGGCAGCAGTAGCAGCGGAACCGGGACGTCGCCGCGCCAGGAGTATCGTGCGAATGCGACCGTCCGCGGTGGCGGGCCCACGCTGACCTTGCGCGCCACGCGCGGAGACATTTCACTGCGCTCACGCTGAACGCAACTCCAACTCACAATTCCAAACTGCAAATCCAAACTCCAAACTTCCAAACTCCAAATTCCAAACTTCAAATTCCAGAGCGACAATCCCCAACTTCCAACTTCCCAAGTCCCAGGTTGTCAGCTCCTCCACCGAACTGGCAATTGTGAGATTTCGCAGTTTGGAGTTTGGAGTTTGAATTTTGGAGTTTCAAATTTGGAGTTTGAAATTTGGAGTTTGGAGTTGTAATCTGCACCCTCTTTCCGCGAGGCTGACCCGTGTTCTCAACTTCCGAACCCGTTCTCGACACTGCTCTTGATGGCCTGACTCTGCACCGGCGCGGCAAGGTGCGCGACGTGTACGAGGTCCAGCTGCCCTCGGGCGCGACCGCGCTGTTGATGATTGCCACCGATCGCATCTCTGCGTTCGATTACGTGCTCGGTTCAGGCATTCCCGACAAAGGCAAGGTGCTCACCCAGCTCTCGGCCTTCTGGTTCGAGAAGATGGCGGGCCTGGTACCGCATCACCTGCTCTCCGTCGAGGTGGAGGACTTTCCGGAGGCGGCGCGTCCGCATGCGGAGATACTGAGCGGACGGACGATGTTGTGCCGACTGACCAATCCAATACCGGTTGAGTGCGTCGCGCGTGGCTATCTGTCAGGATCCGGCTGGAAGGAGTATCAGCAGACCGGAAGCGTGTGCGGCATTCCCCTGCCGAAAGGGTTACAGGAATCAGAACGCCTGCCGGAGCCCATCTTCACACCCGCGACGAAGGCGGAGACCGGCCATGACGTGAACATCAGCGAGGAAGAGGCCGGGCGCATCATCGGCACGGATCTGGTCGCGCGGCTCCGGACCCTGACTCTCGAGCTCTATCGTCGCGGCTGCGAGCACGCCGCATCCAAGGGCATCATCATCGCCGACACGAAGTTCGAGTTCGGGCTGGTCGGCGACGGCGACCCGATGAAGGACGTCGTCCTGATCGACGAGGTCCTGACGCCCGACTCCTCCAGGTTCTGGCCGCAGGCCTCGTATGCGCCCGGACACGGCGTCCCGAGCTTCGACAAGCAGTTCGTCCGCGATTACCTGGAAGAGATCCGCTGGAACAAGCAACCCCCTGTTCCGTCACTGCCGGCAGACGTGATCCGGCACACCCGCGAAAAGTACATCGAGGCGTTCACCCTGTTGTCAGGCCGCGAGCTCCAGTAGGCCCTGTGCGCGACCAACTGGAGAAGCTCGTACACGAAATGCTCGACAAGGGCATTCTCTACGACGAGGCGCGGCGCGAGTTCGAGAAGATGTTCATTGCTCGCGCCCTTCAGCGCTCCAAGGGCAACATGGGCGACGCGGCCGAAATGCTCGGGCTCCACCGCAACACCGTCGCCCGCAAGATGTCCGAGTACCGCATCAAGCGTTCCGCCTAGGCCTCGTCAACTCCCAATTCCCAACTCCCAATTCCCAAGTTTTTACACCCGGCCCGCTTGGCCTTGGGAGTTGGAGGTTGGAAATTGGGAGTTGCGGGATTAGCAGTCTCTCCGTGCGACTGCTTGACAACCTCCGCCCCCTTCAGTACATTTAGCAGTCGGGACGTCTGAGTGCTACCTCTCAGGGCCTACCAGGACAAATTCCTAAGGTTTTCGTTCCTTTCAATCATCAACAACTGGTTTTTCAACGGAGTGAGCGCAACATGGCAGCCACCAAGTCCGCAGTCGGAATCCGGCCCCTGCACGATCGCGTCATCGTGCAGCGAATCGAAGAGGGCGAGCAGAAGGTCGGCGGGATCATCATCCCGGATTCGGCCAAAGAAAAGCCTCAACAGGGCAAGGTCATCGCGGTCGGCAAAGGCAAGGTCGAGAAGGACGGCAAGATCACGCCGCTCGACGTGAAGGAAGGCGACACGATCCTGTTCGGCAAGTACTCCGGCCAGGAGATCAAGCTCGAGGGTGACGAGTACCTGATCATGCGCGAGGAAGAGATCCTCGGCGTCATCACGAAGTAGTAGCTATCAGCTCTCAGCTAGCTTTCAGCACACCTTGCTGAACAGCGGGGCTGAGGCCGGGTTTGAACAAGAACAACTGATAGCTGACAGCTGAAGGCTGAAAGCTGATACGGAGACACAAGAATCATGGCAAAACAGATTATTTACGGCGAGGAGTCGCGTCAGGCCATCCTGCGCGGCGTGAACCAGCTCGCAAACGCCGTCAAGGTCACGCTCGGTCCGAAGGGCCGCAACGTCGTCCTCGACAAGAAGTTCGGCTCCCCCACGATCACCAAGGACGGCGTCACCGTCGCCAAGGAGATCGACCTCAAGGATCCGCTCGAGAACATGGGCGCCCAGATGGTCCGTGAAGTGGCGAGCAAGACGTCCGACATCGCCGGCGACGGCACGACGACGGCAACCGTGCTCGCGCAGGCGATCTTCCGCGAGGGCGCGAAGAACGTGGTCGCCGGCGCCAACCCGATGGAACTCAAACGCGGCATCGAGAAGGCCGTCGAGGTCATCGTCGCGGAGCTGAAGAAGGCGTCCAAGCCGGTTTCCGGTCAGGCGATCGCCCAGGTCGGCACCATCTCGGCGAACAGCGACGAGACGATCGGCACGATCATCGCCCAGGCGATGGAGAAGGTCGGCAAGGACGGCGTCATCACCGTCGAAGAGGCGAAGTCGATGGAGACCTCGCTCGAAGTCGTCGAAGGCATGCAGTTCGACCGCGGCTACCTGTCGCCGTACTTCGTCACCGACCCGGAGCGCATGGAAGTGGCGCTCGAGAATCCCGTCATCCTGATCCACGAAAAGAAGATCAGCTCGATGAAGGACCTGCTGCCCCTGCTCGAGCAGGTGGCGCGCGCCGGCCGTCCGCTGCTGATCATTGCGGAAGACGTCGACGGTGAAGCGCTGGCGACCCTGGTCGTCAACAAGCTGCGCGGCACCCTCCAGGCCTCGGCCGTCAAGGCTCCCGGATTCGGTGATCGCCGCAAGGCGATGCTCGAGGACATCGCGGTTCTCACGGGCGGCAAGGCCATCACCGAAGACCTCGGCCTCAAGCTCGAGAACATCAAGCTCGATGACCTCGGCAAGGCCAAGAAGGTCACGATCGACAAGGACAACACGACGATCATCGAGGGCGGCGGCGCCCAGAGCGCGATCGAAGGTCGCGTCAAGCAGATCCGCACCCAGGTCGAAGAGACCACGTCGGACTACGACCGCGAGAAGCTGCAGGAGCGTCTGGCGAAGCTGGTCGGCGGTGTCGCGGTCATCAAGGTCGGTGCGGCCACCGAAACCGAGATGAAGGAAAAGAAGGCACGCGTCGAAGACGCGATGCACGCGACCAAGGCCGCGGTTGAAGAGGGCATCGTTCCCGGCGGCGGTGTTGCGCTGATCCGCGCGGGCAAGGCGCTCGATTCACTCAAGCTCGAGGGCGACCAGGGTGTGGGCGTGGCCCTCATCCGCAAGGCCATCGAGGAGCCGCTTCGCTGGATCGCCACCAACGCGGGCCAGGAAGGTTCGATCGTCGTCCAGAAGGTCAAGGACGGCAAGGGCGAGGACGGCTACAACGCCTCCACCGACAAGTACGAGAACCTGGTCAGCGCCGGCGTCATCGACCCCGTCAAGGTCGTGCGCACTGCCCTGCAGAATGCATCGTCGATCGCATCGCTCCTTCTCACCACCGAGGCGCTCGTCAGCGAGATCCCCGAGGAGAAGAAGGAAGCGGCCGGCGGCGGCATGCCCGGCGGCGGCGGCATGGGCGGCATGTACTAAGACCCGATCAACTCCCAACTCCCAACTGCCAACACCCAGGTGAACCTGGGTCGCGAGGTTCAGGGATCTTGGGAGTTGGAGGTTGGAAGTTGGATGTTGTGCGAGGCCGGCTGGGAGTTGTCCCGGCCGGCCTTTTTCTATTTGCGGAACGCGCAGCCGTGCAGGTGATCGTTCACCAGCCCCATTGCCTGCATGAATGCATACATCGTCGTTGGGCCGACGAACGTCCAGCCGCGAGATCGCAGGTCCTTGGAAAGCGCCCGAGACTCTTCCGTCTGCGGCATCGCCTTCACGGTCTCCCAGGTGATCTTTGTCGGCCGGCTCGTCGGGCCGGGTTGAAACCTCCACACGTAGTCGGCCAGCGAACCACACTCCTCGATCAGTTGAAGGCAACGCTGTGCGTTGTTGATCGTGCTCTCGATCTTCCCGCGATGGCGGACGATGCCGGCATCGCCGAGCAGACGTGCTGACATCGCGCGCGCCGAACGCCGCGACGGCTTCGATGTCGAACCCTGCGAAGGCGCGGCGAAAATTGTCGCGCTTACGCAGGATCGTCAACCAGCTCAGGCCTGACTGGAAGCCCTCGAGTGTGATCTTCTCGAATAGCCTGCGGTCATCGCGGACCGGGATCCCCCATTCGGTGTCGTGGTACGCGACGTACTCCTCGGAGGCGCTGCACCACGCGCAGCGCCTCTGTCCGTCAGGTCCTTTCCACAGGCCGTTCACTCCCGCATTATCTCTCGCCGGTTACAAGGTGGACGCTGACGCGGATGCAACTCGCCGGTGCCTGAAGCGTTACCGGTGCGCTGCGCGTGCGCGGGGCCGGTCGAGAGCAACGAACATGGCGAGGCTGATCAGCGCGAGCAGCGAGAGTCCGGTCGACGCTGAGCGGCCGAAGCCGGCACTCTGCGGCGCTGCAAGGTGCTGCTGTACTGCGCTCACCAGCTCAGGGTCGCCGACGAGGCGATCGCCAGGACCCGCAGCGACCGTGCGGCCGCGCCTGATCGCATCGAGGACTCCTTTCACCGAGACCTCATCGACGATGACGTAGGTGCGGCAGACGCCGAGCGGCGCACCGCCTCCGTGATAGTCAGTCGAGCCGATGGGCGCGACGCGCGGGTTGATTCGTCGGACGCGATCGTAGAACGCGCGCAGCTGGTTCTGACGTTTGGCAATCCCAAGGATCGTGGGATGCGCGACTTCGACGCCATCCAGCATCGCCAGTGTGCGCGGATCGTTGTCCGTCCAGGAAGTCGGGGCGGGATGCGCCGCAATGGCGATCCCATTCTGCTGATGGATGGCCTCGATCGCTTCCGACGCGGGCAGGCGCCAGTCCACCATCTTTGTGAGGCCGATCGCGGCCAGGTGAAAACGCGGCGTCGTGAGTTCCTGGCTGGGAATAATGATCGGGTAATCCTTCAGCAGCCCCGAGGCGCGGGCAAGCGGCATCGCGAGATTGCGGTTGTGGTTCGTGATCGCCACCACGTCGAGTCCACGCCGCTCGGCCTCCCGCTGAATGCCCCAGACTGGCAGCATTCCGTCAGCGGGAAACGCATGCACGTGAAAATCTCCGGCAAGTACCGTGGGTCCTGTCGGCGCCGGCCGACCGCCGGGATCGATCCACGTTCCGGCCGCGACACTGGCGATGAAGGCTATGGCAGTGATCGTTCGCGAGGAGATCATCGGCCGAGCACGCCCAGCACGCGCGGCCACAACGCAACCGACAGGTCCATGTAAGCGATCAGCACGACACCGGTTGCCGCCTGGTGCAGGGCGACTCGCTGCCAGGCTCGACGCGGGTTGTCGCCCAGGTGCTCACGCGAAAATCGCAGCAGCCCCCGGATGGTGAGAGCCGCGGGCACGATCGCCGTCAGTGCAAGCGGATAGGTCGCAGCTCCGGGGTTCGGCAGCAGGAGCACCGACGCCGCCATGATCAGGAGCCACAAGGACCAGGGACGATGGGTCTCGAAATATCCATTGAGAGCGTCGGTGCGTTGGACGCCCCGACCCTGGATCATCAGCAGGCCGGTGAGGAGCTGCAGCACCGGCAGGAACCACCAGCAGGCCAGGCCCGACAGAAGCAACGCACCCGTGAGCCGGCCGGTAGCGGCGATCGACATCGTGGTCGCGAGAACGAGAGTGGACAGCGCCATGCGCGCGACATAGTGCACTTTCGAATTATCCCCGGCCTGCGCTTCTGTCACACCGTTGGTCCCGTTTTTGGTGATATAACGCATCCCTTGCCTGTTTTGCTCCCTGAGCCTTGGAGGTCGTGAATGAGGAACGTGCGCACAGCGTTAGTTGCGCTCTCGCTTGCGTTGGTGCCGTGCGGCGCCTTCGCCCAGGATCCGCCACAGGATCCGCCGGCCGGCGGCGGCCGCGGCGGCCGCGCCGCTGAACCTGAAATCAAGCCTTTCGATCGCGTGATCACCAAAGAGGCGAAGTCCGATGACGGCATCTTCACGGTGCATCGCATCAAGGACCGCGTCTTCTACGAAATTCCAAAGGACAAGCTCGGACGCGAGTTCCTCTGGGTCAGCCAGATCGCGAAGACGACTCTCGGCGCCGGATACGGCGGCCAGGCTGCCGGCAATCGCGTGGTCAAGTGGGAGCGCCGCGGCGATCGCATCATGCTGCGTGCCGTTTCATACGATGTCGTGTCCGATCCGAAAGCGCCGATCGCTCGCGCGGTCGAAGCGGCCAACTACAACCCGATCGTGATGGCCTTCAACATCGAGGCGCTCGGCAAGGACGACAGCGCCGTGATCGAGGTCACGCGCCTGTTCACGACTGACGTGCCGGAATTCAGCGGACGCACCCGCGTCGGCGCGCGAACGTTCGACGCATCACGGTCCTTCATTGAGCGGACGGTCTCGTTCCCGGAGAACATCGAGATCGAAGCGACCCACACCTACAACAATCCTCCCGCGGAAGCGGCGGCAGGCGGGGGACGTGGCGGGCCCGCGGGTGGCCGCGGCGGCGCCCCGGCGCTCAGCACCGGCAGCCACAGCGTGCTGATGCACTACAGCATGGTGCTGCTGCCGGAGAAGCCGATGCAGCCCCGACTCTTCGACGAGCGGGTCGGATATTTCTCGACCAGCCAGATGGACTACAGCCAGGACGAGCACCGCGCGCCGGAGCGCAAGTTCATCACCCGGTGGCGCCTGGAGAAGAAGGACCCGTCCGCCGCACTATCAGAACCGGTCAAGCCGATCACGTACTACATTGATCCGGCGACGCCGAAGAAGTGGGTGCCGTTCCTGAAGAAGGGTGTCGAGAGCTGGCAGCCGGCGTTCGAAGCGGCCGGGTTCAAGAATGCGATCGTCGCGAAGGATGCGCCGACCGCCGAACAGGATCCTGACTGGAGCCCTGAGGACGCGCGCTATTCGGTGATCCGATGGCTGCCGTCGACGACTGAGAACGCGTCCGGACCGCATATTCACGATCCGCGCAGCGGCGAGATTCTCGAGACCGACATCCAGTTCTACCACAACGTCATGAACCTGGCCCGCAACTGGTACTTCGTCCAGGTCGGCGCGCTCGACCCACGCGCGAAGACACTGCCGCTCCCCGATGATCTCATGGGGCAACTGGTGCAGTACGTGGCGGCGCACGAAGTCGGCCACACACTCGGCTTCCAGCACAACATGAAGGGCAGCTCCATGTACCCGGCGGCGAAGGTTCACGATCCGAAGTGGGTGAAGGAGATGGGCCACACGCCCACGCTGATGGACTACTCGCGCTTCAATTACGTCGCGCAGCCCGAGGACCACATTGCGGTCGAGGATCTCATTCCGAAGATCGGCCCCTACGACAAATGGGCGACGATGTGGGGCTACAAACCGATCCCGGGGGCAACCTCTCCTGACGCTGAAAAGAAGACGCTGGACGAGTGGGCGAAGGAGCAGGACAAGTCACCCTGGCTGCGTTTCAGCACCGAAGGATCTGCCGGCACCGATCCCGGTGAATTGACCGAAGCGGTCGGTGACGAAGATGCGGTCGCGTCCACGACCTTCGGGATGAAGAATCTCGAACGCGTCGCTGGCATGCTCATGACGGCAACGACGACGAAGACCGGGGATCCGTACACCGATCTCGAGCAGGTCTACGGACGCGTCCTCGGGCAGTGGGCGCTCGAGATGAACCACGTCGCCACCATCGTCGGCGGCTACAACTCCCAGCAGAAGCACATCGGGCAGACCGGTGTGCGCTTCCAGCTGATCCCGCGCGCCAGGCAGGAAGCGGCGGTCAAGTTTCTCCTCGACAACGCGTTCCGGGCGCCGAAGTGGGCGCTCAACGAGGAGATCCTGCGCCGGATCGAGCCGGTCGGCGTGCTCGACCGAATCGACGCCAGTCAGACACGCGTGCTGAACTCCCTCTTGAGCAGCGCTCGCGTGAGCCGGCTGGTCGAACAGGAGGCGCTCGACGGCGCGGCTGCTTACGCACCACTCGATTTCCTCGCCGACGTCCGTAAGGGCATCTTCAGCGAAGTCTACGGAGGGCCCGGTCAGTCCAGCCAGCCGATCGACGCGTATCGCCGGAACCTGCAGCGCGCGTATGTCGAGACGCTGAGCAACCGGATCAACGGGACACAGTCGCAATCAGATGACGTCCGTGCGTTCTTCCGCGGGGAGTTGAAGGCGTTGGATGCATCACTCAGCGCCGGCTCGCGCGATCGCGAGACGACGCTCCACATGGAGGATCTGCGGCTCCAGATCGCGCGCGCACTCGACCCGACGGTTCAGGCTGCGGCTGCGGCGGCCGCTGGACGCGCGGGCACCGGTATTGATGACGATCCGTTCGACGTCACCATCGGACCGGACAGCTGCTGGATCGACTACGTGGTGAAGCCGAAGAAGAAGTACTGACTTGCAGGCCGGCCCGGCTCGCCCGGGCCGGCCTTAATTGGGGATTACAGATTGGAAGATTGAAGATCTAGCTGGAAGCTGGGAACTGGAAGCTATCTGAGCGTGAACGTCAGCTCGATGTTCACGACGACCGGGATCACTTTGCCGAAGCGCGTCCCTGGACGGAAGCGCCAGTTGCGAACGGCTTCGATCGCTTTTTGATCCAGGCCGAAACGATCGTCGAGGGACTTGACGACCTTGACGCGCCCGACGGTTCCGTCCGGCATCACCACGGCCTCGACTTCCACGACCCCCTGCACCTTCGCGCGCATCGCTTCGGACGTGTACTGCGGCTTGACCTCGGAGAGGACCTCCGGCGAGACGACGCCATTCAGACCGGGTCGATACTCGCCTCCACCGGTACCGCCGCCGGATCCTTCACCGAGCCCTGAACCGGATCCCGGTCCGATGCCTGTGCCCCTGCCGGTTCCCGCGCCGCCGCCTTCACCCGACCCCTGCGAAGGTGTGAGGGTCGGGATCTGCGAGATCATGCCCGGCAGTTCGGTGATGCTGGACGCGGTTGGCTGCGCCGGAATCGTCAACGCCGCCGGTGGCGGTGTCACTTCCTTCTCGACCGGTTTGGGCTTCGATTCGACCGGGACCGTAACCTTGTCGGGCCCTTTCAGCTCCGCGCGCTTGGGTGGATCGGGCATCTTGTTGCCGCCACCGCCGCCCCCACCGCCCGGACCAGGCTCCGCAATCCAGGTAATATCCGTCGGCATCTCGAATGGCTTTGCCGGAGCAACCGGCTCGGGCGGACGGGTGGCGACGTAGAGAAGGAGCAGAGCCATCAGCACGTGCGCCCCGATCGACCAGCCGGCCGATTCGCGCAGCTGCTTGAGCCCACCTGAGACGGTAGGCACCTCGCCGACGAGGAAGCGCGAGTTGGGGCTGGCGCTTGGGGGGATCTCGCTCATGTGCTCGTACGGGACTGCAGTCATTTTGGACGTTTCGGAGCGGAACCGCAAGGTGCAATAAGAATGCCCCTGGCGCGGCACCCGCGGCAGAACCAATGCGAGCCGTTTATCATTGAGGGCGTCACCTTCTTTGGACGCCGCCAGGTGACGAATGGACGCCGCTGATGTTTGATGTCGCGATCGTTGGGGCCGGCCCGGCCGGCGCGTGGTGCGCGACCCGGCTGGCTGCCGATGGGATGCAGGTCGCGTTGATCGACGGCAGCCATCCTCGCGAGAAGCCGTGCGGCGGTGGCGTCACCGGCCGCGCGCTGGCGATGGCTGGTGAGGTGCTCGAGGCGAGCGCCTCAGGGGTCCGGATCGAACGCGCGTCGTTCACCCAGGGCTCCCGGACCGCCGAGATCGTGCTCCCGCCCAATCCCCTGCATCTCGGCGTGGTTGCCCGGTCCGAGTTCGATCTGCGACTGGTGCAGCGCGCGACATCCGCCGGGGCGACGCTCGTCCGGGCCCGCACCAGGTCGTTCGACCGGGTCGATACCGCATGGCGCCTCGTGACCAGCGGGCAGGAAGTCCAGGCACGCTGGTTGATCGGCGCCGACGGGGCGAGCAGTTTTGTGCGGAAGCGGCTGTCACATGCCTTTTCCCGGCGCGATATCTCCATCGCTTGCGGTTACTACGTGCACGGCGTCACGTCCAATCGCATCGACATCGCATTCGAAGAAGAGCCGGCCGGATACCTGTGGTCCTTTCCGCGCCGCGATCATCTTGCGGTTGGGATTTGCGCGCAGGCCGACGTCGCGACCACCGCCACACTCATGCCACTGGTGGATCGCTGGCTCAACGCCAACGTGACCGGTGGGCAGCGCGAGCGTTACAGCTGGCCAATTCCGTCACTGACGGTCGAAGCCATCGATCGAGAAGTGCCGAGCGGCGATGGCTGGATGCTGATCGGCGACGCAGCAGGCCTGGTGGATCCGATTACCCGCGAAGGGATCTTCTTCGCGCTTCATTCCGCCGAGATTGCAGCCCGGAGTTTACGCGCCGCGCGCCCTGCGATCGCGTACGCGGATCATCTGCGCAGCGCGGTCTATGACGAACTGCGCCTCGCGGCCCGGATCAAGGCGCGCTTCTACCGTCCCGCATTCCTCTCGCTGCTGGTCAGATCGCTGCAGCGAAGTTCGGCGATCCGGGGCGTCATGACCGATCTGGTCGCCGGCGAGCAGCCGTATCGAGACCTGAGGCGCCGTCTGCTGAAGACGATGGAGTTCCGGTTGATGCTGGATCTGTTCGGGCTGCGTCCGGTCTGATCGTGCTTCTTACTTGACGTAATAACCGTCACGCGCGCGGACCATCAGTCCCGGACGTTTGGTCCGCACTCTGATCGCACGCCATTCATCGTGTCCGGCGACCAGCGCGCGTGAGGGTGAGTAGCCGATCAGGTATTGCTGCCCGAGCTCTTCGGCGATGGCGCGCATGGTCGTCTCGAGCGTTCGGAGATCGCGCGCGTGAAATGAACGGCCGCCCGTAACCGTCGACAACTCAGCGAAGAGGGCTGGACGGTCCTTTCCGATCGCGACGGGATACACCATCACGTTCGATCGTCTCGCGCGGTCGATCACGTCCGACGCCGATGCCGTGCTGTCGCGTTCGTCGCCGTCAGACAGGATGACGACGGCTCGCCGGCCGCGCGTGCCATCGGTCGCCTCAATCGCATCCACGATGGCGTCATTCAGTTTGGTTCGGCCCCACGCATCGATCGCGGCGACAGCTTTCGACTGCGCGGGCCGTGACTCGCTCGAGGACGCCACGGTCGTGACCTCGCTGCCAATCCCGAGCACGATGCTTTCGTCGGTTGGTCTCAGGACACCGAGGAATGCTTGGGTCGCGGATTTCGCGGCCCGGAGCGGCTCACCCGCCATACTGAAGCTTCGGTCGAGCGCGACGGCCACTCGCAAAGGGAAGTTCCCCGCGGCAAAGGCGGAAATGGATTGTGCGATGCCGTCTTCCAGCACCTCGAAGTCCTTCATCTCGAGGCCGCGGACGGGCTTTCCCGCCCCGTCGGTGACCGTGGCGTAAACCTCGATCGCGGTTGTCGACGAGGAGAACTGCGGAAAGGCAGAACGTGCCGCTCCCCCGTCGGTCAGCAACACGCCGAAGGCAAGGACGAGCACAAACCGGCCGATCGACAGCGGGGTGATACTATTCGTCCTGTCCCCGCGAAATCCCCAAGGAGCCGTCATGATTGGCCGTCTCGGTCTTCCCGAGCTCATCGTCATCCTCTTGATCATCCTCGTCCTCTTCGGAGCAAGTCGTCTGCCGGAGATTGGCCGCGGGATCGGCAAGGGCATCCGCAACTTCAAGGACGCTACCAAGGACGGCGAAAACGATTAGACGAGACTAGAGCAACACCCGCGCATCCCCGACGCGCCGCGTCACCCTTTCCCTATCCAGGTATTCGAGCAGCGGTATCGCGAACTTCCTTGTCGTCCCGTAGCGGTCCTTGAACCAGGCGACATCGACGCGCGTGTCCCCGGTCGCCTTGCGAGCCTTGAGATCATTCTTCAGGGTTTCGAGCGCGCCGGCGTGAAACAGCAGCTCGTCGATCCGGACGAGGACCTTCTCCCGCACCAGCAGCTTCACGATGCGGTCGGCCACCGCCGGATCGATTCGCGCCCCAGCGGCGATGTTCTTCGGATCCGGTGGCGCTAGCCGTGCCTCGAGAAACAGCGCGTCCAGTGTGTCGCGCGCCTTCTGCTCGTCGGCCGACAGCGAGAGCTGGTGGCCGGCGAGTGAGAGCGTCTCGCGCGCCACGAGTCTCCCCGACTGCTCGAGTGTCGAGACGACGTGGTCGAACACCTCGGGCGCACCCCGGCTGAACAGCTTCTCGCGTGCCTCCTCGCGTGGTACACCCGCAGACAGTGGCTGCGCCGCGTGATGCGCCTTGACCAGCGCGAGAAGTGCGTCGCTACGTTCCTTCAAGAACGCCGAACTGACGAGCAGCGGGCCTACGGGTGTCGTGATACCGCGGTCCTGGAGATCCCTTGCGATCGCGTCCGCCTCGCCTGGCGCAACACCGGCGCGCCCGATCAGCGCACTCCGCAACAGCCCGGTCCCGGCTTTCTCCTCGACAAACACGCTGATAGCTTCCCTCGGGTCGCCTGCAGCGGACAGCCGGGCGAAGCGGGTGCGCCCCGCCGGCGTCCGGATCGCACCACGGCCCGGATGCGGATCCAGGATCACGCCGCCGCCGATCGTCGCCGGGGGTGAATATGCCCGCAGGATGAACCGGTCGCCCCGGGTGAGAACTGCGGGTCTTTCGAACCGGATCCGCGCATCACCACTATCACCCGAGAGCGCGACTCGGCCGAGCAACTCCGCGGTCCCGTGATGGAAGCGCACGCGTGCGCCATGCCGCAACGGCCTGGCGTCCGGAAGCATGTCGATGTGGACATCGGCTCGCCGGGTCGGCTCGAAAATTCCGGGGGTACACAACACCTCTCCCCTGGAGATGTCGGCAACGTCCACGCCGCCGAGGTTCACGGCAGTTCTCTGACCGGCGACCGCGCGGGCAGACGTCTTTCCATGCACCTGCAGGCCACGGACCTTGACCGACCGTCCTGCCGGGAGCATGTCGAGGGCATCACCGTCCGCCACCGCCCCGGACACGAGGGTGCCCGTCACCACGGTGCCGAAGCCTTTCATCGAGAACGCGCGATCGACGGGAAGCCTGACCGGACCATCGCCGCGCCGCTCGGGCGCAGCGTTCGCGGTGCCCCCCAGCTCCGCGCGCAACTCCTCGAGCCCTGACCCGGTTCGAGACGACACCGCAACGATCGGCGCACTCTCGAGGAAGGATCCGGCAACCAGCTCGCGCGCTTCGAGACGGCACAACTCGAGCGTCTCGTCATCCACGAGATCCGCTTTGGTCAGCACGATCATGCCGGCCTTCACGTGAAGCAGGGTGCAGATGTGAAAGTGCTCACGCGTCTGTGGCATGACCGACTCGTCCGCGGCGATGACGAGCATCACCGCGTCGATTCCGCCGGCGCCCGCCAGCATGTTCCGGACGAACCGTTCGTGGCCCGGAACGTCCACGAACGCGAAATGGTGGCCGCCATGTTCGAGGTGAGCGAACCCGAGATCGATCGTGATCCCTCGCGCTTTTTCTTCCTTCAGCCGGTCAGGATCGGTGCCGGTCAATGCGAGCACGAGCGAGCTCTTGCCGTGATCGATGTGTCCCGCGGTGCCGATGACGACAGAACGCATGCGGTGCCTAACGGCCGCGCTTTCCCGCGCGCTCGCGCTTGCCGGGGCGGCCTTTGGCTTTGTGCTTGCCTTTGCCCTTGTGGGTGCCGGCAGCGCGCAGGTGCTCCTCTCGCTTGGGTTCCGCCTTCGAACGCCGCGGGCCCCGGTTGCTCTCCGAGTCCCGGACGCGATCGAGGATATCGGTCAGTCCAAGATCGACCTGCCTGCGTTCCATGTCGACCTTGATCACCTGGACGCGGACCTTGTCGCCGAGGCGATACACCTGGTGCGTGTTCTCTCCCTTGAGCAGGTGTGCCTTCTCGATGAACCGGTAGTAATCATCGGCCATCGTCGACACGTGAACCATGCCCTCGACGAAATGCTCGATGAGCTCGATGTAGAGGCCGAACGCACTGACGCCGGTGACGAATCCCTCGAACTCGTCTCCCACTTTGTCCGCCATGAAGCGGACCTTCTTCCATTGGACCAGCTCGCGCTCGGCGTCGGACGCCCGGCGCTCTCGCTCGGAGGTATGCCGCGCAATCTCGGGCATGTCCTCGGCGCGCTTCTGTGCGACTGGTTCGTTGGTCCGTCCCTGGCGGAACTCGCGCAACGTGCGGTGGACGACCAGGTCGGGATAGCGCCGGATCGGCGAGGTGAAGTGCGTATAGCTCTTCGCCGCCAGGCCGAAGTGCCCGAGGTTCTCCTCGCTGTAGTGCGCCTTCTGCATCGTCCGCAGCATGAGGAACGCGATCGGCTTCTCTTCGGGCGTTCCCTGCATCCGTTGTACGAGTTTCTGGAAGTGCTTGGGCTGAACGTGCTCGGCGTCCGCCCCCAGACCGTATCCGAGAGTAGAAATGAACTCCTCGAACTCCTCGACCTTCAGCGGGTCGGGATCCTCGTGAACGCGGTAGAGCGTTGGCACTTTGTTTTCGTCGAGGTGCTCGGCCACCGTCTCGTTGGCAACCAGCATGAACTCCTCGATGAGGCGATGCGCAACGTTTCGTTCGAGCGCGATGATCGCAGCGACCATGCCCTCGTCGTCCAGGACGATCTCCGGCTCCTTCAGGTCGAAGTCGATCGATCCCCGGCGTCGACGGCGTTTATTGAGGATCCCGAACAGGTCCTCCATCATCTCGAACAGCGGTACGAGCTCGCGATACCTGGCGATGACCTCCGGATCATGATCCGTGAGAATCGCGTTCACTTCCGTGTACGTCATCCGCGCGTTGCTATGGATGACGCCGTCGTGCATTTCGTAGCGAACGACGTTGCCCTTGCGATCGATCTCCATCAGGCAGGACTGCACCAGCCGATCGACGCGGGGGTTCAGGCTGCAGAGGCCGGTCGACAGTTCTGACGGGAACATGTGCACGGCCCGTTCGGGAAAGTAGACCGAGGTCGCGCGATCGTAGGCTTCGACGTCGAGCGCACTTCCCTCTTCCACGTAGTGCGCGACATCGGCGATGTGCACGCCGAGCCAGTAGTTGTCGTTCGGCAGCTTCTCGAGAGTGATCGCGTCGTCGAAATCACGGGCGTGTTCGCCGTCGATCGTGACCGTCGTCAGCGGACGGAAATCGGTGCGCCCCTTGAGATCGTGTTCCCGCACCTCGCCGCCCAGCCGCGTCGCTTCTTCGACTGCGGCCTCACTGTGTTCGTCGGGGATTCCGTACTTGCGGATGATGATCTCGTTGTCGACACCTGGCTCGTCGATGTCCCCGAGCACCTCCGCAATCCTCCCGAGGGGACCACGCGCCGGCGTCGGCCAGCGGGTGATTTCGACGACGACCATGTCACCGGACTTGGCATCGCGCCGATCCGCGTCAGGGATCTCGACGTCCATGACGAGGCGCCGGTCGAACGGCACGACAAAGCCGCCCCCTTTCGCATCCGCATCGAAGCGGCCGACGATGGTCTGCGCCCCGCGCGTGAGAATCCTGAGAATGCGCCCCTCGGCACGGCCGTCGGTGCCGATGCGCTCGATCCGCGCGACCACGCGATCGCCGTGCATGGCCTGGTTCAGGTTGCTGCCGGAAATGTAAAGGTCACCGGAGAGCCCGGCGACGGGTTTGTCTGGTGCCACAAAGCCGAAGCCGCGAGGATGGGTCACGATCCGGCCGACGACCACGTCCATCATGTCAGCCAGGCCGAGCCGGTTCCCGCGGGTTTCGAGCAGAGCGCCGCGGGCGACGAGATCCGCAAGGAGTCGTTTGAAGGTCGCGCGGTCTTCCTGGGGAATATCGAGCCTTTGCTCCAGTTCACGTGGCGTGGCTGGATGGCTGACCTTGTCGCGGATCAGCCGCAATAGCTGGTCGTGATTCATTATTGGCATCTTACTGTGTGGGATGAGGACGTCCGTTCGAATGGGCGGCAAATTTTCCAACCACGGTGCAAGTGGCTGAGTCTAGAGAACGTGTGACCGCAAGCGTGGCCCAAGAGGTTACGGATCTCGACCTGGTCCGCCTGGCACAGGCGGGGGACGTGGATGCGTTCGGCGAACTCGTCGAACGGAATCGCCGTGCCGTGTTTCGTGCTGCGCTTGCGGCCGTCGGGTCCGCAACCGAGGCGGACGACGTGACGCAAGAGGCATTCGTGACCGCGTGGCAGAAGCTTTCCGGGTTTCGCGGCGAGTCTCAATTTCGGACCTGGCTGCTGTCGATCACCTGGCGGAAGGCGATCGACCGGAGGAAGTCGCTCGGGCGCTGGCTCAAACTTGCGGCGAGCGCTCCACGAGACGCCGATGGCGACGACCGCTCGGACTTGATCGAACGCGTGCCTTCGCCAGAACGATCGCAGGATACCGTGCTGCAGTCGAACGAAATGCAGCAGCAGATTCGCAAGCTGATTGGAACGCTGCCGCGGAAGCTTCGAGACGCGCTGCTGCTTGCGGGGTCCGGCGAACACACCTACGAGGAGATCGGCCAAATGCTCGGCGCACCGGTCGGCACGGTCAAATGGCGAGTCGCGGAAGCCCGCCGTGTGCTGAGGCGGAAGCTGGAGGCAGTGGGGTACGACAATGACTAAGCACGATCTTCACAAGTCCTCGGTTGACGACGCAATCGACAACGCGGTGCGAGACATCATGCAGCTGGACCCGCGTCCGGGGCTGCGACGCCGAGTACCTGTCACAACTCGACGCGCCTGCCGCGTCCAGGTCGTGGCTTCCGCGTGTAGTCGTCCCCGTCGGAGCGCTCGCTTCCGTTGCGCTCGCCGTGATGGTTCTGCATCGTCAGCCTGTACTCAACGCCGCTTGCTCCTCCGGCACCGCCCGCGATGGCCAGCGCAGCGGCATCTGCTCCGACGACAGCGGCCTCGCCGCCCTCCGTCTCCGCGCCCGCGCCGGCGACCGTTGCCCGGGCGGAGCCTGCAAAGCCCGGTTCGACGCCTCGTATTCCACACGCCTCGAGTCCGGCTCGGAGCGAGGCAATCTTCGGGCGCCGCGGCGATCGCGTGTCCGCCGCAAGCGTGAAACCGAAAACCGAAGCCGCCGAAGCTCCCGTCGCCGAAGCGGCGCTGCCCGCACTCGTGCTCCCGGCATTAATCATCGAGCCGTTGAATCTGGACGCGCTGCCCGGCCGCCGCATTCGCTGACGCGCTGCGCCGAATTTTCTGACCCTAGTCGTGAGGAGATCCATGTTGAAAACGCGCTTCGCGTCGGCGGTTGTGCTGATCCTCGTCTCGATTCATGGAGTCGCCGCGCACCCGGAGAAGGATGCATCGATCAACCAGGATCCGGTGCAATCTGGGTCGAAACCGCAGGAAGGTCCCCAGCCCAACGTCCCGCGTGCCGTCGGCCAGTTGATGAACATCAAACTGGAGCTCACGATTACGGACTCACGAGGAACGGCTGCGTCTACGTCGAAGACCGTGACAATGGTCCTCTCCGATCGGGCCAACGGCCGGATCCGGACGCAGGGTGAAGTCAGGACGGCCGACGGCCGCCGCCTCCCGATCACGCTGAACGTAGACGCGCAGCCCGAGATCACACGCGACAACCGCGCGAAGGTATACGTGACGCTGGAATACAAACCTCAGGCAGGCGAAGGCGATACCGACGACAGAGGCACCACGGGTATCAGCGAATCGATGACCGTGATTCTCGATGACGGGAAACCACTGGTGGTTTCGCAGTCGGCGGATCCGCACTCCGACCGCAAGGTCAGGATCGAGATGAAGGCGACGTTCCTGAAGTAGTGCAGCCCTTCAGGGCTGTCTGTCGTAGTGCAGCCCTTGAGGGCTGCCCCTCAATGGAGCTGCTTGGGGTCCGTCCACCCGGACAAGCCGGTGACCGCGTTGAACTGCCGCAGCAGCTGGCCCATCAACTGGTCGCTGTTGTCTTGCGCGCACAGCTGGTCGATGCGGCCGAGCACTTTTACCAGCGCGGCATCCGCATCAGTAATGGCCCGCTCCGAGAAGGACTCCTTCTGCCGGGCGAGTTGCTCCCGATGCTTGAGGAACTCCTGGCGATAGAAGTCGACAGGTAGACAGACAGGGGCGCTCAACACCGGATAGGGTCTGACGCGTGCCATGCGACTCCTCGCGTGGGTCATGTTGATGGATGGTTCGAGTGTAAACGGGACTTCTGGGGCTGTCAACGCCCTAGCGGACTCGCCGCGCAACCGGGTAGGCCCCCAGGCATCCGAGGCACATCCCTCCAACGATCAGCAGGGTGGCAAGAGGCGCTGACAAGAATGTCACCTCGCCGCCCAGGAGCGGACCCATCGCCGCCGAAAACCTCATCCTTACAATTCCGTGAGCGAGCGCCAGCGCCGCGAGGGCCACGAGAGCACCCAGACCTCCCTGCATGATGCCCTCGACGACGAACGGCCCCTTCACATAGGCGAAAGGGGCGCCGACGAGCTGCATGATTTCGATTTCGGCGCTTCGGGCCGTCGCCGCAAGGCGAACGACATTCGCGACGGTCATCGCCGCCGCGACAGCCAGCACCACCACGATCATGGCCCCCGCGATGCGAATAGCTCGGACGACTGAGTTGAGCCGGCCCAGCCACTCGCGGTCGTAGCGAACGTCGGCAGCGCCCGGCATCGCCCGTAAGGCGGCAGCCAGACCATCCACCGCGCCCACGACCTCCCGGACTTCCGGCTTCAATCGAATGTCGAACGACGCGGGGAACGGATTGCTGCCGAGCGCGTTTGCCGCAGAGGCAAGATCCGGGAAATCGGTCCGAAAGCGGGTGCCGGCCTCCTGTTTCGAGGTGTAGTGACGGTCGCGTGACAGGCCGCTCGTCGCGATCATCTGGTCGATCCCCTTCAAGTCGTCGCTGGTCGCGTCGTCTTTGAGATACACCGACATCTCCGCCGATTCACCCCACCGCGAGACAAGGCGCTGCAGGTTGACGTTGAGCAGGAGAAAGAAACCGAGCACGAACAGGCCGGCGGCAATGGTTAGAATCGCCAGGGCGGCCGCTCTCCGGCCCCGCCACAGGCTGGAGGCGGCGGTCTCGACGAAGTACCGAAGCGCGTGCATCAGGTCACCTCGACGATCTGCCCGTGATCCAGGGTCACTGCACGTCGCCCCACGCGACGGATCAATTCGCGGTCGTGCGTCGCCACCACGACCGTCGTCCCTCGGGCATTGATCTCACGAAAGAGATTCATGATCTCGAGTGAGAGATCAGGATCCAGGTTCCCGGTGGGCTCGTCCGCGAGGATGATCACGGGGTCGTTGACGATGGCACGGGCAATCGCGACGCGCTGCTGTTCCCCGCCCGAGAGCTCCTCCGGGTATGCACTGACTCGATGCTGCAGGCCCACCCATTTGAGGACCTGGAATGTACGGCGCTGTTGTTGAGTGGCCGGCATGCCAAGAACCCGGGGCACGAACGCCACGTTCTCGAGCACGGTCTTGGTGGGAAGCAGCTTGAAATCCTGGAAGACGAACCCGACCGAGCGGCGGTAGGCCTGCACCTGGGCGGGCGTCAGCCGCGCCAGGTTGCGTGTGCCGACGATCAGTTGCCCTTCCGAGGAAACGTCCTGTCGCAGCAGCAGGCGCAGGAAGGTGGACTTTCCTGCGCCGCTCGATCCGGTGAGAAAAACGAAGTCTCCCTTGTCGATCCGCAACGACAGGTCGCGGAGCGCATACACGCCCCGCGAGTAGATCTTGGATAGATGTTGCGCTTCGATCACACGCCTTTGGGGCCGGCGGCCTTGACGTCCGGCGACGCGTCCGCTTCAAAGGTCTTGAAGTTGTCGATGAACATCCGGGCCAGCTTCTGCGCTTGCTGGTCGTAGGCCGCACCGTCCGTCCACGTGTTGCGCGGGTTCAGGACTTCCTGCGGCACGCCCGGCACCGACTGCGGAACTTCGAGGTTGAACACAGGATCGGTCACGAACGACACGTGGTCGAGCGCGCCTGACAACGCCGCGTCGATCATCGCGCGCGTGTGCGCGATCTTCATGCGCTTGCCGACGCCGTACGGGCCGCCGGTCCAGCCGGTGTTGACGAGCCACACCTTGGAGCCGTGACGGGCGATCCGTTGCCCCAGGAAATCAGCGTAGACAGTCGGGTGCAGGACCATGAACGGCGCGCCGAAGCAGGTGCTGAAGGTCGCCTTCGGTTCGGTCACGCCCTTCTCGGTTCCGGCCACCTTGGCGGTGTAACCCGAGAGGAAGTGATACATCGCCGCTGAAGGCGACAACCGCGCGACCGGCGGGAGAACGCCGAACGCATCGGCGGTCAGCATGATGATGTTGTGCGGATGCCCGGCCTGGCCTGACCGGACGCAGTTGTCGATGAACTCCAGCGGGTACGCACCGCGTGTGTTCTCGGTCAGCGAGTCGTCGTTGAGATCGAGGCTGCGAGTGTTGGCGTCCATGCGAACGTTCTCGAGCACGGTCCCGAACCGCTTGGTCGTCGAGAAGATCTGTGGTTCCGCTTCCGAAGAGAGCTTGATCATCTTCGCGTAGCAGCCGCCTTCGATGTTGAAGACGCCGTCTTCGCTCCAGCCATGTTCGTCGTCGCCGATCAGGCTGCGCTGAGGGTCGCTCGAGAGCGTGGTTTTGCCGGTACCCGAGAGACCGAAAAACAACGCCACGTCCCCGGCTGCTCCGACATTGGCCGAGCAGTGCATCGACATGACGTTGCGCAACGGGAGCATGTAGTTCATCACCGTGAAGATCGACTTTTTGATCTCGCCGGCGTAGCTGGTACCGCCGATCAGGACCACCTTCTTCGCGAAGTTCAACAGGATGAACACTTCCGAGTTCGTGCCGTGAACCTTCGAATCGGCAGTGAGCCCGGGCATGTCGATGACGGTGAACTCGGGCTTGTGCGCGGGCTGACCGATCGAGTCCGGCGCTTCGATGAACATGTGGCGGGCGAACAGACTGTGCCACGCCTGCTCGGTGATGACCCGGACGGGCATGCGATAGCGGGGATCGGCGCCGGCGTAGCAATCCTGGACGAAGAGCTCCTTGCCCTCGACGTAGTTCAGCATCCGCTGATAGAGCGCATCGAAGCTGGCCGCATCCACGGGACGGTTGACCTTGCCCCACGCGACCTTGTCTTGACTCGACGGCTCGCGGACGATGAACTTGTCGTTCGGTGCCCGGCCCGTGTGCTGCCCGGTCCGGCAAACGAGCGGACCATCTGCCGAGATCGAACCCTCCCGCCGCCGCACGGCTTCCTCGTAGAGCGAGGGGGTGCTCAGGTTCCAGTAAACCCGGGCCACGTTCTTGATGCCATGGTCCTCGAGACCGGTTGCCTGTTGCTGCGCCTGTGACATTGCTCCTCACTGAATCAGGATCCCCTGCGGACCCCGGTTGAAGTACTGCTGGTTGGCGTGCAATTCGCCAAAAACCTGACGATCGAACCGCAGTCAACCGGGAACTTCCAACTACGCCGGCCGGGCGGCGACCCCTTCAGGGCCGAAGCGAACGCAACGACGTCGACGGGAAATACCGGCGCAGCACCGCCTCCGGCGTCGCTCCGGCACGGAGGCGGGCGAGCGCACCCACCTGGCACAGTCCGACACCGTGCCCGAACCCCGTCCCGTCGAAGACGAACACGTCGTCAGTGCGCCGGACGGTGAACATCGCGCTCCTCACCGCACGCGCGCCGAACGCCCGATCGATGATCGTCCGCAGGTCCTCGCCGCGAACCAGTTTGCGTTGCTGCCCGCCGATGGCGACGTTCTGCGCGCGCCCGGAACCATCGCGATCGACAACACTGATCGCGTCGATCCGGTTGCCGACGGTGGTGCGGGCATCGGCGTTCAATGTGCGAAGCATTGCCGCCACCGGCACTTCATAGTGCCAGGCCACATGTGCCTGGGTCTCGAGCCCGTCATCAGGTGCGGCTTTCAGATACGGCCGGGGCGTCCCGCCCCACGCGCTCATAGGCGTGTTGCTGAAGCCGCCGCAGTCCGCATTGAACAGCGCCAGCACTGGTCCCTTGCCGTGCCACATCACGACACCGGCCGTTCGGCCCACCGCTTCGCCGGCGGGCGCCGCCCATCTCGATGTCTTCAAGCGCGACGGTTCGTACAACTGGCAGTGCGTCGTCGAGCACAGGTCGAAGCCGTCCTTTGCGTGACGTCCCGCGTTGGCGATCGCATAACTGCGCGCGACGATCGCCTGCACCTCATACATCTGTTCCATCACGCGGGCGTCGCCGGACGGAGGCGCCAGTTCCGAAATGATCGCGGCGTGAACGTACTGCTCGAGCGACACGCGGCGGATCGCGTTGCCGTCCTCTGCTACCTGGACGCGGAGCGATTTCGGAAATGGCTGCCCGGCGGATGGGAGGTGGGCTCTCGAGGGCGGCTTGGAGCACGCGGACGCCGCAATGATCACCGCGATTGCCACCGCGGTCGTGAGCGCCGCCCGCCCGGCATGCGCGCGTGTCATGGCCGTCCTATCGGCAGCGCGGCTGAATCCCGTGAGCACGTCATCCGGTCATCGCATAGATGACGAGGTTGACCGCAAACCGCGTGTTGTCTTCCCGCTGGAAGCGCTTGTTGCGCCAGTCGTAGTCCCACTCGCACCCGTAGTCCTTGTTGCTGTAGAGCACACCGACACGGCCGCCGTGCTCGACCGCGCGAAGATAGTCGTGAACGATGTCGTCGCCCCATCCGTTCAGTTCGTGCGAGGTGCGAGGCGGCCCGTCGAATCGAAAGAAGCTGCGGTAGATCGGATGCGTTCCCGGCAGCTTGGGCATTCTGCCCGGCTCACCGAAGACGATGCGCATCTCTTCTTCGAAACTGCGGGCGTACAGGCCATTGACATCGTGATTGCAGTCATCAGAGAACAGCAACCCGCCGTGCTCGACGAACGAGCGGAGACGATCGCGTTCCTTCTGGCTGAACCTGACGAGCTTGTGACCGGTCATGAAGAGGAAGGGAAAGCCGAGCAGGTCGTCGGATGAGGCCGTGATCACAACCTCCTCGGGGAACACGCGAATGGAGGTGTACTCGACGATCGAATTCAACACGTTGGCGGCCACTTTGGGGTTGTAATCCCAGTCGCCCGAGTCATAGCGGAGGCGGGCGAATACAAACTCCGAAGCCCTCGGCCGGCCCTGGGCCGCTAACGGATCCGTCATCCTGGCCATTCTAGCCGGGCGACCATCTATAATGGATCCCGTTACCTGTAAACATTTGAACCAACAGGGCGTAATTCATGGCAGGTGTTCAAGCGGCCAGCTCCCCTGGCCGCGAAGCGGACGGCGCGGCTGCCTCCGCAGTGAAGGCAGCGCAGGCGGAAGGCCGGCATGCCGACGCAAGAGAAAGATACGCGGAACTCGTCGCCCGGCATCAGCGGCGGGCGTCGCGGATCGCGTTTCATTATTTGCGTGACGCCGCCGAAGCGGACGAAGCGGTGCAGGACGCTTTCATGAAGGTGTACACCCACCTCTCGTCGTTCCGGGAAGAGTTGCCGTTCGAGGTGTGGTTTACGCGCATCCTGATCAATGGATGTCTCGACCGTATAAAGGCGCGGACCAGACGTGAACGCTGGATGACCTCGATGCCGGACGGACCCGGCGGCGAGCGCGATTTCGCGGAGCGCACACCCGGGCGCGGACCGTCCCCCGAAGCGCAGCTCCTCTCTCGGGAACGGCGGCGGCGACTGGCGGACGCGTTGGCAAAGCTGCCCGACAGGCAGCGGACGGTGTTCATGCTCAGTCACTACGAAGGGTGCACCTCGCGCGAGGTGAGTGCCATGACGGGACTGAACGAATCGACGGTGCGGGTGCACTTGTTCCGGGCGATCCGCAAGCTGCGCGTCCTCCTCGGTGAAGCGACCGTCGATGACGCCGGCAAGGAGACACAGCGTGGCAATTCTTAACCGCATGACAAACGGGCACCTCGACGATGCCGCACTGGCGGAAATCTGGACGGGGAACCTGCAGTCCGGCGATCCCGGCAGCGATCCACATCTCCGGCAGTGCGCTGAATGCCGGGTCCGTTTCGCCGCATTCGATTCGTGGATGAACGACATTCGTGACGAAGCCGTCGCCGAAGCCGACGACGCGTTCCCGGCCGAGCGCCTGCTCGCTCAGCAGGCGCAAATTCTCCGGCGGCTCGAGGCAGCGGAACGTCCTGCCCGGGTCATTGCCTTCCCCAACGCCACCACGGGTGTGACCTCCCGGCGTTCGTCGGTGGCGCGGTGGGTTGCCGCAGGCGTTGCGGCCGGGGTGATCGCCGGTGTCGGGATCGGCCAGCTGATGGACTTGCGTCACCTCGGCGCACCCGGGCGTTTTGCCGCACCGGTCGCGGTCAACCAGCCACACAGCGACCCGAAACCCGCCAATCCCGCCGTCGTCCCGGCCAGCGTTGCCGGGAACGAGGAAACCATGCTCGCCGACCTGGAAGCGATGTCGACCCCGAGATACGACACGCTGCGCGCCTACGACGAGTTCACCCCTCACGCCGCCGATTACGTCAAGTCCAGGTAAGCGTTGGCCGTTTCGCAACCGCTGATTTTTCGCAAGGGCCTCGACATGAAAGAGGCTGTGGCCGGCGAACTCGCCGCAGCCTACGACAGCCGCGTGGTCGACGCCGTTCGCGAGCACGACTACACCTACGTGTCGGGCCGCCTGACCGTGCACCTCGCGCGCGAGTTCGGCTTCTGCTACGGAGTGGATCGAGCCGTCGATTACGCCTACCAGGCCCGGCGCCGTTTCCCCGGCCGCAACGTGTTCCTCACGGGCGAGATTATTCACAACCCGCACGTGAACGACCGGCTTCGAGCGGAAGGCATACGATTCCTCTCGGATCCCGGCGAAGACAGCGGCACACTCGGGCCGGATGACGTCGTGATCCTCCCCGCCTTCGGTGTCACCGTTGGCGACATGGCCCAGCTCTCCACACAGGGGTGCACGCTCGTCGACACGACCTGCGGGTCCGTGCTGAATGTATGGAAGAACGTGACGAGGTACGCACGCGACGGCTTCACCTCGATCATCCACGGGAAGGTTCGCCACGAGGAGACGCGCGCCACCGCGTCACAGGCCCTCAAGTATCCCGGCGGGCGCTACCTGGTGGTCCTCGATCGGCAAGAAGCGGCGATCGTCTGCGATTACATCGTCAACGGCGGTGATCGCGAGGCCTTTCTGACGCGTTTTGCTGCCGCGTCTTCTCCCGGATTCGACCCCGACCAGGACCTGGTACGGGTCGGCTGTGCGAACCAGACGACGATGTTGATGACCGAGTCGCTGGAGATCGGAGAGATGTTCGGAGCGGCCATGCGCGCCCGCTACGGTGAGGCGGCGCTGGCCGCACATTTTCGCGCGTTCGACACGATCTGCAGCGCGACCCAGGAGCGGCAGGACGCCGTCATCGCGCTGCTCGAGTCGCACCGTTTGGATCTGATGATCGTGGTCGGTGGCTACAACAGCAGCAACACGTGCAACCTGGCGCGCATCTGCGCAGAAAAAGCCCCGACTTTCCACATCGCCGAACCGGATGCCCTGCTGTCCGTCGACGAGATCCGTTATCGCCCGGTCGGCGCGCCGTCGACGGTTCAAGGGCTCGAGTCGAGCGGGAAGGGGTGGTTGCCGTCACAGGGTGCGGTGGTGATCGGCCTGACCGCCGGCGCCTCCACCCCGAACAACATCGTGGGCGAGGTGATCAGGAGGCTCGATTCACTCGCCAACCAGTGAAGACTCAGCGCTCGATTTTTGCGAGTGCAGGCGCTGAGGCCTCCGTCAGCACGATTTTCACCTTGCGGCCGCGCTGGCGGCTGAGGAATCCGTAGAGGTCGCTGCCCGGCTTCACGATGACGGTGGCCTGCTCGCCCAGTGCGAAATACCCTTCCTGAACTTCATGATCGGCAGAGCTCACCTGAACGGTCACGATCGCCTCGTCTGTGTCGGACGTGTGACCGACGGCGAGGCCTATCAGGAGCAGGGCGAGCGTGACCAGGGCGATCGTCGCGTTTTTCATCTCCGGGTCCCTCGTGTCGCTTCGCCGAATCGACGCGACGAGGGATCCGGCTGCAATCGAACTGCCACGGCACGATGTGCTTTGTTCGCAGCGACATAGAAAACAGTGGAGGCAGACATCGGGCGGTCGTCGGCTTCCACTCGGGTAAACACGTGACCTACCCGCGGTCGTATTTACGCTTGTCCTCGATCATCGCTGGAGAAGGCACATACATGGCAAGGCACACAGGCTGGACGCTGGCATTCTGCGTCCTGATCGGCTCGGTCGCACAGATAAGCGCAAATCCCCGCTCACAGATGCACGACGAGCAGCAGGGCTCGGCGAAGAAAGACGAGCCGAAGAAGGACGAGAAGAACGCTGACGAGCATCGCGGCCCATGGATCTGGTGGAAGGACGAGGCGGCGAAGGCCGAACTGAAGCTGACCGCGGACCAGGTGGCCGAGGTTGACCGCATCTTCCAGACGAACATGGCCAAAGCCAAACCGCTGCGCGAAGAAATCACGCAACTCGAAGCGGCGCTGAACCAGACCATGCGGGCCAACACGGCCGAGGTCGCGGTCGTATCGCAGCAGGTCGACAAGGTGGAGAGCAAGCGCGCCGAACTGAATAAAATGCGCGTGCTGATGCTGTATCGGATGCATCGCGTGCTCACTCCCGAGCAGAATGCACGGTTCCAGGCCATGGTGGAGCGTTGGGACGCGGCCCGCAAGAGAGATGCAAGTTCCGGCGTTCGCCGCAGGTAAGCAGTAGTCGACTTTCGTTCAATGGAGGATTTTCGTGAGTAAGACCGCACGTATTTTGGCCGCGGCAGGTATCGTCCTGGCGTCGGTGATCCCGGCGTCTGCGCGGCAGCAACCACAGCAGGCCCCCGCCGGCCCATCGCCGGACCACGTGAAGGCGCTGATCGCCGAGGCAATCCAGGGCCAGCAGCCAACCCCGACGATGATCGAGGCACCGAGCGGCCCGACCGTGAATCTCACGGAGCAGGAAGCCGTCTCCCGTGCGCAGGAGCGCAACCTGACGATCATCTCGGAACGGATCACGCCGCAGACGTGGGACTACTCCATGTCGGCGACCCGCGCGTTTTATCTCCCCACCCTCACGTCGCAGATCGGCAGCGTCAATCAGACGGACCTGAACACCACGTCGATCGCGGGCGGCATCAAGACAACCGCCAACACTCAGAGCTGGTCGGCCGGCGTCACCAAGAACATGTGGAGAGGCGGCGGTAACTACAGCGTCCAGTGGACGAACAATCGGAACGAAACCAGCTCCACCAACTCGACGTGTAATCCCTGCTTCAGCGCCGGCCTGCAGGCGCTCTTCACCCAGCCGCTCCTGCAGAATCGCAAGATCGACAACACCCGTGCGACGATCCTGACCAACGAAATCAATCAGGACATCGCCGAGATCAACCTGAGCGGACAGGTAGTCACCATCCTGGCCCAGGTCCGCAATGCCTACTGGGAACTGGTGTACGCAGGTCAGGCGGTCGAGGCCGCTCAGCGTTCCCTCGAACTCGCGGCGAAGCTCGTCAGCGACAACCGGGCGCGTGTGGAGATCGGCACGATGGCGCCGATCGATATCGTCCAGGCGCAGGCCGAAGAAGCCAGCCGCCGGCAGCAGCTGGTCACGGCCCAGGCGACGTTGCGCAACAACGAGCTCGCATTGAAGCGCCTGATCGTTCGCGGCACCGATGACGAGATCTGGCGCGCGACCATCGTGCCGGTGGACCGGCCGATCGTCACCGCCATGCCGCTCGATCTCGAGACAGCGGTCACGAATGCGCTGAGCCATCGCACCGATCTGGCGGTCAACCGCAAGAACCTCGATGCCGCCGAGATCACGATCAAGAGCCTGACCAACCAGACGCAGCCCACTCTGAACGCCATCGGACAGCTGAACTTGGCGGGACGCGCGGGCGTGGGCGTTGCGCGTCTGAATCCGATCACGGGAATCGTGGAATCACCACCGGCCGGCGGGTACTTCGACAGCCTCCGCAACATCGGCGCGTTCGAAGCGCCAACCTGGAACTTCCGCCTGCAGTTGAACTATCCGCTCGGCACGAGCTCGGCGAAGGCCAATGTGTCGCGTCAGCGATTGTTGAAGCAGCAGCAGGAAGCGACCGTGAAGGCGACCGAGCTGCAGATCGCGACTGAAGTCACCGGCGCGGCGCTCGCGGTCCGCAATTCATTCGAGGCGATGCAGGCGGCACAGGTCTCCCGCGAGCTCTCGCAGCAGCGGCTCGAAGCCTCACAGGCGAAGTTCGACCAGGGGATGGCGACCAACTACGAAGTCGTCCAGGCCCAGCGTGACCTCAATGATGCGCGCAACAGCGAGTTGCGTCAGCAGCTCAACTATCAGCGCGCGCTCGTCGACTTCCAGCGCGTCCAGATCACTCGGTAATGCGAAAAGTCGTAGTTGTCGCGATCGTCGCTGCGCTCGGGCTCGCCGGCGTGGTCCTCTACAAGCGCAGCGGCGCGGTGGACCCCGTCGCGGCGGGCGCTCCGGGCGCCCCCGGCGGCGGACGCGGCGGCGGGGCGCGTGCTCCGATGCCGGTGGAGTTCGCGGCCGCGAAGCGCACCATGGTGGCGGAACGCGTGACGATCGTCGGCAACCTGATCGGAGCCGCGACGGTAGAAGCGGTTCCGAAGGTGAACGGCCGTCTGCAAACCGTCAATGTTCGTCTCGGCGACAGCGTGCAGCGCGGGCAGGCGATCGCCAAGGTCGAAGATCGCGAAATCCAGGAGCAGGTCCGGCAGGCGGAGGCCGCCTACAAGGTGGCCGAGGCGACGATCAGGCAGCGCGAGGCGGACCTGAAACTGGCGCAGACCAATCTTGAACGCAACAAGAGCCTGCTCGAGCGGCAGCTCCTTCCCCGCCAGACCTACGACGACACCGAGGCGCGTCACCAGGCGGCCCTCGCCCAGCTCGATCTCGCCCGCGCCCAGTTCGAGCAGGCGAAGTCACGGCTCGAGGAGTTGCGGATCAATCTGTCGAACACGGTCATCTCGTCACCAGTTGACGGGTTCGTAGCCAAGCGCTATCTCGATCCCGGTGCAGCCGTCAGTCCGAATGCTCCGGTCGCTTCGATCGTCGACATCCGAACCGTACGAATGGTCGCGGCGCTGGTCGAGAAGGACTCGAAACGCATTCGGACTGGAATGCCGGCGCAGGTCGAAGTCGACGCATTTCCTGGCGAGAAGTTCATCGGACGTGTCAGCCGGGTCGCGCCCGTGTTCGATCCGCAGACCCGCACGGCGGAAATGGAAGTCGAAGTACCGAACAGCGGCTACCGGCTGAAGCCAGGCATGTATGCGCGCGTCGAGCTGACGGTCGCCGAGCGCCCCGACGCCCTCACCGTTCCCCGCAATGCGATCGTCGAATTGGACGGCAAGAGCGGCGTCTTCACCGCAGAGAACGGCGCCGGCGTCGGGCGCGGTGCGGCTGATGCGACACCGGCTCGCAATTCCGAGGTACCCGCGACGTCCCCCAAAGGCACTGGCGGCTCGCCGGCCGGCGGCTCACAGACGGCTGCCATGACGGCGAAATTCAACCCGGTCCAGATCGGCATTCGCGACAACGAATCGGTGGAGATCACGGCCGGCATTGCGGACGGCGCCCGTGTCATCACCACCGGCGCAGGCGCGCTGAAAAACGGTGATCGTATCGTCGCGGCTGCGGCCGCCACGCCGCGGGGCGGACAGAGAGGTGGAGGCAGCCAGTGACTATTCCTCGTCTCGCTATTCATCGCCCGGTCACGATGTTCATGCTCTCGGGCGTGGTCATCCTGATCGGCTGGATTGCCTTCCTGCGGCTTCCCGTCGACCTGATGCCGGACATCTCCTTCCCGAGCATCACGGTGCGCGTCGGATACGCCGGTGTCGGCCCGCTCGAGATGGAAGAACTGGTCACGCGTCCGCTCGAGCAGGCGATGAGCGCCGTTGCCGGCCTCGAACGCCTCGAGTCGACGTCATCGGAAGGCTCGAGTCGCGTGACGCTGAACTTCGCCTGGGGCACGGACCTCAACGAAGCGGCCGACGACGTCCGCAACCGGCTCGATCGCGTCCGCGGCCGCTTCCCCGAAGAGGCCGACGCGCCGGTCATGTTCAAGTTCGACGCGAACGCGCAGCCGATCATGGGTGTCGGCGTGGAAGGCGACTTCGATCGCGTCCGGTTGCGAGAGATCGGCGAGCACGATCTCTCGCCGCGCATGGAACGTGTGCCGGGTGTGGCGTCGGTCACGGTCGAGGGCGGCTTACGCCGGCAGATACACGTCGAGCTCTCGAAAGAGAAGATCACCGCGCTGAACCTCCCGGTCGACCGGATCACCGGCCTGCTGCGCTCGGAAAATCAGAACATTCCGCTCGGCGAAATCAGTGAAGGCGATCGCACATTCCTTGTCCGTAGCCAGGGTGAATTCGAGAACCTGAACGAGATCCGCAACCTCGTAGTCATGACCCGCGCAGGCGTGCCGGTCTATCTCCGGGACATCGCCGAGGTGAAGGACGCAACCGAAGACTTCCGTTCCTTCACCCGCATCAATGGCAAACCGGGCGTTCGTCTGAACATCACCAAGCAGTCGGGCCAGAACACCGTGCAGATCGCCGATGCGGTGCGTGAGGAAATCAAGAAGATCAACCAGGAGGTGCCCGGCATTACTCTGACCGTCCTGAACGACAGCTCCATCTTCATCAAGCGTTCGATCGACGCTGTGCAGGAGCACGCGCTGGTCGGCGGCTGCCTGGTGATGCTGATCATCTTTCTCTTCCTCCGCAACCTGCGCGCGACCTTCATCGTCTTCACGTCGATCCCGATCTCGGTCATCGGCACGTTCGCGCTGCTCCACTTCGCCGGCTACACGCTCAACACGATGACCTTCGGCGGCCTGGCGCTGGGCATCGGCATGATCGTCGACGCATCCATCGTCGTCATCGAGAACACGTTCAGGCACATGGAGCACGGCAAGGATCGGATGCAGGCGTCGATCGACGGATCGGAAGAAGTCTGGTCCGCGATCCTCGCCTCGACGTTGACGCACATCGCCGTGTTCATCCCGCTGCTGTTTCTCACGGGCGTGTCGAGCATCCTCTTTAAACAGCTCTCGATCGTCGTCATGTTCTCGTTGACGATGTCGCTGTTCGTCGCGGTGACGATCGTCCCCGTGCTGTGCTCGCGCTTGCTGAAACTGCCGCCACCGGTCGGCCAGCGACACGGCCTCTCGGGCCGGCTGTATACGTGGAGCGAGGGCGTGCTCGACGCCATGGACGGCACCTACAGCAGGATCATCCACAAGGCGCTGCTCCACCGCCCGACCGTCCTCGGGGTTGGCACCGCGCTGATCGCGATTGCAGTGTTGATCCTTCCGACCATCGGTTTCGAGCTGATGCCGCAGGCCGACGAGGGGGAGGTCAGCATCACCGCGGAACTGCCGGTCGGCACGCGAGTCGAGCGGGCGCAGGATGTGGCGACCCGGCTCGAGAGCCTGATGAAAGAACTCGTACCGGAGGCGGAGACCGTCATTACCCAGGCGGGCGGCGGCGGTTTCATGGGCGGCGGTGCCAACCGGACCAACGTCACGGTGCGGCTGGTGCCCCGCGACCAGCGCACGCGTTCGAGCGAGTTGGTCGCACGCGACTTGAACCGGCAGCTCACCGGTGTGCTCCCCGGGGTGATCATCTCGACCCGCGCGTCGGGTGGCAACTCCCAGATGAACCGGATCATGGGCAACGGCGACAGCCGTATCTCGCTCGAGATCCGCGGCGACGACCTCGACCAGGCCAATACCCTGGCGCAGGCGGCCAAGAGCGCCATGGACAAGGTGCCGGCGGTGCGCAACGCACGTGTCGGCCGCGACGTCGGACGCCCGGAACTGGCGATCGATGTCGATCGACCCAAGGCTGCCCTGCTGGGGCTGTCAGTGACCAGCGTTGCCAACTCGATCCGCACCAGCGTCGGCGGCACCCAGGCGGCATTTTTCCGCGAGGGCGGAAACGAATACCCGATCGTCGTGCGGCTCCGGCAGGAAGATCGTGAACGCGTCGAAGACATCAACGACGTCCTGGTGAACACTCCCGGCGGCCAGGTGCTGCAGGCGAAGAACCTGCTGAACCTGAAAAATCAGTCCGGGCCGACGGAGATTCAGCGCAAGAACCAGGAACGCGTGATCCGCGTGACTGCCGAACCGGAGGCGACACTGAGCGATGCAATGGCTGCTGTCCAGGCACAGCTTTCCGGCATCTCGGTGCCCAATGACTTCGCGCTCGGTTTCGGCTCGGAGGCCGAGGAACAGGCGCGCGCGTTCAAGCAGCTGCAGATGATGCTGATCCTCGCGATCGTGCTCGTCTACGCAGTCATGGCGTCACAGTACGAATCACTGCGCGACCCGTTCATCATCATGTTCTCGGTACCGCTGGCGGCGATCGGCGTCGTTCTGGCCCTGAAGCTCACCGGCACGACTTTCAGCCTGCAGGCGTACATCGGAGTAATCATGCTGGCGGGCATCGTCGTAAGTAATGCGATCCTGCTGGTCGATTACACCAACGTTCTGCGCCGGCGCGACCACATGCCGCTGCGCGAAGCGGTCGAGACGGCAGGCCGGACGCGGCTGCGTCCAATCCTGATGACGACGCTGGCGACCATTCTCGGCCTGGTGCCGATGGCGCTGGGGATCGGTGAAGGAGCGGAATTGCAGGCGCCGCTCGCCCGGGTCGTGATCGGCGGTCTGACCGCCTCGACCATGATCACCCTGGTGTTCGTCCCGACGGTTTACACGATCTTTGAGGAAGGCTGGAAGGGCCTGCGCTCGGGGCTGCCGAAGCACTCGTAGCGATAGACAGCGATTATGAAAAAACTGATTCTGACCATCATTGTCCTGGCGTGTCTCGGCGGCGTTGTCGCCGCCTACTACATGACACGCCCCGCGCCCGAGCCGACCGTGACGACCCTGCAGCTCTCCCGCGGTGACGTCATCGATTCTGTCGGCGCGACCGGCACGCTCGAAGCGGTCGAGACCGTGGACGTCGGCACGCAGGTGTCCGGCACCGTGCAGGATCTCTACGCCGACTTCAACGACATCGTGCGCAAGGGACAGGTGATCGCCCGGCTCGATCCTTCCCTGCTGCAAACGCAGATCGAACAGCAGCGCGCCAACGTCACCCGCGCGGAGGCGGACCTCGAGCGGCTCAAGGTGAGCCTGGCGGATGCGAACCGCAAGTTCCAGCAGGCACGCCAGATGTGGGACAAGCAGTTGATCCCCCGCGACCAGTACGACACCGCGGAACTGAACGTGAAGACCCAGGAAGCGCAGATCCGCTCCTCCGAGGCTGGTCTCGTTCAGTCCAAGTCACAGCTGAATTCGGCGGAAGTGAACCTCGGGCACACGGTCATCCGCGCGCCGATCGACGGGATCGTCATTTCGCGCAGCGTCGACCAGGGCCAGACGGTTGCGGCGAGCATGAACGCCCCGACTCTGTACTCGCTCGCGGCGGACCTCTCGAAGATGCAGGTGGTTGCCGAACATCGACGAGTCGGAGATCGGCAAGATGCGTCCGAAGCAGCCGGTCTCGTTCCGGGTCGACGCTTACCCCAACGACACGTTCCACGGGACGGTCCAGCAGGTTCGCCTGCAGCCGGCAACCGTGCAGAACGTCGTCACCTACTCGACCGTCATCAGCGTGCCGAACCCTGATTTCAAGCTGAAGCCGGGGATGACCGCGAATGTCACGATCGAGATCGCCCGCAGGAACAACGTGCTGCGCGCGCCGAACGCGGCCCTTCGCTTCCGGCCGACCAACGACATCTTTGCCGCGTTGAAGCAGGAGGTACCGCAGGAGATGCAGCGCGGTTTTGGCGGACGCGACGGTCAGAACGCCGGCGGCCCCGGTGGTGGCGGAAATCGTGGGGCCGGCTTCAACGGCGCCTCGGGTCAGCAGGGTCAGCCTGCGGCATCGTCCCAGGCTGCGCCTGGCGCACAAGCATCCGGCGGAGCGCAGAGACCGTCAACCGCTCCCGGTCCGACACCTTCCACACCACCGGCGTCTTCCGGTGAGCGCCGGCGCGATCCCGCAGCGCAGGGTGGCGGCGACCGTGCCCAGGGGGACCGTCCGCAGGGTGAACGCGCGCAGGGCCAGGGGGGTGAAGGGCGCCGCGGGTTCGGCGACATGACGCCAGAGCAGCGCGAGGCATTCCGCAAGCAACGCGAGGAGCGCATGAAGAACATGACGCCCGAAGAGCGCGAGGCCATGCAGGCGAGAATGCGAAACGGCGGCGGTCGCGGCGCCGGACAAGGCGGCGGCCAGGACGGCACCGGTGGCACGAGCGGCGGCGGCCGTGGTACCGCACCGGGCGGACGGCAGGGTGATCAGCGCGCGGCGACGTCAGCGAATGGAGGATCCACACGGCAGCCGGGCGAACGTTCGGCTGCATCGGCGGCTGACACTGGATCGTCTGACTCACCGATCATGGCGACGAAGGCGACGACCATCGACGCCCTCTTCGCGCCGATCACGATCCTCGAGGGCCGCGGACGCGTGTGGCTCTACATCAACAAGCAGCTGAAGCTCGTGAACGTGCGCACCGGAGTCACCGACGGCACGTGGACGGAGATCATCGAGACGCCTGAAGTTGCGCAGCAACTCAAGGAAGGCACAGACCTGGTCACCAACGTCACGACCGGTCTCGAACAGCAGAATCGTCCCGGACAGCAGGGCGCCGGCGGCAATCCGCTGATGGGTCCGCAGCGCGGTAACCAGCAGCGCGGCGGCGGTCCGGGTGGGCCCGGCGGCGGGGGCCGCGGCCGCTAATGGCACCAATCCTCCAGGTCCGGGATCTCGTCAAGACGTATCACGTCGGCGAGCACACGGTCCGTGCGCTTCGCGGCGCAAACATGGACGTTCAGGCAGGTGAATTCGTGGCGATCACCGGGCCGTCCGGCTCCGGCAAGTCCACGCTGATGCACATCCTGGGTTGCCTCGACCGGCCGACGAGCGGCCAGTACATCCTCGACGGCGCCGACGTGTCGCGCATGACGAAGGATCAACTCGCCGTCGTCAGAAACCGCAAGATCGGCTTCGTGTTCCAGGGATTCAATCTGCTGTCTCGAACGACCGCGCTCGATAACGTGGAACTGCCGCTGCTCTACAACGGCACGCTCAAGCTGAAGACGTCAGACCGGCACAAGCGTGCGATGGAGGCGCTGACCTCGGTCGGTCTTGGGGAACGGGTCGACCACTTCCCCAACCAGCTCTCCGGCGGTCAGCAGCAACGCGTGGCGATCGCGCGCGCGCTGGTCACCCAGCCGGCGATCCTCCTGGCGGATGAACCCACCGGGAATCTCGACACGCGCACCAGCATCGAGGTGATGGGCATCTTCCAGAAGTTGAACAAGGAACGCGGGATCACGATCCTGCTGATTACGCACGAAATGGACATCGCCGAGTACGGCACCCGCTTCGTTCGATTCCGTGACGGAAAGATCCAGACCGATTCACCGGTTCACAACCGGCGCGACGCGACGCGCGAGCTCGCGGCCCTCCCTCCACCCGAGGAGGATCCGCCCGTCGTCGCATCGGACCCGGCGCCAGTCGAACATCTCGGCGGCGTGGTCTAGGAGTTATCCATGTCAATTTTCATGACGCTGCGCATCGCGCTGAAGGCGCTCAACCGCAACAAGCTGCGCACGATGCTGACCATGCTGGGCATGATCATCGGCGTCGGCGCGGTCATCACCATGGTGGCGCTCGGCAAAGGCGCTCAGACGACGATCGAGGAGCAGGTCAAGGCGGCCGGCACCAACATGATCAATATCAACGCCGGCAACTTCACCCAGGGCGGCGTCCGGGGCGGCCAGGGAACGTCGAATACCCTGATGCCGGACGACGCGGTCGCGCTGCGCGACGTCCCCGGGGTTCAGTACGTGGCGGCCGGTGCGAACACCCGCGGCACCGTGATTGCCGGTAACACGAACTGGTCGACGTCGGTTGAAGGCACCGAAGTGGATTGGCCGCTGATCCGCAGCTGGCCGGTGAAGTACGGCTCGTTCTTCACGCAGCAGGACGTCAACTCGGCGGCCAAGGTCGCGGTGCTCGGCAGCGGTGTCTCGGACACGCTGTTCGGCCCTGACACCGATCCGACCGGACAAGTCATTCGCATCCGCAACCAGCCGTTCAAGGTGATCGGCGTCATGTCGAGCAAAGGCGTCGGCTCGATGGGGAACGATCAGGACGATGTGATCATGGTGCCCTACACCACGGTGATCAAGAAGCTGCAGGGACAGCAGCACATCAGCAAGATCACCGTCTCGGCATCGACGCCGGAGACGGCACCCGTGGCAGCGGCGATCACCGAAGTGCTGCGGACGCGTCACAAGCTCATGCCGGGCGACCCAGACGACTTCATGGTCCGCACGCTCGAGGAGATGGCCAGCGGTCAGGTCGGAGACAGCCCGCACGATGGGAACCCTGCTGGCGGCGATCGCCGGCGTCTCGCTGCTGGTCGGCGGGATCGGGATCATGAATATCATGCTCGTCTCTGTCACGGAGCGGACACGCGAGATCGGCCTGCGGATGGCGATCGGCGCCAGGGGCAAGGACGTGCTGCTGCAATTCCTTGTCGAAGCCGTGGTTTTGAGCCTGTTCGGCGGAATTATCGGAATAGGGTTCGGCTTCGGTCTTGCAGAGGCAGCGGAGAAGTTTCTGCAATGGCCGACGACGATTCCTCCCAACGCCATCGGCATGGCGTTCGGGTTTGCGGCGGCAACGGGTGTGTTCTTCGGGTTCTACCCCGCTCGGAAAGCGGCACGTCTGGACCCGATTGAAGCTCTGCGCTTTGAATAGGCGCAGCGTCGGCGTAGCAGTCATCATCACAAGGAGAGACAGATGAAATTGGCGAGAACGGGACTCATCGCAGCAGCGATCCTGGCAGTGTCGAGTGTGGCGTTTGCGCAGAAGCCGGACTTCTCCGGCACGTGGACGCCGGACGCGGCCGCGGCGCCAGCAGCTCCCGCAGGCGGCGGTGGTGGCGGGCAGCGCGGCGGTGGCATGGGCGGCGGACCGATGACGGTCAAGCAGACCGCCACCGAGCTCACCATCGAGCGCACGATGGGCGAGAACAAGACGACCGCGACCTACAAGCTCGACGGAACCGAGTCGGTCAACAAGATGATGGGCCGCGGCGGCGAAGTCGAAACCAAGTCGACCGCGAAGTGGGACGGCAGCAAGCTCGTCATTTCCACTCAGCGTCCCGGTCAGGACGGGGCGATGATGACGCAGACGCAGACCTGGTCGCTCGAAGGTGGCAACCTCACCATCGAGTCGCCCGGCCGCGACGGCGCCCCGATGAAACGCGTTTACAAGAAGACCACGTAAACAGCTTTCAGCTACCGGTTACCAGCTTCCAGCTGGAAAAGGTAAAGGGCCGGGCGCAACAAACGCCCGGCCCTTTGTTCTTCCGACAGGGTTCGATGGACGCCCGGAGCATAGAGACGGCCCGATGGCTGGAAGCTGACAGCTGGAAGCTTTTAGCGAGTCTCGTCTCTCAGCAGGTTCCGCAACAGCTCCGCCACTCTCATACCGGTGACGGGATCGACGAGATCCGGCGCCACTTCGGCGAGCGGGCCGAGCACGAAAAACCTTTCGCGGAAACGCGGGTGTGGAACTTCGAGGCCGCTCTCAACGACGATCTGGTTCCCGGCGAGAATGAGGTCCAGGTCGAGCGTCCGCGGCGCGTTCCGGTAAGGCCGCTCACGCCCGTATTCCTCTTCAATCGCGAGAAGCGCGTTCAGGAGCTCGCGGGCGGGCAGATCCGATTCGCCGACCGCAACGGCATTGAGATAGAGGTTCTGCTCCTCAGCGCCCGGTCCAACCGGCCACGTTTCGATGATGTCTGAGATGCGTAGATCTCGCAGAATCGCGGACAGGCGGCCGGAAGCAAACGCAATCGCCGCAGCCCGGTTCCCCAGATTGCTTCCGAGAGCGACGGCGACGGTCAAGGACTTGGAACCCTCTCGAACGCTAGAACCTTAGAACCCTAGAACCGTCATTCCACCCAGCGCTTGGACAGCACGCCGCCGCCGGTGCTCTTGCCGCCGTCCCGGCGCCCGAGCAAGTCTTCGCGCCCGGCGAGGGCCTGCTCGAAGAACCGCTGCTGTTCGAGGGATTCGCCCAGGATCACGTTGAGCAGCGTCTTGTGCCTGGCGTTCGGCAAGGCGTCCAGCCGCGGGCGCCACCGTTCGACGAACTTCGCTGACGCGTCGCGGTCAGCCGTGATCACCGACGTCGCCGCAGCGGCTCCCTTCCCCGGAGTCAGGTCGGGCACGGGCTGTTCTTCGGACGTGCCACCAAGGTCAGTGATGGCGTCCTGCAGCCACCGCACGTGCATGTCGTCGCGGTTGATGACGTATTGGTACGTATTGTTGACGTTGTAATCCGATACGAACCGCGCCGCGGCGACGTGGCGGTTGCGGATCGTCAGCTTGTCCCGGTAGAACGCCGTGATGATGTCGAGCAGTTCGGCAGAATTCACGAGCTTTGCTTTTCCTTGCAGGTGATGCAGACACGCGTCCACGGGATCGCGTTGAGGCGGGCAGGGGCGATCTCCTCGCCACAGTCCCGGCAGATGCCGTAGGTGCCCTTCTCCATCCGGAACAGCGCCTCTTCGATGGCCTGCAGGATCTTGGCGTCGGTTTGTTTGAGCTTCAGCTGGATATGAACTTCGTTGTTTCCGCTGGCCTGGTCCGCGAGATCACCCTGGCGGGTGTTCATCTCGGTCGAAGCCTGGATCGGCTTGGCTGCGCCCCCTGCGGCAAGAATTTCCCCGCGCTTCAGCAGCAACTGCTCTTTGTATGGTGTCGGATCCATAAGTACGTCCTTGAACCATGCCGGCCCGGTTTCGGCCACGGCAAACATCCATCTTATCGCAAGAGGCAGCGCGATGACTGGGCTACTCAGCTCGCAGGGTCGCCAGCGGCTTCTTCCGGAGAACATCCAGGCTCGCCACGACGCCTACGATGCCGACGAGGACGGTCGTCGCGAGCGCGCCGCCGATGAGGAGCACCGGCTCCGGCCGCCAGTCGATGTCGAAGACATAGCGGCAGACCGCCCAGCTCAAGACCAGCGCACCAGCCGCACCGATCGTGCCAGCCAGCAGTCCGAGAGCCGTGTACTCGCCCGCCAGCATCGTGGCCAGCGTGCGCGTGCTGGCGCCCAGGGTCCGCAGAATCGCGGACTCGTACACACGCTGGAACTTGGTCATCGCCACCGCGCCGATCAGGATCAGCATGCCACCGAAGAGCGCGATGCCACCCACGATGGAAATCCCCAGCGTGACGTTGCCGACGACCTCCTGCACCGACGCCAGCACCTCGCGGACATCGATCGCCGACACGTTCGGATAGGCGGCCACGAGGTCGTGCTGAAAGGCACCTCGTGCCGCCCCTTCCTCCGGAGCGCGGGTAATGCCGATGAAACTGTGCGGCGCGCGCCGACAGCGGGCCCGGACGGAAGACGAACATGAAACCGCCGGCGCGCGAGTCCTCCCACGCGACCTCCCGAACACTGGTGACTCGCGCCTGCACGATCCGTCCAAGGATGTCGAAGCGGACGAGATCCCCGACGTTGATGGCAAACCGGTTGTGAATGCTCTTTTCGATCGAGACCTCGAGTTCCGGTGCGTCTGCCGGCTGCGCTCCCTGGCCCGTCCAGAAGCGGCCGTCGACGACGGTTTCATTCGCTTCGAGGTGGTCGCGATAGGTGATGACGTACTCGCGCCCGAGTGAGCCGCGGCCGCGGATGTCCTGCACTCCCTCGAGGTTGACCTCGCTCCCCTTCACTGCGGTCACGCGTGCGCGCAACACCGGGATGATCCGTGGCGCCGTTCCCCGCTGGGAACGTTGCTCCAGAAACGTGCGGACGCCGTCGACCTGGTCCTGTTGGATGTCGATCAGGAACATGTCCGGGGCACCACGGTCGAGCGCGACTGAGAACTGACTGAGGAGGTTTGCCTGCAGCGCCCTCACGCCAAGCACGAAGAACGCGCCGAGACCGACTGCCATCAGGATCACGCGCGCCTGGTTGCCGGGGCGTCGCAGGCCAAGCACCGCGTGACGGACGGCAAACAGCCGCGTACGCGCCAGCGGCTGCACCGCCCGGATCAGTAACGCTCCCGCGACCTGGAGCAGCAGTGCCAGCCCGGCGAAACCGCCAGAGACGATCGCTCCGACCTGAAACGATCCCGCCTGCCAGGACGCGATCGCGACGAGTGCGGCGCTGACCAGCACACCGGTTGCGATCTGTACCCAGTCGGCCTTTTGCCACCAGCCTGCGGCGGCGGCAAAACCTCTCGCCGTGACGGCCGCCGGCTGGTCTCCGCCTCTCAACAACAGCAGTGGCTTCACTCGACGCACTTCGAGGAGCGGGACGAGCGAGAACAGCAGCGACACGAGCAAGCCGACGGCGACCCCCTGCACCACCGCCGAGACTGTGAGTGAGAGCGTTTCACCGCCGAAGGAGGCCAGCATCGAGGGGGGATCGCGCGCAGACCGAGCGCCGCGATCGACACGCCCAGCGCGCTTCCCGCCAGCCCCAGCACGAGCACCTGCACGACGTAGATCGTGAGTACTTGCCGGGTCGTGGCCCCGACGCATTTGAGGATCGCAATGCTGCGAAGTTTCTGCCGCACGAAAACCCTGGTGACACTCCACACGCCGATTCCGCCGAGGACGACGATGACGAAGCCGACCAGACTGAGATAGTTCTCCGCTCGCGCCATGTCGACGCTGATGTCGCTTTCGGTGGTGCGATACGAGGACGCATTCACGAACTCGTCACGAAAGTCACGGCGCAGGTCTCGCAACAGCGGCTCGATCCCGGGTTCGTCGACCCGGAGCATGATCTGTTGCGTGGCGCGGCTGCCGAAGGTCAGCAGCCCGGTCGCCGCCAGATCCGCGCGATCGATGAAGACGCGCGAACCCAGCGAGAACGCTCCGGCTCGTCGTCCCGGCTCCCTGGCAAGCACCGCGCGAATGGTGAACGGCAGTCCGCCGATGACAATCTGGTCGCCGGCGTGAATGGCCAGTTGCGCGAGCAACTCCGGCCGTGCGATCGCTCCGCGGCCGCGCAGCAAGTCATGTGAATACGGCACGCCGCCTTCGAGCTCGATGCGACCGTAGAACGGGAAACCCGGATCGATCGCGCGCAGTTCGACCATGCGGGCCGCCGTGCCCTCCCCCGCTGCCCGCACCATCGTGCTGAGCTCCACCGCTTCGATGCGCTGCCGCACCGGCGCGACCGCGAGCCGCTCGTCGATGCGCTGCCGCACGTCCGGTGTCCACGGCCGTCGCGTGCTGATCACCACATCGGCCGTCATCATGTGGCGCGCCTCGCGCATCATGCCCGTCCGGACGGTCTGGATGACCGAGCGAAGGGCCACGATCGCTCCGACACCCACCGCCACGCATATGAAGAAGAACACCATCCTGCGCCAGGCGGCGCGCAGTTCGCGGACGGTCATTCGGAAGACGAACGTCACGGCTCGACCACCCGCCCGTCCCGGAGAGCAATCCTCAGTTCGGCCCGCGCCGCGAGCTCCGGATCGTGAGTCACCAGGACCAGCGTCGTCTTGCGCACGCGGTTGACCTCGAGCAGCAGCTCGATGATGGAGTGACCCGTCGCGGTGTCCAGATTGCCGGTCGGTTCGTCTGCGAGCAGGAGCGGCGGATTATTCGCGAGCGCGCGAGCGATCGCGATTCGCTGCTGCTCTCCCCCCGAGAGCTGCGACGGATAGTGGTGCGCCCGGTCCGAGAGGCCGACCTCGGCGAGCAGGCCCGTAGCGCGGGTGGTCGCGTCGGCGGCACCCGCAATCTCCATCGGCACGAGGATGTTCTCGTACGCGGTCAGCGACGGGAGAAGGTGGAAGAACTGGAAGACGAAGCCGATGCGAGTGCCGCGGAGCCGCGCCAGGCCGTCCTCATCGAGCGTCGTGATGTCGATGCCGTCGACGAGGATCGACCCGGTGGATGGGGCGTCGAGTCCGGCGAGCAACCCGAGCAGCGTCGACTTTCCGCTCCCGGACGGGCCGGTGATCGCGGCGACAGCACCCGATGGAATAGCCAGCGTCAGGGGATGAAGGATCGTCAGCGTGCGGGTCCCGCTCGGGACCGTCTTGCTCACTCCGCGCAGTTCGATCATTGCGACGCGGACATCTGATCCATGAGTGGACGGAGCACAGCCCACACGTTTTCGGCCACCACTGCCGCCCCCTGCGTGTTGGGATGAATGCCGTCCGCCTGGTTCAGCGCGGGCTGCCCCGCCACCTTGTCGAGAAGAAATGGAAGGTACAGCACCCGGTTTTTCACAGCGACGTCGCGGTACGCCGTCCTGAATGCCGCGGTGTACTCCGGTCCGAAATTCGGCGGCGCCTCCATCCCGGCAAGAATACAGACAATGCCACGTTCCCTGGCGCGGGTGACGATCTCCTCGAGATTGTTCTTCATTTCGGCGACGGATAGTCCACGCAGTCCGTCATTGCCACCGAGTGCGACCACCAGGACCTTGACGTCCCCTTCGAGTGCCCAATCCAGCCGGCGCAGCCCGCCGGCGGTTGTATCGCCCGACACGCCGGCATTGACCACTTCGAACTTGTAACCCTCGGCGTCCACCTTCTGCTGGATCAACGCCGGAAACGACTGCGATTCGAGGAGGCCGAGACCGGCCGTCAGGCTGTCTCCCAGGATCACGATACGAGGACGCTGCGGCTCGCCGTTCTCGGACGGCGCCTGCGTCGCCGCCCCGGAATTATTTGCGGGCTGGCTTTGCCTGCTGTCGGGCGCGTTCCTGGTACAGGCGACGCCGAGCAGAAGCAGCACGAGACTGATCACCAGGCGGAGAGCCCGAATGGATAAGCACGACACCAACCTCCAGTATATGGTCACGCGCCAGGCAGGTCGGCCAGTTGCGCCTCGAGGGCTGCGAGCGCGTCTTCCAACATCTTCCGGTGGGCGGGCGCCGTCGCTCGGGAGAGGTCGGCGCGGGCGCGGCTGCGTGACAGTTCGAGTGCGGCGCGCTTCGACGCGATCTCCCGCTGCTCGGGAGTCAAAGCCGGATTGAGCTTCTTGTCGCGGGTTGCCTCATCCTGTTGAGCTTCAATGAACTTCGAGTCGAATCCTCTGGCCATGCATAGATTGTAAAGGTTCAGCCTACTGCTCTGGCATTGGCGTTGCTCCAACACGGCCAATGGCAGTTGCTGACACAGATGTCGTCCGAATCGCCGCAATTGGTGACCTTCACTACGGACGAAACGCTGCACAGGGTTCGCTCCAGGCGCTGTTCGCCCAGATCACCGAGAGCGCGGACATTCTGGTGCTCTGTGGAGATCTGACTGATTACGGCGTTCCAGATGAGGCCCGGGCGCTCGCGCGCGAGATCACCGCAGGCGTCAAGATCCCGGCTGTCGGCGTTCTCGGCAATCACGACTTCGAATCCGGCCAACAGGTGGAGATCAGCAAGATCCTCGTCGATGCCGGTGTCACGATGCTCGACGGCGACAGTACCGGAGATTCACGGCGTCGGCTTTGCGGGGATCAAGGGCTTCGCCGGCGGATTCGGTCGCCGTGCGCTCGGACCGTGGGGCGAGGACATCATCAAGCACTTCGTCCGCGAGGCGGTCGATGAAGCACTGAAACTCGAGTCCGCCCTGGCGCGCCTGCGTCAACACCCGCGTCTCGTGGCCGTGCTGCATTACTCACCGATCCAGGCCACCGTCGAAGGCGAGCCGCGCGAGATTTTTCCATTTCTGGGTTGCAGCCGCCTCGAAGAACCACTCGGCCGCTTCCCTGTCTCGGTGGTCTTCCACGGTCATGCACATCACGGTCAGCCGGAAGGGCGAACCGCGGCGAACGTTCCCGTCTTCAATGTGTCGGCGTCGTTGATGAAAGAACACTTCCCGGAGCGTCCGTTCCGGATGGTTGAAATCGACAGGAGTGGGCAGATGGATTCGACGGATCGCCGCACGGGCAGCGACCGCCGCACTGTCGAGCGCACCGAGGTGACGAGGTAATGGTCCCATTCACGAGCACGGTTCTCGCGTTGTTCCTGGCGCAGGCGCCTGCGACTCCGCCCACCGCACCGCCGGCCCTCGCCAGACAGGTCGCTCTCGACCGCGCGGGCTTTTCTCCAGGCACGCTGGACGGCAGTGCCGGACCGAGCACGAAGAAGGCGCTCGAGGCGTATCGGAGCGCCAACGCCGGCGCTGATCCTGCACCTGTCGAGGCGACGACGGCGTATGTGATCACCGATGGGGACGCCGCGGGTCCATTCGAGCCGAATATCCCGCCGGAGTTGCCTGACCAGGCCAGCCTGCCGGCGCTCTCCTACAAAACGCTCCTCGAAGCGCTCGCCGAGCGTTACCACGCCACACCGGCGCTGTTGCAGCGTCTGAACCCCGGTGCACAGTTTGTGGCTGGTGAAGAGATCAGGGTGCCGAACGTTCCACCGATGGTGGTGCCTGCTCCGCAGCCACCCAAGCCGACGACCCCCGAGCCGAAAGGGACCTCGGGACGCACCGGCGACACGGCCGCCGGCGCACCTCCAAAACCGGACGTCGTCGTCACCGTCGCGAAATCCACGTCGGCGCTGACAGTAACGGATGTCTCAGGCAAGGTGCTGATGTACGCACCGGTCACCACCGGGAGCGAGCATGACCCGTTGCCGATCGGTGAATGGAAGGTGAATGGCGTCTCATTCAATCCGCCGTTCCGCTACAACCCCGAGCTGTTCTGGGATGCCGACCCGAGCCACACCAACGCGTTGCTGAAGCCGGGGCCGAACAATCCGGTCGGGCTCGTGTGGATCGATCTGTCGAAAGAACACTACGGCATCCATGGTTCGCCGGAGCCGTCGACCGTAGGCAAGACCGCCTCGCATGGATGCGTGCGGCTCACGAACTGGGATGCGCTGAAACTCGCCGGCATGGTGAAGCCGGGCACGAAGGTGGTCTTTACCGAATAGCGTCATGGCCTCTACCCGGTCGAAGGACCGCGCGAATGTCTTCACCATCGGCGCTGCCTATGGTTTCGTCGCAGGCGTTTTCGCGATGGCGCTCATCGTCTGGCAGTTCGGCTCCGGCCTGCCGACCCGGGGATCCTCGCGTACTTCGGATCCGAAAGTGCCGGCCGCTGTAGACACTGACGCTCCGGTCGTGAAGACACCCGCGCCCGCGCCAACCTCCGGCAGCAGCAGCGCCGAAGTATCGGCGCCGTCGATGGCCGCGCCTCCTGCGGGAGATCTGAAGGATCGAGACCTCGAGATCCCGGTGGAAGGTGTGCGGACCGACCAGTTGACGCCACAATTCAAGGATCCACGAACGGGCCACACCCACGAGGCGCTCGACATTCTCGCGCCGATGGGCACACCAGTGAAGGCGGTCGAAGCAGGCCGGATCGCCCGGCTGTTTCTTTCAAAAGCCGGTGGCACCACCATCTACCAGTTCGACCCCAGCGAGAAGTTCTGCTATTACTACGCGCATCTCGACCGGTATGCCGACGGGCTCCGGGAGGGAGACCATGTTCGCCGGGGGCAAGTCATCGGATATGTTGGCGTTTCGGGCAACGCCCCCAAGAACACCCCTCACCTGCATTTCGCCATATTCCGCCTTACCGACGAAAAGCACTGGTGGGAGGGCACCCCGATCGATCCGTACGATATTTTGCGGTAGCGGTTCAAACCCTGGCCGTCAGGCGATCCGTCCAAGCTAGTGCACGAAAGGAGCTTGCGCACGGAAGCCACATTGCTGCGGGCCCAGACGACGCTGACAGCACGCTCGACATCCGAATCCGTTGACGACGTGGCCCTCGCCGCGAAGGGAGACGTCCGCGCGTTCGAGCGGCTGTATCGCGCAAATCTTCCGAAGGTGCACAGCCTCGTCCGGCGGATGACGGCCGGGCGCGACGCAGACGAACTGACCCAGGACGTCTTCGTCCGGGTCTGGCAGAAGCTCGCTACGTTTCGCGGCGACTCCGCGTTCGCGACCTGGCTCCATCGACTGGCCGTCAACGTGGTGATCGAGCGGTTCCGGACCGAGGCGACGCGACGGCAGAGGCATTACGACGGGGAGGACATTTTCGAGATGCTGCCGGCGATGGCCACGCGCTCGGGCGATCTTGCGATGGACTTCGAAGCGGCCCTGGCCAAACTCCCAGACGGAGCGCGGCAGATTTTCGTGCTTCACGACGTGCAGGGGTACAAACACCAGGAGATAGCGGACCTGCTCCAGATTTCGGCCGGCACCTCGAAGGCCCAGTTGCATCGCGCGCGGATGATGCTGCGCCGCCACCTCAATGCGCCGAATCCGAACCAGGCATCCGAGTAATGGCCGTGCAGTGACGAGCGAAGAGATGAACGACGCACACGAACAGATCATGGAGCAGCTCTCCGATTACATCGACGGTGAGCTTTCGTCGTCCGCGCACGCGGAACTGGAACGGCACATCGACGCCTGCGCGGAGTGCCGCACGATGCTCGCCGAGTTGCGCGCAGTGAAGGAGCACGCCGCCTCGCTGCCGAATACTCCGCCCGCTGCGGATCTGTGGGACGGTGTGGCGGCGCGGCTGTCGCAGGCAGGAACTGCGCGAGTGGCGCCGCTTCGTCCACGTGCACAGCGGAAGTTCGCGTTCACGATGCCCCAGCTGGCCGCCGCAGGGATTGCATTGATGGTGGTGTCGGGCGGCGTCGTGTGGCTCGCGGAGCGAGGCGATCCTCGCGCCGACTTCCCTGCAGTGACGGCGTCGACGACGGCACCATCGGCGAACGTCGGCGCGGCGAATGCGGAGCACGTCGACAACGCCGGGTTGATCGACGCGCATTACGACAGTGCGGTCGACGACCTGGAGCGGACGCTCGACCGGGGCCGCGACCGCCTCGATCCCGAGACGATCCGGGTGCTGGAACAGAATCTCGAAACCATCGACAAGGCGATCGACCAGTGCCGACGGGCACTTGACGCCGACCCGGCCAACGGGTACTTGAACAATCACCTCGCCGCAACGCGCCAGCGCAAGCTGGCGCTGCTTCGCCGGGCGGCTGCGCTGACGATCGGATCCTGAGCTACGAACATGCTGACTGCCCTCATCCTGTCCGCGCTCGTAATTCAGAATGCTGCGGCGCGCGACACACAGCCGCCGCAAACCGACGAGACGATCGCCGCGACCCGCGGGGCGCGCCTGACGATCGACAACTTCGCCGGGGAGGTGATCATCAAAGTGTGGGATCGTGACCAGGTTCGCGTGCAGGCTCGCCACGCCGCCCGGGTGAAGGTCGCTGTTCGCTCTGCAGGCGCCAGTGTTTCGGTTCGCTCGGACTCGAGCGGTCCGCCGGCCTCCGTGGATTACGAGATCACGGCGCCGGCGTGGATGCCCGTCAAGGTCGAAGGCACCTACAACTTCATCACCATCGAAGGCGCCAAAGCCGAGATCTCGGCCGAGACGACTCGCGGCGACATCATCGTCAAGGGCGGCACAGGGACGATCGTCGCCAGGTCCGTTCAGGGAGCCGTAAAGGTCGAGGGGGCGCGTGGCAAGGTCACCGCAAGCTCCGTGAACGAAGGGATCACTCTCGTCGACGTGTCGGGCGAGATCAACGCCGAGACCACGAACGGATCCGTCTCGATGACGAAGGTGACGTCGAGCAGCGTTCAGGCAGCCACCATCAACGGCGATGTGACATTCGAGGGCACCATGGCGGACAACGGCCGGTACGGTTTCGCGACTCACAATGGCAACATCAACGTTGCCGTGCCGGAGAACTCCAACGCGACGTTCATCGTGCGCACGTACAACGGGGACTTCGGGACCAACCTTCAGCTGTCCGGTCCGCCGGGCACCGAAGCGCGTGGTGGCCGCCGGGTGACGTATACACTCGGGAACGGCAGTGCTGAAATGGAGTTGGAAACATTCGGCGGCTCGATCCGCGTCCGCCGTCCCGGCACCACGAAATAAGGTCGTCCCGGCCCTTCACGGCTGCCGCGCTATCGTCAGTGCAGCCGTTTAGGGCTGCCGCGCTGTGGTAGTCGCAGCCCTTCAGGGCTGCCCATGCGCTTCCGCGATAACGGGACCCCGCTGTTCGGATGCGAACAGTGATCTGGTGATCCTCTCCCGCGCACAACGCGAAAGCCCAATGTTTCGCGCATCACCTCTCGTGGCATCTCGCTTGGACGTGCGGGTGCGTCCATGTATGTCAGCTGCTCCGCTCCGCCGTGCGTTCTCATTGCCGATGACCAACCGGATCTGCTGGACGCGCTGCGCCTCCTGCTGAAAGCCGAGGGGATCCAGATGGAGGCGGTCACGTCGCCGGAAGACGCGATGGCGGCGTTGCAGGTACGAAAGTACGACCTCCTGCTGATGGACCTCAACTACACCGGTGACACCACGTCCGGCGTGGAAGGCATGGATATGCTCTCGCGCGTGCAGGCGCTCGACGAGTCGCTGCCCGTCGTCGTGATGACCGGATGGGGGTCGGTCGACATCGCGGTCGAATCGATGCGCCGCGGCGTACGCGATTTCGTGCAGAAGCCGTGGGACAACGCGACATTGCTATCGACCCTGCGCAACGAGATCACCGCCGGACGCGAGCGCCGTCGGAGGGCCGAAGACGATCGCCGCGAGCTCGACGAAGCGAGGCGCATCCAGCGGAAGCTGCTGCCGCTGGTCGTCCCGCAAATCGATGGCTGCGAGATTTCCGCGCAGTGGCAACCCGCATCAGGGGTTGGTGGTGACTGCTTCGACGCAATCGCGTTCGGCTCGGCGCGCGCGGCACTCTCCATTGCTGACGTCGTCGGTAAAGGGATTCCCGCTGCGCTGCTGATGTCGAACCTGCAGGCGGCTGTCCGGGCGTTTGCCACCGAGTCGGCACAGCCGGCGGATCTTTGTGACCAGGTGAACCGAATCCTCTGCGGCCGGATCGCCGAGGGACGGTTCATCAGTTTCTTCTACGGGATCCTTGATACCGCGGCCGGGTCTCTGACCTATGCAAACGCAGGTCACTTCGCTCCGGTCGTCGTCCGCGCCAATGGCGCCACGGAACGGCTCACGTGCGGCGGTCCTGTTCTTGGTGTCATTGCTGATGCGCCGTACCAGCAGGGACAGATCGCCCTGACCGCGCAGGACCGGATCATCTGCTTCACCGACGGCCTCACGGAAGCGCGCGCCGCCGATGATGCCGAGTTCGGCGAGGACCGTTTGATTGCCGCGGCGATCGAGAACCGGGCGTGCAGCGCGCCCGCTCTCCGGACGAGGCTCATGGAAAGCGTCGCGACCTTCACTGATGGTAGGTTCCAGGACGATGCCACCCTCATCGTCGTGGCGATTGACTAGCGCGGGACGAAAGCCCGATTCGAGGGACGAACCTGCCCGTCGGCGGGGCAGAATTCGGGCATGCAATCCGTTCTTGACGGCGGGGTGACTGCGGCCCGATAGTTGCTCGAATGCAGAAACCCTGGACGCCCCCGATTCGGTGGGTTTTCGGTGCAGCCACCCTTCTCGGCTTCTTCTCCACGCTCCAGGCCTACCGGCTGACATCTCTCAGTTACGGCGACAAGATGGATGTCCAGGCCAGCGCTCTGCTGGTCCTGAACCTTGTCTACTGGTACGTTCCAGCCACGCTCGCAGCGATCATCTTCCGGATGGATCAACGCCGGTTCCGGCTGGATACGAACCATTGGATGCGCGCGCTGGCATTCAACGCGCTGGGAGCCGCGTCGTTCTCCGTCGCTCACGCCGGAGCGATGATTGCCGTGCGATGGCTGCTCTGGCCGCAGGCGGGCAAGATGCCCGGCGTCGACTGGACGACCTTTCTGCAACGCATCTACCTGACCAACCTCGATTGGGCGATGATGACCTACTCGACGATCGTGGGCATCGGGTATGCGCTCGGCTACTATCGCGAGGCCCAGGCACGCGCCGTCAAGGAAGCGCTGCTCGAAACCCAGCTCGCGGAAGCGCGGCTCAAGACGCTCGAAGCAGAACTGCAGCCCCACTTCCTGTTCAACACGCTGCATGCGATCTCGACCCTGATTCACACCAACCCCGATTCGGCCGATCGAATGATCAGCCGTCTCAGTGATCTTCTGCGGCTCACCTTCGACCGGAGTGGCGCGACGCGCGTGTCGCTACAGGAGGAGCTCGAATTCCTCGGGAAGTATCTGGAGATCGAGCAGACCCGCTTTCAGGACCGCCTCTCGGTTCGTTACGATGTCGATCCCGACACGCTCGATGCGGAAGTGCCCCGGTTGATCCTGCAGCCGCTGGTCGAAAACGCGATCAAGCATGGGCTGTCACCGCAGGTGGGCCACGGAATCATCGAAATCGTTGCGCGCCGCGACCAGGACCGGTTGTGGCTCGAGGTTCGCGACAACGGCGTTGGCCTGAGCGGCAGCGCGCGGTCGCAATTCCGCAGCGGCGTCGGTCTGCCAAACACGCGCGATCGGCTGGCCTGTCTATACGGCGACGAGCAGGCGCTCGAATTCTCCGAAGGCGATGCCGGCCTCACCGTTCGCATGCGGATGCCATTGCACCGGTCCGTTCTCGCCACGCATGCGACAGCGAGTCTGGTGGCATGACCGACGCAAAGCCTGCCCGCATTCGCGCCCTGATCGTCGATGACGAGCCGCTTGCGCGCGAGCGGTTGAAAATGCTCCTCGCCTCGGAAGACTGGCTCCAGGTGATCGACGAGTGCTCCGACGGCATTTCCGCCGTGGCGGCGATCCAGAAGCTGCGGCCCGACCTGGTGTTCCTGGACGTGCAGATGCCGGGGGCGACAGGCTTCGAAGTGATCGAGGCGATCGGCGCGGAGAGGATGCCGTTCGTCGTCTTCGTGACGGCCTACGACAAGTACGCGATCAAGGCGTTCGACGTCCACGCGGTCGACTATCTCCTCAAACCGTTCGATCGCGATCGCTTCACCCAGGCACTCGCACGGGCGCGCCAGCAGCTGGAGCAGCGCTCGAGCGGCGACCTCGAACGCCGCCTGCTGGAACTGGTGCAGGACCTCAAACCGGTCCAGCAGAAGCTGGAGCGCTTCGTCATCAAGTCAGGCGGCCGGGTGTTCTTCGTCCGGGCCGAGGAGATCGACTGGATCGAAGCCGCGGGCAACTACGTCAAGCTGCACGTGGGTCCCGAAGCCCACTTGTTCCGTGAAACGATGAATGCGCTCGAGGCGCGACTGAACGCGGATACGTTCTACCGCGTGCACCGCTCGCACATCGTCAACATCGAGCGGGTCCGGGAGCTGCAACCCTGGTTCAACGGCGAGTACGTGGTATTTCTGAAGGACGGCACACGCCTGACGCTCAGCCGTGGCTATCGCGAGAAGCTGCAGGACAAAATGGGCCGCTCGCTGTAACGAGCTAGCGGACCCACGCGATCGAAAACGCGCTCGCGCCGTCACGCATGCCCTTGCCGACGTCGAGGCGCAGCACTCCACTCCCCGGCACGGCGACTCGTAACCCGATTCCGGCGTCGACATTCCATGCCGCCCCGTCCGCGGTCCGCTGCTCGGCCCGCGCTGCGTCCACGAAGATTGCGGGTGCGGCGCGCACGAACCGCAGGAATGGCGGCCACCAGCGGCGCCACTCCGCGGATGCATGATAGAGGCGCCGGCCAAAGACATCGCCGGTAATCACGCCGTCCTCCAGGAGAGGATGGGCGCGCAGCAACGGCGTGCGCGCGTAGCCAGTGCCAGCGCCCGGCCACAGCGCGCGAGGCGCCCCGGCGGATGCCGCCTCGACGCCAATCGTCGAGAGAAGAATCGATCCTTCGTTGCGGATCCCGGATCGCCAATTCGCCGATCCCTGCACAACCGTCGCGCGCAAGCCACCGGCGAGCGCGATGGCGCTCGCACGGAGCGACAGCCTGTCTCCCAGGTGGCGCGAGTCAATGTCGCCGGTGACGTTCATGGCCCGGCCGCGGTCGGACCACGCGTCCGCGCCAAGCCCCAGCTCCCACCTGAACCCGCGCGTCGCCCAGTCGGAGAAGAACACGCCGCCGCCTTGCCGCACTTCGCGCGGCAACAGTTCCCCGCCGGAGCTCGCGTAGCTCTGCTCGTCCCGGAATAGATCGGCGCGCACTACGCCGCCAATGCGGACGGGCGTGGCGTACGACAACGCAATCATCGGACGTGCGTTCGACCATCGCCACGACGCCGACACGAGGTCTCCGGCACCGGTCGGGCTCGCCATTGCGAGTGACACCTGACCGTCGGCTGCCGCGCTCACGGCATTGGTGACCAGCGCTCCCAGCGTGAGTGGCGAGTGCGGCCGTTCGATCACGACGGCGTCGACGGCCGTGCGTCCATTTTCGAGGGGCCGGTAGTTGACGCGAGCGATCTGCGCTGACGGCAGCGCGGCCAGGCGGCGTCCAGCGGCCGTGAGCTCCTCGACGCCGAGGACGTCGCCAGGGTGCAGCCGCATCGAGTTGGTGGCGGCCACGTATCGCGTGCGATCCAGCCCCTGCACATTGACGATGTCGATCACCGGCTCGCTCAGGTGATTCCACGCGATCAGGGCACCAGCCACGTCACCGAGGATGAACCTGCTGGTCGCCAGGATTCGCCAGGCGTGCTCGTCGTTCGCGTTGCGGTGGACTGCGCCGGTAGCGTAAGTGGAAGCCTCTGCCCACTTTTCCTGCAGCGCGTAAACGCCAGCCAGCTCCCGCAAAGGCGCGGAATCATCCGGGCAGAGCTGCACAGCCGCCTCCAGGCTCGCGACCGCCTCGGCCTGATCCTTTGTGTCCAGGGCAGCCATCGCGTGGTCGATGAGTCCTCCGCAGCTCGAACGCGGTAACTCCTCGCCTGCTTTGGAATCGGCGCTCGGAAGCGGCGACAGCGCCTTGCCAGCTGGAGGCAAAACGAGCAGCGTCCAGCGGCCGGACTTTTCCCACGCAGCATCGAAGACTGCTTCATCGATGACGCGGAATGGCGTCCTCGCAGAATCGTGCACCACCACCCGTCCGTTCGCCCAGGCGACGATCACCACGTAGTGAAAGGCGCCGGGACGATCTTCGATCAATGCAATCACCGGCTGGCGATCGCGAAGACGTGCGGCAACGATCGCGCGGTCGCCCGCGAACGTCCGCACGCCCCAGCCTCGTGCATCGAGATCTTTCGACGAGGTCAGTCCCGTGAATGCCACGAGCCTTGGCGTCGACGAGCGGCGCGAAGGTTTCGGCATCAATGCCCGCGGCGCCCCAATAGCGCATGACCATCGCGGCCGCGGCTCCGCCGCACAGTGCTTCGGTTTGAGGGATGTAGGGAACGTCCAGAAAGGGAACGCCGGGGGCCGTGGATACGACCTGCGCGCGCGCACCGACGACAGCCATCATCACGAAGATGATCGCGGAGGCGAGCGCGCGCGCGGCCCTATCGATCAATCTGCGATAACGACGATCAGGATGACCAGCAACAGGATGATGATGATCGTGGTCGTCGAGATCACGACCGTGGACGCGCCGCCGGCGAGCTCGTTGTTCACCTGCCGTGCCTGGCTTGCGATGTCACGAAGATCGCTACCCTGCAGCGTCGACACTGCCGCCGAGGCCTTCTCGAGCGACAAGCCGGCCTTCGCCGCGACCTCGCGCACTTGCGGACGCGCCAGCAGCGCCGTGATGGCATCGCGATCCGCCTGGTCCTGCGCGACGCGCGCCTGGACCGCCTGGTCGAGTGCCGACTTGTTGATCACGTGCGTCTGCGCGTTCGCCGCAGGCGCCATCACGAGAACCGCCAGGATAATTGCGAGTGTCCGCCGAACCAGTCTCATCTGAGTCCTCCAGCTGCAATGTGCAACACCACACGATACCGGCTAAGCAGCTAGCATCATCCATGCCGCACACCATCGCTAGGATCCAGCCTCTGGCACTAACTGTTCAAACTCTTCGACATGCACTGCCCTCGTGTGAGCCTCACGACGATCTACCAGTCCCTCTCGCACGAGTCTCGCGAGCGACTCCTCGAGTGTGAACGACCCGCTCTTGCGAGTGATCGTGATTTCCTGATGCAGATGCTGCAGTGCATTGCGCCGGATGTGCTGCCGCGCGCCATAGCTGATCATCAGCAGCTCCGCGGCCGGGACCAACCCGCCCGCAACCGCCGGCAGCAACGTCTGCGTCAACACTGCGGTGAGCGCCATCGCGAGTTCCTGGCGCACCGTGTTCTGCCGTTCGACTGGAAACGAATCCGCGATCCGAGAGATGGTCGACGCGACATCGGTTGTATGGACGGTAGACAGCACGAGGTGCCCCGTCTCTGCTGCGGCAACCGCAATCCTCATCGTCTCGGGATCGCGCATTTCTCCGACGACGATGACATCGGGCGCCTGGCGAAGCGCGGCGCGCAGCGCAGTAGGAAAATCAGGCGCATCTACGCCGATCTCTACTTGCTCGACGATGCTGCCGTGATGGACGTGCTCGAACTCGATCGGATCTTCGATGGTGAGAATGTGGCGGTGATCCCGCCGATTGATCTCTTCCACCAGCGCCGCGAGCGTCGTGGTTTTGCCCGATCCGGTCGGGCCGCCGATGAGCACGAGCCCGCGGGGCAGCTGCGCGAGGAGCTCAACGCCTTGCGGCAGGTTCAAACTGTTCAGCCGCGGCACTCGCTGCGGCAGCAGCCGGACCGTCGCCGCCGAGCGTCCACGCTCCCGGTGCAGGTTGATGCGGAACCGTCCGACGCCGCTGATGCGGAACGACGCGTCGGCGATGTGGTGTTCGTGGAACATACGGCGCGCGTGCGGTGCGAGGGCGGGAAGAACCGCATCTTCGATCTCCACGCCATCGAGCGGGCCGTCGCTGAAGGATTGCACCCGGCCATTGACACGCACTGACGGAGGCGCGCCGGCGACCAGCAGCAGGTCACTGCCACTGTTGGCGGCGACCATTCGCAGCCAGCGCTCGAGGCGGGCAGTGTCGCCGGGCGGAGCGACGATCGGCCGGCTTGCGTCTCGTGGTGCGGTGATTGAACCGCTGGCGTTCAGTTCGAGAACGATCTGATCGAGGTCGTCGTCAGGTGTCTCCACCGCGCGATCATACAGGCTTACTCGTCTCGAAGAACCACCATGGGATCGACCCGTGTCGCCCGTGCTGCGGGGATATAGCAGGCGATGAATGCGACCAGCGTAATGAAGGCCGCTACCGCACTCATCGTCGCCGGATCGGTCGGCTTTACATTGAACAACTGCGTCTGGAGCAGGCGGGTCAGGCCGAACGCGGCAAGGAGGCCGACGACGAGACCTGCGGCCGTCAGCCGCATGCCCTGCCCGAGGATCTTGCCAAGCACGTTGCCGCGGGTCGCGCCGAGCGCCATGTGGATCCCGATCTCCTTACGCCGCTCCGACACGCTGTAGGCAAGGATGCCGTAGGTGCCGATCGCGGCCAGCAGCAGCGCGAGGCCGGCGAAGATCCCGAGCAGTTGCGCGAGCAGCCGCGGCCGTGAAACCGAGGCGCCGAACACATCCTCCATGGTGCGGAATCGTACGATTGGAAGCGTTGCGTCCATCGACTGGACGACGCGGCGGATCTGCGAGCCGATGGCGTCCGCGGGCAGATCGGAGCGCACGACGATGTTCATGTTGCGCGGCGCGGGACGTCCCGCAGCGGCAGCCGTCTGCTCCGCAAGGAAATAGATTTCGGTTCCGGTCTTCGAATTCAAGCCTCCCTGCTTCACGTCCTTCACCACGCCGACGATCGTGTACCACGGCGTGTTGGGACCGAAACCGGGCTTCAATCGCCGGCCAATGGCCGCGTTCTTCGGGAAGGTACCTGCGCGCGGTGGTTTCGTTGATCAGGACCACGGGGCCGCCGGCGACATCCGCGAGCGTGAAATCGCGTCCCTCGAGAACCGGGATGCCCATGGTCGTCAGGTACGTGAGCGTCGCGGTCTGGTAGTAGTCGATGTTCTCAGCGGGGCCGTCCGGCGGCGCGGTATAGCCGTCGATGTCCGTGTCGTTCGCGTTGACCTGTCGCGCCGGCGGAAGACCAGTCATCGCGGCGGCACCGTGCACGCCGGGGATCTGATTCAATTGCGAGATCAGTCGATTGAAGAAGTCGATCCGGCTCGGTGGGGTCTGGTAGGTCGTGGCAGGCAGCACCAGGCCGAACGTCATCAGCTTCGAACGATTGAATCCGGCATCGACGTTCATCAGGTTCCAGAAGCTGCGCAGCAACAATCCGGCACCGATGACGAGGACCACCGCGAGGGCCACTTCCGCCATTACCAGGCCGCTGCGCACCCGCGCGCGCGCGCCGCCGGCGGTCGAGCGCTGCCCTGACTCCTTCAGCGTCATCGTGACTGCCTGCTGACGCAGGTTCAGCAACGGCGCCATGCCGAACAGCGCTCCGGTGATGACGGAAATCAACATCGTGAAGGCGAGCACGACCGGATCGATGGCAATACCGGCGGATCGCGGCAGGCTCTCCGGATCGGCGGCAAGCATTGCGCGCAGGCCGACGTAGGCCAGCGCTACGCCAATGGCTCCACCGATCATGGCAAGGAGCACACCTTCGGTCAGAAACTGACGGAGGATCGTGCTCCGCGCCGCCCCGAGCGCCGAGCGGATCGCGAATTCACGCTGGCGGGATTCGGCGCGCGCGAGCAGGAGGTTGGCGAGGTTTGCGCACGCGATCAGCAGGACGAACCCGACAGCTCCCTGCAGCACCCAGAGCGAACTGCGAACGGCACCGATCATGTCGTCCTGCAGCCCGTCGAAACGGATCCGATGATTTTTCTGATTGGGCGTGTGCGTCTTCGGGTTGAGCTTCTCCCAGTTGATCAGCATCGACTCGAGGTCGGCCCGGGCCTGTGGCATGGTGATGCCATCCTTCAACCGCCCGACCAGATACAGAAAGTGTCCGCCGCGATTCCCAGGATTTGCCGGATCCAGGGTCAGCGGCAACCAGACCTGCACCTTCAGATCATGCACGTCGAACCCCGGCGGCATGATCCCGACGATGCGCGTGGGTGTGCCGTCCAGTGGCAGCACCCGCCCAACGACGGTTTCGTCCGATGCGAACGACGTCTTCCACACTTCCGCCGACAGGATCGCGACGTCCTCCGCGCTCGGCAGCGTATCTTCACGCGTGAAAATGCGTCCGCGGATCGGCTGGACCGCAAGCACCGGCATCAATTCCGAGGTCACGAGCGCCGAGTTCACTCGGCGCGGCTGGTCCTGCGTGCCGAGATTCACCGCACTCGCCGAATACGCGCCGACGTTCTGGAAGCTCTGATTGCGGTCGCGGAACTCCAGAAACTCAGGCGAAGAAACCCAGAACTGGTCGAAGCCGAGCGTCGGAAACTGGCTGGTGATGAATACCAGCCGGTTCGCGTTTGGAAACGGCAGCGGCTTCAGGATCACTCCGTTGACGACGCTGAAGATCGCGGTGTTCGCTCCAATGCCCAGTGCCAGAGTGAGGATGGTGACGATTGCGTAACCCGGACTCTTGCGCAGGTTGCGGAAGGCGTAGACAAGGTCGAGTCTGAGGCGATCCATGACGGGGGCTTGGACGTCGCCCGGCGGTATAGGGTTTAATCGGCGCGTCTAAAAACAATGCGCAACGCGGCGCCGCCTGCCGCACCCACCACGCCCGAGGCGATGTCTGTCGCCGACGGGTACCGGCGTGTGCTGAACAACTGGGTGGCCTCGGCGGCGACCGAAACCAGGGCAGCGGTCGCGGCGCTGAGTGCCAGGGCGGCGAGCGCTCCCTTGCGCCCGGCGATCGAGTAGCCGAAGGGGACGAACAGAAGGACATTGGCCCCGACGTCGCGAAGCTTGTCGGCCGGGTCGCCAAAGGGCACCGTGTGAACCCGTTTCCATTGGGGAACCCGTGTAAAACCGAACCACGGAAAGCTGACAAACAATACAAGTGGGATCCACCAGCACCATACGGGAATTGACTTCCTGGACATCCGATCGAGTATGGCGCAAATGGCACGATGTTGGCTCAGTACGATGGAATGGTCAGGCGACTCCTGCTCGGCGTGGCGCTTGCGCTGACGATCGGCGTAGCCGTCGCGGCCCCGAAGCTCATGAACAAACGGACCGATGTTGTGCTCCGGCAACCTGTTCCAGAGACCCCGCGGGTTCAAGTGCAGCAGACCCTCGTGCGTGCAGTCGAGATGGTTGAAAGCAGGCAGAGCGTTCCACCCTCTCGCCGCACCTCCCGCGCCGTCCGGTTCGCAGCGGCAAAGCCGCCCGCTGGTGCGTTCATCGCCAGGGCCGCGCGGACCCTCGTTGGGGACGGGCGCTACCGTCCTGAGCCCTTCCCGCGGGCGCGGTGACAACGGCTGAGGCCGGCGCTCGACGCGATACACTGACCTGACGCGTCATGTCACTGCGAACCCGCCTGATCATTGCCTTTCTGCTCCTCTCGGTCGTCCCGCTGACAGCGGTGACGCTGGTGTCGTACAAATCGTCGGTCGATGCCGTCGAAGCGGCGGCGCAGCGGGAAGCGACCGAACGTGCGTCCGATGTCAGCGGGCGGATGAATGCAATCACCGCCGACCTTGGCAGGAAGATGGATCGCATCTTCGTTGCGAGTGGGTCAGCGGAGGAAGGCGGGCCGCTCGATGCTCAGAAGCTGCGCGCGACGCTCGCGCCGATGCTGGGCGACACGGCTGCGCTGGTCGAACGGGTTGAGTTCCGGCCGATGCCCGGCTCGCGCACGCATCCTGTTTCGTCGGCGCCAGGGGCGCCGGCAGCGCCGCCGGTCGCCGGAGTACCACCCGCCCCCGAAGCGCCCGCTGCTCCGCCGGCCCGTGCAATGGTCATCGACGTGGCCAAGCTGGTCGAGGATGCGCGCAAACAAGCGCGTGCCGAACTTCCAAACGTCGACCCGTCGCTGGCGCCGCTGATCGAGCGCTCGATCGCCTTCGGCCTGTCGACCGCCGAGGCCGCGATGAAGGCTGCCGCAGACGCGGAGATCAGCGAAGCGGCAAAGGAGGCGACCGCGGACGCCGAGCGTGAAGGTCGCCTGCTGCGGGTCGAGGTCAAAAAAGACGGTCGCATCGTCGGCAATGCGAACGCCACGCTGAATCTGGACCGGACGCTGCGCACCGTGTTGACGTTCGCGCGTCGAGACCAGGGGGAGCTGCCCTTCGCGATCGATCGCCGCGGCAAGCTTTACACCCCGAACGCGGCCGACATGGCGCGGCTCGAATCACTCGCAGTGGCGGAACTGGCCCCCAGCGCCGCGGACGGGCGGCCCCGCAGAACCGGCGACTGGATCGTCGTCGCCAAGCGCGATTCCGGCGGGATCATCTTCGGGATCGCCCGTCCGATCGGGCAGTCACTGCAGGCGGTGCGGCGCGCGTCGTTGACAAACCTCGGGATCGGGCTCGGCGTGATCGCCCTCGCTGTCGCCGGCATCTTCCCGATCTCGCATCGCATGACCCAGCACCTCTCGTCGCTGAACCAGGGCGTGCAGCAACTCGCCGGCGGGGATTTCAGCGCCAGGGTACCGGTGCGGTCGAGCGACGAGTTCGGCACGCTGGCGACCGCCTTCAACCAGATGGCGGCCGACCTCGAACGCAATCAGACGCTGGCCGTCGAACGTGAACGTCTGAGAAGAGAGCTTGAGCTGTCGCGACAGATCCAGACCGAAATGCTGCCTCGCGGTGCCCTGCGCTCCGGCCCGGCGGAGATCGCCGGCGTTTCGATTCCGGCGCGCGAAGTCGGCGGAGACTTCTTCAACTACTTCCAGGTGGCGGACGGACGGCTCGCACTGCTCGTCGGCGACGTCGCCGGCAAGGGTGTGAGCGCTGCGCTCCTGATGGCCAACGTCCAGGCCACGCTGCGCGCGAGGATGCCGCACGAACTGGATCTCGCAAGTCTGGCGAGTCATCTCGATGTGGAAGTGGACCAGAACACGCCTCCGGCGGTGTACTTCACGCTCTTCATCGGCATCCTCGAACAGGACGGCCGCACCTTGCGCTACGTCAACGCCGGGCACAACCCGCAGTTCGTCGTCCGCAAGCGTGGCGGGATCGTCGCCCTGAATTCGACGGGATTACCGATCGCGCTCTATGCCGGGCATCCCTATCGCGAGTCGCAGGTGCCCCTCGAAGACGGCGATCTGCTGTTCTTCTACACCGACGGCCTGGTCGAGCAGGAGAATGCGGCCGGCGATCAGTTCGGCGCCGAGCGCCTCCAGGAATACCTCACCAGTCTGCAGTCCAATAGCATCGATTCGATCCTCGAACGCCTCGATCGGGAGGTGCGCACGTTCCGCGGTGGCGTCGAACCGCTGGACGATGCCACGATGATGGCCTTGCGCGTCACGATCCCGCCGGAGTCAAGGCAGCCCTGAAGGGCGCCACGAGAGGCAGCCCTGAAGGGCTGCACTACGACAGCCACGGCGAACGTTGTGTAAACTACGCCGGGCCTGGCATGAGCCGGGCGACAGGAGGACTGATGGCGAGTCTTGGCGAGCGGATGGTCGGCGTGATGCGGGCGGACGTGAAGACGTTTCAGGAGATAGAGGCGGACCCGTCGGCGTTGACGCAGGCAGTAACCGTCATCGTGATCGCGGCCGTTGCCTCGTTCATCGGCAATATCTGGCGGCAGGGCGCGATGTTCGGGGTGATGAGCATGATCATCTCGCTGGTCTCGTACGCGCTCTGGAGTCTGGTGATCGTCCTGGTAGGTACGAAGCTCATGCCGGAACCGACAACCAAAGCCGATTTTCAGGAAGGCTTCAGGGTCATCGGCTTTACCGCCGCTCCCGGTGTGTTCAATGTCCTGGCGATCATCCCCTTCCTCGGTCCCCTGATCTCGTTCGTGATCGCGCTCTGGATGCTGGTCATCGGCGTGATCGCCGTCCGCGAGGTCCTGGACTACTCCAACACCGGCCGCGCCATCATCGTCTGCCTGATCGCCATGGTGATCTGCTGGGTGGTTACGTTCGTACTGCTGACGCCTCTGTTGCTTGGCGCCGCCATCGTGGGAGCGCACTGAGGGCCAGGAGAACCGTTACCAGCGACCCGACGATGGTCCAGAACATCGGCTTGCTCCACATGAGCAGCTGGTAGGGATACGCGCCGCTGACATAGGAGCCGGCGGCGCGATCTCCGCTGACCCGAGTTAGCGCGTCCGCACGTTGCTCGGCCGGCCAGCGGTGACCCGCTGGACCTTCGTAGGTGGGCGTATCGAGAACCGGCGCAAAGTACTTCTCGAGGATCCGGTTCTCGTTCCAGGCCGCGCGCGCATCACCTGCATCCCACCGTTTGTTTCTCCACCGTACGTGCGCAAGCCCTTCACTCAAGTACTGCTCTTCGCGCGATAGCCGTCGCAGCTTCAGCGGCGGCGGCGTTCGCTTCCACTCCTCCGCCTTCTCCAGTTGAAGTCGCGGCAGGCGCTCCTGGGAGTATCGCGACGGGAACGCTCCAATTTCGTCGTCTCGGATTTCGTAACCAAGCATGACGACGTGCATGAACACGCCGAGGGCGAAGACCGTCGCGGCCGCGACGCGCAACACCCGTCGCACGGAGGCAGGGGCGAGCCGGAAGTGGAAGGATGGCGGAGGCTCGATGCCGGCACTGAACAGCAATCCGCTGGTGATTGCCGCGGCGTTCAGGAAGATGTCACGCAGTTCACCGACACGGTTGGGAATGAACCACTGCAGCCACTCCTCCGCTGTTCCCACGATCAAGCCCGCGAGCAAAGGCAACAGGAAGACCGCCACGTCCGCAAGAGGCAGCCAGGCGCGGTAGAACAGGAACGTGATCAGACCATATTCGAGAAAATGAAATCGCTCGACGGCGTTGCTCTCGGGAAGCTCGCCGGCATTGGCGGCAGAGTACGCCGCCGCGAGCGCGATGGCGGTAATGATGCTGCCGTAGCGCGCCACGCGCCGGTCGCGGATACGAGCCGCCGCCGCGAGCAGTCCGGCGATGAGAAGCACAGCACCAAGCGCCGTGATGGCCGCCACCGCATGGCCGGGGAATGTCGTCCTGATCCACGCGCGCGCCTGTCCGGTGAAGGGAGCAGATAGAACGATCACCGCCGACATGACGATTGCCAGAGCGAAGCGGGAGCGCTGCAGCGGCATCAACGTTCCGGCCGGAGCGGCGGCTACTCGCGATCCCCCGCCCAGAACGGCAGGTTGATCCCATCGCGCCGTCGGCGCTCGCGCTTTTGCAGGTACAGCTGGCTGTCAGCCTCTGCGAGGAGTGTGTGGAGCTCTTTCGAGAGCCCTTCTTCGTCGAGAATGGCGGTCCCGGTGCTCATCGAGAGCACGAATGGCGGCCGGTTGCGCTCGTTCCAGTCCAGGAGGTTCTTGCGTAGACGTTCGAGCAGAAGCGGGCCGCTGTTTGCCATGGCATCGAGCGGAAACACCGTGAATTCATCCCCGCCGAGGCGGGCAATGATGTCGGCTTCACGATAGGTATGGCGCAGCACGCTGGCCGCAGCAACGAGCGCCTGGTCGCCGACGGCGTGGCCGTGAGTATCGTTGATCGTCTTGAGATTGTCGACGTCTGCGGCAAGCAGGATCACTGAATGTTTCTTCCGCCGGGCAATCTTCAACTGTCGCTCCGCGAGCGTCATGAAACCCCGGCGATTGTACATGCCGGTCAATTCGTCGACGAGCGCGAGAGCCTGCAGCGTTTCCTCGAGCTGCTTACGCGCGGTCATGTCGAGAACCGTCCCGAGCACGGCCGGACGGCCCTGGTGCATCCCCCGCACGCTTCGCACGTCCATGACGATGGTGGTGCCGTTCTTCCGGATCCCGTGGACGGTGTACTCGACTACTCCGACATCACCGGCGAGACGCTGGCGGAGGGATTCGCTGACGCGCCCGCGGTCGACCGGGTCGATGAGATCGAGGATCGAGGAAAGCTGGAGGATGTCGTCCTGGGTGTAGCCGAACAGCTGCGCCAGCTTGCGGTTGGCATAGACCATCCGATCGTCCTGGATGAGGTACATGCCCACCAGGGCTTCTTCGACAAGCAGCCGGAACGTATCGAGCGGAATCAGATCATCGGCCATGGGATCGGGTCACCGCGCGAAACGCGGCGCGCCAGTATATCGCTGGGCAGGGTCGGGGAGGCCAAATGTGCCATGCGCCCGGGTACCGGGGTGCCGGGTGCCACGGTGCTCCTGCACTGGCGGGTCGAGGACTCAGCGGGCCCGCGAGAGCTGGTGGAAGTTATCCACTGACGCGAGACGGACTCAAGGAAATGAGGCCGAGGTCCTGGTCAGCGTGTACCAAAGGATCCAGCCGAGAAACGCCATCATGCTCACTGCGAAGGCGAGGATGAATACCCATTCCGGCCGCCGTTGACTCGTGTTCGCGTCCACGGCTCCTCCATGTGCACAGTGCGTTCCCATGGCTGTCTCGGGTCAACTACGGGCCACAACCCGCCCGCCAGTTTCGGCCGGATGGCGTTCGAGCTAAAATGGAGCACACGCAGGGGGATAGCGTAGTGGTTACGCGGCGGCCTTTGAAGCCGTTATAGGTTGGTTCGATTCCAACTCCCTCTGCCAATCCTCCCTCCCCTTGCCAAATAAACTCACACCGCCCTAGCTGCCCCTCGGGATCGCTGCGAAGGCGACCAGCGACGCGTGCTCGAGCTTGTCGGCCTCGCGCAGCTTGGCACTGCTCGATTGCCGAAGCGCCACTGCGCGCAACCGCCATCCTTCGTCTCTCAGCTTCAGATACGTCTCAGTCGCGCGCAACATCGGCTGATGTTCCGGCGGGACTTTGGTGAACGTCTCGAGCCGCGTCCGGGTCTCCTCCAATTCGGGAAGGACGTCGCGTTCGATTACGTCCACGAGCGCTTTGCGCTCAAGGCGGCCTTTTGTGAACTGGTCTACTGCCGACTGATATGTACGCGCCAGACGTTGCTCGACCACGAACACCCGATCTACCTCCGGCCTGATGTCGACGATTCCGCGGAGCGGCACCGCGGCCGCAATCGCGAGCGTGGCGGTAATCGCAAGGGTGACGGCGACGCTGCGTGGGCCAGGCGTGCGAACGCCAGCACAACGCGTCAGCCCGATCCCGCACGCGAGACCGGTTACCAGCGCAACCCGCGCAGCCACCGTCGCAGGGCCGTTGTCCATCGCGTGGTACGCGACGAACAGCCCCGCCGCTGGCGCCAGCCGAACGATCGTCTGCAAGCGAATAGTAGTCGTCGAGTGTTGCAGCGTCCCCCAGGTCCAACTCGCCACGAGCAGGCCGTAGAGCCCGTAGATGGCCGGGGCAGCGCCGCTCTCGACACTGACCGGTGATATCGAGAGAGACGCAATCGCTCCGAATATGGCGGAGGCAGCGTAGACGGCAGCGAACGTGGCATGGCCGAGCAGTCGCTCGAGAACAAAGCCCACCGTGGTCAGTGCAACCAGATTGATGAGCAGGTGAAGCAGACTCGAATGTACGAAAGACGACGTCAGCAAACGCCACCACTCACCGCTCGACGTTGTCGGACCGAAGCTCGCCCCCCAGCGGAGCGCCGCTGCTGCATCAGTCGGCGAACCACCGTGCGATCTAAGTGCAGCGAACACCGCAACATTGGCCGCGACAAGACCCGCCGTGACCACGGCAAGGCGAGTACGAGCCCGCAGCGCCGGCGCTAGCGGATCCCGATCGAAGCGCAGCCGCTCAACCCATTGCAATACCAGGACGGCGCGCGGCAGGGCTGCGGCCTGCACACGCGCACGCTCCATGGGCTCCATGACGAACCAGGCGAACCCTCCCAGCATGAGGACGCACACGATCGAGAAAAACACCCGAGCAAGGAGGAAGAGCCGTGCCATCGCCGCGATCGAGCAATTGCCGCTGATTTCATCGGAAACCGCGGTCCGCTCCTCGAAGGCATTTCAATCGTGATCCTGGGCCCGCCGCGTTTGTAATCCACCGGGCGATATACTGCGCCACCGAGCTATGGGATTCATTTCGCTGTTCTTCCCGTGGGGCGTGATCCTCCAGGCGCTGGCCGTCGTCCATTTCATTCGCCGCAGGCCCGACGGCATCTGGCTGTGGGTCATCGTGTTCCTGGGGCCGGTCGGCGCGCTGGTTTACCTCTTCATGGAGGTCCTGCCGGACCTCACCCTGCTACGGCAGTCGTTCGAGGGTTACGGACGCCGCAAGCGCATCAGATACCTCGAGGCCGTCGTCCTGCAGAACCCCGCCGCCGGGAACTACGAAGAGCTGGGCGACCTCTATCTCGATGAGCGACAGTTCGCGCGCGCACGGGAGTGCTATGACAGGGCGATCACGTCTCGCACAGAGGATCTCGATCCGATCTACCGGCGTGGGATAGCGGAGATTCACCTCGGCGACTACCCGGCTGCGGTTCAGGATCTCGAACGCGTGACCGCGCGTGAGCCGAAATACGACCTGCATCGCGCGATTGCGTTGCTCGCTCACGCCTACGCAAACACGGGCCAGCCGGATCGAGCCGACGCTCGGTTCCGCCAGGCGACAGACGCCTCCACCCTGTCAGAGACGTACGTGAACTACGCCACGTTTCTCATCTCGCAGAACCGCACGGGGGAAGCGCGCGAATGGGCCGAACGGGTCCTTGGGAAGAAGCCGGGAATGCCGCGTTATCTCCAGCGGCGCGAGCGCCCCTGGTTCAGAAAGGCGAAGGCCCTCCTGAAACGGCTGCCGAAGGACGGCGGCGCACACGCTGGCGTGTGATCGTCAGGCCACGTCAGAAGGCGCAGTCTTCGCTCGCGTACCGACGGGCGGCATCCCTGATAAACGTCTGACCGCAGCACCGAAGCGCAGTGATCCGTCGAACAGCCCACCGACACGGATCCCCAACGGCAGCCTGTGGCGGCCGAGCGCTTCGAGCCCGGCCGATGCGATGCAGCCGCAGTTGCTGCAGTCGGGCGTCCCGCCAAACTGACACGGGACGATCTGCCGCTCGAAATCCGCCGAGATGCAGGTGGTCGTCCGCGAGAAGACGCAATCATCCGGGGACGCCGGCGGCTGCGCGTAGACCTTGATCATCCCTTCGGGCATTTTCAGCTTGGGGTACTTGCGCCTCAGGACCATCAACGCGGCGACCACCTTCTCGCGATCCTCGGGCCTGAGCTTCTCGTCGGATTCTTCGCCGACCTGCGGCGTATACAGCGAAATCCAGATCTGCCGCGTATCGGGGTTGTCGGACCAGAGCCGGACAAATTCCTCGAGATATCCCTCGCGCTGAACCTGCTGCCGTGTCACCGTGCAGTGCACCGTGATCTGCTGCCCGTGTATGTGTTTGAGGATCCGGTCGTAGGTCGCCGGTGTTCGTCGAACGTCGTGCTCGGGCTGAAGCCCGTCGATCGAGACAACCACCTGCAGCCGCCTGATCGACGCCCATTCCGGTGGAATGGGCCGCACCGCGCTGGTCACGAGCTGGGTGAAAATGCCGCGTTCCGCCAGGCGTGGGAGAATCGTGCCGAGCTCTCGAAAGCGCACCAGCGGCTCGCCGCCGACGATCGAGACGTGCAATGGCTTGTGCTCGTCGACCAGCTCGAAAAACCGCGAAACGAGCTCGTCTCCCTTGTAGTCACTGATCTGGCGGAGGGTGACATCACCGCCGAGATGCTCCCCGCCGTAGGCGTAACAGCCCGGGCACCGCAGCGGGCACTCGCGCGTGATCTCGACGGAGAGAGCAGGACGATAACCCCTGAGAATTCGTCCCCATGCCGGGATGATCCATTCCATCTCTCGACTATAACCTCGCCGAAGCGACGAACAGGCGGCGAATTTGGTTCGGGTGAATTCACTCCTCGCGTAGCGCCTCGGTCGGCTGGACCGCCAGCCCCCGTCTCGCCGGCCCGACCGCGGCGAGAATGCCGACGCTGAACATCAACGCGGCGACGATCGGGAAGAAAATGTATCCCCGCCCACCGACGAGGCCGCCGCCAGACCACTCCAGAACGGCGGATAATCCAAGCCCTGCCGCTATGCCGGAAGCGATCTGTGCGCTCGCCCTGCCGAAAATCCCCATCAGCACGCGGCGCGCGTCCGCGCCGAGCGCGGTGCGAATGCCGATCTCGCGGCGGCGCTTCGCCACGGTGAAGGACATCATCGCGTAGATACCCGCGGCCGAGAGGAGCAGCACGCTGGCTGTCACCACGAGAATGCCCAGGGACACGTACTTGAACGCCTGCCGGTTATGTTCGAAGTCCTGCACGACGCCAATGATGCCTTCGAGCTTCAGCGTCGGATGCACCGACGCGCTGATTTCTCGGAGCCGCTGCGACAAACGCGAGGGATCTCCGCCCTTCACCTGAACGATAACGGTGGCAGGCAGATGATTACCCGGCCTCACTGCATGATAGAGCCGCGGATCGGGGTCTCCCCTGACTCCGTTTGGCGCCATCCCGTCGGCGAAGGCGGGCACGACCCCGACCACCTGATACCAGGGGCTGTATTCGGCTGCGCCGTCGCGCGATTGATGCGAGGAGCGGACCCGCCGGCCGAGCACGTTCCCGCTGCCTGCGAGCATGTCCGCGAATGCCTGGTCAACGATGACCGTATCGGCGCCGGGGCTCGCGTCGGACGGCGTGAAGCCGCGCCCCGCCAGCACACGAACGCCGAGCGCGTCGAAGAAGTTGATGGCAACGGCATTGCTGAGGCCGTTGACCGCCATCGGCGTCGCCGCCACTGCCTCGCGACCGGCGGGCACGCGATCCGGTTCGATATCGAACGTTGCCCCTCGTTCCTCCCCGGCGAAACGGTCGGCATAGGTCACCGCAGATACGCCGGGCTCCGCCTCGAGTTTCTCGATCAACGCCGTCATGCGTGCGGAGAAGAGCGTCATGTCCTCCGGCCGTGCGTTCCCATTGTCCCGTGGCGTCGCGGGATCGAGTGACATATCGAGCGAGGCGCGCAGCAGCGGTGCCGCCGCCGCTGGTGGCTTGCGCGAACCGACGCGATACCCGGCCTCGACGTTATAAAGAGCGGCAGGCAACGCCGCGACAGCGACGGCGACCTGCAGAATGATCAGCGCGGTCCACATTCCGCCAAGCCGGAGGCCTGCGCCGCGCGCCGAGAACTGCTGAAGCCCCACCTGTAATTGCCTGCCAGTTGCCTTGAGGGCCGGAAGCACACCGATGATCACCGCGGCGATCGCGGCGAGCACGGCGGCGTAACCGATAGTGCCGGGCGTCACGCTGAAGGACTCCGGCGTGATCCAGTACGGGATTCGATCCGATGAATTCGCGATGTACTCGCGGAACCAGCGGAAGCCGATGGCGACGGTGGCAAGGCCGAGCGCCGCAGCCGTAAGAGCCGGCACCAGCGCCTCCACGAACAGCTGTGCAATCACCCGGCTGCGGCTGGCACCGAGCGCCGTTCGAACGGCGATCTCCCCGGACCGTGTCGCTGTGCGGGCGTACACGAGAATCGAGACGTTCACGGCAACGATGATCAGCAACAGGCACACACCGAACTGTAGGCCGCGCACCGCGAGCTCCGACTCCGGTCCCTCAGAGCCCATGAACGTGTGCGTGTAGGACTGAACCTGGGGACGAACATCCTTGTGTGTATCAGGCAGTGCCACCGCCATGCGCTCACCGACCGCTGCGAGTTCGGACTGCGCGGCCTTCAATGAAAACCCGGGCGCGATCCGGCCGAAGACGTTCACCGAGACACCGGCAGCCGCGCGCCGATCGTTCTCCGTGGGCCGGAGCGGCACCCAGTACCTATGGTTGATTGGAAAGCCGAATCCCTGTGGCATCACGCCAACGATGGTGTGTTGCGTCTCGTCGAGCCGGACGATCCGGCCGAGGATGCCGGTATCGCCATTGAATCGCCGCTGCCACTCGTCGTAGCCGATCACGAGTACTGGCGGCGACGTGGCGCGTTCGTCTTCCGGGAGCAGTGGGCGTCCAAGCACTGGCGCGACCCCGGTGAGCGGGAAGGCGGACGCACTCATCGACGCGACCTCGACGAGATAGGCCTGGCCGGTTTCGGTGATCAGGTTCCGGGTGTCTTCCCGGAACGCGCCGATATCCGTGACCGACCTCACCTCGCTGCGCCATTCTTCGAAATCGTGCATCGACGCACCGGCGCCGAGCCCCGGCTGCCCGGCAAGGACCCTGGTTCGAATGACGACCATTCGGTCCGCCGCATCGAAGGGCAACCTGGAGTCGAGCATCGTGCCGAATGCGGCGAAGTAGCCAGCCGCGATCGCGATCGCAACCGCCATCCCGGCGACGGTCACCAGCGAAAGACCCGGATACCTCGCGAACATCCGGACGCCGAGCTTCACATCGAGCCAGGAGACGCTCAGATTCGTTCGACGCCCTTCCCTGCCGCGTTCGTCCGCCAATACGGATGTGCATGCCTGGCGGACGCTCGAGACATCGCCCAGTCGTTCGGTCGCGGCGCGCCGAGCCGCTTCCGGAGTCATTCCTTTGGCAATGTAGTCGCGCGTGCGCTGCTCGATATGGAACTGGAGCTCGTCGTCGAACTCCTCCCGTGGATCCTGTGTCACCGTGTTTCTCCCGCCGGAAGGCTGGCACTGACCGCGCGACTCACCGCGTCAGAGAGGCGGAGCCAGCCGCTTGCCTGTTCCTCGAACTCACGCTCCCCCGCCGTCGTCAGCCGATAGAACTTCGCCCGCCGGTTGTTTTCGGAGATCCCCCACTCCCCTTTGATCCATCGCTTCTGCACCATCCGGTAGAGCGCCGGATACAGCGATCCTTCCTCCACGCGCAGCACATCGTCGGTCGCCGTTTCGATCCAGCTGGCGATACCATACCCGTGCATGGGGCCCCACGACAGGCGCTTGAGTACGAGCAGTTCAATCGTGCCCTGGAGTACTGCTGCTTCTTTCGAGAACAATGGGAACGGGTCCTTCCTATTCAGATCTAGGGGAAGATACGCGGGCCGCCTCGAGAAAGATCCGTCGGCGGAGCGAGACATACCGGTTCAAGGTTTGCATTCACGCAGATATCGATGACTGAGAGCTACTTGCACTTCGACGGAGATCCACAAACCGACAGCGCGCGACGACACCTGGAGCGCGTGCTCACGAACGCTCCGCGGCGCCGGAGATGGCCCTGGGTCCTCGGGGTGATTGCCGGTGGCGGGTCCTGGACTATTTGGCGGGCGTGGCAGAAGAACCGCAACGAAAGGGCCGAGCAGTCGAAAGACCACGGTTAGGGAATTTCAGTCCTGATGCCCGTCTATACGGACGAGAGCAATGCGCCTTCTTTTCAATCTGCTGATAATCGCCGGGTTCGCCGCGATGTTTGCGGTCCCGCTGCTGGGGGCCCGGATGATGCTGAAGGATTTCGAGAAGCAGAGGGCTGAAGGCGAATTGCAGCTTCTGCGTTTCCTGAACATGCTCGCTCGCGTACGCGCGCTCCTGTACGCCCACGCCAAATCAGTCGATTAGGTGGTCCGGGTCAGTAATAATGCCGGGGGCGGGGATCGAACCCACACGCCCTTTCGGGGCACGGGATTTTAAGTCCCGAGCGTCTGCCAGTTCCGCCACCCCGGCGTGCAAGCATTGTAGAGCGTCAGTCGACCGGCACGGCTGAGTTTTGGGGTGGCAGTAATCGAATTACAATTTATCGATGGCGTCACAACAGGCGGTCCTCATCGTTGAAGACGATGAAGACCTCCGCCGGTTGTTCAAAACGACACTGACACTGGCCGGGTACGCGGTATTCGAGGCTGACAACGGGTTCGACGCCCTCCGCCGGATCGATCATTCTCCTCCTGACCTGATCGTTCTCGACCTGATGCTCCCGCACATCAGCGGCTTTGTCGTCCAGCAGGAGGTGGCCGCGCAGACCCACACCAGCCACATCCCGGTCGTGATCGTCACCGCGTCGACGGCAGAGCTGACACACGTGAATGTCGCGTGCGTGCTCCGGAAGCCGATCGCGCCCGACGAACTGATCATGGCGGTGCGCAAGTGCCTGGCGAAGGGCACAGCCGAGGCGACGGCCTGACCGCGCGCGCTACTCGGCGCGCAACGCGATCATCGGATCCACTCGAAGCGCTCGGACCGCCGGAACGATCGAGGCGATCAGGACCACCACGAACACACCGGCACACGTGGCCGTCAGAACGAACGGATCGGTGGGCCTGACCTCGTACAACACCGTCTGCAGGGTCTGTGTCAGGAAGTACGCGCCGGTGAGTCCGGCGGCAACGCCGACACCTGCCAGCGTCAAGCCTTCACGAACAATCAGTCCGACCACCGACCGGCGACCAGCACCAAGCGCCATCCGGATGCCAATTTCGCGCGTGCGCTGCGCAACCGAATACGCGATCAGGCTGTAGACACCCACACTCGCCAGCAGCGCCGCGACGAAGGCGAACACGCCGGTCAGAATCGAGATCAGCCGCGTGTTGCCGGCGGTCGCGTCGATCGCGGTCTGCAGCGTCTGCGGCCGAATCATCGCGAGATCCGGATCGAGATGGCGGATGCGCTCACGGATGGAAGGAAGCACCGCGTCCATCCGCATCTCCCCCGCCGCCCGGACCACCACGGCCATCGCGTTCAACGGCGCCTGCGCATGCGGGATGAACACCTCCGGTACCGCGGTCGCACCCAGCGCGGCGTCGCGAACATCCGCAACGACACCGATGACCTCTCGCGTCGCCGTATCATTCCCCAAACGCATCTGCCGGCCGATCGGGTCGGTGCCACCGAAGTGCGTCCGCGCCATGGCATCGTTGATGATCACGACTGGAGGGCCACTCTGATCGTTCCGTTCGGAGAAATCCGATCCGCGCAGCATCGGGATGCAACGGAGTTTTCAACGGGGAGGCACGGAGTTACGCGGCTGGGCCGCGCGCTTCGCGCGGCAGCGTGGGGAGAGAGGCCGGCGCCCAGCCCGTGGTGCTGCCCGTGCACGGCCTTATCTCGGTGTCTCTGCGTCTCCGTGTGAAATCAGGTGAAGAGCGCCGCGCTGAATCAAGGGAACAGGCGTTCGATCTTCCAACCCTGCCCGTCGCGCGTGTAGGCCACTCGATCGTGGAGGCGGTCGGGACGTCCGTACCAGAATTCGATGCGGTGAGGGATCAGTCGGAATCCACCCCAGAATGGCGGACGATCCACCGTCGCACCATCGAATTTCTGTTCGAACTCGCGATACCGCTCTTCGAGCACTTCGCGCGCGGGCAGGGGCTGACTCTGATCGCGAGGCCCAGGCGCCGATCTGACTCCCTCGTGGACGGCCGTCGAAGTACGGTCCGACTCGTCCGCCGGACAAGCGCTCCACGCTGCCCTTCGACGCGGATCTGTTCGTCGAGCGCGATCCAGTGGAAGCAGAGCGCCGCGTGCGGATTGCCGTCGAGATCACGCGACTTGCGGCTGTTGTAGTTGGTGAAGAACGTGAAGCCGCTCTCGTCGATGCCACGCAACAACACCATCCGCGCCGATGGACGCCCGGACTGGCGTCGGCGGTCGCGAGCGCGACTGGCGCGGTGTCGACCTGGTGCGCGGCGGCGCGCTCCCGCGCATTGAGGAACTCTGTGATCGGGTTCATGCTCGACATGTCACGCTTCTCTCAATGGTGTCAGTTTATTGAATGTAGCTCCCGAGATGAGCTTCAAGCGCGCGCTCGGACCGTTCGACGCGACCATGGTGGTCATCGGCGGCATCATCGGGTCCGGCATCTTCATCAACCCTTACATCGTCGCGCAGCGGCTCGACTCATCCGCGCTGGTGCTTGGCGCCTGGGTCGCGGGTGGCGCGATCGCCCTGGCGGGCGCCTACTCGTACGCGGAGCTCGGGGCGCTGTTTCCGCGAGCCGGCGGGCAATACGTCTACCTTCGTGACGCCTACCATCCGATCGCCGGGTTCCTCTACGGATGGGCGCTGCTCGCGTTGATCGAGAGCGGCGCGATCGCCGCCGTGGCGATCACCTTCGCGAACTACGCATTGCGACTGGTCGGCCGTCCGGACGTCGCCGCCATTCCGGTCGCAATCGCGCGCGATCGTCGTCCTGTCGATCATCAATTACCTGGGCGTGAAGCCTGGCAGCCGCGTGCTGAACGTGCTGCGTCGTGCTGAAGGTCGCCGCGCTGGCCGTGCTGATCGTCGCCGGGGCGGTGGCGCCTGCGAGCCGCAGGCTGGTGGATCGGCCGCGCGTGAGACCTCGGACGGCCGGCACTGACCGTCGCGGTGAGCTTCGGCGCCGCGCTGATCCCGATCCTCTTCGCCTACGGCGGATGGCAGAACGCCAACTATGTTGCCGAGGAGATCGAGAACCCGCGCCGCAACCTTCCGCTCAGCCTGCTGATCGGGACGGTCGCGGTCGTCGTCATCTACGTGCTGGTGAACACGGTCTACTTGCGCGCACTCGGCCTCGAGGGTCTCGCCGCGACGACAACACCGGCGTCGGACGCGGCCGAGGGACTCTTCGGCGGCTGGGGCGATACGCTTCGTCACCGCCTCGATCGCGATCTCGACGTTCGGCTTTCTCGATCTCGCGATCCTCGCGCCGACGCGGGTGTACTACGCGATGGCCGCCGATGGCGTGTTCCTTCCCGGCCCTCGCCCGGCTGCACCCGCGTATCGGACGCCCTGGCTCGCCATCATCATTCAGTCCACCTGGTCCTGCATCCTGGCCGCGACCGGACGCTACGAACAGTTGCTGAACTACGTCGTCTTTGCCGACTGGATCTTCTTCGGCCTCACCGTCGGCACCGTGCATCGTCTTTCGCCGGATCGTTCCCACTGGCATCGCGTCCCGACCGGACTCGTATCGCGCCCCCGGCTATCCCGTCGTCCAGATCCTGTTCGTCCTCATCTCCGCCGCCGTCGTCCTCAGCGTCGTCTGCGAGCGACCCCACCGAGCGCGCTCCGCGGCGCGCTGCTGCTGACGCTCGGCATTCCGATCTTCTTCATCTTCAGAGCGAGACATCGCTCGCAGCTGACAGCACTCGGCTCTGAAGCACACGCACTCGAGCACTCAGCACGAGCACTTGGCACCCAACATGACCTCGGTCCCCCGGCACCCTGGCACCCTACATGGCGTGGGCGAAGACACGCCCGTCGCCCCGGTGCGACCTCGCCGGCAGCAACGTGCTCGCCTGCTCGGTCGACGATCTTCCCGGTGCGCGGTGCGCGGTCGAATTGTCCGGACAGCAACGACAACGGCTACGAGCCTTGCTCGAGGCGATAGCGCAGCGCTACGGCGTGCGAGCCGTCGCAGGTGACGACGGCGCAGGGAACCTCGGGCGCCAACTTCCTCGTCTGCGCGGCGCTGCTCGATCACGGCGATGACGTGCTGGTGGAGTCGCCGGGTTACGACCCGCTCCTCGGAGCTCCGCGGCTGCTCGGTGCGAACGTCGTGCGGTTCGAGCGAACGTTCGAGGACAGCTGGGCCCTGGATCCATCACGCGTGCACGCCGCGATGACCGCGCGAACTCGCTTGATCATCATCACCAGTCCGCACAATCCGACCGGAACGCTGGCGGATCTCGAAGCCTTGCGGCAGTCGGACGTATCGCCGAAGAGCGCGGCGCTCATCGTTCTGGTCGACGAGGTCTACCTGGATGCCTCTGGCTCCGATGCGTCGACGGCGGCCACGCTCGGTGATGCGTTCATCACGACCAGCAGCCTGACGAAGTCGTACGGCCTGTCCGGTCTTCGCTGGGGATGGATGCTGTCGTCCGAAGACGGTGGCCGAGAGACTTCGCCGGGCGCGCGACGTGGTCGACGGCACCGGCTCGATCGTCACCGAGCGCCTGTCCGTCCTCGCCTTCGCACACCTCGAGGATCTCGTCGCGCGAACCCGGAGACTTCTCGACACCAACATGGCGCTCGTGCGCGACTTCCTGCACTCACGGCCGGAACTGGAGTTCGTGTATCCGGCGGGCGGCACGGTCGTTTTTCCGCGGGTTCGTGGCCTCGACAACACGGACACGCTGGCGGACCGCTTGTTGCGCGAAAGAGAGACCGCGGTCGTGCCCGGACGGTTCTTCGACGCACCCGCACACATACGCATCGGATTCGGTGGCGCGACCGAACCACTCCGTGGCGGCCTCGCCGCAATTGCCGCCGCCCTGGACGATCGCGCCTGGACGTGAGCTGATTCTGCCGCGGTGTGCGCATTACGTGGTGGAGGCCATCTGTGCGCACCACCTTCTTGATATTGCTGATGACGTGCACCGCGAGCGTGGTGCAGGCGCAATCCCCCGATTCGAGGTCGTCGCTGAGTGCCGTCGCAGGCCGAGGGCAGACGTGGGACGACGAAGGCAGCCTGGGTCGCGGGTGGCTGGCCGGCGGCAGCGTCGATCGCACGCTGATCGGCGGACTGCGGGCGCAGTTGTCGCTCGAAGTGCTGACGCACGATCGCTCCGAGGGATTCTTTCTGGCCGAAGGGAGGACGGTAATCGCAGGGGCATCGCTGCTTCAACGCTTTGGTCATGGAAAGGCGCAGCCTTATCTGTTTGGAGGAGCGACAACTGGCCACCATTCAGGCTCGAGAACATTCGGAGATGTCCGTTCGGAAGAATCGAGCACCGACTTTGGCTGGCGCGCCGGCGTCGGGCTCGCCATCCGTGCAGGCTCCACTTACGAGATCGGCCCGGAGCTGCGCATGCACGGGTTCTTCATCGATTCCGATTCACCTCCGGCCGCCTTGTTTTCGATCGGTGTCTGTTTCACGATGCGACTGTAGCCTTCGCAGCGGCACGCCTGACTGAATAGCGTTACGATCTTGCCCATGAACGCAACTTTAGCCGTCCTGCTTTTGGTCACCTCGGTGCAGACCGGGGCTCTCACCTTTACCGCGCCACCGGACTGGAAGCCGAGGCCTCCCGCCAGCACGATGAGAGTCGCCGAGTTCGTGCCCCCGCGTGCGCCGGGAGACACCGACGACACGGATGTCATCATCTACTTTTTTGGCCAGATGCCCGGCAGCGTCCAGGCGAACATCGACCGGTGGATCGGTCAGTTCAAAACAGAATCCTCCGCTCCACCCCAGGTGACGCGGGAGACGGCAACGATCAACGGTCTGAAGGTGACGATGATGGCGATTGAAGGCACCTACATCGCCGAAGTCCGGCCCGGGTCGTCGGAGCGCTACAACAAACCGAACTTCCGCATGCGTGCGGCGGTTATCGAGACGCCGAAGGGGCCCTACTTCGTCAAGCTCACCGGTCCGATTGCCTCAGTGCGACAGGCGTCCGGCTCGTTCGACCAGTTCCTCAAGACCCTCAAGTTCCAGTAGGCGTCTCAGCGCGGCGGTAGCGGCTGCAGCGTCGGTATGAACTGCGGCGGGCGGCGATGATGTGTGGCCTGTTCGAATGCGTAAGCCAGCCCGAGCAGCTTCGCCTCGGTCCATGGACGGCTGATGAACGACAACCCGACCGGCAGGCCATGGACGAACCCGGCCGGAACCGTCACGCTCGGGTAGCCCGCGACGGCTGCGGGGGTTGAGCTCGCTCCGAGGAAGTGATCGCCATTCACCGGATCGATCGGCCAGGCCGGCCCACCAGTCGGCGCCACGATCGCGTCGAGACGGCGGGCCGTCATCACCGCATCGATGCCCTGGGTTCGCGAGCGCGCGCGGCACGTCGCCGTCGCCTTCGTGTAACCGGGCGATGTGAGCGGTCCCTTCTTCTGAGCCATTTCGAAGATCTCCTGGCCGAAGAACGGCATCTCGCGATCTTTCTCGCGCAGGTTGAACGCAATCAGGTCGGCGAGTGAGTGGACGCGCGCCCCTGCTGGCAGTTTCTTCAAATACGCATTCAGATCCGCTTTGAACTCGTACAGCAGAATTTCGAACTCGCAGCCGTCGAGTTGTGCCGCCGTCAGGATGTCCGCGGGATCGACGATCACCGCGCCTTGTGCCTTCATCACCGCGATCGCGGCGTCAATGACACTGTCGGTGGCCGGGCTGTAGCCGAAGTAGCGCTTGCGGGCAATGCCGATGCGCGCGCCTTTGAGCGCCAGCGGATCCAGCGCCGTTCGGAAGTCGGCGGCTGTTGCATTTCGGCGACGCGACATCGCGGCGTCAGCTGGATCGTACCCGGTCATTGCTTCCAGCAACGCCGCAGCGTCGGCCACGGTTCGGGCGATCGGTCCGGCCGTATCCTGCGTGTGGGAGATCGGAATGATGCCCGACCGGCTGACAAGGCCAACCGTCGGCTTGAGGCCGACCAGACCGTTGACACTCGACGGACACACGACGGACCCGTCGGTCTCCGTGCCGACTCCAACGGCCGCGAGGTTTGCCGCGACCGCCGCCGCGCTGCCGGAACTCGATCCGCAGGCATTCCGGTCGAGCATGTACGGATTCCGCGTCTGTCCGCCGAGACCGCTCCAGCCACTCGCCGACTTGGTCGAGCGGAAGTTCGCCCACTCGCTCAAATTCGTCTTGCCCAGGATCACCGCGCCAGCCGCACGCAGTTGCTGCACGACGAACGCGTCCTGTGCGGCGATCGAACCGTCGAGTGCGAGCGACCCGGCCGTCGTCGCCATCCGGTCCGCGGTGTCGATGTTGTCCTTGATGACGACAGGGATTCCATGAAGCGGACCTCGCGCTCCCTTGCTCTTACGCTCGGCGTCCAGGGCATCCGCAATCGATGCGGCGTCCGGATTGACGACGATCACGGAACGCAGCGCCGGACCGTTCCGATCGATGTCGTTGATGCGACGCGTGTAGAGGTCGACCAGCCGTCGGGAGGTGTAGCGTCCGGATGCCATGGCATCCTGCAGTTGCATCACCGACATCTCGTCCAGCTCGAACCGGGCCGGCGCCTGCGCCCGGGGCACCGCCGCGAGCCCGCTCAATGCGAGCACCAGAAGCATGCGTCTAGTCATGGCGACAGCATATCCGGCACGCTCTAAAAAACGCCAAAGTCCAAACTTCAAACTTCCAACTGCAAGTCCAAACTTCCAACTGCAAAGTCGACACTTCAAGTCCCGCAAGCCCAACTGTCAGGCGGTCAGACGATCGACGATCTCGCGCCAGGTGCGGGCAGACGGAGTGGCATCAGCGATCAGCGATGCGCCGCACTGGATCGCTCCCTTTTCCGGCGACACCCTCCACCAGACCACATCAACAGTGAGGGTGAGGCCGATGCCTGAGAGCTGGACGTCGAAGGCCTGCGGCAGGTCGTCGACCGAGGCGATCTCGAGCGAGAGCCCGCCATAGCTCACGTCGACGACAGCCGCGGGATGGCCGTGGGCGGTGACGTTGAACGGGCCGGCGACACGCTTGCGCATCCACCGCCGCTGGCGACGAACTGCGGCGAGGCACGCGCTCACCGTCGCCAGGAATTCCGACGCCCTGATCGGCTTTCTCGCGAAGCACGCACCGTAGCGCGCCGCCTCGATCTCCATCCGCTCGTCGTCGTAGCCCGTGATGATCATGATCGCCATCTCGGGGTAATCGCCGTGACACTGTCGAACCAGGTCGATGCCGTTGAAGCCGCGCAGGTTGATGTCGGTGATCAGTAGTTCGTAGGGCCCGATCGCCAGCAACCGCTTGGCGGTGTCGAACGTTGCCGCGGCGGTGACCAGGTGGCCGGCGTCGCGGAGGAGTTCGACGATGCCGGACAGGGCGTGCTCGTCGTCGTCGAGGACGAGGATGCGAAACGGCAGCTTCATACCGAGCGTCCGGAACTCGCCCGCGTCGCTAGTGAACGACGGTCTTCTTTGGTGAGGAAGAGTCGATAGCGCGCGCGATCAACCGATCCAGGGCGGGCTGAGGGATATCGAACGGGCCCGCCACCGCGGCGCCGCTGGGGATCTCGATCGCAATCACAACCCCGCCGTTCGAGGGTTCGACGATCCAGCTGAATCCCCGCAGGGCGACGTAGCGTTCGTCGCTGCCGGGATGGCGTGCACGGTCGATCGCCAGCAGTATTCGGCGCAGTACCGCCGCGACGTCAGTCTCGGTCCACTCCCGGGGCTCTCCTACGTGCTCGACGCGCTCGGTCAGCGCGGTGTTCCGTTCGCGAAGCACGATCTCTACGTCAAAAGTCATGTGCGGCCCATTCGCGCTATCGGTCTTTCCATGACGGCGTTCGCCGGTTCATGAACGCGTCGATCCCTTCGGCCGCGTCCGCCGTACGCATCAAGTCGCTCAAGTATAGCCGCTCGAGCATCGGCAACGTCTGCGCAACACGGCTCGAGAGATCCATGCGTGCCGCCAACACCGCGTGGCGCAGCGCCGCCGCCGACCTGCCGGCCAGGTGCTGCGCGAACCAGCGGTCCACTGCCGCCTCGAGTTCGGTTGCTGGTGCCGTCAGCTCGAGCAGCCCCGTCTTCAGCCACTCGACCGCCGGCTGGCTCTCTCCAGTGACGATTGCGCGCGTGGCGCGCGCGGCGCCGATCCGCAATGGCAGGAGCGCTGCACCTGCCGGCGGAAACACACCGAGCGCAATCTCAGGAAGGCCGAACACCGCATCGTCGGCCGCACAGATGAAATCACATGCGAGGGCAAGCTCGAAGCCGCCGCCCAGACAGCGTCCCCTGACCGCCGCGGCCGTCACTGCCGGAGCGTCGAGAAGATCCATCACGAGCCGATGCATGTCCGGCAGGACCGACTCGATCTGGCCGGGAGCGTGTTCAGGAATACTCGCGCCGAAGCTGAAGTCTGGTCCTGCGCCTTCGATCGTGATCAGTTTCAAACGAGGGTTCGTGGCGAGCTCGTCCAACGCAGCGCGCAACGCCGCCACCATGTCGGCGGTGACGATGTTCCCTTTGGGATGGAAGATGGTGAGCGCCGCACGCGTGTCTTCACGGTTCCATGCGACCGCGACCGGACTCCTCATGCAAGCTCCCCGCGCAGGGCTTCGACGGTGCCGACCGGCTGGTGACACGTGAAGTTGCGGCACACATAGACGGCTCCCCCGCCATGCGCCTTCATCCCATCGATGAATGGAAGAAGATTGCGGAGCGCCTCCTGGTTCCGGTCAGGATCGATGGGAACATGCACCGCGAACGGCAGGTAGTGGGCGGCGATCTCTTCGTTCGAGTCGACTCGAGTCTGACCGCCAACGACGACCACCTGAATCGGCGGCGCGTGCCACGTCGACAGCGCACAGAGCATCATCGGCACCACGCGTGCGGCCGCACCGACGCGGGGTCCGTATCGAGCCAGGGTGTGTTCGGCCTTGTGGCGATAACTGGCGTCGGCGGTCAGGTGCTCGAGTGTCAGCACGTTCAGGGCAGCCACCGAACTCGCAGCCGGCTCGGCACCGTCATAGTCTTCCTTGAGGCGCAGAAGAACCGTTGGATCCTGGCCGGTGGTACTGAACCAGGCGCCCTGGTCCGCGTCCCAGAACAACTCGTCCTGTCGCGTCTGCAGTGCGATCGCCCACTGCAGCCACTCCGCGGTTCCGGTCGCCTGGAACAGCTCCAGGATGCCCCAGATCAAGTAGGCGTAGTCTTCGGCGTACGCGTCGATCGCTGCTTCACCATCACGGTACCGCCTGAGCAGCGTTCGAGAGGCATCGATCCAGAGCTCGTTCTTGATGAACGCTGCCGCGCGTTCCGCTGCCCTCAGGTACCGGCCGGCCTCCGGACTTGCCGGCAGAACGCGGGCTGCCCGGGCGCAGGCGGCGATCATCAATCCGTTCCAGGCAGTCAGAATCTTGTCGTCGCGGTCCGGACGCGGCCTGGTGCGGCGAGCGTCGAACAACTTCGTCCGGATCCGTTCCAGTGCTGCGCGCGCATCGGGTTCGCTGACACCGGTCCGAGCCGCAACCGCGTCGAGCGACTGGGCGATGTACAGCAGATTCTTACCGGTGAACTCGCCGTGCGGGTCGCCGGGCGCATTTCCACCCGGCAAGATCCCAAAATACTCACGCGCAACGGCGGCGTCTTCGCCGAGGATGCCGCCGATCTCGGCATCGGAGAAGATGTAAAAGGCACCTTCAGTCTTGCGGGCCTTCGGATCACCGGCCTGCTCATGCGGCACGCTGTCGGCATCTTCGGCGGAGTAAAACCCACCCTCCTCCCGCATCATGTCGCGCATGACGTACCTGCAGCGTGTCTTCGGCGACATCGGCATAAAAGCTGTCGCCGGTCGCCTGCGCTGTCTCGAGGTACGCGAGGACCAGCTGCCCCTGGTCGTAGAGCATTTTCTCGAAGTGAGGCACCCGCCATTCCGCGTCGACGGAATAACGGTGAAATCCACCACCGATGTGGTCACGCATCCCGCCGAGCGCCATCGCACGCAGCGTCTCTCGAACCATCTCGATCGGAGCCTGGGCCACGTTGCCGCGAGCGTGCTCGCGCAGCAGGAACAGCAGTTCGGACGGACGCGGAAACTTCGGCGAGCCGCCAAACCCCGCGTTCTTTACATCGAACGCCCGGCGGAACTGGTCGACAGCAGCGTCGAGTGCCTCGGCCGGAGCAATCTCAGATTCCGCCGGCGCTCCCGACGTGACCGCGACGAGGCGCCGCGTGAGCTCCGACGCCGCCTCGTTCACCTTCGCCCGGTCCTCTTTCCAGACGCGGGAGATTTCGACCAGCAGGTCGGAAAAGCCTGGACGGCCCCAGCGCGATGTCGGAGGGAAATAGGTGCCGCCGAAGAAGGGCTTCAGATCCGGTGTGAGAAACACCGTCATGGGCCAGCCGCCCGCACCGGTCGTGGCCTGCACGAACGACATGTAAACCCGGTCGACGTCCGGTCTCTCTTCGCGATCGACCTTGATCGAGACGAAAGTGTCGTTCAAGAGCGCGGCGATCTGCGGGCTCTCGAACGACTCGTGCTCCATTACGTGGCACCAGTGACAGGTGGAATAGCCGACCGACAGAAAGATCGGGCGGTCTTCGCGCCGGGCGCGTTCAAATGCTTCCGGCCCCCACGAATACCAGTCGACGGGATTGGCGGCGTGCTGAAGGAGGTAAGGACTCCGCTCGCGGGCGAGACGGTTCACGCTCTACGCCCCGGTCATGAAGGCCATCTTCAAGCGGTCTTCATCACGCGGCCACACGTAGACTTCCGTCGCCGAGATGCCGTCGACCGGCTGCGCGCCCTCGGTCATGACGTAAACCAGCTTCTCGGAGCCATCGCGCCGTTCGGCGCGCGCAGCCTGGCGCGCGGCGGCGCTGACATCCGGATCGTCGCCGGCGGCATAGAACACGACACGATCGACGTCCCTTGGCATCGGCGTCGGACCGGGCACGTGACATTGCTGGATCGATGTGCTGCCGTTCTCGATCACCTCGCGTAACGGTTCAGGTAGTGGTGCCTTGCCGTGGACGATGACGGTCTTCATTCCGAAACATCGGTCCATCTCTGCATGGCCGTCGCGATGCTCGTCGAGCAGGAGTTCGAGGACTCGGAAGTGATCACAACCAAGGATCTGCTCGAACACGCCGGGCTCGAAGTCGTCCTTGTCGCACCCTTCGTCGGCCGCGAGTACCCGGGGAAAACAAGGGACGGTGATCATCTCCGACGCGGCCGCCGCGGCGGTGAAGGCCGCCGACTTCGACGCGGTGGTCGTCCCGGGCGGTCATGCGCCTGACAAGATGCGCATGCGTCATGCGATGGTGGACTTGGTACGCGACGCATTCACCGCGGGCAAGCCGCTCGCCGCCATCTGTCATGGACCGCAGGTGCTCATTTCGGCCGACGTCCTGCGCGGACGGACGCTGACCTGCTGGCCCTCGATTGCGATCGACGTGAAGAACGCCGGCGGCGCCTACGTGGACCGCCCCGTCGTCGAGGACCGCGGTCTCATCACCTCGCGCAAGCCGGATGACATCCCGCAGTTCGTCGACGCGATCGTGCGAGCGGTCCGATCGAGTTGACCTGTCCCAGGTGACATCGCCGAGCTTTACGCGGGATACAATCCCCCGCATGGATCTGGCGGTAGAAACACGGGACTGACCCGCGACTTCGGGAGTTTCCGCGCGGTGGACGGCATCGACCTGCAGGTGCCCGCCGGCAGCTTCTACGGCTTTCTCGGGCCGAACGGCGCCGGCAAATCGACAACGATCAAGTGCCTCACCGGGCTGCTCAAGCCGAGCGGCGGATCGATGCGCATCCTCGGCACCGACCCGCTCGCGGATCCGGTCTCGGTCAAGCGCCGCATCGGGGTCGTTCCCGAGGACCTGGCCCTGTTCGACCGCCTGACCGCAGAAGAAACGCTGCTCTTCGTGGCGCAGATCCACGGCATCGACCTGGCAACTGCCAGGACACGCTCCTCCGACCTGCTTGACGTGATGGACCTGAAAGCAGCCGGCAGCACCCTGGTCACGGATTTCTCTCACGGCATGCGCAAGAAACTGTCGCTCGCGGCGGCGCTGCTGCCGGCTCCCCGGCTACTCTTTCTCGATGAGCCGTTCGAAGGAATCGACGCCGTGGCTTCGCGCCAGATCAAAGACCTGATGCACTCGTTCCTGTCGCGCGGCGGCACCATCTTCCTGACGTCTCACATCCTGGAGATCGTCGAACGTCTCTCGACCCACATCGGAGTGATCGCCCACGGCAAGCTGGTCGCCCAGGGCCGGATTGACGAGCTGCGCGCAGGAGGCGGTATCGGCAAGAACGCTGGAAGAGCTGTTCATCGGGTTGGTGGGCGGCGAAGCGCGTCCCCAGAGCTCGCTTCGACTGGATCTGACGATGCTCCGCATCCTCAAGGCGTTCGCCTGGCTTCGATGGCGCATGCTCGTGAACGCGCTCGAGCGTACCGGCTCTCGCGACGCGCTGGAGCGCTTCTCGATCGCGATCGAAAAGCTGGGGCCGATCCTTGCGGGGATCCTGATGATTCCGTCCGCACTGGGTATCGCGGTCCTGGGCTCGCTCGCCGGATACGGACTCGCGCACGGAGTGCCGCGCCCGTTCCTGGTTGAAGTCTGCAAGTTCCTGCTGCTCGCGATCACCGGGCTCTCGATTCTCGGGCCACTCTTTCTCCCCGCAGCGGATCGCACCAACCCCGTTCGACTCCTGTTGCTGCCGATTCCCCGCTCTGTGCTCTACATCGGGCAGTCGGCAACCGCGTTCGGGGATCCATGGAACCTGCTCATGCTGCCGCTCCTTGCCGCGCTGGCAGCCGGCATCGCGGCCGGCGGCGAACCACTGGCCGGACTGGTGGCGCTCCTCTCCGGCATCCTCTTTGTCATCGTGATAATCGGCCTCTCCTCGCTGGCAACGAGCGTCCTCCATCTCCTCGTTCGAGACCGCCGGCGCGGAGAGCTGATCGCCCTGCTCTTCATCATCGTGATTCCCGCGGCGAGCATGCTGCCGGCAATGCTCACCCAGGGCTCCCGCCGACACCGGGAGAATTCGTCGCGCCACATGGTCCTTCCCGGATGGGCGACGACAGCCGCTTCTCGCGCCCTCTCAGTTGCACCCGGCAACGTTTACCTGGCGGCGACTCGCGAGGCTACCGCACACAATTACGGCGCAGCGGCGAGCCGCCTCGGGCTGCTGGCCGGGCTTGGACTGGCACTGCACGGTCTCGGGGCCGCAGCATTCAAGCGCGTGCTCGATTCGCCTGGATCGTCCGGCGCACGCCGCGCCGCCTCCATGCGCACGACGTGGTCCCGGCGGATACCCGGCCTATCGATGGGCGCATCGGCGGTCGCGCTCGCGCACTTACGACTGGCATTGCGCACGCCACGGGGACGCTCGATTATGTTGTCGCCGCTGATGATGTTCCTGATCTTCGGGGCAATGATGTCACCGCGGATCGGGGACGATGGACTTCGCGGCGATGCACTTCCAGGGCGGACCGAGCCTGGCCATGTTCGCCTCCGCGATGTCACTGCTGGCCATCCTCCCGATCGCGATGAACCAGTTCGCGGTCGACCGTGCGGGCCTGACCATGGCCCTTTTGTCCCCCTGACTGACGCGGAGTTGCTGACCGGCAAAGCCGTGGGCAATGCGTTGATCGTCGTCGGGCCATGCATTCTCGTGATCGGTTGCGTCGTTTCTGCTGTTCCGGGGCGGATCGGCCCGCTCTGGGCGTCGATCCCGCTCGGGCTGATTTCGATGTACCTGCTGGTAGCGCCAATCGCGGCGATCGCCTCGGCGATGTTCCCGCGCGTGGTGGACCTCAACAGCATCGGGCGCGGAAGCAATGCCCACGGCGCCGCCGGACTCATCGGCCTGCTGTCGTTCGCCATATCGGCGGCTCCGACGGTGCTGCTCGCGTCTTCTTGCCCTGAACGTGCTGCACCGGCCAATACTCGCGCCGGTCTTCGCAGCGGCCTGGTGCGTCGTCGCCTACGGAATCTCGCGGCTGCTGTTCGCCGCCGCACGCCGAGTCTTTCAGTCACGCCGCGAGAATCTGGCGCTGCTCTAGCGCGGCACCTCGCTTGCTGTTTACCGGCGCGGTGGCCCGCACATCGATACGACCTCTCAAGCAGCTGATGCGCGGCACCTTCGGCCTGGACGACTTCCGTCCCGGGCAGGAGGATGTCATCCGATCCATCGTCGCCGGCCGCGACACCGTGGCAGTAATGCCGACCGGTGCGGGCAAGTCGCTCTGCTACCAGCTGCCCGCGCTGCACCTGCCCGGCGTGACCGTCGTGGTCTTCGCCCCTGATTGCGCTGATGAAGGATCAGGCGGACAAACTCGTTGCCCTCGGAGTGCGTGCGAGACAGGTCAATTCGGCGATCGACGCCGCCGAGCTGAGCGACGGATTGAAGGCGCTGTCGAATGGCGATGTGGAGTTCGTCTTCGCCACGCCCGAACGCCTCGAGGATCCCGCGTTCGTCGACATCCTGAAGGCGCCAGAAGGTGGATCTCTTCGTCGTCGACGAAGCGCATTGCCTGTCGCAGTGGGGGCATGACTTCCGGCCCGCCTTCCTTACGCCTCGGCGCGGCCATAGAGGCGGTGGGCCGGCCGCCTGTGCTGGCTCTCACCGCCACCGCCACCGAGCGCGTGATCGACGACATCGTCACCCACCTGGGCTGCGTGAACCGAGCACGTTCAACCTCGGAATCTTCCGGACAACCTGCGCTACGAGGTCCGGCACACCGCCAAGGAGATCGCTAAGCAGCAGCATCTCGTCAGGCTCCTGCGCGAGATCGATGGGACCGGCATCGTCTACTGTGCGTCCGTGAAGCATTGCGAGGAGGTCGCGCGCATTCTGCAGGCGGAGGGGCTCGAAGCGGCTCACTACCATGGCCGGCTCGCCGCCGCGCGGCGGCGCGAGACACAGGATCGGTTCATGGGTGGCGAGCTCAAGGCGATCGTGGCAACCAACGCGTTCGGTATGGGAATCGACAAGCCGGACATCCGCTTCGTCGTCCACTACGACATGCCCGGGTCGCTCGAAGCCTACGTCCAGGAATCCGGTCGCGCGGGACGGGATGGGGATCCCGCCGCCTGCGTGCTGCTGTACCGCATCGAGGATCGTCGCACCCACCAGTATTTCATCGGGAAGAAACCCGCCGAGCGGCGTGAAGGGGATCGCGAGAAGCTGGAGCGAATGATCGCTTACGCCCAGAGCGCGATGTGCCGGTGGAAGCTGCTGCTCGACTACTTCGGCGAAGGGGCTGAGTTCGATCGCTGTGGCGAATGCGACAACTGCAGGCAGCCGCCCGAGGAGCGCTACGCCCCGCCGGCAAGCGTCGCCATCTGACCTGTGGCATGCGCGGTCCCCTACGGTCGAGACGGCTGGCAACAGGCGACACACCTATAACCGCCGCTACCCATTAACCCCGTCAAAACGCCGGTCGGGCTTCCGTTTCCGGGCGCAAAAATCTGGCATTGCGGTTGCTCTAAGGTAGGCATCGGGTCGCGAGAGCGATTCGAACTTCCGCTCTGGTGTTCCGCTGGAGCAAACCACCTTCGCCTTGACCTACCACATGGCGCAGGGAGAGTCGAAAGACACTCCCTGTCCTGCCCTGTACAACGGATCATCGTTCATCGGCTCATCTGGGTCATCGGCTCATCGATTGCTTCGATTCACAGCGGCTATGCCGAAGAGCACATCACTCTGGTTCGGACACCGCTCATCCATCTCGACAACCCGCACTGACCACGGACGCGAACGTCGATGTGTGCGTCATCGGCGCCGGAATCGCCGGAGTGACGACGGCGTATCTCCTCGCTGTCGAAGGACGTTCGGTGGCGTTGATCGACGATGGTACGCCCGCCTGCGGACAGACGGCCGTCACGACCGCGCATCTGTCCAATGTCATCGACGATCGCTACACGGAGATGATCCGGCTGCATGGCCTGGACGGGGCACGCCTTGCGTGCGACAGTCATCGCGCGGCGATCGATCTGATCGAGAACATCTGCCGGCGCGAGCAGATCGACGCGGACTTCTCTGCGCGTCAGCGGCTACCTGTTTCTCTCGCCCGAGCATGACGCCCGCTTCCTGGACGACGAGTTCGATGCGGCGCGTCACGCCGGTGTCGACGTCGAGAAGCTCGCGACTGCCAACGTGAGCGGATTCAGGTCAGGTCCCTGCCTTCATTTTCCGCGGCAGGGCCAGTTTCATCCGTTGAAGTATCTGAACGGCCTGCTTGCCGCGTTCGCGCGGGCGGGAGGTCAGTCGTACGGCGGCACGCGCGCCACCAAGGTCACGGGCGGGACGACGGCGGACATCGAGACCGCGACGGGCGCGCACATTCGAGCGAAAGCGGCGGTCGTCGCGACCAATGTGCCCTTTGTCGATCTGGTCGCGATCCATACGAAGCAGGCACCCTATCATTCGTATGTCATCGCTGCGCGAGTCGCGCCTGACGTCATCACCCCGGCTCTTTACTGGGATACACACGATCCCTATCACTACGTCCGCGTGCAGCGCGTGACCAACGCGGAACTCGGTGGTGATAATTCGGATCCAGTCGATCTCCTGATCGTCGGTGGCGAGGATCACAAGGCCGCTCACGAATCCGACGCCGATGAACGGTTCGGCGCACTCGAGCACTGGATGCGGGACCGATTCCCTGACGCGCGGGAGGTTGAGTTCCGATGGTCGGGTCAGGTGATGGAGACGCAGGACGGCCTGGCATTCATCGGACGTAATCCGATGGACGCCGACAATGTCTATGTCGCCACCGGCGATTCGGGGATGGGGATGACCCACGGAACGATTGCGGGGATGCTGCTGACCGACTTGATCCAGTCGCGGCCCAACCGCTGGGCAGATCTCTACGATCCCTCCCGGATCCGCGCCGGTGCTGCCGGTGAGTTTCTGAAGGAGAATCTCGACGTCGCAGCGCAGTTCACGGCATACGTGACCCCGGGTGAAATCTCCTCGGTCGACGAACTTCTGCCGAACACTGGTGCCGTCGTCCGCGAGGGGCTGAAGAAGGTCGCCGTGTTTCGGGACGAAGCTGGGGAACTTCATCGACGTTCGGCGATCTGCACGTCACCTCGGTTGCATCGTCGGCTGGAATCCCTCGGCTTCGACCTGGGATTGCCCCTGCCATGGATCCCGTTTCGACAAGTACGGCGTCGTCGTCAACGGTCCGGCCAGCAAGGATCTCGGGCCCGCGTAGCTACTGCTTCATCCGTGGTGCCGGCGGCATCCGGGCGAGTCGGGCTTTGATCCGGCTGAACGCTGCGGTTGTCTTCACGCCACCTCGGGACCTGACTGTGGCGCGCAGCCGAGCCGCGCGTTCCGCAGGTGCCGGATGCGACGAGAGGAAGACGGCGACCTCGTTCGGCGCGCGTCCCTGCTCGGCCGCGAGGATAGACATGAATGCCGCCATCTCGCGCGGATCCCAGCCCGCCTTCCGCATGATCACGGCGCCCACCGCATCGGCATCACGTTCATCGTCCCGGCTGAACTTCAGCATGTAGCCGCCGGCGAGAATCCGAGCGCCGGTCTGCGCGCTGCGCGCTCCCGCGTCATTGCCAAGCAGCGCGCCCATGAATCCGATCAGTCCGTTCGCAACGAGCTGCTTGGTCATCCGGTCCGCCGCATGGCGTCGGGCGATGTGAGCAATCTCGTGCGCCACGACCGCCGCAAGCTGCGCCTCGTTGCGAGCGGCCGCAATCACTGCCCCGGTGCACCCACACCGCACCGCCGGGCAACGCGAATGCATTGATCTCGCGCTGATTCGCGACAGTAAAGCTGTAGGGATACGCGGGGCCGCCGGCTTTCGCCACCAGTCGCCGTCCGATCGCCCGCACATACTCGTTGCGTCACGCTGTCGGAGACGAACCGGCACCTGCTTGCCGGACCTGCTGCTGCATCTCGCGTCCGAGCTCGACCTCGTCCTTGACGGAGATCAGCGACGCCGCCGATACGGCAGTCACGCTCGACACGAGCGCAAGGATCAGCGAGCAGAACGCGGCATCAGACGCGAGGCGCCGGGGCGGCCGGGATCTCTTGCGGACGATGACGCCGCAAGCGCGCGTAGGCAGCGCGTCACCTCGACCCCGTACAGCAGGATGACCGCCGAGATGTAGATCCAGAGAAGGAAGACGACCACCGCGGCGATCGAGCCGTGGATGCTGAGACGGGCACCGGCGTCGCGCACGTAGATCGAAAACCCGCGCCAGCGCGCCACGCCAGAGCAGGCCGGTGACCACGGCGCCGACCCACACATCCCGGAAGCGAACCTTTGCGTTCGGAACGAAATAGAACACGAGCCCGACGAGGAGAATGAAAAGGATGGTGCTCGCGGACTTCGAGCGCGTAACCGGTCAGCACGTGCAGGCCGGGCGTGCGTGCCAGGACGCCGGCAAACCAGCCGGCCTCGACGATGTTGATCGCGCTGACGAGGAGGAGACCCGCGAGCAGCAGGACTGCCGAGGCGACCAGCATCAGGAAGGAGATCAGCTTGTGCTTGAAATAACTCGGCTGCTTCTCGACGCCCCAGGCATGATTCACGGCAGACGTCACGGCGCCGAACACGCCCATCGCCGCCCACGCGGTCAAGACGCTGCCGACCAGTCCGAGTTGAAGTCGCGACTGCTGCAGCGAGGTGCAGCTGGTCGTCGACGAATGCGAACTGCTGCGGAAAGTATCGAAGCACGAAACCAAGGACCGCTGCGCGATCGGCATCGGTTGTCGTGACACTCGCCAGGATGGTGAGGACCAGCAGAAAAAATGGAAAGAGGGACAGGAGCGCGTAGTAGGCGATCGATGAGGCAAAGGTGAGGTCGTTACTCTGGTAGATGCCGGTCACGCCACCCCAGATGGCGAGGAGCGTGAGGCGAACCTCCGCACGCGCGCGAGTGACGAATCGTTTCAACAGGCGAATGATACACGTGGGCGTCGCCGTCCACGTGCGCGTGTCGACGTGCCGCGTGCATCACGCACGCCGGCACGCCGAACGCCCGGGGAGGTCATCCCCGGTTCGTCGAGTAGTTCGGATTGGTGTTCTCGTAACTCGAGGAGCCGGTGCTTCCGGTGTTGCCGGAACGCACTCATCGGTGCCGCTGTCGCCGCCGATTGCGCCGGTCGTTGCTCCGGGCGCGATCGTAGGCTTCGCGACCGCGGTCGACTATCTGATTGACGCGGTCACTCGCCTGCCCGTAGGCGTCGTTGGCCGTCGTGCGCAGGCGGCCGGCCTGTTCGCCGATCTGCGAGCGGAGCTCGTTACCGGCCTTCGGCGCAAACAGCATCCCCAGGCCTGCGCCGAGCACCGTGCCTGCGAGCAGCCCCATCAGAAACGAACCGCCGCCATCTTCCTTTTCGAACCGATCGTATTCGTACGCCATGCACCCTCCTTGGGTAGAATTCGCTCGCTACAGCCGGCTCGTCGCGGGTGCCGGCGGCTCGCGCCGCGTGTGATTATTGGTGACCGATGCGACGACCGCACGAAGGCCCCGGGCGACACCGAGCACCTGATTGAGCCGGTCGTGAACCGAGCCTTTGACCCGATGCGCCGTGTCGTCGACCCGGTCCATCGTGCCGGAGATCGCGTGGTTCACGCGTTCGGTCTGCTGGCTGACTCGCGCGGTCACGGCCTTCACGTCAACCAGGATGCCGTCCACTTTTTCCCGCAGCGGGGCGATCTGTCGCACCTCCAGGTCGGCGACCAGCTGCATCGTTCGACGGTACATCATGAATGCGCCGACACCGACCCCGATCAGCACCAGCGCCTGAAGCACGCTGACCACCGCCATGATGCCGAGAAACAGGTTGGTCGTGCCGAGATCCACGCCCATGTCGTCCCCCGCCCTAGGCCGACCAGCGGGTCGAGCCGCCGGTCACCTCGTTGAGCGATCGCCAGCCTTCGTTCGCGGCGGACTCGGCTTTTCGACCGTCCCCCGGACGCGGGTCAGCTCGTTGACGAAGTCGTCCAGCTTCGGCTCGATCTGGTCGCGCACCCGGCGGCCGTTCTCCGTCATGTACAGCCACCCATAAACGCCGCCGGCGATCGCGCCCAGCAACGTCGCCATCAGCACTTTTGACCGTTCGTCCACGTAACCTCCTCGGTTCCTCATCAATCGGTCAATCAAACGACGTGCCACGGCTCACCTCACTTCTGGACGAACATCGCCAGTGCGACACCGTTCCACGTATCGCCGGACGGGCTCCCCGGCGCATCAGTTCCCAGCGGCATTACGGCCACATTCGATGGATCCAATGGATATCTGCCGACCAGGTAGTCCCGGACCAGCTGTGCCTGGCGGCGGCTGTCGCGGAAGCGCTCATCGCTGGTAACGCCTCCGGCGTAGCCTTCCACGACGAATGGGGTATTTCGTGGATACTTCAGGAACGCCGCCATGGCCGAGTCGAGCCGGCGTTTGCCATCCTCGGTCAGTTGCGGAACCCCATTGGCATCGGCACCGAACAGCACCTCGTTGCCGACCCAGACCCGCAGAACGCGCCGTTCCTTCGATTCGAGCGCTCCGGCCCGGTACCTGTTCGGGCGTGACGTCGTCCAGGTCGAAGTAGCCGCGCTTGTTGAAGAAGCCGCGGAAGAAGAAATTGCGCTTCAGCGCCTCGGACGCCTCCGCCAGGTCGGCGAAGGTCTCGCGGGCGGAAGCGAGCGACTGCTGAAGGTCGCGCGGTCACTCCCTTGATCGGCCCCTTGTCTCCGCGGAAATCGGCGACCGCGGCCTTGGCGTCTTCGCGTCGCCTCCCGCAGATTGGCCATCGCCTTGTCCGGCTTGTTCGGCGATCGCCTTCACCCTGGTGTAAACGGCGTCGTCATTGACGAGCTTTCCGAGCGTGCCACGTCCTGCTCGCACTCCGGCAATCACCGCCTGTATGTCCGCGGTGACTTTCTGCCCTGATGTCGTGATCTCCCGCACCTGCGATCCGAGGTCCGCGATCAGATCCTGCGCGTCCTTCGCCGTATCGGAGACCGACTGCAGCGCTTCATCCACACCGCCTCTGACATCCTTGATCGTGGTCGTGACGAGATCGATGCTTGCGTTCATCTTCTCCAGCATCGAACCGAGGTCGAAGGGCTCGCGGCTCTGGATCGTGCCGCCTTCAGGAACCGGCGGCGACTGCTCGGTCCCCGATTCGATCTGCATGAACTTGTTGCCGACCAGACCATCGTTCTGGATCGACGCCACCGAGTCGAGCCGCAGCAGCGGACGCAGATCCTGGCGCACTCGCATCCTCACGCGGAACTTCGCCGAGGGCGACGCCGGCACGTGGATGTTCTCGACCTCACCCGCGTCCATACCGGCGACGCGCACCTTTGCGCCCGTCTCGAGACCGGCGATCTGCGAGAACTCCGCGTAGATCGCGGAGGTGTCGGCAAACATCATTCGCCTGTCGCCGATCAGGAACAGGCCGACAGCGAAGAGCAACACGCCTCCCAGGACGAACGCGCCGACGACCGCAAGCTTCTTTTTTGACATCCGTTTCGATTCGCCTATCCCGCGTTCTTCGAGGACATGAACGCCTGGACCAGCTCGTTGTCACTCTGTTCGAACTCCGCCGTGGTTCCGCGGAGGATGATCCGCCCCTGGTGAAGCATCAGGAGTTCATCGCCGATGTGACGCGCACTTGGAATGTTGTGAGTGACCACGATCAGCGTGGTGCCTCCATCCCCTTTCAGTCCGGACAGGAGATCATCGATCTCTCCCGAGGTAATCGGGTCGAGGCCGGTGCTCGGCTCGTCGACCAGCAGGACCTTGGGATCGAGTGCGAGCGCCCGGGCAAGCCCCGCCCTCTTCTTCATGCCCCCGGACAGGTCGGCGGGCATGCGGTCGTACTCGCGTTCGAGGCCCACGGCCCGCAGTTTCTCCGCCGCCTTGTCCCGGATCTCGCGGTCGGGCAGCCTGGTGTGGCGCCGCAGTGGGAACGCGACGTTCTCACCGACGGAGATCGAGTCGAACAACGCCGCGTTCTGAAACAGAAACCCGATCTGCTTGCGCGCGGCCGCGAGTTCCGGCCCGCGTGTCCCCGAGATCTCCTGATCGTTGACGAACACTCGACCGGTGTCAGGCTGGACCAGGCCGATGATGTGCCGCAGCGTCACGCTCTTACCCGTCCCGGAGCGCCCGAGGATGATGAAGGCGCTGCCTGTCGGAACATCGAAGGACACGTCGTCGAGGACCTTGCGGTCCCCGAACGCCTTCGTGACGTGATCGAGACGCACAGCGGTCGGGCTCGTCATCCTCCCGCAGCCTTGGGGAAGATGAAAAAGATCAGCCGCACCAGGACCACGTTGCTGACGATGATGAGGATCGAGGAGAAAACGACCGACCTGGTCGATGCGCGTCCGACGCCCTCAGTGCCGGATTGCGTCGTGTAGCCAAGAAACGACGACATCGTCGCGATAATGAAACCAAAGACCATCGTCTTCATGGTCGCCGGGATGAAGTCCATCGCGTCCACCAACGCAAACGCCCGATGGAAGTACAGCGGCAGCGACATACCGGTGGCGGCGTGCTCGGCAATGAACCCGCCGATCATCCCGGCAAAGTTCATGAGCGTCGTCAGGAGCGGAAGCGAGATCACGCAGGCCACCACCCGCGTGACGACGAGGTAACGGAAGGCGTCCACGGCCGAGGCTTCGAGCGCGTCGATCTGCTCGGTCACGCGCATCGCCCCGAGCTCGGCCCCGATCCCCGCACCGATCCTGCCCGATAGCAGCAGGCCCGCCGTCAGCGGGCCCGTCTCTTTCACGAGCGCCATGGCCAGGCCGGCTGGGATCATCGCCTCCGCGCCGAACCGCTCGAGCGACGCGCGGGTATGCATCGACAGGACGACGCCGATGGCAACCCCGGAGATCGCGATCAGCGGGGCTGAGCGTGCGCCGAGCTCGTAGATCTGGCGAAGCGTCTCACGGAACTCGAACGGCGGCGTCAGCGCTTCGCGGCCGGCCTTCGCGGCAAAAAGCGAGACCTCGCCGACTGTGGCAAGCGCTCCGATCGCACCCTCACGTACCACACTCGGCATCTCACGAGCTTGGTGCAAGGAACGGACCAGCTACACGGACACCGCGCGTCGCGCTCCGCTCTTCCCGCCGTCTTGTATTTCGTGCTTCTTCATCTTGCTGTACAGCGTCGGTCGATAGAGCCCCAGGATTTGCGCGGCTTCCTGTTTGTTCCAGTTGGTGCGCTGCAGCGTCTGCAGGATCGCCATCTTCTCGATCTCCGCGAGTGTTCGATGCGGCGGGATGACGAACTCCGCGGCTGTGGTCCCTTCCGTGCGCAGCGACTCGGGCAGATCGGTGACGCCGATCTCGCTGCCTTTCGTCACCAGCACGCCGCGCTCGATCACGTTCTCGATCTCGCGGACGTTCCCTGGCCACCGGTGCCGGATGAGCACGTGGTACGCGGCAGGCGCAATCGACTTGATGTTCGGACGCTGATGGCGCTGCTTGTATTTGTCGAGGAAGTGCTCGCACAACAGCGGAATGTCCTCGGTGCGTTCGCGGAGCGGCGGCACTCGCAACGTGATGGTGTTGATCCGGAAGTAAAGATCCTCGCGAAGCTTGCCGTCGCGCAGCGCGGCGTCGAGATCGATGTTCGTCGCGCAGATCAACCGGAAGTCGACGCGGACGATGCGGTCGCTGCCGATCGGGCGGTATTCGCGCTCCTGCAGTACCCGGAGGAGCTTGGTCTGCAGGTACGGCGGCATCTCACCGATCTCGTCGAGCAGCAGCGAGCCGCCCTCCGCCATCTCGAAGAGGCCTTCCTTGTCCGTCGCGGCGCCGGTGAACGCGCCCTTCTTGTAGCCGAAGAGTTCAGACTCGATGAGATCCTTCGGGATGGCGGCGCAGTTGATCTTGATGAACGGCCCCTTGGCCCGCTTGCTGTTGTAATGCAGTGCGTTGGCAATGAGTTCCTTGCCGGTGCCGTTCTCTCCCTGGATCAGGATGTTCGCGTCGCTGCCGGCAACACTCTCGACCAGCTCGAGCAGCTCGTGCATCTTCTTGCTCTTCCCGATGATGTTGCCGAACCGGAACTGATTCTCGATCTTCTGCTTGAGCAGCAGGTTCTCACCCAGCAGATCGCGCCGTTCGATCGCGCGCTCGAGTTTGGCCAGCAGTGCGTCGGCATCGACAGGCTTCTCAGCGAATTCGAACGCGCCCGCCTTCATCGCCTCGACCGCCTTCTGAACGGATCCGTGACCCGTGATCACGATCACTTCCGTGTCGGGATGCGTCTGTTTGAACCGCCGCAGCAGTTCGAGCCCATCGAGGTCAGGCAGCATCATGTCGGTCACGACGACATCGGGCTTCCACGTCTTGAAGATCTCTTCTCCCCGCGTTCCGATCATCGCGGTCCGCACTTCGTATCCTTCGTGCTCGAGAAGGATCTTCAGCCACTCGATCATCGCGGGCTCGTCGTCAACCGCCAGCACTCTGTTCTTCCGTTTCGTTATCGTCATGCTCAGCGCCCTACCTCTACTTTGCCGATCCGGGATGATACACGCCCTGCCCTGCTGACAATCGGAAAAGTATACACGCGTAGCGACCCCCGTCCAACCAGCAGACACCTGTCTCGACTACATACGTTCTCAGGAGTCCCCCGGCCACCCATTCTGGCCAATTAACGGAACGAACACGCAGGGGCTGCCGGTCCTGGTTTCGAACGTCTCGTCATGCCGGTCGACGACGGTGATGTGCTGGAGAGAAGGCGGGCCGACGGGAATCACGAGACGCCCACCCGGCGCGAGTTGCTCGCGCAGGGTGTCGGGGACCGACGGCGCGCCGGCCGTGACGAGTATCCGGTCGTAGGGCGCCTCGGCCGGATAGCCCAGGGTTCCGTCCCCGACCACGACTGTGACGTTCGATATCCCGAGCTCGGCCAGGCACGTCCGCGCGGCGTCAGCTAATGCCGCGTGCCGCTCGATGGATGTGACGTGGCGCGTCAGCTGCGCGAGGACGGCGGCCTGGTAACCGGAACCGGTCCCGACCTCGAGCACCCTGTGTTCCGGGTGAACCTGGAGACTCAGCGTCATCAACGCCACGATCAACGGCTGCGAGATCGTCTGCCCCTCACCGATGGACAACGGCCGGTCCTCGTAGGCCTGGGATTGCAGATCCGCGCCGACGAACCGGTGCCGCGGCACCCGGCGCATGGCATCGAGCACCCTGTCATCGCGGAGGCCCCGGACCACGATCTGCGTTTCGATCATTCGCTCCGCTTGTTCCTGCCAGTCGGCCATCGCTACCATTTCTCCTGGCTCCCTTCGCGTAACCTATACTTTGCAACATGCCGGACCCGGGCAAAGAGTCCTTCATTCCGAAACCGATCCGCACGTCAGATGCGGTCAGACCTGCCTGCACGACGAGCGGCGACGACAAGGTAGTGTGCGAGCGCTGCGGAACGGACATGTTCCGGATGCACGCAGTCTGGCGCTGCCCGAAGTGCCGCTTCAAAACGGACTGTTGCGGCTGGTAGATGGACATCCTCGAGTCTCACATCGATACCACGTCAGATCTCTTCCGGACCAATGCCAGCCGGATGACCACCCTCGTGGCGGAGTTGCGCGAACGAACGGCAACGGCGCGCCAGGGGGGCGGCCCGAAATACGTCGAACGCCACCGCGCGCAAGGTAAGCTTCCGGTTCGCGAGCGCATCGACCGGCTGCTCGACGATGGTTCCCCCTTCCTCGAGCTCTCGCCACTTGCCGCGCTGGACCTCTACGACAACGACGCCCCTGCCGCTGGCGTGATCACCGGCATTGGACGGGTGTCGGGCCGCGAGGTCCTGATCGTGGCGAATGACGCCACCGTGAAGGGTGGGACCTACTACCCGCTGACGGTGAAGAAGCACGTCCGCGCCCAACAGGTGGCGCTCGAGAATCGCCTCCCCTGCGTCTATCTCGTCGATTCGGGAGGCGCGTTCCTTCCGTTGCAGGCGGACGTGTTTCCCGACCGGGAACACTTCGGACGGATCTTCTACAACCAGGCGCGCATGTCGGCGGAACGAATTCCGCAGATCGCTGTCGTGATGGGCTCCTGCACCGCCGGCGGCGCGTACGTGCCCGCCATGTCTGACGAAACGATCATCGTCAAGGGTACCGGCACGATCTTCCTCGGCGGTCCCCCACTGGTGAAAGCCGCAACCGGAGAGGACGTGACGGCCGAGGAGCTTGGCGGCGCCGACGTGCACACCCGGCTGTCGGGAGTCGCCGACTACTTCGCCGAGGATGACGATCACGCGTTGCACCTCGCCCGGAACGTCATCGCGACGCTGAATTCGGTCAAGCACGGTCCCGCGGATGTTTCGACGGTCGAGGATCCCGTTTACGATCCGCACGAAATCTACGGCATTGTCAACGCGGATACGCGGAAGCCGTACGAAGTCCGCGAGGTCATCGCGCGCATTGTCGACGGGTCCCGCTTCGATGAGTTCAAGGAGCGCTACGCGACGACGCTGGTGACGGGCTTCGCCCGCCTCCATGGCTACCTCGTCGGGATCATCGCCAACAACGGCGTGCTGTTCTCTGAGTCGGCGTTGAAGGCGACCCACTTCATCGAACTGTGCAACATGCGCGGCGTGCCGCTCGTCTTCCTGCAGAACATCACCGGCTTCATGGTGGGTCGGGAGTACGAGCGCGGCGGCATCGCCAAGGACGGGGCCAAGATGGTGCACGCGGTCGCGAACTCCGTCGTGCCGAAGTTCACGGTGATCATCGGCGGATCGTTCGGCGCCGGCAACTACGGCATGTGCGGGCGGGCCTACGAACCGCGGCTGCTCTGGATGTGGCCCAACGCACGCATCTCCGTGATGGGTGGCGAACAGGCCGCCGGGGTATTGACCACCGTGAAGCGCGATCAGCTCGCACGCGAGGGCAAGCCTTTCACCAGCGCAGAAGAAGAGGCGATCCGCCGGCCGATTCTCGAGAAATACGACCGTGAGGGATCGCCCTACTACTCCACCGCGCGGCTCTGGGACGACGGCATTCTCGATCCGGCCGAGACGCGCCAGGCTCTCGCGCTCGGGATTTCAGCCGCCTTCAACGCACCGATCCCTGATCCCAGGTTCGGCGTGTTTCGCATGTGATCAGTTCCAATGCCGACTCACCTCCAGATCTCTGCTGACGGACCAGTTGCGCGCGTCGTCCTGAACCGGCCGGATGTGCGCAACGCGTTCAACGAGGAGGTCATTGCCGAGCTGATCGACTGGGCGGCACAGCGTCCCGTCGAGTGGTGCCCGTGTCGCGGTTCTCTCAGGGGCCGGCAAGGCGTTCTGTGCGGGAGCCGACCTCACCTGGATGTCGAAGATGGTCGCCTATTCGCGTGAGGATAACGAGCGTGACGCGAGGGCCATGTCGGTCATGTTCGACGCGCTCGACACGTTGCCCGTTCCACTGATCGGGCGCATTCACGGCGCGGCGCTCGGTGGGGGTACCGGCCTCGCCGCCGTCTGCGACATCGTCGTCGCAAGTGTGGATGCGGTGTTCGGGTTTACCGAAGCGAAGCTCGGGATTCTGCCGGCGGTGATTTCTCCGTTTGCGGTGCGGAAGATTGGTATCTCGGCGGCGCGGGAGCTCTTCCTGACCGCGGCGCGTTTCTCAGCCGCGCGCGCTCGTGAGCTTGGGCTGGTGCACGCAGTCGCCGCGGAATCCGAGCTCGATGCGGTCGTGGACGGCTATGTTCGCGAGCTCCTGACCTCCGCTCCGGGGGCGATTGCGGGGGCCAAAGCGATGATCGCGGCGGTCGCGGGCAGACCTCCGGCTGATGTGGCCCGCATGACGGCTGAGACGATCGCGCGTCACCGCGTGTCGGACGAAGGCCAGGGTGGAATGAGGGCTTTCCTCGAGAAGCGACGCGCGCCGTGGGTGCCATGAGACTACGCCGCGTGCTGGTCGCCAACCGTGGCGAGATCGCGATCCGCGTTTTTCGTGCGTGCCGCGAGGCCGGAATAGAAACCGTGGCTATCTTTTCGGATGCCGACCGGGACGCGCCGCACGCGCGGGCCGCCGACCAGGCGGTCCACATCGGCCCTGCGGCACCCTCCGAGAGCTACCTGAAGATCGACGCGATCCTGCATGCGGCACGAGCGACTGGTTGCGACGCGATCCACCCAGGCTACGGATTTCTCTCGGAGAATGCCGGCTTCGCGCACGCCTGTGAGGAGTCGAACATCCGTTTCATCGGACCGCTGGCGGACACCATCGAGCAGATGGGATCCAAGATCGGCGCGCGGAAGTTGATGGAAGCAGCCGGGGTACCGGTGGTCCCCGGACTCACTCCATCGGATCAGACGGATGCCGGGGTGATCGCGGCGGTGAACGCGATCGGATTCCCATGCCTGGTGAAGGCGTCCGCTGGCGGCGGCGGTAAAGGCATGCGCGCGCTGCACGGCGCCGCTGAAGCATCGGAGATGATCGCGGCGGCCCGCCGCGAGGCGCTCGCTGCATTTGGTGATGGCACTCTGTACGTCGAACGGCTGGTCGTGCGACCGCGGCACGTCGAGATCCAGGTGTTTGGCGACAGCCTCGGCAATGTCGTTCACCTCTTCGAGCGCGAATGCTCGCTGCAGCGCAGGCACCAGAAGGTCATCGAAGAGAGCCCGTCGGTTGCGCTGACGGAGAAGGTCCGGCAGGCGATGGGCGCCGCGGCGGTGAAGGCCGCGAAGGCCGCCAATTACCGGAATGCCGGAACGATTGAGTTCCTTCTCGAAGGCTCTGGTGACGACGCCAGGTTCTATTTCCTGGAGATGAATACCCGGCTGCAGGTCGAGCATCCGGTGACGGAAGCCGTCACCGGAGTGGATCTGGTACTTGCGCAACTCGCGGTTGCCGCCGGAGAGCCGCTGCCCTGGACGCAGGCCGATCTGACGCAGCGCGGTCACGCCATCGAGTGCCGCGTCTATGCAGAGGATCCGGGGGAAGGATTTCTTCCGCAGGCCGGCCCGCTGCTGTTGTACCGGGAGCCGTCCGGTCCAGGGATCCGCGTCGATGCCGGGGTCGTCGAGGGCGGAGAGATATCCGTGACGTACGATCCGCTCCTGGCGAAGTTGACGGTCATCGCGGAGACGCGCGAAAGGGCGATCGATCGGGCGATCGCTGCACTGCGCGACTTCCCGATCCTCGGCATTCGGACCAACATCCCATTCATGATCCGGCTGCTCGACCATGCCGGCGTTCGCCGCGGCGCCATCCATACCAGTTTCATCGAAGAGCATGTCGTCGAACTTACGTCGCGGAGGCCTGTTCCCGCGGCGGCGCTGGCCGGGCATCGGTCACTGGCGGCCAGGCAGCAACGTCGTCACAGGCAGCGCTGCAGGGCTGCACTACGACCGCAGCTCAGGCAGCCCTAAAGGGCTGCACTACGACAGACGGCCGCACGACGAGCGACGGCGGCACGACAGCCGACCCGTGGACATCGCTCGGCAACTGGGGACGGTGATGGCCAAGGTCGTGACCCTGCGTAGCGCCGACGGCGAGCACCGGGTCGAAGTCGACGGTGAGCGCGTCATCGTCGACGGTGTCGAAACGCCGCTGCCGGGTCGCGCCTGGGCAGCTGTGCGCGGGGACGCGCGTTGGGTCTTTCTTGACGGTGAGGTGTTCCAGTTCGAGGTGCAGCACCGTGGCGGACGACGTCCTTCGACGCAGCAGGGATCGCTCGCGGCCCCGATGCCGGCGACGGTCATACGGGTGCTCGCCACTCCGGGCCAGGCCGTCACACGTGGAGACACGCTGATCGTGCTCGAGGCCATGAAGATGGAACTTCCAGTGCGCGCAGCAACCGACGGTGTCGTCAAGGCGATCCATTGCCGCGAAGGACAACTCGTCCAGCCCGGTGTGCCTCTCGTCGAGATGAACCCGTGAACCTGCCGAAGCGAGTCACGCTCGTGGAGGTCGGTCCTCGGGATGGCCTGCAGAACGAGGCAGCGATCGTGGCAACCGCCGACAAGGTCGCATTCATCGACCGCCTCTCCGCTGCCGGATTCAGCGCTATCGAGATCGGTGCGTTCGTGAGCCCGAAATGGGTTCCGCAAATGGGAGATGCCGCCAACGTATTCGACGGCATCGAGCGACGCGCGGGAACTCGATACAGCGCGTTGGTTCCCAACCTTGCAGGCCTGGAGCGCGCCCGCGCGGCCGGCGTGACCGACGTCGCGATCTTCGCAGCCGCATCTGACACCTTCAGCCGCAAGAACATCAATCAGTCTGTGGATGATTCGCTGGTCACCTACGCGATGGTGTGCCAGCGGGCACTCGATCTCGGCATGAGAGTGCGCGCCTACCTGTCCACCGCTTTCGGGTGCCCGTTCGAAGGCACGGTCGATCCCGAACGCGTCGGAACCATCGCCGCGAAGTTGATGGACATGGGCGCCACCGAAGTGGCGGTCAGTGACACCATCGGCATCGCCCATCCCGGCCAGGTTCCTGCGGTCATCCGCGCCGTCGCTTCCCACCTGCCGATCGACGCTATCGCCTTGCACTTTCACGACACGCGAGGCACCGGTCTCGCCAACGTCCTTGCCGCTCTCGATGCGGGTGTGACGACGTTTGACTCGTCCGCAGGCGGCCTGGGTGGGTGTCCATACGCGCCCGGCGCAACCGGCAACCTCGCCACCGAGGACCTGGTCTACATGCTCGACGGTCTCGGCCATCGAGACGGGCGTCGATCTGAAGCGGCTCCTGGACGCGTCAGCGTTCATCGAAGGTCGAGTCGGCCATGCTCTGCCGTCCCGGGACTATCGGGCCGAGCGCGCACGCACTACGTAAACCGCTTTCGCTTCCCGCCAAGCACCATCTGCCGTTCTTGTACGACAGCACAGAATCGCGACGTGGCTTTCGTCGGCCAGCAACTTGCGTTCGCCCGGTCGATGAGAAGTTTCGCTTTACTGGCGGCGTTCGTTTGTGGCGTCGCCACCTGCGCCGCCTCGTCCTCTGTGCGTTCTGATCCCGCCGCTGTTCAGATCCAGATGAAGAATGTGCGGCTGCACGTCGCACCCGGAGTGACACTCGATGTATCGCAACTGCGGGGACTGATGGTCAGTCGAGCTCCGGGGGTGCCGCCGGTATTCGACGATCAGCGTTCGTATATTTTGCAGCTCGAATCCGCCTCGCTCTCAATGAGCATGGAGAGCCTTCAGGCGCTGATGAACAATCACGTGTTCGCGTATGAAGGATCACCACTCAAAGCCATCAGGGTCACGGCGGCGGGGAACGAACTCAGAATGTCCGGCAAGCTGCACAAGGGGGTCGACGTCCCGTTCTCGACCAAGGCGCTGGTGCGCGCTTCGGCAGACGGGCGCCTCGAGCTGCAGACGCAATCCATGAAGGCGATGGGCATTCCCTCGAAAGGCCTTCTCGATCTGTTCGGATTGAAACTCGATGACCTCGTGAACCTGAAGAACCGGCGGGGCATCGAAATCAACGCCAACGACATCGTCATCGCGCCGGGCGAGGTCCTGCCGCCGCCGGAGATCCGCGGCCGGCTATCGAGAGTGACGCTGGAGCAGGGCCGCCTCATACAAGTTTTCGACGATGGCAGCGGCCGCAGGCAAAAGGCGCTGGTTCTGCCTTCCCCGTCCTCGCGGAATTACATCTACTTCGGCGGCGGCGACATTCGATTCGGCAAGTTGACGATGCACGCTGCGGACTTGCAGCTGATTGACGCGGACCCGAAGGATGTCTTCGATTTCGACCCCGCGAACTACAAGGACCAGCTCGTCGCCGGGTATTCGAAGAACACGGTCTCGGGCGGACTGAAGACATACATGCCGGATTACGATGACTTGCGGCGGCGTCGTTGATGGCGTGACGTCATCCAGTCGATCAGCCGGTCGTCGCTCCAGCAGTTGATCACCCGCTCGGACGGAATGCCTGCCAGGCGCGCATGCGCGAGCGTGTACTCGCTGAACCTGAGCTCGGCGATCGAGTGCGCGTCGCTATCCAGCGCGAAGATGCAGCCGGCCTCGAGCGCGCGGGCGGCGAGCACGTAATCGATGTCCTGCCGGTGCCAGCTGCCGTCCAGTTCGACCGCGACCTGCAACCGCGCGGCAACCTCGAACACGGCGTCCCAGTCGGCCGATACACCTGGCCGGGTATTGAACACGCGACCTCGCGGATGACCAAGGATGGCGACACCGGGCGTCTTGACCGCTGCGATCATTCGCGGGGTCTGGTCCTCGGTTTTGCGCAGGACCGAGTGAGGAGAGGCGACGACGAATTCGAACAGGGCTGCCTCGTCGGGCTGCAGGTCCAGATCGCCATCAGCGAGGATGTTCGCTTCGACGCCCTTGAACACCCGGAACTCGCCTTTGTATTTCGCGTTCAGCCGGTCGATCTCGGCCCACTGCCTCGATGCTTGCTCCATCGACATGCCCCTGGCGATCGGCAGACCGTACGAATGATCCGTGATCCCGAGGCATGAATGGCCAAGCTCGCGCGCGCCCTTGATCATGGCGCTCAGTGGCTCGCCGCCGTCGCTCCAGGTTGAATGCATCTGGAAATCGCCACGATAGTCGGCCCGGCTGACCACCTCGGAGCCCATCCGGCTCGCGAGCGCCTGCGCCATCGCGAGGTGGCTCAGGAAGTGCTCTCGATATGCCCGACTGGTCTTGACCTTCTCGCCCTTGCTGCCTGCTTTCGCGATCGCCGCTTCGACGATAGCTGATCTGCCCGTCTCTACCAGCTCCTTGATGATCCGTTCGCTCGAGGGGCCGACGAATGGAACCTCGCGCAACGTGCCGGCACTCACGAGGTCCGACACCGGCACCGGCAAATAGACCATCGCTTTCGCGGCGCGCTTGTACCCGAATTGACTTCGCGGCGTGGGCTGAAGGGCAGCCATTTCGTAAAGCAATGCAGCAGATTCGATATTGAGGTCGTGGGTAACCGATTGCTCAGTCGGCGTCGCCGGTGTCCGTTTTCGTCTGTAACTCTTTGCCATGTCTACAGTTTTATCGCTGTGCCGCCCGGGCATCGAGCTTGCTGCTTAGCTTGGTGAGGGGTGACAGTCGGAAAAATGAGGATGAAAACTGACGATGGTCGCCGCGGCACTGATTGTCACCGTTGCCGCCTGCGGAAAGATTCAGCTGGGAGGCGCGGACAAGGACCACGAGACCGGCGTGGCGCTGCGTGCGGTGCTCGACGGACGCGCTCCGGAGTATGCGACCAAGGAACCGGAAGCCGCGAAGCTGTGGAAGCAGACTCGCGCATTCTACGAACGCCGGAAGTTCGCGACGGCCTGGGTGGCGAATGCCAAGGCGCGTCCGCAAATCGACGACCTCGTCGCCGCGATTCGTGAGGCAGACAGCGAAGGGTTCGATCCTAATCTGTACAACGTAGCCATGATCGAGGAGCGTCGCACCGAAGCGTCCCGGGGGTTTCTGTCTGACAAGGGATTTGATCCTCGCGAAGCGGGAGCTCTCGATGCCTGGCTCACGTTTCTCTATATGAAGTATGCGTCCGATATCGCCGACGGCCTGTCGGACCTGGCGCGTGCCGATCCTGCCTGGAAGATCCGTCCCGAGAAATTCGACCCGCTCGCGCATCTCGAGAAAGCCCTCGCCGACAATCGGATCAAGGAGTCTCTCCGCGAGCTGCTGCCGACCTCGCCGGAGTATGCGCGCCTTCGCACCGCACTCAGCGAGTACCCGCAGGATCGCCGCAAAAGGGGGATGGCCGCAGGTTCCAGCCACGCTGACCCTGAAGCCCGGCCAGAAGAGCCCGCAGGTCTCCGTCCTCGCAAAACGACTTGCCGCCTCGGGAGACTATCGCGGCTCGATCCCCGAAGGAAAGGACGCCGTGTACAGCGCCGACCTGCAAGCCGCCGTCAAGGCCTTCCAGCTGCGCCACGGTCTCAGCGACAACGGCCTGGTCAGTAAGGACGTGATCGCCGAGATGAATGTGCCGATCGAACGCCGCATCGCACAGCTGCAGATGAACATGGAACGATGGCGCTGGCTGCCTCGCGACCTGGGAGACCGCTACGTCCTCGTGAACATTCCCGAAATGCGCCTCGATGTCTACGACGGAGGCAGTGTGCCGTTGACCATGAAGGTCGTCGTCGGGAAACCGGACAGCCAGACCCCGATATTCAACGACGAGATGACTTACGTGGT
>CAVULC010000003.1:0-486835 GCA_963742265.1 uncultured Acidobacteriota bacterium
GCCAAAATCGACGTTACGACCCGAAGCGAACATCGAACAAGGATATTTGCCGGGATTTTGACCTATCGCAAGGAAGCCGTCGGCCTATCCGGGAGAGAATGCAGCAATTGCATTCTTGATGAGGAGACAATGGCAAAACCTATCACCGACAAGGCCGAGGTCGCACTCGAATACCCGGACAAGCTCTACGTAGGAACTTTCGAACGCTCGTCGCGATTTGAGGCGCATCTCGATCCGACCGAAATTGCGCTGATTTTGGAACATCCGGGTGCGGAGGACGTACGCAAATCGATTCACATGCACATCAATTTCGGTCTGTTCGCCGATATTCTGCACGAACTGGCTTCGACGGTCGCCCGTATTGCGAAGGACGATGTCATGCATCGCGATCAGCTCGCGGGAGCAGCCGCAGAGCTACACAAGGCGCTGGTTCGCAATCCGGCGCGAAATTGCCACCTTGGCTGATCGCCGGGGTTGGCACAGTGATCGAATAAGCGTTATTTGCTGCGGTGCATGGGTCCTTTAGTGGCACGGAGCCGACCAAACTCGCGTCCGCTTTTCCGTCGCTAACGAGGGAAGGCGGACATCCGCAAACACGCCGAAATCTCCAGTCCTGACGCCTCAACTAAGAAGCGCAACCTAACCCATGCCATTAGAAATTGAGCGCAAATTTTTGATTGCTAACAGTAGCTGGAAACATTCCATCATCCGAAGCATTCGTATTCGCGATGGGCTGATAGCGGGCAATAACGGCCACAAGGCTAGGGTTCGCATCTCGGATGCCAAGGCTAACATCACACTGAAAAGTCGGAGAATTGGTTCAACCCGAACTGAATTTGAGTACGCCATTCCGTATTCTGACGCAGAGGAAATATTGCGAACCATGTGCGATGGCCACGTTCTAGATAAAACTCGACACTTCGTCTCACATGCGGGCGCGACATGGTACGTCGATGTTTATGAGGGGATACTCAACGGTGTGGCGCTGGCCGAGATTGAACTCGATAGCGCGGATCAAAAAATAGAACTTCCCGATTGGATCGGAAAAGAGGTGACCGGCGATTCCAGTTATCGAAAGGTCAATCTGCTCGCCCAACGTATTGCGGCTCTAGGGGAGAGTGGCTCAGCATTACAAATGGTCGGGCCGACGAGGTGATCGAATAGCGATGCTTGATTGCTGCGGCGCGAATTGTCGCTAATGGCAGATTGTGTTGCAAAAGTCGAAAGTTGCAGGGCCGCGATTTTTTCGCGAAAACACGAAACGTGTCATGATGCGAAGACTCGCAAGGACTTTAACTATCGCGCGCAGCGTCCACGCATCGGTGCTGATGGTTATCCGATCGAATGACCCCTCCGGGGGACAGACTCGAAAATTCTCTGGGTTTTTCGGGAAACCGCCGGCCCGGCGTTCTTTGCTAAATCGGAACTTTCCCGAAGTCGTGGAAACTTTTCTCGAGTAAATCGTAAGGTTTTAGAAAGGCGCGAGAACCCACCAGCGCAACTTGCCGCGCGTCGAACGTATGAATTGTTGCAGCGGATGCGAGCGTCTCGAAATTCATCCGAGCCCGCTCGCCGCTTGCGAAGCCGCCGAACGCGGGGTCGCGCCATAAAGAACCGCGCGAAGGAAGCCGGGGGGCGAAACCTTCGCGCGGCCCAGACGGAGGGGAACGGAACGCTGAGTACTGGCAAAAACGCTAGCGTGATTCGCCAGCTAAGAGAATTCGGCAAAAAGTGCCGACTGGAAAAATAAATTTGTGAAACGGTATGATGATCCCGCGCTGCCGCTCGCGCGCAAGATTTCATTAATCGAACCATTTCAGCATTACGGTCGGCTCCGTCTGCACGGGAGGGGCTGCGGGCCTCCACATCGCGCAATACTACCCTGACGCGGCGAGGAGGCCCGCTCACATCATCCGCAGCCGCTGCGCCTCGACCGCGATCTGCAGAAGATTCAAATGCGCAGTCGGATAATTGCGATTGTCGATGACAATGATGCCCTGCGCGAGGGGATGAAAAGTCTCCTGCGATCTCTCGGCTACAGCGTTTCCACGTTTGGCTCCGCCGTCGAATTTCTCAATTCCGAGCAGCTCAGCAACACATCGTGCCTCATCACCGATGTGCAGATGCCGGGATTGAGCGGTCTTGACTTGCAAGACCAGCTGATCGCCAGAGGCCACCGCATTCCCATTATTTTCATCACAGGCTATCCTGATAAAAACGTGCGGATTTTCATGGCGCGAGCAAGTACGACTGACGCTCGAAAAGTCAGTGGGGGAAAATTCCACCTATGTCATCTGACACCACTCTCTTTTAGCGGTACGGTTGGCAGGGATGGGGCGAACATGCACGAGTGGGTCATCGTGTGCCTAATGCGCGGGGGCGCACACATTATCGGCTACGTCTGGGCGGAGGACGAGGCAACGGCGATCCTTAGCGCCGTCCAACAATTCGGCTTCGTCGGCCAGGAGAATTCTTTGGAAGCGCACCTTGTGACGCCGCCATGAAAATCATTGCAGCGGCGAGCGCCAGCGCGGCTATGCTGATCGTCTGAATCCAATTTAAATCTAGGATTGGTATGGCTTTTCGTGATTGGTTTTGAGGATGCTTTAACGGCCGTGACGGTAGATGACCGTTATGTTGGAAAATACAACTAAGCGTTCCCCGATCATGACCGGCCCAGTCTGCATAGTTTGCGACGTGCCGATGTTGGTTGCTCGTGTGCTGCCATTTGAGGGCGAACAGGAGCTTAATATTTTTGAATGTCCTGAATGCAGGCAATCGCAAAGCGAGATTACGAAATTCGAGTAGAAGCGTGCCTCAGTTGAGGGGCCGCCTTCACCATGCGACTTATGGACTATACCCACAGTTATAGGCTGCGGCCTGACATGCCCCAACGCCTCCACCTCAACACCAGGGTCGAGCGCATCGCCCGCAAGCATGACACCGCGGCCAAATGGTTGGCCGAGAATGACGGCGCGCGGATCGCCGCCGAGGCCGAGGCGAAGCGCGTCGAGGCGAGCGGGAACGGGCTATCAGGATAGGGGCCCGGCGCCGGCTGGCCGGGAAGCTGTCGTTCTAGGGCCTGTTGAGAATCAGGATTTCCGCTTGAGGCTTGGTTGTGATTCAAGCTTCAGATGGAACGATTCGTATTGACGGACGCCCAATGGGCGAAGATGGAGCCGCATTGTCTGGGTAAGCCTTCGGACCCCGGGCGCAGCGGAAGCGACAACCGTCGCTTTGTGGAAGCTGTCCTTTGGATCGTGCGGACGGGAAGCCCGTGGCGTGATCTTCCGCCGTTCTTCGGCAACTGGAACACTGTTTTCAAGCGCTACCGCGACTGGGTCAAGGCGGGCGTTTTTACAAGGCTTTTCGACGCCTGCTCCGACACGCCGGACATGGAATACGCCATGGTCGACGCCACCATCGTCAAGGTCCATCGCCATGGACAAGGCGCAAAAGGGGGTCTCAGGGCCAGGCTATCGGCCGGTCCAAAGGCGGCATGACGACCAAAATCCTGGCGCTGACCGACGCACTCGGCAATCTCGTGCGCTTCGTTCTAATGCCCGGCCACCGTTTCGATACGGTTGGAGTCGCTCCGCTCATCGACGGTCTCGCCTTTGAGGGCTTCATCGCCGACAAGGCCTTCGACAGCAATTCCATCATTGCCGACCTCAACGAGCGTGGCGCCAAAATCGTTATCTCACAGCATCCACGACGCGCTTCGCCTCTGCCGATCGACGCGGAAATCTACAAGTGGCGTCACCTGATCGAGAATTTCTTCTGCAAGCTCAAGGAATTCAAACGCATCGCCATGCGCGCCGACAAAACCGACCAGAGCTTCGCCGCAAATATCCATCTCGCCGCAGCCGTGATAAATTCCCGATAAATCTCAACAGTCCCTAGGACGACGCGCTTTTATTGCGGAGAGATATTAATGCCCACTAGCACACCCCTCACTTCAATCGCGCCACACCTGTCGCATTCAAAAGTGTAAAGGTCCCGCACGTCACTTTCCGCCTCGATTCCGAACAACCGCATTTCGAGATGGCATTTCGGACATACAATGAGCGGCTGAACGATATTTGGCTTGTCCGGGTGGTTCATTCTCCGCACCGTGCGCTTTCGCCCCACGATTAGCTATGGGCCATCCGACTACAACATGCACACGGTCTATGTCCGGTATTTAACATTTGTGGGTGATGAGTCAAAACGTCCTACGTCTCGGCACCAGACCTGGAACAGCCAACGATGAACGGTGCGGTTATACCTAGGCGTGATTGTCAAGGCCGAATGGTTTTGAAACAATTGCCGGAAGAACAATTGCAATCAACGTTCTTCAATGCGCACTCCGATGATCGCGATTGTAGATGACGATGATGCCGTGCGCGAGGCGTTACGGTAGCTTGTGCGCTCTCTGGCCACAACGCTTCGACGTTTGCCTCGGGCAACGAATTTCTCAACTCCGAGCAAGTCGCTTTCGGGTCTTCGCCCGGAAGAGATCCTGCAGGTGGACAGCTCGATTGTCGAGAAGCTGTTTCGGCAGAACATGTCGATGGGCAAGGGCATGCGGGCTTGATGTCGATGGTCGAAGCCGTCCGTGCTCTCGCGAGCAGCGAAGTAGTCGACATCACCCCTGCGCATCGCGCAGCTGCGCCAGCGCAATGCCGGCCGCACGAATCCGACGTTCAACGAGTCGACCGCCGGCCGCATCGGTATGGTCACTTCATCGACGGCGAGCTGAAGAACGACGTCGCTGGAGTCCTCCGCTCTCAGACTCCGAACATCAAAATCGTCCGTGCAGCTGTTGACTGTGCAAACGTCGCAAGCAGTACCCGCCTGCGGACGTGTCGTCATTGCGATCAGTCTGAATCCCGCCCCGATCGAAAGACCTGCGAGCTCGCCCGGCCATTCCTCGATCCGCGTGAAGGGCACGGTGAAAACCGACCCCATCGACGTTCGCAGGGATTTTCGGTAGAGCGGATCGGCGGTGGTCGGATCGAGCAGGATACCTTCGACGCCGAATGCAGCAGCGACCCGGAAGATCCCGCCGACGTTATCCGGATTCGCGATCCCTTCGAGTGCGATCAGTCGTCGAGCGCTGGCAAAGACTCCAGGTTCGGCCGGCTGCGGCCGGCGACCGAGCGCGAGACATCCTCGGTGAAAGTTGATTCCCGTGAGCGCGTGGACGATGGACGGGTCCGCGACGTAAATGGGCACATCGGAATGTGCCGCCGTTTCCACGGCGACCCGCGCCGCCGGCGTCACGAGAAGTGAATGAACCGACGAGGGCCACTGATCGAGGAGTCTCCGGGCAACGAGACGTCCTTCGGCAACAAACAGCGCGTGCCGCCGCAGCCAGGCGTGATCGCCGACGTGAGCGTATTCAGAGATGCGTGGGTCGTCTGGAGCGGCGATCTGCTCAACCACCGAACGCGGGTGCGGTCAGTCCGTTCGCCGCGGACCACCGAGCGGCGGCTCCGGTGCGTGTCGATCACGTGCTGGCCGAGTCGCTTGCTCATGAAGACCTTCGACTCGCCGTTATCGACCGGATGCGGCACGTACCTGATGATGTTGAACTGCAGCTGGGCCAGCGCGCTGCGCATCTCGTAGAACTGGTTCTTGGTCTTGGCCACGATCTCGTCGAAACCGTCGTCGATCGCCCAGACTTCCTGCTCTTCGGTCAGCGCTCTGAAATGACCCTGGCCGCGCCAGTCAGAACGCGTGCCTCGATCGACTGATAGAGCACGCGGCGATCCTGGAACTGCACGACGTCCTCCAGCTGCACCACGAGGTCCGCGAGCTTCGGATCGGATTCCTGCGCTCGAAGTTCATGCGCAACCTTGAAGGAAACCGGCACCACGCTTCCGGGATCATCGGGCAGCGGTGCTTCCGCCATCAGGATCTGATGGTCGCGGTTCTGGAGACGCTGCATGACTTCCGCGGCGTCCTCGGGCGGGGCGAAGTCCAGGAAGTATTCCTCGATGTACTGGATCTCGAGGGCACCCTGCTGGAGCGCGTAGTGTTCGACGAAGATATTCGTTCACGAATCATTGATTATATCTGCGTCGGTCGTTCAAGCGAACGAGAGCACCGTGGCACCCCGGTCACCTTGGCATCTGGCACCGTGGCCCTGTACACCGCCTGAGCGCGACAATCGGATCGACGCGCGTGGCGCGGCGAGCCGGAACGTAGGCGGCGGCCAGCGCGATGATGCCGAGCAGCGCGCCGACGCTCGCGTATGTGAGTGGATCGTGGGCTGGTGCCGAACAACAGCTTGGCCACCAGCAAATTGGTCAGCGGCAGCGCGACACCAATGCCGATCACTACCCCTGCCGCCGCCATGATCATCGCCTCGCGGACGATCAGTCGGACGACGGTTCGTTCGTGAGCGCCGAGCGCCATCCTGATGCCGATTTCACGCGTGCGTTGCGCGACCGCGTAGGAGAGCACGCCGAAGATGCCGATCGCCGCCAGCGTCACGGCAACCCCGGCGAATACGGTGAGCAGCGACATGTAGAACCGCGGCTGCGAAATCGAACGCGCCACGATCTGTTCGAGTGTACGGACGTTCGATACCGGGAGGCTCGCGTCCACCGCGTAGACCGCCCGGCGCGCCGCGTCAGCGACTGTCGCTGGAGGCACAGCGGTTTTCAGCATGACGGCCATGCTTTGAATCGGCCATTGCCGGTAGGCATGTAGAGCTGCGGCGGATCCGCTTCTGCCAGGCCGGCGTCCTTGATGTCGCCGACCACACCGACCACCTCTCCACCGGCGCGCGGCAGACCCGGCCCCCGCCCCCAGCCAAGGGTGATTTTCTTGCCGATCGGGTCCTCGTTCGGGAAGTACTTCCTGGCGGCTGCTTCGGTGATCACCACGACCGGCGGCGAACCGGCACGATCATCGGCGATGAACAGCCGGCCACGTTTCAGCGGGATGCCGATCAACTGGAAGTACTTGGTCGTCGCCACGCGAATCTGCATCGCGGGCTGTTGCGCGGGGGTAACGGCGGACGGCCGGCGACCACGAACGTGATCACGAAACTGTTTCCGGTTAGCGGGAGGGCCATGACCGCGGCCGCCGCCTGGACTCCCGGCAGCGCATCCGAGCTTCGGCAGGAGCTGATCGAAGAAGGCGATCTGTTGCGGTTCCTCTTCGTAGCGCGCATCCGGGAGCGTCAGCTCGAACGTCAGTGCCGGCTGGACGTTGAAGCCAGGGTCGACGGCCGCCAACTTGGTAAAGCTCCGGACCAGAAGCCCGCTCCGGCCAGCAGAGTGACCGCGAGCGCGATCTCCGAGACGACCAGCGCTGTTCGCACGCGTGACGCCGTTCGCGACGAAAGTGCGCCGCGGCCGCTTTCCTTCAACGCTGCCGCCAGGCCGGCGCTCGTTGAATGAAACGCCGGGAATATCCCGAACACGAAGCCCGGTGACGAGCGATACCGCCACCGTAAACCCGACCACCATCGGGTCCAGACGGACATTCGCCGAGCCGTGGGATGCCCTGCGGTTCGAGAGCGAGCAGGGCTTCAACGCCCCACGCGGCCAGCAGCAGTCCGAGCAGCCCGCCGACGATGCTGAGAATGAGGCTTTCGGTGAGAAGTTGGCGAACCAGACGTCCTCGCCCTGCGCCAAGCGCGGTCCGCACGGCAATCTCGGACTCTCGTGCGCCGCTGCCTTCGCGAGGAGGAGGTTGGCAACGTTGACGCAGGCGATCAACAACACGAACCCGACCGCGCCGAAAAGCACCAGCATTGCCTTGCGAATGTCTCCGACCATCGCTTCGTGCAGCTGCACAGCGGCGAAGTCGAGGCCCTCGTTGCTGTCCGGATACTGAGTCGCGAGCCGCGCACCAATGGTCTGGTCTCTGCTTTCACCTGCTCGATCGGACACTCCGGGTCGTGCCCGCCGACCACTGAGAGATACCAGGCGCCGCGCTGCTTGACGGTGAAGTCATCGGTATATTCGACCGGTATCCAGATCTCACGGCCCGTCGGGAACGCGAAGTCCCCTCCGGCATCACACCGACCACCTCATAGGGCACACCGTCGAGCGTGATGCGCCGCCCGACGATGCGGGCTTCGGATCCGAACCGCTGGCGCCACAGTGAGTGGCCGAGGATCGCGATGTGAGTCTTGCCCGGCTGGTTGTCATCGTCCCGAAACGTCCGGCCGAGGATAGGCCGGACACCGAGGATGTCGAACAACGAGCCGCTGACTTCAGCCGTGTCGAGGCGAACAGGTTCCCCCTGCCCGGTCAGGATCATCCGGCCGCGAGATCGCGGCAGCGTCCTGAAGCGTTTGGCTCTGCTTCCGAACGTCGAAGAAGTTCGGTCCTGACATCACCGAGCGGCGTCCCTCCGAGGAGTGGAAAATACCGACGATCTGGTCGGGGTCCCGGTACGGCAGCGGCTGGATCAGGACGGTATTGACGACCGTGAATATCGCTGCGTTGGCGCCGATGCCAAGGGCGAGTGTGATGAGCGCCACGCCGGTGAAAACCGGGCTCTTGATCAGTCGTCGAATGGCGTAACGGATGTCCTGTCTGAGTGTGTCCATAGCACCGCCCAGAGCCAATGCCGTACCGCCACTGATCACCAACGGTAAGTGTTGATAGGCGGAGAGTTACCGTCTTCCATTGTTCTCGTCGAGCCGCTGTGGACGTTGGTGCCGATCGCTCTTCTTGTAAACGAACAGGGAGCCGTCTAACAGGAGGAGAAGAGATGAGGAGCTTAGCTGTTTACAGGAGGGCACGAGGGCAAGAGATTCGGCAGGCGGGTTGGGCGCCGGCCGTTGGCCGGCGGCGTGGAGTTGGTGAACGGCGGATGCAAACAGCACATGATCGACAGCTGCTTGCATCCGTCGCTCACGCCAGCTCCACTCGCGCGAAGCGCGTGCCCAACCCGCCAGGTCTGCACGCTCCTGATCTTCTGATGCTCCTGTTCGACTCCGGTCGCGAACGGCTCGTCGGAGCTTGCGAGTGCCTTCAAGCCTATGGACCGGCGCACGAGGCAACGAATTCGAGGCGGGTTGGGCGCCGGCTGTTGGCCGACGGGGTGGAGCTGGCGTGAACGGCGGATGCAAACAGCACATGCTCGACAGCTGCGTTGCATCCGTCGCTCACGCCAGCTCCACTCGCGCGAAGCGCGTGCCCAACCCGCCAGGTCTGCAACGCTCCTGACCCCCTGATGCTCCTGTTGATCCCTTCCTCTTGCGTTCTCTACTTCGCGTCGAGCTTGCGCCCGGCGTCCAGGCTATCGAAGTTCAGGATGGTATTGAACACCATGAAGTAACTGCCGACCGTTTCGCCCCGGTAGATCGGATTGTTGGCAAACAGCACGACGTGCCCCTTGCCGACCGGGACATCGACAACGACCGGCCGCTGCGCGATGTCGGCGCCGCCATCCAGCAGACCCGAGACGAGCAGCGTGTTCTGCGCGTCGAAGCGGAGCGCGACGCGTGGCCGGAACTGGGGCGGGATCAACGCCGCCGGGTTTCGCTTCAGAGCCTCATCAGTCGGCAGCGGATACTGCCAGGGCTGGACGTTCTGCGGTGGAGGCAACGGGGAGAGGTTGGTTCCCTCATCGGCGGGGCGTCCCTGCACCACGTCCGGATCGTCCGGCGTTCCACGTCCGGTCGCGCGATTGCCGCCGGGTCCGCCTCCACGGCCACCACCCGGTGCCGCCCCACCGCCCCCGCCGCCACCGCCCCGTCCGGCGCCGCCGACGTTTGCGCTGACGCTGAAGCTCGCACCGGCATCGCTATACATCGCGAGATTGTCCTGGACGCCATAGACGATCGGGCTCGTCGTGTCGACCAGCTTCGTTCGAAGCAGCGATCCGACCACCCGGGTCGTTGTGCCGGGGCGATTGGCCGTAACGCCGTAGGAGAAGTTATTCGTGATCGCGAACTCGGCGCTGCTGTTGGATCCGATGAACACGCCCCCGGTATCGATGAATTTTTTCAGGTTCATCAATCCTTCCAGCCCCATGCCGATGCGCGTGTCCTCGGTCTGCGCCCACGTGCCGATGTTGGGCGTCTCCGCAGAGTTCCGATACGGGATCTCCGACCGCCACAGCGGCGTGCCCTCGACAGCACCCTGTCCGCCACCAGGCCCGAAGATGATGACGTTGTACTTGGCGCGCAGATCGGCCGTGTCCTTGATCGCCTTGGGATCGATGTAGTCGTAGGGGATGCTGTAGCTGTCGAACGCCTGCCGCCACCAGCCCTCGGTCTGCGTGGAGCTCCATTGATGAAGGATCGCCACCCGCGCGGCCCGGGCGGGGTGCATCTTCACCGACGGCGCCGACGGGATGGCAACGGCCTTGAGCCCGAGCTCGGTCGTGATCTTGTCGACGTCCGCCTGCGCCGCTTTCGTGATGACGAACGAGCCGCGTGCGAACTTCACACCGGCGGCTTCGAACGGCTCCTCCGAGACCTGCACGTCAGCGTCCTTCAGCTTGTACCGGAGTGTGATCAGTGCGTTGTCCGCATTGTGGTTCAACGCGAAGATCGTTCCCTGCCCGGTGACGCCGCGCGGCGCGGTGACCTCGCCCTTCACCATCTCCATCGGAATGTCGAGCACCTTCGCGTCCGTCACCCGGACCGCCTGCACGTTGAACGCTTCCGGGAAGGTCCATCCGGTGTCGTTGTACGGACGCGCCTGCGGTTCGTTCGGCGCCCAGGTACCGATAGTCGAGCAACGCATCGGCGATCCGCGAGTAGGGCTGATCCATGCGGACGATGTAGCTGCCGGCAGGGAACTCCTTCGTGGTCGTTGCCGGCGGTGCGGGTGGAGCCGGGGCCGCCGCAGGAGCATCTGCTCCCTCGGCACCGGGAGTGCCGGGCGCACCGGCACCGCGCCCGCCGCCGCCACGCCCGCCGCGCCCTGCGCCAGGGGCCGGCCGCACCGGCACCGTCACGGTGAAGGCCGCCGGGGCGCGCGAGATCTCAACCGCCTGCTTCTGCAGGACGCGCAGCAGCTCCGCCTGCGTCCCGAGGCGAGGATCGTTGGCCGGAAACACGTAGGCCGCGGGTCCTTCGACCTTGGCCTTCATGATCGAGCGCTTGCTCTTGTCGTAGAAGTTGCGAAGGAAGTAGACGCGGTTGTTGGCGATGTAATTGAGCGAGACCAGGAGTCCGGTCTGCTCGTAGTTGTTGTTGTTCCGCAGCGACCAGCGCACGCGCGAGATCGGGGGATTCTGACGGAACCAGGTGCGCGAGGTCTCGGCCGGCGAGAGCGTCCGCTCCTCCGTATCGGCACTGCCGCCGTTGCCAAAGGTCTCATAGAGACGGCTGATCCCGTTGTGCGTCGCCGCCATGAACATCAGGTATCCGGGCGACCAGGTATCGAACGTGCCCCACGCGTAGACGCCGGGCATGCCCATGCGCGTCATCTCATTGACGTTGTTCCATCCGACCAGGTGCCACTCGTTCGTGAGGATCGGATCCAGCCAGGCGTTGTAGGGCCGTTGCCGATGGTGTTGTCGTAGAGGAACGATCCGGACTCGTGCAGATCGTGAAGGACCTGCGCCTTCCAGCCAAGATAGGTGTTGAGCACGTTCTGCGAGAGCTTCAACGTGAGCGCCATCGCGTCACGGTTGTTGTCGTGGGCGACGTAGTGACCCCAGTAGACCGGGCTCATGGGCGTGTCTTTCGGGTGCTTCTTCCGCCACTCGTAGACATCGACGACGCGATCGCGTCCGTCGGGCTCGACCACCGGCGTGATCAGCGTGATGACGTGCTCGCGAATGTTGCGGATGTAGGGGCTGTCATCGACAGCGAGGCGATATGCCAGTTCCATCAGCGCGGTCGGGGCTCCGGCCTCGGTCGAATGGATCGTCCCGGTGATGTAGTAGACCGGCGCGGCGTGTCTCGCGATCTCGTCCGCAGCCGCATCGTCCATCTTGATGGTGCGGGGATCGGCGAGCTTGGCGAGGTCGGCGGTGTTCTTATCGAGCTTCGCCATCAGGGCTTCTGACGCGACCGCCACCGCGATCATCTCGCGACCCTCCTCCGAGGTGCCGATGGTGACGACCTTGACCCGCGGCGTCGACTTGGCGAGCAGCCGCATGTAGTCGTAGACCTCTTTCGAGTAGGGCAGCTTGCCCTCCGCGCCGGCGATCACTCCCAGGGTTGCTTTGGGCGTGGGCACGGTCTTCGACGCGGGGAGGTAGTCGATCAGCGGCGACAGGAAGAACGTTTCCGTCGTGTGCTTCTTGATCTCCTTCGTGTATTCCTCGTCGATCGGCTGGTTGGGATCGCGTCCGGGTTTGGCATTGGCCAGGTCGGCCTCCGTCAAAGCCTTCGGCGGCTTGGCGGATTTGGTCTGCGCCCCCATCGGCGGCGCGGGTGCAAAGGCAAGGAACAAGAATAGGAAGATTGCGAACGGATGCCTGCTCATGTGTGAGGGGGATTGTAGTGCAAGAGCCATGTGTTGCGTGCTTGCGCATATATATCCAATCGTGTTATATCCAATACCGTTACAACGGAGTTGGACATGGCACGAGACCTTGACAGAGAGATCGACGAGCTGTTGCCGCTGGCCCCGGCCTTCTTCCATATCCTGATCGCCCTCGGGGATAAGGACCGTCATGGCTACAGCATCATGCAGGACGTGGCGGAGCGGACCGGCGGGCAGGTTCGAATGAGCCCCGGCACGCTCTACGGCTCGATCAAGCGGATGCTGGCCGAGGGACTGATCGAAGAGCTGACGACTGGATCGGCAGGCGCCGACGAGCGCCGCCGTTTCTACAAGACGACGAAATTCGGGCGCCGGGTCGCGGCCGCCGAAGCGGATCGGCTCTCATCGCTCCTGAGCCAGGCGCGCGAGTCAGGGCTCGTACCGAGGCGGTCGTAGCCATGGGCCGCACGACCATGGCCGAACGGCTCTACCGCCTGCTGCTCCGCTGTTATCCGGGAGAATTTCGCGACGACTACGAGCGTGAAATGCTGCTCGCCTTCCGTGAGCGGCTCTCGCACGACCGGAACGTCGGGATGAGCGCCGTCCTCATGCTGTGGTGGCAGTTGCTGGTCGACTCGATCGTGCGCGCCCCCGGCGAGCACCTGGACGTCCTGCGGCAGGACGTTCGCTACGCTCTGCGGTCGCTTCGGCGTGCGCCCATATTCGCCGTTACGGCGATCGCGACCCTGGCGTTGGGAGTCGGCGCCAACACTGCCATCTTCAGCGTCGTCCACGCAGTCGCGCTGCGGCCGCTGCCCTATACGAACGCCGACCGGCTGGTGAGGATCTGGGAGAGAAACGACAGCCTCAATGTGGACTCATTCGCAGTCTCGGTTCCCAACTACGTGTCCTGGCGCGAACGGCTCCGGACCATGGAGATCGCGGCCTGGCTTGGCGGAAGCGTGACGCTTCGATCGACAGGAGATCCGATTCGCGTCCGGTCGGCGAACATTGGGGCCGCGTATTTCGGCATGGTTGGCGCCAAACCGGTTGTCGGACGTACGTTCCTGCCGTCTGACGAAGCGCCGGGTGCCGAACGTGTGGCGGTTATCCGCGATTCGCTATGGCGGAGTTACTTCGGATCCGATCCGCGCGTCGTCGGAACGCCCGTGACCATTGCCGGTCTCCCGCACACCATCGTGGGAGTGATCCCCGGAAGCAGTGTTCCACTCGAAGCCGAGTTCTACATGCCGCTTCAGATCGACCTCGCGAAGCAGGACCGCAGCAATCACATCGCCAGCGCCATCGGCTTGCTGAAGCCCGGAGTCAACTTCGAGCAGGCCAGGCAGGAGATGGAGGGCATCGCGCGTCAGCTCGAGTCGGAGTTCCCGGCCTCGAACAAGGGGTGGGGCATCACGATGCAGACGGTCTACGACTCGATCGTACCGATACAGACACGCCGAGCGCTGTTCGTCATTCTCGGTGCAGCCGGCTGCGTCCTGCTGATCGCGTGCGCGAACGTCGCGAACCTGATGCTCGCCCGCGCAGCGGCACGCAAGCGCGAGATCGCATTGCGGATGGCGATCGGCGCAGCCAGGCGGCGGCTCGTCCGGCAGGTACTTGACCGAAGGATTACTGCTGGCGATTCTTGGAGGCGGCCTCGGGGTCCTGATCGCGTACTGGTCGGTGCCGATGATGAAGGAGTGGCTGCCGGTAACGCTGCCGCGCGCCGAAGATGCGGCGGTCAGCGCACCAGTCCTGCTGTTCTCGCTCGCTGTGTGTGTGCTGACTGGTCTTGCATTTGCGGTCCTGCCGGCACTTGCGAGCTCGGGAAGCGGACTGATCGATTCATTGAAGGAAGGCGCCAGGGGCACTTCGGCGGGAGGCACGCGCTCGCGGCAGGTGCTGGCCGCGGCGCAGGTCGCGCTCGCAACGATTCTGCTGGTGGGCGCATCCCTGCTCGTGCAGAGCGTTCGCCACCTGCAGCGCGTCGAGCTCGGTTTCGATCCGGCGGACATCACGACGGCCATGATGGGTCTCGGTCCGGATCGCTCAGCAAAGCCCGGTGTGGCGTGGGAGTTCTACCAACAGCTGCTGTCGCGAATCGGCTCCTCACCTGGCATCCAGGCCGTCGCGCTCTCGAGTGGTGCGCCGTTCGGCGGTGGTAATACCGGGATGCCCATCAACGCGGTCGGCGACGCGTTGATCGGTTCGACCTCACTTCAGACAGACTGGCGGATGGTGAGCCCGGACTACTTCCGCGCGATGAGGATCCCGCTGTTGCGCGGCCGGTACTTCAGCCCGACAAACGCCATTGAAGACAAAGGGAAGCTGATCGTCGCCGCAGAAATGGCGAAGCGCATCTGGGGAGACGCCGATCCCATCGGACGTCAGATCAAGGCCGGTCCCAACGGCGTGTTCACCATCGTCGGTGTCGTGGGCGACGTTCGCAACCTCGACCTGTCGCTCTCTCCCGCGCCAACCATGTACTTGCCGACGTCGCAGTATCTCTGGCCGAACATGACGGTGATCGTGCGTGCTCCCAAGGGCGCGCAGGCGCCGGCAGCGATGCGCTCGGCCTTACGCGAGCTCGATCCCCAGCTCGCACTGTTCAACGTCAGACAGATGGACGAGCTGATCGACCAGAGCGCCGCGCAGCCACGGTTGAACGCGTCGCTGATGGGGTTGTTCGCGGCGCTTGCCGCGTTACTGTCGGCGATCGGCATCTATGGCGTGCTGGCGTATCTCGTGTCACAGCGCACGCAGGAGATCGGGATCCGGATGGCGCTCGGCGCCGGACGGGCGGCCGTCCTGCGCTTGTTCCTGGCGAGAGGGATGTGGCTCGCCTGCTGCGGATTGCTGGCCGGGATTGCGGGATCGCTCGGCGCGGCGCGATGGGTCGGGTCGATGCTGTTCGAAATCCGGGCGCGCGATCCGTGGACGATCACGGCGTCGGTCGCGACCGTCGCCGCCATCGCGGTGATTGCCAGCTACATTCCGGCGCGCCGCGCGACCAGGGTCAATCCGCTGCTTGCGTTGCGCTCGGAGTGACGCCGCGCCATTCCTGATTGATTCGGGCGTACAGCAACTGATCCCTCGGCACGCCGGCTTTGACGCTGCTCGAGCGAAGCACTGCCTCGCGCACGTACCCGGACTTCTCGAGGACGCGGATCGACGCGGTGTTGTCGGAAAACGGCAGGGCAAAGAGACGCAGAAACCCGCCTTGCGTGAAGGCGTGTTCGGTGACGAGCTGGAGCGCTTCGGTGACGATCCCTCGCCCCCAGAGCGCTTCGCCGAGCCAGTAGCCAATTTCGGCCGAGTAGCGTTCGACGTCGCGTCCAGGCACGTACCCTACCGCTCCAACCGCTTCGCCCCCGACCTCGATCGCGAGGTTGGTCGGATCGGCCGCTGCTGCCGCGCGTTTCGAGAAATGCCTTCGCGTCGGCGTTCGTATACGGGTGCGGAAACGCGTCGCGCAGGTACTTGGCGATGTTGACGTTGTTCGCATGCCGCGCGAGTGAGGCAAGGTCGCTCTTTCGCCACGGCCGGACCACGCACCGCGCACCGGTCAAGACCACCATCCGCATGCTCTAGAACAGCGCGCGGCCGCGCTTCCGCAGCCATCGCTCGGACTCGCGGAACGACGGGCACGCCTGCTCGACCAGGCTCCAGAAGCGGGGACCGTGATTCTGCTGCTTCAGGTGCATGAGCTCGTGGATGAGGACGTAATCAGCGACTTCGCGCGGCATCTGCAGCAATCTGAAATTCAGTGCGATGGCGCCCGCACGCGAACAGGATCCCCACCGCGAACGCTGATTGCGGATCGTCGCGCGCGTGACGGTCAGCCCGAGCTGCTGCGCGAGTTCCTTCAGCCTGGGAATGAGCTGCTCGACCGCGAGCGCACGCAGATCGCGCTCGATCGCCGTGCGGACGTCATTCGGGTCGGTCACCGCTACCTGCCGTTCGCCGTATGCGGCGATCAGCTTCCCGCCGGCCTCTCGCACCCTGATGATCTGGGGCTCGCCGTTGAAAAGGACCGTGCTCCCGTCCGTCCACTGCACCGGCGCCTGGTCGCGCCTGACCCTCGCGCGTTCCTTGGCGATCCACGCCAGATGACGTCCGACGAAGCTGATCGCCTCAGCTCGCGACCCTCTGCGCGGGATCGTCACCCGCAGCGTCCCGTCCGGCTTCACACGCAGGATGTACCGGCGCGCGCGAGCCATGCGGACGAACTCGATGCGTTCGGGTGTGGATACGACCGGTGGCGTCGGCGGCGCAGGAGCGGAGCGGAGGAATGGAAGATCGAGCTGCACTCTGGAAAATGATAACGCGAGGCGGGGTGCCCGGTGCCTGGGTGCCGGTGCCTCAATCGTTGCGCAGAGCGATGATCGGATCCACGGCCATCGCGCGGCGTGCTGGAATGTAGCTGGCGAGGACGGCGACACATGTGAGGAACAGCGCCACACCGATAAAGCTCAGAGGGTCAGTTGGCGTCACGTTGAACAGCACAGTCCGAATGAGCGGGGTAACTGCGGCGGCGCCCACGAGACCGCTGACCACCCCCATCGCCGCCAGCTTCACTCCCTGACCGACGATTAATTTCAGAACGTCACCTCGCTCAGCGCCGAGCGCGAGGCGAACGCCAATCTCCTGCACTCTCTGCGACACTGAATACGACAGCACGCCGTACACACCGATCGACGCGAGTACGAGGGCGATGAATCCGAACGTCGAGAACATCGAGCCGAACAGCCGGTACTGCCAGTAGCTCAACTGCCGCAACTGCTCCATCGTCTCCACCTGGAACACCGGTAGCAATGGATCGGCCAGTCGAATCTGCTCGCGCGCCGCCGGCGTGATCTGCCGGGGATCACCACTCACCCGGATCGTGAGGCCGGTGTTCAGGGTCGTCTGATACGGGTAAGGCACGTACGCCGAGGGATCCTGGGGTTCCGCGTTGTTTCCTTGACCGTGACGGAAGGTGGCGATCACGCCGATCACCGAAAACCAGTCCTCGTTGGTGCCGGTCAGGCGAAAACGGCGGCCGATCGGATCCTCGTTGGGCCACATCCTGCGCGCCATTTCGTCGTTGATCAATGCCACCGGAGAACGGGTCGCGCCTTCCGTGTCGGTGAAATCCCGTCCTTTGAGGAGATCGATGCCGAGGGTGCGGCGCAGGTGCGGCGTGACACCAATCATCGAGATACCCGGCTCTTTGCCTTTTTCAACCGCGCGCCCTTCGACGATGACCCGGCCGCCGCCGCCGCCGACGCCCATGGGAACCAGATTCGACGAGAACGCCGCCTGCACGCCCGGCAACGACTCGACTCGCGTGACGATGTCCTGCACCCGCCTCGCCTTTGCGTCGTCGGCTTCGTATGCAGCTCCCGGCAGATAGAACCGCATCGTCATCAGCGGTGCCGTGTCGAAGCCAACCGACGCCGTCTGCAGGTTGAGGAAGCTGCGCACGAACAACGACGCGCCGACGAGCAGGACGAGCGAGAGCGCGACTTCCACGACGACGAGCGTATTGCGCATCCAGGCGCGGGGTCCGCCGGCGTTGCCGCGACCCCCTTCCTTCAACGTGCTCTGAAGATCGGTGCGCGCCGCCTGCACTGCCGGGGCGAGGCCGAACAGGATCCCCGTGAACATCGAGATCCCGATCGTGTAAACGAGGGCGCGCGCATCCAGGCTCCACGCGATGAAGTACGGCACCTGGTCGGGAGGCATCGACCTGTCGAGCAGCTTGATACCGACATAGGCGACGGCGATTCCGAGTGGCGCACTGACGAGACCAATCATGATCGCCTCTGTCAGGAGCTGTCGGACGATGTGCCAGCGGCCAGCCCCGAGGGCGGAGCGGATCGAGATCTCACGCTGCCGCACCGACGCGCGCGCCAGCAGCAGGTTCGCCACGTTCGAGCAGGCGATCAGCAACACGAGAGTGACCGCGCCCATCATCGTCAGGATGCACGAGCTTCACCTGCGCCGGCAGCGCCCATTCACGCAGCGAGCGAAGACCCATGCCCCAGTTCTCGTTGTCGACGGGATACGTGGCGGCGAGACGGCTCGCGAGCCCCTGCAGGTCAGTCAGGACCTGGTCCGGTGTGACGCCAGGCTTCAGCCGGGCGAACGCGTTCACGTTGCGCTGGTTGCGCGGCGCCGCGTCGAAATACGTCGCGATCGGCACCCACATGTATTGGTTTTCCGGGAACCTGAACTTCGGGGGCATCACACCGATCACCGTATGCGGACGGCCATTGATGTTGATCGCGCGATTGATGACCGCCGGGGATTTCTGGTAGCCGCCGCTCCCAAATGTCATAGCTGAGAAGCACGACCGGTTCGGCGCCCGGCCGGTCGTCGGTCGCGGCGAAGTTACGGCCCGCGATCGGCTGCATCCCGAGAAGGTGAAAGAGCGTCCAGCTGACCGTCGCTCCCGAGTAGCGCTCCGGATCGCCGCTCCCGTCGGCAAGTGTCAGGCTGCGCTGAGAGAAGGCGGCTATCGACTGGATGGTCGAACTTGAGTCCCGAACGTCTTTGAAGTCGGCGTATGAGAGCGCGCCGCGGTTGACACGTTCTTTCTGATTCGTGGAGTGGATCGCGACGATCTGTTCAGGGTCTGGATAAGGAAACGGCTTGAGGATGACGCCATCGACGACGCTGAAGATGGTGGCGTTGACGCCGATTCCAAGGGCGAGGCAGGCAACCGCGATCGCTGTGAAGCCGGGGCTCTTCAGCAGCGACCTGAACGCATAGCGAACATCCTGCATCAGCATGAGAGGTTTAGACGGACCGGCGGCGGTGATGTTCCTGCGACGCTATGGTGGAATAAAAGGGTGATCAGGGAATTTCTGCATCTTTTCGCGCCATTGACCGCCAATTGCAAGGACTTCACGCAACATTGGAACGAAGCGGCTACACGGGATCCGAACAGCGCGGGCGGCAGGTGGGAAGGTGAGTGGATCAGCGCCGCAAGCGGCCATCACGGTCCGTTGCGAGCCGTGGTCACCCCGACCTCGCCGTCGGTGTGGCACGTCAGCTTCCGGGCCGAGTACGGACGAGTCTTGCGCGCCTGCTATGCCACCGACTTCACGGTCGCCGTGCAGGATGGCCGCTGGACGTTCACCGGCGGCTCCGACCTCGGCGCACTCGCGGGCGGTCGCTACGACTATTCCGGTTCAGCCACCGTGACCGACATGATCTGCACCTACAAATCCTCCGCCGACCACGGTGAGTTCAGACTGAGAAAGACGTAGACGCCAGTTCCCAGCTTCCAGCTACCAGCGGAAGAGGGGCCGCCCAGCGGGCATGCCGGGCCAGGGGATCGATGCAAGGATCGCGAGCAGCGCGAGACCAAAGAAGATCATTGCGACGCGGTGCTTCCGCACGCTCGGCGCTTTGCGGATCTTCACCGCCCCGATGTGCGCCAGCGCGACGCCGATGATCATCCCGAAGGTGTGTTCCACCGCCCAGAATCGCAGACCCGAGTTCTTCATCGCCGCGCCGAAATCCCCCATCGCTTCGCGGGTGAACGGACTCAGGACGAAATAGAGCAGCAACCCGAGCAGGATCTGGATGTCGAGAACGATGGTGAACCACCGTGACGAACGATCGTCGGACGGCGTCCACGGACGTCCCCCGGCGGTTGCGGCGCGCACGACGGCCAGCAGTCCGGCAATCAGCACTGCCCAGCGAAGCCACGAGTGGATCATCAGGACCGCGGTGTACATCGGCTACTTCTCCCTCTGCGCGGAGTTGTTCTTCAGGATCGCCATCACTTCCTTGAGCGTGGTCCGCCCGCCGTCGTCGGTGTACCACTTATCGAGGTGGGCGTGCAGCTCGTCGGCGCTGACCGACGCGCGATTGTCGATGACCCATTTCTGCAGTTCTGTCGGCCGCTCGACCCACGAACCGATGCGCTGGTTATCCTCGTCGAGCACCACGACAGTCGGCGTTGCGACGCGGCCGTCAAGTGTCAGATTGGCCGACTGGACGGCGCTGCCCTCTCGCCGTCCGATCACCCGCAGCTCCAGCTTCTCCGGCACCGCCGCCGCAAGCTTCGCGATGTAGGGGACGGCCCACGCCGAGTCACTGCAGGTGTCGACCGCGACAACCAGGATCCGCCGCTTCGCGGTCAGTGCGCGCGCATCATTCAGGACCGGCGCATCGATGGCGGCATTGGCGAAGCGCGACTTCCACTTGGACTCCTGCGCCTTGACGCCGTTCAGGAACTGGTCGAAGGGGGTCGCCGCGTCCCAGAAAGCCGAGTAATCCATCTGCCGCCCCTGGACCGCTGCCACGCAGGCCAGCATCAGTGCGAGGGCGATCGGCTGAGTTCGCATGGCTCAGTATACCGGGGGGTGCCGGGGTGCCACGGTGCCGGGGTGCCCGGGTGCTGGGTGCTGGGTGCGAACCTTAGAACCTTGGAACCGCTGGAACCCTGGAACCCTGGAACCCTGGAACCATTCCGGTGTCCACTAGTCCATGCTGGAAGCACGCCGACTCGGAAAGTTCTACGCGGGGATCCCGGCGGTGAAAGACGTCAACTTCACGCTGGCGCGCGGCGGGGTCCTGGGATTACTGGGACCGAATGGATCCGGCAAGTCCACGACGGTCTCCATGGTGACGTCGCTGCTGGAACCGTCAACCGGGCAGATCCTGCTCGATGGGGAGAGCATCAGCCTGTCGCCGCTCGAATACAAGGCGAGGATCGGCTACGTTCCCGAGGAGGCACATCTCTACACCTATCTCACCGGGCCTGAATACCTCGAGCTGGTCGGTCAACTGCGAGGGCTCAGTCAGCGCATCCTCACCGAGAAGATCGCCTCGTTCATGAAGATCTTCGGGCTGGAGGATGACCGGTATGCGCCGATGTCCGCTTATTCGAAGGGCATGCGGCAGAAGATCCTGATCTCCGCCGCGCTCCTCCACGATCCCGACATCGTCATTCTCGACGAACCGAACTCCGGCCTCGACGTCACCTCTACGCTGGTGCTGCGAAGCCTGGTACAGCAGCTGGCGCGCGCCGGCAAGATGGTCCTTTACAGCTCGCACGTGCTGGAGATGGTGGAGAGCGTCGCGACCGACGTGCTGATCCTCCACGACTCGAACGTCGTTGCCCACGACTCGGTGTCACGACTGCGGGAACTGATGGCGCTGCCGTCGCTGGAACAGGTCTTCAAAAAAGTGGTCCTGGCAGCCGACGTCGACGAGGTCGCCCGGGAACTCGTGGGAGTCATGCAGCTGTGATCAGCGAGCGGCGCCAGGCGCTGCTGCTGGCGCGCACGTTTTTCGGCCGCCAGTTCGAGAGCGACCTGATGCCTTCTGGCCTGCCGCAGATTCACCTGCTGGTCTGGGTGGTGGCCTTCCTTGCCGGCCTTTCGACCACCTTGCCGGTATTACTCGCCAGGAAATACGTGTGGCTGCTTGCGAGCGTGTCGGCACTTCAGGCGAGCATGGCGGCCGATCGCGCTTTCATGACCCTGCTGATGATGATCGCCACCGGCCTGATCACGCTGGTGATCTGGGAGGGAATCTTTCCAGACTCGCGAGACGCCCGCATACTGGGCGTGATACCGATCCGCACGCGTACCTTCGTCGCCGCCCGGCTCGCCGCGCTCATGGTCCTGTTCGGTATCCTGGTCGTGACCACGACGGTCATGTCCGCCTTCTCGGCCGGATTGATCAACGCGATGTTCAGAGGCCCGGGCGGGTTCGTCGGCGGCACGATTTCGAGTTTCGCTACCAGTGCGGGTGCCGAAGCGGTGGTGTTCTTCGGCATCATCGCGCTGCAATGCGCGCTGCTCAACCTCGTCGGACCGGCGGCTGCCCAACGGCTCGCGGTCCTGCTCCAGATGGTGCTGGTCGTGGCCCTTCTGCAGACGCCGCTGCTGCTCTCGAAGCTGACCGGCAGCGGCATTCCGGCTGGCGCGCCGCTGGGGGCTGTCTTCACGGCCGCCTTTGCCCTGGTGCTCTACGGCGCGACCTACGGTCGTCTCACCCGGCTGGCGCTCGAAGGAACAGGGCGCGTCAACCAACGTGTCGGATCGCTTCGCGGGCTGGCAGCTTCGGCCTCTCGCCTGATCACGTGGTCGCCGCCGGCGCGCGCGGTATGCGCCTTCACGCTGCGAACAGTCGCACGCAGCCGGCAGCATCGGATGATCCTCGCCGGATGGATCGGCCTCGCTCTTGCCATCATTCTCGCGAGCCTGGTTCCGCTGCTGCTTCGGGAAGGGCTCGGCGGATTCACCCGCCCGCGAACATCGATTCTTGCCGCTCCACTGGTCCTCTGCACGTTGACCCTTGCAGGGATGCGCATGCTGTTCGCGATCCCGACCCACGTCAAGGCGAACTGGACGGTCCGGACGCGCCCGTCGATCCCCGCCCGCCTGGCGCTCGACGGTGCTACCGCTGCGCTCGTGGCGTGCGCGATTCCCGCCGCATTGTTTGCCGCCATTTCCGCCACAGCGCTCTGGGGCGTCCGCATCGGCACCCTTCATACTCTCGTCTGCTTTGTCACCGGCGTGCTGCTTGCGGAAGCCCTGTCACTCGGGCTCGACAAGATCCCGTTCACCTGCACGTACGTGCCGGGCAAGGCCAAATTCGTGCACCTCTGGCCGGTGTACTTCTTCGCATTCACGACCTTCACCTACACGCTGGCGGCGCTCGAGATCCAACTGCTCCGAGTTGGCGGAGTGAGCCAGCTGATCGTCGTCCTGATCGTCATTGCCGGTGGGCTGGCGCTCATCCGGCGGTCGAAGGCCGGCCAGGTGCAGCAGCTCCGCTTCGAGGAAGAGGATGAGAACGCCATCACTCTTCTGCCCATCTCGGGCTCCGTCTGAACCGCGTCGTCATACTAGTATCATCTTGACACTAGTGTCATTTCGATACTAATGTCGATCCCTGATGACAAAGGCGCGCCCCACTCCCGTCGAGGATCACCTTCCGCTGAAGCCGCTCGTGTTCGAAGTGCTGCTCGCACTCGTCGAGGGTGAGCGACACGGCTGGAGCCTGGTCCGTGATGTTCAGCAGCGCGGCGGATTCGGCCGGATCATGCCCGGCAATTTCTACCGGACGCTGCGAGGAATGCTCGCGGAGGATCTCATCGAGGAATCACCTGGCCGCCCGAGGGTTGCTGAAGACGATGAACGTCGACGCTATTTCCGCCTGACGAGTCTCGGTCAACAGGTGGCCAGTGCGGAGGCCCGACGGCTCGAAGCGGCGGTGATGGCCGCGCGGGCGAAGAGGCTGCTCACCAGGCGGGGCTGATGCGACGTCCGGGGGAATTGCTCTACCGCTTGTTGCTGCTGGCGTTTCCGGCTCAGGCTCGCCGTGAGTTCGCCGATGACATGGTGCGCATGTTCAGCGAGCAACTGCGCGACGCCCGGGCGACAGGCCGAAGCCAAACCCGTGTCTGGCTGTCGGCGATGAGCGATGCGCTCCGCGCGGGACTTGCTGAACGGTTTGTTCCTTTTCACTCGCGCGCCGTGGCGGGACGACGCGAGTCACGCCGCTGGAGGTGGTGGGTGCACGCATTTCAACAGGACGTTCGCTATGCACTTCGACTGCTGTTGAAGCAGCCGGGCATCACTGCCATTGCGGTGCTGACACTCGCGTTGGGTATCGGCGCCAACACGGCAATCTTCTCGGCTGTCTATGCGGTGCTGCTGCGGCCGCTGCCGTATCCCGACGCCGACCGCCTGGTCATGCTCTACGAAAAGCGGCTGAAGGAAGGTGTCACCGACAACGTCGTGGCTCCAGCCGACTTTCTCGACTGGTCGAAGATGCAGCGGTCCTTCGAGGGGATTGCCGCGTTGACTCCAACTACGGTCGATCTCACGGGTGCCGGTGAGCCGGTGAGACTGTTCGCGGGAGCGGTCTCTCCACCTTTCTTCGACGTGCTCGGTGTCGTGCCGTCGCTCGGACGAACGTTCGTTGCGGACGAAGCGGTCCAGGGACGCGGGCACGTAGCCGTTCTCGGGTACAAGGTCTGGCAGGAACAGTACGGAAAGGATCCGGCAATAGTCGGCAGGAAGATCCTGCTGAATGGACGCCCCTATGAAGTGATCGGCGTGCTGCCCGCGACCTTTGAATTCTCCGACACCAGCATCGGCCTGTGGGTCCCCTTGTCACTTGAAGATGGCAAAACCCCTCCACCGCGCGCGAGTCATTTCCTCACTGTCTATGGGCGGTTGAAGAAGGGAGTCTCGATCGAACAGGCGCGCGCTGACATGGACCGCATCGGGGCGCAGCTCGAAGCGCAGTATCCAGACGAGAATCGCAACCACGGTGTGTACGTCGCCGACCTTCGCGCCGACATGCAGGTACCGGTGAAGGATGGGCTGCTCACGCTGATGGCGGCCGTCGCCTTCGTGCTGCTGATCGCGTGCGTGAATGTGGCCAACCTGCTGCTGGCGAAAGCCGCGGCCCGTCGCCGAGAGATGGCGGTGCGGGCCGCAGTCGGCGCGGGACGGTGGCGGCTCGCGGGGCAGGCGCTGACCGAGAGCGTGGTGCTTGCCATCCTCGGCGGCAGCGCCGGACTTCTCGTCGCCTACTGGGGCATCCAGTTGCTGCGCCAGATCACGCCGCGGGAAGTACAGGTGCTCGGAGTCGATCACCTGAAGCTCGATCCCATCGTCCTCGGCTTCACCTTCCTGGTGTCGATCGTCAGCGGCCTCATCTTCGGACTGCTTCCGGCCTGGCACCTGGCCAGCCAGGACGTCAACGAATCACTGAAGGAGGGCGGCCGATCACCGGGAGGCATTCGACGCCGGTTGCGATTGTCGCTGGTCGTGTCGGAGATCGCGCTCGCATCATTGCTGCTCGTCGCTGCCGGTCTGACGCTGCGCAGTTTCCAGACCGTGCTTCAGGCGGACCCCGGCTTCAAGCAGGACGGGATACTCACCGCCTACATCTCCCTGCCTTCGGCGCGCTACCCTGACGACGCGAGGCGGGTAGCGGCTTTCGATGAAATCGAGCGGCGGCTGGCGACCGTGCCGGGCGTTCGCAGTGTCGGCGCCACCAGCCATCTTCCGCTCTCGGACCAGGACTCACGGGGCGGAGTCGTCATCGAAGGGCGCGAGCCGACACCAGACACGCCGACGCGCGCGCATCCGCGCGCGGTAACGGTCGACTATTTCAAAACGATGGGAATGCGCCTGATCGAGGGGCGGAACTTCGCTGCGTCGGACACAGGCGAGACACCGTTTGTCGCGGTCATCAACGAGACGATGGCGAAGCGCTACTGGCCGGGAGTTTCCCCGGTGGGCAAGCGCTTCTTCACCGCTGGAGGAACGATCAAGCGCGAAGTCATTGGCGTGGTCAGCGACGTGAAGCACTGGGGCTTCGATCGTCCCGTGAATCCCGAGATGTATTTCCCGCAGCGTCAGATGGTCTGGGACGGACTCACGTTCGTTCTTGCGACCGATCTCGACCCGGCGACGCTCACCGCGGCCGTCCGCGAGCAGCTCAAAGCGGTGGACAAAGACCTGCCACTCTCGAGCGTTCGCACGATGCAGGAGGTCGCGAAACGATCGGTCGCGACGCGACGCTCAGCGATGCTGCTGCTCGGCATCTTCGGTGCACTCGCGCTGGTGCTCGCCGCCGCGGGGATCTACGCCGTGATGGCGCAGCTGGTGGCGCTGCGGTCAGCGGAAATAGGCGTCCGCCTCACGCTCGGCGCGCCGCCGCTGACGGTGATGCGCCTGATCATGCGTGAAGGGCTCGTCCACGCGATCATCGGGCTCGCCCTGGGGCTCGGTACGGCCGTGGTCGTGATGCGCACGTTCCGCAGCATGCTGTTCCGCGTGAGTCCAGCCGACCCGCTCACGCTCGGTGCCGTCGCGCTGCTGCTGCTCGCCACGACCGCTCTTGCCTGCATGGTGCCGGCGAGAAGGGCCATGAGGGTGGATCCTGTAAAGGTTCTCAGGTTCTAAAGGGGTGCCGGGGTGCCGGGTGCCCGGTGCCAAGGTGCTACGGTTCGGAGCGTGGCGTCAGTGATTTGATGAAGGCATCCACCGCCGGCCAATACGCGGCGTGCGAGCTGTGGGTGTCGTTGTGGTCTGCTCCCGCAAGAACAGCGAACGTCTTTCGTGCGTTGGACGCACGTTCGAAGACCTTCTTCCCGGCCGCGAACGGAACGATGGAGTCGGCATCGCCGTGGACGATCAGCAGCGGGCCCGAGTACCTCGAGGAGATGGTCGGATGTCGGGAATCTGTAGCTGGAAAAGACGCTGAGAACACGCATCAGCGGATTGCTGGCGAACAGGGACGCCACGTCCGGGAACGGACTCTCGAGGACGATCCCTTCGGGTGGATTCACTGTCGCGGCGAACGAAGCTGCGGCGCAACCGAGCGACCGGCCCCAGTAAACCGTCGGGATCTCGCTCTTCCGCAGATGACGATCGAAGTATCGGGTCACTGCCTCTACGTCGCGATAGATGCCACGTTCGCTCGGGGTGCCGCTGCTGGCTCCGTAGCCGCGATAGTCCATGGCGAGGACGCTGAACCCACGCGCCCGCAGGTCGGTAGTGACCGGCAGCCACAGCGAGAGGTTCCCGCCGTTCCCATGCCAGTAGATCACCTGCGCCCGAGCCGACGGGGCGTCGAGCCACCATCCATGCAGCGTTTCGCCGTCCGCGGTGGGGATCTTCACGTCCGCATACGGCACCCGGGCAGCGGCCGGCGTCTGCTGAACTCCGGCTGACGGAAAGAACGCCATTCGAGGCTCGAGCCACCAGACCAGCAGCTTCAGAGCGGCGAGCAGAGCCAGACCGCCAAACAAGACGCTTCGCATCCGATACGAACCTTAGAACCCTGGAACCCTGGAACCCTAGAACCCTAGAACCCTGGAACATTAGAACCTTGGAACCCTAGGGTAACCGCCCAGACCCCCAACGCAACCAGCCAGCCGAGCGCGATGTCGATCGCGTAGTGATAGCGCCCGAACAACGCACCTGCGGAGATGGAGATGGTCATCACGAACATCAGCGCTACGACCGCCGGCGGTCCGTCAACCAGGAGCAGCGCACACGCAAGCGCTTCTGCCGCGTGACCGCTCGGGACGGTATTCATCTGGATGCTGACGCGATGCAGAATGCCCAGGTTCAGCTCCCGCAACGACGCGCGCCATGGAGCCCCGGCTTCCAGCATCCGCGGCGGGCGCGCCTGGATCCACGGCAGCATCGCGAAGCAGATGTAATCGGTGACCAGGATCACCGTCCAGAAGGCGTCGGCGTCTGGCCTCCGCGCGAACCGCATGTGCAGCCACAGCGCAATCGGGATCAGGGGGTAGACCGCTGCGTACGCGAACTCGAGCAGTTCCGCGAAGACACGCGGCGTGTGCGACGCGAGCAGGCGGATGCGCAGCTTCACGTCGGCGCTTGCCAGAACACGCTCTGCTCGGACGTCCGCAGCTCGCCACAGGAAACCCGTGGCGCGATAACCAAGCACCAGGCTGCTGATGGGAAGCAGGAGCGACCGAACGGCAAAGGTGTCGATCGACTGAGCCGAGAGGGCGAGAGCTGCCGCGATCGCAGCGGTGGTGACCGCGCGTGCGCGGTTCCTGCACGACACGCGCCGCACCATTAGGGCGCACGCGAGTACGTAAGCCGAATAGGCAGCAGTGGCTGCAGCCCAGTAAGGCATCACACAACGTAATGCGTCAGGGGCGGCGGAACCGGATCTGTCTTTGATTTGTTCAACTATGTGGAATATGATCGGTGCTCGATGGATCCGATCCTCGGAGAATTCGAACAACTGGTCCTTATCGCCGTCCTCAGACTCGGCGACGACGCCTATGGGGCGACGATCCGGCGAGAGATCGAAGACCGGACGAATCGTCGACTCGCGATCAGTGCGGTCTACACAACGCTCGATCGACTCGAGGCGAAAGGCTGCGTCCGGTCGTGGATCGGCCAGCCGACCGCGACCCGCGGGGGAAGGCGTCGAAAGCACTTCGCGCTTCAGCCGCTCGGAGCGCGCGCGCTGAAGACCGCCTACAGCGCCTTCACCGGGATGATTGCCGGGTTGGAGCAGCGCTTGAAGCGGTTGTGAGACGACCTCGTGCGATCACGTCTGGAACGCGTTGCGGTTTCGCTGATTTCATTGATCTCGCCGGCCGGCGTCAGGGAGATGGGCTGATGCAGACTCTCTTTCAAGACCTGCGCTACGCGATTCGACTGTTGATGCGCTCACCCGGCTTCGCGGTGACCGCCATCCTGATCCTCGCGCTCTCGATCGGTGCGAATGCGGCGGTATTCAGCGCCGTGAAGGGAATGCTCATTGCTCCGCTCCCCTATCCCGAACCGGACCGCCTGGTGCGCATCTTCGAAGAGAACCCGACAACTCCGCACTTCCCGATGGCCCCAGCGGATTTCCGGGATTACCGCTCGGAACTGCGGACGTTCGATGGCATCGCGGCGTACCTCCGCAACGACCTGCAACTCGTTGAGGGAGACCGGCCGGAGCAGCTGCGCGGCATGCAGGTCACTGCCGGTTTCTTCAAGACCATCGGGATTGCTCCTGTTCTCGGACGCGAGTTTGAACCGGCCGAGGAAATCGCCGTCAACGGTGACGTCGTCGTCCTGAGTCATGAATTGTGGATGCGGCGATTTCACGGTGATCCTGCGATCGTCGGACGGCCCCTCCGTCTGTCAGGGCGCGTGTTCCGCGTCGTCGGTGTGCTACCGGCGGGGTTCCAGCACGTCGGCGGAACGTACAGAACGTACGCTCACGGAGAGTCGGTGGACATCTGGTCGGTGATGCCGGTGCCGGTCAGCCAGGAAGCGCGATACCGGTTCTCGCACTACTTCAACGTCGTCGGGCGGCTTCGCCCGGGTGTGTCGTGGGCGATGATGACAGCGGATCTGAGCGAGACTGGCAAGAGCGTCGGGCAGAAGTACCCCGAGCCGCCGAGCCCGTGGATCGCCCGTGCGGTTCCCCTCAAAGATGAAATCGTCGGCACCGCTCCGACGACGCTGACGGCACTGTCGTGGACGGCAGGCGCGGTCCTGCTACTGGCATGCCTCAATGTTGCCGGACTCCTGCTTGGCCGCGCGGCGCGACGAACCCGGGAGATCGGCGTTCGCGCGGCATTGGGTGCCACGCGTGGACGCCTGGCACGGCAGCTGCTGATCGAAAGCCTCGTTCTCGCGTTTGCCGGAGGAGCCGCCGGTGTGTCGATCGCTTACGGCGCGATCGCGGCACTTGCCCGCTACGGCCCGGCAGACACGCCGCGGCTCCAGGCGATCGCGGTCGATTCGGGCGTGCTCTTCTACGCCGCCGCCGCGACCGTGTGCAGCGCGCTGCTCTTCGGGCTCATTCCGGCCTGGCAACTCACCCGCTCCGGTGTCGGTACGACCCTCAAAGAGGGGGGGCGAACCGTCGCCGGCTCTCCGCATCAGCGGCTTCGACAGGTACTGGCCGGCGCGCAGGTGGCGCTCGCGTTTGTCCTGGTCGTCGCCGGCGGACTGCTGCTTCGCAGCTTCATCTCTGTTCTCGAGGCCGACGCGGGCTTCCGCCCTGAAGGCGCGCTGTCCGCCTCGCTCGAACTGCCGATGGCGCGGTATGAAACGCAGGCGAAGGCGGCGGAGTTCTTCAATCGCGCGCTGGAACGGATCCGCGCGTTACCGGGTGTCCAATCCGCGGCGATCGGCTCCGATCTGCCCTGGACGGGATACGACGAGAACACCAGCTTCAGCATCGTCGGCCGGCAGTTCGCCAATGGAGAAGGACCGGGAGGACGGTACCACTTCATCACTGCAGGATATGCGTCCGCCACAGGCATCCCGGTTCTGGCCGGACGGGAGCTCTCCGACTCCGACACGGCGGACGCACCCATGACGGTGCTGCTCAATGGCAGTGCCGCGCGAAAGTACCTGGGGCTCCCCACAAGCCGCCGTCGGTGCGCGCATCAAGATCTGGGGAGTCGAGCGCACCGTGGCAGGTGTGATCGGCGATGTTCGTGACCTTCCCTGGGATGAGCACGTGACACCGGCGGTGTACTTTCCCGTCGCGCAGACGTGGTCTCCACAGCGAATGTCCCTGGTCACCAGGTCCGCTGGTGCGCCTGAAGGAATGGTCGAACCGATCCGCCGGATCATCGCTGATCTCGATCCGGAACTGCCGCTGGCGAATGTGAAGCCGCTCGCGGCGGTCGCGGCGGCGGCGTTCGCCACGCGACGTTTGACATTGTCCCTGGTCACGACCTTCGGCATCATCGCGCTGTTCCTGGCCGTGGTCGGCATCTACGGGCTGATGGCTCAGTCCGTCGCTCAGCGGGCGCAGGAATTCGGCGTCCGGCAGGCGCTCGGCGCCACGCGCCGGGATATCGTGTGGCTGGTCCTGTCAAAGGCGACAGTGCTGACTGTCGCAGGGCTGGTGGGAGGATTGCTGCTGTCGCTCGCCTCCACCCGCGTTGTGGCATCCCTGCTGTATGGTGTCGGACGCGCCGATCCGTTCACGTTCAGCGCAGTGACCGTGCTGCTGCTGGTCACGTCCGTGATCGCGTCCTACCTTCCCGCTCGACGCGCCACGCGGGTAAGTCCGGCGACGGCGCTCCGCTCCTCGGATCCTTGATCCGATGGATCCTCAATCCTCGCTTGAAGCCATACTGCTAGCGCGTGACGCGCAACGTCACTCGATACGCAGCAGGATCGATGGGCGTGCTCGTGAACGGATACGGCGCGACTTCCACGAGGTCGATGGTGAGATCGGCCGGCTTGGCCGGCTGCATGTTGCCGGTATGAAGCTCGTGGGTCGACGAACGGCCGTCGGTCCACACGTCGATACGGACCACCGCCTCGCCAGCCACCACACAGTTGGCGTTGGCGGGGCAACGCGAGTCGGAAATCACGGCGACGAACGTCACCCTGGTTGATGCTCCAGGAATCGTTTCAGTCTGGCCGGGACCGAGCGTGAACTGCGCGTTGACCGCCGAGGGACTGGTCGGACCGCACGCTGTCGCCGACAGCAGGCAAACAATCAGGGCTACACAACGCATACGATTCGGCCGCTGTCGGGCAGCCCTGAAGGGCTGCACTACGTTCGTCAGCGTGTACCAGTCTACTCGTCGCGCAGGGCAACCATCGGATCGAGCCTCGACGCACGCCACGCAGGCAACCCGCATGCAACGACGGCGATGGCGAGGAACCCGGCCGCCATTGCCAGGAACGTGACCGGATCTGTGGGCTTCACGCCGACCAGCATGGTGCTCATCGCACCGGTGAGAAGCAATGCTGCGGCGACACCGATCGCGACCCCTATCGCACTGAGCCGCAGCCCCTGCGCCACCATCATCCGGAAGATGCTGCTGTGCGCTGCGCCGAATGCCATGCGTACGCCGATCTCTGGAGTTCGCTGCTTCACCGTGGTCGAGAGCACGCTGTACAGACCGACCGCGGCAAGCAACAGTGCCACACAGGCGAAGATGCCGATCAGAACGAGCGCGAACCTGGTCTGCGCCTGCGCTTCCGCCAGGAACGCGTCCATGGCGCGAATCTCCGTCGGCGCGGTTCGTGGATTCAGTTCGGCAATTGCCGAGCGAATGCTTTCGGCCAACTGCATCGGATCGCCGGTCGTTCGCACCGCCCACCGGTTGGCGACGGCGAACTGCCCGTAGCCATCAGGCACGAACAACGCCTCCCGTCCGTCACGCGCCAGCGTCGTGTGCCGCTGGTGATCGACGACGCCGATGACTTCGAACCGCTCGGGCTCGTTCGTGCGGATTCGGCTGAGCAGCGTCTTGCCGATGACGCGCTGACCCGGCCACAGCCGCTGCGCGAGTACCCGGTCGACCACGACCGCGCGCGACTCGGGACGATTGTCCGCCTCGGTGAACGTTCGCCCGTCGATCACCTTCGTCTTCATCGTCTCGAAGTAGCCGGGGAGCACGAAGTGCACGGTGGCCTGCCCGAACTTGGTTGGATCCGCCAGCGCTTCCTCGGTGCCGTAGCGCGCGAGCCCGCTGCGGCCGTCGAGCGGCAGCGGCGTGGCCGCCGTTGCTCCGGTCACGCCCGGCATCGCCTCGATGCGCGCGCGCAGGTCGCGCACGAACGCCTGCCGCGCTTCGGGTTGCGGCAGCCGTACGTTCGGAATGAGGAATGTGAGTACTCCCCTCGGGTCGTAACCAGGATCGGCGCGTTGCAAAGCGACAAAGCTGCGAATCATCAATCCCGATCCGACCAGCAGGACGAACGACAGAGCAACTTCGATGGTGACTACCGCGTTGCGCAACCACCGTCCGCCGGAGAGACCGCCGGTGCGGCCGGCGCGGCGCAGGAGGTCCATCACATCCGGACGTGAGGCACGGACGGCGGGAATCAATCCAAACGCAACCACCGACACCAGGCCCGCGAGGGCGGCAAATCCCACCACCACCGGATCGACGCTGACGTGCGCGAGCCGCGGCAGATTGGTTGGCCCGAGAGTGAGCAGCAGCTGAACCCCCGCATACGCCAGCCCCAACCCGAGGAGTGTTGCAATCCCCGCGAGCAGGAAGCTCTCGGCCAGCAGTTGACGGACGATGCGCCCGCGGGTGCCACCGAGAGCGGAACGGACGGCGAGCTCGCGCTCGCGTGCGGCGGCGCGGATCAGCAGCAGGTTCGCGACGTTGGCGCAGGCGATCAGGAGAACGAACGTCACCGCGCCCATCAGCGCCACGATCGCGGGACGCACGTCCTGGACGAGATCCTCACGCATCGGTTCCACGCGAATGTATACGCCGGCAGTCTTGCTGATCGGGAACCGGTCGCGCAGGCTGGCGGCCAGCGCATCGACCTCGCGCTGCGCTTCGTCGATCCTGACGCCGTTCTTCAGACGCGCGATGACCCGGAGGAACACGTTGATGCGCGAGCCGGCGGCGAAGTCGACCCGCAGCGGCGTCCAGATGTCGGGCACCGTTTCGACGCTGAGTTCAGGCGGCAGCAGCACCTCGAAGCCCGGCTCCAGGACGCCGATGATCTCGAACGGCTGTTCGCCGAGGCGAACGACGGTGCCGACGATAGCTGGATTGCCACCGAACCGCCGTTGAAAGAACTGGTAGCTGATGATCGTGCGCGGCACCGGTGGTGGTCCCTGCGGCGCGGCGGCCGGCGCTCCTGCGACGGCTTGCGGCGGCGGAGGAAGCGGGGTGCCGTCGGCGTCGGTGAAGTCGCTGCCGAGTGCCATCTTCGCCCCGAGAACACGGAACAGGTTGGTGGTCGAATTTCCGGTCCGCACCTGTTCGGGATCCCGCTGGCCAGGGGTGATGAAGACCTGTCGTCCGGTCACCAGACCGGCGATGCCGTCGAAGGTGGTCGATTGCGTGCGCAAGTCGTTGAAATCAGCCGGCGACCACGGGAAGTCCGAGACGTTGCGGTTGCGCATATCCACGGTGACGTGAACGAGACGTTCCGGATCCGCATAGGGCAGCGGCCGCAACAGCACCGCGTTGACGACGCTGAAGATCGCCGCTGACGCGCCGATTCCCAGCGCGAGCGTGAGGATCGCGGTGACGGCGAAGGCGGGCTTCTTCGTGAAGGTTCGCGCGGCATACGACAGGTCGGCGAGGAATGCGCTCATAATGCGGATTCTAACGCTGGAAAATTCAGCGCTCACGCTATTCGTCACACCGGCCAACCCGATTTGAACGAAAACGTCTAAACGCCCATGAGAGACGACCTCAACGCCGCACTTCGGTCCCTGCGCTCGTCGCCAACCTTCACGGCTGTCGCACTGACGGTGCTCGCGCTGGGGATCGGTGCCGGCACCGCGATCTTCTCGGTGGTCGACGCCGTGGTGCTGCGCGCGCTGCCCTTCGACGAGCACGACCGACTCGCCGTGGTGCTTGAATACGACCCGACCAGGGCCACTACCTTCGGTGGCGGCGCAACGACTTCGCAGACCTATCTCGACTGGCGTCGCATGCAGGATTCCTTCGACGGCCTGGCGCACGTCTCCAACACGATCTTCCGTCTGAAGAATGAAAGCGGGGAACCGGGGGAGGTGCGCGGGCTGCGCAGCACGTGGGAGTTCCTGCCGATGCTGCGCGTCAAGCCATTGCTCGGCCGGACGTTTACCGTCGACGACGAAGTGGAGGGACGGCATCGGGTCGTCCTTCTGAGCTATGGCTTCTGGCAGCGCCGCTTTGGCGGATCGCCTGACGCCCTGGGCAAGACGATCGAACTCAGCGACCAGTCCTGGGAGATCGTCGGTGTCATGCCGAGAGACTTTGCCTACCCGGTCGCGGCCGAGAAGCCGACCGAGCTTTATGTTCCGATGATGTTCCGCGCGGAAGACAAGGTGCGCGGCGGCAACCGCAGCTACAACGGCAACATCATCGGCCGACTGCGTAACGGCGTCTCGCTCCAGCAGGCGAACGACCAGATGCACCGCGTCTCAGAGACGCTCGACCGCGCAGTACCCCAAGTGGGGCACGGGACGCCGCGCGCGAGTGATTACTCTCCAGGAGCACCTGGTTGGACGGGTGCGCTCCTGGATGCTGCTCCTGCTCGGAGCCGTCGGCCTCGTCCTGCTGATCGCGTGCGCGAACGTGGCGAACCTGATGCTCGCTCGCGCCACGGTGCGCGGACGGGAGATTGGTATTCGCGCGGCGCTCGGCGCCAGCCGCTGGCGGCTCGTCCGCGGACTGCTGATCGAAGGGCTCGTCCTCTCGCTCGCAGGCGCAGCGCTGGGTGTGCTGCTCGCCTATGCCGGTGTCCAGACCATCCGCGCCTGGCTGCCGGCCGGGCTACCGAGGGTCGGCGCAATCGGCATCGACCTGCGCGTCCTCTTCGCGACGATTGCCACTGCCGCCGTCAGCGGCATCTTCTTCGGCGTCATCCCCGCGCTGCAGTCCTCGAGACCGGATCTCACGCGTGCACTCAAGGATAGCGGACGATCGTCGACCGCGGGCGCTGGCACGCAGCGGCTCAGGGGCGCGCTGGTCGTCGCCGAAGTTGCACTCGCGGTCATGCTCCTCGTCGGCGCAGGGTTGTTCATCGGCAGCTTCGTGCGCCTGATGCGGGTCGACACCGGCGTCGATTACCACAACGTCCTCGTGCTCGACGTCAGCCCGCCTCAGCCCCCAGGCAAGTTCGACTTCAAGCTGGCAATGGCGGCCAGCCGCACCTACGTCCCGCAGATGCTCGAGGCCGTTCGGAGAGTGCCGGGCGTGGAAATGGCGTCCACGATCTCAGGCGGCACGCCTTTGACCGGCAGCTGGAGCCGCACCAACGTCAAGATTCCCGGCCGCGGCGAATTGAAGGGAGATGACGATGCGATCGACCGGCGCACTGTTTCGCCCGACTACCTCCGCACGTTGCGGATCCCGATCCTTCGCGGACGGAACCTCGAAGCAACCGACAACGCGTCTGCGCCTGGTGTTGTCGTCATCAACGATGCGGCTGCACGGAAGTACTTCCCCAACGAGGAAGCGCTCGGCAAGCGGATGATCTTCGACGACAAGGAAAAGACGATCGTCGGCATCGCCGGCAACGTCCGCGGCCTCGGACCGGAGAGTCCGCCGCGCCAGGAGGCATACCTCCCGTTCGCCCAGGACGAAACGATCGGTTCCGCGTTGATCATGCGCACCGCTGGAGACCCGATGAAGGTCCTGCCGGCGGTGAAAGCCGCGATCTGGAACGTGAACCGGGAGCAGCGGCTCACGAGCGACACCGTGACCCTGGAGAAGTACATGGAGCGGCTGATCGCGCAGCGCCGCTTCAACATGGCGCTGCTCGCGCTCTTCGGCGGACTCGGCCTGGTGATCGCCGCCGTCGGCATCTACGGCGTCATGGCATACATCGTCGCGCAGCGGACGAATGAGATCGGCGTGCGCATGGCGCTCGGCGCCACGCGCGGAAACGTAGTCTCGATGGTGCTGAAACGGGCGGGACTGTTGATGGGGCTCGGCCTCGTGGTCGGCTGCGCCGGCGCGTGGTACTTGAGCGTCACTCCACGGATCGGGCTCAACACCTACCTGTTCGAAACGCAGCCGAACGATGCTGTGGATCTTCGCCGGGGCGCTGATCACGCTCGCTGTCGCGGGGCTGATCGCCAGCGCCGTGCCCGCGCACCGTGCCGCGTCAGTCGATCCATTGGTGGCGCTGCGAACCGAATAAGCGTGATGACACTTGTTTTCGCAGGAGATCACGAAGTTTTTGAAAACCAGGCAGGAGGATAGAAGGGCAGGAGCAACTTATTTTGGCGTATCACGTCTCAACACGTTGCCAGACCACGCGCTTTTTAGCCGCTCCTACTCTCGCGTTCTCCTGCGATTGCCTTTTAGCTGAGTGCTCCTGATCTCCTACTCTCCTGTTGGCCTTTCTCGCGATCTCCTGTCACTACTTGTTGATGGCGAGCTTCATCGCATCGAGCACCCACATGCCGCGGCCGTAGGTGGAGATCACCACCACGTTGTCGCGGCCCTGGTAGGCGAGGTCGGAAACCTGGGTCGAGGGGAGGCCGCCGCCGAGCACGTCCCAGCGCCGGCCGGCATCGGTCGAGATGAACGCGCCGAAGTCGGTGCCGAGGAACAGGACGTTCGCATCGCGTGGGCTTTCGCGGATGACGTTCACCGGTCCGGCAGGGAGATTCGACGCCAGCGTGGTGAAGGTCTTGCCACCGTCGGTCGATTTGTAGACGTAGACAGCAAAGTCATCATCCTCTCGCCCGCGCTGCGTGATGTAGACGGTCTGATCGGCGTGCTGTGACGGCACGACGCGCGAGTACCACTTTTTCGTCGGCACGTTGGCGGTCAGATCGGTCCACGTCTTCCCTGCGTCGGTGGTGACTTGAAGCCGGCCGTCATCCGTACCCGCGTAGATCAGCCCTTTCACGCGTGGGGATTCAGCCAGCGCCGTGATCGTCTGGTAAGGAATCTCACTCGAGCTCTTCGGCAGCATTTGCGCGGGATCGTTCCCGGTGAGATCTCCGCTGATCTTTTCCCACGCATCACCACGATTGGTCGACCGGAACACGTACTGGTATCCGAGGTAGACGGTATTCGGATCGTGCGGTGACAACACCACCGGCGCCATCCACTGCGCCCGGAGGTTCTCCTCCTTCGGACGGATGGCCGTGATCCGCTGCGGCGCCCTGCGGAGCGGCTGCCTGGTCCGCACCCGCGCCGCCGCGGCGTCCGCGCTGGCCGGGAGGAACGCTGAGGTCCTCGCGGGTGAAGTTTCCGTAAAACCCGTGCGAGTACACGATGTTTGGATTGACGGGATCGACCGCCTGGTTGGACCCCTCACCGCCGGGCGCGTTCTCGAAATCGACCGCAGCGATCTTGTCGCGTCCCTGGCTCAGATCCAGCCGGCCACGACGGCTGCCGACGTCCTGGATCGAGCCGTAGACCCACGGCGGGAGTACTGTTGTCGACCGTCAAGTTGTAGAACTGCGATCCCCCGGCACTCACGGCGAACTTCCAGGTCTGACCGGCATCGGAGGTCTGGTAGAAGCCGCCGTCGTTCACGTTGTACATGACCTGTGGGTTCCCGGGGTCCAGCCACATGCCGTGATGATCGCCGTGAACCATGCGCGAGTTCGCGAACGTCGCGAACGTCTTGCCTCCGTCTTTGGAGACATTCAGTCCGAGCCCAAGCGTGTAGACCGTGTTCTCGTCGACCGGATCGACGCGCACCTGCGCGAACACCCATCCGTACGTGCCGGAATGGCGCGTCATGAATTCATTCGACTCACTCACCTTCCGCCACGTCCCCCCCGAATCGTCGGTGCGGAACACTTCCGCAGCCTTGATTCGCGCCTCGTTGATCGGGCGGCCATACGCGTCGTTCTCGTTCGGCTGTGCCGGACGCCCAGGCTCGTAGTTGTCGACGAATGCATAGAGCACCTTCGGATTACTGCGGGCGATGTCGATGCCGATCCGGCCGCGGAATTCCGCGGCGGGGAGACCGGTGTTGACCTCGGTCCAGGTCTTTCCGCCGTCAGTAGTTTTCCAGATCCCGCCCTCGTTGTAGCCAGGCTCGACCCGCGGATCGCTCCACTTCCGCCGAATGCGCTGCCACATCGATGCGTAGACCACGTCCGGATTGGTCGGATCCATTGCCAGATCCCACGCACCGGTGCGTGCGCTGCGATAGAAGACCTTGTTCCAGGTTTTCCCGCCGTCAGTCGTCTTGAACACCCCGCGATTTTCGTTGTCGGTCCACTCGTGACCCGACGCGGCGACGTAGACGATGTCGGGGTTGGTGGGATGAACGAGGATGCGTCCGATCGTCTGCGTGTCGGTGAGGCCCATGTGCGTGAAGGTGCGGCCATCGTCAGTCGACTTGAAGATGCCGACGCCAGGCATCGAGGCCCGGAAGAGATTGGCCTCACCGGTTCCGACCCAGAGAACGGACGGATTGGATGGGGCCGTCGCGAGATCGCCGATGCTGGTGGACGGCATGTTCTCGAAGATCGCCTGCCAGCTGGTGCCGGCGTCATCGCTCTTCCACACCCCGCTCGTGGCGTAGCCCACATAGATCCTGCGCCCGGCCGGCCGATCGGCCACCGCGATGTCGGTGGCACGTCCGCTGATGTTCTTCGGACCAAGGTATTGCCACGGGACGTTCGCGTGCGGGGACGACTTCTGCATCGAGCGATAGGTGTCGTATGCCTTGCGCAGATACTCCGCGTCGGCGGGGGCGCTCGTCTGGGCGCGCAGGCCCGCGATCAATCCGACGACAGCGACTGTAACTCCGAGATAGCGGGATACGGACGAATGCATCGGGGAATTCTATCCTGTCACGTGCGATGTGCGACCGTGCGACGTGCTTACGTGCGACGTGCGCACGTGCTACGTGCCGACGTCAAGACGTGCTCACGTGCGACGTGCTCACGTGCTCACGTGCTCACGTGCGACGTGCTCGTGCGACGTGCTCGCTGGAGCTCATTTGCCGCCTCTGCGCCGCGTCGTCGTGCGGGTTGGGCGGGTTGGCGGAAGTTTGTTTTCGTGGAAACGTTTGAACTTCAGAGCCGTCGCCCTCGTGTGTTCGGCGAGGTCGAGGCTTCGATTGAAGCGGTCGGCGTCGATGAACCGTCGGGTCCGGCTTTCGTGAAGATAGTCCTCCACCTCCTCGAGCGACGCTATCGCGTAATCGAAGAACTGGACGATCGAGCCGGACATGAATCGACCGAAGCCTTCGCGAATGTTGCGGCACACGCTTCCTGCCGCTTCGGTGAACCCGTCGCAGAACCTGCCATGTTTCGCGACCGCCGGTTGATCACAAATTGCCACCACCTCCGCCCGCAGTTCGTCCGCAAGCCGCCAACACTGCAGATCTTCAGCACGCTTCGCCATGACACTACATGCGAGGCACAACCGATGCCACGGTTTGCACGTCGCGATCGCACGTGGCACGTCCGCACGTTCGCACATCGCACCGTCGCACGTCGCACGTCGCACGTTGCACGTTGCACGTGTATGCTGACCTCCATGGAACTACCCAAGCCTGGCTCGATTGTCTGGAGCGATTTGACCGTTCCGAACGCCGAAGCCGTCCGGGATTTCTACGCGCGGGTGACGGGATGGAGCGTCGAGATGGTGAGCATGGGCGAGTACTCCGATTACGTGATGGTGTCGAGTACGGGCGACGGCGTCGCCGGGATCTGCCACGCGCGCGGCGAAAATGCGAGCGTGCCGGCCCAATGGCTGATGTACATCGTCGTCGAGGACGTCGGTCGTTCGGCAGCGGAGTGCATCGCACTGGGCGGCACGATCATCGATGGACCGCGGTCCATGTCGGGCGGCACGTTTTGCGTCATCCGCGATCCCGCCGGTGCCGTGTGCGCGTTGTTTTCGGCTCCTGCTCCCGCCATCGTTCCGGTCGATGCGGAGGCATGATCCGGCTCGTCGTTTTCGATCTCGACGGGACGCTGGTCGATTCGCAGCAGGATCTCGCCAATTCGGCAAATGCGCTCGTGCGGGAACTCGGTGGACGTGATCTGCCGGATGCCGACGTGGTGGCGATGGTCGGCGAAGGTGCAGCGGTCCTGGTTCGGCGCGTGCTCAGTGCCGCCGGTCTCGCGCCGGAGACATCGGCCGCACTGCCCCGCTTTCTCGAGCTCTATGAGGAGCGCCTGGTAGAGAACACCGTTGCTTACGCCGGTATACCAGCGGTTCTCGACGAGCTCCGCATTCGCGCGCCGCTCGCGGTGCTGACCAACAAGCCACAGCAGGTTACCGATCGCCTGCTCGCCGCGCTCGACCTTTCGCAGCATTTCGCGCGTACGATCGGTGGTGACACCGCCCTCGGCCGCAAGCCCGCTCCTGACGGCCTGCTTCGGTTGTGCGCCGCTGCCAGCGCGTCACCCGAACAAGCAGGTACTCGTTGGCGATTCCGCTATCGATTTGGAAACTGCACGCCGTGCCGGGACCGGGATCATCCTGGCGAGCTACGGGTTCGGCTACCGCTTCGCTGACCCTCCGGACTGCCCGACTGCGTCGGCACCGTTCGACATCCTGCAGCTGATTCGCTTCTAGCTTTCAGCTCTCAGCTGTCAGCACCTGGCACCGGCATCCCCTACCGCTCGTAGGACTCTCGTCGCGCTGATGCGGACTGTTTGATCACGAACGCGTTCGGATCTTTCCAGAAGGCCTGACGAAGACCCGCCAGGCTGTCGGCGCCGCCGTAACTGATCGACGAGCACAGGTGCTTGATCATGTCTCGGACGATCGTGCGCGCGGAGCCGCGCGCGGGCACGCTGATCTCCATGCCTTCCGCCCCGATCTCTTCGAGTTCCACCGTGTCGGCGTCCTCGACATCCAGTCGGTCGCGGATCGCTTCGAGAGATGCCATGCCGCGCAGCACCTTGAACGGCACCTTGACCGACTTGCCGGATTCCGGCAGCACGACCGACTTGTGCACGGTCTCGCCAGGCGCCTCCTGCGTTCCGGCGAAGGCGCTGCCGAGCATGGTGGAATCCCCGCCGAAGAGCAGCGCCTGCGCCAGTGCGCCGTGACGCTTGATCCCGCCATCGGCGATGACGCCAACGCCGGAATCGCCCACCGCCAGCCGGCATTCAACCAGCGCCTGCACCTGCGGAACGCCGAAGCTGGTCGTCATTCGCGTCGTGCATCCACCGCCGGGCCCGATCCCGACCTTCACGCCGTCGGCTCCGAGGTCGATGAGAAACCTGGCCCCCTCGGCAGTGGCGACATTGCCCGCGATCAGTTCGAACTTGCCGAACTGCTTGCGGAACTGCTCCATCGCGCGCTGCATCACCACGGAGTGGCCGTGGGCGATGTCGATGACCAGCACGTCCACGCCGACCCGGATCAATTCGGTGGCGCGCTCGAGGAAGTCGCCCGTCGCACCAATTGCCGCGCCGACCATCAGCCGGCCATGGCTGTCTCGGGTCGCGAACGGCAGATGCCTCTGGCGCGTGATGTCACGCGACGTCACCAGACCAACCAGCCGGCCGGAACTGTCGACGAGCGGAAGCTTCTTGATCTTGCGCTCAACCATCAGCCGTTCTGCTTCTTCGTGCGTCAGGGTGCCTTCGTGAACGACGAGCCGCTCGAGCGGAGTCATCCGGTCCGCGACCCGGGCGCCGGCACGCTGAACGAAACGCATGTCCCGGTTGGTCAGCATCCCCCGCAACTTCCCGTCGCCATCGACGACCACCAGCGTGCCGATCCGCGCGCGTGACATCGCCGATGCCGCATCGTCGAGCGTCGCCTCCGGAGCGATTCGATACGGATCCGCTATCACCCCGTGCTGCGCGCGCTTGACCTTCTCGACCTCGCGCACCTGCGGCTCGATCTCACCTGGACGGAAGCCGCGATCGATGATCCCGATGCCTCCTTCTTCAGCCTGCACGATCGCCATCGGCGCCCGGGTGACGGTATCCATGTTCGCAGAGACGATCGGGCGATTGAGCGTGATCCCGCGCGTCAGCCGGCAGGACAGATCGATCCGCGATGGATCGCGTCGAACGACGATGCTCCGTTGCGGTGTGAGGATGAAGTCGTCGAAGGTGCACCCGCGCACCACGTCGAGAAGAGCCCGCCCCGTCCGTTCGTCGACTCGCGGGAAAGAGGCGGCGCCTGTCATGTGGCTATCCTAACCTTCGAACCCTGGAACCTGTAAACCTTGAAACCTTAGAGAACCTTCTAGATGAGACAGATGAATTCCCCCAGCACCATCGCTGTAGCTCCCCATACCTGGTGCCCGAGCAGGTCGAAGTACGGGTACTCCACCGCGACGCCCTCGCGCACGCGGGTGCCGCGGCGAATGTGCGATGCGTCACGCAGCGTGGCGAGCGAGACCTCGAGGATCTCCTGCACCTCGCCGGAGGCGGGCACAAATTCCGGACGGGTGTGCGTCACGGCGACGACCGGATGGAGCGTGAAGCCGCTGACGAGCACATGGACGGGGGTGAGCTCGCCGAGAATGCGCACCGATGCCGGATCGACGTTGATCTCCTCGTGCGTCTCGCGCAACGCGGTTTGCGCCAGCGTCTCGCCTGGATCCGATGCGCCCCCGGGAAGACTGATCTGACCGGGATGATGCGCCAGGCTGCTGGCGCGCACCGTCAGCGGAATGGCCGGGCCGTCCTGGCCCGGGTAGATCAACAGCAGGGCCGCGGCCGTGCGCGTGTCTTCCGGGAAGTGTCCGGCACGCCAGCCGGCACGGGGTGGCGCGGGCGCAAAGCGCATCTGCGCCTCGACTCCCGGGAGCGTTTCCGCGAGCCGGACTCGAAGTGCCCGTTCCAGTTCCGCGAGCGGCACGGCTACTTCGTAGCCGCTACGGCGTTTCGGATGGCGAACAGGTGCTTGTCGCCGCGGATGAAGATCGTGTCGCGCGCGAACGCAAGCGATGCCCACACCGGCTCGCCGACAGAGTTGGTCCGCAGCACTTCGTGTGTGGCCCCCGCCTTGATCACGAACGTGTCCCCCTCCTCGCTGGTCTGCAGCACGCGATCGCCGTAGGCGACGAGCGAAGACTTGAAAGACGTCGCGACCGGTGGCCGCCCTCCCTCGTATTTGACCGTTCCGGTGCGCGCGTCAAGGCAGGTGATCAGCCCGGCCTCAGTCATCAGGTAGAGATCGTCACCGAACAGAATCGGCGACGGCACGTACGCGGTGCCCTTGTTGTAGCGCCACACGATCCCTTCGTTCTCCTTCAGCTGACCGTTCGAACCCGCCTTGATCGCGATCGCCACCTTGGCACCGTTCCCGGCAGTCGCGAAAATCAGGCCGTGGCCGGCGACGATGCTCGGGATCGGGTGGCTTTGGACGCCTGGCGCGCGCCACAACTCCTTGCCGGTCCGCGGATCGTAGCCGATCACCGTCTCGGCACCGGAGGCGACCAGTTCCGCGCGGCCTCCGCTCTGCACGACCAACGGCGTCGCCCAGCTCCTTCGCGTCGTCCGATCGACCCGCCACACCTGTTTGCCCGTCTTCTTGTCGAGCGCGATGATGGCCGATCCGGTGCCCATTTCCTGATCGCACTGCAGGATCAGCAGATCTTCAAAGAGAACCGGCGAGGTTCCCGGACCGAGGCCCGCCTTGGCGATGTCACCGACTGACGCCTTCCAGACAAGTGTTCCCTTCAGGTCGTAGGCGTATACCCCCGCGGCTTCGAAGAACGCGTACAACAGCTTGCCGTCGGTGGCAATCGTCGGTGAGGCGTACGTGTTCTTCTTGTGCTTGTTGTCGTACATCAAGCCGTCGTACGCCGTCCGTTCCCACTGGAGCTTGCCGTCGCGTGTGTCGTAGGCGAGCACTTTCAACGTGTTCTTGTAGTCGACGCCGGCCGCGTCAGGGTGCAGATATCCGGGCTTCAGATTGAAGTCGAGGTGATCGGGAGCGACCCGTCCGGGCACGTGTTCTCCCTGGATCGCGGTCGTGATGAAAAGCTGGTTGCCCCAGATCGCCGGCGAGGAGTGGCCGCTGCCTTCGACCGGCGTCTTCCACGCGATGTTCGTGTCCGGCCCCCATTGCTCCGGATAGTTGGTGCCGGCGGCAACCCCCAGCCCATCGGGCCCGCGCCATTGCGGCCAGTTCTCGTCAACCGCCGCCGTCGGAACGCCGCTATTCAGCAGGAGTGCGAGCGCGGCAGTCGCCGCCGCCGTGATGGGGATCCGCATCGATAAAGCATACAAGGTCCGGCGCCGGGCGCGTTCCAGCTAGAATCAGCTCATGAATCCACGAGTAGTCGAAGCGATCAACCGGCAGATCAATTCCGAGCTGAGTGCCTCATATGCCTACCTGGCAATGTCGGCCTACTGTGAGTGCCAGAAGTTTACCGGCGCGGCGCGGTGGCTCAGGCTTCAGAGCCAGGAGGAGCACATGCACGCGATGAAGCTGCTGGACTTCGTCCTGGCCCGCGATCGAAGCGTCGACCTGCTGGCGATCGAGAAGCCCAAGTCGGATTTCAAGAGCGTCGCGGAAGTGTTCGACCGGGCGCTGGCGCAGGAGCAGGAAGTCAGCCGCCAGATCGACGCGCTCTACGAGACGGCATTCCAGGAGAAGGCGTTCGCTGCCGTCGCGGAGCTCCAGTGGTTCCTGACCGAGCAGGTGGAAGAGGAAAAGACGGCGCGCGAGATCGTCGCCAAGTTCCACATGATCGGCAGCGACCCGGCGTCGCTTCTCGATCTGGATCGTGAGCTCGGCTCCCGCTCCGCGGTTGCAGCCACGAAGGAGAAGGCATGAAGCGTGTCGTCACCGGCGCGCTCCTGGTCGCACTCGCAGGAGTCTCCGCCGCAGCCTGCGGCGGCCAGAAGGATGCGAGCCCGGCGACGCCACCGGCAGCGGCGCAAACGGCGGCCGCGCCGGTTCAGCCACCCGCCATCGACTCGAACGCCATCATCGAACGGATCAAGGTCCTGGCCTCGGACGAGTACGAAGGCCGCGCGCCCGGAACGAAGGGGGAGGACCTTACGGTCAAGTACCTCGTCGAGGAGTCGAAGAAGCTCGGGCTGCAACCCGGTAATACCGACGGCACCTACGTTCAGAAAGTACCGCTCGTCGGCATCCAGGCGCAGCAGCTCCAGCCCTTCACCGTCGCGAAGGACGGCCAGAAGCAGACGTTCAAGTGGGGGGAGGACGTCGTGCCGTGGACGAAGCACGTGGCCGACTCGGCGTCCATCTCCGATTCAGACCTGGTGTTTGTCGGGTATGGCGTCGAGGCGCCCGAGTACAACTGGAACGACTTCAAGGATGTCGATGTGAAGGGCAAGACCATCGTCGTGCTGGTCAACGATCCGCAGGTACCCGATCCATCGGATCCGAAGACGCTGGACCCGAAGCTGTTCAACGGCAAGGCGATGACCTACTACGGCCGCTGGACCTACAAGTTCGAAGAGGGTGCGCGGAAGGGCGCGGCCGGTGTGCTGATCGTGCACGAGACCGGACCCGCCGGCTATCCGTTCTCCGTCGTCCAGGGCAACCTGCGCGAAAAATTCGACGTCGTCGCCGCCAACAAGAACATGGATCGCGCCGCGATCGAAGGCTGGGTGTCATTGCCGACGGCGAAGAAGATCTTCGCGATGGCCGGGCAGGATTTCGACAAATTGAAGCAGGCGGCGCTGTCGCGTGACTTCCAGCCGGTGCCGCTCGGGCTGAAAGCCTCGCTCGGCGTCAAGAACACGCTTCGCACCATCGACTCGCAGAACGTCGTGGCCAAACTCGAAGGCGGTGACGCGCGCATGAAGGACGAGTACGTCGTCTACTCATCGCACTGGGATCACCTTGGCGTCGGCGCTCCAGTCAACGGCGACAAAATCTACAACGGCGCGCTCGACAACGCGTCCGGCGTGGCGACGCTGCTCGAGATCGCGAAAGGGTTCACGCAGGTGCAGCCGAAGCCCAAGCGGTCGATCCTCTTCCTGTTCGTCACCGCTGAAGAACAGGGGCTGCTCGGTTCGCAGTACTACGCCGTCAACCCGATCTACCCGCTGGCGAAGACCGTCGCCAACATCAACATGGATGGCGTCAACCAGTGGGGCCGCACCAAAGACATCACGGTCGTCGGCATGGGCGCCTCGGACCTGGATGACTATCTTCGGGATGCTGCCGCCGCTCAGAACCGCACGCTGACACCGGATCCGGAACCGGAGAAGGGCTTCTACTACCGCTCCGACCACTTCAACTTCGCCAAGCAGGGTGTGCCGGCGCTCTACACGGACGCGGGCGAGCACTTCATCGGCAAGGACGAAGGCTACAGCAAGTCGAAGCGCGACGAGTACACGAACCGCGACTATCACTCACCGTCCGACCAGATCAAACCGGACTGGGATCTCAGCGGCGCGGTCGAAGACGCGCAGCTGATGTTCATGGTGGGCTACCGGGTGGCCAACGCCGACAAGTTCCCCGAATGGAAGCCGGGCAACGAGTTCAAAGCTAAGCGCGACCAGATGCTTGGTAAGATGAGGCAACTCCCAACTACCAACTCCCAACTTCCAAGTGAATCTGAGCCGACCGGCTGAGAGTCCCTTTGGGAGTTGGAGGTTCGGAGTTGGGAGTTACTTCTCCCGCGGCTCCTCGAGGTAGGTGTAGCCCTGCAGCCCTTCTTCGTAGAACTCCAGCATACGGCCTGACTCTTCGTAACTGATCTTTCCGGCGCGCACGGCGTGTTCGACGTCGTGCCGCATCTTCCTGATCAATCCCTCGACGTCGAACTCGACGTAGTCGAGCACTTCCTTGACCGTGTCTCCCTTGATCACCGCGTCGAGGACGACGTTGCCGCGGTCGTCCAGGCTGACGTGGACGGCATGCGTATCACCGAACAAGTTGTGCAGATCCCCGAGGATCTCCTGGTAGGCGCCGACCAGGAATACGCCAAGGTAGTAGGGATCACCATTCACGCTGTGTAGGGGCAGCGTTCGCTTGACGTCGCGGCGATCGATGAACTGGTCGATCTTTCCGTCCGAGTCGCAGGTGATGTCGCCGAGAACGGCATGCTGCGTCGGCACCATGTTCAGCCGGTGGATCGGCATCACCGGGAACAGCTGTTTGATCGCCCAGCTGTCAGGACACGACTGGAACAGTGAGAAGTTGCAGAAGTACGTATCCGCCATCGCGTCGTCGAGCCCCTGGAGGTCCTCGGGGACATCGTCCATCTGCGCGACGATCTTCTTCAACTTCACCAGGATGGCCCAGTACAGGTTCTCCGCCTGGCATCGCTGTTCGAGCGGCAGGTAGCCGCCGGTGAACAGGTTCAGGGCCATGTCGAGCGCCTGTTGCGCGTCGTGATAACTCTCGAGCGCGTTCCGGGCGGTGAGATTCTGGTGCGTCTCGAGCAGGTCGATGACGGGCTGCTCGGCTTCGTCCGGCTTTATCGCTTCGGGGATCTTCTCCTCGCCGAAGGCCGACACGCCCAGCACGTTGTAGATCAGCACGCTGTGATAGGCGACAATCGCGCGCCCGCTTTCGGAGACGATGGTCGGGTGCTTGACCCCTTCGTCGTTGCACACCGTCTGGATGTGGTAAACGACGTCGTTTGCGTACTCCTCGAGGGTGTAGTTGACGCTGGATTCGAAGTTGGTCTGCGAACCGTCGTAATCGACGCCGAGGCCGCCGCCGACGTCGAGGTATTCGAGTCCGGCGCCCGCCTTGACGAGCTCGGTGTAGATGCGTGCGGCCTCGTTCAGGGCGCCCTTGACGATTCGGATGTTCGGGATCTGACTGCCGAGGTGGAAGTGCAGAAGCTTGAAGCAGTCTTCCATCCCGCGCGACCGTAATTCGTCCAGTCCGCGCAGAACTTCGGCCACCGTGAGCCCGAACTTGGATCGGTAGCCGCCCGAGCCCTGCCAGCGTCCGCCGCCGCGCGCCGCCAGTTTGACGCGCATGCCAATCTGCGGGCGGACGCCAACTCGCTCTGCGTATTTGAGGATCAGCCCGAGCTCGGTGTACTTCTCGACGACCGGGATGACCTGGCGCCCGATTTTCTGCGCGAGCATCGCCATCTCGATGAACTCGGCGTCCTTGAAGCCGTTGCAGATGATCGGCGTGTCGTTGTAGGCCTGGGCGGCGACGGCGAAGAGTTCAGGCTTGGACCCCGCTTCGAGACCGAAGCCGTACTCCCGTCCGAAATCGAGCACCTCTTCGACGACCTGCCGCTGCTGATTGACCTTGATCGGGTACACGCAGATGTACTTGCCGTCGTACTGGTGCTGCGCGATCGCGGCCTTGAACGCGTTATGGATGTCGCCAACCCGATGCCGGAGGATGTCTTTGAAGCGGACCAGCACAGGAAGCTGTATACCGCGAAGAATCAAGTGATCTGTGAGCTGCTTGAGGTCGATCGACTTCTCGCGGTCCTTGGTGGGATGCACCAGGACGTGACCGGCAGTGGAGACCGAAAAGTAGCCCTTGCCCCATCGCTCCACTTCGTAGAGCTCGCTCGCATCTGCGGCGGTAAATACCTCACCCGTCTGCCAGTTGCGCTGCGTGCGCGTCGTCGGATTGCTCACGCGCTCATGATACAGGAAAGGTTTTGCACGATCGATATTTGTCCGTTTTCGAAATTCAGCTGATCGGATCCGGGCAACAGATGGGGGGGCGAGTGTCGCTGATGAAGATTGGGACGAGACGCGGTTGAGGGTGACAAATGCCCACCACGCACTGATGGAACGACGAATCGAGGTGGTGGAGGTGTTGTCAATGGCGCGTTGGCGGGACGAATGCAGCGTCTGTCTGCGCATTCCACGCGACGAAATTCCTGTTCGTTACGTCTAACGGATGCAACTGGGCTCCCGGGGCCCACCATCTAACCATCATGAAGCCGCCGGCGGATCGTTTACTGGATCTCAGCGGCGCAGGGACCGACGTCCCGGCGCGGCCTCGCCCCTGTTCGGGGGTGCGCTGGTCGGTCGTCTTCGGCGTGGCGCTGTTGATGGGTGTCCTGTCCTCGGCGCTCGCCTGGCAGCTGACGCGTTCCTTCGAGCGGTCGCTCAGCGACTTCCGCTGGATCCTCGCCATCAATGCGGCGTACGCGGTGGTCACGCTGTTTGCCGGTAACATCGCGCTTCGCTACTACCGGGAGTCGCGCGAGCGTGCGCTGCGCGCCTCGCAGCTCGAAACCCGCCTGGTCGAGGCACAGCTGAAGACGCTGCAGCAGCAGCTGCACCCGCACTTCCTGTTCAACACGCTGCACGCGATCTCGTCGCTGATGCACAAGGACATCGAGGCGGCTGACCAGACGCTGATCCGCCTCTCGGATCTTCTCCGGCTCACGCTCGAGCGACTCGGCCAGCGGGAGGTGACGCTCCAGGCCGAACTCGATTTCCTCCGCAAGTACCTGGAGATCGAGAGCACCCGCTTCGCCGATCGGCTGGTGGTCCGCTTCGACATCGAAGAAGACGCGCGCGACGCGTTCGTGCCGACGCTGCTGCTCCAGCCATTGGTCGAGAACGCGATCAAGCACGGCGTCGCGAGAAAGTCGGGCGAGGGACATATCGACGTCACCGCCCGCCGCGACAACAGCATGCTCTGGCTCGAGGTGCGCGACGACGGGGTCGGGCTCTCCGAGGATTCGTTGACCGCGCTGCAGAAAGGAATCGGCGTCTCCACAACGAGGGCGCGGCTGCAACACCAGTTCGGCGCCGATTATCGATTCGAATTCCACCGGCTCCCGCAGGGAGTCGCCGTGGTGGTAGCCGTTCCATGGCGGACCAGCACGGGCGGCACGAACGACAAAGCTGAAAGGGTTGCTCATGAAGAAGCTGCGCACGATGATCGTGGACGACGAGCCACTGGCAAGGGAGCGCCTCGCCAGCCTGCTTTCGGCCGAACCGGATATTGAACTGGTCGGACAGTGCCGTGACGGTGAAGAAGCCGTGATGGCGATCCAGCAGCACAAGCCGGAGCTGGTGTTCATGGACGTCCAGATGCCGGCACTCAATGGCTTTGAAGTCATCGACGCGGTCGGCTCCGAGCACATGCCGCTCGTCATCTTCGTCACCGCCTACGACCAGCACGCGTTGCGCGCGTTCCAGGTCCGCGCGCTCGACTATCTGCTGAAACCGTTCGATCGCGAGCGCTTCCAGGAGGCGTTGCAGCGGGCCCGCACGCACATCCAGCGCGACGAAACCGGTGACGTCGGCCGCCGATTGCTGGCCCTGGTCAAAGACCTGCGCCGTGATCAGCCGAAGACGGATCGCCTCGTGGTGAAATCCGGCGGGCGGCTGTTTTTCCTCCGCACCGACGAGATCGACTGGGTCGAGGCGTCAGGCAACTACGTCCGCCTGCACGTCGGCACGACCTCTCACTTATTACGCGAGACGATGAACGCAATAGAGGGACGTCTCGACCCGGAGAAGTTCTTCCGCATCCACCGCTGCCGGATCGTCAACATGGAGCGGATCCAGGAGATGCAGCCCTGGCTGAATGGCGAGTACGCGGTGGTGCTTCGCACCGGCACGCGTCTGACTTTGAGCCGCGGCTATCGTGAAAAGCTCCAGGAACGACTGGGCCGCGCCACGGTTTAACGGCTGAGCTCGGAACGAAAATGTGATCGGCGCGCCAGTTTCGGCGCCGATCACTCCTCTTCCTTTATCGCTTCCTCAACAATTCAATCAATTCTGCTGGATCTACGGCGGCATTCCGCTTGCGCAGTGGCGCTCGTCCATTCCCACAACCTCGTCAGGAATTGCGAGCTCACATGCAGTCGATTGCCGTGCGGCGGGAAACCGTTGCCTTCGAACCATCCGCCGATCCGGCAACGCCGGTGCGCGTCGCCCTCCTGGTGACGCCCGACACAAACCTGCGCGAAGCGGCCGGACGAGTGCTCGAGAAAGACGGGTACAGGGTGCTGCGGGCCTCGCACTCGGGACACGCGGTGCTCGCCTGCCTGAAGGCCGGCCGCGTCGACGTGGCGGCGATTGAGTTGTCGATGGACGATGTGTCCGGGCCCGCGCTGGCCGAGCGGCTGCGCCGTCAATGCCCAGACATGCAGACGGTCTTCTTTGGGAAGAGCGGTACCCCGGAATGCGAAGGGGTCCTCGTTCGCCCCTTCACCCGGGATGACCTGCTCGTGAAGTTGGGCTTGTCGCTGGTTGCCGTGGGGTCAGACCGGGGTCAGACCCCGGTCTGACCCCAATCCCCTGCCTACTTGGGCATCTTGAACATCGCGTCGTCGAGCGGTACGTTGAACTCGATTTTTTCGTACTTCATCTGGACGATCTGGTTGCCGTTCATCAACTGCGTCACGGTGAAGGGCAACGTCCGTCCTTCGACCACACGGTAGTCGGACAGCCGGGTTTCAATTTCCGCTTTCTGCCCCTGCATCTCCGCGGTGGTCGTGAACCGGGTCTCGAGGCCGGTCTCAGCGTCCAGGTAGTAATGGAACTGCATTCCGCCCTTGGTCGTGACCAGGAGGTGGTTCACCGCTTTGCCACCCTCGGTTTCCTTGCCGACCAGTTCGATTTTGTGGCCCTTGGTCTTGTAGTCGAGAAAGACCGGGTCGAACGTCGAGTTCTCCTTGAGCGCCTGGAGCTGCGGACCATCGGGCAGCTGCTGCGGTGGATTCGCACCCATCGCCACCCACATGCTGGTGCCGTCAAACGCCTGGACCATCTTCTGCCCACCCATGTCCATCTGGTTGTGCATCAGATGCGGGCGCTTCACCGAACTCGTGATGGGAACATCCATCCCCTGGACGTTGGCCGTGCCGGTCATCCGGACGGAGTTGGTCGCCTTGATCGTCTCGACGCCCCCCTTGGCCTGCAGATTCTTGGCGAGAATCTCGTCCACGGTCTGCGCGTGTACGGCGGGGACGGCAAAGACGAGAGCCAGACCGGCGATGGCGACGCACGACAGCGAACGATGCATCAGAACCTCCAATTGAAAGAGCTCATTGTACAAGCGAAAGCGCGGAGGTACGGCCTCCGCGCTTCCCGAGCTGCCCGAGCTGCCCGGGTTCAGACCCGCCGCCGGACCATCATCCGGTAGACGACGAGTAGAATCACCGCGCCCAGTATTGAGATCAGCCACCCGGCACTCTCGTTCGAGCCGTAGAAACCCATCGCCCTCCCAATGAATCCTCCCAGCAGAGCGCCGGCAATACCCAGAAGGATCGTCACAATGAAGCCGCCGGGATCACGACCAGGCATCAACAGTTTCGCGATGACACCCACCACCAGACCGAACAGAATCCACGTCAGAATACCCATCGGTTTCCCTCCCCGTAGCTGCGTCTGAAGTCTGCAAGCGAAAAGCCATCATCGATGGCTGAGTCGGAAACCACATATAGTGTCGGGCGTGATACGCACAGAGCTCTGCTTCAGCGTGGCCGCCATCATTCTTGTTGTGCACGGTACGCACGACATACAAAGGGAATCGATGCAGCATCGTGTCGACCAGGCCGCTTCGGAATTCGCCGGCATGATGGGTATTTCTGCGCGGAACCTGCTCACAGGCGAACAGGTCGCGGTCAATGCTGATACGCGCTTCCCGACGGCGAGCACGATCAAAACCGCGGTGATGGTCGAGGCGTATCACCAGGCTGCTGAAGGCAAACTGCCGCTGGAGTCGCGCCTCACGTTGAAGGAACCCGACAAGGTCGGCGGCTCAGGAGTGCTGAATGGAATGAGCCCGGGTCTCGAGCTCACGGTGCACGACCTGCTTCACCTGATGATCACGCTCAGTGACAACACCGCGACGAACATGCTGGTGACCCGACTCGGTGCGAAGCGCATCGACGATCGGATGGCGGGTTATGGCCTCACCGAGACGAAGATCTTCCGGCCGACGTTCAGAGACGGGCACCCTGACGTGTTCCCGGAGCTCGAGCGGGAGTTCGGCCTCGGGATGACGACACCGAGAGAGATGATGCGGCTGATGGCGTTGATCGCCGAAGGTAAGGCCGTGAGCAGCGATGCATCCGCACAGATGCTGAAGACGCTGCAACGTCAGCAGGATCGCGCGATGATCCCCCGCTTGCTGCCCGCAGACGTAGAAGTCGGCAACAAGACCGGCACCGATTCCGAAAAGCTTGCCGATGCGTCCGGCCGCCGTGGTGCAATCCGCGCCGATGCCGCGATCGTCACCGGACCGGGCGTGAAGTATGTGATCGCAATCTACACGCGCCGTGGTGCGGATCCGAGCTACGGGATCGACAATGCCGCGCTGCTGGCCGGCGCCCGAATCTCGCGTCTCGTGTATGACGGATTCGCCGCCAAGTCACCATAGATTCAGAAAAGCCGCCCGCCTTCATGGCGCAGCAGCCACTGCTTGCGTTCCAGCCCGCCGCCGTAGCCGGTCAGCGTCCCATTCGTGCCGATGATGCGATGGCAGGGCACGATCACTGCCACGGGATTGGCGCCGTTGGCCGCACCCACCGCACGGACCGCGGCTGGTGAACCAATCACCCGGGCGAGATCCGCGTATGAAGCGGTTCGCCCTGCCTTCACGTCGCGCAACGCCGACCAGACCTTCCGCTGGAAATCTGTTCCGTTCATCTCGACGTGAACATCGTCGAGCGCATCGAGTTCACCAGCGAAGTAGCGCTCCAGCACAGACGCGGTGCCTGCCGGATCCATGACTCTGTTGATTGGAATGTTGCCGTACCACCTCGCCAGGGACGCCCGCGCTGCCGCCTCGTCATCCCCGAAGTGCAGCAGACAGGTGCGTCCGGAACGCGCGGCAAGGGTCAGCGGGCCGATGGGCGTCTGGACGACGGCGATCTCGAGCATCGCCGACATTATCGCCTGCCCTCGCGGGCAGGTCACTCACCTGACGAGTGTAGGACGGCGAGTTGCGGTGAACAGCGCAGGCGCGTATGACCTGAGCGCCGAGACGACGCGGCCACCGGGGGAGACGCCGGTCACGACGGTACTCGCCGTGAAGTAGACGGCGGCGACCGGTCCGACGATCTTCCAGAAGCTGACCGCGGTTGGCACCGCGATCGCCAGGGATACCGACGTGACGGCGAGCAGGTCGATCCCGGCGGCAATCATACGCGGCGCGTATTGCGCGGCGAGCGACGGCGGCGCCGGTTCCGGCTCCCGGGGTGCGCGCCTGCGCTCGCGTCCGGCAGGAAGAGGATCGGGATCGACAGCCTGGTGGTTATGACCGATCAGCGCCGCCTGCGCCTGCACGATCCGGTTGGTACGCCGGTCGGCGATCACGAAGTGGCGGCAGAACTCGTCGACCACTGCGTCTGCGTCCAGACCGACGGTGATGGCGTAATCGCGGACAAAGGCGCGCGCAAAGATCCCGGACGGCCAGCGGGAGACGTCATTCCGTTCAAGACCTTCCCAGAGATCGGCGCTGACTTTCGTCGCCTCTGACAGCGCCTCGAGCGAGATACCCCGGCGTTCACGTTCACGGCGAAGGCGAGGTCCAAAGAGATCGGGATCCGGCATATCGACGCGGGTCCAGCAGCAAGTCCTTTGCCCGGCTGCTTCAGGCTCAATTTGGTTGATTTCCGGCGGTCCACGGGCTCGAAACTATCCAATCCGTAATTGCGGACCCGATAAATGTCTGCCTTCCACGGTGCGTCTCGCTTCGCGGGCACGAACCTATACTGGAATGCCGTGGCAACCCTTTGCCTATCCATACACGCTGATTACGGGTGCCAACACGCAGGCGCATGCTGCAGCGCGTGGATGGTGGGCGCGGAGCCGCACGTGGTTGAGCTTGTGACGTCGGGGGGTGTGAAGACGGCAAGGGCGACCGGACCGATGCTGGTTGCCGCGCCGCATGCCTCGCCCGGCACGGACCTTCGCATCGCGCATGGAGATGACGGCGCGTGTATCTTCCGCGAGCGGCAACGCTGCGCGATCCACGCGCAAGGCGGTGAGTCTGCACTGCCGGTCGCCTGCCGGCACTATCCGCGGGTCGTTCTGCGCGATCGTCTTCACACTCGTATTTCCTTGAGTCACTACTGCCCCACGGCTGCCTCGATGCTGTTCGCGCCAGGTGGAGTGGGCATCGTGGAGACTGCCGGACGGTTAACCATCGAGGAACCGATCGAGGGCCTCGACGCGCGCAATGCCCTGCCGCCGCTCCTGCGTCCCGGTATGCTGGCCGACCTCGCAGGCTACGACGCCTGGGAAGCGGAATGCGTGGCGACGCTCGGATCCGGCATGAACACCGTGCGTGCGTTGGACGTCATCACACGGGCCACTGAAGTCGTGAGGGGCTGGAACCCTGCCGACGGCGCACTCGCTGACGCCGTGGTGGCGGCCTTCGAGGTCGCCCGAACACGGCCGGCGGCGCCCGCGGCATGGGACCTTCGCACCGGAGGCGCGATCATTCGGTCGCTCATGAATGATCCACAGTACGCCCTCGATGGAGATCCGGTGCAGCTCTCGCCGGACCTGGACCGTGCCGTCGCCAAATACCTGGCGGCCCGCGTCTTCGCCAACTGGATCGCCTACCAGGGGCGCGGCCTGCGCACCATCGTCGCCTGGCTGCACGCCTGTCATGACCTCGTACGGACGCGCGCGCGCGACGCCGGCGTTACCACGCGAGCGGATCTCGTCTCCGCGATCCGGAACGCGGATCTCATCCTGCTTCACACCATCGATTCACACGCGTTCGCACGCGCCGCCGTCATTATCGAGAACTGAGTTGCCAATGCACACCTCCGCACTCGAACGATTCCTGCGCTACGTCACGATCGACACGCGGGCTGATGACACCTCGGCTTCCTGTCCGAGCACACCCGGGCAGCTGGAACTCGCGCGCATCCTGGTTGCAGAACTGCGCGACCTTGGTGTGATCGACGCGGCGGTCGACACCAACGGCTACGTCATGGCGACCGTTCCCGCATCGCCCGGCTGCGAGGGGATTCCGGCGATCGGCTTCGTTGCGCATGTGGATACCTCGCCGGAGATGAGCGGCACGAATGTGCGGCCGATCGTTCACGCGCACTACGACGGACGCGACATCGTGCTTCCGGAGGATCCCGAGGCCGTCCTGCGAGTGGCCGACAATCCGGCACTGGCGGAGCGCATTGGTGACGACATCGTCACGGCGTCAGGAACGACACTGCTGGGCGCGGATGACAAAGCGGGGGTCGCCGCAGTCGTGGCCGCAGCCGAGCACCTGATCGCCCATCCGCATCTCCGCCACGGGCCGGTTCGCATCTGCTTCACTCCGGACGAGGAGATCGGGCGCGGCGCCAATCGGTTCGACGTCGAGAAGTTCGGGTGCGTCTGTGCCTACACGCTCGATGGCGGCGGCCGCGGCGAACTGGAATACGAGAGCTTCTCAGCCGACCTCGTGGTCGCCACGTTCAAAGGCTTCAATACGCATCCCGGGTACGCTCGGGGACGGATGGTGAACGCGATTCGCGTAGCATCCGACTTCATTGCATCGCTGCCACGCAAAGAGCTCGCGCCCGAAGTGACGGACGGCTACGACGGGTTCGTCCATGCGTACGACGTGAACGCCGCCGTCGACAAGACGGTGGTCAAGGTGCTCCTCCGCGACTTCGCCACGGCGAAGCTGGCCGAACTGCGCGAGCTGGTGGAGACTCGCGCGCGTGCCGCGGTCGCATCACATCCCGGCGCTTCAGTCGACGTGACGGTCCAGGAGCAGTACCGCAACATGCGTGAAGTGCTCGACCGACATCCCGACGTCATCGACAAGGCGCGCCTGGCCATGCGGCGGCTCGGGCTCGAACCGATCGAGCGGCCGATCCGCGGCGGCACGGATGGCTCACGGCTCTCGTTTATGGGTCTGCCGACGCCGAACCTGTTCGCCGGCGAGCACAACTTTCATTCGCGGCTCGAGTGGGTGTCGGCGCAAGACATGGACCTTGCCGCCCTGCTCATCGTCGAACTCGCGTGCGTGTGGGCGGAGTAATCCGGCGATGGCAGCCCTGAAGGGCTGCACTACGAGCGTGATACGCCGCCATCAGCCGAATTCGGCGAGCACTGGACCGTGATCGCTGGTGCCGACTTCGCGCTGGATGACGCAGCTCTTCACCCGCGCGAAGAGGGCCTGCGAGGCGAGCACGTAATCCAGGCGCCAGCCGATGTTCCGCTGCCGCATGTTCCTCCACGGCGCCCACCAGGAGAACAGCTGGTCGTTGTCCGGTTCGAGCGCGCGGCTCACGTCGACCAGACCATGGGTGAGGATCCGTTCGAGTTGTTCGCGCTCGACCGGAAGCTGCCCGATCGAGTTCGGTTTGCGCTCCTTGGGATGCACGTCCATCTCCGTGCGCGCGATGTTCAGGTCGCCGCAGATCACGAGCGGCGTTGCACCCGTCGTGTTGTCCGCAACGAACTGCTCCAGGGCCGCGAGAAACCGCATTTTGGCCGGGAAGTCCTTGCCGCCATTGGGCACGTAGACCGAGGCAACGGTCGCGCGTTCGAGACGGGTTACGACAATCCGGTGTTCGTAATCGAAGTCTGGATGCTCGAAGGCGGGGCGTTCAGGCGAGAAATCCTTGCTGACATGCAGTCCGACGCCTGAGTAGCCCTTCGCTCCGTGCCAGTAGCACCAGTACCCTTCCATCTCGCAGAGCGCCGCCGGCACCTGGTCCTGTGAGGCCTTGATCTCCTGGAGGCACACCACGTCGGGCCGATGCGTTTCCATCCACTCCTGCAGCTGTGACTGCCGCGCGCGGATCCCGTTGACATTCCACGTTCCGATTTTCATGTTCGACGCTCGATGATTCACTCAGCCGGGCCGCTCCGGTCCCGCTTGGTCCGGCATCGCTCTTGCCAGTCAGGCGTCGCAGTGGACGCGCTCTATGAATACTACTTATCCCCGCACGCGAACGTCGCCGGCGGCTGGATGAAGGCGTACTAACATCGCCGATGTCGAGCGAGAAGATCGTTCTGACGATCGTCGTCTCGATCGCATGCATCGTTGCCGGCAGCATCCTCGTGCACGCGGGTTGGCGGGCCGTCGGCGCATGGAAGATCCGCCGGGCAGGTCCGCGTCCACTCGGCACGGTCAAGCACGTTCTCTGGCGCGATCCCGGCCAGGTCGAAACGCTCGACCTTCGATTCGGTCCGGGCGGGGCCGACTTCGTCCCCCAGCCTCCGTTCAGATTCACCGAGGAACACTTCGGCGGCTCACAGCCGTGTGTCTCGGTCAGGGATGCACGGGGACGCACGTGGCGCGTGAAGTGGGGAGACGAGGTACGGTCGGAGACGTTCGCCGTGCGGCTGGTGTGGGCGTGCGGTTACTACGCCGAAGTCACGCACTTCCTGCCGTCCGGAACGATTGAGTCGGCAGAGAATCTTCAGCGCGCAGGCGGCTGCATTGACGATCAGCATCGGTTCGTGGATGCCCGGTTCGAGCTCGATGACCCGGCGCTCACCAAGATGTTCGAAGAGCACGGCTGGGCGTGGAACGACAATCCATTCATCGGGTCGCGTGAGCTGCAGGGCCTGAAGATCCTGGTGATGCTGCTCTCCAACTGGGACACAAAGGATCGTCGCGACGTGGCCCGGGGCTCGAACACGGCCATCTTCGAAGTTCCACTTCCGGGAGGTGCCCGGGAGGCCAGGTACCTGATCACCGACTGGGGCGGCTCGATGGGGCGCTGGGGCAACGTGATGACGCGCGGCCGATGGGATCCGGATGGCTTTGAAGCCCAGACGATGGAGTTCATCGCCTCGTCGGACGAGGGAATCGTCAGGTTCGGTTACGCCGGTCAGAGAACCGAGGACGTGGCGGCCGGTATCTCGGTCGACGACACCCGTTGGTTGTGCCGGTCGCTTTGCAGGCTCACGGACGCGCAGCTCTCCGAAGGTCTCCGCGCCAGCGGCGCCAGCGATGACGAGGCGGCGCGCTTCACGAGAGCACTACGGGATCGAATCGGTCAGCTGCAGCGAGCGGGCGATCGCCTCGATCGTGAGCGGCGATGATCCTTCTGCCTTGTTGTTCACCAGCAGAAATGCGCGCTGGCCGGCCGCCGATGCCCGTCGCAATACGGCGACGGTGTCCCGACGCATGTGCTCGTCCTGTTCGACGATACGGTTGAACGGCGCCATCGCCTCGCGCTGCTGCGCGTACCGGGTGCCCGGCCGCATCAGCAGCCGCACCATCGTGAACGGGCGCCCGGTCGTGCTCGACCAGGTCCGCCTGCTCGCCAGGCATCGGCATCGCGCTCCAGTAGTTGCACACATGAACGGCGCCGTTACGCGCGACCACGCGGCGATAAGTCTCGGTCAGCAGGGTGCGATCACGAAGTTCGACCGCGTATTCAGCCTCGCGTGGAAGCCGGTCGAGGAACGCGTCCAGCATTTCCGCAAACGCCACCCGGTCGAGCGTCGCCCGCGATGTCATCGGCGGAAACTGCAGGATGATGGGCCCCGCTTTGCTGCCGAGCGCATGCAGGCATGGAGCGATCAGCTCTTCGATGATGCGGTCGGCCGACATGAAATCCGGATTGACGATCGGATGACGCTCGCCCGCAACCGTGTACGAGGTGATCGAGGCCGGCGCCTTGATGCAGCAGACGAAATCGTCGGGTAGCTGGTCTGCGTAACGCCGCCAGTCCTCGGTGTCGACCGGTGCGTAGAATGTCCGGTCGACGCCCACCGTCCGCAGTAACGGGTGCCTCGCGTAGTCGTGGAGTCCTTCGCGCGCCAGCTCCGTTGCGGTCATCGCGCGTGGATAGACGATGCCGCGCCAGCCGGGAAAGCTCCAGGAGCTGGTGCCCATGCGGAGTGTCGCCGGGAGCGCTTCGACGAGTGGACGCAAGCGATCGAAGCGTTCGTCGAGCGAGGTCTGACCTGCGCCGGAATCGCGCGACGCGTCAGCCGCGTCGGACGGGAACAGTGAAAGCTGGTCGGAACTCATGAGTGGGTGGATCGTCTCGTCGTGCGCGCAGTCGGTGTGGCCTTCCATGGATCATCCGGCCACGGATGTTTAGGATATCGTCCGCGCAGCTCTTTACGTACTTCCGGATAGGTGCGGTTCCAGAAACTCCGCAGATCCGTCGTCGTCTGAACCGGACGTCCGTTGGGCGCGAGCAGGTGCAGCCGCAACGGTATGCGTCTGCGGCCAATCAGTGGCGTCTCGGCAAGACCAAAGAGCTCCTGCAACTTGATCGATGCCGACACACCACCCTCGGGTTCATACTCGAGCCGATGCGCGCGACCGCTCGGTGCAACGATCGCGTCCGGTGCCTCCTGCTGGATCTGCTGCTTGACGCTCCAATCGAGTGCTTCGTGCAGGTCGATCTCGCCGATCCGCCTCGCCGTCGCCGCCGCCCTCACCGCGAGCTCTCGGAGATCAACGTCGATGCCGGCAAACCGCAATCGCCGTTCCAACTGCTCCTCTGCGTCACTGCGTGGCGCTGCAAGAAAGGCTTCGGCTAGCAGCGGCGCGGCCTGCAAGGGATCGATCGCGGTATTCCGCTCGGTGAGCACGATCGCGCCATACATCTGCCGTTCGTACGCGCGCACCATACCTGCCTCGCGGCCGACCTCGTGTGTCGTCACGACGTCGGTGGGCAGCAGCCACGTTTTGTCGACGGCGCTGGCCATGCGGATTCGGGCTTCCGAATTCTCGCCGCGGCGCCCTGCCATGATGTCGAGCGCGACCAGGTACTCGGCACCACGAACACCGCTCTCGCTCCCGAGCACGGCGCCATGGCCGCTGGCAAGCAGGAACCGCGGCTGCCCTTCGGTGCGGCGTTGGGCCACCCGGTCCGGATAGCCGGTGAATACTGCTCGCCGAAACAGCAACTCGTCCATCGCTCCCGACGTGTCGGCGCCGGCAAGGCGCTCGAGTTCACGGGCCGTTCTACGCACGTTGTCAGGAAGGCGACCTTCGTTCTCGACCGCTGACAACAGATCGCTCGTGGTCTCGGCCGGATGCGAGGGAAGAAAATGACGGTCCGAGAGGATCGCACAGGCACGCGCAATCAACTGCGTTGCGCCAGGTTCGAGGAGGATCCGCGCCAGCCGCGGATGGACCGGCAGTCTGCTCATCGAACGCCCGAGCTCCGTGAGTCCGCCTGCACGCATGGCGCCGAGTGCTTCGAGGAGTGCGAGGCCGCCACCGATCGCCGCTTCCGGCGGGGTCTCGAACCAGTCGAACGACCGCGGGTCGCCACCCCAGGCCAGGATCTCGAGCAGTGGCGCAGTGAGATCCATCCTCCCGATATCAGGCTCCCGATGCGGTTGCAGGCGATCGCTCTCGTTCCACAGCCGGATGACGGTCCCTGGCGCCGTCCGGCCGGCGCGCCCCGCACGTTGCCGCGCCGAATCGAGGGAGATCCGTTCGGTTTCCAGCGAGTCGAGCGCACGCTGCGGATCGTAACGGGCCACCTTGTGCATTCCGCTATCGACGACACCGGTCACGCCGGGCACCGTGAGCGAGGTCTCCGCGATGTTGGTGGCGACGATGATCCGCCGTCTCGGGTCCGAGGCGATCGCGCGATCCTGCTCATCGGAAGGCAGCGACCCGTGGAGCTCGACGACTCCGACCGTTGGCCCCATCCGCGCACGCAGATCATCGGCGGCCCGGCGCACCTCTCCAGCACCGGGCAAAAAGCACAGGATCTGTCCCGGTGTGAGTTGCGTCACCTCCTGTGCCCCGTCCGCAATCGAGCGGCCGGGACGATATTCGATCCTGAGGGGATGAAGTCTGCCGGGGATGTCGAACACCGGACATCCGCTCAGGTACGCCGATACCGCACCGGCGTCCAGCGTCGCCGACATTACGACGAGCCGGAGATCGTCGCGGGCCGCCCGTGCCTGCTTGGCGAGCGCAAGGCCAAGGTCCGCATGGATACTCCGCTCGTGAAACTCGTCGATGACGATCGTGTTGAAGCCGGAGAGGAGTGGGTCCTGCTGAAGCCTGGCGGTGAGAATGCCTTCGGTCGCGACCAGCAGTTTCGTGTCAGGCGCGAAGCGCCGGTCGAAGCGTACGTGCCAGCCGGCCTCACGCCCGAGCGTCCAGCCGCGTTCGGACGCAATGTGCCGCGCAATCGCCCGCGCCGCGACCCGCCGCGGCTGAAGCAGAAGCACCGGTCCATCGCCAGTCAGGGCCGGGGGAATGCGGGTCGTCTTGCCCGCACCTGGCGCCGCCACCACCACCGCCGCACGATCGCGCCGCAGCGCGTCGACAATCGCGGGGATGTATTCATCAACGGGCAGCGGCGGCACGGGCACGATCGAATCGTAGCGTGCGGGCAGCCCTAAAGGGCTGCACACTACGACTTGACCACGCACCCCGGCACCCGGGCACCCCGGCACCCAGGCACTCAGGCACCCGGCACCGTGGCACCCTGGCACCCCGCTTATTCCCTGAGTGCCGTCACCGGATTGAGACGCACGGCGCGAATCCCCGGGACGATGCCCGCAATCGTCGCGACGAGCAGCAGCAGGATCCCGACGAGGGCGACGATTGCCGGATCCAGTGTTTTCACGCCGAAAAGCATCGCTGCCAGCGTGCGCGTCAGGAGTATCGCCGCCGCGATTCCAACCGCGACTCCCGCGAGCGCGAGACCGGCGCCCTGGCGCACGACTGAGACGAGGATTTGCGAGCGTGCCGCACCGAGGGCCATCCGGATCCCGAACTCGCGCGTCCGCTGCGCGACAGAATACGCAACCAGCCCGTAGATGCCGGCGGCGGCGAGCAACAGGCCGACCGCCGCGAAGGCGACGAGGAGTGCCATCTGGAACGTTTCGGTCGCCATCGCGCGCGCCTTGATCTCGTCCATGCTTCGGAACGCGGTGATCGGTTGCCGTGGGTCGAGCGAACGCAGCTCCTCGCGCACGCGACGGACCAGGTCTGGAGTGAGTGCGTCGGCGCGGATGACCCAGCTCACCTGGAAGTAGCCGTGAGAGGTCCGGATGGCGGTGTCGTGCGTCTGCGCGACCGGAACATACATCACCGCCGGAACCGGTCCGCTGAGCCCCTGCTCGCGCAGATCACGCGCGACCCCGACGATCTCTATCGACCCGTCCTGCTTGAACACGCGAATGCGGCGGCCAATCGCACTCTCGCCTTTGTACATCGTGCGGGCGAACTGCTCGCTCACGACCGCAACCGGTGGCGCCCCTGCGCCGTCGCGCTGATCGAACGCCCGGCCCTGGACGATCGTGATGCCCATGGTCTTGAAGTAATCCCCGGTTGCGTATCGCCAGTCTGTCAATGCGAATTCGACCTCTGGCGTCTCGAGCAGATCGACATTCAGATTGAGTCCGGTCTCGATCGGAACGCCGTTCACCACGGCCGCCGACCGGACGCCGGGAATGGCGCGTAACCGGTCCAGCCCGAGGTCATAGAAACGATTCACCTGCTCGGCGGTGGAATATCGGTCGCCCATCAGCGACATGCGCGCCGTGAGCAGGTTGTGCGCATCGAAACCGGGATCCACGGCGCGCAGCTTCGCGAAGGTCTGGACGAGAAGGCCGGCGCCGACGAGCAGCAGCATGCAGAGCGCCACTTCCCCGACGACCAGCGACCGGCGCCACCACCCCGACTGCCGTCCCGCGGTCGTTCTCGTCCCATCGTCTTTGAACGCCTCGACGAGGTCCTGGCGCGACAGGTTGAGAGCGGGAACCAGACCGAAGAGGATGCCCGTGCACACCGACAGCGCGAGTGTGGCGCCGAGCACGGTGCGATCGATCCGCACGGTTGCAAAGGGGAGGTATCCGGCGGGCATGAGCGAGAGCAGCGCTGGGACCGACCAGTAGGCGAGCGCAATCCCCAGGGCGCCGCCAAGGACGAACAGGAGAACCGACTCGGTCAACAGCTGGCGGATGATCCGGCCCCTTCCGGCGCCGAGGGCAGCCCGCACGCTGATTTCCCGTCCGCGCCCGGACGCGCGCGCGAGCAGGAGATTGGCGGTGTTGGCGCAGGCGATCAGCAGCAGCATCGCAACCGCACCCAACAGGGCCAGCAGCGCCGGCCTGACCCCGCGCGACAGACCTTCCTGGTAAGGAATGAACGCGGGGGAGAATTCCCCTTCGAACCTGGCGTTTGGCAGCGAGGCTTTGTAGGCAGCAAACACAGTTTCGGATTCGGCGTTGGCCTGCTCGCGCGAGACGTTCGGCTTCAAACGTCCGGCAACCGTGTAATTGGTGCCGCCTCCTGGCCCGGTCGTGCTCGGCACGAGCGGAACGTAGAGTTGCGCCTCCCGAATGGCGTCGAACCCCGCCGGCATGACCCCGACGATCGTGTAGGCACGATCACCAAGCGAGATGCTGCGGCCGACCACTGACGGATCCGCATGGAACATGCTCTTCCAGAGCGAGTTGGTCAGGATCACTGCCGGCGGGCCACCAGTCGTATCCTCCGCGACGTCGAACACGCGCCCGTATAACGGCTTTCCGCCGAACACAGTGAAGTACTCCTTCGAAACAGCGAGGGCGGTGACGTACTCGGCAGTGTCGCCCGTGACCAGGTTGAACGCTGTTCCGCGCCAGGCCGCCAGCGCATCGAACGACCGCATCTGATCGCGGAAGAACATGTACCGGCGTCCGGTCTGACCCGCCCACAGTCCGGTGTCGCGACGATGCATCTGGAGGATGCGGTCCGGTTCCGGATAGTCCAGCGGCCGCAGCAGGATCGCATTCACCACGCTGAAGATCGCGGTGTTCGCACCGATGCCGAGCGCGAGCGTCACGAGCGCCGCGACGGTGAACGCCTTCGTCCGGAGCAGGCCGCGAACGGCGTATCGCGTGTCCTGCACGAAGCTCTCGATCGCCGGCACGCTGCGTTGTTCGCGATAGGATTCTTTCACCTGGATCACTCCTCCGAAGCTGCGGCGCGGGTCAGGGAGTAGTCCGCAGGAGTGCGCGAGTTTAGGCTGCGCGAGAAAGATTTTCAAATCGAGACACAGGTACCCGGGAACGGCATGCCTCCTTTGCGCGTATCCTCAGCCATGGCCCAGGATCTCCGCTATGCCCTCCGCATCCTGTTCAAGGACCGCGCGTTTTCGTTGACGGTCCTGCTCACGCTGACGCTCTGCATTGGCGCCAATGCAGCGATTTTCGCGGTGGTCAATTCGGTGCTGCTGAAGCCGCTCCCCGTTCCCGAGCCGGAACGGCTCGTCACCGTTTACAACAGTTATCCTCGCGCCGGCGCCGTTCGCGCCAGCAGCGGCGTGGTCGATTACTTCGATCGCTTGCGCGAGACCGACGTTTTTGAAGAGCTTGCCGTGTACACCACCCGCGGCGTTACGGTGTCGGCACAAGGCGAAGCGGAACGGCTCACAGCGATGGCGGCTCGTCCCTCGCTATTCAGACTGCTGCGATCGGTGCCGGCCAGCGGTCGCGTTTTCAACGAATCGGAAGGCGAGCTCGGCCAGGAGAAGCGCGTCATTCTCAGCCAGGCTTTAGCGCAACGGCTGTTCGCCGGGCAGAACCCGATCGGCAAGGACCTTCGCTTGAGCGGCGTTCCTTACCAGGTCGTCGGCGTCATGCCGGGCGGATTCCACTTCATGTCCGCAGACATCGACATGTGGATTCCCCTCGCCTTCACCGCGGAGCAGAAATCAGACGAGGCCCGCCACAGTAACAACGTGACGATGATCGGCCGGCTGAAGCCGGGCGCGAGCGTTCAGCAGGCGCAGCAGCAGATCGACGCATTGAACGCGCACAATCTCGAGCGCTTTCCCAATATGAAAGAGATCCTGCTCAACGCCGGCTTCCACACGGTGGTCGCGCCGCTGCAGGAGGACATGATCCGCACCGCGCGTCCCACCTTGCTTCTCCTCTGGGCCGGCGTGATTTTCGTGCTGGTGATCGGCGCCGTCAACGTGACGAACCTGGTGTTGATCCGGTCGTCCGCCCGGATGCGGGAGTTGGCCACGCGTCACGCACTCGGTGCAGGTCTCGGCCGAATCACGCGGCAACTGCTGACCGAAACGATGGTGCTGGCACTGACAGGGAGCGGCCTCGGACTCGTGCTCGGCTACTGGTGTCTGTCGATGCTCACGGCCACCGGGCTCGAGGCGCTGCCCCGCGCGGCCGACATCCGGATGGATCTCCCGGCGGTTGCGTACACGATGGGACTCGCTGTAGTCGTTGGGCTGATCGTCGGACTCGTCCCGATCCTCAACGTCCGCCGGATGAACCTGAGCCAGGCGTTTCGCGAGGAGGGGCGCAGCGGCACGAGCGGCCGTGGAGCGCGCCTCGGTGCGACGCGGACTGGTGGCGAGCCAGGTAGCCTTCGCCTTCATGCTGCTGATCGGCGCGGGCCTGCTGCTGGCGAGCTTCCAGCGCGTGCTCGCGGTCGATCCCGGATTCGATCCGAACCGGGTGCTCACCGCGCGCGTATCCCCCCCGGCTGCCCGCTACCCGAAAGACGCAGACCTCCGCGCGTTCAGTGCACGGCTGCTCGACCAGGTGAGGTCACTCCCCGGTGTGCAGGCGGCCGGCATGGTGACGACGATCCCGTTTGGCGACGATTTCAACGACAGCGTGATCCTGGCCGAGGGCTACGAGATGTCTCCAGGTGAATCGCTGATCTCGCCCTACAACGTTGTGGCGTCGCCGGGATACATGGAGGCGCTCGCCATCCCGTTGATCAGCGGACGGCTGTTCACCGAGAGCGACACCGACACATCCCCTTCGGTGGTCATCGTCGACGAGCGGCTGGCGCGGAAGTTCTGGCCCGGGAAGGATCCACTCGGTCGGCGGCTGTTCAAACCCGAAAGCGTCACCGGCGACATCACCAAGCCGGCACCGAACCAGCACTGGTTCACCGTCGTCGGTGTCGTGGGCGCGACGAAGATGGCCGGCCTGGTCACTTCGGAAGACCGGGCGGGAACGTACTACTTCCCCATGTCGCAGTCGCCGTTCCGGACGATGACGCTGGCGGTGAAAACAGCGGGCGAACCGGAGTCTGCCGTGTCGAACCTGCGCCGTGCGCTGGCGGCAGTGGATCCCGAGATGCCGCTCTACTCGGTGCAGTCGATGCAGCAGCGGATCGACCAGACGTTGATGGACCGTCGCACGCCGATGGTGCTCGCGCTGCTCTTCGGCACCGTCGCGCTGTTCCTCGCCGGCATCGGCCTGTATGGCGTGCTCGCGTACCAAGTGTCACAGCGTGCGAAGGAGATCGGCATCCGCATGGCGCTCGGAAGCGAGCCGAGAGGGATCGTGGCCCTGGTGCTGCGCGAAGGACTGATGCTTCTCGCCGCCGGCTTCACGATCGGCCTCGGGTTCGCGTTCGCCGCTCGTCGGGCGATGGCCACTCAGCTCTATGGGATCGGCGCCATGGATCCGCGGGTGCTCGCGCTCGTCGCCGCCACCCTTGCGGCGGTAGCATTTGTCGCCTGCCTGGTGCCGGCGAGGCGAGCCGCCCGCATCGATCCGCTCGTCGCGCTGTCGAAGTAGCCCCGTAGTGCAGCCCTTCAGGGCTGCCAGCAAACGTAGTGCAGCCCTTGAGGGCTGCCACGCTACCCTTTGGCGACGGCCTTGGCCCAGGAATCTTTGAGCGTGACGGTGCGATTGAACACGATGCCGCTCGCGCCGGAGTCGCTATCCACGCAGAAGTAGCCGAGCCGCTCGAACTGATAGCGGGTGCCGGGGACGGCCGACGCCACGGATCGGTTCGAGCTTTGCGCGGCGACACTTCGAGTGACGCAGGATTGAGGTCGGTCGCGGAAGTCACCGCCCGCACCGGGCTGCTCGGAGTTGAACAGGCGATCGTAGAGCCGGACCTCGACGTCGAGCGCCGTCTTCGCCGCCACCCAGTGCAGCGTCGCCTTCACCTTCCGCCCGTCGGGCGCATCGCCACCGCGCGTGGCCGGATCGTAGACGGCAGCGCAGCTCGACCACTTCGCCCGCCGCGTTCTTCACGACGCCGGTGCAGGTGATGAAGTACGCGCCGCGCAGCCGGACCTCACGTCCGGGCGCCAGCCGGAAGAACTTCTTCGGCGGATCTTCCATGAAGTCGTCGCGCTCGATGAACAGCTCGCGCGCGAACGGCACACGCCTGCGTGCCCGGCAGACGCGTCCTCGGGGTTGTTGACGATCTCGAACTCCTCCACCTGCTCGTCGGGATAGTTCTCGATCACCACGCCGCAGCGGATCGAGCACGCCCATGACTCGCGGCGCGCGGCGGTTCAGGTCCTCGCGGACCGCGTGCTCGAGCAGCGCCACGTCGACGATGTTCTCGCGCTTGGCGACACCGATGCGATCGCAGAAGGTGCGGATCGCCTCGGGCGTGTAGCCGCGCCGCCGCATGCCCGACGATCGTCGGCATGCGGGGATCGTCCCAGCCGGTGACGTGCCCCTCCTGCACGAGCTCGAGCAGCTTGCGCTTGCTCATGACCGTGTAGGTCAGGTTGAGCCGCGCGAACTCGATCTGCTGCGGACGCGCCGGCACCGGAAGGTTTTCGATCAGCCAGTCGTAGAGCGGCCGATGATCCTCGAACTCGAGCGTGCAGAGCGAGTGCGTGATGTGCTCGAGCGCGTCGGACGGCGGATGCGCGAAGTCGTACATCGGATAGATGCACCAGGCGTCGCCGGTGCGGTGGTGATGCGCGCGGCGGATCCGGTAGAGCACCGGATCGCGCATGTTGATGTTCGGCGACGCCATGTCGATCTTCGCGCGCAGGACGTGCGCGCCGTCCGGCGAACTCACCGGCCCGCATCCGCGCGAACATGTCGAGGTTCTCCTCGACCGGACGACTGCGATACGGGCTTTCCGCGCCCGGTTCGGTCAGCGTGCCGCGATGCGCGCCGGATCTCGTCGGCCGACAGGCTGTCGACGTACGCCTTGCCCGTCGCGAATCAGGTGGACGGCGAATTCGTACAGCTGCTCGAAGTAGTCGGACGCGTAGTGCAGGCTCGTCCCAGTCGAACCCGAGCCACCGCACGTCGTCCTGGATCGCGTCGACGTATTCGACGTCTTCCTTGGTCGGATTGGTGTCGTCGAAGCGCAGGTTGCAGCGGCCGCCGAACTCGCGCGCGACCCCGAAGTTCAGGCAGATCGACTTCGCGTGGCCGATGTGCAGGTAGCCATTCGGCTCGGGCGGGAACCGCGTCACCACTCGTCCCTCGTGCTTCCCGGCCGCGCGGTCTTCGGTGATGATGGTGCGGATGAAATCGAGGCCCGGGCAGTCGTCCCGGGTGCCTCGGTCGTCGGTTCGCTCATGGCAGTAAACATCGATTATAACGATCAGAGCAGGGCGGCCATGGTCACGTCGCTGATGCGCCAACTTCGCGGCCGGAGCGTCACTGCCATCGCCGCCAGGAGCTGACATGCGTTCTCTGAATTTCCGCGTCGGCGCTTCTCGTGCTGATCACCGCGTCCACGTCGTCTGCGCGGCGACACCGCGCCGCGGCCGGGCGTCGACTGGCCGCAGTTCCGCGGCATCTCGCGCCGCCGGCGTCGCGGAAGGCTTCAGCGCTGCCGGTCGACGTGGAACGTCGCCGACGGCACCAACGTCGCCTGGAAGACGGACGTCCCCGGCCTCGGCTCGCTCGAGCCCGGTCGTCTGGGGCGACGACGCTCTTCGTCTCGACCTCGATCAGCGGTCAGAAGGACGCCGGGTCTGAAGGTCGGCCTCTACGGCGACGTCGAGCCGGTGCAGGACGACACCGAGCACGAGTGGCGGATCTACGCGCTCGACAAGAAGACCGGCAAGGTCAAGTGGCAGCAGACCGGTGCTCAAGGCGGTGTCCCGAAGATCAAGCGGCACATGAAGGCGACGCACGCGAATTCGACGCTGGCCACCGACGGCGAGCGGCTGGTCGCGTTCTTCGGATCCGAAGGTCTCTACGCCTACGACCTGAACGGCAAGCTGCTCTGGAAGAAGGACCTCGGCGTCCTCGACGCCGGGCTTCTACATCGCGCCGGAGGCGCAGTGGGAGACCGGCAGCTCACCGATCCTTCACGACGGCGTGGTGATCGTGCAGGCGGACGTGCAGAAGGGATCGTTCATCGCCGCGTTCGACGCGAAGGACGGCAACGAGGTGTGGCGCGTGACGACGCGACCGACGTGCCGACGTGGAGCACGCCGACCGTGCACGAGGTCGAACGGGCAGACGCAGCTCCTCGTGAACGGCATGCGGCACAGTCGGCGCCTACGATTTCAAGACGGGCAAGGAGATCTGGAAGCTGTCGGGCGGCGGCGACATTCCCGGTCCCGACGCCGGTCGCGCAGCGACGGCCTGATCTACGTCACCAACGCGCACGGCATGTGCTCGCCGGTCTACGCGATCAAGGAAACGGCGACCGGCGACATCAGGCTCGCGGCAAGGACACGACCAGCAACGACGACGATCGCGTGGAGCTATCCGCGCGGCGGCGGCTACATGTCCACGCCGCTCGTCTACCGCGGGCTCGCTCTACATCGTCAACTACAACGGCGTGCTCAGCGTCTACGACGCGAAGACCGGCGAGAAGAAGTATCAGCAGCGCCTGCTCGAGCGGCACGGCATCCGCCTTCACGTCGTCGCCGGTCGCCAACGACGGCAAGGTCTACGTCGCCAGCGAGGACGGACAGATGATCGTGCTGAAGGCCGGCCCGACCTATCGAGCGGCTCGCCGACAACGACATGGGCGCCAGCGTGCTCGCCACGCCGGCGCTCTCCGAAGGGCGCCTGCTGGTTCGCACGCAGGGGCAGGTTATAGCGATAGGTGGCAAATGAGATTCAACCTCCAAACTCCAAAATCCAAAGGTGCGCTCATTGAACTTTGGAGTTTGAAGTTTGGAGTTTGAGGTTTGGAGTTATTCCTCGTCAGAGCTCGATCTGCATCCCCAGCTCCACCACTCGTTCGGGCGGGATCCGGAAGAAAGACGTCGCCCGTACTGCGTTGCGTGACATCAGTGCGAACAGCCGCTCTCGCCAGCGGGGCATGCCGTCCCTTGCGGTCGAGAGGAGAGTCTCCAGGCCGACGAAGAAAGTGGTTTTCCCAAGGTCGAACTCGAAGTGGCCGTCGGCCGCGGCGGAGAGGGCGCCAGGCACGTCAGGTTCTTCCATGAAGCCGTAGCGGAGGGTTACCCGGACGAACCCGCTGCCAAGTGGCTCGGCGCTGAACCGCTCCTTCGGCTCGACGTAGGGAACGCCGCTCGTGACCACGGTCAGCAGGACGATGCGCTCGTGCAGGACCTGGTTGTGCTCGAGATTGTGCAGCAGCGTCGGTGGTGTGCCGAACAGGTTGCTGGTCATGAAGACAGCGGTTCCAGGCACGCGGATCGGCGGCTTCGCGGCGATGTCGGCAAGGAAGCGGTCGAATGGATAGAGGCGCTCCTTGAGGCGAGCGGCGAGCAGCGCGCGGCCGGCCTTCCAGGTGGAGAGGAACGTGTAGATGACCGTGCCGATCACCAGCGGGAACCAGCCGCCGTGCGCGATCTTGATCAGGTTCGCGCCAAAAAACGCGAGCTCCAGTATCAGGAAGAATGCTGCCAGCGAGCCGGCAATCCAGCGAGAGATCCCCCACGACCGCCTCGCCACGAGATACGTGAGCAGGGTGGTGATCACCATTGTTGACGTCACCGCCATCCCGTAAGCCGCTGCCAGCGCGCTCGACGTCCTGAAGCCGATGACCAGGCCGATCGTCGCGAGCATCAACGTCCAGTTGATCTGCGGCATGTAAATCTGCCCCTGCTGGTGCTCCGACGTGTAATCGATATCCAGCCGCGGGCTGTAGCCAAGCTGGATTGCCTGGCGCGTCAGTGAGAACGCACCCGAGATCAGGGCCTGCGACGCGATGATCGCGGCCAGGGTAGCGAGCCCCACCAGCGGGAACAGTGCCCAGCGCGGTGCCAGCAGGTAAAACGGCGAGGCTGCAGCCTCCGGATTGTCGATCAGCAGCGCACCCTGCCCGAGGTAGTTCAGGAAGAGCGCGGGCAGCACCAGGCCGAACCAGGCGACCCTGATCGGCCGCCGGCCGAAGTGTCCCATGTCCGCGTAGAGCGCCTCTCCGCCGGTCACGACGAGAAACACGGACCCGAGAACGACGAACGCATGCCACCCGTTGGCGACGAAGAAGAAAATCGCGTGCCGCGGATCGAATGCCGTCAGGACGTGAGGGCTCTTCACGACAGCCAGCGCACCAAGCAGCGCGATCGTCACGAACCAGACGATCATCACCGGACCGAACAGCTTTCCAACCGTCTCGGTGCCCTTGGACTGGATGGCGAACAAGGTGACGAGAATGACGATCGCGATCGGAACGATGTAAGGCTCGAGCACCTGGGTCGCGACGTTCACACCTTCGATGGCGCCAAGGACCGAGACTGCAGGCGTGATCATGCCATCACCGTAGAGAAGCGCGGCGCCGAAAAGACCGAGCGCAATCAGCTTGGCGCGGGTTCGGCGGTTCTTGCCCTCCGGCTGCTTGGAAACGAGTGCCATCAGCGCGAGAATCCCTCCCTCGCCGTCGTTGTCCGCCCGCATCACGAAGATCAAGTACTTGATCGAAATGATCAGCGTGAGCGACCAGAAGATCAGCGAGAGGACGCCGAGGACGTTGTCAGGCGTCGGGGCGATGCCGTGTGTGCCGTGAAAACATTCGCGCAGTGCGTACAGCGGACTCGTGCCGATGTCGCCGTAGACCACGCCGAGTGCGCCGACCGTGAGAACAGCGAGATATTTTCCTCGCGGTGAAAGCGGAACTTGACCCGCGTGCGTCAACTGACCTCCAAACGGCCTGCGAGGTTAGCTGACGGGCTGGAGGTTGAAGGTCCTCCTCCGGCGGCTGGCCGGATTCGCCCCGGGGAACGTATGGACGCTCCCTTCGGATCCCCCGCTCCGCGCGGCTGGCGCGCGGATTCGGCAACCTCCTGACCATACGCCTGTGTTCCGCTGCCGTCAAACCACGGTGGCGAGTTCTATAATTCATGGAGTGTCTGAAGTGCCGACTCATCGGTGGAGGTTCTCGTGAAGAAGCCCAAGATTCAGAGCGCCGTCTTTGCTGCATGCTTCGCCCTTGCGAGCGTCACATCCTATGCGCAGACCACAACCCCGCAGCAGCCGGCTACCACACAACAGCCCTTCAAACCCGAGGTCGGCCAGGCCGGCAAGGACGTCGGTCTGGGTACCTACGCCCCAGGCACTCGTCGACAAGATGCTCGACATGGCCAAGGTCACTCCCACGGATTTCCTGATGGATCTTGGTTCCGGCGACGGCCGCACGGTGATCACTGCGGCCAAGCGCGGACTGACCGCAGCGGGCATCGAGTACAACCCGAACATGGTGGAGCTCTCGAAGAAAAACGCCGCCGAGGCCGGGGTGTCAGACAAGGCGACTTTCCAGAAGGCAGACTTGTTCGAGACGGATTTCTCGAAGGCCGATGTCATCACGATGTTCCTGCTGCCGACGATCAACATGAAGCTGCGGCCGAAAATCCTCGATCTCAAGCCGGGAACGCGGATCGTTTCCAACTCGTTCAACATGGAAGACTGGCAACCTGATGAGACCGCACAGGTTACAGAAGGGTGCACCAGCTGGTGTACTGCTTACCTGTGGATCGTTCCTGCCAAAGTGGCTGGCACGTGGACGACGCCCAAGGGAGATCTGACGCTCACGCAGCAGTTCCAGATGCTGAGCGGCACGCTGGGCTCAACACCCATCGCAGACGGGAAAGTGAACGGCAATGAAGTGACCTTCACCGCGGGTGAGGCGAAGTACACCGGCAAGCTGTCAGGGAATACCATCCAGGGGACCGTCACCGGCGGAGCCGGCGGCAGCTGGACGGCGACGAAGAAGATGTAAGGGCGGCGTCGATCAGCGACGGATGACCACGCCGATCGACGCCGTCATGTATTGCAGCCGCGGGTCACCGATGCTGCTGACCGGCTCGGCGCCGAGCGTCCGGATCGTGCGGTAATACCGCAGGTCGAATTGCACGCCGGTCCGCTGCGAGAAAAATCCCACCGCACCGCCGCCGACATTGAATCCGTTGAAGGATGTGTCGAAGGCGGTGACGTTGTTGAAATCGAACGACTTCGCGCGCGTGAAGCCAAAGCCGCCGGAGATGAACGGACGAAGGTTGTACTCCGTCCAGCGTCGCGGCGCGGTCAGCACGACGTTGCCCACCAAGGACAGCACGCGGCTTTCTTTCACCAGCTCGGTCGTGCCGGTCCCGACGACTTCGCGCTTGTCGTTCTCGAAAAAGCCCGGAATCCACAGGCCAACGGTCTCCACGCCGAGGATGCCGCCGCCCAGCCATCTGACCGAGCCGCCGAAGGTCGTGTGGCGGAGTCCGGACGCCAGTTCGAGATCCGGGAGCGTCGTTTCACCTTTGAAAGTGAGACCGATGAGAGGCGTGAACTGCCACTCCGCCGCGGCGGGGGCAACGGTGAGGATCAACCCGAGGCAGCAAAGCGCCACCTTCCCGAGCAGCCCGCGCACCACTGCTATGAAACCAGCCTCAGAAACAGCGACGCGAAGACCGACTTGGTGACGTCGCCGGCACCAAGCTGGAAGGGAGCACTCAGTCCATCACTGTTCGCCAGCAGGATGAGAGTGAGGTTGTACCTCGGGGAGTTTCATCACCAGCGATGAGTACGCATTCGGCACGTAGCCGAAATGCCAGACCACGCGCTTGTTTCGATAGCTCTGGACGAACCAGCCAAGACCGGTCGGCACGGGCGCGCCGCGACGATCGACTGACGCATGCCAGGCGACCTTGAGCGTGTCTTCTTCGAGCAGGACCATCTGGTCCAGTGCCGTGTCGAATTTCGCCAGGTCCCTGACGGTCGAGACGATGCCGCCCGAGGCACTGACCGGCGTCAGCGGCAGCACCAGCCGCTCGGCGCGGCCCTTCGCGTCCACCTTGTACGACAGCGCCATGCGTTCGAGGACCTGCCGGTAGCGGTCAACATCTTCCGGCTCGAACATTCCCTCGGGCAGTGAGAGCTCCGGATCCTGCAGGTCGGTGCCTGGAACAGAATCACGCATCGCCAGGCGGTTGAAGATACGGTGTGCGACGCTCTTCCGATAGGGTTGGGGCGCGCACCACTCCATTACGTGGGTCAGGTGCACGAAGCGATCGGGACTATACAGGAACGTGTCGCCGGGGCCGTCGGCTGACGTGTGGCTGAGAAGCTGCCGGGTGGTGGCGCCCTCCTCAGGGGTCACCGCATCGTAGCGCCGCACCGGTGTGTCGAGATCGATCCGCTTCTGTTCGACGCACTGCAGCAACAGCGCGGCAGCAAACATTTCACTCAGATTGGAGATGACGTACGGAGTGTCGGGGGTGGCCCGCACGCGCGATGTGACGTTCGCGTAACCGTAACCACGCTCCCAGACGATCGACCCGTCGCGCACCAGCGCAGCCGACATCCCGGGTATCCCCGCCTGCTGGCGCAGCGCGTCGAGATACGTCTCGAGAACAGGGATGATGCCGAACGGCGTGAAGGCCGGCCCCTGCTGCGCGAATGCACCAGCTGCCAGAAGGAGGACTGCACCCAGGAACGCGGCAATTGTTCTGCGCATGCTCCCTCCGCTACCGCAGGAACGTGAACTTGGCGAGACCTACGACGTCGTCACCCTGCCAGGGCCAGACGAAGGAGCCTCTGAGTGGAGAGGTGTGCGCCCGCACACGTACGTAGTACTCGGCGTTCGACTCGAGCGGAACACGTCGAAAGAGCGGGATGCGTTCGAACTGCTGCGTGACCCAGGCCCACGCGGCCTCTTCACGATCGGTCGTTTCGGCGATATCGGTGCTGCCGTCGAGCATCCGCGTGAGGTGATACCGGCGCGTGAGATTGTCGTACTTGATCGTGGCGGTGACCACCGACGACGCGATCGTCCGGTCCACCCAGATCGCCGAAGTCCGGCGAAGGTCCACCTTGTAGACAAAGCTGATGGTCAGGCCGCTCGCGATCGCGGTTCTCAGCTCTGGCGTGAGGGTCTGGGCCAGTTGAAACGAAACGAGCACCTCTCCGTCCCTCGGGAGAGGGACAACGCGAAGCGTCTGTTCCAGGCCTGAAAAGGCCAGCAACGCGGCGAGAAGTGCAGCAGCGCCAGTCGACATCGTCAATTGAGAGCGCCACCATGATAGTCCAAGGGCGGTCCACGAAGTAAATCCGATCGAACGAACCCAGCCACTGTTCCGTCTTGACACTGCATGACCTTGCTCAACGACGTCCGGTCTGGCCTGCGCATGCTGGCCAAGTACCCGACGCTCTCGCTGGTCGCGATCCTCACGCTCGGGCTTGGGATTGGCCTGAGCACCACTGTTTTCTGTGTCGTCAACGGCGGACTTTTCAAGGGATTGCCGTTCCCAAACGCTGACCGGATCGTCGCCGTCGTGGCGACGAACCCGGCGCAGAACCAGCCGCGCCTGCCGATTCCGGTCCAGGATCTCGCGGTCTGGCAGTCGAGACAGACCTCCTTCGAGAAATTCGGCGCGTACTGGTTCACCCCGATCAACCTGTCGGCGGAGGCGGGCCGGCCGGAGCGTTTCAGCGGCGGGCTGTTGACCGTCGCGGCATTCGAGGCTCTCGGCGTGCAGCCGTTGCTCGGTCGAGGGTTCCGCGACGGAGATGATCACGCGGGTGCGGAGCCGGTGATTCTCCTGGGTTTCGATTTGTGGCGCGACCGATATGGCAGTGCGCCGGACATCGTCGGCAGATCGATCAAGGCCAATGGGGCGGCACGCACCGTCATTGGCGTCATGCCGCCGAAGTTCGCCTTTCCGATTCGTGAGGCCGCCTGGCTGCCGCTGGTCCTGGACCCTCTCGCAACGGTGCGAGGCAAGGGTCCGAACTACCAGGTCATCGCCCGCCTCAAACCGGGCGTCAGCGTCGCCCGGGCGCGGTCGCAGGCGATCACGATCGCAGGACAATTCGAACGTGAGTTCCCGGATACGAATCGCGGCGTCGGCGCCGACGTCATGCCTTACGCCAAGACGGTGCTCGGTCCTGAGATCTACGCGTTGCTGTACACCATGCTCGGTGCCGGCATCGGGGTGTTGCTGATCGCGTGTGTGAACGTGTCCAACCTGCTGGTCGCCCGGGCGTCCCTGCGTCAGCGTGAAGTGGCCGTGCGAATGGCGCTCGGAGCGGCGCGGCACCAGGTCGTCCGGCAGCACCTGACCGAAGTTCTCGTGCTCGCCATCATTGGCGGCGCGATTGGCATCGGCCTCAGCGTGGCCGGGATGAACTGGTTCACGCAGGCGCTGTCGGTAAATCCTCCGCCCTCGTGGATCACATTCGAGCTCGACTACCGGGTGATGCTCTTCGTCGCCGGATTGATCGTGCTGGCCAGCCTCTTCGCCGGCACGCTGCCGTCGATGCATGCGGCGCGCGTGAGCGCGGGATCCGCCTTGAAGGAGGAGAGCCGCTCGACGACCAACGCGCGGCTCGGCAGATTCAGCAGCGGCCTGGTGATCGCGGAGCTCGCGGTCTCTTGCGGATTGCTGATCGCCGCCGGGTTGATGATCAAGAGCGTCGTGCAGTTGAAAAATATCCCGATGCCGTTTGCAATCGAGAACATTCTGACGGCGCGCGTCGACCTGCCGCCGTCGCACTACGCTGATTCAGCGGCAAGCATTCGCTTTTTCGAGCAGCTGCTGCCGCGCCTGCAAGCCGTTCCGGGTGTTGAAGGTGCGACGCTGTCGGATGGACTTCCGGCAGCGGGTAACGGTTCGATCACGGTGCAGATCGAAGGCAAGGCCTATCCGCAAAACAGCGACTACCCACTCGCACGCGAGGGAATCGTTACGCCCGGCTATTTCGGGACGTTCCAGACGCCGGTCATCAACGGGCGCGAGTTCACGACCAGCGACACCGCTGCCGGACAGCCTGTCGCCATCGTCAACGAATCATTCGCACGCACGCACTTTCCTGGCGGCAGTGCGTTGGGCAGACAGATGAAGCGGATCCGCCCCGGCGGCAGCGAGCCGTGGCTCACCATCGTCGGGATCGTGCCCGATCTCCTGATGGAAGGCATCGGCAACAACAACGCGAGTCCGATCGGCTACTACATTCCGATCGCACAGAGCGATGTCGGCAACAGCGTGCGGATCGCGGTGAGGACGCGCGCCGAGGCCGCATCGCTGACGCCGCTGGTGAGAGATGCGGTGACCTCGCTCGATGCCGACCTGGCGATCTACGAGATCAGCACGTTACGCCGCGTGATCGATCGCCAGACCTGGTTCTACACGGTGTTCGGCACGTTCTTCATGGCATTCGGGATCTGCGCGCTGTTCCTCGCCGCGGCTGGTCTTTACGGGGTGATGTCATTCGCGGTGACGCAACGGACCCGCGAGATGGGCGTCCGCTCCGCCCTCGGTGCGAGGGGCATACAGCTGATCATGCTGGTGATGCGGAAGAGTGTGATCCAGCTTGGAGTGGGCCTGGCGCTCGGTCTCATCATCGCGGTCCTCGCGTCGGGCGCGCTGCAGCCGGTGCTCTATCACGTCAATCCCCGTGACGCGTTCGTGTTCGCCGGGGTAGTGGCGACCCTGGCCATTGCCAGCCTGGCGGCGAGCTTCCTGCCGGCTCGCCGCGTCACCCGCATCGACCCGGTCGTGGCGCTGGCGAACGAATAACAGGCGTAAAAAGAAAGATCCTTCACCTGCCATCGGGAAGGCCGCTTCATCCGTCCAAGTAGGCAGCAATGGAGGGCGCGCATGGGTTGGTTCTGGCAGAAGGGGAAGGCGCCGGTCGAAGAGCTGACCGAGGCGGCGCCGGGTGTCGACACGCCGGTCGTGCGACTCGAGAATGTCAGCCGCGTGTTCAAAGGCGACGCTGACGAGAGCACCTACGCGCTGCGCGACGTTTCGGTCTCCATCGGCCGCGGTGAGTACGTCTGCGTTTCGGGCCCGTCGGGATGCGGCAAGTCGTCGCTGTTATCCATACTAGGACTGCTCGACACGCCCACGACCGGAAAATACTTTCTCAACGGCAGATCGGCGGACCGGATGACTCCGTCCGAGCGGGCGCGGGCGCGCAGCGTCGACATCGGATTGATCTTTCAGAACTTCAACCTGATCGGCGACCTCACGGTTTACGAGAACATCGAGTACCCGCTGACCGTACGAGGTGTCCCTCTCGCCGAGCGCAAGCAGATCGTCGACGGCGCGCTGGCGCGCGTCGGCATGACCGCGCGGGCGAAGCAGCGGCCGGGTTCTCTGTCAGGCGGACATCAGCAGCTCGTCGCCGTCGCTCGAGCTATCGCAGGACGTCCGGCACTGCTGCTCGCCGACGAACCCACCGGCAATCTCGACTCCCGGAGCGGTGAGGCTCTCATGCACATGCTCGCTGAGCTTCATGCCGACGGCGCGACCGTGTGCATCGCAACCCACGATCCTCGCTGGATTGCACAAGCCCCTCGACACCTGTATCTATTCGACGGCCGCGTCGTCAACAGCCCCATCGCTTGAGACTGAGTGCACGTCGCACGCTCGCAGCTGGAAGCGGGGAGCTGGAAACTGTTGGGAGGTAAGCGGACCGAGCACCTGGCACCCAGGCACTCGGCACCCTGGCACCCCTACTCACCCCTCGGCGCGAAGCGTGAGGGCTGGATCGACGCGAGTGGCCTGTCGCGCCGGTCGATAGGCGGCCAGCGCAGTGGCCATCAGGACGAGCACGATGCCTGCCGCGAAAGCACCGAGGTCCAGCACCGTGATATTCCGCAGACGGATTGCCGAGTTCAGCGTCTGCAACGCGGCAAATGACACCAGCAAGCCGGCTGCTATGCCGACGCCCGCGAGCTTGGCGGATTGCGTCATCACCAGCCGCACAACGGCGGTGGCGGTCGCGCCAAGGGCCATGCGGATACCGATTTCCCTGGTGCGTTGCGTCAGCATGTAGCTCAGAACCCCATAGAGGCCCGAGACACTCAGAATGAGTGCGATCGCCCCGAGCACCGAGCCCACGACAGAAGCGGCCTGCATCGGGTAGACCTGCAGGGCGCGCATCTCGTCGAGCGGCAGCGGTTCGAGTGCCTCCGGGTCGTTCGTCACCTTCGCAAAGATCTGCTGCAGCGCCTCGGGACCGAGACTCCCCTCGGACCGCGGGGACACCAGCAGCGATTCAGCGCGCGGGCTCTGAGCCGTCATCGGCAGGTAGATGTGCCCGGGGTCGGTGCCGTCGAAGATCATTCCGCTCACGACATCCCGGACGACGCCGACGACGGTCACGAGCGAATACCCGGGAAGCTCGTCGACTGGACGCCCTTCCGGACGCTCGATGCGGATCGTCTGGCCGACCGGATCCTGTCCGGGCCAGAAGGCGGAGGCCGTACCTGCACTGACGATCGCGACCCGTGCCTGGGTTGCTGCTTCATCACTATGGAACCCGCGGCCGGACGTAATCGGAAGATCGAGGACTCGAAAGTATTCCGGCGACACAAAGGTGTAGCGAGTGGCCCGGGCCGATGCTCCAGCGGATGGCGCTGCTGCGACCGGCCGCTCGCGGACGAACAACGGGTTCCCGTTGGTTGCAGCGACCAGCTCGACGCGCGGGTCGGCTGCGAGCGCCGCCGCAAGAGCAGGCACGGGGGTTACGTCCTTTCCTCGAACGTTGATCGACAGCACGCCCCTGGTCTTGTAACCGAGGTCCACGCCGTCGAGCGCGCCACCGTTGCGTGCCAGCGTGAGTGCGACGATGACGAGAACGAGCGATACCCCGACCTGCCCGATCACCAGCGCGCTCCGCAGGCGTGACCGGTGAACAGCACCGCCGTGCCCGCGGAGGGCATCGATCAATGTCAGCCTGGACGCCTTCAACGCCGGCACCAGCGCAAACATCAGCGTGCTCACGATCGAGACGGCGAGTGCGAAGAGATACACGCGTTGATCGATCGCCGCCGGCACGAATCGCATGATTCGCGCAACCGACGGCGGGAGTGTTGCGAACATCATCGACACGCCGGCACGCAGCGTCCAGGTCGCGAGCACCAGGCCGGCCAGGCCTGACAGGATCGAGATGATCGCCCCTTCGGTGAGCAGTTGGCGGATGACGCGATTCCGACTCGCACCGAGAGAGAGCCTGACCGCGATCTCTCGCCGGCGTGCGATCGCGCGCGCCAGCATGACGTTCGACACGTTGGCGCAGGCAGCCACCAGTACCAGCCCGAAGGCAGCGAATACCGGCGATATCACCGCGAGCATCGCCAGCGATAGCTGGTTCGGCGAAGCGTGCGGCGTGACCAGCGCCCGCACTTGCTTTTCCTGATCGAACACGCTCCGCATGAATGCCCCGAGCGCGTCCTGGGCTTGCGCCGGCGCAAGCGCCGGCCGCAGCCGCGCGGTGAGCTCAAATGCGGCCGGCTGGTTGGCTCCGACGAGGTCCGGTTTCAACAGCGGCGCGTACGCGCTGACCGGCAGCCAGATATCCCGCGGCAGTTCGTCGAGACCCGAAAAGTCAGGACGAAGGATGCCGACGACCACGAATGGCTGCCCGTTGATGTCGAGTTCCCTGCCAACGGCCGATGGATCCCGGGCGAACAGGCGCGCCCAGCCGGCATCGCTGAGCACCGCGGCGTTGCCACCGGCACCACGCGCGTCAGTGAAGAGCGCATGCCCGAGACGCACCTTTGGACGCAGCACGTCGAAGAAATTGTCCGACACCAGGGACGCGAAAAGCGGACGGCCCTTCGACGACACGAAACGGGTGTGTTCGGCCACGACTCCGTTGAAGATGTCATCGCGGCCGCTGACCTCGAGGTAGTCACGCCATCGGAAGCCCTGGCCGCCATTGGTCTGCGAGCTCCACGCAAGCCGGTAGAGACTTGCGGGATCGTCGACGGCAAACGGTCTCAGCACATACGTGTTGAACACGGTGAACACGACCGTGACCAGGCCGACACCGACGGCGAGAGTCAGTGCTGTCGTGGCGAGAAAGGTAGGATTCTGACGGAGGTTCCGGACAGCGTAGCGAAAATCCTGCAGCAGTTGCTCGATCAGCATCCAGCGGCTGGCCTCGTAGAAGCGCTCCTTCGCCGCGGTCACGTTGCCGAACGACCGCATCGCAGCACTTCGCGCTTCGACTGGAGTCGAACCTTCTGCTACGAGTCTCGCGACCTCCAGCTCGATGTGGGCCTCGAGCTCATCGGAGAAGTCTTGGTCTTTGCGGCGGCGAACGCCGCGAATGATTCGGAACAACGAAAAGCGCCCGGATCCGTCTTGGGTAGGCATCTAACCCAAGAGACGGAATCCGGACGCTGTTTGTTTCCTCCGGCCTGGAATCAGGGCCGGGCGACTCGACCCTTGAGGACCTCGGCGAGCGCCTTCATGCGCAATGCATCGATACCGGTTGCAGATGACGCATCCTGGTCCAGCTGCGTTGCCAGCGCCGTCATCTGCGTTTTGTTGTTCTTGTCGATCGCGGTCTTCAGCGCCGCAGCTCGCTCCGGTGTGATCGCCTTGCTGCGATTCAGCTGATCGAGATAAGCCTTCGCCACCATCGGGTGCGCCGGCCAGCTCACCTTCGGCTGCATCTGCGCATTGAAGGTCTCGAGATGGACGAGCATGGCCGCATCGATTTCGTTCTGTGAGAGGTACTCGCTCGGCGTGAGCCGGAAGATATCGATGCCGCGCGCGATCTCACCACCGTAGATCCGTCCGTTGTACCAGTAAGCGGACCAGTATCCCCCGGTGACCAGGCGGTTGGCATCGATCGGGCCGCGATCGAAAAACGCGATCTCGACCGGCTTACTCGAGTCCGTGAAGTCGAACACCGACACGCCGCCCTGGTACCACGCCTGAACCATGATGTCGCGGCCCGGTACCGGGATCAGCGACCCATTGTGGGCGACGCAGTTCTCCTGGTCCGTCTGCGCCGCCGGCATCTTGTAGTAGCCGCCGAACTTCAGCTTCTTGTCGACGATGTCGAAGACCGCGTCGGCGCCCCAGGTCAATTTGTCGCTGGCACGGCAGCGCGGCGCGGTGCCACCGCCCCACTCGTCGGTGAAGATGACCTTGGTGCCCGCGTTGTTGAATGTCGCGGAATGCCAATAGGCAAAGTTCTTGTCTTCGACCGCGTCGAGGCGCACGGGGTGGACCGGATCCGAGATGTCGAGCAGGATGCCGTTACCCGAGCAGGCGCCGGCCGCAAGGCCCAACTCTGGATACGCCGTGATGTCGTGGCACTGGTTCGTCTCGCGAGTGGGTTGCACGCCTTCGGCCGCGGCGCGCGTCTTGGCCAGCCCGGCGATCGCACCGGTTTCCGGATCCGCGAAAATGCGCGGGCGGTTGACCACCTTCGCCGTCGCGGGAGCCGCCAGCGGCACCTGGATCACGTCGATGCTGAACAGCGAGGTATTCGGATCGTCTTCCGGTTTCGCTGACGAACAGCCGGCAAGCTCCTCGCCTCCACGCGGCGCGCCCGTGCCGGAACCGTAAATGTAGACGTTCTCTTTGTCATCCGGATCGACGATCAAGGTGTGGGTGTGCGATCCGCGGCACGTCTGGACGGCGGCAATCTGCTTCGGCTTCTTGATGTCGCTGATATCGAAGATGCGGACGCCGCGGAAGCGTTCCTGGCTCACCGGCGCTTCGACCCCTTGCGTGCCGCAATCGACGCGTCCGCGCGTCTGCTCGACCGACATGAACAACAGCTTGCCGTAAATCGAGACGTCTCCCTGGCCACCCGGGCAGACGATCGACGCGAGCAGCCGCGGCTTCTTCGTGTTCTCGATGTCGTAGGCGTTGAACCCGTTGAAGTTTCCGATGAACATGTCGTCGCCGCGGAACGCGAGATCGGAATTCGCGTAGTTCAGACTGGCAGCACCGCCGCCGCCGCGTCCTCCAGGTGCGGCGCCTGCCGCAGGTGCTCCAGCCGGCGGAGTCCCCGGCGCTGGTGTGGTCCCTGCCGGCGGTGTGGTGCCAGCCGGCGGTGTGGTGCCAGCCGGCGGCGTCGTGCCAGCCGGCGGTGTGGTACCAGCCGGCGGTGTGGTGGCTGCGGGCGGTGTGGTCCCGGGCGGCGTGGCCGCAGCCGGTGTCCCCGCAGCGGGCGTTGCTGTTGCCGCGGTCGCAGCCGCGGCCGTCGCCGCGGCGGCGTTCTCTGCTGCCGTCATCGGCGGATTTTCAAACCCTGGCGGTTTCGGCAGGCTGGCGATCAGCTCCATGTTGCGCGCGGCCTGCCCGGCGTCCTTCAGTCCTGGCTTCAACCCGACACGCGGATCGTCCGTTGCGGGACGGTCCTGCGCACCGAGCGCCACCGAGAGCAGAATCGCTGACGCGGTAAAACAAGCGAACCTTGTAACAACGGCTTTCATTTCTGACGCTCCTTGAGCATGGCGGACATGCGATTGATTTCCATGCGCTGATCGGCTTCGACGTCGGACGCGAACGCATAGATGTCGGCGTCCTGACCCGCGCCCGGCGAAGCGAACAGCTCCTGGACCATGGTCAATGCGCCGCCATGGTGCTTGATCATGCCTTTGAGAAACAACCGGTCGAACTCGGCATCCTTCGCGGCGGCGAGCTGCGCCATTTCTTCTTCGCTGAGCATTCCGGGCATCAGCGTCGCGCCGTGCATGTGCATCGCGTGCGGCCCCGGGACTTCCTGGGCGCGGTCGCGAAGCCATGTTTCCATCAACTTGATCTCGTCCTTCTGCGACACCTGGATCCGCTCGCCAAGCTGGCGCAGGCCCGGATCCGACGTGTGGGTCTTGAGCAAGTCGACCATCTCGATCGCCTGCCCATGGTGGCCGATCATCCCCTGCATGAACTTCACGTCGGCGGCCGTGAACATCGGCCGCACCCGCGACTCGGCCGTAGTCAGTTCGCGGGTCTCCTTACCGGGCCCCCCCGGCTGCACGATTGGCGACGACTGTTGCGACGACGCCGAGCGGCAGGACGCCAGGACGGGCGCGGTCAGCACGGCCACGGCAAGGACGAGACGCTTCATCCGCCGATCATACGGCAGCCGGCTTGGGCGCACCAAGCAGGAGGCGGTTCTTCGGAGTCACCTCTGCCGGAATATGCTGGGTCCAGACCCGGTATCCGCGGGATTCCAGCTTGATCGCACGAACCGCATCAATGGCCAGCGCCGGATCGAGCCAGCCGGCAAGCGGGCCGATATCGCACGTATCGAGGTCGTGGCAGCACGGCAGAATCGCGACACGCGACCGGGCGGATGCCGCCGCGTCGAGAATCTCATCGGTGAGACACCCACACGCGTGACTCGAGACGATCACATCTGTACTCACCAGCTGAAAATCGCTGATCCTGCTCCGGATGAATTCGGTTCGCTTCTCCAGCCGCGGCCACGCAGCCGCGAGCACGTCCCGGAGCGCATGTGCGGATCGGGGAACATCGGGATCGACCACCACCGCACCCGGCGAGGTGTCATCGAGCAGCAGCATGATCTGCGCGAGCAATCCATGCCCGCCGGCGACGTCCACGACCCGGCCGCCGCGAAACAGGCGGCGCACGCGGCGCGCGATCTCCCACGCCTCGTACAGTTCCTTTCGAGGCAGGCATTCCGCCTCGCAGACGGCACGGGCGATGTTGTCGAACAGCGAAGACCCTGGAAACCGGGCCACGTCGCGCATCGTCAGCCGCCCTTTCGACGAGCGTGAGAATCGAGGCGACGCCGGCGTGTGGCCCGGCCGGTCAGTGCTCACATGAAGCGTTGATCATCTGCCGATGGACCGTAGAGCGCCGGCACTGTCGCACCCAGTAACCGGAGGTAGACGGTCATCTGACCACGATGGTGCGCGAGGTGGTTGATCGCATCGCGAATCATCACGTGGCGCGGCGATTCCATGACGACCTTGCCTCCGGCGAGCAGCCGCCACGGTGTCATCAGGTGGTCATCTGTGGTTCCGTTGAATGCGGCCCTCGCGCCCTCCATCGCCTTGTCGAGACCGGCAATCAGCTCCGCGCTCGTGTTCATCGGAGCCGGCCGCATCTGCGGACCGTCCTTGGGAGCGATGTCGAGCTCGTTCATCTGGATCATCATCGCGAACCAGGACGGCATGGTGGCGACCATCTGCACGAGCGGGCCGAATGGCATCGACCGGTCGTGCGGTTTCCAGTCCATCTTGCCCTCGGGCACCTGCTCCAGGGCTCGCCGCGAACGCTGCGCTTCCCGTTCAATTTCCGACAGGAACAACTCCGTCATCTTCATGCATCACCTCTGACCTTCTTGCCGGACGCCGATCTTCCCAGGCGCCTGACGATGTCGAACTCGGGCTTGGTCACCGGCTGGATCGAGAGACGGCTCCCCTTTTTGGTGACCATCATGTTCTCCAGACCTGCCGTCGCCTTGAGCGTATCGAGCGGAACGACGTCAGGAAACGCTTCCACGAACCTGATCTCGACCGAGTACCACAGCGGCGCGGCCTTCGTACTCGCTTCGTCGAAATACTCGTGCCCCTTCTTCCACGCGAACTCGTCGGGATACCCACCTCGCGAAATCTCGGCGACACCGGTGACCCCCGAGGGATCCGCATTGGACGCGTAGAACAGTACGCCGTCCCCTTCCTTCATGTCGTCACGCATGAAGTTGCGCGCCTGGTAGTTGCGAACGCCTTCCCAGCTGGTCGATCCGTCGCGCGCGAGGTCGTGGATCGTGTACGCCGCCGGCTCGCATTTCATCAGCCAATATCGCTTCGCCATTCGGGTCATTATCCCGGATTCGGAGTTCGAAGATGGACGGAGGAAAAACACCTCACAGGAGCTTCAGGAGATCAGAAGGTGTGGAGACGGCGCGGGTTGGGCACGCGCTTCGCGCCAGTGGGGCACGCCGGCCAGAGGCCGACGCCCAACCCGCTCTCTTCTCCGTACGTCTCCAATTTTCCGTGCCTCCGTGTTGATCCGGTTCGAATGGACTCCACTGCTGACTACTCATCCCTTTTTGACGTTCTGCGCGATCTGCTCGCCCATCCGCTTCTCCTGCTCGCGAAGCTCCGGCGTGAACGCCTCCCCGAAATCCTCCGCCTCGAAGATCTGCCGGATCTCGATCTCGGCCTCGCCCTGCAGCGGGTTCGGACACTTTTTCACCCAGTCGACCGCTTCCTGCAACGAGTTCACTTTGAAGATCCAGAAGCCGGCAAGCAACTCTTTGGTCTCCGGGAACGGGCCATCGATCACACTTCGGTCGGCGCCCGAGAACTTCACGCGCGCCCCCTTCGACGAGGGATGGAGGCCCTCACCGGCCAGCATGACGCCGGCCTTGACCAGCTCCTCGTTGTACTTTCCCATCTCGGTGAGCAGCTTCTCATCGGGCAGCGCACCACTCTCGGTGGTCTTGTCGGCCTTCAACAGAATCATGAACCGCATCGCGTCATCTCCTTGTCTTTGTATATCTTTGCGCACCCCGCGGCGCCGTGCGCGCGCTGTTACGAGTGAGTCGAACAGGCTGGCGCCAAATCGACACCTTGATTCAGCTGCTGACGGGTCTATCTCGGGTTGACCCCTTACCCAAGCCTGCGAAATACTCGACACAATGCCTCGAGGTGACGACAAGGAGCGACTGGCGATCCTGCAGGGCACGCTTGACGTGCTCATCCTGCGGACGCTCATTTTCGGTCCGCAACACGGCCAGGGAATCGCCCGCGCAATTCAGACGACCTCGGACGATGAATTGCTGGTGGAGCACGGCGCGCTCTATCCCGCGCTCCAACGGCTGGAAAGCCGCGGCTGGATCAGCGCGGAGTGGGGTACGTCGGACAACAATCGGAAGGCACGGTTCTACACCCTCACGAAGAGCGGCCGGTCGCATCTCACGCGTGAGTCGAACCGGTGGTTGCGCCTTGCGAACGCGATGGCGCGCGTTCTCGGCCACGAAGGCCACAAGGGCTGAACGCATTCGCAGAAGATTACGCGGTCAAGCGGAAATGAACAGGAGCGTAGGAGTTCAGGAGGAAGACAGATAGGGTTGGGCGCCGGCCTTCGGCCGGCGTAACGGGGCTGGCGTGAGCGTCAGCCCCATTCGCGCGAAGCGCGACCCAACCCTGAAGCTCCTGTTCTCTTACTCTCCTGTTTGCCTTTCGTCGGTCTTCTGCAAGAACCAAATGTTCAATTGCGAAACGCCTGCGCCATGTTCCGGTTCGTGAGATCCAGCTCGCATACACCGGTCAGGTGATTCACCGTTACCCAGTGCCGGACCGCGTCGCGATAGCCCGGATCCTCTGGATCCTGGAACCTCCACTCAGCCGGAAACCAGGCGCTATAGCCATTCAGCGTCGGGATCGACGTCTTCAGCGCGATGAACATGGCGTCGATGCTGTAGAGGGTCCAGCGGTCCTTGGATCGCTCGGTGTAAGGTGCGTCTACCGGCGCGATATAGAAGCTCCTGCACGCGGGGTCGATCGACATCGGCGCCGACACCCACCGGTCGAAGGTGGCATTCGGCCGCAGGTAGTCGAAGACGGTGTGGTTGCGTTCGGTGATCAGGAAGGCGAGCAGCACCAGCGTCACCGACACGCGCAGGCTGGACCGCGCCGGTAAACTCGACATCAGTGCGCCCGCTGCGACGACTACCGCAAGCTCGAACAGGTAGGCAATTCGCTTTGGATCGCGAATTGCGGAAAACCCCGGCAGCGGCGCGAAGAACGCCCGCCACATCGAAAAGCCGCCGAAGGTGAGCGGAATCAACAGGACGACCAGCGAAAGGAGCAGCGCGTAGAGGCAAAAGGCCTTGGTTCGTCGATCGACCTTGAATACAGGAACCCACACCAACAGCGCGATCAGGACGACGAACTTGAACGTGCGCAGCGTCTCATAACCGGCACGGGTCTCCAGGATCGTCCGCATCAACCCGGCTGTCGAGACATCGACCGCAACCAGAGAATTCATCAAGTCCTGGACGGGAAAACTCGGATGCTCACGATAGGCAGCGCCGTAGATCCAGAGAAAGACGATGAGACCGGCGGCCGACCCTGCACCGAACGGCAGCGTCCAGTTGTCCGGCTGGATTTTCGGCAGAGTCCATTCGCTCTTCCGCGCTGCCCAAACACTGAGCGACAGCAGGACGAGCGCCACCGCGGCTGGGCGGGTCCAATCGTGCGAGGCGATCTTCACGCCGAAGATCCGGGAGGTGAAGCCTCCCGATAGGGCGACGAAGAGCGCCCAGGACAGAAGCGACGCTGCAATCACCAGTGCGGCTCGTCCGGTTCGCAGCGAGCGCGCCCATAATGCTCGCAGCGCGTCTGCCTTCCCACGAGTAGTCACGACGAGAGCCATGAACGCGGCGAGCACGAAGCAGGACCCGAAGAACGCCGAGTAGAAATCCTGCGTGAACATCAGCAGCGACAACAATCCGGCGACAAACAGGCCGGCAGTTCGCAACCGGCCCGGCGGTCTGCGCTTCGAGATAACCAGCAACAGGAGAATCGGGGGAATCAGGAAGACGGAGGCACGCTGCGACCAGATGCCGATGAAACCGTTCGTGACGTTCAGCGAAGTCAGGAAGAAGAGCGTCAGCAGCAGCGATTCGACAAAGGAGAGCGCGAACGATCTGCGCAGGAACAGGTACAGACATACGACGCCGGTTTCAGCAACCAGGAAGAGCGCTGCGCTGTACGCCTGGAATGGGTGAAGGAACGGACGGACGAGAAGATAGAAGGGTGCGAACAGAACGAGACCGTGCGAGTAGCCCAGCGTCCGCACCGCGGGAAAATACATCGGCGGCGATGAGGGGTCGGAAAGCGTGCGGACGCTGTGATGCCAGTGCTCCAGCAGGTAGTTGATGAAGTACGGATCCATCCAGTCGCCGATGCCCGCGTTCCAGAATGGATCGCCCGTGACAGCGAACACCCCGGACAGAAACCAGAGCGAGAGGGACAGTACGACGAACCCGCGGAGCAGCCGAAAAGCAGCCGTCATGAACGCGCAAGTATAGGCTCACGAGCGGCCGGCCCGCCGGTTCCTATTCGGAGCGCAGGGCGTCGAGCACGTTCACGCGAGCGGCGCGCGCGGCCGGCATCAACGATGCCGCGATCGCGGCAACGATCAGGACGGCCGCTGCCCCCGCGATCGGCATCGCTCCAGGGATCCGGACCTCTGTGAGAAAGCTTCCGACCAGTTTGGCCAAAACGATCCCGCCCAGCGCGCCCGCGACAACGCCCACAGCCGCAATCACCGCGCCTTCCCTGAGCACGCGCGTCAGCAGATGACGCGGTTCCGACCCGACCGCGAGCCGGATCCCGAACTCGCGCGTGCGCGCGCTCACTGAGAACGCGAGCACCCCGGCGACCCCCACCAGCGCAATCGTGAGCGCCACCGCGGCAAAGCCGCCAAACACGAGCGCGTTCAGGCGGTCGGGTGCAAGCACCTCGGCGCGAATATCTTCGAGCGTTGCTGCCTTCTCCACCGGCTGGTCCGCCGACAGCTCGCGAATGATCCGCGTGATCGAAGGCACCAGCGCATAGGGATCCGACTTGGTGTGCACGAACATCCGTCCGCCGCCGATCTCCTGCTCGAACGGATGATAGACACTCAGTGCCGGCCCCGGAACGATGTTCTCGTCGTCCACGTCCGCCGCAACGCCGACGATGCGCCGCGGCGACTGGCTGACGTCAATGAACTTCATGACGGGATCGGTCCAGATCAGCTTCCGGTTCACGGCGTCCTGCGTCGGGAACATCCGCCTGGCAAGGCTCTGGCTGACGATGACGACCGGCTCGCCGGTGCGACGATCGCCGTCGTTGAAGTCGCGTCCGGCGACGATCGGCACCCCGAGAGCGGCGAAGAAGCCGGGCGACACCGTGCGGAAACTGGCGCGCGGATCCTCTTCGCCGTCGGCCTTCGCGTAACCCTCCGCGGAGAACTGGAACCCTGGTCCGAAGGTTCCGGCATCCCGCCACGGCACGATCGTTCCGACCGCCACGCGCTCGACTCCTGGCAGTTCTGAAATCTTCCGGATCGCCTCCTTGTACAGGATCGCGACCTGTTCCGGCGGACGTTCGTATGACAACACCGGTACGTTCAGCGCCAGCACGTTGCGCGTATTGAAGCCGACTGGCGCCGCCTGCAGCGCCAGCAGCGTGGTCAGCAGCATGCCAGCGCCCGCAAGGAGTACGAACGATGCTCCGATCTGCGTGACTGCGAATGCGCGCAGCCGGCGATTCGTGCCGCTCGTGACACGCAGGCTCCCCTGCGAGACACCCAGACCCTTCGATCCGTCAGACGATGGAAGCCTCGGGATGTAGGCAAGCAGGACGGCGGCAGCGATGGCGAGCGAGACGCCAACCCACAGAAGGCTGGCGTCAACCGTCAGGTCCAGTGCGCGGACTGAGAACCGAGCCGCGTACTGCGCGAGCACGGCAACCATCGGACGCGCGATAGCGACGCCGAGAATCGCCCCGGCGCCGCAGAGCAGCAGGCTTTCGGCAAGCAGCGTTCGGCGCAGCGCGCTGGTGCTCGCCCCAAGCGCAGCGCGGATCGCCAGCTCGCCTTCTCTGCGCACCGATCGCGCGAGGATCAGGTTCGCCACGTTCGAGCAGGCGATGACGAAGACCAGTCCGGAAGCGGCAAGCAAAACCAGCAGCACGGTTCTCGCCGGTGAGGTGATCTGATCGCGCAGCTGCACGGCCTCGATCCGGAAGTCTCCTTTCTGCGGGTACGCCTCGGGATGTTCTTTGATCACCGCGCCATGAACGGCTCTGAGCTCGGCCCGCGCCGATTCGAGGTCTACGCCCGGGCTCAGCCTGCCGAACAGCTCGGTCATGCGATGCACACGGCCGTCCACCATGGTCGCGTCGAGATGATGGGGGCTGGTGACCACGTTGGCCATGATCTCGGTCTCGGCCGGATATGGCACGGATGGTTCGAGGATCCCGACGATCGTCGCGGACCGATCCCCGAGCCGTATCACCTTCCCGATCACTGACGGATCGCTGGCGAGTGTCGTCGTCCAGAACCGGTACGTAAGCACCGCTGCCCCTGCGGCACTCGGACCGTCATCGGTCGCATCGATGAGCCGCCCGCGGACGGGGCGCAGCCCCATCACCTCGAAGTAGGAGCCGCCGACCACGCCCGCCCGAACCACGCGCGGCTCGCCGAGCCCGATCATCGTAAAGGGTATGGTCGAAAAATCGCCGAAGCTGGCGAAGCTCTTCATCCGCGCCTTCAGATCGCGAATCTCCGGTATGGAGAAGTTCGCGTTGTCGGCCCCAATTCCCTTCGCGGTCTGACGGATGTAGATCAGCCGTTCCTCGTCGCGGTTCACCAGCGGACGCAGGAGCACGCCGCGGACGACGCTGAAAATGGCGGCATTGGCGCCGATCCCCAGCGCGAGGGTGAGCACAACCGTGAGGGCCAGCCCTTTGACGCGGGTCAAGGACCTGAATGCGTATCGGAAATCAGTCATCAAACGCATGGTCTGCGGTTTCTCCTCTACAGTCTTGTCGAACGAGCACGTTGGGATTCGACAGCCGGCCCGGCTCAAAGCCAAGAAATCGATCGCCGGGTAAGGAATGTAATGTCGATCACACCCTATCTGAACCTGGATGGCAACTGCGCGGAAGCGTTCCAGGAGCATCTTGCGCGGATCGTCCAAAGATGGTGTGATCGGTCGCGGTGCCCCCGACCGATACAGCGCTCGAGGCGGTAAGCGCCGTTTATCTGTCCGATTCGCGGCGCGTGCTCGCGACGCTGATCCGTTTGCTCGGCGATTTCGACGTCGCTGAAGAGGCGCTGCACGATGCGTTCAGGGCTGCGCTGGAGCAGTGGCCGCGCGAGGGCGTCCCCGCGAATCCACGCGCGTGGCTGATTTCGGCCGGACGGTTCAAGGCGATTGATGGTTTGAGGCGCCGCTCGCGCTTCGATCAGCTCGACGAGGCCAGCGACGTCGCGAACATCGCGGTCGATGACGAGACCGCGTGGGCCGATCCGGACAGTGTCGAAGACGACCAGCTCCGCCTGATTTTCACCTGCTGCCACCCTGCCCTGGCGCCGGACGCGCAGGTGGCGTTGACGCTGCGGGAGGTGTGTGGCCTGACGACGGAAGAGATCGCTCATGCCTACCTGACGCCGGCACCGACGCTGGCGCAGCGCATTGTTCGGGCGAAGGCCAAGATCAAGGCGGCGAGGATTCCTTACCAGGTTCCGGAACCCTCGGAGCTGCCGGCCCGGCTCGACAGCGTCCTGCGGGTGATCTACCTGGTATTCAACGAAGGCTACGCCGCAACGTCCGGAGCGACCGTCACTCGGCACGATCTGTCGTCCGAAGCGATCCGTCTGGGACGTCTCCTGGTCGACCTCCTGCCTGAACCCGAGGCGCTAGGATTGCTCGCGTTGATGTTGCTGCACGAGTCCCGGCGCGCTGCTCGCACCAGTGCGGACGGCGACGTGATTCTGCTCGATGAGCAGGATCGTTCATTGTGGAATCAGGCACAGATCAGTGAGGGCACCACGCTGGTCGAGCGCGCGCTGCGAACCCGCCCGGTCGGGCCGTACGCGATCCAGGCGGCGATCGCAGCGGTTCACGCCGGAGCAGCGACCGCTGCGGAGACTGACTGGAACGAAATCGTCGGCCTGTACGACGTGCTCGCCAGCGGAGACTCGTCTCCGGTCATTGCCTTGAATCGCGCAGTGGCGGTGGCGATGCGCGACGGCCCTGCCGCGGGTCTCGCGCTGATCGACGGCATCCTCGAGGAGGGCGAGTTGAAGGATTACCGCCTGGCGCACGCTGCGCGTGCCGAGCTGTGCCGCCGGCTTGGTCGAACCGCCGACGCGCGCGCGTCGTTCAGGCGCGCCTTGTCACTTACCCGGCAGGAGCCGGAGCGCCGGCTGATCGAGCGCCGGCTGGCCGAGTTGGAAAATTGAGGAACCTGTGCGAAGGCGGACTTGTCGCGCCGTAGCGCGCAGCGCGAAGGCGGATGTCGAAAATCGTCGGGCCCGAACGACTACCGGGTGTGAACTCGCTGGGGAGCCGTATGAAGTATCTGTGCCTGGTCTATCTGGAGAAGGACAAGTGGAGCGCGGTCCCCGACCGCGAATGCGCAAACTGTGGTGAGGGGTTCCGGAAACGGGGCGTCCTCGTCGCTGCCGAGCCGTTGCATCCGGTGGAGACCGCAACGACCGTTCGCGTGCGCAATGGGCAACTCTCGGTGACGGATGGTCCCTTCGCCGAGACCAAGGAGCATCTGGCCGGCTTCTACCTGCTGGATGCGCGGGACCTGAACGAAGCGATCCAGATGGCGGCGCAGATTCCGCCGGCACGCGAGGGCAGCATCGAAGTGCGGCCGGTTCGCGAGCTGGCGCCGTAAAAAGGCGACCGGTGTCGATGAAAGTCGGGTAAGGCAACCGGGTTTCCACGGTGACCACGAAGACCACCAAGAGCACGAAGAAGAGCACCCGAACAATGGGTGTTGCGTTGTGCTCTTAGTGAGCTTGGTGATCCCTGTGAATTGCCGTATATCGGTAGGGTCCGTTCTATCGGCCGCGAGCCACGCCTGTCAGTGTCTGCCGCTCACCGCGCCCGATCGCCTTCAGCAAGTCGGCTGATGACGCGAGTGGTGCGTCCGGGATACGGACGGCGGGAACGTCCATCCGGATCCGGGCGGAACCGAACGGGTCCGGAGTAACCAGCACGCCTTCGTCGTCACCTCGCACGGAGTAGCCGCCGTGATCCTGTTTCTGGTCCCGCCACCCGTTACAGAACGTCAGCGAGATCAAGTCAGCGAGGCGCAGGAACGCATAGTCGGCCCAGAGCTCCTCGTGTGAGGCGGAGGTTCGGGCGAGATGCGCCGCGCGCGCTGCTTCCATGTCATCGAAGAAGGTCTTCCACGCAGGATCTGCGCGCTTGCGATCGTAGACATGGATCGCATGCTGCGCGACGAGAGCGGCGGCATACGGGGTATCCGCAAGACGTTCAATGCCGCGCACCCACAGCGCGTGCCTCACATCGTCAGGCGCGTGCACGAAATCGAGGACGTTCCCCTCGCGATTCACATCGGGACGTGCGTCCGGCTCGCGCCAGCCGTTATCGTGCTGATAGATCGCGACGAAGATGTCGGTGCGGCGCGCGGACTGTTGCAGGCCGCCGGCCGTCCAGTGCTCCATGATCCGGCCGGCGAGGGCGGCGTGATCCGGCTGGGTGATCAGCCATTGCGATCCGTTGGCGCGGCGAACGATCATGGATTCACCTCAGGGTATCGCAGCCTCGCTACAATTGAGGGATGGCGGGCCACCAGTGCTACCACTGCAAGCAGTGGATCGATGCGGGTGAAGCCCATGACTGCTGGACCACGACCGAAGCGGCCCTGACGCAGGACCTGTCCGACGACCTGCGGGAAGCCTGGGAGCGGCTGCGCGAGAGTGCCGCGGCGCTCGGCGAGCAGCGTATCTACGCGTCGCACAACTCGATCATGTTCGCGCGCAAGACCTGCTATTGCTTCGTGCGTCCGAAGAAGCAGTTCCTCGAAACCTGCATCTTTCTCGGGAGGGCGATCAAAGGGCCCCAGGTGCGTCGAAGCAGTGCCTCTTCGAAGACGAAGTTCGCCAATATCCTCCAGATTCGCCATCGCGACGAGGTCGAAGCACCGATTACCGACTGGCTGGCAGAAGCGTACGAACTGTCCGGCGCCAAGCGATCGTAGTGCAGCCGGCTGTCGTAGTGCAGCCAGGGCTGCCCTACTTACTGGTACTGAACACGAACCCGATCGATCGCTTGACCGGGTTGTAGTCCGTGCCGTAGAACGGCGAGGTCGTGTTGGCCTGGATATCGCGCGAGGCGGTCGAGCCGAGCAGGCTGTAGACCTTGATCCCGGCGCGGAACTTGTACTTCCTGAACTGCATCGGACGCGCGAGTGAGAAATCGACGGTGTGAACGGTCGGGAGCCGTCCGGTGCGATTACGCGGACCGACGAAGTCCTGGTATCGTTCACCGCGGACCAGGGGAAGCCGGATCGCAATTCCACAACCGGCGCGAGGTCCCATTGCCAGGGCAGGCCCACCGTGCCGCGAAACAGTAAGCGGTGCCGCACGTCGGTCGCAATCAGGTTGTGCTCGTTGGGCCGGACGATGGGATTACGGAAGTTCCCGTAGAACTCATCGTAGTTGTTGAGGTCCGCCTCGCCCTTGGCCCACACATACGACAGGGTCACGTCGCGGCGCTCACTTCCCAGGTAGCGCACCGTCGTCTCCAGCTCGCGGTAGCGCGACTCGCCGCTGCTCGACAGCCGGAGCGCGCCCGCGTTCAGATCTGGATCGACCACGTACTCGTGCGAGCCGCGACGGAGGAGAAACGCCAGCTTGAGGAGAAATCTGCGGCTGAACCGCTGGTCCCATTCAACGTTGCCGACGCCGGCTTCCGGCGTGCGCAACCGTCCCTCCACCATGTTGGTCAACACGATCGGACGGCTGAGTGCCAGGCTGCTCGGATCGAATCGCGAAATCGTGCGCGGTTCGAACGATGAAAATGCATTGATGGTCAGCGGCGTGCGCTGCGCGAATTTACCGTAGCCACCGCGCAGGATGCCGCGCCCCTCCGGCAGTATCGAGAAGGCGGCGCCGGCGCGAGGCGACCAGTTCACACCTTCGATGACGCCGTCGAAATCCGCCCGCAGGCCCAGTTCAAAGGTGACTCGCGAGTTCAACCGCCAGCGGTCCTGCGCGAACATCGCGAACTCGTTCGCGGTGACACCCTGCTCGGTGGGGCCGCCAAACTCGATGCGCTCGGCCAGCGATCCGTCGAGCCGGCGGATCTCCACCGGCCGGCTCACGCTGGTGCCGTCGTACTCGGATCGTTGCAGATCGGTGCCGAACTTGAACACGTGCTGGCCGCGCAGGTTCTTCGACAGGCTCATCGCCTCGACCCACTGGTAGCTTCGGACGTGTCGCTCCTGATCGTTGAAGAACCCGCCGCTCTGTGTGTCAGGCGCGTAGACCATCGGCACGGTGTTGTTCCCGCTGGTCACTTCGATCTCGAACTGCCGCACCGAGACCGTCGACTCGAGCACGGCGTCTGGAAACAGCGAGAATCGATCGACACCCCCGATCGACCAGCCCTTCTGGTCGAAGTCGGGCGTGGTCGGCGGCGGCCGAAACGTATTCATCGTCACGTGCTTGATGTCCCGGGGGAACACGATCAGCGCAGTGCTCAGGACGTGACGGGAGGAAAGCACGCTGTCGACGCGGGTGAAGGAATCGAAGCTGTGCAGCCGGACCTCGGGTTCATCCGGCAGGCTCTTGACTGGCGTTGCGACGTGGCGGAACTGGAAATCCTGCGCCAGAAACACGCGGTCCTTGCGCAGCGGGCCGCGCAACGATACCCGCGGCTCGAACGTGCTGATGCTGCTCAATCCGCGGAGGCCGGGGACGAAGTTGCCGTACGAGAACTTCCAGTCGTTGGTGCCGCCGCGGGTCCGGATCTGTGTGACGCTGCTCGAGAAGCGCCCGTACTCGGCGGCGAACGGATTGGCCAGCACTTCAACCGACTCGATGCTCTGCGCCGGCAGGTCGAGATCGAAATCGCCCGTCGACGGGTCGATCAGGCTGGCGCTGCTGATCTGCAGCGCCCCTTGTGTCGGCTGGCCACCCTTGATCCGCAACCGTCCGTTCGCATCGCGCACGACGCTCGGGAGCAGTGCCAGCAGGCTGCGGAAGTCGTCACCCTCGAGCGGCGCGAGCTCGAACAGCGAACCCGAGAGCATGTCGCTCATCGACACCGGTTGCACGCTGTCGGTCGGCGACGGCGTGGCCGCGTGCACCTGCACACCCGGGAGCACGAGCACCAGCTTGGTGTCGAGAATCACCTGGGCGGTGTCACCCGCGTGGACGGCGAAGTCAGTCGAGTCGCGCGGCTCGAACCCCGGCCGCGACGCGGTGATGGTGTAACGGCCGGGGGGAACGTCCGGAAACGTCACCTGCCCTGACCCATCGGTCAGCGTCTTCGCGATCACGATCCGCTGAGCATCTCGAAGTTCCACCTGCACGCCCGGCATGTGCACCGTGCCTTCGAGCGTCGTGATCGTCGCGACCACGCGTCCGGTCGTCTGCGCCTGCGTGGTTTGGACCGCGCCGGCGGCAGCGGCAGGCCCGCCGTGCAGAAGAGCCAGGAGTACGGCGAGGCCGGCACACGTGCCGCTGTTACGCATAGATTCCTTCAGTGTGACGGTCCGCCGCCCTCCGGCAGCCGCTCGAAGCCAACCAGTTTCCACCCGGCCCGCTCGCGCCGGAAGGTCGCTCGCACGGGCGTCGCCCACGACGGATGCGCCGCGTCCAGCGCCTTGATCTCGGCCACCACGAACGATCCCTCCTCGCTCCGCAATCCCGCCGGGGCGTCCGCCGCTTCGCGCGCCGACTTCATGGCCGCTCCGAGCGGCGTGGTCGTTCCGGTGGCGTTGTCGAACGTGAACCACGCGACTTCGTAGGTTGGCGTTGCCGGCGCCACGCCGGCCGCCACCGCTGCGTTCTTGAAGATCAACGCACCTGCCGGATCCATCGATGGGTCCACAACCGGGTTCACGTCGGTGAGCCACGCCCGGCCGATCGCATCGGCGTCGTGCAATGAGTGTATCGGCAATGTGCTTCTCCGCGGCAGGGTCCGAGTACTGACCGGTCTTGACGACCGCCCGGATCATGTCGTCGGTAAAGGCCATCACCCGGCGCGCGGCCCAGAACGTGTCGTCAGCACGGGCGCGGCGGAACGCCGGGTTCGGCACGCGCGGTTTCCACGCGACCGGGTTGAAACGCTCGGCCGAAAAATTGCGTCGTCGGTGTGTTGGGCTCGAGGTGCTTGCTCTTCTCAGCCTGTTGTGCGGCGAGCTCCGCCGCGCGCGAGTCCTGGGCGCCTGCCGGCACTGCCGACAGCATCGCCACCAGACAGATGGATGCGATTCTCGAGGTCGATGTCATGGTCGTAGACGCGATGTAGTGGGTTTTGGAAGCGTGAAGCTTACCAAAGAAATGCGCGCTAGGCGCCGCGTGACAGCCGGCGGACCACCAGCGGGCTGGTCAATTCCTTGAGCGCGCCTTTGCCGATCCAGCGCGCAGCCGGTTGACCCGACCCCGCGAGCCGGCGCGACAGGGCGATCGCCTCGCCGTTCAGTGCGGAGTTGCGGCGGCCGATCAGCCGCAGCGCCCAGCTCACGCCTTTCTTGACGAAATTGCGCTCGTCGGTCGCGGCACGCTCGATCAGCGGCAGGCTCTCGACAAATCGTGCGTCCTGCTCTGTTTTGTGGTGCAGCGCCACGCTGGCCAGCAAGGCGAACGCGGCGCGCTTGACGAATTCGCCGCGCGCATCGTGCCACTTGTGGATCTTCGCCCACGCGTGCGGCGTCCGGTCGAACAGGTCGAAACACACCGTGTCGCAGATGCCCCAGTTATCGAAGTCGCGGCACCAGCGATCCATCTGCGCCGAGGTGACGCGCGCCGGTTCGTCGATGAACGCCGTGAGCAATCTCGCCTCGTACCACCCGGTCGCCCAGAGCGCCTCGGCGAGCTGGTGATCCTTACCTATCCGCCTGGCGATGACCTGGATGTCACCGACGGAGACGCCCATCGCCCGGTCGGTGGTGATGCCGTAGCGCGGCAGGCTGTCGAGCGTGCGTTTCGTGCTCGCTTTTTTCAGTGAGGTGAGCACCGCGTTGACGCGCGCGCTTGACACAGAGGTGGTGGGCATTGTATTAAACCTAAGGGTTAATTAACTTATAGGTTCAATATAGCATGGCCGCCGATCAGTTGAGCACCACCTTCGCCGCGCTGGCAGATCCCACGAGGAGGGCGATCCTCGCCCGGCTCTGTTCGGGAGAATGCTCGGTCACCGAGCTCGCCGAACCCTTCGACATGAGCATGCCGGCCGTGTCCAAGCACCTGCGCGTACTCGAACGGGCAGGCCTCATCGCCCGGGGGCGCGAGGCGCAGTGGCGCCCGTGCCGGATCGAACCGGCTCCTTTGAAGGAGGTCGCGGCCTGGGCCGAGCGCTACCGGCACATCTGGGAAGCACGTTTCGATCGCCTCGACGGGTACCTGCAGGAAATGAAAGCAAAGGAGAAGAAGCATGGCCGTAAGCAGCGTCGCAAATAGCGACACCTTCAAGACCACGACCCCTTCCGATCGCGAGATCGTCATGACGCGCGTGTTCGATGCGCCGAGACACCTCGTGTTCGAGGCGATGAGCAAGCCCGAACATGTCAAGCGATGGTGGGGCCTGCTCGACGAACGCTACTCGGTCCCTGTGTGCGAGATCGATTTCCGCGTCGGCGGTGCGTGGCGGTTCGTGAGCCGCGGGCCGCAAGGTGAGGCCGGATTTCACGGTGTCTATCGCGAGATCGACGCACCCGAACGGATCGTGTTCACGGAGATTTTCGATCCATTTCCTGACGTCGAGTCGGTGGTCACGTCGGTCCTGACGGAAGAGGGAGGCAAGACACGGTTCGTCGTGACCTGCCTCTATACAACGCCTGAGGTACGCGACATGGTCCTCAGCACCGGTATGGAACGTGGTGCCGCGATCAGCTACGACCGTCTCGAAGAGGTCGCTTCGGAATTGCAGCAAGGCTAACGGCGCTGCGGTTGTGTTTGGCGGCGGCGACGAAGTTCGAACGGTAGGAGTATTGCGTAGGCGCGGGAGCACGCTCAACGCTTCCAAGGAGCAGATCCATGCGCTTGCCTCGTTTCGTGTTCGGATTCGTAGCCGCCGCGTTGTCCTTGCCTTCACCCGCACGAGCGCAGATCGCGCTCGAGACAGTTGCCTCCGGATTGTCGAGTCCGGTGCTGGTGACGCACGCAGGAGACGGCCGGAACCGACTCTTCATAGTCGAACAGCCCGGTGTCATCAAAGTCACTCCAGCCCGGCGCCGCATCGCCGACGGTGTTCCTCGACATCACGTCGAAGATTGCCTTCTCGGGCGAGCGAGGGCTCCTCGGCTTGGCCTTTCACCCGCAATACGCATTGAACGGACGCTTGTTCGTCTTCTATACGCGCGCCGGAGACGGCGCGCTGGTGATTTCCGAGTTCGCCGCCTCACCGGCAAGTGCCAACACAGCGGGTACGGCCGAACGGGTGATCCTCACCATTCCGCACCCGGACAATGCGAATCACAATGGCGGCATGCTGGCCTTCGGTCCCGACGGATACCTCTACATCGGAGTGGGCGACGGAGGTGGAGCAAACGATCCGCCGAGCAATGCGCAGAACACAGCGACACTGCTGGGCAAGATCCTGCGGATCGACGTCGATCGAGGTGCTCCGTACGAAGTTCCGCCCGACAACTTTTTTGTCGGTCAGACGGGGGCGCGGGCAGAGATCTTCGCGTATGGAATGCGTAACCCGTGGCGCTTCAGCTTCGATCGGCAGACCGGGCAGCAGTGGGTCGGAGATGTCGGACAGGGCCAGCGTGAAGAAGTCGACACGCCGATCGTGAACGGCGGCAATTACGGATGGCGCGTCTACGAGGGATTCCTCTGCACGGGACTCGATTCATGCGACCTGCCCGGGCACATCCTGCCTCTCTTCGACTACTCGCACGTGAACGGCCGCTGCTCGCTCACCGGTGGGTACGTTTACCGTGGCTCGGCGAGTGTGCTGCCGGCCGGCAACTACGTTTACGGTGACTACTGTTCGGGTGAAATCTTTACCTGGAACGGAACGTCACAGACACTGCTTCTCGACACGTCCATGAGCATCTCGTCGTTCGGTGAGGACGAGGACGGCGAGCTCTACGTGGTCGGCCTCTCCGGCGTGGTGAGCCGGATCGTCCGCTCCGCACCCGCCCCATGCACCTACACCATCACCCCGGTACGCGCGAATTACAGCGCATCGGGCGGCAGCGGCACTGTCACCGTGAACACCGCCGCCGGATGTGCCTGGAGCGCGCGCAGTAGCGACCCCACTTGGATCACAGTGACGCCCGCGAGTGGAACCGGCAGTGGCTCGGTTACCTACTCGGTCGCCGTCTACACCGGTAAGCCCAAGAAGCGCAGCGGCTCGCTGACCATCGCGGGACAGATCGTCACGATCCAGCAGTCGCGCTGAGCCGAGCGACGCTGCCGATCTGCAATGCCATGAGTCCGGGATTATACGACCGGCCCGTACGTAACGTCCTCAGCGTCCGGAGGGCAGGATCACGCTGATCAGGCTCCTGCCGTTACCATGAACGGGTTCTCATCGGCGGTCGGGCCGTACACGGATGGCACCGGTATGTCGAGCAACCGCAGGTATACGAGCAACTGTCCACGATGGTGATACCAGTGATTGAGCATGACAGCGCGGACGAATGCTACCCGCGGCATTGCCAACAGCTCCTTACCCTGGTGCATGAGGCGCCACGTGTCGTTCATCGCCGCATCGTCGAACGAGCCCAGGGCGCGGCGCGCCCGTGCGATGCTGTCGTGCAACGCCGGGACGAGTTCGCTGGCGGTTCGTGCGGGCTCTTGAACGAACGCCGGCGGTTCCGGGACGCTCGACTGCGCGGCGAGCTCAGCGACGTTTCCCGGAACGGTGGCCACATGAAGCGCCAGCTGGCCGAGCGACATCGACTTCGGATGCGGCTTCCAGGAGAGATGCGCGTCGGGTATGCGCTCGAGGACGCGCTGCGTGGTCGGTGCTTCCTGTTCGAGCTCCGCGAGTAATCCGTCAATTATTCTCATCGCTGCCTCCTCTACTCTCCGCCATCGGCTTCCGCCGCCTTGCGTACGCGCGCATGCATGGACGCCCACCCGTTACTCATCTGCGGCTTGAAATCCTCAGGGACAGGGCCGACCAGTGTGTGCTTGAACGTGATCAGCGATCCGCCGTCCTTTTCTGTCAACCGGTACTGCATGTTGGAGGTTGCCGCCGTGGACATGAAGAGCGGACCCCAGATCTCCAGGAGGACCGGCCGCTTGATGCTCTGAACGAATCCCCAGAGGTGCCCGTTGTCACCGCCAAGCTCGCGGTACCAGCGTCCGCCAGGAAAGGTCTCGAGGACCATCGGCAACGGCTTGCCGTCGCCGGTTTCGTTCTGGCGCCCCAACTGGGTAATGAGAGAGGCGAAGGTCTTCTCGAGCGACGCGCGCACGAAAATCTCCTCGGTGAGCGTGAAGGTCGGTTGATCGCTGACAGTTGCCATCGTGGTCATCGTGTCTCCTCGGCGTGAGCCTTGATCCGTCGCAGCTGTCCGCGCCAGTACTGGGCGAACATGCCGCTCCATTCGTGGATGGTGCGAAGCGCGTCTGCGTTGGTTCTGTACATGGTGTTGCGGCCTTCCCGGCGGACGTGGACCAGCCCGACGTCGCGCAGCACCTGCAGATGCTTCGAGACGGACGGCTGGCCGAGTTCGAGGGCGTCGGCAATCTCGTTGACCGATCGTTCCTCGGCGGCGATGAACTCGAGGATGTGCCGCCGGCGGGGTTCCGCGATTGCGTTGAAGGGATCTGACGTCGTGCAGGCGCGGGGCATGACCACTTTATACATTCCCATATGGGAATATGTCAAGCGGCGAAAGGCCGCGGGGCCGGATGGCCCCGCGGTTCGACGATGTTAGTGGGAGACTTTTTCGCGATCGCGGAGATCGCGCACGGCGTCGTGCGCCTGGCGCACGCGGGCCGCCTGCTGTTGCACGATCGTCTGAGCGGTACTCGGCAGCGACTCCTTCAGCGCCTTCTCGTATGCACCTTTGGCCACATCTTCGCCGCGTTCCGCTTCGGCCACGATCGCATGATCGTCCTTCCCCGTGACGACTGACTTGATGTCCATCCAGCCACGATGAAGTGAAGCGCTCACGCTGCCGCTCTTCTCTGGATCACCACCGAGGCGACGCACCTCGGCTTGAAGCTCGCGCACCATCTCTGCGCGCTGGCGCGAATACTCGAGGAACTTCGCCTTGGTCGCTGGATTCGTCAGCCCTTCAGCGGCCGTCTTGAAGCCGAGCTCGCCGTCCTTGCACGTCTGGATGAGGTCGTTGAGTGTCGAAATCGCTTTGTCATTCTGCATGTGTTGTTCTCCTCCTTTGATCAATGGATCAACAGCAATTTGCAATCCACATCGCAGGGCTCAGCCTTTTATCGCGCCCGAGGTCAAGCCACTCACGATCCGGCGCTGGGCAATCAACACGATCGCGGCGACGGGCAATGTCGCGACGACTGCCGCCGCCAGGATCTCTCCCCAGGGAACCTGATACTGCCCGCGGAACAACGTGATTGCGACCGGAACGGTCTGTCGCTCTGGACCGAGCGTAAAGGACAGCGCAAACAGGAACTCATTCCAGCTGTAGAGGAACGTCAGGATCGCCGTGGTTGCGAGGCCTGGCACCGAGAGCGGCAGGATGATCCGCCACAACGTGCGTAGCCGCCCAGCACCATCGAGCGACGCCGCTTCTTCCAGTCCGACGGGCAGCTGCCGGAAGAATCCCACCATCATCCAGATGGTCAGCGGCATCGCGAATGTCAGATACGGAAGCACGAGGCCGGGGTAGGTGTTCAGCAAGCCGACTTCGCGCAACAGCATGTAGAGCGGCGACACGATCGAGATCTGAGGAAACATCGAGACCCCGAGGACGAATGCGAGCGCCACCGACCTTCCTCGGAAACGCAATCGCGCCAGCGCATAAGCACAGCACGATCCGAGCACAACGGAAAGGATCGTCGTCGATCCGGCGACCACGAGAGAATTCCTGATCGGGGTCCAGAAGTCGCGCTGCTGGAAAAGCGCGCGATAGTGGTCCAGCACCAGGCCGTCAGGCACGAGTGATGGATTCGCGAAGAGCCGGCTCTCCGGCGTGAACGATGATATGACCGCCCAATAGAGCGGAAATGTGTTCGCGGCGAGCAGAGGCGCCATCACCAGCCACGGGTGCCACGAACGTTTCTTCAACGTGACCTCTCTACGAACACATCGCCGCCGAACACCCTCACCGTCGCCAGCGCGAACGCGAACGCCACGGCAAAGACAATGACGGCGAGCGCCGACCCGTACCCGAATCGAAGATTCTGCAGCAGTGTGTTGTACGTGTAGAGCGCGATCGGTTCAGTGGCCGTGCCGGGGCCACCCCCGGTCATGACGTAGACGACGTCGAAGACGCGAAAGGCATCGAGCGTGCGGAAGAGCGCGGCCACTAACAGTGCCGGCCGCAACAGCGGAAGGGTGATGCGGAGAAACTGCCTCGACCACGGCGCGCCGTCCATCGACGCTGCCTCGTAAAGCGAACGATTGATCCCCTGGAGTCCGGCCAGCAGCAGCAGCGCGACGAAGGGTGTCGTTTTCCACGCGTCGGCGAGAATCAGCGGCAGCCATGCAGCGGTTGCATCTGCAAACCACACCGGAGCGATCAGGCCAATCCTGGCAAGCAGTGCGCTCGCCAGTCCCGCCGGGCTCTCGAACATGAATCTCCACACCAGCGCTGCGACGACAGTGGGAATCGCCCAGGGCAGCAGGATCATGGTGCGCGCGAGGCCCCCCAGACGGAACAGGCGATCGAGCGCGAGCGCGATCGCGAGGCCGGCGCACAGTTCGAGTGTGACGCTCACTGCGATGAACCCGCCCGTATGCGCCAGCGCATCCCACAAACGAGGATCGTGCAGCGCCTCTCTGTAGTTGGCGAGGCCGATCATCGGACGGCCGAGCCAAGGCATCCGTAGATCGTGCAGGTGAAGGGATTCCCACATCGTCCACAGGATCGGGAACAGCGCGATCAGGGCAATGGTCGCGAGCGCAGGAAGCGCGAGTGCCCAACCGGCTCGAGCCTCCCGCCGCGCGATCAGGTGGGATGTGCCTGTTCTGCCGCCGGTCATGGCCGGGTGAGCTTGACGCGAGCGAGCAGCGTTCGCATTTCCGCCGCCGCCGATTCGAGAGCCGCGCGCGGCTCCTGTTGCCGCGTCAGTGCCCGGTGGAGTGAAACCTGGAGGATCGCCGACAACTCGCTGTACACCGGAGTCACCGGTCTGGGAACCGCTCGCTCGATAATGCCCCTCGCCGCGTGTGGATCAACACGGATCGCACGCGCGAGCTCCTCAGAGTCATACATCGCAAAGCGCGGCGGATACTGTCCCGCGATCTCCGCCCGTTCGAGCATCTGCTGCGGCTGTAACAGGAACTCGATCAGTCGATAGGCCTGCTCGGGTTGTTCACTGTGCGCATTGATCGCGAGCGCTGATCCACCAAGCGCGGCTGTCGCGGTACGCGGGGACTGCCCTGGAAAGGCCGCCACGTCGAACCGTCCGGCCACCGGCGATTGCGCCGGATCCGACAGCAATGAGACCGCATACGGCCAGTTCCGCATGAAGACAGCCTGGCCATTCTGAAACGCGAATCGCGTCTGTTCCTCCTGCCACGCGAGTGCCGCCGCGGGCACGAGATCGTCCACGTAAATGGCGTCACGCATCCAGGTCAGCGCCTGGACCGCTTCGTCAGAGTCCACGGTTACCTGCCCCCGATCGTCGAGGATGCTGCCGCCGAAGGCTCCGAGGTGCTCGACGAACACGGTGATCAGGCCTTCGTAACGTGCCGCCTGCAGCACCATGCCGAACTGCGCCGCTCCTCCGGCTTTCGCGTCCAGTGCGATTCGCCGGAGCTCGTCGAGCGTTCGTGGAGCATGCGACATCAGGTCCGTGCGCCAGTAAAGCATCCCGACGTCAATGAACCAGGGCAGCGCGTAGAGCGATCCGCCCCATCGGTGCGCTTCCACAGCGCTCGCGAAGAAATCACCGAGGGGAGGACGATAGCCGTCGAGTGGCGAGATCCAGCCGGCGGCGGCGAACTCGGGCGTCCAGACGACATCCAGTTGCAGCACGTCGGGATCGCTGACGCGCGCGTTCAACCACTGGACGTAGAGCTGATGTCGCAGGTCGGCTGCGTCCGGGGTGGCTCGCAACTCGACGGCGATGCCGGGGTTCACCTGCTTGAACCGCTCGAGCTGCCGTCGAAGAACCTCCCCTTCGCGTCCGACCGCGCTTCCGGAGATGGTGAGCACCGCCGCCGGGCGCCTGGTGCACGCGGCACTACCGTAGACGGATCCGACGAGGCAGGCGAGTGCCGCGGTAGCCCTCCACGGGTTCAGCGTGAACACCTCGATAGTGTCATCCAGAACGGCGCGGCAGAGCGGCGCTTCAACGCACCGCGAAGAAATAACGCGTGAGATGGAAGAACACCGGCGCGGCGAAGCAGAGCGAATCGATCCGGTCGAGAATGCCGCCGTGCCCTTCGATCAGTGCCCCGAAATCTTTGACCCGGCGATCGCGCTTGATCGCCGACATGATCAGTCCGCCTGAGAACCCCATCAGGGTGATGACGAAGGCCATCAGTGCCGCCTGCAGTGGTGAAAACGGGGTTGCCCACGAGATTGCCGTGCCGATGGCAGTAGCGGAAAGCACTCCGCCGACGAAGCCTTCCCACGTCTTGTTGGGACTGATCGCCGGCGCGATGTGATGCCGGCCGAGAGACTTGCCCCAGACGTATTGCAGAACGTCGCTCAGCTGAACCACGGCGACGAGGAAGAACACGAGGCGGGCGTCCTGGTGCTCGAACGACGGAATCTGCAGCGTGAGGAGCGCGGGGACGTAGCTGACAAAATAGACGCAGACCAGCAAGCCCCACTGCATCGTCGCGACACGTTCGAGAAAACGCTCCGTATCACCTGCGAGAACGATGCGGACGGCGAGGAAGATTGAGACATACACAGGAATGAGCTTGACGAAGAGGTCGTACCAGCCGGCCCAGACAAGGTAGGTACTGAAGCGGCGTTACGATGAAGAAACACCAGAAGAGTGCCCGGTGATCGCCGCGACTGGTAGGTGCCAGGGTCACGAACTCCCTCAGCGCGAGGAACGAGAGCAACGCAAAGAGGAGGATCGATCCGGCACCGCCGGTCGCTACGGCGATGACGAAGATGAACGCCATCACCCACCATGCACGGATCCGGGCATTGATGTTGTCGACCGTGGCACGGCCTGACTGGCTGAGTGTGCGGCGACTGAGCACCCAGCCGATCAGCGACGCCACGATCAACAGCGTGATGACGCCGCCGATCAGCGTGAGGAGAGCGGTATCGTGCAACGCAGTCATGATCGCGCTCCCAGCTGCATCAAGACGGCACGCGCTCTCGCGAGGAATGCCTCTTTCGTTTCCTGGTCGCCCACACCGATCGGCGAACCGAACACGAGTCGGCTCAGCATCGGGACGGGTAGCGACTCCCCCTTTGGCAGGATCCGATTGAGGTTCTCGAGATAAACGGGCACGAGCTCGGCATCCCGACGCAGCCGGGCAAGGTGATAGAGACCACTTTTGAAAGGTCCGACTTCGCCGTTCACGCTCCGCGTGCCTTCGGGAAACACGATCAGCGAATGCCGCAAGCCCATCTCCCCGGCCATCCGCTCGATCGACGCGCGCGCGGCGGCGGCGTCCCGCATTCCAGGTGTGTTGCGTTCGACCAGGACGGCGTTGAACACGTGCCGCGACAGATATCGCCGCACGGGATCGCGGTTCCAGTAGTCGTCGCCGGCAACCGGGCGCGCGAGTGGTCGTTGACCGGCCGGCAATGCCGACCAGACCACGATGAAGTCCAGGTGACTGGAATGATTTGCGAAATAGATGCGTTGACGCGGCGAGGTTCGGGAGCAACGCCATTCGGCGTTTGCGCCGCACACGACGCGCGAAGCCGTCGCGAGAGCGGCCGACATCATCGCGCGCCTGCCTCGTGCAGAAGCCGTCGCGTACGCCGCGCGACAGTGAGAATGGATCCCGAGACGATGATCAAAAGCCCCAGCCGCATCGCTTCGGGCCGCATGCCGGCGAGGGTCTCGACCGAGAAGACGAGGGCCGCCACCGTCAGCGTGAACATGCGGTGCTGCTTTGCCATCGGGCCGACGAAGTGCTGCTTCAGGCCAAGTGAACCGGCGAGCAGGCGCACGTACGCCGTGAACACCGCGACCACGGCAGCGGCCCAGCCCAGGGTGATTCCGTAATGAAGATCGCCAATGGAATAACCGGCCGCCACCAGGATCAGTACGTCGGCCAGTCGATCCGGCAGGTCGTTGTAGATGTCGCCGGTCTTCCCCTTCATCCCGTGCTCGACCGCCAGCATGCCGTCGAGCAGGTTGCAGAGGAGACGCAGCTGGATGGCCGCGGCCGCGACGATCAGCAGCGCGGCCCGCAAGCCGCCGCTCGATCCCGGCACAGCGCAAAAGGCCATCGCTGCCCCTGACGCGAACACGACGCTCGCGATCGAGACCGCGTTCGGCCGGATGCCGGCCTGCGCCATGCCCCGCGCGAGCACCTTCGCCCACGTCGTGTTCCGTGTCGCCAGCACCCGGCGCGGACCACTCGATGACGCGGGTACAGTGATGGCGGTCTTCGTGTCCATGACATTCCCTCAGTGCCCGTGCGGAGCGAGCACGTCACCGGCTGGTGGCTGGCGGTTCGCGCCAGCGGTGAATCGTCCCGTTCGCATGAACATCAGCAGGTCCGGCACAACTTCCGGGAAACGCTGGTAGAGCTCGTTGTGGTTCATCCCGACATACATGCAGTCCAGGTAGCGCTGGTGCAAGGTGTCGCATCCAAACGCGAGGGGGCCGTAAACGCGAGCGGCGGCCGCGTGGTCCCGGATGAACGAGGTTGGTTTCGTTTCGATCAGTAGTCCGACTTTGACCTTTTCGTCGGTGAAGGGAGGATAGGGCAGCCGCGCGAGGTCGAACAGTACGGTTCCATATCTCAGCCAGGCGAGAACGCTCAGGTGGTCCGCGGCGATCCGTGGTGCGCGCTCCTGGAGTGGACTCCGATCGAAGACGACAGTAGAAAGGTTTGGCAGCCGCGCAGTGTCGGCGACGACATTGAAGGTCCACGCACCAGCGAGGAACGCGAACACGTGGACGCGCTGATACTGCGCCAGGTTGTTCGTATCGATGAAGCGACGAAGTCTTTCGCGACTCTGATACAGACCCGCACGCGTCAGGTAGTCAGCGACATAGACGTCGACCCCCGCGGTGGACATCGACGCAGCGACCGAGCGGAATGTGTGCTCGGCGGCGTTGTTGTATCCGAGGCCGGGAAGGATCAACAGCGCGTCCGTTCTCGGCTTCTGCGGCGAGAGCGTCGGACGGACCGAACCTGCGCACGCGGAAACACACGCGGCGCCCAGGATGAGTCCGAGGCGGATAATGAAACGTGCACGCATCTGATTCAGCTCCACGACCACGAGGGTAGTCCTGGCGCTGAACGCGAGTCGTGAGGGACTGCTGATCGAACGCTGAAGTTACGATGAGCGGCCGAAAGGTCTTATTTCTTCGGCCGTTCGAACGCGCCGCGAAGCTTGTCTGCGAGTGATCCGAAGCCCTGGGAGGGCGCCGCATCCTCGCGCTGCGTGTAGTCGCGCAGCTCCGCGGCGTCCTGCGCGTCCGCGATCGCCTTCACGCTCAGCCGAATGCGCCGGCCGGGCGGATCTTCAACTTCCAGCACGATCACCTCGATCTCGCTCCCGACGGGAAATGCCTTCGCGACATCTGCCTCCCGAGGAACGCCCGTCTCGCTCATCGGCACGAGACCGGTCCGGCCCGGTGCGAGGAAGACGAACAGGCCGAAGTTCTCGTGCCGCTCGACCTTTCCCTTGAGGCGGGCGCCGGGAACGATTGCCGGCGATCCCGACGTTCCCATGGCTCGGGCGGAACCCTCCGGAAGCAACGCCACGCCGATGCGCTTCTTCTCGAGATCGACGCTGAGGACCTCGAATGCACCGGTCATCCCCGGTGCGATCGACGACGACCAGCCGCCTGATCTCCCCGTGGGCGCGAAAGTGGATGCGTGCGCCAATCCTTCGACACCCGGCTCCAGTTCGACGAACGCGCCAAAATCCAGCACGCGTGTCACCCGCCCAGTCAGCACCTGGCCGACTTCATAGGTCGACGCAACTCTCGACCACGGATCGGCCGTGAGCTGTTTCAGCCCCAGCGAGATCTTTCCCTTCGCCTCATCGATCTGCAGGACCTTGACCGTGATCTCCTGGCCCGGCTGGACGACCTGTGACGGATCGGCAACGTGTGCCCATCCCATTTCGGAGATGTGCAGCAGCCCCTGTATCCCGCCACCGAGGTCCACGAACGCGCCGAACTCGCGCACTGACGCCACGCGTCCGTTCAAAACGGCTCCCACGACGATGGATTTTCTGACTTCATCGGCGGTGGCGCGCTGCTGTTCCTCGAGCAGCGCGCGGCGGGAGACGACGATGTTCCTGCCGCTTTCCTTGTACTCGACGATGCGGAACTCGTAGGTGCGCCCGACGTGGACCGGCGGATCCGTTCGCAGCGTATCGATCTGGGAGAACGGGCAGAAGGCACGCTGCTTCGCGATCCGGATTTCGAACCCGCCCTTCACGACGTTCTCGACTCTGCCCTCGACGGGAAGTCCGCTGCGGAACGCATCCTCGAGCTGCCGAAGTGTCACGGCGCCGCGCGCAAGCTTGCGCGAAAGTGTCAGGCCCCCGGCAGTCGATACGACCACCGCTTGAATGCGATCCCCTACCGCGACTTCGATGTCTCCCTCATCGTCTTTGAGCTCCGCCACATCGATGGTCGCTTCACCTTTACCGCCGACGTCGATGAACGCCACCTCCGGACCGATCGCGACAATCGTTCCTTCAATGGTCTGACCCTGCTCGACGCGCTTCGCTTTGAGCGAGGCCTCGAACATGACGGCAAAATCTTCGGTAGAGTCGTTCACAGGAACGATTATACGAGCCGCGGCCCTCGGCCCGTCTGGTGACCTCAACTGCTGGCATGTACCGACCTGTCAATTTCCTCGCCTGTGCGCTGTTCGCGCTCGTCGCGATCACCGCCGCACAGGACGATCGCTCGCTGCTGGCGGAGCGCGTCCAGCAACTCACGCGTGAATCCTCCTGGCATCCGGCCGCGACGATCCCGATCGCGTTCCGGACGTTCCATCCCCAGGGCCTGGTGAAGATTGGCAACGTGTTCTTTCTCTCGTCCGTCGAGGTCCACGATCGACAGGCGGGCAGGGGCGTTGGACACCTGTTCAAGCTGACTGACGCCGGCGCGCTGATCAGCGATCTGCGCCTCGGCGAAGGTGCCCTCTACCATCCAGGAGGGATCGACTACGACGGGAAGGACGTCTGGGTGCCGCTCGCGGAGTACCGTCCGAACAGCCGCTCGATCATCTATCGGGTGAACCCGGAGACCATGACGGCGACGCGCGTGCTCGCCTTCGAGGATCACATCGGCGCGATCGTGCACGACACCGCCGGCCGCGCGTTATACGGCGTCAGCTGGGGATCGCGCCGATTCTACCGCTGGACGCTGGACGACAACGGCCGGGTCACCAACGCCGATGCGCGCCCGGCATCGCTGCAGCGGCTCAACCCATCGCACTACATCGACTACCAGGACTGCAAGTTCGTGATGCGCGATCGCATGCTCTGCACCGGGGTTGCCGTGCTGCAGGGCCCGTCGCTGCTCTCCACCTTCCGGCTCGGCGGGCTCGAACTCGTGGACCTGAAGGAGTCGCGGCCGGTTCACCAGGTGCCGGTGTCGCTCTGGACCAGCACCGGCCTGGACATGACGCACAACGCCTCGTGGTTCGAGGTCTCAGCCGCCGGGCTGCGTGGGTACTTCGTCCCCGAAGACGATCGCTCCAGGATTTACGTGTACGAGGTTCAGATCAAAGAGCCGTGATCATCGCCCGAGGTTCAGGCGAAGCCCCAGCATGACTCGCCGCGGGTCCATGACCTGGCTGATCTTCCCGAACGTGGCGTTGAAGAAGTTGTCGGACACGAGCGCCTCTTCAGCCGTGTCGTTCAGCAGATTCAACACGTCGAGATTGAGCGTCAGACCGGCCGCCTGTCCAAAAGACAGGGTCTTCGACACGCGCAGGTCGAGCGGCGTCGTGACGGGAGCCGGCGTGAGCCGCGCGGTTCGAGCATGATCCTCTGATCGCCCTGCGGCAGTGACACCTGCGCTGTCGCCGCCCAGGGCTTGCCGCTGAAGTGCTGAAGGTTAGTGGCGACAAGAACGCTCCACGGAAGGTGCACGATCGCTGATGCGCGGAAGATGTGCGGCCGGTCGTTCGGCAGGCGCCCGGTAGCATTGGTCAGGTCGTTCGGGTCCTGACCGAAGACCCCGAACGTGGGACTTGCAATGGTGCTCGACTGCTGGGCGTCAGCAGCGCCGATTGCTCGTGACCTGCAGGCCGTTGGTGCGCGAATACGTATACGACCCCGACGCCTGCCACCGGCCGGAGAGTCGCTTCTCGACGCCGAAGACCAACGCGTCGTAGTGAACGAAGAAGTTCTCCGGGTTCGCGAGAACGAAGCGGCGATCCGCAGTGGAATTGGTCAACACGAATACGGGCAGAACCCTGCCGTCCGGAGCACCCTCGAGTCCGGACGGTATTGGCCGCCGACGTCGGTCCAGCCGATGAAATCCGACCCTCTCTTGCCGACGTAGGCCACCGACGCTCTCAGTCGCGGCGTCATCTCTCGATCGAGCGCGACGGAGAACTCGTCGGTGTGCGGCGTGCGCATGTTCGGATCGAGTGAGAGATTTCTGGTCGGATCCACAGTCGACACAGGTCGCGTATAGCCGCCAGTCGAGGGATCCCACGCCATCGTCTTTATCGAGGTAGCGCCCTGCGAGATCGGATCGAGCTCTCCAGTCGAGCACGCCCTGATTGAACCGGCCATAGCTGGCCCGCAGCAACGTCGCTGCCGTCCGATCCAGCTTCAGGTTCAAACCGAGACGAGGGGACAGTACGTTCCACTGATAGATGGTGCCGGAGCCCTCGAGCGCGGCGTTGATCTCATGTCCGGCGGCGTCGAGCGCCGGCATGTCAGGGTTCACAGCGCGGCTGTGGTCGAAGCGGAGTCCAGCGTCGATCGTGACGCGGCTGGTCACGTTGATCGAGTCGCTGGCAAACAGCGAGCTGGTGAAAAACACACCACCGGTGAGCGATGGCTCGCGGAAGATGGCCTGGAAGGGTGCGCCGTTGTTGTCGACGTATTGGGCACCGCCGATGAACGCCTGGCTCTTGCGATGCTCTCCGCGTTCGAACTGGCCGCCGACTCTGAAGTCATGATCCGCTCCCAGCCAGTCTGACTGGTAACGAGTCAGGACGGCTTTCGCGGTAAAGCGGTCGAGCTTCAGAAATCCGACGAACGGAGCGTTTCCACTCGATATGCCTGTCGCCCGGTCGCGCCGAAACGGCGTCGTCCAATCGCCTGAACTCGGGTCCCAATCCTGGTGGAAGAGGAAGCGTCCGGCACGTGCCTCCCACATGGTGCGATTGGACAGCACGTGCGTGAAATTCGCGAGGGTCATGCTGGGCACCGATGCACTGAGCCGCTGAGTGGCGACGAACGGTGTGGCCACAGTGGGCGGAGTCGGATTGACCCAGAACTCCTCGTGGTAGCTGTTCATCAACTGCATCGACGGCGTCAGCTGCGAGGTTAGCTTGCCGAAAATTTTGTCCTGCTCGTACCTTCGAGGGAAGGCGGGATTGCTGCCGGCGAAGCTGTCGTAGTCGCGCAGGTACTGATAGGCGCCGAAAAACCACACTCGCTCTTGCTTCAACGGGCCGCCGAGGCTGGTGGTGAGGTCGCGGTACCGCTCCCGCTCGTATCCGCTCGCAGGCTGGTTCCCGGTCGACAGCTGAATCGGTTGCGCCGTCAAGCTGGACGGCTGCGTGAAGTACGAAGTCTCCGAGGTGAGGCGCGCGCCACCCTGCTTCGTGACAACGTTGAAGACTCCACCCTGAATGTTGCCGTACTCGACCGATGCGCCCATCGCCTGAACGTGGAGTTCCTGGATGACGTCCAGGATCGGTTCGGCACGGGAGACGCCCTGACAGGGACACGTGAAGTTCGTGCCGTCGATCAGAAACGCGTTCTCGTTGACGCCGGACCCGAACATCGAGACGCCGTTGACCGTGCCGCTCGTCGGTGAGGACGGCGAGACACCCGGAACGCTCCGGACCAGATCGAACATGCTGAACCGGCGCGACGGAACTGTTCGGATGTAGTCGGGCCCGAATCGCGTCTCGAGTCCGGTGCTTCGTGTGTTGATGCCAGGGTTACCTTCGACCGTGAGGGACTCGGTGACGCCGGCGAGACGGAGTTCGATACCGATATTGAGTGTTTCGCCCGCTCCGACCTGCACGTCCCTTCTGTAGGCGGCGAAGCTCGGAGCCAGTTCGACGGTCAGTGTGTACTTGCCGGGCGGCAGCAGCCCGAAGCGCCAACCGCCTTTCGCGTCGGAGGACGTCCGTTCCTCGCCCGCCATCAACGCAGTGGACGCGAGTCGAATCGTCGCGCCGGGAAGGACACCTCCCGCGGCATCATGGACGGTTCCAGCGAGTGTTCCCGTCAGTGATTGCGCTGCTGTTTCCACAGACAGGAGAAGCAGGACGGCAACGCAAGCCAGCGCGGCAAAGATCCGATCCGAAACGATCATCTCGCACCAGCCTTTCAGGCAGGCCGTCAGTCTATGCCCAAACGAGCCTGACACCGCTTCAGGACACCACCTGGTGCGCGCTCGAGTCCTGTGGAAACTGTGGGGTTTTCGTGAAATCGCAGCGTTGCCGTGCTTTCAACAGAATCCCCACGAGTTCCACAAGATCTGTATCGCCGCGCGTTCCTATGCTGTGCCGCTCAAGGAGGTTTGAATGTTCAAACGACTACTGGTGGGGAGTGCGGCACTCCTGATTTGCGCGTCATCGACCGCACGCGCGGTTGTCGCCGGCAACGCGGTAATGGAATGGAACCAGATTGCGCTTGCCGCGACGGCCACGGCAGGACAGGGCCCGCTTCCGCAAAGTCGAAGCATGACCATCGTGCAGGTATCCGTGAACGATGCCGTGAACGGAATCACGGGCCAGCACGGCACCTATCTGTCTCACGGGGAAGCACCGGCAGGTGCGTCGCCCGACGCGGCCGCCATTGCCGCTGCGCATCGCGCGCTCGTCGCTCTGTTTCCGGCGCAGTCCGCCGCCCTGAACGCCGCGCGCGCCACGGCGCTCGCGTCGCGCGGGTTGACCGAGGCGGACCCAGGAGCGGGCTGGGGAGATGGTGTTGCGGCCGCCATGCTCTCGGCTCGCGCGAGTGACGGCGCGGCACAGGCGCAGTTCGCCTTCACCGCACCGGGTGCGGGCACGCCGGGTGTATGGGTGGCGATCGGAACCACCCCGCCGCTGCTGCCTGGCTGGGGCAACGTGACGCCATGGATCATTCGCAGTGGTTCGCAGTTCCGTCCCGACGATCCACCGTCGCTCGGCAGCGGACGCTATGCGCGTGACTACAACGAGATCAAGGAGATCGGTGCAATCAACAGCGCAACACGGACCGCCGAGCAGACCGAGATCGCACGCTTCTGGCTCGGCACGCCGTCCGCCATCTGGAATTCGGTCGCGCGGCAGGTGATCGAGGCCCGCGCTCTCGACCTGTCTGACGCCGCCCACGCGTTCGCGCTGATGTATCTCGCCGCCTCCGATGCTGGAATCGCCTGCTGGGACGCCAAGTACACGTACGACTTCTGGCGGCCGCAGGCGGCGATCCGCAACGGAGACTTCGACGGCAACGACGCGACGTCAGGTGACGGCACGTGGACGCCGCTGTTCCCGACACCTCCACATCCCGAGTACATCTCGGGCCACTCGACCAACAGCAGCGCGATGGGCACGATGCTGGCGTTTCTCTTTGGTGACGACCCGGGTATGACGATGGTTGCCATCAGTCCAACCAATCCGGGATTCACGCGCCAGTGGACGACGTTCAGCCAGGGCATCGACGAAGTCATCGAGGCCCGCATCTATTCCGGGATTCACTACCGGACGTCCGACGAGGTGGGTGCGCGCGTCGGCAGGCAGGTCGCTCGCTTCGTCGTCAATCACGCGCTGCGGTGAGACGCGCGTCGGCCAGCGAATTCGCCAGGAGCCGAGACGTCTGTCGGCTACCTGGCGAGTGCCTTCATTCGCCGCCAGAGCACGGCCACTCCGAGATCTCCGGCGGGCCGGGACGTGCAGCAGAGGCCGTCGAGCAGGACGATGTCGGCATTCCCCTCGCCGATCGCCGCCAGGATCGACTGCCCATCGGCTGACCACGAGACGCGGCGAGCGATGGACACGACACGTTCGCCGAAATTCGTCACCTGCCGCCATTCGCCGGTGCCGGTCGAAAGGGCCCAGATGTTCGTGGTCAAATCGTCGATCAGTGGCATCGCCAGCCATTTGCCGTCGGGCGAGAGCGACGGATTGAATGGCACCTGCCAGGGGGCGACGCGCGATGCGTCGACGGTCTTGATGGTTCGCGCCGGCCCGTCGCCGAGCGGCGCCGCCCGGATCTCGAACTCGGGCCGGCCATCCATCAGCGCGCGCTCGACGAGAAAGTAGACGGTGGACTCGTGCACGCCGATCAGGTTCCTCACCAGCGTCGGGCCGGACCGTTACCGGCGGCGCCACCGCCCACCGGAACTCGCTTGATGACGCTCGACGCGCTCTCGACGTAATAGAGCGCATCACCCGATCGGAGACCACGCGGCACCGAGCCCGGTGGGAACGAGCTGGTGCAGGTCGCTGCCATCCGGCCTGACGAGCCAGACGCCGAACGCGAATCGCGTGTTGCCCTTGGTCGAGACGAAGGCAATCCATCGTCCGTCCGGCGACCAGATCGGCACGCCGATGGTCACTGCAGGGATCCCGTTCGAACGTGATCTGGCGCGGCGACCCGCGCGCCGACGTGACCCACACATTGGAGTGGCCCCCGTCGTCCGAGAGGTAGGCGATCTCAGCGCCGTCCGGCGATGCGGTCGGCGTCAGCACCTGCTCCGGTCTGCCGTGTGACTTGCTGGGCGCGTTCCGTCGCGTCACCAGCGGCGAGCCCGAATGCGTATCTCCAGATGTCGAACCGCATCTCCAGGCTCGAGACAGTCACGAGGCCGCTCTCGTGCACGTCGGGCTGCGCGTAGGAGGCCTCGGCGGGCGTGAGTTGACGCGCCGGGCTGCCGTCCAGCGACGACCTGCCACAGTGTCAACGGCGCCAGGTACGGCACGGTGCTGCCGCGGGTCGACGCATAGATGATCCCGCTGCTGTCGGGAAGCCAGGTCAGACCCTCCATGAACCGGTTGTCGTCGGTCAGAGCTGACTGGAGTACCGCCGGCGGCCGCGACGTAGTACATGTCCCATCGGTAGCCGTCGCCCGCCTGGAACGCGATCCAGTGTCCATCGGGAGACCATCGCGGATACCGGTAGTGCCTGGTCGCCACTGTCGCGACGACGTGGACATCCGCCAGCCGTCGAGCGTCGATGTGACCAGCTGGATGCGTTCGTTCTCGAGCCTGAAGGATGCGAGGCGCTGCTCCCGACTCACGTCGCCGCCACCGATGCTGCCGGTGATCCGCTGAAACGACCCGCCGAGCGTCGCGATCCTGTAGATCGCTCCCTGGACTTGTCCGGTAGCTGCCGGAGAGAAGTAGATCAAGGCGCTCGCGTCCGGCAACCACCGCGGAGATTGATGATCGGCATCATCGCTGGTGATCGGCAGCGGCCGGCCCGCCATTGAGATAGCGGACGAAGACCTGCCGGTGGCCGCCCGGACGACGCGGTGAACGCCACCATCTTCCCGTCCGGTGAGATCGACGGAAACTCCTCGAAGCCGACAAAGGTGGTGAGGCGGCTGACCCGATGCGGAGCCGCGGGCGCGCGCCTCGGAGCGAAGCCGCGCCGAAGTCAGGGCGCCGAGCGCCGCGGCCGCCGCGAGAGCGACGGCGACAGCGGCGAGCGTGAATGCCCGACGCCATCGCTTGCGGCTGTCGGCCGCTCGACAGCCGTTCCAGCTCTGAGGAGCGGGTCTCGAGATGGAACGCGAGGTCACGGAAGTTCTGAAAACGTTCGTCCGGCTTCTTCTCGAGACAGCGCCGGACGATCCGTTCGAGCGCGGGAACTTCAGGATCGCCACGTGGGAGTTCCGCCGGTTCGTCGTTCAGGATGGCGTTGAGCGTGTCGCCCGCGGTCAGCGCGCTGGAACGGCGCGAAGCCCGCCAGCATCTCGTAGAGGACCACGCCGAAGCTGAAAATGTCGGTGCGATGATCGACGCGAAGCCCGCGCGCGAGTTCAGGAGACATGTAACCGACCGTCCCCATCACTGTTCGCGTCTCTCCGTCGACGGTGACTGTTTCCGTCTGGATGGACGGGTCGGGACCGGTCAGTTTCGCCAGACCGAAGTCGAGGATCTTGATCCTGCCGTCGGTCGTGACGAACAGGTTGCCGGGCTTGATGTCCCGGTGGACGACACCGCGCTCGTGCGCCGCGCCCAGGCCAGCTGGCGATCTGCAGTGCGTAATCGGCGGCCTTGCGAACCGGCAGCGGCCGGCCACCCATCCGATCGCGCGAGGGTTTCCCCGTCGAGCACCTCGGTGACGATGTAGGCGCATCCGTTCTCGATGCCGACGTCGTAGACCGCAAGGATGTTCGGATGATTGAGTCCACCGGCGGCTCGCGCCTCCTGCTCGAACCGGCGGCGGCGATCGGCGTCCTGAGAGAACGCTGCCGGGAGGACTTTGATCGCAACGTCGCGAGCCAGCTGCTGGTCGCGAGCGCGGTACACCTCGCCCATGCCCCCCGCGCCGAGCGATCCGAGGATTTCGAATCGTCCAAGCCGATCGCCAAGCGGACAACATCATGGCTGCCGCGATTATAGGGTCGGCATCCGAGTCGGGCGGTAGAATGCGGCCGTGCGATTCCGTTTCGGGACGTTTCGAGCTCGACTGCGACACGCGGCAGCTCCTGCGCGACGCGCGAGAGATCCACCTCTCGCCGAAAGCGTTCGAGCTGCTCGCGATCCTGCTCGCCAACAGGCCACGCGCCGTCGTCAAAAGCCGAGTTGCAGGAGCGGCTGTGGCCGTCGACGTTCGTCGAGGAAACGAACCTCGCCGGCCTCGTCGCCGAGATTCGCACGGGCGCTCGGCGACTCAGCGACCCGGCCTGTCTACCTGCGCACCGTGTACCGTTTCGGTTACCGCTTTGTCGGTGAGGTCAGTGAAAGCAGTGCCGTCGCCCGAACGCGCCGGCTCCGGCACAGGCGCGTGCGTGGTGTTCGACAACCGTCAGACACTGCTGCTGGAAGGCGCGAACATCATCGGCCGTGCGCCGGATGCGACCATCGTGTGCGACGCGACCGGCGTCTCGCGCCATCACGCACGCATCGTCGTGTCGAACGGCGTGGCGACACTCGAAGATCTCGGAAGCAAGAACGGGACGTACCTGAGACGAAGAGCGCATCACGTCCGCGCCGCTGTCAGACGGCGACGAAATTCGTCTTGGCACCGGCCATCCTGACGTTCCGGATCGAGTCCGCCGCTCGACGCCACTGATACGGTGCCGCCTCAATAAATGCCAAACTTCAAACTCCAAAGTCCAAACTCCAAAGCGCCAACTCCAAATGAGTTTTGAATCTGGAATTTCGCGTTTGGGTTTGGAGTTTGGAGTTTGGAATTTATCTCTGGCAGAGAGGACAGTAGAAGCGTCGACCGCGCCCCCTGCACGAACCGCCTGACGATGCCGCGTGCACCTGGGTCGCGTGCACGGCTCTCCCTCGCGGTCGTACGACGCGGAAGGGTGATGAGCGATACGACCGTCGCCGCTCCTGCCGCGCGATCGCGTCGATGAGCACCTGCTTGATCTCCGCCGCAAGTCGGTCCGCTGACTCTCGCGGGGCGCCCGACGCTGTGGCAATGGTCGATGCGCGGCGGCGGGGGGAGAGACCGGCGCGGTGCAGCGCTTCGACCACATAGATGTTGCCGAGACCGGCAACCACGCGCTGATCGAGCAGCGCCGCTTTGAGTGACGTCGTTTTCCCTTTGCACGCGTGCGCAAGCGCAGCACCGTCGAACGCCGGCGACAGCGGTTCGGGTCCCAGCTTCGACAGCACGGGATGGCCGGCGAGATCGCCGGGACGCAGAAGGTCCATGAGTCCGAAGCGGCGCGGGTCGTGGTACGCGATCACCGCACCGGAAGACATGTGGAACACCACGTGGTCGTGTGGATCCAGTGCCAGCGTGTTGATCCTGAACGAACCCGACATGCCGAGGTGGATCAACAGCGTCTCGCGAGACGACAGCGTTGCCAGCAGGTATTTCGCCCGGCGCGACAGCTCGAGCACGGTGCGTCCCTCGAGCCGCTGCCGGAACCGGCGTGGAAAGGCGCGGCGGAGATCACGCCGGCGAAGTTCGACGCGCGCGAAGCGTGCGTGTGTCATCCACGGGTCCAGCAGGCGACGCGCGGATTCGACTTCGGGAAGTTCAGGCAACGGTTCAGCATAGCAGCCGCGCGGTTTGAACCCGCGACGCCGCAGCGCTACCATCGGCGCATGAAGCACCTCCTGATTGCACTCGCGACGGTTGCGCTTACCGCCCAGGTCGGCGCGCAGGACCCCAAGACCACGAACCCGGCTGCCGCCCTGCAGGGCACATGGGTCGTGACATCCATCAACGGGCAGAGCGCGCCCGAAGGCTCCCCGGAAATGACGCTGACCTTTACCGGTGAGAAGTATCAACAGGCGGTCGGTGGAGAGGTCAACGAGCGTGGCACCTTCGTGGCCGACGGCTCGAAGAAACCGATGACGCTCGACCTGGTCATCGCCGAAGGTAGCGATGCCGGCAAGACGCAGCTTGGGATCTTCGAGGTCACCGGCGACACGATGCGCGCGAACCTCGACACTCCAGGGGCGGCCCAGCGGCCTGCTGATTTCACCATCAAGGAAGGCGGAGTGATGTTCGCGGCGAAGAAAAAGAAAGCCTAGAGCGTTTCGAGCACGCGCATCCAGTTGCCGCCCATGATCTTCTCGACCTCCCGCTGGTTGAAGCCATGGCGGCGCAGCGCCTCGTCGATCAGGAACATCCTGCGGACGTTATTGAGCTCCGGGATGACTGCGTGCGGCGGACGGGTGGCGAATCCCATGACCCCCTGCTTCGCCACCGAGTCCCACCACGGGAAGTAGTTCGAGATGATCTTGTCGTTGTCGTTGCCGGCCTTGGCGGCGGTGGGCTCGCCGGCGATGGTGTAGTCGTTGGCGATGCCGACGGCGTCGATGCCGGCGACACTCGCCACGTGCTTGATCTGCCGCACGTAGGCGTCGACCGATGGCTGTGGATCCGTGGTCAGCCACATGCTCATCATGAAGATGCCCATGACGCCGCCGGACTGACCGACGCCGCGGATGACCTCGTCGGGCGCGCAGCGCGCGTTCGGCAACGAGCGCGCGGGCGGCGCCGTGGGAAATGATCACCGGCTTCTTGCTGGTCTTCAGCACGTCGAGCGCGGTCGGATCTGAACCGTGCGACAGATCGGGAATGATGTTGAGCGCGTTCAGCCGCTCGACGCCTTCGATGCCGACTTTGGTCAGGCCGGTCCAGTTCTTCTCGATCGCGCCGCCGCCCCACGGATTGTCGTTGTGATGCGTGATCTGCTGAACGCGCAGGCCGAGCTCGTGGAATAGCTCGAGCCGCCAGAGTTGATCGCCGATCGGCTCGCAGCCCTGGAACTGGAAGAAGACGGCCGTGCGCCCTGTTGCGAACGCCTCGCTGATCTCGCTGCCACGGGTCGCCAGGAAGGCGGCCGGGATCTCGCCGGCCTGCAGCGTGCGCCGCATCGAGGTCATCGAACGCGCGCACGCCTCGAAGGAGCGATAGAACTTCAGGCTGCCGTCGGTGGTCGGCAGACTGCTCCGCCGACGAGACGTCGCAGATGAAGGCCGTCAGCCCGCTGCGTCCGACGTCCGCCGGATCGGGACTGAGGAACGACAGGCCGTCGACGTATGGGATCGACGGACGCTCCTGCAGCCCACGGATGGCGGACGGGCAGACGCCGCAGCACGGTGCGGCCATCACCTGCTTGACGAAGTCACGGCGCGATTCGCGCCATGCCTAGAAGCTAAACCTCACGAGGCCCTGGAACGCACGCGCGAACTGCCGATTGTTGCCCCGGATGTTCGCCGTCCGGTCCGATGATGTAGAAGGGCTGTAACCGGACGTTGCTCTGCCCGGCGAAGAACTCCTGGAAGGCGTCCGTTGTTCGGGAACGTTGAAGACGTCGATCGACGCGTCCAGCCGCGTCCGCCCGATAACGAACGCACGACCGACTCGCAGGTTCAGCGCCTGCAGCGCCGGCAGCTTGATCTGCCCCTCGCCCCGGGTCTCGTAGACGAAACGGCGCCGCGTCGCGAGCGGATTCTGGACGACGCGGCCGTTCGAGAGCGTGACCGTGGGTCGGACCGAAGCCGGGATCGGGCTCGGCGATCTGGTCGATGATCGGACCCGAGTATGGTCCGGACATCAGGGAGTAGTTCCTCGCGAGCAGGAAGCCGTAGGGCGCCTCCCAGGTCGCGCCGATGCGGAACTGGTGATCCTGCCAGCCGGAGTTACGCGTGTTCCAGGTGTTGGTGTAGCTGTTGGCATCGCTCACCCCACCGCGGAAGCTGCCGATGCCGCGATCGTTCGCAAACGCCTCCGGCTGAATGAATGACGCCGGGTCGTTCGGCTGCCACGTGCCATCGATGTGATCCCAGGCCCGGGTGTAGCCGGCAATCAGCTGCACCTTCCGGGTCCGCCGCGTCACCGTGAACTCCAACCCCGAGTACACCAACGAGTTCCAGGTGTTGTTGGTGATCCTGTAGAACGCGTTGAAGTCTTCGTTGCGATAGCCGCGAAACACGCCGTCGTCGTAGATCCCGTTGATCTCGATGTTGGCCGGACGATCCTTCCAGTTGCGCCTGACGAAACTCGCGTCGAGCGCCATCTGCCCCGGCAGGCTGCGGCGGTAGCCGACGATCCACTCGTCGACGAACTGCATGTGCTTGTCGGGATCGATCTGCTGGTTGGTGGCGACGATGGTCTGCGGCGGCGATTAGAACTCGGTCTCGAAGCTGCCGTTCAAGTCGACATCGTAGACGCTGACGCACGCCGATGGTTCGACGGCACCACTCGGCACCGAGAAGGCGTACGGCTGCTCGTGAATGCGCGTCCAGCTCGCGCGGATGATGTCGTTGCCCGGCGGTCAGCGCATAGGTCACGCCAAAACGTGGACCGATGTTCCAGCTGTCCTGCAGGACGACGTCGACGATGTTGTCGTTGACCGGACGAGATCCGCGCGCAGGCCGACATTCAGGCGTGAGTGCGGGGGTCGGCCGCCACGCGTCCTGGACGTAGAAGCCGTAGTCCTCCGGCAGTCGTGTCGCCCGTGATCGCATCGGCGACGTCGTAGATCGTGCGGCTGAACGGGATGTAGCCGCCGGACAGGTCGGTCGGGTCGATCAGCACGGCCTCTTCGATCGCGAACCCATCGTTCGAATAGAAGCTCTCGTTCACCGAGGTGAGCACCGGCTGGAGAAAGAAGCCGGTCTGGAACTCGTGCGCGCCGAGCCAGCCGGTGCGGTACCAGGTCACGTCACCCTGCAACGTCAGCTTCGTCGTCGGCGAGCGGTCGATCTCCGAGACGTTGTTCAGACTGGCGATGACACCGGTGCCGATCAGCGCGCCGAACTGCGGGCGACGCGCCTGGTGGATGAACAGCGCGCGGCCCGGTTCCCCGCCGTGGTCGCGACGACCGTCGACGTCGCGGTTGAAGGACTTGTCGTTGTAGGAGACGGACACGCGGCTGGTGAGGCTGTTGTTCCAGACCGACGACAGCCGCGCGTTGTAGGCAGAGCCGCCGAAAGCGGTCGCCGAGAACTCGCGCGCCGTGGTTGCGCTCGACGACTCCTCGGGATTGATGTCGCGCTGGTAGAACGCCAGCAACTGGTGCTTCGACGACAGCTGCGTCGTCACCTTCCCGAAGTAGTAGTTGAGTGAGCTGTCGTTGTCGAAGGGTTCCCAGCCCGGCACGATCGCGCGAGGTTCTCGACCGTGGTCGCATCGCGGAAGATGCCGGTCGTCTCGTCGCGTGCTTGTAGCTGCCGTAGAACCACGCGAGGTCCTTCTTGATTGGACCACCGAGTGCCGCATCCACCTGGAAGATCTCGTTGATCGCGCTCGTGCCGGTCGGGCGTGTTGTCACCGTTCCAGGTGCGCGGCGTGAACGCCAGTCGCGGTGTTGCCCTTGCAGCTTGTTGGTGCCGGACTGCGTCGCGATGTTGACGACGACACCGGTGCCGAGCGGCGCGGAGGCATCGAGCCCGCCGGTCTTGACCTGAACGTCGGCGATCGTTTCGGTGCTCAGCCCCATGTAGGTCGGCAGGCTCTGACGGAAGGAGCCCATGTCCGCGCCGTCCACCTGGAACACGTGGCCATCGATTTCGCCGCCACGCAGCAGGTACATCTGACCGCCCTGCGGATTATTGATCGTGCGGCTGGTCACACCGGGCGCGATCTCGAGAAAGTCGGACCAGTCACGACGGCTGCCGAGCGGCAGACTGCGCTGGAAGTCGCCGTCGATGTTCACGCCCTGCGTTGCTTTCGAAATTTCGAGGATCGGAGTTTCGGCATTGACCTCGACGGTCTCCTCGAGTTTGCCGATCCGCATCACGATGTCGGCGCCGAGATTGAGACCCGCGCGCACGACGATGCTGGGACGGACGTGCCGGGCAAACCCGGCGAGCTCGGCCGTGAGGCGGTACGTCCCGGCGGAAGCTCCAGGAGACGGTAGAAGTCCGGTCGCGTCGCTGACGGCGGTGTAGACGCCGGCGAACGTCGGTACCGGTTGCCGTCACCGTCACGCCCGGCAGCACCGACTGCTGTTCGTCTCGCACGTAGCCGCGGATCGATCCGTCGGCTGAGATCTGCGCGATTGCCGGGCACGCGGTCGCGAGCAAAATGCCGAGCATGGATGAAAACGTAAAGCGCGCCATCATCGCCCCCCCTTCGTTGGTGAATGCTCGGGCGAATATATGGTCAGACTTCGCCGCTGGAACGCGATGTCAGCGCGCGGTCGACGAGATTTCGGTATACATCGGGCACTCGGATATTCGGGCGGTGCCGCGCGGTCATTCAGCAACCCGTTCGTCCCTGCGGACAACGGGGCGCGACGAAGTCTCGACGTCCGTCAGTTTCGCGCGCGGCGGCGTGAGGAGGTGTACAGGCCGAGTCCGATCACGTTGGTGGCGACGATCAGGCCGATGATCTTCAACGCAAACAGCGTCCGGCTGCCGACGGGAATGATCGGCAGCACCGACAAGGTGACGTAGAGCGCTGTCATGAGCAGTCCCGACAGCGCACAGAGCTTCACCCACCGTGGGGGCTTGACCTGCGCGCGGCGCATGCCGAAGAGCGGGATCGCGAACATCGCGAGGTAGGTCAACGCGTAGAAGATCCCGGCCGAATTCCAGAGCAGCTGAAAGGCTTCCTGTTTGCCGACCCCGATCAGGCCGATGGTGCTCACGATGAACGTCACGGCCGCGACGAACAGGATGGAGTTCACCGGTGTCTTGTACTTGGCACTGAGCCGTGTGAACCACGACGGCAGCAGGTCGTCCCATCCGGCGACCATCGGCAGCCGCGTGGATCCGGCGAAATTCACACTCGCTTGTGCGAAGCGGATCGCGAGCATCGCGCTCAGTGTGATCGGCACCAGTGCGGCAATCGCACCCAGCGGACCGAACCCGACGGTCAGCAGTTGCGGAATCGGCGCGATCAGATCGATGGCGTCGTTGGGGATCATTCCAAGTACCGAGCTCGTGCCGAGAATGAACATCACGATGGTGACAGGCGCGGCGATCAACGTCGCCCTGGTGATGCTGCGCACCGGGTCGCGACACTCCCCTGCGTGAATCGCGACATATTCGAATCCCGCGAACGCGCCGAAACCCATCTTGCCAAGCAGGTTCAGACTGAGAATCGAGATCACCGGGGTGGCGGTCGCGAGCGGGTGAAATTCGTGGAGCGTTCCCTTGGCGACATTGATCCACGGGAGCGCAATGATGGTTGCGAAGATCGCGAGCATCAGGATCCCGCCGGCGGTGTGCACCCACTTACCGGTCCGCAGGCCGGCAATCGTGATCGCGGCGAGGGCGCCAATCACCAGCGCCGACGTCAACGCGACCACCAGGTCCTGCGCCATCAGCGACGCGACGCGTGGCCCGAGGATGTAACCCAGGTACTGCGTGAACTGCAGCCCGATGTTGGTCATGTTCAGGATGGCGAACAGCCACAGGTTCCAGGCGACGAGGAATCCCACGAACTCGTTGAAGCCGAGCTTCGCCCACTGATAGAGGCCGCCCTCGAACGGCATCGCACGAGTCAACCACACCGCCACTGCAGCCGAGGGGAGATAGAACAGGACGATCGCGATCAGCCAGAAGATGACGTGCGCCGGCCCCTGCTTGGCCGCCACACCGACCCACTGCAGCCCGACGATGAAGAGGATCTGCGCAAAGGCGAGATCTCCGACGGAGAGCTCTTTGCGCAGCTCCTGGCTTCGCTCGTGAACGGCGGCGGCGGCGCCCCCGAGCGGAGCCTGTGCGGTTTGCATGGTGGGCGGAGTATAGCGAAAAGGTTCTAATTAGAACCTTGCAGCAGGGGCAGACGGAATGCCGCCATCTCCTCGCCGTTGCGAACCAGCAGCACATCGCGCACGACGACCGGGTGATTCCACGTCTTTCCTTCGATCGCCTTGAAGCGCGCAATCTCGGTGTGCTGTTCGGGCGTTGCGCCGACCAGGACCACTTCCCCCTCCTCGGACAACACCAGCAGCACGTCCTGATCCGGCAACAGCACGAGCTGCCCTTGCCGGTACCGCCCGCCCTTCCACTTCCGTTCACCGGTTTCGAGATCGATGCAGGACAGGATCGCCCCATCGAAACCGTAGGCGTGCCCCTTGTGAATGACGAAGTCGTTGAAGTATGGCTTCAGGCCGCGAGAGGTCCAGCGTTCGTTGACCGTCCATCCGCCCGGACCCTTCGACGCGCTCACGCGCCGCACGCCGGCGCCGCCCATCGCGTCACCGGTCGTGAGAAGAACGTCTCCATCGGGCATCACCCCTGGCTGCACGATCTTCACGCCTTCCCACGCGTCCTCCCAGAGCACCGTGCCGTCAGCCGGCGCGATGCTGGTCACTCCGGATCCGCCCAGGAACAGGATCTGCCGGACTCCACCGATGGTTGCCAGTTGCGGCGAGCTGTAGCTGCCTCCACCATGCGAAGGCTTGAACCAGCGACGATCACCCGTGTTCCGGTCGTAGCCACCGAGCGCACCGGATATCGCCACGACGACCACATCGCCGACCACCAGCGGTGAGCTCGAAAATCCCCAACCGGGTGTCTTGACCGAGGCCTCCGTCGCCGCATTGCGCGACCACGCGAGCTTTCCGGTGGAGGCGTCGAGTGCGTTCAGGATTCCGGTCGCACCGAAAGTGTAGACGCGGCCGTTGTCCACGGTCGGGGTCCCGCGCGGACCGGCCCCGCCGTTCGATTCGTAGAAGCGCACCGGATCCGCGTGCCGCCACACCGGCTCACCGGTGCTGACTTTGTAGGCACTGACGACCTCTTTGTCGCCGCGCTGCTCCTGCGTGTAGAGCAGATCTCCCTGGACCGCAAAGGATGACCACCCTGGCCCGATCCGGCGCCGCCACATTTCAACCGGTGCAGACTTCGTCCAGTCGGTTTCGATCCGGACGCCGGGAACCATGCCATCCCGCGCCGGTCCTCGGAAGCCCGGCCACTCGGCTTTCCGCGTTACCGCTGCTGCAGGTGCTGGTGCCGGCGTCGCGGCCGGTGCGGGTCTCCTCGTCGCCGCTTCAGCGGGCGTGCCGCGTGCAGCCGTGACCGGCTTCTCCGCAGGTACCGCGACAGCCGCGGGTGTCGAACTCTCGGCTGCCGCCGGCGGCGCGACTGGCTGGGGGTCATCATGCACTTGCGCGAGCAGTCGCTCTTCGGCGGTAGGAGTCCAGCGCCACGCCCACTGAGCACCGGACTCTCCCATGATCCCATCGGTCCGCATGAGCGTCCAGAATCCGCACGCCAGCAGGATCGTGGCGGCCATGGTCACGCGCCTGACTCCGTCACGCCGATTGCGTGTGGCGACGGCCCATGCAACGAAGGCAGGAGCGACCGTCGTCGGTACGGCGAACAGCGGGACCATCATTCCCATCATTCCGCCCGCGACGGACGGATGGACGACGAGCTTTGTCAGCATGGCGGCGACGACCGTCAATATGACCGCGCCGATGCGCTCGATCCACGGCGCGCGGCTGAAGAACACCCACCACAGAAGGATCAGCACGCCACCGAGCATCCCCCCGATCACTCCGTACACGCCGGTGCCGGGAACGATCGTCGCGATGACCTTCAGCAGCACCACGATGACGGCCACGGTCACGCCCGGCCAGAGGCGAAGCGGGGTTCGGGCAGTTACAGCTTCCATGAGAATGGCCTCCTTGCAGGCGAGGTACGAGTGTCGTTCGCTATTCGGATCTCAGCGCCTGCAGCACATCGATCCGCGCCGCCCTGGCGGCGGGCATCAGTGATGCGAGGATCGCGGCACAAGACAGCACTGCGGCCGCACCGACGATCGGCAGTGCACCCGGCATGCTGACGTTCTCGAGATAGCTGTTCGCGATGGTCGTGAACGCGTATCCGGCGACCGCTCCCGCGATCAGTCCGGCGGCCACCATGTGTACGCCCTCGGACAGGACGCGCATCAGCAGGTTCCGCGGCGATGATCCCACCGCGAGCCGGACGCCGAACTCGCGCGTCCTGGCGCTGACCCCGAATGCGAGCACCCCAGCGACACCGACAACGGCAATCAGCAGCGCCACGATCGCGAACCCTGAGAACACGAAGGCGTTGAGGCGTTCCGGCGCGAGGACTTCAGCGCGCACGTCTTCGAGCGTGGCCGCACGCTCGACCGGCTGGTCCGGGGACATCTCTCGCACGATTTTCGTGACTGCGGGCACGAGCGCATACGGATCGCCCGAGGCGCGGACGAACAATCGTCCGGCGAGCCGCAGCTGCCGCACCGGGTGATAGACGACCATTGCTGCGCCGGGCGCGACGCTCTCGTCATCGACATCGGCGACGATCCCGACAATGCGGCGGGGCTGCGGCTTTCCGAAGTAAGGATCGGTCCACCACATTTTGCGGTTCATGGCATCGCCGCCAGGGAACAATCGCTGCGCGAGCGTCTGGCTGACGATCACGACCGGCTCGCTGCCGCCGCGGTCGTCATCGTTGAAGTCGCGACCGGCAACGAAGGGCACACCGATCACGCCGAAGAACCCGGGCGCGACGATACGCAGCCGGGCGCTCGGGTTCTCCTCGCCATTTGGGGGCGTGTAGCCCTCGGCGGAGAAATGAGCACCGACGGCCAACTGAGTGCCGGCGTCGCGCCAGGGCACGAAGCTGCCCAGTGCGACCCCCTCCACTCCGGGCAGGTCGCCGATCCGGTGCGTCACCTCCGAATAGAAGGCGAGTTCCTGCGGGCTGGCCATGCCGAGGCCGGACATCGGCAGGTCGACCGCGAGAACCTGGCGCATGTCGTAATGCGTCTCGACTGTCTTGAGTGCGATCAGCGTGGCGACGAGAGTTCCGGCCCCCGCGAGCAGCACGAAGGAGAAGGCGATCTGAGTCACGGCGAAAATTCGCAGCCGGCGATTGGTAGCAGGTGTGATGCGAACGCTGCCGTTCGCCAGACCGCGTACCGTTGACCGTGTGAGAAGACGGCAGGCGCGGCACGTACGCGAGGACGACGGCCGAGGCGATCGCCAGCCCTGCTCCGATCCACAGCAGGCTTCCATCGACCGTGACATCGAGCGCGCGGACGGAGAAGCGCGCTGCGAACCGCGCGACCACGGAGACGAGAGGCCGCGCCACCGCGATCCCGAGCAGTGCGCCGGCGCCACAGAGGACGAGGCTCTCGGCGAGCAGCGTCCGCCGCAGCGCGCCGCGGCTCGCGCCGAGCGCGGCACGGATCGCCAGCTCGGCTTCGCGGCGCACGGAGCGCGCCAGAATCAGATTGGCGACATTCGAACACGCAATGATGAAGACGACGCCGGCAGCGGCGAGCAGCACGAGGAGGATTGGGCGCGCCGGAGCGGTGACCTGGTTGCGCAGCGGCGTCAGGCTCAATCGAACGTTGGCCTGCGGCGAGTAGGCGCTTCGATGCTCCTGCACCATGGCGCCGTGAGCCGCGACCAATTCGGAGCGTGCCGCGTCCAGCGACGCGCCCGGCGCAAGCCGCCCGAACAGCTCCGTCATTCGATGCGTTCGCTCGGTCACCATCGTTGCCCCCAGATGGTGCGGGCTACTGACGATGTTGGCGATGATCTCGGTGTCGGCGGGATAAGGAATTGACGGCTCGAGCACGCCGACCACGGTGGCGGTACGCGTCCCGAGGCGCACGACCTTTCCGATCACCGACGGATCGCTGTTGACTGAATTCGTCCAGAACCGATACGTCAGCACGGCCGCGCCGGATGCGTCGGGACCATCATCCGAAGGATTCAGCAGGCGCCCGAGCACGGGACGCAGACCCATCACTTCGAAGTAGGACCCGTCGACCACACCGGCATGCACTACCCGCGGGTCGCCGAGGCCGAGCAGCGTGAAGTCGATCGTCGAGAATTCGCCGAAGGCACTGATCGCTTTCGATCGCGAGCGCAGATCCTTGATCTCGGGCACGGAAAAGCGCATGTTCTCGACGCCGATCCCGGGCCCGCTCTGGCGCAGGTAGACCAGCTGGTCCTCACCCCGGTTGACCAGCGGCCGGAGCAGCACGCCGCGGACGACACTGAAGATCGCGGCGTTGGCGCCGATACCGAGCGCGAGGGTGACCACCACCGTCACGGCCAGGCCCTTGGCGCGGCGAAGCGAACGGACACCGATCCGCATGTCCTGTGCGAAGTCGCTCGCCATATCGAGCCACTTGCTGTGCCAGACCCGACGCATCGAGTCGCGCAACTCCGGGATGTAGCCGAACTCTCGCAAGGCGGATAGGCGCGCGGCCTCAGGATCCTCACCCTGCTCGATACGCTCCTTCACGCTGAGCGCGAGGTGGCCGCGGATTTCTTCGTCGAGCTCGCGATCCTCGGGACGCACGGTCTACTCGTTCTCTCCGGGGCCGCTCGGCGCCGGATTCATGATCCGCCCGATCGCGTTCACCAGCTGCGACCAGCGGTCCTGTTCTCGTGAGAGCTGCGCTTTCCCGGCAGCGGTCAGGCGGTAGTACTTCGCGCGCTGGTTCGCTTCGCTGACGTCCCATTCGGACTTCAGCCAGCCGCGCTTCTCGAGGCGATGCAGCGCCGGATAGAGCGACCCGGTTTCGACCTTGAGCAGGTCCTCCGACCTCGACCGGATCGCCTGGCCGATGCCGTGGCCATGCTGCGGCCCCCACTGCAGCGTGCGCAGAATGAGCATGTCGAGTGTGCCCTGCAGCAATTCCAGGCGGCGGTCATCGGGGGTCTTGGTCATGGCTGTAGGCGTTCTACAGCCTTAGACGTAGGCCGTCTACGGCTTGTTCCGGAACGGGCGGTCCTAACGTATCCTTCAAGCTTCCTGAGGAGGCGCCGGGTTGAGAGTTGCGGTGATCGGTGGCGGGCCGGCGGGGCTCTATGTCGCGCTCCTTCTCAAGAAAGCCCGGCCCGAGGCCGCGATCACGGTCGTCGAGCGAAACCGCCCTGACGACACCTTCGGGTGGGGCGTCGTCTTCTCGGACCAGACCCTTGAAAACTTTCGGAGCTCGGATCCCGAGACGTACGACCAGATCAGCTCGAGCTTCGCGCACTGGGATGACATCGACGTCCATGTGCACGACCGGGTCATCACCTCGAGCGGCCACGGCTTCGCCGGCATCGCGCGGAAAAAACTCCTCCACATCCTGCAGGAGCGCGCCACGCAGCTGGGTGTGGCGCTGCGCTTTCAGACCGAAGTCGCGGACGAGCGCGACCTCGCAGGGCTGGACCTCGGCGAGCTCGACCTGGTGGTTGCAGCCGATGGGGCGAACAGCACAATTCGGGCACGACACGCCTCGCATTTTCAGCCTGACCTCGACGTCCGTTCCGCACGATATATATGGCTCGGTACAACATTCCCGTTCCAGGCATTCACCTTCTATATCGTCGAGAACGAACACGGTGTGTTCCAGGCGCACTGCTACCGCTTCGACGAAGGTACCTCCACCTTCATCGTCGAATGCGACGAGCGGTCGTGGAGGAACGCGGGGTTCGATCGCCTCGACCTGGACGGAACTATCGCGGCCTGCGAACAGATGTTCGCGAAATGGCTTGGCGGCCATCGCCTGATCTCGAATGCGCGTCACCTCAGCGCACCCTGGTCGAGGTTCGTCCGCGTGCGAAATCAAGCCTGGTTCCATGACAACGTCGTCCTGATCGGTGATGCGGCGCACACAGCGCATTTCTCCATCGGATCCGGAACCAAGCTGGCCATGGAGGATGCGATTGCGCTCGCGCGCGAAGTCGGATCCGGTCGTCCGCTCCCGGAGGCACTGGCACGGTACCAGGAGGAGCGGATGACCGAGTCATTGCGGCTGCAGAACGCCGCGCGCAATTCGATGGAGTGGTTCGAGCATGTTCGCCGCTACATCAAGCTCGATCCGGAGCAGTTCACCTATTCGCTGCTGACCCGCAGCCAGCGCGTGAGCCATGAGAACCTTCGGCTCCGGGACCCGAATTACCTCGGCAATGTCGAACGGTGGTTCGCATCCAGTTCGGAGTCCGCTGCCCGCACAACGACGACCGTGCAGGCCCCGCCGCCAATGTTCACGCCGTTCTCGCTGCGCGGCATGACCCTGGTGAATCGCGTCGTCGTTGCGCCGATGGACATGTACAGTGCCGTTGATGGCACGCCCACCGACTTCCACCTCGCCCATCTCGGTACCCGCGCGATGGGGGGCGCGGGGCTGATCATGACGGAAATGACATGCGTGGCACCGGAAGCGCGCATCACGCTCGGTTGCACGGGAATGTACACGCCGGACCACGTCAAGGCGTGGACTCGCATCGTTGATTTCGTTCACGCCGAGAGTCTCGGCAAGATCTGCCTGCAGCTCGGGCACTCCGGGTCCAAGGGCTCCACCCGGTTGCCCTGGGAAGGCGAAGACGTGCCGCTCGACACTGACGGCTGGGAGGTCATCGGTCCTTCGGCGATGCGTTATGCACCGGCGCTCCTCGTTCCGCGTCCCATGGACCGCGCCGACATGGATCTCGTCCGCGATCAGTTCGTCGCCGCAACCCGCATGGGCATCGACGCCGGGTTCGACATGATCGAACTGCACTGCGCGCACGGTTACCTCTTATCGAGTTTCATCACACCGCTCAGTAACAAACGGACCGACGAGTACGGCGGCTCGCTCGAAAATCGCGCACGCTACCCGATCGAAGTGTTTCGGGCGATGCGTGCGGTCTGGCCGGCGGACAGGCCGATGTCGGTCCGCATCTCGGCGTCCGACTGGGTTCCCGGCGGCGTGACCGGCGACGACGCGGTGGAGATTGCGCGCGCATTCATGGCGGCAGGCGCAGACATCATTCACGTCTCCACCGGGCAAACGTCGATCGACGCACAACCCGTCTACGGCCGGATGTACCAGACACCGTTCAGCGATCAGGTGCGCAACGAAGCGCGCATCCCGACGATCGCCGTGGGCAACATCACCGAACCGGACCAGGTGAATGGGATCATTGCTGCCGGACGCGCCGACCTGTGCGCCCTCGCCCGTCCTCATCTCGTCGACCCGTTCTGGACGCTGCATGCGGCGGCCGAACTTGGGTTCGGGGCGCAGCATTGGCCGCGTCAGTACCTGACCGGCCGTCGCCAGCTCGAACGTAACTTGCAGAAAAAGGCGGCCGCTTCATGAGCGCAATGGGCAGCCGCCTGAAAGACATGCATGCGGTCGTCACCGGCGGCGGACGCGGTATTGGAGCCGCCATCGCCGAAGGTCTCGCGACGCAGGGAGCGCACATTACGGTGATCGGCCGGACTGCATCAGTCCTCGAATCTGTGGCGCAGTCGCTGCGCGACCGGTTCGGAACACGTGCACACGCGGCCGTCTGCGACGTCACTGATCGAGCTGGTGTGAAAGAAACGTTCCGCGGCGCAGTCGAGCAGTTCGGCGACGTGAACATTCTCGTCAACAACGCCGGGCAGGCAGACGCCGCTCCGTTCGCCGAGATCTCGCTCGAAACGTGGAACCGCATCCTTGCGGTGAACATGACCGGCACGTTCCTATGTACGCAGCAGGTGCTGCCGTCGATGGTTGCGGCCCGGTCCGGGCGCATCGTCAACATCGCGTCTACCGCCGGCCTGAAGGGCTACGCACGCGTCGCCGCCTATGCCGCCGCCAAGCACGGCGTCGTCGGACTCACCCGGGCGCTTGCCGCCGAGACGGCACGCGCCGGCATTACCGTCAACGCGATCTGCCCGGGCTACACCGAGGGGACCGACATGTTCACGACAGCCGTGGAAAACGTCATGCGTCTCAAGGACGTGAGCGCGGATCAAGCAAAGGCCGTCCTGGCGAAGCATTCGCCGCGCGGATCGTTGATTACACCGGACGAGATCGTCCAGACGGTGCTGTGGCTGTGCTCTCCTGGTGCGTCAGCGATCCACGGCCAGGCGATCGCCGTCGACGCCGGCGAGGTCAGGTGATGACTCGGGGCGCGGATCTGCGGCCGCACCACTTCGAATGGGGCGTCGAAGAACGCGTGGCAACGATCACGCTCTCGCGGCCGGAACGCAAGAACCCGCTCACGTTCGACTCCTACGCGGAGCTGCGGGACACGTTCGACGCGCTGGCGGGGATCGACGATGTGCGGGCGGTCGTGCTGACGGGTGCCGGCGGAAACTTCTCCTCGGGCGGCGACGTGCACGACATCATCGGGCCGCTCGTCTCGATGCGCGACCAGGGAGACACCGCTGGCCTGCTCGGTTTCACCCGAATGACTGGCGACCTCGTCAAGGCCATGCGTGCCTGTCCCCAGCCGATCGTCGCGGCGATCGACGGTGTGTGCGCCGGCGCGGGCGCGATCCTGGCGATGGCCAGCGACCTGCGGCTCGGAACGCTGCGCAGCAAGGTCGGCTTTCTCTTCGTTCGCGTCGGGCTTTCCGGCGCCGACATGGGTGCCTGCGCGATTCTGCCGCGCATCATCGGACAGGGACGCGCGAGCGAGCTGCTCTACACCGGCCGGTTCATGGATGGAGCGGAGGCCGAACGCTGGGGCTTTTACAATCGCGTCGTCGACCCCGGCTCGTTGCTGCAGGAAGCCACCGCACTGGCGCGTGACATCGCTGACGGCCCCGCACTGGCGCACGCCGTGACGAAGGCCTCGCTCCATGACGAATGGAGCATGGATATCGACACGGCCATTTCGGCTGAAGCGGAGGCGCAGGCCGTCTGCATGCAGACCGAGGACTTCGCCCGTGCCTACCGGGCCTTCATCGCGAAACAGCGACCGAAGTTCCAGGGCAACTGACGCATGGCGGATACGACATACCTCGAGTGGCCGTTCTTCACTGACGCGCACCGCGCGCTGCAGCGCGAGATCAGCGCCTGGCGCGACGCGCATTTCACGGAGCTGGATGATTCGGATCCTGGCGACGCATGCCGTAAGTACGTAACGCAGTTGGGATCAGCCGGGTGGTTGAAGTACGTCGTGCCCCGCGCACACGGTGGCGCGAGCGATGCCCTCGATGTCCGCTCGCTCTGCCTCATTCGCGAAACGCTTGGATACACGTCCGGACTCGGCGAATTTGCGTTTGCGATGCAGGGGCTCGGCTCCGGGCCGATCTCGCTCTTCGGATCCGAAACGCTGAAGCAGAAGTACCTCCCGGGCGTCGCCGCCGGCCGCTCGATTGCCGCGTTTGCGATCTCCGAAGCCGACGCAGGATCCGACCTCGCAGCCATGCAGACGACCGCGCGACGCGACGGCGACTCGATCGTTGTCGATGGCGAGAAGACGTGGATCTCCAACGCCGGCATCGCAAGCCACTACGTCGTGTTCTGCCGTTGGCCGGAAGGGGGCGAGAAGAGTTTCATCGCGCTCGTCATCGACGCGGATACAAAGGGACTGCAGGTCACCGAAACGATCGACGTCATGGCTCCTCACCCGCTCGGGAGCCTGAGGTTTGCCGGCTGCCGGGTCGCCCCGGAACAGGTCATCGGCGATCCAGGCAAGGGCATGCGTGTCGCGTTGGGCACGCTGGACCTGTTCCGTACGACCGTCGGCGCAGCGGCACTCGGCTTCGCCCGTCGCGCTTTCGACGATGCCGTTGCGCACGTGCGGGGCCGGCGCGCGTTCGGCCGGACGCTCGCCGAGATGCAACTCACGCAGGCGGCCATTGCCGACATGGCGACGGCAATCGACGCGGCAGCACTCCTGGTGTACCGCGCAGCATGGCTGCGCGACCGGGGTGCCGAACGGATCACCCGTGAAGCGGCAATGGCGAAGATGGTCGCGACCGAATCGGCGCAGCAGGTCATCGACCGCGCGGTGCAACTGCTCGGCGCACGCGGCGTCGTTCGCGGCGCCGCGGTCGAACGGCTCTACCGCGAGATTCGCGCGTTGCGCATCTACGAGGGAACGACAGAGATCCAGAAGATCGTCATTGCGGGCCAGGTGCTGCATGACTGAGCCTCGATCCCGTTCGGCGCACGTCGATCAATTCGTTCAACAGCGTCTCCCACCCATCGAGCTCTGGCCGCGCATGGACTGGTCGGGCGTTCCCGAGCTCGCGTATCCCGATCGCCTCAATTGCGTGACGGAGTTACTCGACCGGTGGATCACGGAAGGGCACGGCGACCGCGTCGTTTTTCACCACGCCGCAGGCCCGTGGACCTATCGACAGCTGTTCGAGAAGGCGAATCGGATCGCGAACGTCCTGGTGAAGGACTGCGGGCTCGTCCCCGGCAATCGTGTCCTGCTCCGGGCGGCCAACCAGCCGATGCTGGTTGCCTGCTGGTTCGCCGTGCTCAAGGCGGGTGGCGTCGCCGTGTCGACGATGCCGCTGCTGCGGGTCCGTGAGCTGAGCGAGATCATCGATCGAGCAGGTGTGCGCCTGGCGCTGTGTGATGCGCAGATCACGCCGGATCTCGAAGCCGCCCTCGCCTCTCGGCCGGAAGCACGCGTCATTCCCTTCAACACCTCTGCGCCGGGATCGCTGCAGTCATTGATGGAGCGGCAACCGAATTCGTTCGATAACGTCGCGACCGCTGCCGACGATCCGGCAATCATCGCCTTCACGTCGGGAACCACAGGCCGGGCGAAGGGGACGGTGCATTTTCATCGCGACATCCTGGCCGTGACTGACACCTACGGCCGCCACGTGCTCCGTCCCGATCCGGACGATATCTTCATCGGCTCACCACCGGTCGCGTTTACCTACGCACTCGGTGGTCTGGTTCTTTTTCCGATGCGCTTCGGCGCTTCCTCCGCACTGCTCGAACAGGCGGCACCGCCCAACCTGCTTGCGGGGATTGAACAATATCGCGCGACCGTCACCGTGACTTCTCCTACCGCGTACCGGGCGATGCTCAAGCAGGCGCGGGACTTCGACCTGTCCAGCCTTCGAAAGGGTTTGTCCGCAGGCGAAACACTGCCTGCCTCTACGTTCAACGCGTGGCTCGAGGCCACCGGTGTTCGCCTGATGGACGGCATCGGCTCGACCGAGATGCTGCACATGTTCATCGGCTGCGGGCCGGAAGACGCACGCGCGGGAGCCACCGGATGCGTGGTTCCTGGTTATCGTGCGATCGTCATCGATGAGCACGGCAACGAAGTCTCGGCCAACACCGTCGGACGCCTCGCCATCGTGGGACCGACCGGCTGCCGCTATCTCGACGACCTCGACAACCAGCGCAAGTACGTGCAGAACGGATGGAATCTCACCGGAGACGCCTACCTCGTCGACGACGAGGGGTATTTCTGGTACCAGGCGCGCACCGACGACATGATCATCTCGTCTGGCTACAACATTTCCGGCCCGGAAGTGGAGAACGTGCTGCTGTCAGATCCGGCGGTAGCCGAATGCGCCGTCGTCGGCGCGCCTGACGAAGCGCGCGGGCACATCGTCAAGGCGTTCATCGTGGCGTCCGCCGGTGTGGAGTGCGGTGAGGGCCTCACCCGCCGTCTCCAGGACTACGTCAAGGCGCAGCTCGCTCCGTATAAGTATCCGCGGGCGATCGAGTATGTGAGCGAGTTGCCGCGGACGCTCACCGGGAAGCTGCAGCGGTATCGTTTGCGAGAGCCCGCGCAAGAAGACGGCCCGGCTGTTCATGCGGTCGAGACACAAAACGGTATCGCCCTTCATCAGCCTGAGGGCTGGCCGCCGCCCGTCGGGTACGCAAATGCGGTGAGCGCGTCGGGCCGTGCGGTGTATGTCGCGGGACAGGTCGGCTGGAATCCGCTGACGTCGAAGTTCGAATCACACGACTTGCCCGGGCAGGTGCGCCAGGCGTTGCGCAACGTCGTCGCCGCGCTCGCCGCCGCGGGTGCGCAGCCGGCTCAGATCACGCGCCTCACCTGGTATGTCACCGACCGCGATCTGTATCTGTCACAGAAGAAGGCGATCGGCTCCGTCTATCGCGAGATCATCGGCCGGCACTTTCCGGCGATGTCGATGGTGGTCGTCAAGGGATTGATCGAGCCCGACGCGCTGGTCGAAATCGAGGCCACGGCCGTCATCGGCAACGAGCGGTAGTTTTTTCGGTCGAGTCGTCAAAGGCATTTAACAAGAGGCTAGGAGGCAGGAGGCGTGCGGGTTGGGCGCCGGCCTCTGGCCGGCGTGGTGGGGCTGGCGTGGGCGACGGATGCAAACAGCATACGATTCTGGGCTGCTTGCATCCGCCGCTCACACCAGACCCACTCGCGCGAAGCGCGTGCCCAACCCGCGCCGTCTCCATACCTTCTGATCTCCTAACCTCCTGTGAGCCGTGTCCGTTAACTCCGTGCCTCCGTGTTGAACGTTCTTCGGTTTTCAGCGGCCCTGGGTCCGTTCTAGACGAATCAACACGGAGGCACGAAGATGCGGAGACGTACGGAGGAGAGAGCGGGTTGGGCGCCGGCCTCTGGCCGGCGTAGTGGGGCTGGCGTGGGCGACGGATGCAAACAGCGCGCGATCCTGGGCTGCTTGCATCCGCCGCTCACACCAGCCCCACTCGCGCGAAGCGCGTGCCCAACCCGCGCCCTCTCCAAACCTTCTGATCTCCTGAACCTCCTGTGGATGTATTTTCCGTACGTCTCCACCAACTCCGTGGCTCGCTGTGAAGGTTGGTGTAATGTTCCCACTTGCTTTACACCCTGCGACGCCTCGCCCTCGGCATCCTGCTGATCGCGCTCGCGTCGGCCGTGCTGCTGGTGGCCGATCTCGGACGCCGGCGCAAGCCGCCTGGCCGCGTGTCGAAGATCGCGCTGGTTCAGCACGCCAACACGCCGGTGCTCGACGAAGGGATCGAGGGATTGCTCGACGGGCTGGCGGAACGAGGGTTCCGTGACGGCGAGAACCTCTCCATCCAGCGCTTCAATGCGCAGGGAGACATGCCCACCGGCGCCGCCATTGCGCGCCAGGTGACCGCCGGCGACTTCGACCTGGTGATCACCGCCAGTACTCCGTCGATGCAGGCGGTCGCGAACAACAACCGCGACGGCAAGATCCGACACCTGTTCTTCCTCGTGGCGGATCCTTTCTCGGCGGGGATAGGGCTGGATCGTGCCAATCCCGCAAAGCATCCCGCCCACATCGCCGGCCAGGGCGTGATGGCGCCGGTCGAAGACTCCTTCCGTCTCGCGAGAGAAGCCCTCCCAGGGTTGAAGACCGTCGGCGTTGCCTGGAATCCGTCCGAGTCGAACTCGCTGGCCTTCACGCTCAAGGCCAGGGAAGCAGCAGCGAAACTCGGGCTGACACTCGCCGAAGCGAATGTCGACGGCACGGCCGCGGTGTCCGACGCGGTTCTCTCGCTGATCGCGCGCGGTGCGCAGGCGATCTGGATCGGCGGCGACAACACCGTGATCTCGGCGGTTGACATGGTGGTCGCCATCGGCAAGCGCTCCGGCGTGCCGGTATTCACGATCATGCCAGGCCGTCCGGATCGCGGCACGTTGTTCGACATCGGGCCGAACTTCTTCGACTCGGGGCGGCAGGCCGCATTCCTCGTTGCCGACGTACTCGACGGCGCCGACATGTCCAGGATCCCGATCAGGGATGTGCTGGACCTGGTGTCACCGTTCCTCTCGGTGAACACGACGGCGCTGAAAGGTCTGCGGGAGCGGTGGTCGATCTCAGACGCAATGCTCACGCGTGCGACCGTAAAGGTCGACGATGCGGGCATCCACGGTCAGTCGCGGACGGCGGCCGCAAAGAGACCGCCCTCGAAAAAGTGGCAGCTCAGTTTCGTCGAATACAACAACACTTCCGATGTCGAGGAGTCCGAACGCGGCGTGCTCGACGGCCTGAAGGAGGCGGGACTGGAGTCCGGACGCGACTTCGACCACACCGTGCGTAACGCGCAGGGAGACATGGCCACGGTGAGCGGCCTGATCGATGCCGCCGTCGTCGAAGGAGCCGATATGCTCGTCACCTTCTCGACACCGACGCTCCAGGCAGCGATCCAGCGGACGAAAACCGTTCCGGTGGTGTTCACGTACGTCGCCAATGCGGTGGCTGCGGGAGCGGGAACGAGCGATACCGACCATCTGCCCAATGTGACGGGTGTCTACATGATGGGCGCGTACGACAAGATGCTGGAACTGATCCACGAGGTCATGCCGCGTGCCCGCGTGCTCGGCACGATCTACGTGCCGGCGGAGGCGAACATGGTGCACCAGCGCGACGCATTGGTGAAGGCCGCTGGCAGTGCATTCGAGATCGTCTCGGTGCCGGCGAATTCGAGCGTAGAAGTCGCGGACGCGGCAATCGCGCTGGCGACGGGACGCATCGACGCCATCTGCCAGATCCCCGGCAACCTGACCGTCACCGCCTTTCCAGGGATCGCGCAGGCAGCGAAACGCGCACGGGTGCCAGTGTTCGTCTTCCAGACGTCCCAGCTGCAAGCGGGCGGTGTTCTGGCCGTATCGCGTGACTACCATGGGAGCGGACGTGAAACCGGCCTGCAGGCCGCGCGCATCATCCGCGGCGAGCGCCCGGCGGGGATCCCGCTCCTCGAGTACGTACCGACGAAGCTGATGGTCAATCTCGACGCGGCCCGGCAGATTGGGTTTACCGTACCGCCGGCGGTGATTCTGCGGGCGGAAAAGGCAGCGGGACGTTGAGCGGGACCGAGCGCGAGGCAGATCGATGCAGATAACTCGCACGCCGCACGACGGAGCGCTGCACCTGTCGGTGACCGGCCGGCTGGACGGCTACTGGGCCGATCATCTCGACAATGCGCTCGCCGAGTGCGTCCGCGACGGACACCACCATCTTCGGGTCGATCTCGCGCAGGTCACCTTTCTGAGTTCGGCCGGCATTGCCGCCCTGATGAAGTTCTATCGGCAGCTCACGAGGATCAACGGATCACTCCTGGTGCTGAATCCATCCACCCCCGTACGCCTGGTGCTGGACATGACGCGCGTCAGTGCGGCGCTCACCGCACCGGCAGCGGCGGTGACGGCTCCGTGGGCAGAGGCACGATCCGGCCGCCGGCTGGAACGGTCGGAGATCGCGTTCGACGTCTTCGACCTGCCGAACACCGCCGGTTTGTCATGTCGAGCCTTTGGGAGTGACGCGGGCCTGAGTGCGTCCGGCTTCACGGAGAAGGATTGCGTCAGCCTTGGCTCTCTCTCACCGGCGTTCGCGCTCGGCGTCGGCGCATTCGGCGAGAGCTTCGGTGATTGCCGCGCACGCTTCGGCGAGCTGCTCTCGGTGGCCGGAGCCACGGCGTACCAGCCCGCCGACGGCACGAACGTGCCCGATTACCTGCTCTCGACCGGTACGCTGCCCGCCGATGTGCGGGTGCTCTATTGCCTCGCCTGCGAGGGAGACTTCACGCAGCTCGCGCGGTTCGAGTCACGCCAGCCGGATCACACGGTCGGGATGTTGCCGCTGCTCGAGGGCATCGCGGAGATTGCCGGCGGATCGGCGGTCGGCTTCGTGATGGTCAGCGAAGCGGCCGGCCTGGTTGGTGCGGCATTGCGACGGTCTCCCGCGCAGCCAAGCGAGGATGCGGAGTTCTTCAGCCATCCGGGCCTCCGCGGGCGCCTGACGTTCACCGCCGAACGCGCATATCTTCGCACCGTCACCGTCGCCGCCGGCATCCTCGTCCGTAACGGAAGCGTCAGGATGCCGCTGGTGAGACCACTCGGGCAGGGCGGCCTTGCCGGCCACGTGCATGCCGCGGCTTTCCCGTTTCGGCCGCTGAGAAAAGGAGATATCGATCTGAGAGAGACGGTGACAGCGCTCTTCGAGCACGAACAGCTCCTCGGTGTGCTGCACCTGCTGCACGACGATCGCGGAACCGCTGGCGCTGGCGAGAGTGAGTTCATCAGAGGCGCGTGCTGGGCCGCGCCGATCCTGTGCGACGGCAACGGCTGGCCGCTGGCCTGATGACATGCTGCTGCTCATAGGCGCCATGACGATCGGCTTGATCCTGTCGCTGCTGGCGCTCGGCGTCTTCATCAGCTTCAGGATTTTTGCCTTTCCGGATATCACCGCCGAGGGTTCGGTGACGCTCGGCGGGTCGATCGTCGCCGTGCTCCTCGTCGCCCACGTCCATCCAGTGCTCGCGACGCTGGTCGCGTTCGCGGCCGGGGCCGTGGCGGGAAGCGTCACCGGGATCATTCACACGCGCTTCGGCATCAACCGGCTGCTCTCCGGGATCCTGGTGATGACGGCACTCTATCTCCGTCAACCTTCACGTCATGGGCAAGAGCAATGTGCCGCTCATGTCCGAACGCACCGTCGCCAGCATCGCAGAGACATGGGGCACGCGCCTGCTCGGCGTGCCGGTACTCAGCGTGCTGGGATGGGAGGTGAGCGTACACGTGACGTGTCGGTCCTGCTGCTCGCGCTGCTGGTCGCGATCGTGGTCGCCGCGGCGCTCTACCTCTTCTTCCGGACCAATCTCGGCACCGCCATGCAGGCCGCCGGTGACAACGACCAGATGATCCGGGCGCTCGGCGTCAACGTGAACACGATGATCGTGCTGGGTCTCGCACTCTCGAACGGATTGATTGCCGCCGCCGGTGCGCTCCTCACCCAGTACCAGGGATTCGCTGACGTGCAGATGGGAATCGGCATGGTGGTGTGGGGACTGGCCAGCATCATCATCGGCGAGGCGCTCGTCGGCGTCCGCCAGCTCGGATTCGTCATCACCGGCGCCATCATGGGATCCGTGCTGTTCCGGCTGCTCGTCGCGATCGCGCTCCGCGGCGGGTTGAATCCGAACGATCTGAAGCTCATTACCGCCAGCTTCGTCTTTGCGGCGCTGGTCCTGCCGGACGTGGCGCGCAAGCTTGGGCCGGAGCAAGGCGGCAGCGTGATGCTCGAGGTCCGCCGCATTTGTCAAGACCTTCAACGCCGACACACCCAACGAGGTTCGCGCCCTGCAGGGCGTCGACCTGGCGATCGACGAAGGATCGTTCGTCATCGTGATCGGCACGCAACGGTTCGGGCAAATCCACGCTGCTCAATGCCGTCGCCGGCACTTTCATGGTGGATGCCGGCACGATCGTGCTGGGCGGGGCCAGACGTGACCGCCTGGCCGGAGCATCGCCGTGCGCGGCATGATCGGCCGCGTGTTTCAGAATCCGTTCAGCGGAACGGCACCGTCCATGACGATTGCCGAGAACCTGTCGCTGGCTGCCCGGCGCGGACGCCGGCGAGGTCTGGGCTGGGCGCTCGGCGCGAAGATGCGCGACGAGTTCCGCGATCGAGTCCGGCGACTCAACATGCGACTGGAGGATCGGCTGGACAATCCCATCGGCAGCCTGTCGGGAGGGCAGCGGCAGGCGCTCACGCTGCTGATGGCCACGTGGCTGAAGCCCAGGCTCTTGCTGCTCGACGAGCACACCGCCGCACTCGATCCGAAGAGCGCTGACCAGGTCATTGCGCTCAGCGAGGAGATCGTCGCCCGCGACCGTCTCACGACGCTGATGGTGACGCATTCGATGCAGCAGGCGGCACAGCTCGGCGATCGGCTGGTGATGATGCACCGGGGTGCCGTGCTGCACGACTTCCAGGGAGCGGACAAGCGCAGGCTCAGGGCCGACGAACTGCTCGCCCGATTCGAGGCCGTTCGCCGCGCCGATCAACTGGATGAATCCGCCGCCGAGATGCTGCGGCGCCTCTACGTGTGAAATGACAGGCCACCGATGCCCCGCGTGAGCGAGCTGAACGTGACGCTGGTCAACCGGCTGGATGAAATCGGCCGGCTGGCCACACTCATCGAGGCGTTCGGTGAAGCGAACGGGCTTTCGGTGGAGCTGATTTACGCCTTCAACCTCTCACTCGACGAAATCCTGACCAACGTGATGTCGTACGGCTTCACGGACGCGCGCGAGCACGGGATCGACGTCCGGCTCCGAATCATCAACGGAGAGTTGGAGGCGGAGGTGTCTGACCCGGGACGGCCGTTCAATCCGCTCGACGTTCCGACTCCCAACCTCGACGCGCCGATCGACGAACGTCCGATCGGCGGCCTGGGTCTTCACATCGTCCGGGAGATGATGGACCGGCTCGAGTACCGCCGCGTCGACGGCCGCAACGTGTTGACCCTGACCAAACGGATCGAGTAATCGTCGTAGTGCAGCCCTTCAGGGCTGCCATGCCACTCGTAGTGCAGCGTTCAGGGCTGCCATGCCGCTGCCGCAGTCCAGCCTTCAGGGCCGCCATGCTAGATTTGCGGTCCATGATCGAGCTGGTTGGCGTGGATGCCGACGACACGCTCTGGCACAACGAACCGCTCTACACGCACCGGCGCGAGCGGTTCCGCGAACTGCTCGCTCGCTACGAGCCCGAAGGCGTGCTCGACGATCATTTGTACGAAGTCGAGCTGCGCAACCTGCGGCACTTCGGCTACGGCGTCAAGGGCTTCGTGCTGTCGATGATCGAGACCGCAATCGAGATCACCCACGGACGCATCGAGAGTCACGAGATCAGCATGATCATCGACTGGGGGCGCGAGATGCTCTCGAGCGCCACGGAGTTGCTGGCCGGCGTGCGTGAGGCGATCGAGTCGCTCGGCGAGCAGTTCCCACTCATTCTCGTCACCAAGGGGGACCTGCTGGATCAGCAGTCGAAGCTCGCGCGGTCGGGTTTGGCCCACCACTTCAAGGGGATCGAAATCGTCTCGGAGAAAGACGCGGCCACGTATACCCGCGTGATGGCGCGCTACGCGGTCGAGCCGCGTCGATTCGTCATGGTCGGCAACTCGCTCCGCTCAGACATTCTTCCAGCGATTCAGGCCGGCGCCCACGCCGTCTACATACCTTACGAAATGAGCTGGATCCACGAACGGGTGCCCGCCGAAGCGCTGGCGGATGTGCACTATCACGAGATCGCGCACATGCGCGAGCTGCCAGAACTGCTGCACCGGCTGGACTAGGACTGAATTTGTAACCATCCTGCCCCGGGTGTAAGCTCCGCGACGGATCCCTCAAGTGCGTCCTTCACGTCTTGTGTGACGTGCACGGACATAAACACGTTCTGTTCTGAACTGATCGCTGCGCCCGCCAGGGCGCTACCGAAGATTGGAGTCAGCATGCGTCGCCTGACGATCGCAGTCCTGGTCCTCCTCGGAATCGTGTCCACCGCTTCAGCACAAACCCAGATCACGACCGGTGTCATCCAGGGAACAGTGGCCGACGCGACCGGATCCGTTCTTGCCGGGGTCACGGTCGAAGCGCGAAACCTCGCCACCAATCTCGCGCGGACGACGATCACGGATGCGGACGGACGGTTCATCTTCCTGCAGCTGCCGCCAGGCGACTACGCGGTGAAATTCTCGCAGACAGGTTTCGCCACGCTGGTGCAGGAGCGGGTAGAACTCACGGTCGGCCAATCCGTCACGCTCCCGGCCACCATGAAGGTGGGCGGCGTCGCCGAGACGGTCACCGTCACCTCGTCGTCGACGGTGGTGGAATCGACGCGAACGGCCTCCGCCAGCACGCTGAACGAGCGGACGGTCGAACACATCCCCAATCTCGGCCGCAAATTCGAGGACCTGCTGTCGCTCACCCCCGGCGTCAGCATCGTCCAAGGACCCGACGGCGACGAAATCACGTTTGCCGGCCAGCGCGGCATCTTCAACAACATCAGCCTCGACGGCGGCGACTACAACAACGGGTTCTTCGGCGAACAGGCTGGAGGCCAGCGAGCGGGTGTGGACATCACCCTTGAAGCGATCAAGGAATTCCAGGTCATCGCAACCGGCGCGCCGGCGGAATTCGGGCGGACCGCAGGAGGCGTGGTCAACGTCATCACCAAGTCCGGCACCAACACGGCGCACGGCAGCGTGTTTCATTTCCAGCGGCTCGAAGGCCTGACCGGCGACCTGTCGGATGGCACCCAGCTCGAAGACTTCCATCGCGAACAGTGGGGTGGCACCTTCGGCGGGCCGATCAAGCCCGACAAGGCGTTCATCTTCGCCGCGCTCGAAGGGATAACGGGCAACTTCAAGCGTCCGAACCTTGGCCGTCAGCTCGGTGACACGGCCTGCCCGGTGGCCAATCCGACCATCCAGCAGAATGAGGCGTTGATCAATGGCAATGCCGATTGCCAGCGCACCGCTCTTCTGAGCTTCTTCAATTCGACGCTGAACATGAACGAAGCCGCGCCGGTCGAGCGTCCGGTCAAGACGATCGCACTCCTGACCAAGCTGGACGTCGCCGCGAACGCGAAGAACAACATCTCCGGGTCCTGGAACTTCAACCACTCGCGGAAGACGAACGAGACCTTCGACGTCGCTACCTACGGCACGTCCGCCAACGGGATTGAAGGCGATCCCGCACGCATCAACGTCTTCAATCTGAACTGGTTCACCACGTTGACCTCGCGGATGCTGAACGAGGCGCACTTCACCTACTCGCGCGAGAGCCGCCCGAGAACCGCGATCGACTCGCCTCTCAAAGCGGATACCGGCATGGGGTTCGGTCCGACGTTCCGCTTCGGCAATCCCTTCTTCCTCCAGCCCGGCGTCGACGAGTTGATCTGGCGGACGCAATTCAAAGACAACGTGTCGGTGGTCTCCGGGACCCACACGTTCAAGGTCGGCGGCGAGTGGATGCACACGCTCAACGACCAGGTGTTCCGCGGCTTCTTCACCGGCCGCTACATCTTCGACAGCGTCAGCGGCTTCCTGCGCTATGCCTCACCAGCGGCGGCCGGCGGCTTCGGTCCTTCCACGCTGGCGTGCTCGAATGGGTCCTTCGTGACTGCCCCGGCAACCTGTCCCGCGGGCGCGACGACAACCGGTGGTCCGCTGCTCCTTTACCTGCAGGGAGCCGGTTTGAACGGGCCGGCCACCGACGCGGCGGGCGCTTCGAAGATCACCAATGAGGAATTGTCGCTCTTCGTGCAGGACCAGTGGCAACCGCGAGCCAACCTCACGATCAACTACGGCCTTCGCTGGGATGCGCAACTGATGCCTGAGACCGTGCCGGGCAACACCACGGCGTATGGTGCGTTCCTGAACGACCCGGCGTTCCCTTCGGACGGCACGATCCCGGACCAGTGGAAGATGTTCCAGCCGCGCGCCGGCGTCGCCTGGGATCTTTCCGGGAAGAACACGTCCGTGCTCCGCGCCAGCGCCGGGATCTACGCCGCCCGCCAGAACATGCTCTCGCAGGTCGGATCGGTCACGACCAACGGCATACAGCAGCAGACACTGTTTGCCAACACCGCGAACCTGATCGCGTTCGGAGCGCCCACGCCGAGCTGGCCTGGCGTGCTGCCGGTTGCCGCAGTTCCTCCCGGACAGTTTCCGCTCTTCAGCGGCGTCCGCGTGTTCGACCGCGATTACACGAACCCGCAGATCTATTCGTACAACGCGGCCTACGAGCAGCAGCTCGTGCCGGACTGGGCCGCGTATGTCGATCTCACCTGGACGGAAGGCCGGCACCTCACCAGGTTCCTCAACTACAACCGCAGCGGCCAGCCGATCTGCTGCGATCTTGGCCCGGGCACCGGCAACACCAACACCTACCCCGGCACACCCTTTGGTCCGCAGCTCGGGGAAGTCATGGTGACCACCAGCCGGGGGTCTTCGCGCTACCGCGCCATGACCATCGGATTGCGCAAACGGTTCTCGCGGGGTTACCAGTTCGAGGCGAACTATGTGCTGGCCAAGGATGAAGATGACGACTCGAACGAGCGCGATCCCTTCACCGACCGCAGCTTCAACTTCTTCGATCTCACGAAGGACTGGGGCCCGTCCGACCGCGACATCCGCCACAAGGTGAACCTGTTCGGCTACTTCACCGCGCCGTGGGGCGTCCAGGCGAACGCGCGCGTGCAGGCGCGGACGGCCCAGCCGATCAGCGTCAGCCCCCGCAGCCTGAACGGCGTCGATCGCGGGCGCAACACCGACCGCAAGGACAACGAGTTCTTCAGCTTCGACTGGCGGCTCGCGCGTCCGTTCAGACTATCGAACAGCCGCATCGAAATCATTCCCATTCTCGAGATGTTCAACACGTTCAACAACGCCAACAACATCAATCCGCTCAGCACGCCTGCGCTGTTCAACTTCGACGGGTTCCTGCGCGCCGGGGTCGGTGACCCGCGCCAGGTACAGCTCGCCGTGAGGGTGGTGTTCTGAGGCTGCTCAGCGCGTCATCGCGCCGGCCAGCTCCTTCACGAACTTGGCCGCGACACGCGCGGTGAGATCGCGGACGTCGTGCCGAGGGTTGTATTCGACCACGTCGGCACCGACCAGTGGGCTGGGCAACGCAGTCAGCACCTCGAGCACGTCGCGAACGCTCAATCCGCCGGGCTCGGGATGGGAGAGACCCGGTGCGAGCATCGGCTCGAGCACGTCGATGTCGAGCGACACGTAAACCGGACCGGTCAATGCCGGCGAGCACAGGGATCGCCTCGCGCCAGCGATCGGGACCGAATACCTCGGTTCCGAATTTCGCCGCCTGCGATCGTTGGTGTGGCGTCAACGTCCGGACGCCCACCTGGATGAGTCGAGACGCCAGCTTCTCCTCCATGACGCGCGCGAACGGACACGCGTGGGAGTAGCGGTCCCCCTCGAACTCATCGTAGATGTCGCCATGCGCGTCGAAGTGCAGCACCGTCACCGATCCGAACTCGTGAAACGCGCGCAGGACCGGGTAGGTGACGGAATGATCGCCGCCGAGCAGCAGCGGCTTGCTGGACGAAGACAGGATGTTGCGGACGGCGAGTTCGATTCGCTCGCGTGCTTCGGCAGCATCGCCGGAGAGATCCAGGTCACCCGCATCGACCATGACTTCGGGCGACATGACGTCGTCGCCGCGCTCGTTGAAGGAGTTGCTGGACGGTGAGTGCAGCGCCGCGCGAATCTTCGGCGGCGCCTCCGCCGCGCCGCGCTGAAATGATGATGAACCGTCCCACGGCAGGCCGAGGAGCGTGATCACTTGATCGCCGGGAGATGCAGGTCGCGCAGGATCCGCTCGGTTGCCTCCGCCCTGGAGATCGTTCCCGCGAGGAACGCCGTCCAGTGCATGCGCATCGGCTCGCGCATGCCGCGATAGACGCGGTCGAACATGCCTTCCTTCTCCATGTACATCTGGTAGTCGCGATCGCCGCCGGCCGCCAGTGCCTCGGAGACGATCGTTCCCGAGTTGAAGAACAGCAGGGCGTGCCACAGATCGCGCGAGGGCCGCACGTTCAGGCGCTTCGCGGCATCTTCGACATCCTTGATGAGCACACTGTCCCACACGTGCGACGCTTCATGGAACAGTAGTTCGAGCGTCGCGCTCCCCTGGTGGCGGGGATCCTCGGCGCCCATCGTGATCGTGGCTGTCTCGCTCACGGTGTATGCGTTGCCGGGCGGACCTGCATCGTGGACGAGTTCGACACGGATCGGCTTCGCCGGCCACGAGGTGTCGAGCGTTTTGGCGAGGCGCGCCGCGATCCCCGGTCCGTACTGCTTCAGTAACGGCGACGCTGCGATCATGAACTTCCTGTTCGCATCGTCGTGTATTTTCCAGGCGTGCGTGCGGTAGATCGGCGCGACCGACTCCAGGATGGCGCGTTGCTCCGGCGCAATGGTGACGCCGTCGAGTGATGTGTCGGAGCTGACGGCACCGAGTGCGACGTTCGCCTTCACCATCTCTTCGTCGAAGAGCAGCGATCGTTTTCCGTATCGTTCTCGATACTGTTGAACGGCATTCGCCCATTGCTCTTTTTCGGCGTCGGTTGCGTTGGCCGGCAGCGACTCGATCAGCGGCGCACCGGGCCGGGCGAGCGCATGCAGATAGTGATGCAGATTGACCCAGAAGTGACTCGTGATTTCGAACAAGGACGCCGACGGGTCGTTGCCGAAGCAATACAGCATCCCCCGCGTCCGGACGTACAGCCGTCCGCCGGAGATCGCCGGGGTGGCATAGATGTCGTCCTGCAGATCGTTCACCGCGAGCGGCTCGAGCGTGCCGTCGGTCGGCAGAACGGCGATCTTTCCTTTCTCGGACGCGAGAAACACCTTGTTGTCACTGGCCAGGGGGGAGGCATAGAAGCGATCCTGCACACCCTTGATGCGGCTCTGTGCGATCGTCTCGCCATTTGCGGGGCGAAGCGTCGTCACGATCCCGCCGTCGTTCACCATGTAGAGGACGTCTTTGTAGACAAGCGGTGAGGGCAGCTGCGGAACCGACTTGTGATATTTCCAGACCACGTTGGTCGACGTGACGTCGCCGCGGCCGCCCAGGCGAATGGCGAGCATGCCGTTCTCCGACGCCATTGCGGCACGGTAATAATCCCACTCCTCGCGGGTGACGGTTCCGTCGGTGTCGAGATCGATCCATGCGCGTGAGTGCTCCTTCGGCAGTTCGGCATGCAGCAGCCGCGCGTCACGGTTCGCGTCGTAGGCGGCGACCGCCTCGTCGTACGACGGGATCGTGCGCTGTGCTCCGGGCTGGTTCTCCGGCGATCCGAATCCATTGATGAAGAGCACGTCGCCGCTCACGACCGGGGTCGCCTTCATCTCGAATGAAAGGCCCCGCACCCACCAAACCTTCTCGCCCGTACTTGCGGCATAGGCAGTCAGAAGAAACGAACCTGGGACCAGGATCTGGGTGCCGCCAGACTGCGGCTGGTAAACGATCGGTGTGGAGTGACCGCTGTGAGCTTCTGGCCGCGCCGTCTTCCATCGCACGCCGCCGTCCTGCGTATTCAGCGCGACGATGAAGGAGCTGGTGCTCTGGTCGCAGACGAGAACGACGAGGCCGTCGACGAGTATGGGAGACGCGCCCATACCGTAGATGTTGTTGAACGGTCCGAGCGGCACGCGCCAACGCTCGCGCCCGTCGGGATCGTAGGCAACGACGCCGTACTCCGCGAAAAACACGTAGATGCCGGAATCGTCGACTGCGGGACTCGGCGCGGCAGGGCCGTTGCGTGTATCGAGTTTCTCCTTCCGCGCGCGGGGCGCCTCTCGCTCCCAGAGGATCTTTCCGCTGGCGCGATCGAGTGCGATCGTGACCAGCCGTTCGTCGCGCACCGCGGTGAGATACACGCGCGTGTCGGTCAGAACCGGCGATGAATGTCCGAACGGGAGCGGCGTCTTCCAGATGACGTGATCGTCTGGACCGAACGTCAGCGGCAGGGCGCCTGATTCGGCGATGCCGGATCCGTTCGGTCCGCGGAACCGCGACCAGTCCTCTGCCCTGCCGGGTGTTGCCGCCGCAAGGCAGAAGAGAATCGCGATGAGGAGTCGCATGCTGCCGTCAGTACTGCCACCAGGGGGTGGTCGCCCCTTCCGGCTTCTTGCGCTGAATCAGCTGCGCCATCTCTTCGAGCCGCCGCGAAGAGCTCACCGGGCCGCTCCAGCAGTGAGGTTTGTTGTTGCCGTACATGAAGAACCCCTCGTAATGCGGGTTCTCGGTCTTCTTCATCCACGCCTCGAGCTCCTTGGTGGAGTTGTTCAAGTAGTAGGTGTCGACGTCTCCGGTGTAGAAGTACAGCTTGTCGATCAGCTTTGGCCCGACGGTGTGCCAGTTCTTCTCGAGGTAGTACTTCAGATCGAAGTTCTCCTTCCAGTACTTCGCCACCTCGCGATCGATCTCCCCCGTCCGCTTGTTGAAGAGCGGTTTGAAGTAACCGTCATTCCCGAGTGGCCCGAATACCGCGGACCAGATGTCCAGTTGCTCCCCCGATCTCCCCTTCGTGCCGTTGGCCAGTTCGAAGTGGTTCCGCTGCTCGGAGGTCATCACCAGCTGGCCGTTCACGCGCCGGCTGTTCGCGGTCGGCACTTTGCGCCAGCCGTCCATCTTGTAGAAGGCGTTCTCGTCCTCGTAGATGTTGATGCCCTCGACATCGCTGAAGGTCACCGAGTCGGGACAGTACGCGAATGCGGCACCGAAGAAGTCGGGATGAAAGATCTGCAGCGCCGCTGCCTCCCACCCGCCGGTGGATCCTCCCGACAGGATGCGCGCGTAGGGCTCGCGGATCACCCGGAACCGCTTCTCGACTTCGGGGATCAACTCGTTCATGATCGCGTCCCCGTACGGTCCAACGTTGACCGAATTGACCGCGTAGGAGTCGTCGAGGTACGGCGTGGGGTGCTGCAAGGTGACAGCGATCATCCGGGGGAAGCCGTCGGCCATCCACGCTTTCGAGAACTCGTTCTTCTCGTCGAATCCGTAGGGCGCGCCGATCGAGAAATGACCCTGGATGTAGTTGACCGGGTACGCCATCGTCTCGCGCTCGTAGTCGCGCGGCAGCAGGACGGCGGCGCCGAGGTAAATGGGCCGTCCCCAGAATTTCGTCAGCAGTGGACTCTGGAACTTGAAGCGCTTGACGTAACTCGTGTCGGCGGGAATCTCGATCGGCGGAATGACTTTATCTGCGCTCAGCGAAATCGTTCCACCCGCCTTCGGATCGACACGGACCTTCTGCACCTCGCTGTAGAGATTACCGGGCGATCGATTCCAACGCTGCCCCTCCCACTGGTCGTCGTGCATCCAGACGACATGCCCGTCGCCCCGTTTGAACTCCGAGTAGAGACTGACGACCGCCTGCACGAAGTATTCACCAGCAGGTATCTCGCTGAGACTTTCAACCGGCGATCCGAGATCGGTGTCGTCGATGGTGGCCGGTTGACCCGGCTTCAGCGCTTCGACGTCACGCCCGAAAAACGGCGCGCCGGTTCGGCCCGGCTGCAGCCGCGGTTCGCGATCGTTCACCCTCGTGATGATCACGAACACCCGGCCGGTGATCGGCTCCGCCCGGGTCGAGGCCGGGACCGACACCTCGAACTTCAATTTCCGAGGCGCCGTCGTCTTCTGGTAGCCGGTGAGCGTGGTCGTGAGCGTGGCGGCAAGCGCCAGGCTCAGGCATGCGGCGGTGAATCGGCGGTCGAATCTCATCACGGTAGGCCTCAGAAGACGAAACGCACGCCGAGTTGTCCGACCCTCGGCTGAACGATGCTGGTCTTGACCCCGAAGTTGGCTGACCTGACGTCCGACGAGAGGAATCCAAACGCCGCATCGCTGTTGAACAGGTTGAACACGTCGCCGCTGATCTCGAGCTTCTTGCCATCGGCTACGGCAAACGTTTTCGCCACGCGCATGTTCACCAGGTGAACCGTGTCGGCGGCGAGCATGTCGACGTTGCGGCGGCGTGCGCGCGGATAGGCCGGGTTGAAGAAGGGATCGGCGACGGATCGCCCGTTGCTGAGCGTGATGCGCGGCGCGGTGGCGTTCAGAGGGAAGTCTCCGGTCAGCACGTCGGAGTGGGGGCCCTGCGTCATGCTGTAGAAACCAGACAGCATCATGCCCCAGGGCAACCGCACGAACGACGACACCCGCGCCTGGTGCCGTGGCGACACCCAGTCGCTCGTCAGATCGTCTTCGCTGAAGCCGAGGAACTGCAGGGTGTCCCTGGTGGGATTGAAGGCCTGGACGATCGACTGGTGGAACGCGTACCAGTAGTTGGCGTTGATGCCCCACTGCTGCGCGAAGTTCTTCGTGTACAGCAGCTGCACCGATCGGAACTGCTGGATCGAATAGTTCGGCGCGTACGTCCGCAGCACCGCATCGTAATCGGGGAACGGCCGGCCGAGGAAAGCGCCGGTCGCCGGGTCCCGCACCACGTTCTCGTCGTCGGCACCCTGGAAGTCGAGCGTTCGTTTGAGGATGAAGGTGACGCCCAGGGAACTCGACTTCGGCAGCTGCTTCTCCCAGCCCGCGCTGAATTCGTTGGTGTAGGTCTTTTTGTTCTCGAACCCGTAGTTCACGCCGAGCGGAAAGGCGCCAGGCAACTCCTGGTTCAGCAGCGGCGCGACGGTCCGCGGTGAAGCGCGCGCGATGTCAGTCGCGACCACGTATGGCGGGTGGGACGTGCCGTCACCTCCACCAAGATCGAGCCACTCGTAGTAACGGCCGGCAGTACCGCGAATCACCCCCCATTTCCCGGCGTCCCACGCGACGCCTGCATTCGGCGCAAAGGTCGTCTGATCGAACTCCTTGTCAGCCGTGACGGTCGGGAACCCTGGTGGCAGCGCCGGCCCGAGGACGGCCTGCCGATCCTCGGTGTAAATCCGATTGGAGTCGATCCGGAACCCCGCTTTGAGGGAGACGTTGCTGCGCACCTTCCAGCGGTCCTGCAGGTAAATGCCGTAGATGTTTTCGCGCGCTTCGTTGTTGACCGTGGTTCCCGATCCGTTGGTGCGGAAGGTATCCCGTTCGAACAGCACGTCTGCGCTCCCGGTCGTGCCGGGCGGACGGAAGTAGAACTCGAGCGGCGACACATCGCGGCTGGTCTTGTTGCGAAGGAACGGGTACAGCTCCGCACCAACCTTGAAGTCGTGAGAGCCCCAGCGGTTCGCCGCGAAGCTGTACGACGGATACAGATACAACATCGAACGGTCGGAGGTGTCGACGACACCGAGGCTGCCCTCCTGCGCGATCGTGGTCAGGCTGCCCGCGATGTTGTTGGCGGCGTTCGATTGAATGACCTTGGTGACGCCGAAATTGTCCGAGGGCTCGGCGTTCTGCGGCTTGTTCACCATCCAGCTGCCGATGAACTGGAACAACTGGTTCGAGGTCAGCACCCACGTGTAGTTCGCACCGAAGAGAGGTCCGCCGGTCACCTGGTCGCCGAACGCCGCCGGAGAGACCTGTTGCGGCGTCGCACTCGACAATCCGCCGCTGGCCGATGTCGCACCAATCGCCGAGCTCCTGATCAGGGCGTTGCGGGCAGTGGTCTTGTCGTATTGCAGCGAGACCGTCAGCCGGTGATCCTGGTTCATTTCAGTGGTCACCTTGCCGTAGATCTGGTTGCCGCGACGTTCCCGCGGCACCGGCGCGTTGTTCAGGGTCTGGTCTTCCTGCACCCGGCGATAGGCGCCAAAAAACCAGGCGCGATCCCGCACGATGGGGCCGCCAAGCGTCAGGTCCGGCTGCAAGTCCTTGCGCTGGTTTGGAGCGACTCCGCTGACGTTCGAGCTGTTGAACGCATCCGGAATCACGAACAGGGCGGCTGACCCGTGCAGTGCGTTACTGCCGCTCTTGGTCACGATCGTCATGAACCCGCCGGTGCGGCCGCCATCTTCGGCCTCGGCACCGAGCGTCTTGATCTGGATGTCCTGGATCGCGTCGTAGTTGAAGCTCGCCGAGAACACACCGCCGCCGAACGGATCGGTGATGTCCATGCCATCGAGCTTGGTGCTGTTCTCGGAGGTGCCGCGCGAGTTCACGCTGGGATTGATGTCGGCCTGGTCGGGCCGGACGAATACGCCAGGCACGAGCGCCCAGATATCCTGGTAACGGCGCTGCGTGCTGACCGGCAGCGAGGTGAGCGCCGCATTGTTGATGTTGACCGCAAGCCCCGCACGTTCGGGGTCAACCGTCGACGCTTCGCCCGAGACGTTGACGGTCTCGGACATCGATCCAACCGCGAGGGAAAAATCGACCACCGCGATCGCGCCGAGCCGGACGGTGACCTTCTGCACGACAGCCTGGAAACCCTGGAGCTCGGCGCGTGCCTCGTAGGTCGCGGGCGGCAGGTTGTTGACGCGGTAAAGACCCTCGGGGTCGGTGGTTGCGGTGAACTGGCCGAGGGCTTCCGGACTCTTCAAAGTCACGGTGACACCAGGGAGGACGGCGCCGCTGCTGTCAGCCACCTTGCCGCTGACCGACCCGGTGCCGCTGGCCTGCGTGAATCCGAAGGAGGGGAACGCGAAGAGCGCCGCGATCACGAGCGCCAGAGTGCGAGCTTTCATCACTCCTCCTGTCTGTTGCCGAGCGAGGGTTGGGGGGAGCCTAGCACCACCCGACCCTCAGGGCAATGCGCGATCGCCGGTCGGGTGACCTGAGGCATCACCCAAGCCTTTACCGCACCGCCGTGACCTCGCGAAAAGCGCGACCGATCGCGCGCAGGTGTTCGGTCTTCATCTCCTCGTATTCGCGGGAGACGACGATGCCATGGGCTCCCGCGGCGAAGGACTTCACCACTGCCTCATGGATGATGTCCGGATCATCCGGCGGGCTGCCGGGGACGTCGAAGCCGACCCCCGTATAGATCTTCGTCTTGCCCTCAGCGCTCGCCACGCTCCGCCTCGTTTCGCGGAACACGTAGTCTGATGTGAATCCCCGTGTGCCAAGCTCCGCGAGCGAGGGTTCGAGCGCTTTGTCGTACCCGAACAGCTCGTAATAGAGCTCGAGCGACGTTGCGAGCGGAACCTCGCCGAGGATCGATTTCTGAAAGCGCGGCAAATACCAGTCGCGGATGCGCGGCGACAACACGTTCTGATACGCGATGATCTTGATGAAGTCGGTATGGGGCGCCATCTCCGCGTAGCTCATCTCGGCGCGATAGACCAGGTCCCAGCTGGAAGGCTGATGATCGACGTGCCAGCCGATCTCGGCTGAAGGCTTGACCCGTTTGGCACGTTCGTACATCGCGGCACAGATGGCCTCACGTCCAAGCCGGTACTGGAACTCCCAGCCGAGAATCTCCGGGTAGCGGATCAGCAGGCGCAGGAAACCTCCGAACATCCCTTCCGGCGGATGCGGCGCACCGGCCATCTGGCGCTGAACGTATTCATGGAGCGCGCTGTAACCCTGGCGTGCGCGTTCGGCATCGATCCCGGCCGCCTTCGCCCGCGCGCGGCAGTGTTCGCAGAAGCAGGCGGGCGGGTCGTTGTTCCAGGGAGAAATGACGTTCATCAGCGGCCCCATCCGCTCGGCGCCCCACTGCAAACCGTCGATGTCGTAGCTGCGAAAGAGGTCTTCGACAGTGGCCGCCCAGAACGCGATGTAGTCAGGATGATTCCAGCACGCGACGTTGGTCGGCCGGTCGTTCACATCGCGCGTCACGACGTTCGAGTAGTTCCGAACTGCACGGCTCATTGCCGCGGATTCGAGCACGCGCGCGTAGATCTTCATGCCGCGCCGGCGGGCGGGCTCGACGAGCTCTGCAAACAGGTCCCGCCCCGCGTGCTCCTCCTCGGGGCGGGTAGCCGGGTGACGCAGTGCCGTGTCCTTGTAGTACTCGTCATGCGTCCGCACCCAGACCAGCGGAAAACGCCGTCCAGTGTTGTCACGGAGTGGAACGCCATGGTCGGCGCGGTCCCGCACCGGCTTCACCAGGGCCGCGTTGTAGGCGTGGCTGTACGGCATGACGGCATTGATCGCCGCTGTCTCCGCGATCAGATCGAGGGTGCGATCGATGCCTTCGTCGAGGATCGTGTGCGGCCCCATCTGGATGCCGTTGAACGTGCCCGCGGGAGCACTTTCGAGGCGCGTCGGCTCGGCCGTACTCGCGACCGGCCGGCCGCCGGGGGCGACCGCCACGACGGCCGCCATGCTTTCGATGAACGTGCGCCTGTCGATTCGTCCGTCGCCAGCCATGTGTCTCCTGGGGTAGACGGGGTCAGACCGGGGTCAGACCCCTTTCAGACCGGGGTCAGACCCCGGCACCTTCCAGCGTCAGCAGGTGTGACTTGGTCTCCAATCCACCAGCAAACCCGGTGAGCTTGCCGGTGGACCCGATGACTCTATGGCACGGAGCCACGATCGACAGCGGATTTCTGCCGTTGGCCGCTCCAACCGCGCGCGCGGCGCCGGGATGCCCGATCTGCCGTGCAATCTGTGAGTAGGATCGGGTCTCGCCGAACGGGATCTTCAGCAACGCATCCCACACTTTCTGCTGGAACGGCGTGCCGGCGGGGGCCAGCGGCAACTCGAACTGCTTGCGCCGGCCTGCGAAGTACTCGCGCAGCTGCCGTTCGGCCTCGAGGAGAACCGCATGATCGCGATCCTCCGCGGCGATGTTCAGGCGAACACGCCCGGGTCGATCGTTCTCCCAGAGGATCGCCGCGAGGCCGTCGTCGCTGCCGACCAGCGTCAGCCGGCCGACCGGCGAGTCCATCAATTTGTAAACGTAGCGCTTGTCCATTTGAGGGTCCGTTACGGTCATTGTGCACGCTCCTCTGCTGCAAGTGGTTCGCGTTTGTTTGCGACCACTATGCCGCGCGCAACCGCTCGCCGCTGGCCATTTTCGGACGCCGGTATGTTCCGGTTGTGATGTCCGAATTTGGCTAGTGCACAGCCGCGCCCGGCGTATCGTGAGTCAATGGACCAGGACAGCCGTCGACTCTACTCGGCTCTCAGCGCGCGCGATTCGCGATTCGACGGGGTGTTCTTCGTTGGGGTGACTTCTACGGACGTCTACTGCCGTCCGATCTGCCCGGCACGGACCCCGAAACCGTCCAACTGCCGGTTCTTCGCCAGCCCGCAGGAAGCGGAGCGCGCCGGATTCCGCCCCTGCCTTCGATGCCGCCCCGAGCTCGCGCCGGGGAATGCGCCGATAGACGATGGTCAGCGGATCGCCCAATCAATCGTGCAGCGTCTGGAGGAAGGGAACTTCGATGAGAGGTCAGGTCTCGAGCCGATGGCGGCCGCTTTCGAGTTGAGCTCCCGGCAAATTCGCCGCATCGTCCAGCGCGAGCTGGGTGTGTCGCCCATACAGCTGCTGCTCACCCGCCGGCTCTTGCTGGCGAAGCAGCTCCTCACCGAAACCGCGCTGCCGATAACCGAGATTGCGTTTGCCAGCGGCTTCTCGAGCCTGCGGCGATTCAACGACGCGTTCAATCGCCGCTACGGCATGCCGCCGACGCGACTCCGGAAGCACGCCGACGAGGGGGCACGAGATGACGCCGGCGCAAACGTCGACCTTGCGACTGTCTTACCGTCCGCCCTACGACTGGGAGGGCGTGCTCGCCTTTCTTCGAGCTCGGGCGCTCAGGGGCATCGAACAGGTCGACGACGCCTCCTACGCGCGGACCGTACGCCTGGGAGATGCACGCGGCTGGATCAGGGTCACGAAGTCCGCGAAGCATGACGCCCTGATGGTCGAGTTCGCACACAGCCTCACACCCGTGCTGCCGGCGCTGCTCGCCAGGGTCCGGTCGCTGTTCGACTTGAACGCACGTCCAGACATGATCGCCAGACATTTGAAAAAGGATCCGGTGCTGGCACCGTCCGTGAGATCGAACGCAGGACTCCGGGTTCCGGGCGCGTTCAACGGATTCGAAATGGGCGTGCGCGCCATCCTTGGTCAGCAGGTGACCGTACGGGCTGCGACGACGGTGGCGGGAAGATTTGTCGAGGCATTTGGCGAATCGATCATCACGCCGTTCCCCGAGCTCGATCGGCTCACACCATCGTCCGCGCGGGTGGCAGCGGCATCGGTGGACGAGATCGCGCGCCTGGGCATTGTTGCCGCGCGCTGCGCGCAGCATCATCGCGCTGGCCAAGGCGCAGACATCGGACGGCCTGGTACTCGACGGAGGGACGCACCACGACCCTGGCAATTTCATCGCACGACTCAGGGAGCTCCCCGGCATCGGCCCGTGGACGGCGCAGTACATCGCGATGCGGGCTCTCCCCTGGCCCGACGCCTTCCCAAAAGAAGACATCGTCGTTCGCAACAACCTCGGAGGGATCACGGCGCGGGAAGCGGAGGAACGTTCGCTGGCCTGGCGGCCCTGGCGCAGCTATGCGGTCATGCACGTGTGGCGCATGCCGAAGCCGCTACTCTGAACGGCCGCCGCTCATTTCATATAGCCGCGTTCCTTGTAGTAGCGCGCCGCGCCTGGGTGCAGCGGAACGCTGCCCACCTTCCACACCGTTTCCTCGTTGTAGGAGAACGCCATGTGGCTCCAACGGAGTTGAAACTTCTGCTCGTCGAGCGCTTTCGCCACCGTGTACGCGAAGTCGTCCGGCATGTCGGTCCGTCCGTACACCGCCGTGCCGTCGCGGGCGACAGTGGCGATCCGCCGCGTGACACCGCGCAGCAACGCGATCGGCGCGTCGTGCTGCGGTACGAGAAAATCCTTCGCTAGCTTCGCCCGAAGGTCGACGGGCACGTCGAGATAGGTGAAGTCGTGCTGCTGCGCCGAGTCATACCAGACGGTGTACTCGGGCGCGCCAACGAGCGCTGCCCACCCGATCACGACATCCACGTCCGAGCCGCGCGTATAGCTGTTGCTCGCCGTCCCGCCGAATTCCTTGATCTTCTCCGCCGACAGGCCGTAGTACTCGAGAAACGCCACGTTGATCGGGTCATCGATTCCACCGCGAGCAATCAGCTTCACCGGCATCCGCTTCTCGACGATCTGCTTGAGATCGGTGATGGTGGACTTCGGATCCACTGCAACCATGTAGTAGCTGGGCGTCTGGATGTTGGCGATCAACCGCAGCTGCTTGCGCGGCCCCTCTTTGTCGTGCGCGAAGTCGTTGATGCCGAGATAGGCGAACTGCAGCAATTCGGTTCCGGTGGCGCCGAAATCGAGCTTGCCTTGAGGCGTCGGCAGCGTGGCCGGCGTGAGGTTCTGCGGTGGAGTCGCGTTGCTGCCGTCGGCCACCAGCCGTGCCGCGCGTGGACCGCCGGCGCAGTAATAGCAAATCTGCACGTCGTACCCGTACGGCTTCATGGCTTCTTTGACGACCTCGGCCATCGCTCCCCACGGGCAGGCCGGGCACGCGCCGCCGAAGACAGGACGCTTTGCCGCAATCCCGTTCGTCTGGGCATCGACGTACGGACCCGCCATGAACGCGACGAGGGCCAGGACCAGCAGACGCATGCGGCGCATTTCGTTCGTACCTCCGGCGGTCATCTTAACGCAGCATCAGTGAGCGCGCGGGTGCTGCGACGCGTTCCGCTGGTACGTGTTGCGTCAACGATGCCATCTCGACCGACTCGGCGAGAGCATCCCCCTGAAACGGATGGAGCACGTACTTCACGCGATGCGGTTGCTCGGACGGGATCCGATACGGGGGCAGCGGCCAGGCGTTCTCACTCCAGCTGTTCACGCCGCCAACTCCCATCTGCTTCAGATCGAGGTTCAAATAGGTCTCGCCGCGCCGCGGCATCTGGAAGGTGTATCCGCGCGTTCGATGTCGCGTTTGGTCGAGTGCGACGCGCGCGCGCTCAGGAGCGGCATGCCCCGCGCCATCAATCCAACGCCGGCAGCGTTGGTGAGCGCAATCCAGCGGACGTCCGTCTTGTTGCCGTTTTCTTGCGGGCGCGAGTACTCCACCCATTGCTGCGCCACGGTCGATGAATACACGGACACAGGTTCGAATTGACGGTCGATGTACGGTCTCGGCTGGACCGCGCCCGAACCAGGTGATCGTCTCCAGGCCCGGGCTCACCACCAGCTCGGTTCCCGCCCGCGCCATCATCGCGTTGGAGGTTCCGCCGGGGTCGTACGCTCCTTCGACGGCGACGTTCCCTGAACCGTCGACATCGAATGTCATCGTGTAACTCGCACCGACGTCGGGCAGATCCGCCCGGACCGTCACTCGTGCAGCCGCCGGACTCTGGCGCACCGCGTCGACCGCCGTGATGCGCCAGGAAGATCCCGCATCGCGCCAGCGCGTGATGTCGAGCTTCACGTCCTGCCGTGCCTTCGCAACGACCGACTTCCATGCGCCGAGATCGTTGTCGGTCATCGCCCGCCAGAAATCGGGCAGCGGTCCGCGATCGAGCAGCTTCACTCCTTTGTAGCTGTAGCTGCCGATCGTCCCCTGCAACTTGTCGAAGATCAGCGCGAACTCCGGTCCTTTGAACCGGATCAAATGCCCGGCGTCAGACATCGACAGCGGCGGCATGGCCTCGGTCGATGGCAACGCCGCCGCCGAAGGGCCAGACGCTGCCGCAGGCAGCTCCCACTGCTCCCACGCGACCAGGTGTCCCTTCCTGGCCCATGAGGTATCCGCGCGAAGAGTGAATCGGAGATTGAGAAAGTATTCGAGTCCAGGCCGAGACGACTCGGGGGGACGCGCTGTCAGCGGCAACGTGAGCTCAGTTTGTTGTCTCGGCTCGAGATCGAGAATGGGCAGCTGTCCTGCGGCAATCGTCTGTCCGTTCGATGCGGTGATCGTCCACGATCCGTCGACAACGTCCTTGGCATTGGCAAAGTCGAACCAGTTCTTCACCCGGATCCGGCCGGCGGCGAGATCGACTGGTTCCGCGTGGATGTAGCGATAGACGTACTTGATGGCTGCGAGGCCGGGGTGTGGCACGCGGTCAGCCGAGACCAGGCCGTTCTGGCTGAAGTTGGCATCGTTACGGATCGCGAGACGGTCCTCCCACCACCCGCCGTATGCCAGGAAGGTGTCGGTCGTCGCGCGGCGGAACTGTGCCGGCACCGGCTGACGGATGCCCTGGTCTACCCAGTCCCAGACGAAGGCCCCCTGTGCGTTGGTATCGGCATAGAAGATGTCCCGGTACTCCTTCAATCCGCCGTTGCTGTTACCCATCGCGTGCGTGTACTCGCACAGCAGCAGCGGCACGTCGGGACGTGCTTGCGCCCGGCTCGCTGTCGCCGCCGGCGTCGGATACATGAAGGAATTGATGTCGCTGCTGGCACCGGGGGTGCGCGCGGCCCCTTCGTAGTGAACGGGGCGCCCCGGGTCCCGCTTCTTCAGCCACTGATACTCGGCGGCAATGTTCGGCCCGTCGCCGCATTCGTTGCCGACCGACCAGATCACGATCGACGGATGGTTCTTGTCGCGTTCGACCATCCGCTCCGCACGATCCACATATGCCGCCCGCCAGGGCGGCGCGTTGCTCAGCCAGTTCTGCGGGTTGGTGCCGAAGCCGTGGCACTCCAGGTTCGCTTCGTCGATCACGTAGAGGCCGTATCGATCCGCGAGCTCATAGAATTGTGGCGCGTTCGGATAATGCGACGTCCGGACGGCGTTCACGTTGTGCTGCTTCATCAGCTCGATGTCCTTGATCATCAGCGCCGTGCTCACGTAGTGCCCCGTGTCGGGACTGTGCTCGTGGCGGTTCACGCCTTTGAAGAGAACGGGACGGCCATTGATCAGGATGCGCGCGTTGCTGATCTCCACCTTGCGAAATCCCACCTGTGAGGGGATGACTTCCAGAATCGTCCCCGAGGTGTCCTTCAGCGTGAGCAGCAGGCGATAGAGATTCGGCGTTTCCGCGGTCCACTTCCTGGGCGCCGCGACCGGGAGCGACAGGGTGGTCCGCACCTCACCATCGGCTGGCGGTTTGGTTGCCGCGGTTCTGGTTCCAACCAGCGCTCCGGACGCGTCGAACAACGCGATCGTCACCTGAGCGGCGGCAGCGAGCGGTCGCGGAGTTGCGCACGTCGGCGCGCGCGAGAAGCGTTGCGTCGCGATATGTGGCATCGAGGTCCGTGACGATCTCGAAGTCGCGGATGTACTGCGACGGTCTGCTCCATAAATAAACATCGCGGAAGATGCCACTGAGGCGGAACATGTCCTGGTCTTCGAGAAACGATCCGTCGCTGTGCCGGTACACCTCGACGGCCAATGTGTTCGAGCCCGGCTGCAGGTATTTCGTCACGTCGAACTCCGCCGGCGTGCGGCTGTCTTCGCTGTAGCCGACCCGCCGGCCGTTCAGCCACAGGTAGAACGCCGAGTCGACGCCGTCGAAATTGAGCAGCACGCGCCGTCCTGTCCAGGCGGCGGGAAGATCGAACGAGCGCCGATAGGAACCAACTGGATTGTCTTCTTGCGGCGGGCGCGGATTCTGCCGGTCGTACGGGAAGGCATAACCGATGTTCACGTACACGGGCATGCCGAAGCCCTGCATCTCGATGTTGCCGGGCACTCGGATGCCGCTCCACTTCGTGACGTCGTAAGCGGGCCGGAAAAAGTCCACCGGCCGGCTCGCCGGATTCGGCGATGCTTTGAACTTCCAGGTCCCGTTCAGCGAGAGGAACCAGGGCGATCGACTGCGGTCGCGCGCGCGCCAGGTCCGCCGACGGATACCCCATCATCGTCGCGTGAGGAAGCTCCGTGTTCACATGCAGGACCGCGGGATCGTCCCACTCGGGACGCAAGCCTGGATCCTGCCGCGATCCCGGCGCCACGGCAACGAACTTTCTGGCCGCAGCGAGTTCCGGACGATCGCTGTTCGACCCGCTGGTGAGCTCGATCAGCTTCGTGTAGAACGCCCTCGCCTTCTGGGTGTCACCAAGCGTCTCGGCCGCGCGAGCCGCGCCCGCATATCCGCGGAAGCGATTGGGCTCCTTGGCCATGGTGGCTTCGTAGGCGGCGAGCGCCTCTTTCGCCATGCCGCGCTCCATCAGCATGGCACCGTACAGCTCCCGAGCCGGCGCGAGCGGTCCAGGCGTGAGCGGAGATTTTTCAGTCTTGTCTTCCGCATCGGCCGCTGCACCCATCGAGGTCAACGCCGCCTCGTGTTTGCCTTGCGCGTCCAACTGCCAGGCAGACGCCACTTGCCACTCGATGTCGACCTGTTCCGCCCAGTACCGCGTCCTTCGCGGCTCGCAACTGATCGCGGAGCTCCGAGAGCCGCGCGATATCGGCAGTCGCGGCGCCGGGCTGGCCCGAGCGGCTGGCGCCGAGAGCGCGGGCGAAATGCGTGATCGCGTCGGCGTATGCGAACTTCGACTCGGTTGGCTGTAACAGCGCTGCAGCCGTCCAGTCATTTCGCTCGACGACGTAGCGCGCAGGGCTGGCTGCACGCGCGAACGGGCCGGCGTTTCGCCCGGTGTTGTAGTCCGTTACCGTGAGCATCTCGTCGATGGTGCGACGCGCGTCGCGATCGCGACCGAGCTGCAGGTACGCATAGACCAGGTAGTCGGACGCGTGCAGTTGATCGTCGGGCTCCTTGCTCTCCTTCGCGATCCTGGCGGCGGTGGTATTGGATGCAATCGAGTCGCTCCAGGAGCCGACCCGCGTGAAGATGTGCGAGGGCATGTGCTGCGCATGCGGCGCAGCCTCGGCGATCCGCGCATACCGCGTCGCCGCGTCGAGACCTTTCGGCGCGAGCGCCGGGTAGTCGTAGGTGTGAATCAGGTAGTGCGCCGCACCCGGATGGTTCGGCTGCCGCTTGAAAATCGGCTCGAGGATGGCCGCCGCCTTGAGCTGATTCACGTAGGTCTTATCCGACGGCGACGCGCTCATGTCGAGCGCCAGCGCGTAATAGATCTGCACTTCATCGTCACCAGGGTAGCGAGCGGCGACCGCCTCCATCGCCTTCGTGTACGCCTGTGCGCGCGTCCGTTGATCCAGCTTGTCGTAGTCGGTGTAGAACGTCGCGATCGCTGCGAGCAGGTCGTTTTCTCGCGGCGTTCGTGCGCCGACGTCTCTCCCCTTCTGGACCGCGGCGAGCCCTGCGGCGAGGTTGCCCGCCGGCGTCGGGTTGAACGGGTTCGACAGCAGGCTCTGCGCGATCCCCCAATACGCGATCGCGCACTGCGGGTCGGCCCGCAACGCGTCCTCGAAGGCTGCCTGCGATTCGCGATACCAGAACGAGTGCTGATAGCGCATCCCGCGATCGAAATGCCCTTGTGCTGCCTGGCTGCAGGAGGTTTCGAAATGAAGGGTGCCGAGGTGCTGATTGCTGGTGTCCTGGCTTGCTGCGACCGCCGCGTACGCTGCCGCCAGTACCATCGCAGCCGCGAAGGTCTGTGGAACTCGCATGGTGCGGATAACAGTAGACCAGGTCGTGCTGATCTGCAGGGGCCCTAGGAGGTGCAGCCGGTATTCCCTACCTCGTGAGTGAGCTGCGCGTCGACACGGCCTGCGTGGCGCAACGTGCCAACTGCAGATTGAGTTATGAGGATTCGCTGGCTCGTGCTGCAGCCGGAGTTTGACGCACCTCTGAGGCTCAGCGCGACGTCCGTGCGACGGCCATTGGCAAGCGTGAGCTCGCCGCCACCAGACAGGGCGAATGGCCCTTCCCCCGTGAGAGCGCCACTCGCGTCGAGGACCAGCTGTCCGGTGGCTCCGGCGAAGGCGCCGGATCCTCCGGAGACCTGCACAGTGACGGATGCTGTTTGCAACGCACCATTAGAGGTCGCGGTCCCGCTGTAGCTGCCGCTGAACCCATCGCCGGTTCGGTTGGCAATAGCAAAGGACCCATTCACCAGCGGAAAGGTCGCGACGTCGAGCGAGGTGCTTGTTTCGCGGGTACCGGGAGAAACGGGCGCCGGGGCGGTCGACGCCAATGGCGGCGAGTCACTGCACGCTGCCGCCAGGATCCCGCACAGCACGACGAGTGAGAGGTTCTTGATGCTCATACGTCCTCCGTTCGCCAGCATATCGGTTGGACCGTCACGGCTCTGCAATGCTGCCAGAGGAACCGTCCCATTGTCGGCTTTCTGGATCTCGTTCCCGATATGACGGGTGAGGGCAGGAGGCCGACATGACGATACTGGGAACCATGACCAATCCAAACCAGGCACTGTGGGAAAAAGGGGACTTCACGCGAATTGCCGCGACCATGCGTGAGAGCGGAGAGGCGCTGGTGCAGAGCCTCGGCATCACCAGGGGGCTGGATGTACTGGACCTCGGCTCCGGCGACGGCACGACCGCGCTGCCCCTGGCTCGACTGGGCGCGAACGTTCTCGCGGTCGACATCGCCAGGAATCTTGTCACTGCCGGACGGCGACGCGCCGCGGCTGAAGGTTTGACCAACTGCCGCTTCGAAGAAGGGGACGCGAGCAATCTGAACGAACTCGCCGATGCGAGCTTCGACCTCGTCATCAGTATCTTCGGCGCCATGTTCGCGCCCAAGCCGTTCGATGTGGCGAGCGAGATGGTGCGGGTGACTCGACCCGGTGGGCGGATCGTGATGGGGAACTGGATTCCGGGCGATCCGACGCTCGTGGCGCAGATTCTGAAGATCAGCTCCGCCTACTCGCCGGCGCCCCCGGAAGGCTTCGTCAGCCCGATGACGTGGGGTATCGAAGGCAACGTCATCGAGCGTTTCACCGCCGCAGGCATTCCGGCCGAGAACGTCTCGTTCCTCGAGGACACGTATACGTTCAACTCCCCGCAATCGCCGGCCCAGTTGCTGTCCGACTTCAGAAGCTATTACGGTCCGACGATGAACGCGTTCGCTGCAGCGGAGCAGTCCGGCCGGGCGGCGAATCTGCAGGCGGAACTCCAGGCCCTGTTCGAACGCGAGAACACGAGCGAGCTTCCTGGGACCACACGCGTCGCTGCGACCTTCCTCCGCGTCACAGTAAGGCGCTGACTCGCGGTCTCGTGTCAGCTCACGTCCACGCCGAGAGCAGCCGCGAGCGCATCGAGACTGAAGGGTTTGAGCAGGATCTTGAACTCGCCGTCCGTCATCTCGGCGGCGGATTCGACATAGCCCGTTGTCAGGACCACTCGAAGGTCGGGATGACGCACCCGGATCTGCCGGGCGAGCTGAAGGCCGTTGATGCCGCCGGGCATCATGATGTCTGACAGCACGATGTCGATCGCCGGCGAGTTGGCCAGCGCCTCCAGCGCTGCCTCGGCGCTTTCAACGTGGGTGACCGAAAACCCGAGTGACGTGAGCAACTCGATCGTGACGGCGGACACTTCCACGTCGTCCTCGACGAGCAGGACTTCTCGGTTCTGTTCGGAATCGACCCGCGCTGGTGCGGCTGTACCGGTTTGAACCATCCGGCTGGAATCAGCCGCCGGCCGCGACGAACGGGGCAGCAGCACCGTCACGGTGGTACCCATGCCGACGGTGCTCGCGATCGACGTGCGTCCGCCGGACTGCTGGGCGAACCCGTACACTTGCGGCAGACCAAGGCCGGACCCCTTGTTGATGTCCTTGGTCGTGAAGAACGGCTCGAACACGCGGTTGAGGATGTCGGCCGGGATGCCGCAGCCCGTGTCCGTAACCGAGAGCTGAACGAAATCCGCCTGCGAGCCCGCACCGTCGGCGATTGATACGTTTTCGGCACCCAGCGAGACGACACCACCATCCGGCATGGCGTCGCGCGCGTTCACGCAGAGGTTGAGAATGGCCAGTTCCATCTCGCCCGCATCGACTTCCACCGGCCACAAATCGGCGCCGAACTTCATCTCCACCGTGATGTGCCCGCCCAGCGAACCGTCGAGCATCGCGCGCATGCTCGTGAGATGCGCAGCCACATCGATCGATTCCGGATTCAGGGGCCGCCGGCGAGAGAAGGCCAGCAGGTGCTTGGTCAGGCCGGTGCCGCGCGCGACGGCACGGCGCATCGCATCGAGAACGCGTTTGGGAGGAGTCGGCGTGCGTTCGAGCAGGTGGACGCCGCTGGCGAAGACCGCCAGCAGATTGTTGAAATCGTGCGCGACCCCGCCGGTCAGCTTGCCCAGCGATTCGATCTTCTGCGTCTCTCGAAGTGCTGCTTCCGCGTGTCGCAATCGCTCCTGGTCGCGCAGCCGCTCGGTCACGTCATAGACGAACTGGTAGGCGCCGATACGATTGCCGGCGCGATCCCGCAGCGTGTTGAACCGCATCTCGTAGGCACGCCGCTCACGCGACGGATCGCCGAGCTCCTCGATCGTGGTGAATTCCTCGCCGGCAAGCGCGCGGTTCCACACCGCTCTCAGGGCCTGATGATGATCGGGATGGGCGGCGAGCAGCTCGAGCATGTTGTCACCGACTCTGGGGCGGACTCCGAAGACGCGCTGAAATTCGTCGGCTGCCGCGCGGTTCATGGCCAGCCACCGATAATCCAGGTCGACGACCTGCACGAACGCGCCCGTCGCCTCGACAATGTCCGCCAGAAGCTTGCGTTCGGCGAGCGCATCGTCGACCCGGCGTTCGAGCGTCTCGTTCAGTTCACGAAGGCCACGCTGGGCGAGCACCGCACCGGTGGTTTCCGACACGGCACAGAACATTCCGGCGACCCTGCCACTCTCATCGCGAACCGGCGAATAGGAGAACGTGAACCAGGCCTGCTCGTCATAGCCCTTCCGGTTCATGAGGAGCGGCAGATCCTCGCGATAGATCGCCTCACCCGCCATGGCCGCGTCGATCAGCGGGCTGATGTCCGGCCAGATCTCCGACCAGATGTCACGGAACCGCTTCCCAATCGCGGCCGGATGCTTGGCGCCGAGGATCTCGGCGTACGAATCGTTGTAGAGAAAGCCGAGCTCCTGTCCCCACGCGACGAACATCGGGAACCTGGACTGAAGCAGCAGCCCGACGACCGTTCGCAACGACGGCGGCCACGTCGCCGGCGGGCCGAGCGGCGAATCAGACCAGTCGTGCCTCCGCATGAGCGCACCGACCTCGCCGCCACCAATGATGAACTCGTCGGACCTGGTGATCGGCTGCGCCACGGCCGAATTGTAAACCGGCTGGATATACAGCGATTGGCGCGTCAGCTACGGCCGTTAGTGGTAAAAGGTGATACTTCCGCTGATGGAGGAGAGCATGCCTGTGTCGCGACCCCCGCTTGGCGTCAATCCTTCGGATGAGATGATCGCGCTCGGACCAGTCGCGGTCCGTTTTCTGCTCACCGGTGCGAACTCTGGCGGCAGCATCGCCGGATTCGAGCTCACGGTAGACGGGGGACACCGCCTGGCCGCGCCCGCTCACAGCCACGATCACTACGAGGAAACGATTTACGGGCTCGAAGGTGTGCTGACCTGGACCGTGGACGGGCATCCGATCGAAGTGGGGCCGGGGCAGGCGTTGTGTATTCCGCGCGGCGCCGTTCACCGCTTCGATAACCTCGCAAACCAGAACGCAAAAGCACTCTGCGTGATCACACCGGCCGCGATCGGACCCGAGTACCTTCCGCGACGTTCTCGAGGTGATCAAGGCCGCTGCGGGTGGTCCGCCGGACCGCGCCAGGATGGCGGAAGTGATGCGGAGACACGGCCTCACGCCGGCGCCGCCGCCGGCTCAAAGCGGCCCGGTATAATCGCCGCTTCTGTCGCACCACGCACGCCTGACAGAGGAGAATCAGAGATGAAACCAGCCACTGGGAACAGCGCCGCGCAGAGTACGTCGGCACATCCGCAGATCATTCAGATGGCCACCGGCTCGATCGTGGCGCAGGCACTCTACACCGTCGCTGAGTTGTGCATCGCGGATCACCTGAGCGCCGGCCCGAAGAGCGCCGCCGCGCTGGCTGCAGCGACGGGAACCGATACCAGCTCCCTCTATCGATTGCTGCGGATGCTCACCGGCCTCGGGTTGTTCACCCAGAACACCGCCGGTGAGTTCGCGACCACCCCGCTCGGCGCGACGCTGCGCTCGGATGATGCGGGATGCGCACGCGCGATGGTCCGCATGCTGACCGGCCCCACGGTTGCGCGAGCAACCAACGAACTGCTCCATGCGGTGAAGACCGGGACGACCGCCTTCGACAAAGCGCTGGGCCAACCTGTCTTCGACTATTTCGGAGAGCATCCAGACGAGGCGGCCGTCTTCAATGACGCGATGATCGGGTTCCATGGCTCGGAGCCACCGGCAGTCGCGGCCGGTTACGATTTTTCGAGCATCGGCACCCTCGTCGACGTCGGCGGGGGGACGGGCAATCTGCTGATGACGATCCTCGACGCGTATCCGACGGTTCGCGGTCTGCTCTACGACATGCCGCACGTCATCGCGCACGCGCGGCAGGCGATCGAGCGCCGCGGTCTGACCGGCCGATGCGAGGTGCGAGAAGGCAGCTTCTTCGATGCGATCCCTGAGGGTGGAGACGCGTACCTGATGTCACACATCATCCACGACTGGGAGGAGCCAAAGGCTCTTGCCATACTCAACAACTGCCGGCGCGCCATGAATGGTCACGGACGGCTGCTGCTGGTCGAAATGGTGATCCCGGCCGGCGACGAGATGCACCCGGCAAAGCTGCTCGACGTCACGATGCTGATGGCCAGCGGCGGACGCGAGCGCACGGCTGACGAGTATCGCGAGCTGTATCGCACCGCCGGTTTCGAGCTGACCCGGATCGTGCCGACAGCGTCACCCGTCAGCGTCGTCGAAGGGCGACCCGCGTAGCGGGCGGCGAGTATGGATCCCACGCGCCGCGAAGTGGTGCGGCTTCTCGCCGCACTCGGTATCAGCGGCGGAGCCATCGACGGTTTGACGGCGCAGCTGCGTGACAAGCTCGCGCCGCAGGACCTCCAAGGAGCGCTCGCGATCCAGGGCGCCGCGCTCCCGGACGAGCAACTCGAGGTCGTCCGCCGCGCGCTGCAACAGTCCCTGGACGATTTCGCGCGGGTGCGCGCACTCGATATCGACGACACGATCGGGCTGCCCGTCGTTTTTAGACCCGATGCCGGTTGACCTTCTGCGCGCGAGCGTCCGCGAACTCGGCGGATCGATCCGCACCGGCGCGACCTCGGTCATCGAGATCGTGGACGGCTATCTCTCACGATGCGAGCGGCTCAATCCTTCCCTGAACGCGTTCATCACCATCGCCGCGGACCACGCTCGCGCCCGCGCCCGACAGGCCGACGCGGAGATCCGGCGCGGCGCCTACCTCGGTCCACTCCACGGCGTTCCCTACGCTGTAAAGGACATCGTCGCCACCCGCGGAGTCCCGACGACGAACGGGTCGCGTGTGACTCCCACCTGGATGGCCGACGTGGAGTCGACGATCACCAGTCGACTCAATGCGGCCGGAGCGATATTGATCGGCAAGTTGAACCTGCGCGAGTTCGCCACTGGCAGCGGCGTCCTCTCCGGATATGGCGTCGTCCGCAATCCATGGGCGGCCGATTTCACCGCTGCTGGGTCGTCCTCGGGATCCGGTGCGGCGGTCGCCGCGCGAATGGTCCCGCTCGCGATCGGTACGGATACGGGCGGATCGATTCGCGGCCCCGCTGCTGCGTGCGGCATCGTGGGGGTGAAGCCCACTTATGGACGGGTCAGTCTGCACGGGGTGACGCCTCTCGGCTGGTCGCTCGATCATGCCGGTCCGATGACGGTCAGCGTCGAAGACACGGCTTGCCTGCTCCAAGCCGTGGCCGGGAGAGACGAGCTCGATGCGACATCCGCGCGTGAGCCGATACCGGATTACGCGGCCGAACTGGCGAGTGGCGTCACAGGGCTCAGGATCGGCATTCCCCGGCGGCACTTCAGCGAAGGCGCTCACGCGGACGTGGTGAAAGCATTCGACACTGCCGTGGGTGCATTTGAAGCGCTCGGGTGTCGCGTCGTCAGCGTGGACATTCCGCACGCGGACCTCGCACCGGCGGCGGGTGGAATCATCGCGATGTCGGAGGCGGCGGCGTTCCATGAGAAGCGCTTGCGTGAATCGCCGGCGCTGTTCGATCCGCTCGTGCGCGAACGCCTGGAAGTCGCGCGCTTCTACACCGCAACTGATTACATCAAGGCGCAGCGGCTCCGCGTCGTGCTGATGCAGGAAGTGGCGGAAGCATTCAAGAGCTGCGACGCGATCGCCGTCCCGGCCTACCCTCGGTTGACGGCGCGCCAGGAATCAGCTGCGACCGCCGGGAGCGACGTCAAGCCCGGAGGCGAATCCCGCGCGTATCGCGCCAGCAACTCCTACATCGCGAACATGACCGGCATGCCGGCGATGGTGTTCCCGTGCGGATTCTCAGCGGGAGAACCGGCGCTGCCGATCGCCATCCAGTTGTATGGCCGCCCCTTCGAGGAGACGGTCCTTTTCGATTGGGGCACGCGTACCAGCAGGTTACGGACTGGCACAAGCGCCTCCCGCCCGCCGCCCTGAGCGGAGCCTGATCCTCGCTGCCGCGATCGCCGCAGCCCGGCGCACGGAATACCGTGGCTATCCCCCGTCCCTCGTCCGCGCGGGCATGGCGTAAGGTTGCACCCGCAGTCTTTTCGTTCCTCGGGCGCGGTCGCCTGATGGCGTGCGACTTGCACCGAGATCGTTTTCTCACTGCGACAAGATGCGGAGCCGAACGATGACACGACGAATCGGATCTCGAATGCTGACGCGATGTGCCCTCGTGCTGATGACGGCCGCCACCATAACGGCATGCGGGAGCCGGGAGCCGGCAACGGATGCCGATCGACTCGCTCGTGGCCGGCAGCTGGTGCAGCAGATGAGCGCAGCGCTCGCCGCGGCCAACGCGGTCAGCGTGACCACCACTGAAACGCGTGAGCGGGTGCGCGTCAGCGGCCGCAAAGACACCGTTACCCTGGCGGCCGCCTACACGATGCGCCGGCCCAATGGCTTCTACATAAAGATGACCGGCGGGCCCGGCCTCGAATCCTGGTACAACGGCAAGACGGTGACGATCGCCTCTCATCCGGAGAAGGTGTTCGCGCAGGCACCGATGCCCGACACGGTCGATCGCACGCTCGATGCACTTGCGGAACGCTACGACATGGCGCTGCCGCTCAGTGATTTGTTCTACGTGTCACCTGAGAAAGCCCTGCTCTCGGATACCACCACCGGCGGATACGCCGGCCGCGAATCGGTCGGCGGCACACCGTGCGTGCATCTTGCCTTCAAGGACATCGGCTCCGAATGGGAGCTGTGGCTGCCGGAAAAGGGCGCGCCGCTCCCCAGGCGCTTCAAAGTCGGTACAGAAGGCTCGCAGGGGCGAACCGGTGACCGATGTGACCTTCACCGACTGGAATCTTGCACCCTCGGTAACTGATGCGACCTTCGTTCCTCACGTGCCCGCGGAGTGACGAGGGCATCGCCATCCTGCAGCGCGCTGCGGCCATCAAACACACCGCTCCTGCCGGTGTTCCCCAGGAACCGGCGGCGGTCAAGAAATAACGCCCGGCGCACAACGTCATAGGAAAAGAAGGACCTGCGACATGACCCCAACCGACCGATCGCATGCAAATGTTCCGCGTCCTCGTCACCGTCACCGTAATCGCCACGGCAGGTCTGGTCTCGATCGACGCACAGGTGCGCGCCGGACGTCGCGGCGCTGTCGCGAGCGATGGCGACCGGAAGGCGGCCGCAGGGCCGCGCGGTGCCGCCGTCAAAACTGAAGACGGCTACGCTGCCGCCGGCCGCCGCGGCGCTGTCGCCAGCGGCGAAGAGGGATATGCGGCGGTCGGTCGGCGGGGTGCGGTCGTGACCGGCGAGGAAGTCGACGTCCAGGGCGGGGCCGTGGGGCGGCGCGGCGCGCGTGGTCGTCGGTGAAGAAGGCGCGGCCGCTGTGGGGCGATACGGCGGTGTGGTGGTTTCCGACAATCGCTACGAGAGCTACGAGGCGTGGCGCAGAGTAGCGGCGGTCGGCACCGTGATGGCGGTCGGGACGATGCTCGCGAGACCACCCGCGGCCGCAACGACCGTGGTGGTGTCGAACTCGACCTACTACTACCACGACAGTACCTACTACTCGAAAGTGATGAACGGTGGCGAAGTCACGTATCAAGTAATCGCGCCGCCTGCCGGCGCGATCATCACCGACACTTCCGCCAACTGCCAGACGGTGCAGATGGGCGGTGCGACCTACTCGCAGTGTGGCGGAACCTATTACACGCGCGTGTCGAACGGGTACCAGGTGGTCGTGCTGCGGTCATGCGATTCACTCCGGCGGAAATACTGCCGGTCGGGCTGCTCGTCATCGTCGCCGGCACACAGGTGACGCTCGCGCGGCGCGTCGCCATGACGCCGTGGAAGGGCGGCGGCTTTGGTATGTTCTCGACCACGGACGATACCGCCCGGCGGCGCGTGCGCGTGTTCGTGACTGCGCCGGAGCGATCGGAGGAAGTCGCCATCGCCCCGTCGCTCGAAGACGCCGCGCGCCGTGCGGCGGTGCTGCCGGCAGATTACGAGATGGCGCGGCTGGCCGAGGGGATCGTGACCCGCGAGCGGCGGTATTCGAGACCGGTGGAGACGGTCCGCATCGAGACGTGGTGCATCGACTACGCTCCGGACACACTCGCCGCTACGTCGCGCCTGCTTCGCGAGTACGTGTACCGTGTCGAGCCGACTGCCTCGCCCCGCCCCTGACGAGGGGGGCGTTTCCGACTCCGTCCTGACGCTCACCGCCATCATCCTGCTGCTGCGGCCGCTCGACGTGTGGTGGCTGGCGCCTTTCGCGCTGGCGGCTGCCTGTCTGTCGCTGGCGATTGGTGCGGTCCGCCGCGCGCCGCTCACCTGGATCATCGTTGCGGCGCTGGTCGGTACCCGGGTGATCGTCGTCTGGCCGCTGTCCGACAATCACATCTACCTGCTCGCCTACTGGTGTCTCGCGATCGGGCTCGCGCTTGCGACCGGCGCGTCCGCGGCGACGCTGTCGACGAGCAGTCGCTGGCTGCTCGCAGCGGCATTCGCGATGGCCGTCCTTTGGAAAGCGGTGTTGTCGCCCGACTACATCGACGGCCGCTTTTTCCGGGTGACGCTGCTGACCGACGATCGCTTTGCCGACGCGGCCCTGGTGTTCGGCGGCTTGACGCGCGACCAGATGGCGCAAAACCGCGCGTTTCTCGAGCCGCTCCCCGAAGGTGCGGCGCTGCTCCAGCCGCCGGCATTCATCGAACCGCCACGGCTGCGCGCGTTCGCCAAGGTGGCGACCTGGGTGGTCTGCTCCTCGAGACGCTGATCGCCATCGTGTTCCTGCTCCCCGCGGAGAAGTGGAGTGAACTCACGCGCCACGCATCTCTGCTCGCGTTCTGCCTGACGACCTACGCGCTCGCGCCGGTGGCGGGATCGGGTGGCTCCTCGCCACCATGGGGCTGGCGCTTTGCCGTCCTGACCAGCGTTGGCTGCGCGGCGCATACCTGGCCGTGTTCGTCGTGATCCTGCTCTACACAGAGTTTCCCTGGGCCGGTGTGCCGGCGGATTTGACGACCCGCTGAAGTCAGACGAGCATGGAGGCCGCGCCGCTCGAGCGCTCGGCGACACCGATCTGAGACGAGGAGACCATGCGACTGATCAAGCGCACCCACAGGTGAATGCCGGACGGCCGAAAAAGCCCGCGACGTCTCGCGCGAAAGCGGCGGTCCCCGGCCCCGGCACCAATGGACTCGTCGGAGCTGCGCTGCGCATCGACGATATCCCCCCGCCCGCCACGTCGATCCGATCCTGCGCAACGCGCGATCCACGCTGCCGCCGGCGGCGCTCAGCCCCACCTCGCCGCGAACCGGGACCCGGAGGCGTCGGCGCGCCAGTATCTCGAACGCGCCGTCGAAGGTACGGGCCGCAGATCCCTGGCGCGCCCGGTGACCGGTGCCGGCGCGAGTGAGTTCCGGAGCCTCGGCGCCGAAGCCATTCCACTGACCGGAACGACGATGGTCAAGTTCCGCCAGGCATTCAACAAGGTCCCTGTTTACGGTTCGCTGGTCACGGTGGAACTCGACAAGCAGAATCGATGCATCGGCATCAATTCGTCACTCGGCACGCCGGACGGCGTCAGTCACATCGCCAAAATCTCGCCACACACCGCCCTGGCGGTGGCGGCGAAGGCCGCCGGGCAACCGGCGTCGAAACTGAAGAACACGCCGCTGCTTCACTACTACTTTCATCTGGACGATTCGACCTGGCACCTCGCTTACATCGTGGAAAGCGTGCGGCAGCGCACGCGCAAGGTCCTCCCCGATGGCCGCAGCGACGCGGTGCTGAAGGACTACGTCATCGACGCGCGGAGCGGGAAGTTGCTGGCCGCCCTGCCGCGGATGTCGACGATGGCCGCCGCGACCGAGAGTGCCCGCGACGGGCTCCACGCGCGCCGTGTCATCGCCGTCGAGAAGCGGAGCGGGGGACGCCGCGAGCTCCGTGACACGGCGCTGAATCTCACGACCTACGATTTCGGATTCAAGGATCCCTGGAAGCAATCCCGTCTGCTGCCCGGAGCGATCGGCTGTAATCCACCGAAGCCCTGGGCGGTAGAGGCGGTCGCCGCTCACGCGAATGCCGCCGATGTCGCACGCTTTCTGCGTGGTGTGCTCAAGCGCAACAACATCGACAATCGCGGCGGGGAAATGATCTCGTCCGTCAACTGCTGGGACCGCGAGGAAGGGGGGCGCCCCCGCGCGAATGGAGGAACGCGTACTGGAACGAGAAGCAGATGGTCTACGGGCAAGTCATGTTCCCGGACGGTTCGTTGTTCTCGATCGCCAACATGCTGGACGTCGTCGGGCACGAGATGTTCCACGGCGTGACGGATCACTCGTCGCGGCTCGAATACCGCACGCAGCCCGGAGCCCTCAACGAATCCTATTCGGACATTTTCGGAACGATCATCGCCAACTACCGCAAGCCGCTCGGCCGGTGGCAGTGGAACATCGGGACTGACTTCGAAGGTCCGGGGACGGTGCTGCGCAGCATGAAGGATCCGACGCGCCATGACCAGCCGAAGCTGATGAAGGATTTCAAGCGGGCGATTCCGCCATACACGTACGAGCGGAACGACTACGGCCACGTCCACGACAACAGCGGCATACACAACTACGCCGCGTATCGCGTCATGACGGCAAAGAGTCGCGGCAACTACGTGTTCAGCGGCGTCGAGATCGCGGCCATGTTCTACATCGCGCTGACGCAGCACCTGTCGCGGACCTCGCTCTTCACCGACAGCCGGCGCGCAGTGGTGCAGGCCGCGCAGTCGCTGTTCAGGAACAACCCCTTGGCGGTGCGGGATCGGAAGATCAGGGCGGTAACCAACGGTTTCGCCGCCGCCGGGATTCGGTAGGACGGAGCCGCGCACCGGAGGAGCGGCGTCCGGTCGGCCGGAGGCCAGCCCGAAGAATCGACGTTTACCGTGCAAAAACCACCGAATCCGACGGTACAAGGTGTGCTGCGAGCACGGCCAAGGTACCGTTCTCATGAGATTCGCGAATCGGTTTGTGCTGGCGGTGCTCCTGACCGTCCTGGGTTGCGGCAGCGCGTCGGCGCAAGCGTTGGATGTGCCCGCGCCGTCCATTGGTGCGGTCGCGCGGGAAATTCCGCGCGACCTGTGGAAGTTTTTTTCGTGGGATACAGCGATCGTGCTGGGCGTCGGAGGTGGGGCTGCGCTGATCGGGCACACATGGGACGACGATCTGTCCGGGGAGCTCGAGACCAACGTCAGCCTGAACAACGCGATGGAACCGGGACACACCTACGGTGCCTTCAGTTCGCAGGTGCTCATCGGAATCGGCATGTATACGGGTGGACGCTGGCCGGCAAGGGGGGGCTCGCACGTACTGGCGCCGACATCATGCGGGCGCAGCTCCTGAGCCAGGCGTACGTGCAGGTCCTCAAGTTCACCGCTCAACGTGAGCGTCCCGACGCCTCGAACAACTACTCGTTTCCGTCCGGTCATTCCGCCAGCGCGTTTGCCACCGCGACCGTCCTGCAGCGGCGTTACGGATGGAAGGTCGGCGTCCCCGCGATCGTGCTCGCCGGATACGTGGCGACTGCGCGCGTCCACGATAACAAGCACTACCTCAGTGACGTGATTTTCGGCGGTGCGATGGGCATCGCGGCGCAGCGCACGGTCACGCTCCATGCGGGCCAGTACGGCTTCACCGTCCTCCCCACGGCGGGATTGCGCGGTGGAGGCGTGACGGTGAGCGTTCAACCGCGGTAGCGGCGATTGGTGTCGTGCACGTGATCGCGCCGGTCAGCCGCCCGAGGGCACCGCCGGCGGCAGCATGTAGAGCGTCATCGCGAAAATCAGGTAGACCATCAGCACCAGCGCACCGACGAACCACGCCGACCGGCCGCTGTTGGTCACGAGCGTAGCGGTGAACGTCGCGATCAGCATCATCACCACGGCACCGGTCCAGAAACGCAGATCCATCGGCGCCGGGCCGAGCACGTAGCTGAGCAGCACCAGCACCGGCGCCACGAAGAGCGCAATCTGGGACGCGCTGCCAAGTGCGATGCCGACGCTCAGATCGAGCCGGTTCTTGCGGGCTCCTGAAAAGGCGGAAGCCATCTCCGCCGCCGCACCGACCAGGGCCACCACGATGAATCCGACGAATGCCGGCGTCATCCCGAATGCGACTGCGGCCTGTTGTACCGATTCGACGAAGACCTCGCTCACGAGCGCGACCAGCACCGTCACGACTGCCAGGATAGCCAGAGCCACGCCAATCGGCCAGGCTGGTTCCCCCTCAGCGCCATGCTCCGCACTCGCGAACAACTCGCGATGGGTCTTGAGAGAAAAGAGCATCCCGAGCGCGTACGACGTGATCAACAACACCGACAGTCCAACACTCAGCCGCTGCGTAAACGCCGCCCCTGTGACGGAATCAGCGCTGGCGACCGTCGAGGGCACCAACAACGCGATCGTCGCCAGAAACAGCAGGCTCGCCTGCAGACGCGCGGTCACCCGGTTGAACTCCTGGACGTGATACTTCAAGCCGCCCAGAAGAAAAGAGGCGCCCAGCATGAACAAGGTGTTGGTGACGATGGCGCCGGCAATCGAGGCTTTGACCAGCATGTATTGGCCGGAGCGTAAGGCAGCCAGCGCGATCACCAGTTCGGTGAGGTTGCCAAGCGTGGCGTTGAGCAGCCCTCCGACTGTGTCGCCGGTCTTCGCCGCCACCGACTCGGTCGCGTGACTCAGCAACGTGGCGAGCGGGACGATGGCGATCACCGACAGGACGAACAGCAGCGTGTGGGCGTCCGGTGCGCGCGCCTCGGCCGCGAACACCACCGGTACGAAGATCAGCAGGCACAGCAGCGGGTTGTGACGAAGGGCGCCGATCACTGCACTCATCAGGCTAGCGCCTCAACTTTTCTGGTGGACAGGAGCGGATCCTACAGACTTTGCTCCGCCGTGGCAAACCGGTTCTGGGATCGGGGGCCGGATCGCCGGTCAGCTTGCCTGGGGCGGCGCACCCCTCGTATAATCAAGGTTTCCCGCCTGGCTGTTGGGACGTCGTTCAACGGTAGGACAGCAGACTCTGACTCTGCTTATTGGGGTTCGAATCCCTACGTCCCAGCCAACCTTCGCTCACGCTCCGCGTGAGCTTCGGCTAGGCTGGCTCCGCCAGCCGTTCTTGCGAACTATCGGACGTGCGAAGGATGTCTCGCTGAAGCTCACGCGCAGCGTGAGCGGAGGCGGACCGCATTTTCCGCATCCCTCTGACTGCGTACGATTCCGTCTGCTCCGTTCGGGAGCGATCCACGGCACTACGTCGTAACCGCGGTCCATCTTGTTCTGCACCTGCTGATAGTGTTGCTGGTTCAGCAAGACGGCTCGGCGCAGCGACCTGAAGAACTGGGGGGTACGACGATCCGCTTGGGACCGAAATCAGCGCTCGCGAATTTCTGAGCACGCTGTCGATCGTCTCGAACGCAAGCCTGTGGACAACCTGAAGAAAATCAGCGTCCCGGTGCTGGTCACCAACTCCTCGGCGGACTCGGGAATCCCGCCGCTCGAGCGAGGGTTTACCGTGGGCGGCAGTCTCAGCCCCCGGGTCCAGCCATGCTTCAGCCGGGTCGCGCGTCGTCGAGCGTTTCTGTCCCGAAGGCTTCTGAACAGCGCGGACCAGGAAATCCAAACAGCGCAGTGGGCCGTATGACGAATGCGGACCCTATAATTGCAACAGGTGACGAGCGGAAGCGGCACAGCGGGTCTTCAGGACGGCGTCGTCGCGCGCCTTGCCGCGGGTGACATGGAGGCTGCCGAAGAACTCTACGACCTGTATGCCGGCCAGGTCCTGGCACTGGCGCGCCGCATCCTGCGCGACCAGGGGGATGCTGAAGATGTCGTGCAGGAGGTCTTCTCGCAGGCCTGGCGGACGGCTCCCACCTTCGAGAGGGCGAGGGGCACGGTCATCGGCTGGTTGCTGGTGATGGCTCGTTCTCGCGCGATTGACCGGTTGCGCGCCAAACAGGCCCGTCCGGACACGCGATCAGCGGTCGTGCCCGACTCGATAGCCGCAGCGGATACTCCGATATCAGATCGTCTGCTGACCGACGAGCAGGCGGTGCAGGTGCGTGACGCGTTACAGCGGCTGCCGGATGTGCAGCGGGATGCGCTCGAACTCGCGTACTACGAAGGCCTCACGCAGGCAGAGATCGCGACACGGTTGAGTGAACCGCTTGGAACGATCAAGACGCGGATGCGCACGGCGCTCGGCACGCTGCGACAGAGGCTGCGATCATGAGCATGGATCGTCACGACATCGTCAGCGCCATGCTGGACGAATACGTCCTCAGCACGATCACTCCAGAGCAACGCCGTGAGGTCGACGCGCATCTCCGGACATGCGCCGAGTGCACCGCCGAAGTTCGCGAACTGTCCATGGTGATGGAGGGCCTGGCGCGTGCTCCGGAAGCAGTGACTCCGCCCGTGGCACTCAAGGCTCGGGTCATGCGGGCGATCGCCGACCAACCGCGCCGCACGCTATCTGTGGTGGCGCCGCCTCGCCTCACGCCGGCAGGCTGGAGCAATGGCTGGCTCGCTGCCGCGGCCGCGATCATCCTCGTCCTCGGCGGCGCGCTCTACATGTCATACGAAAGGACTCGCCGCTTCTCCGATGAACTGCGCCGCACTGATGCCGAGATGGCGGAGTTGCGGCAGCGCCTGAACGAATACTCCGGGCAGACGGATCTCGCGCTGTCGATCCTGACTGCATCGGATATGCAGCGCATCGAGCTTGCCGGCTCCGCGTCAGGAGCCCGTGCCTACTGGAGTGCCACGCGCGGGCTGCTCGTCGCTGCGGACCAGTTGCCCGTCCCGCCTCCCGGCCGCATCTATCAAGTCTGGTTGATCGGCGGTGGTGCGCCGGTCAGTGCCGGCGTGCTGGGAAGTCCGCGAAGCGGCCGCGGCATGCTCATCGCCCCACCTCCCGGTGGCATTGCCCCCGGCCCAGTCACCGTGGCGGTCACCGACGAACCTCCCGGCGGCCTTCCCGCACCCACAGGCGCGAAGCACCTCGTCGGCTCGATCTGAGTCAGCTTCCAGCTTCGATCTCCCAGCTTCGCGTTGGTGCCGCGATGACCGGCGCCCCATCCAACCGCAGGACGCGCCGTAGTCCATTCTGAGCGTCACGGCGACGCACAGGAGGACTACCTACCTCCCATCTCCTGCCTCCAATCCAACTTGCAGATCCGCCCGTAACTCAATCAGTGAACGATTTCTTGTTGGCCCCACCGGAGGATTTATGCACAAGCTCGTGAAAGGAACTCTGACTGCTACGGCGATGGCCGTAGCCGCAGGGATGGTCATGCAGGCGTCCAGCCACAGGGAGGCGCCGGGCATCACCAAGTATCCGAAACTCGACGGCACCGATTTCTACATGTTCCGCAGCTACGAGGCTGGCCGCGCCGACTATGTCACGCTGCTCGCCAATTACTATCCGCTACAGGACCCAGGCAGTGGTCCCAATCACTTCATGCTCGACGAGGACGCCGTCTACGAGATCCACGTCGACAACTCCGGTGACGGACGCGAGGACCTGACGTTCCAGTTCCAGTTCCAGAACAAGAGCAAGAACATTTCGGTGCCGGTGGGCGACAAGATGACGCCGATCCCGCTGATCAACGCCGGCCAGATTGGGCCGGGCAGGGACGACACCGCCAGCCTCAACGTCGAGGAGACCTACACGCTGTCGCTGATCCGGGGCGCACGTCGCACCGGGCAGCGAACCAGCATCACCGATGTTCAGACCGGTAGCGCGACGTTCAAGAAGCCGGTGGACCGCATCGGTGACAAGTCAGTGCCGGCCTACGGCCAGTACGCTGACAATCATCGATACGACATTGATATTCCCGGGTGCGCCGCCGGGGGCCGGGTGTTCGTGGGGCAACGCCGCGAGGGGTTTGTCATCAACGTCGGCGAAGTCCTCGACTTAATCAACACCAACCCGCTCGGTCCAGAGAATGGTGAGAAGAACGACCTCGCCGGCAAGAACATCACCACCCTGGCACTGGAAGTGCCGATCTCGTGCCTGATTGCGGGCGACCCGATCATCGGTGCGTGGACGACATCGAGCATGGGGAAGGGTACCCCAGCCGCCGACGCGAGTAGCGCCACATCGTCGTCATCGCCAACTGTGGTGACAGCATGCCCCGCCGGACGGCCCGCGTCAGCGAAGCCCTCAGCAAGCTTCGTCCCCACACAGGACTGCAACGGCTGGGTACCGTCCAATCACCCGCAGGCGCTCGGCAACAGCAGTGTGAATGGCAACGGCAATGGCAACAGCTCGGCATCATCGGCCGCAGCGGCGTGCCCCGCCGGGCAACCGGCTTCGGCACAGCCGTCGCCGTCCTTCGTTCCAACGCAGGACTGCAACGGCTGGGTGCCGGCCAATCATCCCCAGGCGCGGAGTGCCGCGGCGGGCACACCTCCGGGGCAATTCACGCAGGTGTCAAGACTGGGGATGCCCCTGGTCAACGAAGTGGTCATTGGATTGAAAGACAAGGACAAGTTCAACGCCAGCGAACCGAGTGGTGACGCGCAGTTCCTTGATTACGTGACGCACCCGTCGTTGCCGGTATTGATCCAGCTGCTCTTCGGCGTTGCGCCGCCGCCGGTGCCGCGCGCCGATCTTGTGGCTGTGTTCCTGACCGGCGTCATGGGCCTGAACCAGCCGACCAACGTGTCGCCTTCGGAGATGCTGCGCCTGAACACCGGCATCGCTCCCGTCGCTGAAGGAGCGCAGAACCGGCTGGGCGTCATCGGCGGCGACAACGCTGGATTCCCGAACGGCCGTCGCCCTGGCGACGACATCGTCGACATCGAATTGCGTGTGGTGGAAGGAATTCTTCTGACACCCAATTCGATCAATCAGGTACTGACGGACGGCGCGTTTGCGAACGCGACGATCGCCTATGATCCGCTCGGCAACATTACCGGCGACAGTACCTACCGCCTGTATCGCTCTTCCTTTCCTTACCTGACGACACCGTTGTCAGCGTCACCCAACCCCACACATCAGTAAAAGGATGTGGTGCCCCGGGTCGCCATGGGCGGCCCGGCGGCACTCGCACGTTGTCAGGACCATGTCATGATGCCGACCTTCAACGCACGTCGCTTTCACGCCGCTGCCATCCTGGCGACCCTGATGTTCGCTGGGGTCGGGCTGGCCGCTCACGATCTGTGGATAGAGCCTTCTGCATTCGTCGCTTCAGTTGACAAGCCACTGGCCATCCGGCTTCGCGTCGGGGCAAACCTCCTGGGAGATCCCGTCGCCCGTGATCCCGATTTGATCGAGCGTTTCATCTCAGTGACCGGCTCAGACGAATCCCCCGTGCCCGGGCCCGATGGCGTGGACCCCGCGGGCATCCTGCGCGTAGGAGCGACGGGGCTCACGATCGTCGGCTACTCCAGCAAACCCAGCCGCGTCGTTCTGCCTGCACAGAAGTTCAATGATTACCTGACGGAAGAGGGCCTCGAGTCGATCACCGCGTTGAGAGTGAAGCACAACCAGAGCCAGTCTGAAGCGCACGAAGAATTCTCCCGATGTGCCAAGGCGCTGATCTCCTCTGGTCCTGCCGGCACGGCTGGTGATCGGGCCATCGGTTTCACGTTGGAACTCATCGCCGAACGTAATCCTTACTCGTTGCGGTTCGGCGAGGCACTTCCTGTGCGGTTGCTCTATAGAAACCAGCCGCTCAGCGGTGCTCTCGTCGTCGCGCTGAACAAACGCGATCCGTCACAGAAGGTGTCGGCGCGCTCTGGCAAGGATGGTCGCGTTTCACTCATCCTCAGGGAGCCGGGCATGTGGCTGGTGAAAGCCGTGCACATGATTCCCGCTCCGGCCGCCAGCGATGTGCAGTGGTCCAGTTTCTGGGCATCGTTGACCTTCGAGCTTCCGGGAGGCGCCGCGACGGCGTCGCGTCAAAGATGATCGCCACTTGTGTGCACCCGTCACGCGCAACAGTGTTGGCGGCGCTGCTGTTCGCGCTGCTGGCGGTACGCCCATCTTCTGCCGCCGCCCACGAGATCGGCACATCACGCGTCGCCCTCACTCTGAGTGCGGCCGGCACCTACGACGTGGAGGTCGTCACAGATGCGGCAGTGCTGCTCGAGAGGCTCGAGGCAGTTGGAGGCAGCCGGATCCACGTGCCGTCCGAGGCGACTCTGCTTCGCGATCGGCTGCAGCGCCAAGAGGACGTGTTCCGCCGCACCGCGCGGCTCACATTCGATCTTCCGAACGACCAGCCGGCGATTGTGTGGAGCGTCAGCCCTGGCGCCGGGCTTGCCAGTCCCCTGGTGACGATTCATTTGCGAGGTGCTGTGCCGCAAGGGTCCAGTCATGTCACCTGGACCTATGGATGGACGTCCTCGCGGTATGCGTTCAGCATCACGCGGGCTGAGGACGCCAGTGCGTCCACCGAATGGCTGGACGGTGATCAAACGAGCACGCCGGCGCCTGTGCAGAACGCCTCCGCCGAGCGCTCGCGGGTCCGGATCCTCGCCCAGTATGTTGGCCTGGGGTTCACGCACATTCTGCCGAAAGGCATCGATCACGTGCTGTTCGTCCTCGGCGTGTTCCTCCTGACTCGCCGGGCGCGGCCGGTGCTTCTCCAGATCAGCGCCTTCACCATCGCTCACTCGATTACTCTTGGCCTGAGCATCTACGGGATCGTGTCGCTGCCGTCAGCCGTTGTCGAACCAGCCATTGCGCTGTCGATCGCCTACATCGCCGTCGAGAACCTCCTGACCAGGGACCTGAAGCCGTGGCGTTACGCGCTGGTCTTCCTGTTCGGACTTCTGCACGGCCTGGGATTCGCCGGCGCGCTGAGCGAGCTCGGTCTTCCTCGCGAAGACTTTCTCCTCGCGCTGCTCGGCTTCAATGCCGGCGTCGAACTGGGGCAGTTGACGGTGATCGCGCTGGCTTTCGCCGGGGTCGGTTACTGGTTCCGTGAGCGCGTGTGGTACCGCCAGCGGGTCGTGGTGCCGGCGTCGGTGTGTATCGCCTTTCTTGGTCTGTATTGGACCGTGCAGCGCCTCAGCCAAGGCATCCTCTGAACTTCAGTTCAAGAAGTACGCGGCACTGAAGACGCCGGAACCGACTGCTCGGGAAACGGGTGATCGCCGAGAACCGGCTTCTTGACACGATAGGCGCGCGCCACGGCGCCGTTCAGGAACTGCATCGGCAGGTGCAGCCGCATCCCCCATGACGTCTCGCTGTGCTCGGCCATCGGGAAGCACAGGTGCAGCAGGTTTCGGCCGTACTCCCATCCGCGCGAGATGAGCGCCATCGCCATCCCAACGGTGACCTCGTAGTTGTCGCCGGGCCAGCCGCTATCGAGGTAGAAGCCCACGTCTCTGAACGGCTCCGCGAACACGCGGTCGATGAGATCGTCGCGATGCGAAAAGGTGCTGGACATACAGCAGGCGCTGCCGAACACGTCGGGATGCTGCCAGGCTGTGTAGAACGCGACGACGCCTCCGAGCGAGGAACCCCACACGGAGCGGTGCCGCCGATGCCGGCCTACGCGAATGCCGCGGCGCTCGACTTCGGGCACGACCTCCTCCACGAGCGACCGGGCGTACAACTCGTACCCGGGCTTCGTGTACTCGGTCATCCGATCGCCGGAATAGACACCCAGGATGATGAAGTCCTCGACGGCGTTCATGGCGCGTAGAACATCGCCCGTCTTGTCGACGGCCCAATCCTGCCCGAGGAACGCCTCGGCCGGGAAGAACAGGTTCTGCCCGTCCTGCATGTACACGACCGGGAACTCGCTGAGCGTGTTCTCGTCGTACCCGGGCGGCAGATAGCCGCGGATCTTGTGGTCGCGGCCAAGGATTTTCGACGGGAGCTCCACGAGCGTGGAAAACCGCCCGACCTCGGGACTGAAGAAGTACGGGTAGGCGATGCGCACGTCCGGCTCGGTCATGATAGCCAGCTTGTTGGGACCGCAGGCCCAGTGCGTCGACCCGCTCTCGACGAGACACGGCTTGAAGTACAAGAACGGCTGATCCGCTTCGAGCTCGAAGGTGGACACCGTGCCATCATCGCTGACCGCGACCGGGTCGAGATTCGCGTCCCAGTCCTTCTCCGTGCGAAGCACCATGCGCCCGCGTGCCGCGGGATAGGCGACCCGGAGAGTTCGCTTGAGCGTGCGCTCGGTCCTGTAGAGGCGTGTCTTCCGGGGAGTACTCATTCCTTCCACAGCCTCTTGTTTACTCATACATCTCAGAGGCGTCAAGCAGGATCGGAGGGACCGCCGTCCCATCGACGAGGCATTTCGGTCCGTCTCGTAATTGCGAAGTCGGCCTTTGCGAGACGGCCGGTGTCGAGGGTCACCGCTGTCAAGCGAACATTGCGTGGAATCTGGAGCGAGATTCGGCTAGCCTGAGCCTCAGTTCGGGATTGGAACTTCGATCAGGAGGGACGACACATGTCTGAAGCCAACAAAGCATTAGCACGCCGACTCTGGGACGTCTGGCATGCGCGCGATTTGGACAAGTTGGGGGACCTCATCGCCGAACGTCACGTCAATCATGATCCAAACAACCCGGCTGATCTGGTTGGTGTCGAAGGCTACCGCGAGCTGATCACGCTCTATACGACGATGTTCTCAGACCTGCGATTCGACGTTCATGACATCGTCGCCGAAGGCGACATCGTATGCAGCCGCTGGACCAGTGTCGGAACTCACGACGGCGAGGTCCTCGGGATAACACCGACTGGCAACTTGTTGAAGCGAACCGGGGTGAGCTGGCAACGCATCGAGCGTGGCAAGTTCGTTGAAACGTGGGTCGAGCGTGACGGGCTGGGGTTGGCCAGAGATATCGGCGCGGTGCCGCCAGAGTAGGGTGCTGGGAGTCGTTCTGGCTCCCGACTAACGCCGAAGTGTGCCCCGCAGTTCCTGTCCAGGCCGGGTAGTAAGATACGGCCTCCGTTCACATGCCGCTTTCCTCCGGGTCAAAGCTCGGCGCCTACGAAGTGCTCTCGCCGCTCGGCACTGGGGGGATGGGCGAGGTGTATCGCGCCCGGGACACGCGGCTGGGTCGTGAAGTCGCCATCAAGGTGCTGCCGGCCGACTGGCTGCACGACGAGCAGCGTCGCCGTCGCTTTCGTCCGGGAAGCGCAGTCCGCCTCCGCACTCAATCATCCGCACATCATCACGATCTACGAGATCGAGTCGGACGGCGCCATCGACTTCATCGTGATGGAGTACGTGCGCGGCACCAGTCTCGACGCGCTAATTCCGCGCAAGGGGCTGCGCCTGCCCGAGGTACTGCGCATCGCAACGTCCGTGGCCGACGCGCTGGCGGCCGCCCACGCAGGCGGCATCATTCATCGCGATCTCAAGCCCGCCAACGTGATGGTCGGCGAGAGTGGGGCCGTCAAGGTGCTCGATTTCGGCCTCGCGAAACTCGTGGCCGACGATTCGATCCCCGACGATGAAACCGTGACGCAGGGCGTCTCCGCCGGCCTGAGCGTGCCTGGCGCGATCATGGGCACCGCGGCGTACATGGCGCCCGAACAGGCGACGGGCGGCAAGGTCGACGCGCGCAGCGACATCTTCAGCTTCGGCGCCATGCTCTACGAGATGGCGACCGGCACGCGGGCGTTCGCCGGATCCTCGGTGGCCGATACCCTCGCCGCGGTGATTCGCGATCAGCCGACGCCGCCCACCCAGATCGCCGCCGGCGTGCCGCGCGAGCTCGAGCGCCTTATTCTGCGTTGCCTCCGCAAGGAGCCCGCGCGGCGCTATCAGTCGATGCTCGATGTGAAGAACGAGCTGCAGGAGATCAAGGACGAATCGGCCTCGGCCACCTTCACAGCAACGCCTGCAATACGCTTGCGTAAGCATCGAGGCCTCATGGTCGCCGCTGCGGCGTCGGCGGTGGTCCTCGTCGCCGCAGCCGCCTGGTACCTCCGGCAAGGCGCTTTGCCCGAGCTGCCGCCGATGCGCGTCATGCCACTCACGAGCCTGAATGGCGGGGAGCTATGGCCGACGCTGTCGCCTGACGGTGAACAGGTGGCGTTCTCGTGGGCCGGCGAGAGACAAGACTCCAGGCCCGGACGCGATACCTTCGACATCTACCTCAAGTTGGTCGGCTCGTCGGACGTCCGGCAGCTCACGACGGATCCCGGACGCAACTGGGCGGGAGGTTGGTCACCCGACGGCCGGCAGATCGCATACTTCCGAGACTTCCCTCGCGGCGCGATCTACCTCTTGTCGCCAGTCACCGGAACCCAGCGTAAACTCATCGACTTTCCGGTGACGTTTGGGCTCGCCTGGTCTCCTGACGGTCGCTGGCTCATCGTGGCGGGAGACGCGACGCCGCCAGACCGGGGAGGCATCTACGCGATCCCTGTGGACGGAGGAGCGCCCCGCCGTGTCGTGCAGTCCAAGTCCGCGCAAGTCCTCGTGTCCCCAGCGCTGGCGCCGGACGGCCATCATCTCGCTTATCTGGCTTGCGAGTTTGCGGGCAGCGGGCCGACCTGCGGCATCGACGTCGTGGAGCTCGACGAGCGTTGGCAGCCGGTCTCAGCGTCTCGTCGCCTGACGAACAAGGCCTACAACCTCGGCGGCGTCGCCTGGAGCCGGGATGGCACTTCGGTCATCTACACGATTCAACCGTTGCCGGAGACGTTCTACCTGTCGCGCGCCTGGATCACGGGCAACCGCGCGCCCGAGCGCCTCGACCTGGCGGGGCAAGGAGCGCGCATGCCGGCGATGGCGTCCGCCGGAAATCGTGTAGCGTTCGTCCGCACGCAGAATACCGTGGGCGTCTACACGCTCGGTCGCCGCGCCGCGTCCGGTGCTCGTCTCCTCCTTCTGGGACATCCAGCCGCAGTTCTCGCCCGACGGCAAACAACTCGTCTTCGCGTCGTCGCGTTCTGGCGAGGCCCTCGACGTCTGGCTCGCTGCGGCGGACGGGTCCAATGCGCACCAGTTGACGCATGGGCCCGGCAGCTGGCAGGGCTCACCCTCGTGGTCACCGGACGGTCGCCAGATTGCGTTCGATTCCAGGGGCGCCGACGACCACCAGAGCATCTGGACAATTGACGCCGAGGGCGGCGCCGCACGCCGGATCACGAACGGTCCCGGGGACCAGCACACGCCGACATGGTCTCGAGACGGGGAGTGGATCTATTTTGCGTCCGACCAGGGACAGCGTCCCGATGTCTGGCGAGTGCGAGTGACGGGCGGATCGCCCGAGCGCGTCACGCGGGACGGCAGCGCCTTTTCAGCACTGGTGTCGATGGATGGCAGGGACCTGATCTACAAGCGGGAGTTTGGGGACTCCCCGCTGCTCGCCATGCCGCTCGCGGGAGGCCCGGTGCGTCAACTGCTGCCGTGCGTCTCGGCCGTGAACTTCACCGTCGGCCAGGCCGGCATCTACTACGCGGCATGCGGTTCTGGCACGGAGCGGTCGATTCACCTGCTCGACCGGGCTGGACGAGATCGGGAGCTCGGAAGAATTTCTGACATCTGGGCCCTCCGACTCAACCGCCTGGCCGTATCCCCCGATGGCAAGACCATACTGATCCAACAGCAGTCCGTCTCGAACGATTTGATGTTGATCGAGAACTTCCGGTGATTTCGCCCCTCGGGACCGCCGCGTGACATACTCCGCATCGCGCTCACCGGCCAGTTGCGAATTCCGTCCCTGACACCCAGCCACTTACCCGCCAGACGCTCAGTCTCGTTGCATCAGCACAATATCGCTCGTCCAGTCGTGCTTGCCTAAGATCACCGCGCTGCCGTCCGGCGTCCAGGTCAGGCCGCGGACTCGCGGGCCGACAGGAAGCTCCATTAGCAATGTATACGGTTGCTTTTGGTTCGGCTCGACCAGCCAGACGCGAGTCGGAAGGCTCACCGCTTGTTCGATCACCGCGAGGCGACGGCCGTCGGGTGACCAGGCTGCCAGTCCGTTAGCGAATCCAAGGCCGGGCCGATTCGGCAGAGTCGAAAGTGCCTCGCGGCCGTCACGATTGACGAACGCGATATTCGTGACGGCGCCAGCCTCAGTTCGCGTGATCGACATATAGGCAATCACATCGCCTGTCGGTGAGGTCACCGGATCCGACGCGAACTGCGGCGTCGGAATGCGCACGGGTTTGCCGCCGGTCGCCGCGATTTTCCACAGACCTGGTCCGTCGCCAATTCCCGCCGAATAGATAATCTCCTGACCGTCATGGGACCACGTTGGTCCACCAACCACGTCAGCGTCGATGACTTTCCGAGGCGGTCCACCATCTGCTGCCACGATCCAGATCGCACGTCTCTGGTCGCGATCGGAGGCAAACGCAATTTGCCGGCCGTCGGGTGAATAGGCTGGCCTGTCGTCTTCCGCCGGTCCCGACGTGAGAGGCCGCGCGCCGGTGCCGTCCGGTCGCGACGCCCACAAATGACGATTGCCGTCGCGCGCGGAGCTGAAGACCAGGCGATCGCCTGCCGGCGATATCGTTGGGTCGAGGTCGCCTTGATACCCGTCGGTCAGGTGGACGAGTGCCGCCGCGCCCGGCCTTGCGGCAACCTGGATGAGCGACTGGCGGAGTTCGAACAGCGTACACACAAGGGCGCTGCCGTCCCCCAGGACGTACGATTCCCCATATTCGCCAACGCCCATGTTGAGTGGCTGTCGAGCAGTGCCGTCCTGGCTGCGCCACCACAACCGCATTTCGGCGGTTCCCGGATTGGCCGAATAGATCAAGCCGCGACCGGCTTGTAGCGGCGCCGGAAACTGCGCTCGACGGACACCATCGACGACCGGTTCCGCCGAAGATCCACCCGTGAGAGCGATCCGATAGATCGCCGAGTTCCCAAGATTGGAAATCGTGTTGAACGTTCGAAGAAAGTAGATGTAGCCGTCGAACCCCCATGCGGGCCAGTGCACGTGCATCCCGTTCTGTGGCTGGATCAACGTCCGGCGATTGCTGCCGTCGGCATTGGCAACGTAGAGCGCATCGCCGCTTGCCGATCCAGCACCCACGAACGCGATCTGACGTCCGTCGGGAGACCATCGCATGGCCAGTTGCCCTGCATCGAGAAGCTTGTGCGGTAATCCGGGGAGCGGAGCGGGCAGTGTCCAGGTCGCAAACCTGTCGCTGCTGCCGCGCGCTCTCGCCGGCACGGCGATTTGCGTGCCGTCTGGAGAAATGCCAAGTCCGCCAATCCCCGTGGCAATGCCGATTTCGAGATCGCCCGCCGCCGTCAGATTGACCGGCTCACCGCCGGCGATGAACTTGACCCAGACGTTGGTGGTGCCGCCCGCGTCCGAGATGTAGGCGACCCATTTCCCGTCCGGTGAGAGAGCCGCGGCACCCTCGCGGTCGGCGCCTGTCGTCAGCCGCACGACATGCGAAAACGACGGCGCTGCGGGCCCCCGTCCGCGCGGCAACGTCAACGCCGCGGCGGCCACGATCACCACCACCGCCAACAGTGCGATGCCGGCCAACTGCAGGTTGGAAATGGATCGTCGCACTGTAGGGCCATCCTCCGAACCCGCGTCCTGCAACTCCAACCGCGCGTCGGCAGCGTCCCGCAGCCGGTGGCGAGGATCTTTTTCCAGGCAGCGTTTCAGCAATCGGCGCACGGATGCGGGCGTCGAAGCCGGCAAGCGCGACCAGTCAACCTCGCGTTCGAGGACGGCGGCGATCGTTTCGGTGGTCGTGGTGCGCGCGAAGATGGTGAGCCCTGTGAGCAGTTCGTAGAGAACACACCCAAACGCCCAGATGTCGGTGCGGCGATCCACCGTGCGGCCCCTGGCCTGCTCCGGCGACATGTAAGCTGCGGTGCCGAGGATCATGCCCACCTGCGTCATCGCAGGCGTCGTGATGGTCGGCGAATTGTTTACGTCCGCAGTCCACCGTTCGCGTTCCTCTGATCCGGATCCCTGGGCCATCGCTTTGGCCAATCCGAAGTCGAGCACCTTCACGCTGCCATCCGGTCGCACTTTGATATTCGCCGGCTTGAGATCACGATGGACGATGCCTCGCTCGTGCGCCGATTCGAGCGCGTCGGCAATCTGCCGGGCAATTGCGAGCGCCTCGTCGATGGGAATCCTTCCACGGGCGAGACGCTCCGCGAGGTTGTCACCCTCCACCAGCTCCATCACAAGCGCGGTCGCGCTGCCGTACTCTTCGAGACCGTGGACGGCTGCGATGTTTGGGTGGTTCAGCGACGCGAGGACTTCCGCTTCGCGCTGAAAACGCGCGAGCCGGTCGCGGTCCGTCGCGAGTGCGGCTGGCAGAATTTTGATGGCGACGTGGCGCTTGAGCCTGGTGTCGGTCGCGCGGTAGACCTCACCCATCCCGCCGGCGCCGATGGCGGAGACCACCTCGTAGGGCCCGAGACGTGTGCCGGGAGTTAGCACCGCGGTCGCGATTATAGGTTAGCGGTGGTATCGCCGCGTGATCCGGTGGATCGCCGACGGCTTGGCGAGTGGGCTCTGGATTAGTTGGATCGATGGATACGTTAGCCCCCTAGGGGAATCGCAAGCTCAGTGCGTGCGTTTTCTGGAAGAGATCATCATGCCCATGGCACAACCGCGCAGCGCGATTCGCTTCGCTCATCGCGACTTAGGCGCCGAATCCCCCCTCCCAGCCAAATTGTCAGAATTGCCAGTTTTGAACTCAACGCCGCGACGAACAACGGGTTCACGCCACGTGCGCACGGCTAGCCTCCAGAGAGCGCGAAGATGGGTCGACCACAACCGCGCGATGAGCGCGTCGCTTGCCAATCGTGCGAACGATGAATGCGGCGTCTCGGCCGACACCGTGGATCATCGTCGACGAAACTGAGTGCTGAAAGTGCTGGCCGACGAAATAGAGACCCGGCTCGCCGTCGACGAGGCCGCTGGTCTGGCGCGGTTCGCCGTTCTCCTCGAAAATCGGCAGATCGATCCATGACAGCCCGAGGTCGTAACCCGTGCACCAGATGACGTTGGGCACATCGAGGCTGCGGCCGTTGGCCAGCTGCGGGCGTCCGTCCTTCACGCCGGTGACTTTGTCGACCCAACGCACGCCCACGCTGTCCAGCTCGGTGCGCCGCTGACGGATCCGCGGCAAGCCGGCGCTGATCATCTTCCCTCGCACCTTGCGTCCCATCGGCGTTCCGACCGTGAGGATGCGGTGAAACACCACGCGGAAGAGCATCGGCAGCACGACGCGCTGGACCCAGAAGTTCTTGATGTTGAATGGCATCGAGCCGACGTCGCGGCCCGCAATCCACGTCGGATGCGTCGGCGCAGTCTCCATGGCGATTTCCGCGCCCGAGTTGGCGGTGCCCACGATCAGCACGCCCCCGGGCCTCAGCTGCGACAGCGACTTGTACTCGCAGGAGTGGAGCTGGACGATCTCGGGCGACAGCTCTTTGGCGAACGCTGGGACCTTTCGTCCTTGATAGCTGGCCATTGCCACCACCACGTGGTCTGCCTCGAAGTGATGCGAGCCGGCGTCCACGAGATACCGGTTGTCTTCGCGCCAGAGCCGATTGACGCGCACGCCGTGCAGAACCGGCAATTGATAATGCGCGGCATAAGACTCGAGGTAGTCGGCCATCTCGTCCTTGGTCGGGTATGCATACCGCGGCCCGGGAAACGGCATGCCATCGAGGCCGTTGAAGCGGTTCGGCGTGAACAGACGGAGCGAGTCCCACCGTTGCCGCCAGGAATCGCCGATGCGCGTGTTCGCGTCGATGACGATGAATTCGAGGCCGAGTTTCTTCAGGTGGTAGCCGACCGACAGGCCGGCCTGACCCGCGCCGATGACGATCACGCCGATGCGCTTCCGCTGCGTGGTCTCGCGCAGTCTGTTGAACGCCTCGCCTTCCTCGATCAAGCCCTCGATCTGCGGTGTCATTGGCCCCTCCATTCCCGGCCTCCGCGCCGTCCACGTCGACCACGTTGCCGAGGGTCAGAGCTTATCGAGGGTACACAGGTCCTGACTTCGGGAAGACCACCCAATTTGGCGAGGAATCAGAAATGGGTAGTTCTACCCACTACCCGACAAGATGGTGCCGATAGGCCCAGGCGGTCGCAGCCGCGCGCGAGGAGACGTTCAGCTTGCCGAAGATATTGCTGACGTGGCGATCGACGGTCTTCTCGCTGAGGAAGAGCTCGCCGGCAATGGCCTTATTGGTCTTGCCCGACGCAACGAGGCGGAGCACCTCGAGCTCTCGCGCGCTCAGCCCGTGCGTGTCAAGTGGGGATCCGGCGGTCGTGGTCGTCGCAGGCGTGGCCATCGCATCGGCCGCGCGCACGTCGGGTGCCGCGCCAAGTTGGACGAACACCTTTCTCGCGGCGTCGAGCTCGAGGGCTGCGCCGTCCTCGTCGCCGAGCGCGCGAAACGCGCGCGCCAACAGTAGTCGAATGCGGGCGCTCAAATACGGCGCCCCGACACGCTGCCAGACCTCGTGCGCGCGGCGCAGCGCGTGAATCGCGCCGCGGGCGTCGCCGTCCGCCAGCGCGACCGCGCCCTTCGCGTGTTGCGCCATCGCGCTCAGCACGTCCATGCCGTACCGATCGGCGAGCGCGCCCAGTTCTTCAGCCGCCGCGCGCGCCTCGCCAATCTCCGATGCTGCCAGCAGAATCTCGACATGCGCCGGGAGGAACCGCGTGCGCTGCAACGGATCGGTGGTCACAGACATCACACGACGGGTGGCGGCCGCCGCCAGATCGACGCGATCCTGCGCGACGCGAAGCAGTGCCAACCCCGGGTGTGGATCGCGTCCGCTCTCGCTCGCCAGCCTGTAGGCGTGCTCGGCGTCCGCCAGTTCTCCACGCAGCCGGTGAATTTCGCCCTCCTGGTAGCAGGCGCTGCCGGCGGCATCGGCTCTCGATTGACCGAACCGCGTGAGCACGCGATGCGCCTCTTCGAACGCGTCTGACCAGGCGCCGCTGAACTGCATGACTTCGGATCGATGGACGAGGCACGCGCCCGCGAACGGCACCAGTTGCGGCTGAGCGTCGCACCATGCGCTGAGCCCTGCGGTCCATTCGCGCGCGCGGTCGAGCGCGTGACTCCGCTGGCAGGCCGAGATCGCTTCGCAGTAGACCAGACCGGTGACGACCGGCAGGACGCTGTCGCTCGACACGGCCACCATCGCCTCGTCGAGCATCGGTAAGCCCTCAGACAGCCGGCCTTGCCGGATCAATGCGCTGCCCGTGTAGGCGCGAGCGAGGGCACCGAGGTCGCGGTCGTGATGACGATCCGCAATCTCGATCGCCTCCGCCGCCGCTGCGCCCGCGCCTCCATGGTCGCCGGCGAGTGAGAAGCGGAACGCCAGCGGGAGGCGCATATAGCCGCACTCGACACAATCGGGGTTGCCTTCGACCAGGTGCTGCGCGCGCGCCAGCCAGCCTCCGCCCCGCGCCGTCTGGCCCAGTGACATCAGCCGCATGCCGAGCCAGAACGCCGTCCGCGCGGCACGCAGTCTTTCGCCCGACGCGAGCCTGATTTCATAAAGGCGCTCGAAGGCGTCGAAGGAAGCATCGGTCCGGCCGCTCAGCATCGCAGACCAGGCGAGCCGCTCGGCATCGTCGGCGTCGAGCGGACCCGTTGCGCTCGCCTGCGTCAGCGCATCGAAGGCCTCCGCCCATGCTCGTCGTGCATAGGCGTCGCGGCCGATCGAGATCGAGGCGTGAGAAGGCGCGGTCACTACGAATCAATTATCCGCGAACGAGGGCGTGCGGACCCACTTCCTGCGCAGCCTGATCAGCAGATGCACAGCTGAGGAGCGCGTGTACCAGCCGACCCCGCCGATCCTCGCCAGCCACGTCCGGTCCAGGGCGGAAGAGCGGGCCTCCCGGCCACAACCTTTCTGCGTTGTTGTCAGCTATGTGCGTCGTGGGGTGATTTCATTATCGAACTCGCGCCCTTCCGATGGAATTGGTCAGCGCTCTGCCGTCCACATCTGAGTCAGACCGTTGCCGAATGCTCAAATCACACGGACACTTGAGCCACGGCGACTAGTCGATCCGTCGCGTCCGAGTGAACCGCGGGATCGTAGGCGCCGAAGTACAGCCACGGAACCAAAACCGCCCCGTTCAAAGACCGACTCGAGTTCGGTTTTCGTCCAACATCGCATCACGAAGTGATAGTCGCTCGAATGTTCTCCGGCATCGTTGACCAGGGTGTGCGTTTCGGACAGAAGAAGCAGCTGGCGCTCCGGATCGAGTTCGGTGGTGCTCGTGAACGTGAGCGTGCCTCGGTCCGTAACAACGCTCTTTCGAAAAACGGGCTCGCGCTGCTTACGGTCCCTCGTCGCCGCCCATTCGCGAACGTCCAGAATCAGGACGCCTGAAGGTCGAAGGGCGCCCGCGAACGCGGCAAATACCGACTGGCGTGCGTCGTCGTTCACGAAGTCGTTGAGAACGCCACGGCACAGAATGCCGTCGTACTTCGCCACGGGTAGAGCGAGGAGGTCCCCTACGCGAAATGAGACGGAATTGCCGTGACCGCGGACGGACTGCCTGGCAGTCTCGATCAGTTCGGACGACCGGTCTACGCCTTCAACGGCATAACCTCGGCGCGCGAGTTCGCCAGCATATCGGCCCGTTCCGCAGCCGGCATCAAGAAGCGTTGCGCCCGGAACGACGCCTCGCTCACTGAACCAGGCAGTGATCGCGGCGCACTCCTGACTGACAGGCCGGTCGATCAGCAGATCGAACGCCCACGCGTATTCACTGTAAAAAGGGCGGCTGGATTGCCCGGCCATAAAGCCCGCAAACTCTATAACAACGTTGTCGGTCAGACTACGCCGCGCGGATCAGCCAGTTGCGGCCGATTCAGGCGCATCGCGACTCGCACGCCATCGCGAGATTGAGAACCTCGACTTCGCCACCCATTCATCAGCTCCCCGTCATGCGCGCACTGGCGGCAACGGTTGGACACGGGCGATGTGGAGCCCGCGCTCGCTCACTGCTATTGAACGGTTGTGTGCTCTGGTTTGATGTCCCGCTGTCAGGCTGACATCGCGTGGAATCTGCAGCGAGATTCGGATAGCCTGAGCCTCAGTTGCGGATTGGAACTTCGATCAGGAGGGACGACACATGTCTGAAGCCAACAAAGCCGCCGAACGTCACGTCAATCATGATCCAAACAACCCGGCTGATCTGGTTGGTGTCGAAGGCTACCGCGAGCTGATCACGCTCTATACGACGATGTTCTCAGACCTGCGATTCGACGTTCATGACATCGTCGTCGAAGGCGACATCGTATGCAGCCGCTGGACCAGTGTCGGAACTCACGACGGCGAGGTCCTCGGGATAACACCGACTGGCAACTTGTTAAAGCGAACCGGGGTGAGCTGGCAACGCATCGAGCGTGGCAAGTTCGTTGAAACATGGGTCGAGCGTGACGGGCTGGGGTTGGCCAGAGATATCGGCGGGGTGCCGCCAGCGTAGGTGCTAGGTCGTCTACAATTCGTTGCACAGACCACATGATCTATACAACGTCTCGCCGACGAGCCGTGACGCTCGGTCGGATTGTCTTCAGCGTCCGAGCCGATTCTGCTTTATGAGTCCTGAGCGGGTCACCGCACCCGCCAGTCCGTTGTATTCCCGAACCGATCGAGTTCGGACATCGTACCGCCATGTTATCGGCCTGCTCCTCCTGGCGTTGTCGGGCTGTTCACCGTTGGCGGCGCCCAGCGAGTCGAGTGGGAGCACCCATTTGTTTGTCTGGGCCTGGGACGTCGACAAGGCCGCTGACGATTTTCTGGCGGTCGTGGACGTGGATCGCCATTCGGCAGCCTACGGGCGGGTCGTCCGCACGTTGCCGGCGCCGGGTGGGCGCGGCGCGCACCACGTCGAATACGAGATGACCACGAGCCAGCTTTTCGCCAACTCGTTCGATACCGGGCACACGTTCGTCTTCGACCTCAGCGATGCCATGCGCCCGCGTCTGTTCAGTGACTTCGGCGATGCGGGACCATATTCCCATCCACACAGTTTCGCCCGCACGCCGAGCGGGTACCTGTGCTCGCCACCTATCAAGGTCTCGCCGCCGATCACCATGCAACTGGCGGGTTGGTTGAACTGGACGACCGTGGACGAATGCTCCGAGCCACGAGCGCAGCCAATCCTGTCGATCCGGATCTGCGCCCATACAGTCTGACTGTGGTACCCAAACTCGACCGCGTCGTCACAACTTCGGCCGACATGCACGGAATGACAGTCGGACGGTCGGTTCAAGTGTGGCGCCTTTCCGACCTGACCCTGCTGCACACGGTGCTGCTGCCGCCAGGACCGCGCGGCAACGAGCACCTTCATCCCGCTGAAGTGAGAGCCCTTAGCGATGGAACATCTGTGATGGTCGCAACGTTTCGATGCGGGCTGTATGTGCTCTCCGGGCTCGACGGAATGCCCGTGGCCAAACTTGCGCGTTCCTTCCCGTGGTCGGCCGTGGAGGGCGAAGACACGGATTGCAACGTGCCCGTGCGATCTGGCCGTTTCTGGGTTCAGCCCGTCGGCACCACCGGATCGCTCGTAGTCCTGGATGTGTCCACACCGGAGAAGCCAGTGATCGCTGACGAGCTCGCTTTCGGCGTTGATGCCCGCCCACACTGGCTCGCGCTCGAACCCGGAGGAAAGCGCATCGTCATGACCGGCGGAGGAACACTGGCCGGTGGCGTTTACCTGATCGACATGGATCCAGAAACCGGAAAGCTCCAGCTCGCTCGCGATCTTCCAGCCACTGGATCGGGAATTCCCGGAATCCGTTATGACCGTGATGAGTGGCCCCACGGCAAGACCGGTCCGGCTTTCGCGCATGGAGCGGTGTTTGGTTCCGTGAAATGAACTCGATCATCCCGAGAGATCTCTCCAATGAGTTTTGCGTGGGGACCAGCGAGCCTTCACTCACGCTCCGCGCGAGCAAAGGCTTCCTGGCGCCTGTTGGTGCCGTACTTACGGCAGCAGTACGCGGTTGATTACGTGGACGATGCCGTTGGACGCGGAGATGTCAGTGGCGGCAATGCCGGCCGCTGAGAGCTGGTCGCGCGTGAGCTTCGCGCCGTTCAGCATCACGTAAACCGGCGCGGCAAGGACCGCGTTGCTGTTCCGCCGGCCGTTCGTCACGTGGTAGAGCAGGATGTTCCGGAGTGTGTCAACGTCCATGCTGTTGATCGCCGTCAGAGCGGCTGCTTCGTTGGCGACACCGAGCGTGGATACGAACGCAGCGTCGGTCGGTGCAAACACGGTGTACTGCGTCGTGCCGTTGAGAGCCTCGACGAGACCGGCGCGGACGACCGCCGCCTGAAGGACGTCGAACTCCCCATCTTCCTGCAGGACGATTCCGACGATCGTCATGCCACCCGGTTTTGCCGCGTCCGCGTATCCAGGCTTGACGGGGAGGACGGTGACTGATGATGGGACGGCGGCAGAAGGAGCTACCGGTGAGGTCGATGAGCTGCAGGCGGTCACGCCCGCAGACAGTGCGCCAATCGCGAAAAAGGCAAGATACTTCTTCATTGGTGTTCTTCCAGCCGGGAAAGTCTAGAAGCAAGGCCTGCCACGAACCCGGAAACTCCGCGGCGCCTGGGGTGAGTTGCTGTCAGGCAGAACCACCGGAATGGCGCTGAAATTTCCTAAAATGCAAACTCGGTTGAACGACAGGCAAATCCGGGAAGGAGTTTTGAGGCGGAGGAAAACTGCATAACGGTCGCGTTTAGAATGGCGCGCGACATCAAACCGGGGGGACTCATGAGCACCGCAGGGCCTGCGGCCGAAACCCGAAGCAGCATCGCCCGCCCGCAAACCTTCCACACGCGTCCGGCCGATCACCGCTTCTTCAGCATCATGTCCGTTGTCACGTCCGTGACGATTGTTGCGGGCTTCTGGAACACGTACCTGCCGAAGATCCTGTCGGGAGCGCCGGCGCTCCCGCCGATCATTCACGTGCACGCAGCGATCTTCACCAGCTGGCTGGCGTTCTATGTCATGCAGGCGACGCTCGTCTTGAACGGCAAAACGGCAATCCATCGACGCCTCGGTACTGCCGGAGTCGTGCTCGCGGCGCTGATGCTCGTCATCGGCACGGCAACCTCGATTACGGTCACGCGTCTGGGACACCGCGGCATCCCGGGCGTCGAGTTTCCGGATCCGGCAGGCTTCCTCCTGCTGAATCTCAACGCCATCTTTGTGTTTGCCATCCTCGTCGCCGCCGGGTGGTACTTCCGCCGCAGCGCGCAGACGCACAAACGACTGATGCTGATGGCGACGATGAGCGGGCTGGTTGGTCCTGGCGCGAGCCGCCTGCCGTTCGCCAGCGGAAAGCCACAGGTCATCGCACTACTCGTATTGGGATTTCTCTTCACCGGACCGATCTACGATCTCGTCACCCGGCGGCGCGTGCATGCCGCATATCTTTGGAGCGTGCCCCTGGCGTTCCTCACGGTTCCGCCGATTGTCGTGCAGCTGTCGGCCAGTACCGCCTGGCAACGCGTCGCGGCGATGTTGTTGCGCTGACGACCGCTGCAGGGCGACCCTGCCGCGTCCTTCCGGAGATACCGTCGAGCCCTCAAATCTCGCGTTCAGGAGTGCGAGCGCGAAGTCGCCTTCAAGACCTTGGCTGCCATGGCGAGTGGCGAGCTGCCGTCAGGATAGGGCGGGAGGCATAGCACGCTAGGCGTGCTATAGTGCTATCGTGTGATCCGGACGTTCTCCGATGAAACGACCCGGGACATCTGGAACGGCGTCAACAGTAGGGCGGCGCGGCGGGTTCCTCGCCAGCTCTGGCCAAACGTCCGGCGGAAACTCGATCAAATCGACGCGGTGACCAGGCTTGACGATTTGAGAGTGCCGCCCGGGAACAGATTGCACGCGCTCGGTGCTGATCTACGAGGGTTTCACGCGGTGCGAGTCAACGACCAGTATCGGATCGTGTTTCGTTTCGAAGGCGGCGATGCGTTCGACGTGCTGTGCACGGACTATCACTGAGGAATCTCCATGCTGCCTACCCATCGCCCGCCGACTCACCCTGGCGAAATGCTCCTGAAGGAGTTTCTCGAACCTCTTGGCGTGTCTCAGGCCGAGGCGGCCAGTAGGATGCGTATTCCTTTCCAGCGGCTGAATGGGATCGTCAAGGGCCGTCGAGCCGTTAGCGCCGACACAGCGCTGCTACTCGACGCGCTGACGGGGTGGGACGCACAGATCTGGCTGACACTGCAGGCCAAGTGGGACCTGTGGCACGCGCTGAAGGCCCGGGGGCGGCGACCGAAGGTCCGCCCACTCCGCAAGACAGCATAGTCAGCGCTGCTGTTCACGCCATACGGCCGTTGCGAGCCAGCTGCGGAGACGCTCGGTCCTCACCTAGATGTAGTTTCCAAACACGTTGTTCACTCGGAGCCACTCGGAAAGAATGGAGTTTCCACACAACCGTTCTGACCGAGAGGAGGCCCCGAGTGAAGCTCCATCGTAACGCGAAGACGACGCCGGCAAGCCGCGCCCTGTTGCATGCACGCGTGAAGCAAGACGGCTGGCCCGTGGCCCTGGCAGCAGAAGCGCATGGGATCAGTCGTCAGACGGCATACCGATGGCTCCGCCGCTCGGGTACACCGACCGTCCGTCGACGCCGCATCGGCAGCCGCGACGCACGCCGGTCGAGAAGGTCGCGGCGATCATCGCCGCCCGGCACACCGGGTTACCCGCGTGGCGCATTGCGATCCAAGTGCAGGTGCCTCGCTCGACCGTCTCCGCCGTGCTCGCGCGACATGGGCTCCAGCGGTGGCCGTTGCCCACTGCGCCGCTGCCGGTGGTCCGTTACGAGCGGCAGCGGGTCGGCGAACTGGTCCATCTGGACATGAAGCGTTTGGGGCGCATTGGGGTCATTGGCCACCGCATTCACGGCGATCGGAAGCGCCGCACCCGAGGCGTCGGTTGGGAAACGGTGCACGTGTGTGTTGATGATTACAGTCGCGGGGCCTACGTCGAGGTGTTGCCGGATCAGACCGCCACGATGACCGCCAACTTCATGCGGCGTGCTGCCCGGTGGTTTGCGCGCCGAGGCGTGCGGATTGAGCGCGTCATGACCGACAACGGGCCCGGCTACGTGTCCCGCCGCTTTCAGCAGACCGTTACCGCGATCGGAGCGACGTGGAAGCGGACCCGTCCGTATCGGCCCCAGACGAACGGCAAGGCTGAGCGCTTCATCCAGACACTGTTGCGAGAATGGGCCTACGTGACACCCTATCCCAGCTCGTATCGCCGTACCCGCGCGCTTCGCCCGTGGCTCCGCTACTACAATGGCCAACGACCGCACAGCGCCCTGACTTATCAACCGCCCGTCTCCCGCTTTCCGAGGGTTGCGCAGTGAACAACCTAACTGAAGCAACATCATGATCGGCGCCGCACATTGGTACTCGCTGAACTTCGACGTCAAGGACGGCGAGCGGCAACTGGCACAGGTGGACGTGTCGGCGTTGAAGGAAGATGGTGTCCTGACCATAGACGGTGTCGCGCACGGGGTCTACCGCGACGGCGTCATCCGGGGTGACTTCCTGCTGGAACGGGACGGCATCGTCCTGGCCCGCGCAACCAAGCCGAGCGCATTTCGCAACCGCATGGTGATCCGCTACGACGGGCAGACCTATGAAATGGAGAAGGCCTCCGTCTGGCGGCGCAGCTTGGTCGTGCAAAGCGGCGGCGCTGAGATCGGCTCGATTGCGCCGACCAGTGCATGGCGGCGCACGGCGGCGGTGAAGTTGCCGCAGCCATGGCCGCTACCGCTGAAGGTCTTCGTCATCTGGCTGGCGATCGTGATCTGGAATCGTGAGATGGCGATGTGAGTAGTGGCGATACTATCCGGCGCGAGACATCGGTCAAGACGGATGTACGGCATCTCGCGCTCGGCCGCTCCAATCGCGCGAGCGGCCGAGGCGCTCCACCAGCTTTACGCGCGCCGGCCCTCGCGTCTCCTCATCGTGAGCCTGGTGGCGACCAGTTCTGGATGAGGGACAATCGTCCTGAGGTCGGCGCCGCCTTCGGAACAGTCACGCAGGAACCGGGTGCCGTCACGATTCACATCCCAGACCGGAGTCGAAAGCGGCAGCACCCGGATCGGTGGTGCGACATTCAGGTTCGCCCCGGGCTGGATGGTCGCCGCCATCAGCCAGTCGGTCGACGTCGAAGAACACTTCATGTCCGTCTTGCCGCCATCGGGGGGTCCCGTTCACGTTTCGGGCCACGAGCTGAGGCGCATCCAACGCGGGGAATCGATCTACGAACAGGTTGAGTTGTCCTGCCTCACGAAGCGTGTAGGCAATGACCGCGGCATCAGGCGACAACGCGGCGAGGTCGCCAAAGGCCTTTTGCGCCAGATCCACCGGCTCGGTTCGAGGCTCGAGAGAGCGGGTGCGCAGCACGCGGTCGCCGTCGGGCGGCTGACGGAGCCAGGCGAACGCCTGGTCCCGAGCGAACCAGCCCAACGGAATCAAGTTGGCGAGATCCTCAGCGATCGGAACAGGCAGGGCCGTTCCGGAGGGATCGAGCGTATAGATGTTTTGCGCGCCAGCGCGGCCGCCGTAGGAGCTGAAAGCCAAGCGCCCGGTCGCCGACCAGGTCAGCCGCGATTTATAGACGCGATCAATGGTCAACTGGATCTGCTCGTTCCGGTCCTCGTGTCGATCGACCCAGATGTCGTCCTGGTCATTGGTTACCTTGACGACGGCGACAGAGCTCTCGTCGGGCGAAAGCGCCAGAGCATTGATCACGTCGGGCGACCCCAGGGAACGGGTCTGATTTTCCTTGACGGTCGAACCACTCGAGCACCGCCGGAGCCGGCCGACCCGTCCACCACGCAAGGGTCGCGCCGCTCGCCGTGAAGTTCATCTGGCCCTGGGTCCCGAGTAACACAGCCCCGGCCACCGGACGCGATTCGCCGGTGACCCGCCCGTTCGTTCGTCGAGACGTCGGGCGACGACTGTTCCCTGCCGATCGTAGAAAAGCCACCCGTCTGCGAACGCGGCACTTCGGGTCGGGTCTGCACCACAGTCGCCGACTGGCCGGGGGCATCGAGGCTGGCTCGCCGAATCTCGGACAGATTCAGGTCGGCGTTGACCGCCAGGTAGACGAGCGAGCGACGGCCGATGGCGATCGGGAATCGCAGGGCGACCTCTCCGCGGGCGGTATCGAGTGTGAGAAAGCTCTCCGGGTCGGATCCATCGGCCCGAACGCGCTGGAGCCCCGAGATCCGGTCGGGCGCAAACACAATGGTGCCGTCGTCGAACCAGGCGCCGCCGCGTGCGGCGGCGCCGCCGTCGGCGCTGCCCGGGCAGATTGGGACCGGCGCGCCGCCGGCGAGATCGATGCGCTTGAGCGTGCCGTCGGCAAAAAACGCAATACTGCGGCCATCGGGCGACCAGAACGGATTCTCACCTCCAGCTGTTCCCTCGAGCAGCCGACCCACAAGCGCGCCGAGCTCGCGCAGCCAGAGGTGGCGGCGTCTGTCAAGCGAGACGTTCACGACGAGCCTGCGTCCATCAGGCGAGAGCGCGAGTCCGCGCCAGTCACGCGGATCCAGCAGGGGGCACGATCTCCGAGAACGTCTGTGCAACCGTGGTTGGGCGCGACCCGTCCCGAGATCCGAGCCAATAGCCGGCCACAGCGATCGCCACCAGCAGCACTGTGCCGAGCACTCGCACCGGCAGTCTTCCCACTCGCGTGACGGACACCGTCGTCGTGTCTGCCGCGCGCTCTCCTCGAGATCATCGACGATGCCGCGCAGCCCGACGGCGACGTCGTGCATGGTCGAAAAGCGAGCGCCAGGATCCTTCGCCAGGCACGTCCGCACCAGCCGATCCAGCGCGAGAGGCGCAGGCCAGGGCGCTGCGGCGAGTGACGGTGCGTCAGCACGCAGGATCGCGGCCATCAGCGACGCTGTCGTGGCGCCGGTGAACGCGCGCCTGGCCGTCACCATTTCGTAGAGGAGGGCGCCGAACGCGAAGACGTCGCTACGCTGATCGGCCACGCCTCCCTCGATCTGTTCGGGCGCCATGTACTGGATCGTGCCGAGCACCGCGCCAGCTTCCGTGAGTGGCGCCGTGATCGCCGCCCCGACTGAGGCAGACACTCCAGGCTCGTCGCTCACGATACGCGCGAGACCGAAGTCGAGCAGCTTGGCGCCGGTCTTTGTCAGCATGACGTTGCCGGGCTTAAGGTCGCGATGGACGATACCCTGCCGATGCGCCTTCGAGAGCGCATCCGCGATCTCGATGGCGCACGCCAACACCTGATCGAGAGGCAGTGGTCCCCTCGCCAGCCGATCGGACAACGACTCGCCGTCGATCAGCTCGATGATCAGGAACTCGACTCCCTGATCGCGGCCAAGGTCGTAGATGGTGCAGATGTTCGGGTGCTTTAGTGCGGCGACGACACGGGCCTCCCGCTCGAAGCGGGCCCGGCGCCCGGCGTCGGCAGCCCACACCGGCGGCAGGATTTTCACCGCAACCGTACGCGAGAGACGGGTGTCGGTCGCTCGATAGACATCCCCCATGCCGCCAGATCCGATCAGCGCGTCGATGCGGTACGCGCCGAGCAGGCGGCCAATGAGCTCCGGTGCACTCAGGGCGGGGTCTCGAGGAAGGAGACCGCTGACTCGGCGTGCGCGAGCAGCGATGCCACCTCTCGGCGCAGCTCCTCATCGTCGGGGCACGCCTCGAGCAGGAACGCCGCGCGCTCGGTGCCCGGCCGCGCGCCTGCCGCATGGCAGAGAGCGTCCAGTCGCTGCCAGCGGTCTGGCGTCACATCACATCTTCCGTCACGCCTCGCGTGACCTCTCGGCGAAGCCACAGCTTGGCGACCTGCCAGTCGCGAGTCACCGTGTCGGTCGAGATGTTGAGCGCGGTCGCGATCTCTTGGTTTGTGAGTCCGCCGAAGTAGCGCAACTCGACGACACGGGCCTTGCGTTCGTCCTGGACTGCGAGCAGCTCCAGTGCGTCGTCGAGTGCGACGAGGTCCAGGGGCTGCTCCGACCGCGCCAGCGCCTCGTCGAAGGTGACATGAATGGCACCGGCGCCACGCTTCTGGTAGCGCCGGGCGCGCGCCGAATCCACCAGAATCCTTCGCATCTGTCGCGCGGCCATGGCGAAGAAATGCAGCCGGTCGTGCCAGTTGATGGCCTCGATGTTGACCATCCGCAGGTAGACCTCGTTGACCAGCGCCGTGGGCTGTAATGTGTGGTCGAGCCGCTCGGCCCGGAGATAGTGACGTGCGCGGCGACGCAGTTCGCCGTAGACGAGCGGAGTCAGGCGGTCAAGGGCGCCCTTGTCTCCCCCTCGCCACGCGCGCAGCAGCGCCGTTATGTCGGACGTCCCGTCAGCCATCCGTCCTGTTGTCGATGTGGCAGCATTCTAGACCACATTCACGCGGTGCGGCTTTCTCGTCCCGGTTCTCGCCTCCAGCGCCGGGGAGGCGAGCGACATGCACCGGACGGGCATCTGGCTGGCGATGTGGGTGGTGGTGGGCGCGGTGGGAGGAACGGGATCGAGCGGCGGCTCAGGAACGGCCGACGGGCTGGACCAGTTGGCGGCCAGGTTGGATCTCACCGATAGGGGTATTGACTGGTGGCTGACACGATTCGTGTCCGACGTGGATGGCGACCAAGCGGAGCGGCTGTTCGTCCTTAGCGCGTCGGGCGAGCCGCTTGCCGAACGCGCCGGTGACAGCTCCTCGGTCGAACTCGATGGAGAGTTGGATCGGTTACTTCGACAACCGGGCATGGACGTGGTGCTCGTTCACAACCATCCGGCCAGCCGTGGCCTGAGTGCGGCCGATGTCGGACAGATTGCCAAGCAGGGCGTCACCGCAGTTGTGGCGATCGGGCGCGACGGCAGCGTGTTCGTGGCGTCAGCGGGTCGCGGGATGAACCGGGACCGGCTGCAGGTACAGGCAGTATGCCGACGCCCTGCAAGAGGTGAAGCGGCGGCTTCGCATCGAATGGCCGTCGGGCAGAGTGTCTGTCGCCGACAGCGATGCGCACATCAACCATCTCGTGTCGAGCGCGCTGGCCGAGGCCGGCGTGATTCGGTACTGGTGGAGGCTGCGTGGTGGGAGCCGCGCGTCGTTCGAGCGCGCACGGGCCGTCTTCAATGAAATCGTCGTGGGTACGGCGGCTCGGTTGAGATCCAAGGGACAGCCGCCTGAGGCCAAACCTTGAAGCCCCGAGATGGAGCGCGACGGTCAGCCCTTCGACTTGACCGCGGTTGAACGTCGCTATGGCATGCAGGACGGCCGCATGTGAAGAGGCCTGCCCGGCTTGCGTGTCAGCACCGCCCGTGCTAGCCTCCCCATCCTTCCGCACGTGTAGACGTCAAGTTCCTGAGGGCTGCTCGAATCAGCGAAACAGAGGGCACTATGACTACCGTCAAAGATCCGCATCCTGCCACTGCCACTGGGCCTGAACACGGAGTCAGTGATCTGGCTGTTGCCAGCATCGAGCCTACCGGCGCAGCCAGCCTGGAAAAGGTGCGCGACATTCTGTTCGGCAACCACATGCGGGATGTCGATCGACGTTTCGCCCGGCTCGAGGAGCGCGTCGCCAAAGAGATACGGGACCTCAAGGATTCGCTCAAGGACCGGCTCGACGCGTTTGAGGCCTACGTCAAGCAGGAAACGGAATCGCTGGCGACCCAGGCGAGGGGCGAACAGGCGGAACGGTCGAATGCCGATGCGAAACTCGCGCGCGAGGTGGCCGAAACCGCGCGGTTGTTCGAGCAGCGCGCGGTCGCCATCGACGACCAGCTGTCGAAGCATCAGCGCGATATCCGGCAAAGCCTGCTCGAGCAGCACCAGCGGCTGAGCGCCGATATCCGTCTGAAAGTCGACGAAGTGCTCGCGACCCTCGCCCGGGAGGCGCAGGAGCTGCGCAACGACAAGACCGACCGCCAGGCGCTCGCCTCGCTGCTCAAGGAGATGGCGATGCGGCTGACCGACGAATTCCACCTCCCGGGATCAACGGAGGGGGGAATGGCTGAATCGGCCGCTCCGCGGAACGGCGAACCGGAACACGGTTCGCTGCTGCCATCCGCGGGTGACCGACGCACGCCGGCCGACGACAACTTCGCGCACCTCCGGTCGATCATCGTCGGACCGGAGCAACGTGAACTGCTCACGCTGCGCGCACACCTGCTCGACCCGACGACGCAGACTCGCGACGTCAGTCGCGTGTTGCCCGACGCTCTCCAGCTGCGGTCCCGCGATCCGCAGTTGATGCAGGCACTGGCCCCCTCGATCGAGCAGGCGATCACCGCATCCGTCGCCCGCGATCCCCAGCCGCTCGCCGACGCACTGTTCCCGGTGATCGGTCCGGCGATCCGCAGAGCGGTAGCTCACACGTTCGATGCGATGATCGAATCGCTGAACCAGGCGGTCGATCGGACGGTGTCGTGGCGCGCCATGCGCTGGCGATGGGCGGCGTGGCGGACGGGACGCCCCTACGCCGAGATCGTCCTGGCGGACACTGTCGAATATCGGGTCGAGCAGGTGTTTCTCGTCCAGCGAGAATCCGGTTTGCTCCTGCAGCACGTCGCTCGCAACCGGCGCGGCGAGCGCGATGCGGACCAGGTATCGGCGATGCTGACGGCGATCACCGACTTCGCCCGCGATTCGTTTCACATCGGCCAATCCGACACGCTGGAGTCACTGCGCATCGGCGATCTCGCGGTCTCGATCGCGCAAGGTCCGCATGCGATCGTTGCGGCCGTCGTCCGTGGATCGGTTCCGCTGAGCGTCCGCTCGGCGATCGAGCAGGCAGCGGAGAGCGTTCATCGCCAGTTCGGTGCGACGCTGCACTCGCTGGACGGCGACCCGGCAGTGTTCGCTGCGGCACGCCCTATTCTCGAATCCTGTCTCCTCAGCCAGCAGCGTCAACCGCATCGGCGGCCCTCCTACCGAGGGTGGGTCGTTGCCGGCATCGTCCTGCTTGCCATCCTGGGCGTGTGGACCTATCGAGAAGCTCAGACACGACAGGCATGGAACGCCTATCTGGATCAGTTGCGCCATGAGCCGGGGATCGTGGTGGTGTCAGCCGATCGGCGCGGTGGCAAGTTCATCGTCAACGGCCTGCGCGATCCACTCGCCAGAGATCCTCGCCAGCTGCTGACAGCAGAAGCAGGCCTGCCCCTCGCATCGATCGAGAGCAGCTGGGAGCCGTACCAGGCGTTACATCCCGCGTTCATCAGCGCCAGGGCGGCACTCCTGCTGCGCCCGCCACCGGGCGTGTCGCTGACATTCGCCGACGGTGTTCTCACGGCCACCGGATCGCCCTCGCAACGCTGGGTCAGTGACACGGAGCGAATCGCGCCTGCCATCGCCGGCGTTCAGCGAGTCGTGTTCGTTGGTACCACCAGGGAAGGGATTCTCATGGCGCAGGTCGGGTCCGCCGTGGTCAACTTCGCAAAGCGCCAGGCCATAGTCGATGAGATCGAGCATCAGCACCTTACCGCCGTCGTTCTCGAGTTGCAGGAGCTCGACCGGCTGCTGATGGCGAGCGGCCGGCGCGCGCGACTTCAAATCATCGGCGACGCCGACAGCGACGGCAGCGAAGGTCTCAACGCCCAACTGAGTCTGGCGCGCGCAAGCCAGGTTTTAACCGTCATTCGCGGCGCGGCGCTCCAGCGGATTGAATTGTCGGCCCGCGGCCTCGGGCAATCGCTCCCCGCCGGCGGGACGACGCAAACGGATGGGCGGCGCAACCGAAGGGTGTCGTTCGAGATCCGCGTTATCGACGATCCGACAAGTCCGGGTCCACAACAGTGATTCAGAAGAAGATCTGTCTGCTCGGAGGATCCGGCGTCGGCAAGACCAGCCTGATATCGCAGTTCGTTCACAGTATCTTTTCCGAGAAGTATCTGACGACGGTCGGCGTCAAGATCGATAAGAAGAGTCTCGATATCGATTCGGAGCGCGTCGACCTGGTGATCTGGGACATCTACGGCCACGATGATTTCCAGAAACTACGTTCGTCCTATCTGCGTGGAGCGTCCGGGTACTTGCTTGTCGCGGACGGGACGCGGGCCGCGACGTTCGAGACGGCCCTCGAGGTGCAACACCTCGCCTACGAGGCTATCGGTGAAGTTCCGTTCATCCTCTTGTTGAACAAGGCCGACCTCCAGGAGCACTGGGAGATTCCCGAGACGGCAATACAGGAACTCGTCGGTCGTGGCTGGCAGGTGATGGTCACGAGCGCGAAAACCGGCGAACAGGTCGATGCGGCGTTCGCGTCACTGGGGCGCGCGATGGTGATGCCTGCAAGGAAGAACGGCCATGAGTAACGAGGACGTAGCGCTCCTGCTGAACGCTCTCGGCATCGTCGCCTTCGAACGTGATCCTGGGGGCGCGTTCCGCCCGCTCGTCGAGCCACCTCCGTGGTTTGGCGCACTCGGTCGAGACGGCACGTTCCCATTCCTTGGTCACATCCTCGAGGAGGCGACTGCGTTCTGGGCAACCGGTTCGGACGGCGTGCGGGCGTGGGGGCCGTGCGCCGATGTCGCTGCTGACGGCAAGGAATTTCACTACCTGGTGAAGGCCGCCACCGTTGGCGCGCGCACCTACTTATTGTTTCAGGTCGACGAATCAGTCGATCAATTGCGCGCGGTGCTTCAGGCGGTCAGGTCCGATGCGCTCAAGAAGCAACCGCCGCAGTCGTAACCGTCTTGTCGCTAGCAATCGTCGATGGGGCCGGCCTCACTGGCGGAGCGCAGGCGCGCAATGAATTTCTGAATTTCCTCGTTCCGCTCCTCAGGACTCGACCTGTATTCGTAGTTTTCAACATTGCCGAGATCGGATGGAAGGGTGACCTGGCCCTTGCGCAGGAGTAGCAGCTTCCCCCGGCTGCGGCGGCCCCAGAACCAGCCGACCTCCACCCATACGTTCTCGCGCGCTCGGGGAGCAGTCACGGGATCAGCAGCTAACCCGCCGACATCATCGGGCGTCAGGAGCGCTATCGCTCCATCGACAGAGGAAGCGAATCGCTCGAACTTGAGCGGGATTGGCTGAGTGGGGGCAAATTCGTCGGTCAGCACGACGACACGCCCGACGTACTTGAGAAGATACGTTTTCAGGGCATCGCGATCGGGGCTGCGACCATGAATGATCATCAGCTTGGGGGCCCCTTCGATCCATGCCGTCTCCAGCGCTGTCCGCAGGACGACGTCACTGAAGGGCTCCTGCAATTCAGGCAGCCTCCTCGTCTGGTGAGATTTGTAACCCCAGGCGGCGGGGGCCAGGACGAAACGATCGTTGAGTGCCGCTGCCGCACCTCCGAAAGAGCCGATGCACGCGAGCGGCTTTCCGCTCACGGACGCGGTCAGACCCGCCTGCTCGGTCTTCTCCGCACCGCCGATGAGGATGACGGCGTCCGCGAGTTGGGTCTGCACAAGCTTGACGACCGCCCACGACGCCTCATCGACTGGATACTGCACAAAGACGCCAGGCATTGATCGGCGCGCTTCGGCGAAAGAGCGCTGATCATCGGACGACGCCGGTCGGATCAACATGATCCGGGGCTGTTCGGCGTGGGCCCTGGCGGCTTTGAAAGCCTCGAGGGCGCCGATGACGGCGTTGCCGTCGGCAGTATGCGCCGAATCGGTTCCCACAATGAGGCTATGGCCCCGTTGGATCAGCTCCGCGCCCACGCGCTGGGACGCCATCCGAAACTCCTCGGACGTCCCGCGCAGCTTCCATCCCGCCTTGTCTTCTTCCCTCCAGCTGCCAAGGACTGCAACGCGCACAGGCCCTCCTCCGCCGGGAAATCGGCCGATGGCTCAGACGCCCTGGATGGTCTCCGCCAATGCGACTGCGGCGGCCGCGCGCTTCGACTTCACATCCAGGCCGAACGTCGTCGCAACATAGTCGTACCAGGCATCGTCCGGCAGCGCCCCCCAGTCCACCCACTCTTCATCATTGAGCGAGGCGCGCCACGCGAGAAACCCTTCGGCGTCGGGCCCGACGGGGTGCCGCAGCTTTAGAGTGCCGCTTTCGATGATGTCGAGGATCTTCTCAGCGACTACTTTGGGTGATGTTGGATGGTCGAGTGACGCCTGGAACATGTGACCGAAACGACCAACCTGGGGGTAGGCTTCCTGCGCGGACGCCCTCTCGATACGGCGCGCCATTGCAGTATCGACGATCCCTGGCTGGACAATCGCCACGCGCACGTTGAAGGGCCGCACTTCCTGCGCCAGTGCTTCGCTGAGCGCCTCGAGCGCGTACTTCGACGCCGAGTAGGGCGCCAGTGGAGAGCAAGCGATCTTGCCTGCCACCGAGCTCACATTGATGATGCATCCGCGGCGCTGCTCGCGCATGTCCGGCAACCAGGCGCGGATGGTTCGAATCGCACCGAAATAGTTGGTCTCCATCGTCGCCTTGAAGTCTTCGAGAGCCAGGGTTTCAATGGGACCCGTCCGCTCGATGCCGGCGTTGTTGACGAGCACATCGATCGCACCCTCCCGCGAACGGATCGCCGCCGTGGCGGCCGCGACGGATTCATCCGAGTCGACGTCCATCTGGAAGATCGAAATCGGCAAACGGCTGTGGGCGACGGCCTGCCGCAGCGCAGTGTCACGTTCCAGGTTTCTCATGGTTGCGATGACCGAGTGGCCCGCTTCCGCGAGGACAATGGCGGTCTGCAGCCCAATACCCGCGCTCGTACCGGTGATCAACACCTTGCTCATGGCCTTCTCCTCAGTGCACGCCGTTGGCTCCTTGCCTTCAAGGAAGCCGGCATTGTGTCACGGATCTCCAAACTGACCCCGACTCGCGACGGCGTAAGGGTCTACACACAGGCTGATCCTGGGCTACTGACGCCGCCCTGGCAGACCCCGATCGGATTCGAGGTACACGGCGAAGGTGCCCAGCCAGTGCCCGCCCTCGTAGTGCTCCCCGGTGACGCCGGTCATGCCGGCGGTGCCGTGAATCCGCGCGGCGGCCATCAGCGACGCGCGGCGTGGATCGGATGCGGGGAGGCTCTGCGCGATTCCGCGGAGCATCCACGCGCGCGAGAGGTTCAGCCCGTAGAGGTGGCCAAGCTTGGGGTCGGTGGGATCGGTCACGACACCGGGCGCGAGCCAGTCGCTTCGTCCATCCGTCGGTAGGGACGGCAGAAAGTCGCGCAGCCAGCGCGTGAACTCCGCCTGCGGCAAGACCCGCCGCATCAGATCGGCTTCTGAAATGCAGGGCGACAGGAAGTCTTCGCCGGATGGCTCGTAGGCAAGCGGGCACGCCCGATCTTTCAAGTAGAAATCGCGCGAGCGCGACAGCAGTTGCGTCTCCAGCTTCGTCTCGCCGAGCGTCCGTGCCGCGTCGAGCATCAACCCGAACGAGAAAGCCGTCTGTGAGTGCTCGCCGATCCGGATCGGGGCCGTCAGCTTCGGCAGCCAGTCGGCAACCCGTGAGATCACCGCGCGTGTCAGCGGCTCGAGTGTCTCTGCCCATCGCCGAACGTCCCCGTCTGCCGGCCGCTCACTCGCCCATTCGTGCAGCTCGGCATGGAGTTGGAGCAGCCAGGCCAACCCGTACGGTCTCTCGAAGGACACGCGGCCCGGCCCATTCAGGTAGCGCACTTCCGCTGCGATATGTTCCGGAGTGATGCTCTGGTCGAGCGCCGTTCAGCACGTGACTGATCTTGTTGGGAAATTCCTTGTGAACGCAGGAGAGGGCCAGCTCCGCGGATCGGCCCAACCACGGTGACAGCGACTCGGCCGGTGATTGTGCTGGACCGGCGAGGAGACTGAGCATGAGCGGCAGGATCATTGGCGCGATTGCGGCGGAAACAGAGCGGCGAACAGTCGATCCGTTCGATTGCGCCAGCTCGCCCAGCCGAGACCATCCTGCGCTTCGCCACCGGCGGGATCGAATCCTTTCTCGCGCAGGTAGTTGTTGAAGCGGCGGTTCGTCTCCCGCAGGTCGGCCGCTTCTCGCGTGGAGACGTGGCCGTAGAAGCCCCAGTCGTGGTACACCCGCAGGGGTGTGACGGCCGCCGTGCTCACATGCGGCTCGATACCGAACCGGTCGGTATCGAGCATGAACAGAGACTGAAGGCCGAGTGCGCCGAACACGCGGCGGTTATCGAACGCGAGGTGCGTGGCCGCGATGCCGCGCCACAGGTGGCCGACGATCGCACGTCCAGCCGGCGTCGGCACGGTGCGGAACCGCCGGTCGATCAGCGGCACGATCTCCTTGACGATGATCTCGATCTCCTGAGTCAGCGCGTCCGCCTCCGCTGGCGGTGCGGGTCCCCAATTCATATCCCCATGAAAGACGACCAGGGCTGGTGCGACCCGTGTGGGCATGAGCTGATCGAGACTGCGGGGAACGAGCCCTTGCGCGCGCGCCATGTCGCCGTCGAGCACGTACGCCGCGGGAAAGCGATCGGCGGTTTCTTCGTACCCGGCCGGAACGTAGACGTGCAGCGTTTGTTTGGCGCCCGGGTACAGCGTGCTGGTGAATTCGAGTGTCTCCAGCCGTCCGTGCTGGCCGTTTGGCAACTCGGTCAAATGCGCTGGTTCCCGCCAGCCCGGCATCGCCAGCGACGAAGCTTCCGTGTCCGGCAAGAGACCAGGAACCCGCCGCGAGTTGCGCGGGTCGAGCGTTGGCGGACCAAAGTCCCGGACGAACTGGTAATTCACGCGGGCACTTGCCTCGACCTGCGCCTCGTAGAAAAACAGGTCGGTGCCCGGCACTCGCTGCAACGGGTCCTCCCGGCGAACGCCGATCAAATCGGTGGCGATGCCGACGTCCTTCGCATCACCCCGGTAGAGAAACACAACCCGGTCAGGCGGATCGATCAGAGGCCCGTCCTTCACGGAGGCGAGGAATCGATCGACGACCGCCTGTTTGTCCGTCGCCTGGTCGACCTCCTCGAGAAACCGCGCGAACGCTGGAGATACCGCCTCAGGGCGCGCCACGCTAACCGTGGTGGTGGCAGCAGTAGTCCAGTCCACGCGCGCCAGCTCGCCAAGGCTGCGCGCGAAGACTGAACTTGCCGACGACGGTCGGTGCCGTCCAGACGAGATCGTCTGTCGAGCTGGATGCGAGCCTGCTCATTCCAACCCGCCGGGCTGGCGGCGCCGACGTGGAGGCTGTGCGTCTTGGTCACGAACACGATGCGATCACCGATGAGCGTGAGGAAGCCGTCGCCGGGCTCGCGGGAGCGCCACTTGATCTCACCGGTGGCGGCGTCCACACATGTCAGCACGGTCCGGCCGTTCATGCCGTAAAGGTGGCCGTCGTAATACACGGGCACCACGTATGTCTGGCGCATGACCTGCGCCTTCCACAGGAGGTCGACAGCGATGGTGCCATCCGGCCTTTCCGTCATCCGGAACATCGTCGACGCGTCGGGATGCGTCTTGAGGAACACGCGGCCGTTGCCTGACGGCACCGGAACACCGCTGAAGACCGAGATGGGCTCGCCCACGCCTCCGTGGGGATGGTCGAACAGCACACGTCCGGTAGCCGGATCAAGGCCGGTCAGACGGGTTGCGCCCGCCGCGACAACGATCTCGCGGCTGCCCAGCCGGACGAGTACCGGCGACTGATACTGGACGGTGTCTTCACCAGCCATCCAGCGGCGGGCCCCGCTCGCGAGATCGAATCCGGCGATCGCCTGCCCACTGCCGGTACCGACTTGTACGACGAGCACGCCGCCGGCGACGAGAGGGGAGGACGCGAAACCGTAGTGCGGCCTGGCTGCCTGCACCAGTTGACCCATCTCCGCGCGCCAGACAACCCGCCCTGTCTCGAGATCCACTGCCAGTAGATGGCCGAGTGGACCGAGCGCGAACACGCGGCCGCCCGCGATCGCGGGGGTAGAGATCGGTCCATCGAAGGAGCCATCGAGGCCGACGAACTTTTCCGCAATCGTCACTCGCCAGGCCTCACTACCGGAGTCGGTGTCGAAGGCGGCGAGGACGTCGCGGGGCCCGTCGGCAAACATCGTCACCGCGCGCCCGCCGGCGACGGCGACACCGGAATAGCCGGAGCCGAGCTTTGCGCGCCATCGCACCGCCAGTTCGCCGGCGTTCGCGCCGACCTGCGCGCCGGCGATGGCGGCAATGGCCAGGGTGCACACCAGGAACAGCACAGACGTGCTCGCAAGCCTTCGTCCGGTCATTTCGCTCCAACTTGAAACAGCAGAGGTCGTCGAGTATCCACCTTGCTGCGTGTCACGTCAAAAATGCGTGTCATCATGCCCGCGTCGGCGATGCGGGTGCGCTGCGGGACACCAGGTTTCATCCTATGGAATGGTTGACTGAGCACGATCGGGTCACAGGCGAGGAATACATCGCCGTCGATGCGCGGGGTGAGCCGGTGCTCCGAGATCCCTTCACGAATAAGGGCTCGGCATTCACCGAGAACGAGCGCGCCGACCTTGGCCTGGACGGGCTCCTGCCGCCGGCCATCAGCACCATGGACCAGCAACTGGCCCGGGTCTACGAGAACTTTCGGATCAAGCCGACACCGCTCGAGCGCTACATCCATCTCGCGAGCCTGCAGGACCGGAACGAGACCCTGTTCTTCCGACTGCTTCACGACCACATCGACGAGATGATGCCGATCGTCTACACACCGGTCGTCGGCGAAGCGTGCCAGCAGTTCTCGCACATTTTTCGCCGCCCGCGCGGTCTCTACATCTCATACGATCAACGCGACCAGATCGAAACCATCCTTCGGAATCACGCGCGGCCGCCGGCGGTCATTGTCGTCACCGACGGGGAACGTATCCTGGGCCTGGGCGATCAGGGAGTCGGAGGGATGGGCATCCCAACCGGAAAGCTGTCGCTCTACACGGCTTGCGCCGGGATCCCGCCGTCTCTGACATTGCCGATCATGCTCGACGTGGGCACGGACAATCGGGAGCGGCTGAGCGACCCGATGTATCTCGGCCTGCGCCACGCGCGGATTCGAGGACGCGAATATCAGGAGTTCATCGATCGCTTCGTGGACGCCGTGACGCGCGTGTATCCGCACACCGTCCTGCAATGGGAAGACTTCCTGAAAGCCAACGCAATCATGCAGCTCGCACGTTTTCGCGACCGATTGTGCACGTTCAACGACGACATTCAGGGTACGGCCGCCGTCGCGGCCGCTGGCGTGTACGCGGCCATGCGCCTTACGGGCCAGGAGATGCGCGACCAGCGCATCGTACTCGCCGGAGCCGGCGCGTCCGCGCAGGGCATTGCCCACCTCTTCGTCTCAGCGCTGTGCGAGGCTGGGCTTTCCCACCTGGACGCGGTCAGGCGAATCTGCACCGTCGACAGCCGCGGATTGGTAACGCAGGCGCGGCCGGCGTTGGAGGAATTCAAGGCGGCGTACGCCCGGCCGGTCGAAGAGGTGGCAACGTACGAGTGCTGCGATCGCGGACACATCACGCTCGAGGAAACCGTCCGCAATTTCAGGCCCACGATCCTGATCGGCACGTCCGGCACGCCGGGCTTGTTCACGGAAGCCGTGGTCCGGGCAATGGCCGCCCTTAACGATCGTCCGATCGTGTTTCCCCTGTCGAACCCGACGAGCAAGAGCGAGTGCACGGCCGAACAGGCGATTCGGTGGTCCGATGGGCGCGCGATCGTCGCGACCGGCAGCCCGTCTGACCCGGTCATGCATCGTGGACGAACGCACCGCGTCGGCCAGGGGAACAACGCGTTCGTTTTTCCCGGCGTCGGACTGGGTCTGTGGGCGGGAGGTGTCCGCCGCGTCACCGACGCCATGTTCCTCGATGCCGCCCGGGTCGTGGCGCAGATGGTGAGCCCGGCTGATTTGGATCAGGGGGCGGTCTATCCCGAGCTCACGCGCATTCGGGACTGCTCACATGCCATCGCGTGTGCCGTGATTCGGCGCGCCGTAGTTGAAGGCCACGCGTCACCAGGGATTCTGGCCCGCCTCGACGAGACCGTGCGCCGCGCGATGTGGTTGCCGAATTACCGACCTGTTCGCTATCGACGCCGGTGATTCTAGCCGCCGTTGTGGTGGCGCCCCTTTATGTTGCTGAAGGGCGGAACCCTTTGAGCCCTCGGCGGTACAAGGCGACTATCATTGGACGTGTTCGCGGGCGTGTTGAAAGACGATGATGCGCGTCGAGCGACCGAGGTTGTTGAAGCCGTACTTGCTCACGGCATTCGCTGTGCTTTGACTGGCGGCCTCGCAATCGAGGCACGACTTCGACAACACGGAGGATCGAGCGAGCGCCGATCACTGAACGACATCGATTTGGTCGTTGAAGATTTCGCGTCGATTCCGGAGTCGCTCGCCGGCGCATTCCTCCAACATCACGTTCACCCGGATGCCAAAGGTGGCAGAACGCTGCTACAGCTGGTCGACCAACCGCGTGCAGTCCGCATCGACCTGTTCGGCGCACTTGGCGACAGTCTTTCGCGGGCTTCCACATTGCCCCACGAGACCGGTGATCTCCGAGTGCTCTCTGTCGAGGATCTGGTAGCCCGGACGACGGCATTCGTATGCGGCCGCCTCAGGCTGGGCGAGACAATCGATCGCAAGCACGCCGTCGCGTTCAGCCGACTGCGCGGACTCGGGCAGCCGCAGGTGCTCGCTGCCGCTTGGAACGACCATCGCCAGCGGGTGCCAGGAACGCTGGAGGACGCTTCTCGCGAGGCCGTTCAGCTGCTCGACGCCCATCCCGAGCGGATTGTCACCGAGGACTACTTCAGCACGCCCGTGGCTTGTGAACGCTGTCGTGTGCACGGGGCCTTCCATCCAGCGTCGCCAGAAACAGTCGTCGAAATCCTCGGTTACTGTTAGTCGGGAACCTGAGCTCGCTATCTTTATTTGACATCCCAATGGAACCCCGGCCATAGTTTATTGGGATGTCTAATAAAGAACCGGCCAAGGCGGAAGTCCTGCGCGGCACCCTCGATCTGATGGTGTTGCGGACGCTCGCGGCACTGGGACCGCAGCACGGGTACGCCATCGGCGCCCGCCTCGAGCAGGCCTCGTCGGGCGCGCTCACCCTGAACATGGGCACGCTCTACCCGGGCCTGATGCGGCTGGAGCAACAGGGGCTGGTCAAAGCCGAGTGGGGTGTCACCGACAACAACCGCCAGGCACGCTTCTACGCGATCACCGCCGCCGGACGCCGGCGGCTCGCGGCTGAAAAGAAGGCGTGGGATCAGATGGTGTCGGTGATGCACACGCTCTTCAAGGATCCGGCGTGACATTCCGGCAAGCCGGCCTTTCGCTTCGCGAGTGGACACGGCGGGTATGGGGCACGCTCAGTGGCCGTCGCAGCGACGATGACCTGCAGCGCGAGCTTGCTGTACACGTGGCTCTCGCTGAAGACGAACTCCGGGGAAAGGGTCACGCACCGGCCGACGCCGCACGGCTCGCCCGCGCCGCCGCCGGCGGACGCATTCAGGTGCTCGAAGCGCTGCGCGCGCAGCGCGGGCTGCCCTGGCTCGGCTCGTCATGGCTCGATGTCAGGCTCGGGCTTCGCCTGCTCGTCAGAAACTGGCAGCTGACGCTGGTCGGCGGACTGGCGGTGACGCTGGCGATCGGCATCGCCGCGGTGGTGTTCGCCGCGTTCGACATCGTCACCTGGAGTCCGCTTCCGCTCGACGAAGGTGACCGGGTTGTCGCCATCCAGGTGTGGGATCGCGAAGCGGGCCGGCGGCGTGACACAACATGGCAGGACGTCGAGCGCTGGCGGCTCGGCCTGCAGTCGGTCGACGACGTCGGCGTCTTCCAGACGATCAGGCGCAACATCATTGGCGAAGACGGATCGGTGGAACTCGTGGCCGTCGCCGAGATCTCAGCCGCCGGATTCCGGGTTGCGAGGGTACCGCCGCTGATCGGCCGGGGCATCGTCGACGCCGACCAGGCGCCCGGTGCGGCCGCCGTCATCGTCATCGGCCACGATGTGTGGCAGCGCCGTTTTGCCGGCGACAGAGACGTCATCGGACGCGAGCTGCGGCTCGGCAAGGACGTGCATACCGTCGTCGGTGTCATGCCGGACGGCTTCCAGTTCCCGTTCAACTTCCGGTACTGGGTTCCGCTCAGGCTCGAGGCCGGCGGGATGCTGCGCAACACCGGGCCCGAGGGAGTCGTATTCGGCCGGCTCGCGCCGGGCGCGACAATCGCGCAGGCGCACGCCGAAGTATCGGCGCTTGGGATCCTCCGGCCTGCCGTTCGTGACGGCCAGCGCGAACGAGGATCGGTCGACGGCCCGCCGAGTTCCGAGACGACCGGAGCGCGCGTTGTGCCGTACACGTTTGCGTTTACGGGGGATCTCGAACGGGGCCAGCTGGGCGTGCTGTGGTCGGTGTCGAGCCTGGTGCTCGTCCTGCTGCTGCTACCACCGTGCGCGAACATCGCGATCCTGAACTACGCGCGGACCGTCACGCGGCAGCAGGAATTCGCGGCGCGCCACGCCCTCGGCGGCAGCCGCGCGCGGATCGTCTGGCAGCTCTTTATCGAGTCGCTCGTGCTGACGACGATGGCAGCCGGCGTCGCCCTGTTGATCCTGCGAGTTGTATCGGTAGTGGTGGCGACGCGCCTGCAGCAAATTCCCGGCGGCCCGCCGTTCTGGATGATGTTCGACATTTCGTACCGCACCCTTCTCTTCGTCGCCGGACTGGCCGTGACTGCGGCAGCGATGTCCGGCCTCGTGCCGGCGCTCCAGGCTACGGGCCGCCTCGCGCGACTCGGTGCCGGCGCGCTCGCAGGACGGACCAGCATGCGGCTCGGCGCCACGTGGACCACGCTGGTGATCGCCCAGGTCGCCTTCTCGGTCGCCGTGCTGCCATTGGCCGCCGAACTCGCCTGGGGCACTTTGCGAACCGGCGTCGTCGGTCCCGGCTTCGCTGCCGAGGAGTTTGCCACCGCGCGCGTCGCGCTCGAAGGCGATCGGTTCGTGCTCGAGTCGGGCCCAGCCGTGCTGTTTGCCGATCGCCAGCGCGAGCTGACGCGACGGCTGCTGGCCGAGCCGGGCATTCGTGCGGTGGCAACTGCCTCGAGTCCGCCCGGCGAGGAACCCTGGGTCTTCGTCGACATCGAAGGTCGCGACCTGCCGACCGAGGCACTCAACGGAGCCCTGCCAGGCTTCCCCGCCCGGTTCAACCAGGTCGATGCCGGGTTTTTCGAGATCTACCAGGTGCCGACTCTTCTCGGTCGCGGATTCGCCGAGGGGAACGTCGCGGCGGCGCCTGATGCGGTCATTGTCAACCGCAACTTCGCCGACACTATCGCTCCCGGCGGCAACGCGCTCGGGCGCCGCTTCCGGTACGTTCGTGCGATGGAGGGCGAATGGCTGTACGGCCCGAAAACGGGGCGCTGGTACGAAGTCGTCGGCGTCGTCGGAAATCTGCCCGTGACGACCGACGCACGAGTCGCGTATCACGCGGCGGCCGCGGGTCACATCCATCCTGCGCACCTGCAACTTCGACTCAGAGGCGGGCCGGCTGGTCTCGCTGAGCGCCTGCGCGACGTCGCCGCGAGTGTCGACCCGACGCTGCACGTGGATCAGTTCCGGACGTTGGCAGAGATCTATCGCGAGCATCGGTTCGGCGACAACCTTGGCGCTATCGCCATCGGCGCGATCACCGGCAGCGTGCTGCTGCTGTCGGCAGCCGGCCTGTACGCGCTGATGGCCTTCACCGTTGCGCAACGCCGGCGTGAGATCGGTATCCGGTCGGCGCTGGGCGCGCAGCCGGGCCACCTGGTGGCGACCGTGTTCAGACGCGCATTCTGGCAGATCGGTGCCGGTTCAGCGGTGGGGATGATCGCCGCCTACCTCGCCTGCCGGTACGTGCCGATCGAACAGATTGGCGGCTTGCCGATTCCGGGCATCCTCCCCGCCTCGGGTGCGATCATGCTGCTCGTCGGCGGTTTCGCGTCCCTCGGTCCTGCACGACGCGGCCTCCGCATCGATCCGACCGAAGCGTTGCGAAGCCAGTAAAGGGGCTCAGCGCGCCGCAGGCGTACGGCGCCACAGGCAAAACGGTACGCCGAGTGCCACCAGTCCCACACCGAGCAAGGGCTGAATCGGCCGCTCGTAGAACGTGCTCAACACCAGTCCAATCATTGCCGTGCGTGCACACGCCTGTCCGGAAGAATATAGGTCGAGATGACGCCGAAGAGCGATCACTTCGACGGGGACAGTTTTTTCAATCCGACCGGCCCGATGGTGCAGCCGCTCTCGGCCGTGCCGCGGATGCTGACGGAGCGGCGAGCGCCATGGCCGGCGCGCGTCGACGAGCCGGCGCAACGCCCGCCAGTCCTGGACGGGGCCGCAGCGACGGTCACGTTCATCGGCCATTCGACATTTTTGATTCAGACCGCGACCGGAAGCATTCTGACAGATCCGATGTACTCCAAACGTGCCGGACCGCTGAACATGTTTGGGCCTCGGCGCGTTCGTCAGCCAGCAGTGCGATTCGAGGACCTGCCGCCCATCGCAACGGTACTCCTCAGCCACAATCACTACGACCACTGCGATTTGCCTACACTGCGCCGGCTGGCGCGGCGCTTCGATCCATTAGTCGTGACGCCGCTCGGTAACGGCCGGCTCGTGCGATCAGCCGGGCTCACCCGAGTTGAAGAACTCGACTGGTGGCAGAGTGCACGGCTGTCGACGGTGCCGATCACACTCACGCCTGCGCATCATTTTTCGGCGCGAGGCATTTTGGATCGCAATCGCGCGCTGTGGGGCGGGTTCCTTCTCGGTCTGCCTGGCGCAGGAATCTTCTTCGCCGGGGACACTGCGTATGCGCCGCACTTTCCCGAGATCCGCGAGCGGCTCGGACCGGTCGACCTGGCACTGCTGCCGATCGGCGCATACGAGCCGCGATGGTTCATGCGAAGCGTCCACATGGATCCTGCGGAGGCGGTTCAAGCGCACATCGATCTCGCGGCCTCGCAAAGCATCGGTATGCATTTCGGGACGTTTCAGCTCACGACCGAGGGTATCGACGCTCCGTTGCGGGCGTTGGAAGAGGCCCGCCAGGCGAGAGGCATTTCTTCATCTCAGTTCTCGACACTCGGGTCCGGAGAGTCGGTACGTGTGAACGGCGGACGAGCCAGTCCAGTGATTTGACGCCGCGCCCGCGACGCGAGATATTCGCCCGCGTGCCGCTGCTTCGTTCACTCGCCTGCATCACGCTACTGGGTAGCTGCGTCGTTGCTGCTCAGGGGCAAGCGGTCCCCGCCGGCGGTGTGCTCGACCTCATGAAGCGCGCCGCCGACTGGCAACTGGCGCATCCGTCCACGCACGAGCCGGACGACTGGACGCAGGCGGCGTTCTTCACCGGTGTGATGGCGCTCGGCGATGTGTCCGGGGATCCCAAATACCACGCCGCCATGCGCGCCGTCGGCGAAGCGAATCGCTGGCGTCCCGGTCTGCGGCCAGGTCACGCCGATGACTACGCGGTGATTGCCACCTATGCCAGGCTCGCAGCCATAGACAACGACAAGAGCATTCTCGCGCCCAGTATCGCGTTGTTCGACTATCTCGCCGATCAGCGCTACGACGAGTCGCTCGAATGGGGCAACCGCATCGAATACCGCGAGCTGGCGTGGTGCGATGCGCTGTTCATGGCGCCGCCGTCAATGGCGGCAGTGTCGGTTGCGACCGGCGATCCGAAGTACCTGGCGCTGGCCAATCGCCTCTGGTGGAAGACGACGGAATATCTCTACGACAAGACCGAGCACCTCTATTATCGTGACAGCCGCTACTTCGGGCGGCGGGAGGCCAACGGCCGCAAGGTGTTCTGGAGCCGCGGCAACGGCTGGGTGATCGCCGGCATCGCCCGCATGCTGGACGCCATGCCTGCCGACTTCGCCGATCGTCCGCGCTACGTCGCTCTGTTCAAGGAGATGGCTGCCACGGTCGTCGCACTGCAAGGAGAGGACGGCTACTGGCGCGCCAGTCTCCTGGACCCCGCGAGCCTGCCGAACCCGGAGTCGAGCGGAACCGGCTTCTTCACCTACGCGCTCGCGTGGGGAATCAACCACAAATTGCTGGACCGAGCCGTCTATGAACCGCACGTCCGCCGTGGCTGGAACGCCATGCAGAAGGCCGTGCATCCCGACGGCATGCTCGGTTGGGTGCAGCCGATCGGGGCCGAACCCGGGTCGAGCCGTGAAGACACGACCGAGGTCTATGGTGTCGGCGCACTGCTGCTCGCCGGCGCCGAAGTGCATCGCCTCGATCTGGCTCGTTAGGACGCCGTGCGCCTGCTCGACCAAGCCGAAATACGGCAGATCGTTGCGACCGGGCTCCGCTCCCTGGATCTCGACGGTCGACGCGTACTCGTTATCATCCCGGACCGCACCCGGACGATGCCGATGCCGGCGATGGTGGACCTTCTCGACACGCTGCTGACGGGTCGTGTCATGGCGCTCGACTTCCTGGTAGCGCTCGGCACTCACCCGCTGATGACGGATGCCGAGCTGACCGCGCACCTCGGACGTCCGGTCATCGACGGCGACGCGGGAGGGCACCGTGTGTTCAATCACCGCTGGGACCTTCCGGAAACGATCGTCTCTCTCGGCACGATTTCCGCAGCGGAGATCCGTGAACTGACGGATGGGCGCCTCGATCGCGATGTGAGCGTCGCCCTCAACCGGTTGATCCTCGACTACGACCACATCCTCATTTGTGGACCGGTCTTTCCACACGAAGTGGTCGGATTTTCCGGCGGCAACAAGTACCTGTTCCCGGGCATTGCCGGCAGGGAGATCATCGACTTCACTCATTGGCTCGGCGCGCTGATTTCGAGCTACGCGGTGATCGGCAACCCGCGCACGCCTGTACGCGCTGTCATCGACCGCGCCGCCCGGATGGTGCCGAAGCCGGTGTCGTGCATCTCGCTCGTCGTCACTTCCGGCGGGATCGCTGGTATCTACGTCGGTTCGCCGGAAGCCTCCTGGTCTGCAGCCGCCGCGCTCTCGGCGCGCGTCCACATCATCGAGGTCGAGCGGCCGCTGCGCCGGGTGCTGGCGGTGATGCCGGAGATCTACCAGGACCTCTGGACCGCCGCCAAGGGCATGTACAAGGTCGAGCCGGCGATTGCCGACGGTGGCGAAGTTGTCATCTTCGCGCCGCACATCACCGAGGTGAGCTACACCCACGGCGCCGCGATCGACGAGATCGGCTACCACTGCCGCGACTACTTCCTCGCGCAGTGGTCACGCTACGAATCCTGTTCCGGCGGCGTTCTCGCGCACTCGACGCACCTGAAAGGTCTCGGCACCTACGATCCCGCCACCGGCGTCGAATCACCGCGCATTCACGTCACGCTCGCGACGGGCATCGCCGCGGAGCGGTGCGCCAGGCTCAATCTCGGCTATCTGGATCCGGTCGACGTCAGGCCTGCCGAGTGGATCGGTCGAGAGCACGAGGGGGTGATGATCGTGCCGCGGGCCGGCGAGATGCTCTACCGGTTGAAGGGCGCGAGGACATAGCCGATTTGCTCGTATTTGCCTTTCCACAAGTGCTGCGCGACACTACGCTGTTTCGCACACGTCAACCTCGTTCATCAGTTGGTGCACAAATGATTGTCAAGACTCTCGTGACCACCGCAACCGTGCTCTGTCTCGCGACCGGCATGGCCCAGGCGCAGGCCGGCAATCCCCTCGTCGGCACGTGGAAACTGAACGTCGCAAAATCCAGCGGCGGGTTCAAGAGCGGCACCACCAAGATCGAGGCGGCCGGCGAAGGCGTCAAGTTCACAGTCGACATGGTGGCCGCTGACGGTAAGGCCAGCCACTGGTCGTTCACCGCGAACTTCGATGGCAAGGACGCTCCGGTCACGGGTAACAGCCCCTACGGCGACATGACCGCTATGACGCGCGTCGACGCTAACACGACGCGCATGGTCAGCAAGAAGGCCGGCAAGCCCACCGTGACGCAAACCATCGTCGTATCCGCTGATGGCAAGACCCGCACAACCACCACCAAAGGCACGAACGCCGCGGGACAGCCCGTGGATACCGTTGCTGTGTACGAGAAGCAGTAAGGCCGCTATAGTCCGGCGAGCGTCTGCAGATCCGCTGCAACGCGCTCCGGACACTCCCAATTCGGGCAGTGTCCGATGTCTTCATAAACCGCGAGCCTGGCATCCTGCATTGCGGTGACAAGCGCGTCTTGATCATGCCTGGGGAACAGCGCGTCGCGCGTTCCCCACATCAGCAGTGTCGGAGCGGTGATGCGATCGATCTGTTCCCGGTCGTCATAGCCGACGATCGCATCGAACACTTCCCGCCAGAGCCGCGGCGGCAGTTTGAGACTCTCGTCGACGATACGATCGAAGAAGGGTCCTGGAAGCGGTGCATAGGCAGTGCCCGCCTGGAAGTCGCGGGCGAATTCAACCGTCACCGTGTCCCCGAGCTCGAGCAGGGACGCCCTGACTTCCTGGAGCACGGGATTTTCCTTCGTCACGCCGGTGCCGATCAGTACCAGCCGGTCGACACGCTCCGGGTCGCTGATCGCAGCCTGGCGTGCGACGAGCGTTCCGAATGAATGGCCGACGATTGTCGCTCGCCGGAACTCGAGTGCATCGAGAAAAGCGACGACGTCGGCGGCGAAGTCACTGATGCGGTAACCCTGCGCCGGACGATCGGAATCGCCGAACCCGCGCTGGTCGGGCACGAACGCATGGACGTGTGGCGGCAGGGCGGCGAGGACTCTGCTGAACGAGAACCACGAGTCAGGCCAGCCGTGGAGAAACAACACCGGATGACCATCGGTCCTGCCCTGCTCGGCGTAGTGAAGCCGCGGCCCTGTACTGATCCGGACGGTAGAGAATCGCGGGACTTCCATGCGCCGAAGATTCTAGCGGAGTGGCGTGATAAATAGATGCGATGAACCGTAGCTGTCCTCTCCTCGCCGCAATTCTCATGACGGCCGCCGCACCGCTCTTTGCACAGAGCCGCCCAGCCTACATCCAGTTTTCGCCGGGCGCCGTGAAGGCCGTCCTCTACGTGCCCGACAGCGGCCCCGCCCCGCACGTAGCCGTACTCCTCATTCATCGGACGGCGAACGTGCTGGCGACGACCGCGACCCGGGAGCTCTCGAGTCGCGGCTTCATGGTGCTGGCGGTGAATCCGCGCTCCGACAACAACGAGGCGGCGGTCAACTTCGAGGCCAATGCACTCGACATCAAGTCGGGCATCGATTTCCTGCGGAAGCAACCCGGGATCACCAGGATCCTGCTCTGGGGACACAGCGGCGGCGGGCCTGCCACCAGCTTCTACCAGGCGGTGGCCGAGAGTGGAGTCGCGTATTGCCGCGGGCCGAACAAGTTGACCGAGTGCGACGACTCTCTCGCCGGCCTGCCCCGCGCCGATGGATTGATCCTGGTCGATGCGCACCCGGGGATCTCCGTCAACCTGCTTCGCAGCCTCAACCCGGCCGTGCTCGACGAAGCCGATCCCCAAAAGCTCGATCCTGCGCTCGATCCCTTCAATCCGGCGAACGGCTACAAGGACGGAGCGGCGCATTATTCAGACGACTTCAAGCGCAAGTACTTCAAAGCGCAGTCGGACCGGATGAATCGCCTCATCGACCAGGCGCTGGCAAAGAGGAAGGCGATGGCGTCAGGAACTGCGCCGTACCCGGACGATGAGGGCATGGTGTTGACCAGGTTCGAAGGGGCGCGGCTGATGGAGCTCGATCCGAGCATTCACCACAGCACGGTCAAACCGCAGAAGCTGCTCAAGAACGACGGCACGATCGTCACGCAGATCGTCGACAGCGTTCGGCGTCCGGCGCGCGGTTACGACAAGCGCAACGCGACGTTCGCCGGCGGGGCACGAACGACGACGGTCCGGACATTTCTCAGTGCGAATGCGATCCGCTCGAAGGACTCACTCGATGAGGTCGACTGGTGCTCGAGCAACAACTCGACGGACTGCGCGCTGCCGAAGATCACCGTGCCGACCCTGATTACCGCCATGGGCGCGCACTACTTCATCCGCGACAGTGAGATCCACTACGAGGTCTCTGCCAGCCGCGACAAGGACTTCATTGTCATCGAGGGAGCGACGCACGGCCTGGAGCCGTGCGTGGCCTGCGAGACAACTCCCGGCCAGTATTCCAATAGTCAAAGGAACCTGTTCGACTTCGTGGCGAAGTGGATCACCGCGCGGTTCTGAACAGCTATCAGACGTCAGTTATGAGCTGGCAGCTGTCAGCGATTAGCGGCCTGATGCGGTCATTGTCAATCGCAACTTCGCCGACACCATCGCTCCCGGCGGCAACGCGCTCGGCCGCCGTTTCCGGTACGTTCGTGCAATGGATGGCGAGTGGCTGCACGGCCCGAAAACGGGCCGCTGGTACGAAGTCGTCGGCGTCGTCGGAAATCTGCCGGCGACGACCGATGCACGGGTCGCGTACCATGCGGCGGCCCCGCGGCCTCCGCATCGATCCGACCGAAACGTTGCGAAGCCAGTAAGAGGTCTCAGCGTGCCGCAGGCGTACGGCGCCACAGGAAAAATGGAACGCCGAGTGCCACCAGTCCCACACCGAGTAGCGACTGGAGAGGCCGCTCGTAGAGCGTGCTCAACACCAGTCCGATCATTGCCGTCACGAACAGTGCCGGGATCCAGGGATAGCCGGCGACGCGGTACGGCCTCGGCATGTCTGGCTGTTCTCGCCGGAGACGGAACAACGCCAGCCCGGTGATCACGTGAAAGATGATGCTCGAGAACAGCGAGTACTGAAACAGCTGTTCATAGCTGCCCGAGAGGACGAGCAGCATCGACCAGAGACCGAGCGTGACGATGCCGGCGGTTGGAGTCTGGTAGCGAGGGTGGATCCGCGCCATCCACCGAAATGCCGGCGCATCGTCCGACATCGGCAGGCCGAGCCGCGAGGCGCCGATGATCGCGGAGGAGAGGCAGCCGAACACCGAGACCAGAACCGCGGCCGCCAGCAGCCGTCCGGCCATCGGACCGAGCAACGCGGTCGTGGCCTGTTCACCGATCCTGGTGGACTCGCCGATCTCCGATAGTGGCAACGCGCGGAAGTAGACCAGGTTCACGAGCAGGTACACCACCCCGATCAACACGGTGCCACCGATCATCCCGAGCGGCAGGTTGCGCTCGGGACGTTTGATCTCACCGGCGGAGAGCGTCGCCTGGTACCACCCATCGAAGTTGCCGAGGACCGCCACGATCGCGAGCCCCATGGCGGCCAGCAGGTTGCCCGCCGGCAGCGGCGCGGTCCAATCCGGCGTGACCCTGGCGGGCGCGAGCAACCCGAATCCAATCAGGCCGGCAATCGACAGGAGTTTGATGGCGGTCAGCGTGCCCTGGACCCTGGCCCCCTGCTTCGTGCCGAAGTAGTTCACCGCAGACAACACTGCGATCGCAGACACGCCCGCGAGTTGCACGGCGTTCGGCTCCCACCTCCACGCTCCCAGCGGAATTGACGCGATGACGTGCGTCGAGGAGAAGAAGGGCAGGAACGCTCCGAGATACTCACCGAACGCCACGCCGAGGTACGCGTTGGCTCCGGCCTGGATCGCGAGCAGTGAGGTCCAACCGAAGAGAAAGCCCCAGAGGGGGCCGAAGGCCTGTTTGATGTAGTGGTATTGCCCGCCTGCCTCGGGGAACATGGTGCCGAGTTCGGCGTAGGTCAGCGTGCCGGCGATGGCGATCAGGCCGCCGGCAACCCAGAGAAGCAGCGCCAGCGTGGGGTGCGGCACCGCGCGTGGCACGAACGCCGCGGCGACAAAAATCGCGGAGCCCAGGATGGTTCCGGCGGTGATCGCTGTGACATCCCACAAGCCAAGCGTTCTGACGAGGGTTCGCGTTTCCGGTTCTTCAAGCGCCGCTTGCACGTGAGTGGAAATCAAACTCCGGCGCTCTGCATCGGTGCACTGTATCTCATCCGCAGTACACGACCGCGTTTACTCCTCAGAAGCTGAAGGCTACGGAGAATACGACGATGGGCTTGCTGTCATCCGGGTTGAAGACGTAGGTCGTGGTCTGGAGGTTCTTGTAGCTGACGCCGACGAGCAGGCCGCGCTGGATCTCGCGCTCGGAGGCGTAGGCGCGGGTGCGTTCCGTGACCAGGCCGACGCGAAACCAGTCTGCCGGGCCGAAGGTCAGTTCCGACCAGTTGTAGAGGAAATTGTCGGCCGAGTCGTGGGCATCGAACACGTACTCGCCCTCGCTGTAGAACTCGAGCCGCCGCCAACTCAGGGACCCGGTATAGCCGGGCGCCACGCCATCGGTCTGCCCGAAAACGGCACCAATCACCGGCGTCACTTCCCACGCGAATCTGTCGCCGCCGGAGAAGTTGTAGCCGAACCGAATCGCCCCGGTGTCGAGATCCTCATAGTTGACGCGCAGGTCGAGATGCAACCAGCCGTGATCGGCAGCGAACGTGGGCTGCACGTAATTGCGGTCCTCGGGAAGGACATAGATATTGGCCGACGTGTCGAAGGTCCACGCCGGAGCGGGCGTCGGCGCCTGCGCGCAGAGGTGAGAAGCGGAAACGGCGAGAATTGCCGTCGTCAAGCAAGCGCGCACTGGAATGACGCTGGAATAAAGGTGTCGGGGCGATCACGGCGGATCGCCCCGAGCGTAAAGGGGTTACTGACCGCGTTCGAGCGACACGAGCATCGCTTGCGTCCAGACGATGTCGACCTTGTCGCCGACCTTGACCTTGGCGAGAGCCTCCGGATCCTGCACCTTGGAGGTGTACTTCCAGCCGTTCGGTCCGGTAAAGGTGATCGACGGCGTGGTCGTGTCGATGGCGGAGATCGTGGCCGTGATCGTTACCTGCTTGGCTTTCGTGCCACCGGGCAGAGTCTGTTCGGAACCCGTCGTGCCCTTCACACCACTGAGCTGCTCCGGCTCACCGGGCTGCTTCACGCGAATGACGACGTTCTCGTAATACCGCGCGTTGACCTTGTCGCCGACCTTGATTTCCGCAAACCGTTTGATGTCGGGCCCGGCGACGACCGAGACGAAGGTGCCGTCCGGTTTCTTGAGCGTGACCGTGCGGGTGTCGGCCTGGATCGCCTCGACAACGGCCGTCTCGGTTCTCATCTCCGAACTGACGGTCTTCGACTGGGCCATCGCCGTGTGCGCCGTCGACACGAGTACTGTCGCTGCAATCATTCCTAATACAACCTGTTTCATAGATCCTCCTGATCCCGCCTTGAAGCCGTGATGGGCGCCTGCTTGAGGAACGCGGCTGCAGACCGCGTGCCGTGGCCTGATGAGGTAAACATGTAGATATTCATTGAGGATTTGGCGACCTCCTGCCAATTGCGCCCAAACCGCGGTCGCGCCTCCATCAAGACGGAGTTCGCCCCGGAATACCGTGGCGCCACGGAGTGCCGACGTCGACGTGATCCGGGTGATGCGGACCGCGTTATCCGTTTCGCATGGCTGCCACGAGCTCTTTGGATCCTGAGCCCCAGCGCGAGATGGAGCTCACCGCCTGGGTGAACGGGATGTCGACGATGTGCACGCGTTCAGGCCCGAGCACGTATACCGCTCCCGCGAACGGTGTGGGCACCGACGGCACGAAGACGGTGAACCGGCCGTCGGCGTGTTCTTCGATAACGAAGCCCGGTACCAGCGCCTCCTCGATTTCGATCATGGCGGGCCTCCATGCCTCCTCGTCACCGTTGCCCGCCAACCGCTGCGTCAAACTGCGCAGCACGCCGTAACCGGGAAGTCTCTCGAAAAACGCCACCTCGAGGCGCTCGCGAATCACGCGCCCCGATCGAGTACGCACAGCGACACCCACGAGGAAACAGAACACGAGCACCAGGAGCAACGACAACAGGTTCTCAGCCGGGAGCCAGTCGGGAACCAACGCAGCAATAGGCCGCACCAGGGTGGCGGCCGACTTCATACCTTTGAGCAGCAGTAGTACCGCGAGGTAGACGGGCACGACGATGAACAATCCTCCGACAACCGTGCTCGTGATGAATTCGCGCGCGTATCTCATCGTTCGGGCCTTCCTGAACCTTTACGAAGAAAAGACATGACCAGCAAGCCGCCGAGCGCACGTCGTGTGCCAGAGGTCGTGGTCCGGACATGCCCCTTTTCGATCGGTGCCGTTCGGGGTTGGACTCGCACACCCCGGTCCGACGGAGCCGCTCCGAAATGCCGTTGCCGCGCGGATCCTTACGGTGCTTCCTTTGATCCACCGCGGTTTTTCTATCCTCGCGTATGGGCTCGATTGCTGGAATGAGACTTGCGCATAGACTGCCGCGCCGCACTCGTTTATCAATCTATTGAGGCTTGCGATGAACCTGCCGCCGGGCTCCCGCGATCTCGTGCGAATCGTCCTCGGGGTGCTCCTGATCCTGTTGCTGATCAGCGGCGCGCTGTCGATCCTCAAGCCTTTCCTGCCCGCCCTGATTTGGGCGACGATGATCGTGGTCGCGACCTGGCCGTTGCTGCTGCAGCTGCAGCGCGCGCTGGGCGGCCGGCGCAGCCTGGCGGCGGCAGCGATGACTGCGCTGTTGTTCGTGATCGTCATCGCGCCGCTCGCCGTCGCGATATCGACGGTTGTGCAACAGGCCGCGCGGCTGTCGGACATCAAAGTCGCCGAGATCCGGATCCCGATGCCGCCGGTGTGGATCGAAGGCGTTCCGGTCGTCGGCGCGACGCTCACCGCCGAGTGGCGCGTTTACGCCGCCGCGACGCCGGAGGAACTCGCGACCAGGGCCGCGCCGTACATGACGACGGTCGTCAGCTGGATAGCCGACCGCGCGGGCACTTTCGGCACGTTCCTGCTCCACATGCTCCTGACCCTGCTGCTTTGCGGAGTGCTCTATGTCACCGGTGAGACGGCGGCTGTCGGGGTGCGGCGATTCGCTCGCCGCCTGCTGGGTGAAGGCGGGGATAACCTGGTGCTGCTCGCGGCGGGCTCGATCCGCGCGGTGGCGCTCGGCATCATCGTCACGGCGATCGTCCAGACCTTACTCGGGGTCGTCGGCCTCGTCGTCGCCGGCGCACCCTATGTCGCGGTCTTCGCAGCCGTGATGTTCGTGCTCTGCATCGCGCAGCTCGGACCCGTTCTGCCAATGCTCGGTGCAGTCACCTGGCTCTACCTCGGCGGCGCGACGACGGCTGCGGTCGGATTGTTCGTGTGGACGGTGATCGTCGGTTTGCTCGACAACGTGATCCGGCCGATTCTGATCCGGCGCGGCGCCGACCTTCCGCTCCTGCTCATAATGGCCGGAGTGATCGGCGGCCTGGTCGGCTTCGGGCTGGTCGGTCTGTTCGTCGGTCCCGTGGTGCTCGCAGTCACATACACGGCGCTCAGCGCCTGGATCGCGGAGCAGGACACGATGCCGGATGCTCTCGCGGCAACACCCGCCGGTACCGAATCGGCCGTGACCGGGGTTTAGCCTCGCCGCGCCGCCTCGATGGTGGCGACATCGATCTTGGTCATCGACATCATGGCCGTGAAGGCACGTTTCGCCTCGTCACCACCGGCCGCGAGCGCATCGGTGAGCGCGCGTGGCGTGATCTGCCAGGAGAGCCCCCAGCGGTCCTTGCACCAGCCGCACGCGCTCTCCTTGCCGCCGTTACCGACGATCGCGTTCCAGTAGCGGTCCGTCTCTTCCTGATTCTCCGTCGCGATCTGGAAGGAGAAGGCCTCGCTGTGTTTGAAGGTCGGGCCGCCATTGAGACCGAGACAGGGAATCCCCACCACGGTGAACTCCACGGTGAGCACATCCCCCTTCTTGCCGCTGGGATAGTCGGCGGGGGCCTTGTGGACCGCAGTCACTTTACTATCCGGAAAAGTGGCGGCGTAGAAGGTCGCGGCCTCATGTGCGTCCTTGTCGAACCAGAGGCAGATCATGTTCTTTGGTTTCATATCGGTGTACTCCTTGGTGACATCGTGTCACCGCATCAGTGAATTAGAGCTGAGCGGCTGCTCGAAGGTCTCGCGCCGCAGCGACCATCGCCGAGATCTTCGCGGCCGCGACGGCTTCCGAGTTCATCGGCCGGTTCGAGAACGTGCCGAAGCCGCAGTCGGGATTGAGGAACACGCTGGACGCAGGATAGACACGCAGCGCCTGTTCGACCGCCGACCGGATCGACGCAGCCGATTCGACCGCATCGGTGCGCGGATTGACGACCCCGAGCCCCAGTTCCTTCTTCGGAAACGCGAGCACGTCGCCAGCGCGGTCGGTGGCGTACTCGAGCACGAGTTGCGTGACGGCCAGCCGATCGAGATGCGCTTTCAATGCCTGGTACCCGCCACTGAGGAGGGTCGTCTCGTCGCGGCTCCAGTTGCCGCGGCACACGTGAAGGCCGATTCGCATGCCGCTGAAGCCGTCGACGACGCGGTTGATCAGCGAAGTGGCAAATTCGAGCTCCTCGGCCGGATCCTTGCGCGCCGCCAGCGCCGCGCACATGAACGTCCGGGTGCGTCCCGGCGCGAACGCCACCTCCGTCAGCACCGGCTCGTCGAGCTGCACGAAGTCGGCCCCTTCGGCCGCCAGCTCGTCGAGCTCTTCCCGGAGCAGCGCGACGACGTCTTCCGCGAGCGCTTCCTTGTCCTCGTAGTGGGGCCGCGACAACTCGGGCACGAACATCGCCCGGGTCAAGAGATAAGGCCCCGGCAGCGTCACCTTGATCGGGCGATCGGTATGACGGCGCGCGAAGCGGAGATCTTCGACCGTCAGCGGCTCGCGCCGGGCGACTGGTCCGGTGCAGATCGGGCTGCTGATCGAGTACGCCGGTACGTCGAGCGTCTGCAGCAGCTGCTCGAATCCGGCCTTGTCTTCGACGACGTCGAGCATGTCGGCGAGGGTCATCAGCCGCACGCCTTCGAGCTTCTGCGCGACGAACGAATAGAAGTTGTCGCGGCGCAGCTCGCCGTCGGTGACGATGTCCACACCGAGCTCGTGCTGCAGATGCAGGAATGCGATGATCGCCTCGTCGGCAACGCGGTCGAACTCCTGCCGGTCGATGCGCTGCCGGCGGCAGTCCCGCTGGGCCTGCGCCACCCGGGGAGGCCGCGGCCAGCTACCGACCGTGGTGACGGGAAACAGCGGCACTCGGTCACGCTGGCTTTAGATCGAAGAATCGCTCTGACGCGACGGCGGCGGTGAGCGGCCCGAACCCCGACGTTCTGCCGGGCAGCCAGGCCTTCAGCCCCTCGAGATCCATCATCTCGCGGTGGGACGGGTTGTCGTACTTCATGGCGAAGAGTGCCTCGAGCCACGCCTGTTCGACCGCCGCATCGAAATCGTCGCGGACGGTGAACACGCAGTGATCGAACCGATCGGTTTCACCGATGACGGCGAACGCATTCGGATCGATCGTGCCGTCGGCCGTCCAAGCCTCCCAATTGAGATCGAGCATCGCACACGCGTCCGCGTCGCCTGCCTTCAGACACTCGAACGCGTCGCGCTCGCCGCCGATGTGATCGCCGTGGAGGCCCACGCCGACGTCGAAGCGCCTGACCGTGACGTCGCCGCCGGGCGTGAGACCTTCGCGGCGGAGGCGGCCGAGCGGAATCAGCGTCGCCTGCGGAGAGTCGTGCGCTCCGGCCGCAAGCGTCTTCCCCTTCAGATCGGCCAGCGACGCACGCGGACCGTCTCGCCGCGCGACGAAGTACGAGCGCCGGTCGCGATCGGTGTCGCGCATCGCGATCGCGCGGCATCCGCCGTTGGTGCGGCGCTGCGCGTCGACCCAGGCCAGCGGCGAATTCCACGCGATGTCGATCGCGCCGGACAGGAGTGCGTCGACCTGCGTCTCGTAGTTGGCGTAGAACACGGGATCGATTGGCGCACCCTGCGCATCGAAGAAGTCCCGGATGATCTCCCAGATCACCGACACTTTCGGGTCGTACATCACTGCGCCCACCTTCAGCGGCTGCGGCATCAGAACACCTCCAGGCCGCAGAGCGCGCGGCCGATGAACTCGTAGGCGACGTCGCTCGTCGGCGCCATGACGATCGGCGCGCGCGCATCGCGGAAGAGGCGCTCGATGCCGTGCGCTCCGGCGAAGGCTGCGCCGCCGCAGGTCCGCATCGCCAGCTCGGTCACGGTCACCGCTGCTTCGGTGCCGGACGCCTTCGCTTCGAGCACCATCAGCTGCGTCGCCGCTCCTGGCGAGTCCAGTGAATCGAGGACGGCGGCCAGATGCGCGCGTGCACGGTCGGTCTCGATCCGCATCCTCGCGATCTGTGCGCGGATCGTCGGCAGATCACGTAGCGAGCTGTTCGATTCTTCGAACCTCGCGTGCGTCACGTGCGCGATCGTGGCCCGCACGGCCGCTTCGGCGATGCCGACGCCGACCGCCGCCGATCCCACCTGGAAGAGCGGCAGCACCACACCCAGCATCATGTCGAGTCCCTTACCGTCCGCGGTGAGCGCCCGGTCGGCCGCCACCGCGACCGCCTCGAGCGTCATCGGCGCGCTCGCGTTGCCGCGAAGCCCGAGGCCGCGCCAGGTTCCGGCGACCGAGACGCCGGCGTCCTCCTTGCGAACGAGGTAGATCGTGCTCTCGAGCGGCTGCGTTGCGCCGGCCGCCAGGGATGAGACGACGTAGCCGTCCGCGTGGCCGGCGGAGGTCACGAAGGACTTCTGCGCGCTGATCTTGACGGTGCCGTTGCCGGTCGACTCAGCGCGGCTGACGGGCGCCCAGAAGTGGCTGCGCGACCCCTTCTCACTGAAGGCGAGCGTCGAGAGGTGCCGTCCCGCGGCCGCATCGCGAAGCAGCGCCGCGGTCTTGTCCGGCACGGCCGCGTAGCAGGCGATGCCGCACAAGTGCATCATGTACACCATCGCGGTCGACGGGCAGCGCTGCGCCAGCGCGTCGATCACCGCGGCCGCCGTGCGCGTCCCTTCCCCGAGACCGCCATACCCCTGCGGTACGTTCAGTCCGAGCAGGCCGCCAACGCCCAGTGCGGCGATGCTCTCCTTCGGAAACGCCGCGTCTCGATCGACAGCGGCCGCGCGCGGCGCGAGCTCCTTGTCCGCGATCGCCTCGGCGTTGCCGGCGATCTCTTGCTGTGCTTCGTTCAGTCGATACATCTCGAGCCCTCGCCTTACGGCATGAAAATCAGTTCGGTTGTCAGATCGACGGCCGTCCGCAGCGTGCATGTGAGCGGCAGGCGGTCGAGCACTTCGGCAAACAGCGCGCGAATAGCTGCCTCGTCCTGAGCGGAGACGAACACCTTGACGGCGATGCGCACCAGGCGCGGCGACCGGGTCTCGCCCACCACCTCGAGATACGTGAGCGCGTGGTCGAGATCGGCCCTCGACCAGCGCTTCGATCGCGTCGATCTCGATGCGGCGGCGCCGCGCGAACTCGCGCAGGCCGTTCACGATTTCGCCGCCGACCGCGCCAAGCGCGTATTCGATCGCCGACACGTGCGCCGACGCCTCGTCGAATTCGACGGGACGGCCGATCGAAAACTGGCGGCGGCCGGCCGAAACACGCGCGGATGCGGGTGTCGTGGCCGTCACCCTGAGCGACATGGTGATGGCGTTCATACGAACCAACGTGTGGAAATCAGCGAACAAAGTGGCGCGACGCGCCAGGCAGGCAGGACTATCAGGTGAAGCCGGATCCGATGCGGAAGCCGTTCATGCTCTTCGGATCCTAACATGCACCGGGTCAGCTCTTCTCGCCCGCGCCGAACTAGGATTGAAGCTCTCTGACTATGGAACAGCTACGGCTCCTTTTCCTGCTCGTCCCGGTTCTGGTGGGCGGCTGCGTATCTGCCGAGCCGGCAAGGACCAGCGTCCTTCTGTTCAACGGGCGCGGCACCTCGCCGAATGACGTCGCTGCCCTCGAAGACATCCTGCGCGAGAGTGGCCTGCGCTATTCGACTGCGAGTTCGGCGCGGCTGGACGCCATCAGTGAATCCGAGCTGAAGACCTACCGGCTGCTCGTGATCCCGGGCGGAAACTATGAAGACATCGGCAACGGCCTCGCACCGCACACTGCGGCGAAGCTTCGCACTGCCATCGGGAGTGGGCTCAGTTACCTGGGCATCTGCGCGGGAGCATTCTTCGCGGGTGCGACTCCGTACAACGGGCTGAATCTGACGGACGGCGTCAGGTTTCCCTTCTATTCACTCGAAGATCACGGCATCCGGAAGGCGCTCGTGGTCGTGACGCGTGCGGCTGGCGGACGGCTCGAGATCTACTGGGAGGATGGCCCGCAGCTCACGGGTTGGGGGCAGCCGGTCGCGCGGTATCCGGACGGAACGCCGGCGGTGGTGCAGGGCAGGTTCGGTGACGGATGGGTGGTACTTGCCGGCGTCCACGCGGAAGCCCCTGAGAGCTGGCGGCGTGGCATGGCGTTCACGACACCGGCCGGCGTGAGCCGGTCGTATGCCGCTGCGATCATCACTGCGGCACTCAATCGCACGCCGCTCCCTCACGATTGACCGGGTGGTCGCTCTGGTCCTCGTGTTGTTTCGCTTTTGAACGGATCGAGGGTGCTGACTGCGAAGGACGTCGCGCCAGGTCAGGGAGTGGCGGGGGGCATTAGATGCGACAGCTTGTCCGGATTGCTCACCGCGTAGATCGCGCGCACCCGGTTGTTCGCGATTTCAAATGCCACGCTCTGAACCGAACCATTCGGTGCGTAGACGATCAAGCCAGGCAGTCCGTTGATCGTGGCGGGACGAACGATTGAGCCTTCCGACAACCCCTTGCTCACCGCGCCGGCGACAAAACGAGCCGTGCGATCGGCTCCTTCGATCACGTTCAGGGCGGATCGCGCCTTCCCGCCTCCGTCTGTCATCAGCCGTACGTCATCGGCCAGCAGACCCATCAGGCCTTCCAAGTCCCCGGACCTGGCAGCGTTGACGAACGCGGACACCAGTTGCTGGTGAGCGGACGGTTCCGAACCGTCGCTGACGGTCGATGTGCCTTGCGGCCGCGCCTCGCGGACGTGCGCACGGGCACGCGACGCCAACTGACGGCATGAGGCCTCGCTGCGATCGAGCGCCCTCGCGACCTCGCCGAACGAGCAATCGAAGACGTCGTGCAGCAGGAACGCCGCCCGTTCGAGCGCCGACAGTCGATCGAGCGCGAGCAGCAGCGCGATCGACAGATCTTCCGCAAGCTCGGTCTGTGTATCCGGTGCGAGCGCGGCTGTGTCGACCACCGGCTCCGGAAGCCATGGGCCGACATATGCCTCGCGGCGTACGCGCGCCGACTTGAGCGCGTCCAGGCAGATCCTGGTGGTGGTCGTCGTCAGGAACGCCCGGACGTTGGTTACCGCGTCACGATCGGCGGCATGCCACCGCAGATATGCGTCCTGAACGGCGTCCTCCGCTTCCGCGATGGAACCGAGCATCCGATAGGCCAGCCCCAGCAATCGCCGCCGGTGAGGCTCAAAGGTGAACGCTGGATCCGTCATGCCACGTGCGAGCTCAGCTTCCGCCCAACGACCACGGGAACTCCCCCAACTACCACGCGAGTACAGGCCTTGCCGTGTCCCATTGCGTACTTCACGGTCGGATAAATGCGCGCCGTGGTGATCGCAAACGCCAGCGTTACGACGGCTCTTCGTCCCCATCGCTCGAGGATCACGGCCCGATAATCGTCCGCTGCCGCGTCGTGCGCCAGCACCGCTTTCGTAAACCGCCACGCCAGCGCCGCATCGTCAGTCATACCCGCGACGTTGTCTTCAAGGATCGCGCGCAGGATTTCCGGGCGGACCCCCTGCCGTTCAGCCATCAACGTACTCAGTTGCGTGCACGGACCGCAGTCTTCCGCTCGAACGGCCGTTATGCCGGCAGCGGCCAGCGCCTCGACTGGAACGTCACGACGGTAGGTCCCGAGCCTGGCCGCGCTGAAGAAGCGCCATGCCGCCCACGGGCTCACCTCAATTATTTCCCTTAGATAGCCCGCGTCATAGTTCCATTGCCGTTCGAACGCGCTGATCATGCGCCGGAGTACCCACCTCAACATCGTCGACGTCCCCTTTCTACATGTATGACGAGACAGCACCGACAGTCGTGACATCCCCAATCCTTCACCTGAGAGACTTGGCCTCGATTCCGCAGTCAGATTGGGCTGAGCTCAAGTCACTCCGAAATTCGCGTCAGCCGCGCACCGAGGAAGATGAACGCTTTGGCTGCCTCTCCCTTTGCAGACAGGAGGCGCACCGTATTGACGCCCGGCCGCACGACACCTGCCGGAAGCGTCAACTCACAACGGCTCACTCCTGACAGCTTGCAGCTTCCGATCTCCGCACCATTGACACTCACTGGAAGAGTGAAGGGGCCGGAAGCCTCGAGGTCCATGACGATCCTGTAGGAGCTACCGTGATCGAGAGGGAGCAGAAGGGTGGCGCCGCTCATACCTTTGCGGAACGCACCGCTCGGGGCTCGCTCGGCATTTCCCCATCCTGCTCCGAAGAACGCTTCCGACTCGAAATCGCCGAGCAGGCGGCCCTCGTTGTCCCCAGAGGCAAAGAGCTGCCGTGACGGCTGGTGCGCGCAGATTTTCACCGGCGTCACCGCGCTCCCGGCTTTCAGACGCGCTCGAGCAGACGACGGCGGCCCCTCGAGGGCGAGACGGAACAGCGGCCGACGTTCGCTCGTACGCTGCAGGGACCACTCGAGCACGGCACCTTCGCTTCCGTCCGAATGTCGCTCGATCGTGGACGCCCCGTCGCCGATTAGAAGACTCGCGTTCGCCTCCACACCGGACGGCGTCGAGATCTCGACGACCGCCGCTCCCAAACGCGGCAGCATGGCCACCACCGCGGCGCTGCGCAGAACAGCGGTCGCGTCCTGCCATTTGTCTGTCACCTCGAGGCAGGCGGCCTCGCCGCGCAGCTCGTAGAGAGCCTCCTGGAACGGTACCTCCAGCGGACGTCCCTCCCGGAACTCGAGCGTGCGCGCCAGAACGCCGGCCGGCGAAAAGACCGCGAGCACCATGCCGCTGTCGACGACAGCGGCGGGCCGCCCGTCGACCAGGACGCGCGCGCCACGCGGATCGGCATGCAGTTCGGCCACCCCCTGCAGGCGCGGTAGGGACGCGTCGAGCGTCGCCGCGTCGACGACGAGCGACGCGGCTTCCTGGTCCGCGCGCCACGCGGCTCCCTTGCGACCGGCAACGAGCGCGAATGTCTCGAACGATCGCGCGCGGCCGAACGACCGCGCATCGGCGTGCCCCACGAGCGCAGGATCGAAGGGAACAGGAACGTAAGCCGTGGCGCCCGCGAGAATCGTGCCGCCCGGCTGATTCTTCAGCCACTGCGCCAGCGGGGTCGTGGTCAGCGAAGTTCGCTGGAACCACAAGCCATCTGCGGCCAAAACCGTGGCTCCACTCGCGTACGCGAACACCCGGCGGCCACTCGCCGCGGCGGCTCGAACCTGGTGCGCTGCGTACCCGACGCGCAGCGGCTGCGCGCGGGCGGCGACTTCCCCGGGCGCCGTGAAGTACATATGCGCCATGTCGTAGAAATAGTCCTCGGCGACCACCGCGGCCCCTTCCGGCAGGTGACTATAGACGCCGCGCAGAAAAGTGGCAGTCTCGGTCCGGGAACTCTGATCGGCCTCCGCATAGTTCCTGGTGATTCCCCCAAGCGGCACGGCCAACGCGAGCAGGCCGGCGAGCGCACCGGCAAGTGACGCCGATGACCGTCGCGCAACCAGGCTCACGTGGATGGCGTCTGCACCAAGAGCGGCAATCGGCCAGAGCAGCACGACGATCGGTGTGATGAAGCCTTTCAAATCTCCCGACATGTTCACGATCATGGCGAACATGCCCCCGGCTCCACCAAGCAGCAGCAGCGCTCCCCCGCTTCGGCGCACGAGCGCGAATGCAACGCCGGCTGCGAACAGCAGTGACCCGACGACACCAAGTTCGGATGCGATCAGGGTGGATACGGCGGGCGTGTTGATGCCGACGACCTGTGACGCGCCGAACGCAAACCGCTGGTCCGCGAAACGATCGGCACGGATCACGCTCACGAGCTCACCGATCGAGTCCGCCCGACTCTCGAGATACACGGCACCCTGGCGCGTGCGCTGCATGATGAAGCCGTATTGTGCGAACCCCAGCGCACAAATGAATACGACCGCCGCAATGATCCGTAATGACAGCGTCCGGCGGTCGCGGTACACCACGTAGAGCGTCGTCGCCGGGACGAGGCCGACGATGGTCAGGTGATTGCCGAGACCGGCGGCAAAGATTGCTGCGCCGCCGAGCAGGCGCGCCGTACCGCCGCGTGCACCCCACGCGAGCACCATCGCCACCATGGCGACAACGATTGCCGCGGCCAGGCTGTACACCTCTGCGAATACGGCGCTTCGCCAGAAACTGGCACCCGTCGCGAGACCAATCGCCGCACACGCCGCGTACCAGCGGCGGGCTCCAATCTGGCGGGCAACCACGTATGCGAGCGCGCAGGCTGCGGCCGCCATGCACGCCGAGAACAGGTTGGCGCGGTATGCAATCGTGCCGATCGGCAGCTGCACGAATAGATGCGAAAGCATCACGTACAGCGGGTATCCGGGAGGATGCGCGGTGCCGAGTACGTGGCCGAGGAACTGGAACTTGGGCGTGTCCTCCGGGCCGCCGAAGTCCGGCTGCAGCGTGAGGGCGAAGATCGTCAGGGCGATAGCGCCTGTCGCCACTGCTGCGGCCGCGTCTACGCGCCGGGCTTTCACCCGATGATGTTATCCATGCCGCTCATCGAACTCCGTCCTTCTTCAGTCGCTTGACCGTCGTGACAGGTTCGTTGTCCAGGCTCCGCCAGAGGTACCAGCAAGCGACCGAGCGGTACGGCCGCCAGGCCTCGCCGATCTTCCGCATGCGCTCCGATGTCGGCTTCTTGCGCATGCGATATGCCTTCTGCATCGCATTCACGATCCCCACGTCGCCGAGCGGCAGCACGTCCGGCCGCTGCAGGCGGAAGATCAGAAACATTTCGGACGTCCACCTGCCGATCCCCTTGATCCGGGTCAAGGCGGTGATGACTTCTTCGTCGTCAAGGGCGTCGATCGTGTCGAGGGGTACTGCACCGGATCCGACCTTCTCACTGAGGTCGCGCAGGTAGCCGGCCTTCTGCCGGCTGATGCCGACGGCTCGAAACTGTGCGTCGGTCAACGCCATCAAGGCGGCCGGCGCAGGGAGTCCGGACGGCATCAGGGTCATCAGCCGCGTGTGGATCGTGGTTGCCGCCTTGGTCGACAGCTGCTGAAAGACGATCGCCCGCACCAGCATCGCGAAGTGATCGAAGCGATCGCGGGCTGCCCCAAGTTCGCAGGCGCCATGCCGCTTGATGATTCCGGCGAGGATGGGATCGCGCCGCATGAGCGCGCGGCGCGCGCCGGCGTAATCTGGCGGTTTCACTCAGCGGATTCTACCGAAGAAGGGCAGACTGCAATTTGAAGATTGCAGACTGAAGACTGCAGATCGAGTTTGGAGTTTGGAGTTCGGAGTTCGGAGTTCGAAGATTAGTGGAAACTGTGAGCGCCCGACCCGGTGCCGGGCGCGTCACATGCTCTATTCGTTCGAATCACTCGATGATTCGTCGCCCGCACTCGCGCCGCCGCCAGTGCTGCTCGAACCTTCGGTGGTGTTGTCGCTGCCACCCATCATTTCGCGCCGACGCCGATGACTGGCAATGCCGCCCTTACGGCCGGCGTCGCGCGCTTCTTCGCTGGTCCACTCGTGAGCGGTGCCCTTCTGGTGAGCGGCCTTGCCGCCCTTGCTGGCGATTTCGCGCTGCTTCGCGCGATCCATCGAAGCAAATCCTCGATCTTCCTTGGCCACGTTGTCCTCCCTCCGTGCTTGGTCGGTCTCCTTTCGCGTTTCAACACGCGGCAGGCGAGCCCATCTAGTGCAACCGAGGTGCCACGAAAATTGTATTTTTCTCGGGAAGTTGTTGCAGCCTTGGAACTTATGGACGGGGTCCAAGCTTGGCCTTATTGGCCCGGCGGCTGCCTCTTCTGAGCAAACATACGGCCGTGTGCAAAGGCGATTTCACGCCTCGCGGTTCAATGACTGGTGAGAAGGGGAATGTTGAGGAAACCGTTTCGCATCGAGCCGATTCATCGGATGAGCAGCCGTCTGCCCTGCGTAGCAGGTACTGGTCAGACAGCGTAAAGGTTCTCTAGGGTTCCAGGGTTCCAGGGTTCCAGGGTTTCAGCGTTCCAAGGTTCTAAAGTTCGAACGTGCGAACTTCGCGCATGCGAGTGATGGTCCGCTGCTTACCGACGAGCTCGAGGACCTCGAAGAGACCGGGGCTCATCGCTCGGCCCGTCACCGCGACTCGAGTCGCGTGGATCAGCGCACCGGCCTTGACGCCGCGGGTTTCGGCCAGTTGTCGCAGCAATTGTTCGAGCACATCTGCCTTGAATGAATCCACGTTCTCGTACGCGGATGCGAGTTCATCCAGCAGCGCCTTGATCTCAGGCGTCCCGAGGTGTTTCTTCACAGCGTCCGGGTCGTAGACGACCTCGTCAGTAAGTATAGGCTTGGCCTCGCTGCCGAACCCGTCCAGCCTCTTGACGCGCGGTTTGTAGAGGTCGAGCACTGAGAGGAACCATGGCCGGCGCGCGCCATCGAAGTCGTCGCTCCACATGCCCTGCTCGCGCAGCACCGGCTCCACCCGCCTGGCCAGTTCGGATCTATCCATCCGGATCATGTGCTGCTGATTGAACCAGTCGAGTTTCTCCGGATTGAAAACCGCATTCCCTCCACTGATGCCTTCGAGCGTGAAGCGATCAACCAGTTCGTCTCGCGTGAACAGCTCCTGGTCGCCCCCGGGCGACCAGCCCAGGAGTGAAAGAAAATTGACCATCGCCTCGGGCAGGTAGCCGAGGCGCGGATACTCCATCACCGACGTCGCGCCATGCCGTTTACTCAGGCGCTTCTTATCCGGGCCGAGGATCAGCGGAACGTGCGCGAACGAGGGGGGCGTCTTCCCGAATGCCTGGTAGAGCAACACCTGCTTCGGCGTGTTCGAGATGTGATCGTCGCCGCGCACGACGTGCGTGATCTCCATGTCGATGTCGTCGGCGACAACGGAGAGGTGATAGGTGGGCTGCGCGTCAGACCGGAGAACGACGAAATCCTCGATCACCGCGTTATCGAACTCGATCGGTCCGTGGACGAGATCGTTGAACGTGGTCTTGCCGCTCGGCACCTTGAAACGAACTGCGCGAGCAGTGCCCGATGACTCCAAGGTTGCGATCTGGTCCGCAGTGAGTTCGCAGCAGGTCCTGTGGTACACCCAGCCGCCGCCAGCGGCTTCGGCCGCGTGCCTCTTGGCCTGGATCGTTTCCGCCGTGCAATAGCAGTGGTACGCGCGTCCCTCGTCGACCAGCCGTGCCGCCATCGCCCGATACATCTCGAGCCGCTGCGATTGAAAATATGGTGCGTGCGGCCCACCGGTGTCAGGCCCTTCGTCCCAGTCGAGACCCAGCCATCGCAGTCCGTCGACGATGCCGGTGACCATGTCCCAGGAGGAACGTTCGGCGTCAGTGTCTTCGATCCGAAGGACGAAGGTGCCGCCGTGCCGACGCGCATAGAGCCAGTTGAAAAGCGCCGTACGCGCGCCGCCGACGTGCAGGTACCCGGTCGGTGACGGGGCGAAACGGAGTCTTACCACGCTGCGATTGTCTCAACTCCAAACGCCAAACGCCAAACTCCCAACGCCAAACCGCAAACTGCAAACTCCAAACTCCAAACTCCAAATGCCCAACCACGAACCGTCAACTTCCAGTTCCCAACTCCCAACTTCCAAGTCGATTCACTTAGAAAATTTCACCAAAGGACGCCCAGAACTGCTCTCGGACCTTCTGTAACAGCGAGCGTTGCCGCCAAGTCGTGAGCTCGAGCTTCTTCGACTTCTTCAGGTCCTCTTCGAAGTCCGTGTGGAACCGCGCGGCGAGGCCGGCGCTCGACACCGCGACGTTCAGTTCGTCATTGAGCTCGAGCGAGCGATTGTCGAAGTTGGCCGATCCAAACATGCTCCACACACCGTCCACGATCATCGTCTTCGTATGCATCATGGTCGGCTGGTACTCGTAGATCTCGATCCCCATCGTCATCAGCTGGTCGTAGTGCTTGCGCGACGCGTACTTGACCGGCATGGCATCGGTGATGTCCCCTTCGACGATGAGGCGGATCTTGACGCCGCGGCGAATAGCGTCTTCGAAGGCCCACCGAGAGGATTCGTCGGTCACGAAGTACGGCGAGGTGATATCGAGTGACTGCCTGGCGGACGCGATATTGATTAGATACAGCCGCTTCAGCTCGTTGCTGCCGCCGGTCGGCGAACTGCGGATCACGATAGCCCCTCCGGCAGCGTCCGATTCGTGCTGTTCGTCGTCCAGCTCCGGCGTCACTTCTCCGGCCGCTTCGACGAAGTTCTCGTAGAAGCCTCCCTCGACCATGCGCGCGACGGGTCCGTTCATCTGGACCTGCGTGTCGCGCCAGTGTTCTTTGTCCTGCGCATTTCCTTTCCACTGGTCGTCCACGCCGACGCCGCCGGTGAACGCGATCTGCCCATCGATCACGAGGATCTTCCGGTGGGTGCGGTAGTTCACCTCTTCGATCGAATACCAGGAAGGGCTGTTGAACATCGACAGCCGGCAGCCCGCCGACTCCAGCCGCTTCACCTGCTCGTCCGATATCCCCTTGCCGCCAACCGCGTCGAGCACCATGTTGACCCGGACACCTCTCCGGGCCGCGGCTTCGAATGCGCTGGTGAACTGCTCGGCGAGATCACCTTCGGTGAAGATGTAGGACTCGAACGAGATCCGCCGCTTCGCACCGGCGATAGCCGAGAGCATCGCCGGGAAGATCTGGTCCCCGTTGGTGAGCACGGTGAACTTGTTTCCACGCGCGACCGGCGCGCCCAGCAGCCCGGCGACATAGTCGGTGTGCCTCGGCTCAGTGGCCCCGGCCGCACTGTGGATCTTCAAGGTGACCTGGTCCTGGGCGATCAGCAGTAAGGCGGTCACCACCGCTGCGGCAATAAAGAGGATAAAGAAGGCGCGTCTGACGGGCGATTTGGCCATCACCCGAGGGCTCTGCAATTTAGTCGCCCAATAGAAAATTGGAAACTGAAGATGGGAGATAGCAGATTGGAGATTGTGCAGATTAGAGATGGGAGATTGGAGATGGAAGATTGCCGATAAGCCGATGGAAGATGAGCCGATGAGAATGGCGGTGAGGGAGGGATTCGAACCCTCGGTAGGACTTTAAAGGCCCTACAACGGTTTAGCAAACCGCCGCCTTCGGCCACTCGGCCACCTCACCGCAGGCATTAAGTGTACGTGAAATCAGGACTTCGGCGATCCGACTTTTTCATTCGCGCCTGTAACCGTTTTCAAACCGTCGCTTCCGTCGAATTCACCGCGGAATGCGCGGAAACCACGGGAAGAATGCTGGTGTGCGGCTGATGTACGCGTGATAGCCGGGCTTCGACGTTTTCAGGCCCTCCTCGAGCAACGTCACCCCGGAGACGCGCATCAGCAAGAACGACATGAGACCGGGGCTCAGTACGGTGAGCCACCCCCCCGGGGTCGCCGCAGCAATCGCGTAGAGCCCCCACCACAGCGTCGCGTCTCCGAAGTAATTGGGATGACGCGTGTAGCGCCACAGCCCACGGTCGAGCACCTTTCCGCGATTGGAAGGCTCGCCCCTGAAGCGCTCGAGTTGATCGTCACCCACGACCTCGAAACCGAACCCGACCGCGAAGAGCAGAACCCCCAGGCCATCGACGGCGGTGAGGGCGGCCGGTGAACTGGCGCGCACCGCGACAAGGAGCGGAAGGGCGACGAACCACAGGATCGCGCCCTGCAACCAGAAGACGGTGCAGAGACTCCGCCACCAGAAGGCCCGCCCATGCGAGGCGCGCATCGCCCGGTAGCGCGGGTCCTCCCCTTTGCCACGATGGCGGCGAAGGATGTGCAGCGAGAGACGCACGGCCCACAACGTGATGAGGGACGCGACTAGCCAGGACCGCAATGTCAGGGTCGGCGACAGCAGGCAGTACAACCAGACGAGCAGGACGAAACCGAGCCCCCAGCAGATATCCGCGATACTCGCGTCCTCGAGCCTCACACTGATCATCCACACGAGCGTCGATGCAGTCAGGATGATGCCCAGGCCGAGGAGCGCCAGGCTGGGACCGGTCACGATCGGCGCATGCCGGGCCGATCTTCACAGTGCTGCCGCCAGAAACGTCGCAGGCGGCGCCTCACCGCCGCTCCCGTCCCAGAACACGATGCTTGAACACGTGCCACAAGGCGGGCCCGGGCGGACCGTCGTCGAACTCGACGAGCAGAAACGTCACGTCGTCGTGTACCAGTTCGTCGCACGCCGCATGTGCGTGGAGGGCCGCCAGCAGACGACGCGCGATGTCGTCGCAGGTGCCTGCTTCCCCGTTGAGCACGGTCTCGAGCCCGCGCGTGTCAAACGGCGTGTCGTCGGGAGATATGGTCTCGAGCACGCCGTCGGTGAAGAGGAGCATGCGGTCGCCGGGAGATACGCGGAGTCGATGCCGGGTGTAGGCCGGCGTGAACCCGATGCCCAACGGTAGATCGGCGAAGCCGGGTTGCCGAGACGCTGGTGCCGGCGCGCTGAGCGGTGTCCAGGCGCCGGTCTCCGCCCGAAAGAGCCAGCCCGCGGGATGGCCGGCATAGCTCACGGTGAGCCGCCGGCGCGGAGGATAGTAAGTGGCCAGAACAGCCGTCGTCATCACGGCCGCGCCCTTCTTATTGAGGCGTCGATTCAGCCGGTCCAGGACTTTCCGCTCGTCGATGACGTCCACGCTGCGCCGGAGGTGCGCGTGCATCTCGGCGCCGACGGCCGACACGGCCGTGCCATGTCCCGCCACATCCGCCAGGCACACCCGGGCGAGCAGGCCTGACCCGCACACCGACAGGTAGTGGATGTCGCCCCCGGTAGCGCCTGCGCACGGGCGGGAGTACAGCACGCCGCGAAGCCCCGGCAACGTCACTTGCGCATGGATCGTCCCGTTGCCGCCTCTCACTTCGGCGCAGGCGAACGAAGTGGCAGGCGCCGGGTTCGATTCAGAAGCGATCACTACGGTCCGCATTCTCCGGCCCGGTCTTCAGTGAATGAGGAGGGTGCACGCTGAGGGCGGGTGAGCCCGAGCCTCGCCATGCGCGTCTCGAGCGTGGTGGGCTTGAGCCCAAGCCGTTGGGCGGCGCCACCCGCCCCTCGGATTCGCCAGCCGGCGCTCTCGAGCACGCCGCGAATGTGCTCTCGTGTGACGTCGGTCAGCGTAGCGCTGCGCTGGCGCGCGCCCGACGGTGCCGCGGGCAGGGCAATGGTCAGACGCGGTCCTGTCGCGAGGATCATCGCGCGCTCGACAACATTCCGAAGCTCGCGGATGTTCCCCGGCCAGCCGTATTGTTGGAGCGCCGACATGTTCTCGTCCCTGATGACCTCGACATGTTTGCCGAACCGCTTCGAGAATTCCTCGACGAAGTGCCACACCAGGAGAGGAATGTCCCCCAGCCGGTCCCGAAGCGGCGGCACGTGGATGGGAAAGACGTTCAATCGGTAGAACAGATCCTCGCGAAACGTTCCCGTGGCGATGCCCTGTTGGAGGTCCCTGTGCGTTGCGGCGATGACCCTCGTGTCCACGCGAATCGCGCGGGGGCTGCCGAGCCGCTCGAACTGCCGCTCCTCGAGCACCCGCAGCAGCTTCACCTGGGTGTCGGCCGGCAGGTCGCCGATCTCGTCGAGAAAGATCGTCGAACGGTGCGCCAGCTCGAACCTGCCGATCTGCCGCTCGACCGCACCTGTGTAGGCGCCTTTCTCGCGGCCGAACAACTCACTCTCCATGAGCGCGGGGGGGAAGGCCGAGCAGTTGACGCGGACCATCGTCCGGTCGCGCCGTGCGCTCAGCCCGTGAAGGCACGCGGCGACCACCTCCTTGCCCGTTCCAGTCTCTCCGAGCAGCAGCACGGTCGAATCGGTGGCGGCCACGCGCCTCACCTGCTCCAACATGCGGCGGATCGCCGCACTCTCGCCTACGATGAGACCGGCGGCGGCGCGGCCAGCAGGGAACGGTATTTCCGGCACGGGAGAGCGATCCCGGACCGCGGGTGAATCCTGAACGTCGTCGGCTCGAAATATGGCAATCGACATGAAGAGTCGCTCCGATCAGCGTGCGCCTGTTAGAACCGCCAATCGAACCCCAGGATCGGGAACAGACCCTGCTGTTCACCGAACTGCTGGCTGTTCGTACGGCGGTTCCAGTTGTAGCTCGCGAAGTTTCGGCGGTTGGTCAGGTTCTGCACGCCGAAGAAGAGATTTACTGGCTGTCCACCGACGCTGAAGCTGCGATCGAGGCGGATGTCGATGCGGCTGTAATCAGGAGCGCGCTCGGCGTTGACGCGCGTGAGGTCGTACACGCCGCGCCGCTGTTGCGTCGATACCACCTGGTCATATGGCGTGAACGGGCGGCCCGAGAGGAACGAAAGCCGGGCGGAGAGTTCCCACGCAGATGACAACCGATAGCCGCCGACCACGTTCAACACGAATGGGTAGTCGAACGATCCGGCGCGGAGCACGCGGTCGAGGCCGGCATGCCGCGTCCGCGAGAACGACACGTTGCCCTGACCATAGAGCTTCGCGGTGAGCCGCTTCTCGACGAACACTTCGACACCTTGCGAGTAGCCCTCGCCGGCGCTCGTGAGCGGAAACAGGATCTCGCGCACAGCGAAGGTGTCGCCGATGTTTGCCAGCGACACGCTGGGCAGATTTTCGGCAACCGGGTAGTCGCTGTACGTTTTCCGATACGCCTCCGCCGTCATCCGCAGGGACGGGTCCGGCGACCACGCCAGGCCCGTCACGTAGTGGTCGGCGCGCCAGGGCACGAGCGACGCGTTCTGCGGAAACGCGGTCACGAAGAGGAACGCCGGCTGCTGATGGTACCGATCCGGCACTCGAGTTCCACGACAGCGTGTCGGCCAAGCGCACGTTGATGCCCGCGCGCGGGCTGAACCTCGCCTTCGAAAGGATGGCGTAGTGGTCGAAGCGCCCGCCCAGCGTGAGGTTGACGCGCGAAGCCACCTGCTTCGAGGCCTGCAGGTAGGCGCCGGTCTGGTACGAGTCGAAACTGGTGTCGAGAGAGAACGGATCGATCCCGGCGACCGGCGAGTACGGCGTGTCGTTGCCGTAGGGTGAGTCCACGGTGTAGTCGATGCGGAATCTCTTGAAGCTGCCGCCGGCCTGCACCGTGTCGAAGAACGGCAGGTGCAGGGTGAGATCGTACTTGAGGGTGGTCTCCGCCTCGCGCGAGTCCTCGAAGTAGACCACCGGACTCTGGGCGATGACGACGTCGGGAGGCACACCAGGCGGCGGCACCCCCTGCGCCACCAGGTCTTTCACCTGCTGACCGACCTTGGCCTGGGAGTGGCTGAGGCCGAACAGACCGACACCGCGTGACCCGAAGGTGCGTTGCCAGTTGAAGCCCGTCGCGCTGCGCCAGCCGTCGTAGCGGATGTCGAAGTTGGCAATCTCCTCTTCAATGTCGGTGGACTCGCTGAGGCCGAGCCGAATTTCGTCGACACCCGCGATGTTGACGAGCCAGATGCGGTCGCGGGAAGTGAGGTCGTAGACGGCCTTGGCGTTCAGCGTATACAGCACCGGCACGCCGCCAAACCCGACATCGTCTGTGAACAGGTCGAGGAAGCTTCGTCGCGCCGACACCACCCAGGATCCTTTACCGCCGTCCTTTCCGGCACCGATGGGCCCTTCGAAAATGGCGCCCGCGCCGGCAAAGCCGAGCGTCGCCCAGCCGCCAAACTGCTGGCGGTTGCCCTCGCGCTGCGTCACCTGCAGCACGCTCGACGTGCGGTTGATGAAAGGGGCCGGATACCCGCCGGTGAGGAAGGTCACATCCTGCAGGAGCTCGGCATCGAGCAGGCTCACGGTGCCGCCGGCCGACGCAAAGTTGGCGAAGGCGTTGATGTTGGGAATCTCGACGTTGTCCACGACGAAGAGGTTCTCGAGCGGACTGCCGCCGCGGACGATGATGTCGTTGCGGAAATCGTTGGTGCCGATGACGACGCCCGGCAAACCCTGGACGTAGCGCGACACATCCTGCAAAGCCGCGGCGCTCTTGAGGATCTCGCGAGGGGCCACCAGAAATCCCGAGTTCTTCACCGCCTCTGGCGCGCGGAACTCAGGCGCCGTTACGGTCATCGTCTGTTGGAAGTCCGTGATCGCGGGCAGCGTGATCTCCACCGTGCCCTCGAGCCCGGCGCGCACGTTCACGGCGTCGCTGGTGAAGGGCAGACCGGCGAGGGGCAGAATCTCCAGGCGATATCCCCGGCACGCAAATCACCGATCCGAAACACGCCGCGCGCGTCGCTGGTCGCGCAGGAATTGGTATCGAGCGCACATACGCGCACTCCCTCGGCCGGCTGACCCGCCGCGTCCACGACGACGCCTCGAATCGCCCCTACGCCGGTGGTGTCCTGCGCCGCCGCAGGCGCGGAGAGAAGGATCAGCACGACGCCGACCGGCGCAGACGAGAGGCTCCGACCGAACGTGAAGGTGCGAGGTGTCATCGCTGTCACGCCACCCGTCCGCCGATGCGGACGAGTTCCTGCTGGTAGGCGTTGTAGTCCGAGAGGACGAGGCCGCGCGGCCGGATGATCGAGGCGTGACGCTCGGCGCCACGTCCGCCGGCCCATAACTCGACACCAGCGGGGAGCTCGCGGACGATTGTCCTCAGCTCCCGTTCGCGCGACTTGTCCGTACCCACCGTGGTCAAGCCAAGCACCAGCACCTGGGCGCCAGCCGGCTCGACGCTGTCGACGATTTCGCGAGCCGGCAGATCGGCCCCGAGGTAGGAGACGCCGAGCCCGGCGCTCGCCGCCAGCAGCGCCGCGCCCAGCGTCGCGATCTCGTGGCGCTCGTTAGCGGTGTCGCGAACACCAGGCGGACCGATGCGTCGCGGCGGCCGTAGAGCCGGAGAAACGCGCCGAGCAGGTTCCGCATCGTGGACGACATCAGGTGCTCGTGCGCGATTCGCGTCCGCTGGCTGTGCCAGTCGTCACCGACTCGTGTGAGCAGCGGCATCAGCACGTCCTGAAGCAGTTCGAGCGGACGCAGAACTGCCGCCATCCGCGAAAGCTCCTGGTCAATACCGACCGCGTCGTACTGACGGAGGGCCGTGAGGAGTGAAGTCGTATCCACCGCCGATCGTTGTGGCGGAACGGCTGCGGGGAGCGCGACGGCACCAGCCGCACCGCAGAGATGATGCAGCTCGTCGTTGCTCAGCCCGGCCACCCGGCCGATGCTGTGACCCTGCTCGATGGAGCGGTTGAGGAGCCGGAGGCGAGCGACATCGGCTTCCGTGTACATGCGACCTCGATCGTCACGTGTCGGTGTGACGGCGCCGTAGCGGCGTTCCCAGGCACGCAGCGTATCGATACCTATCCCTGTCATTTTCGAAACCGCGCGGATCGGGTAGCCGGCCGGGTTCGTGCGTGCCTTGCTCACCGGACGACAAACCTCACGAAGGCGGCGCACGTGGCCGAAGCAAACGTCCCCCACACCACGTCGGCCAGCGTCAGTACGAACGGCCACTGGCGCAGCGTCGAGTAGTTGGTGAAGTCATAGACGCCGTAGACGACGAGGCCGAACAGCGCCCCGTAGGCCGCGGCCATCGGCACAGTCGACGCGCGCGGGATCACCAGCGAGGCGATGCCGGTCCCGAGCAGCGCGTACACTACGAAGGCCGCGGGCCAGTTAGGCGCCATGCCGCCCTCCCCCAGGCGCACGATCGGCGCAAGTTGCTGACGATAAAAGTTCTTCATCAGCAGTCCGAGCCAGACGCCGTCGAGCGCCATGAATGCCACAGCGCCAATGGCTGCATGCGTAAGAAGGTGTCCCATTCGATATCCCGCTTTCTGAACCCAGCGTAAGCCGCGGCAGTCCACGTTTGTCAATCATTTGTCATGGACAAATGTTTGACGAGGCGTCATCCGTACTGATATTGATGCCGCTACGTGAAAAACATCGCTGTGGTCGGCGCCGGCATCTCAGGTCTGGCGGCCGCGTCTCTGCTCAGCCGCCGGCATCGGGTCCACCTCTTCGAACAGGAGCGGCGCCTGGGCGGGCACACCCACACCGTCACGGTCGATGGTCCGCACGGCACGGTGGCTCTGGATACCGGGTTCCTGGTCCACAACGACCGTACCTACCCGAACCTCGTGCGGCTCTTCGACGAGCTCGGCGTGGCCACGCGCGACTCGGACATGTCGTTTGCTGTGTCGTGCGAGCGGAGCGGACTCGAGTACAGCAGCCGCGGCGCCAATGGCTTCTTCGCGCAGCGGCGGAACCTGGTGCGGCCGTCGCACCTGTCGCTGCTCCGGGAGATCGCGCGCTTCAACCGGGAGGCGCCGGCGATCCTCGAAACGCCTGACGCGGAAGACCAGACGCTGGGGGACTTCCTCGACTCCCGCCGGTTCAGCGAGGGCTTCACCCATCGCTACCTGTTTCCGATGGCGTCGGCGATCTGGTCGGCGTCGCTCGACTCCATCCGGTCGTTTCCCGCACTCACGCTGATCCGCTTCTTCGACAACCACGGGCTGCTCTCGATCCACTCGCAACCGACGTGGAAGGTCGTGGACGGCGGGAGCCACACCTACATCCCCAGGTTGATCGCGCAGGTGTCGGGCGACATTCACCAGGGCGCGTCGATTGACTCGGTGCGGCGAAGCGAGGGTGCGGTCACGGTGACCTTCCGCGACCGGCCGTCCATGCGCTTCGACGACATCGTGTTCGCATGCCACGGAGACCAGGTGTTACCGCTCCTCGCCGACGCGAGCGATCGCGAGCGCGATGTGTTCTCCGGTTTCACGAGCACCACCAACATCGCCTGGCTGCACACGGACGGGTCGGTGCTGCCGGCGCAGGCACGCGCCCGCGCGTCCTGGAACTACCGGCTTGCGAACGACCCCGACGCACCGCCGACGGTGACCTACGACTTGAATCGCCTCCAGGGCCTGACGACCCGGGAGCGGTACCTGCGTGACCCTCAACCCGGACGGCGGGATCGACGAACGCCAGGTGCTGCGCCGGCTGGTCTACCGTCACCCGCTCTACACGGCCGAGGCGATCCGGGCGCAACGCAGGTGGAACGACGTCAGCGGCGTCAATCGCACGCACTACTGCGGTGCTTACTGGTTCTACGGCTTCCACGAAGACGGGTTGAACTCGGCGGTCAGGGCCGCACGGTCGCTCGGTGTCGAGTGGTGATCGACTCAGGACTGTTCGTCGGCACGTTGCGCCATCGGCGGTTCACGCCCGTCGCGCACGCCTTCTCGTATCCGCTGTTCATGGCCCTGCTCGACATCGATCGCGTGCCCGAGTTGATGCGCGTGTCGGCGGTGACAGGCTACAACAGCTGGAACTGGGCGAGCTTCGACGATCGGGATCATTTCGGCAATCCGGGCCGCCCGCTCAGGGACCGGCTCGAGGCCGATGCGGCACGCCACGGGATCGCGCTGCCCTCCGGCCGCATCTTCCTGCTGACGAACCTGCGGTATCTCGGCTACTGCTTCAATCCCATTTCTTTCTTCTATTGCTTCGATCGCCGGCAGCAGTTGCAGATCGTCCTCGCCGAGGTGCGGAACACCTTCGGTGGTACGCACAACTACTGGCTGCGGCCGGAGTCGGCATCCCGCACGTTCCGCGCCGCCGCGACGAAATCTCTTTACGTGTCCCCGTTCATGCCGATCGACCTCGAGTACACGTTCGCCTTGACTCCGCCGGAGGAGCGCCTGGTCGCGCACATGAAGACCATCGAGGCGGGTTCGATGTGCTTCGACGCGACGCTCTCGCTCGAACGGCGACCCTGGAGTGCGAGGGAGATCCGCCGCGCGCTCGTCCGCTATCCCGCCATGACCGCCGCCGTCATGGCGGGGATTCACTGGCAGGCGTTGCAATTGTGGTGGAAGGGTGTGCCGTGCGTGCCTCGGCTGACGAGTGACGGCGTCGGCGAACGTGCAGCGCACGTCGCCGAGAAAGCCGGGCGGACTGATCGGGTGATGGAACTATGACCATGTTGACGCGGTGGGCGAAATCGGTGTTTCTCTCGAGTCTCGACGGCATGACCGGCGGAACGCTGACGGTGAAGTGCCCCGATCGCACCTACCGTTACGGAGCCCCTGGGGAACTGGATGCGACCCTGATGGTCCATGATGAGCGGTTCTTCGTGCGGGCGCTGACCGGCAACGACATCGGCCTGGGAGAGTCCTTCATGGACGGCGACTGGACGACACCGGACCTCGTGCCGCTGGTGCGGCTGATGCTGCGGAACCGCCGGGCGATCGAGCGACAGAGCCGCTTCACGGGCGCGTTGCAGCGGGTCGCTGGCGGCGTCGCGCGCCGCCTCCGGGACAATTCCGTCGCGGGGAGTCGCCGGCATATCCATCGGCATTACGACCTGGGCAACGAGTTCTTCCGTCTCTTTCTCGATACCAAGCTGCTTATGTACTCGTGCGGCTACTTCGAATCGTCCCTTGACACGCTCGAGCAGGCGCAAGCGCAGAAGGTCGATCGCATCTGCCGGATGCTGAGACTCCAGCCGACCGACCACGTGCTCGAAATCGGCAGCGGGTGGGGCGGCTTCGCCGTGTGGGCGGCGACCCGATACGGCTGCCGCGTCACGACCACGACAATCAGCGAGGAACGGTCCTCGCACGTTTGCGCATGGCGGTCGCGGATCGGCGATGCCGGGGCGCGTATCGAGGTTCTGCGCGCGGACTATCGCGAACTGACCGGGCGGTTCGACAAGATCGTCAGCATCGAGATGTTCGAGGCGGTCGGCCTCAGTCACTACGACGAGTATTTCAAGGCAGTCGACCGCCTGCTCGCGCCCGATGGCGTGATGTTCCTGCAAACGATCACCGTCGACGATCAGTGGTTCCCGCAGTACCACGGCACGCCGGACTGGATCGAAAAGTACATCTTTCCGGGTGGCGAGCTTGCGTCTGTCGGGGAGATGCTCGCGTCGCTCGCGCGGACGACGTCGCTCGCGCTGTATCACGCCGAGAATTGCGGCACCCACTACGCACGCACCCTACGGGAGTGGCGCGCCAGGTTCCGTCGGAACCTCGCGCGAGTGGGCGCCCTCGGGTTCGACGACCGCTTCATCCGCATGTGGGACCTGTATCTGGGATCCTGCGAGGCGACGTTCCTCGAACGTCACACCGGGCTGTTTCAGCTGGTGCTGCTGAAGAACGGCGCCCAGCGCGTCCTTTTCAACGAGCCGTGGTCTGAACCCGCCACGCAACCGCACGCCGCAGGCGCCAGCGAATCGGCCGCCTGAATGTCGAAGTGACGGAAGGTCCAGCCGGTTCAATCGCCCGGACCGCGCTTCCGCGACGGCACTGACGCCTCGAGCTCGCCGGACGTTGGCAGCAACGCTGGAACGAGCGCACGCCGGAGGTCGCGGCCGGCGAGGCGCCTAACGTCAGCCTCGGCGAAGACATTCCGCAGCGGGCTGCGCAAAACCTCGCACACGGCTGATCCATTCACTGGCATGGCAATTGAAGAGCTCGGCCGACCTCGCGAGCCTGTTCAACAACGAAAGAGGAGCTGCTATGCGTCCATTACTGGCGTCGGTCGGCGTTGTCCTCGTCACTTCGGTCTTCGTTGTCGGCTGCAGCCGGGACTCATCGCTTCCCTCCGCGCCAGCCGCAGTCTCCTCTGCGCAGAGCAGCACGAACGCCGTCGTCGGTCAGGACGTGGGGCAACCCGGTCAAATCCGAATCTGCCATTTCCGCGGGCATGAAGGTCCGGTCTCACATGATTTCGTCACGGGTGTGCAGCAGGGCGAGGAACCAACCGTCTGCAATGCGGAGGGTGGTCTCGCCATGTGGGTGTCACGTGACGCCTGTACCGATGGTCACGCGGCAATCGATCGACTCGGCACGACGTGTGACGGCACGCAGTCAGCGACCACGTTCGATTTCGAAGAGCTCGCCTTGGGCGGCAGCGGCAGCTTCTCGACCGTCGTCTCGACGAAGAATGGACTGACGCTGAGCGTCACGCGGCAAGACGGCGCAAACATCAACATTCAGAATATGAATTTCAACTCCACCGTGCCCGACTTCGGTACCCGTACCTTGAGCAACTTTCTGGGGGCGATGGGGGCAACGTCGTCGGCTGCTGCTCTCGTCCTGAATTTTTCGGCGCCTGTCTCCAGTGCATCCATTTCCTTCGGCGATCTCGGCGGCTTTGCGACTGATGATGACGACAGCCCCGTCGTGTTGACGGCGTTTTCGGGGCCGAACCATACAGGAACGATCCTGGCGACTGCTTCGGTGGACTACCCGATCACCTTGGGTTTCACGTTCCAGGGCAACGGCGCGATCCGCACGGCGACAGTCAACGTGGCTGGCATCCAGAGCCTCACGATCAGCGGCGGGGGCCCGTTCCCCGGTACTCTCTATTTCGACAACGTCATCGTTCACTGAAGGTGGCGGGTAAGTCAGAACAATCCTCCTGACAACGCTGGACACGTCGTCCCAGTCGACTGCACAATCTGGGGCGCGTGTCGGCTCTTGGTTACCTTCGTCGAACCCCGTCGGCGGGATTGCTGCTGGTCCAGTTGGTCGGCATCCTGCTGTACCCGTGGATGGAGAAATCGCCCGGAGGACGCGCTGTTTTCGGCGCCTTTGGACTGCTCATTCTTGGCGGCGCTTTGCGGGTGGTACGACGCTCACCGTGGCTTACCTGGCTCGGTTTGGTGCTCGCGGTGGTGGTCGTCTCGCTCTCCGTCATCGATGCCATCGCGCCACACCCGGGGTTACCGATCGCGATCGCCTTCGTCGAGTCTGTCTTCTACTTCTACGCCAGCGGCAGTCTGATCGCCTACATGCTCCGGGATTGGGTCGCGACCACCGACGAGCTCTTCGCCGCCGGTGCCACTTTCACTTTGCTGGTATGGGCGTTCGCCTACGCCTACGCCGCGTGTGAGGCGATTCACGCCGGAAGCTTCAGTGCGCCCATCAATCCGCAGGGGCCACGCACCTGGATGGAGCTTCTGTTCCTCAGCGTCGCCGTGCTTTCGAGCGTCGGCATGAGCGACATCCTGCCCGTCACCGGTATGGCGCGCGCGCTCGTCATGCTGGAATCGTTCGCAGGCGTGATGTACATGGCGCTGGTCGTCTCGCGACTGATCGGCCTGACGGTGCTCGGACGCGACCGGGCGTAGCGGGCGCGGATCCGTAATCGTTGTTGCGAAAGCGTCGCCCGCCGACCAAAGGACGCTCGAAACGTCGGCCATCTTTGGTGAATCCGGCTGGCAGCGTAGTTGCCGCCTGACTCTCCTTGCGCAAGCTCCTGTACCTCACGCTCGCCAGCGTCGTCGTCCTCTTCACCGCTGCCCTGCTTGGCGGCCCGATCGCCTCAGGCGGTGTCCTCCTTCTGCTACCGGCGCCGCATCGCGCGGTCGAACACGATCTACCCGCCGATTACAAGCCGCTCCACAAGGGAGGCGTCACGCTCTCCGTCGGCATCTACGTCCGCGAGAATGAGGATCTCATCGTCCGCGGCACTCCCGCGCTGATCCTGCGTCGGACTTACCTCTCCGGCTACCGCACGCCGAAGCAGTTCGGCATCGGCACGACGCACACGGGCGAGCAATACCTGGCCGGAGATGAGAGATTCCAGCGCGTTTCGCTCATTCAGGCGAACGGCAGCCGGATCGAGTTCGCACGCACGTCGCCAGGGACATCATTTGTCAACGCGATGTTCAAGCATTCCTCGTCGCCCAGCGAGTGGCAGGGAGCCAGGCTGGGCTGGACGGGCGGCCCGTGGGCGCTGCGACAGACTGATGGCAGCCTCTCAGTCTTTCACGCGTGCGACGATGACGAGGGACCGTCCTGCTCCAGTTCCATGATCAAGTCCCGCGACAGCGATGGACACTCGATCTACTACAGGCGCGATCGGTCGGGACGCCTGCTGAAGATGGAGGCCGATGCCGATCGATGGATTGCGTTCGACTACGACGCCAAGGACCGCATCGTGCGCGCATACTCGAGCGACAAGCAAGAAGTCCACTATCGATACGACGGTGCCGGAAGGCTGACGACTGTGACCTCGAGTGACGGTGCGATCCGGCGATATACCTACACCGAGCTCGACGAGCTGGCGACGATCTCGGAACCGGGCGCGTCGATCCAGAACTTCTACGAGAGCGGGCGCGTCGTGAGACAGATCAATTACTTCAAGGACGAACCCGAGCCATACGCCTTCGACTTCACGTACCACGTCACGGCGGGAGTCGTCGAGCGAACCGAGTCGCGGCAGTCGGATGGAACGTGGCAAGAGTGACACGTGGGGCCGGGATCGATACTCTACGACGGAGACGTGGGGCCGCGACGGCGTGCAGCCGGCGGTGTTCACCTACGATCGCGATCCTGAGTCGAACATTGTCACCGGGCTGACGCTCACCTGTCCCGATCGAACCGGCCGCCCACTGAAACACTCCAGCGTGGTGCACCCGGGGCGCGAAGACTGGATCAAGTGGGATTTGCTGAACACCCACTGCTCCTGGACGGCTCGCCGCTCGCGCACCGAGTAACCTCCGCGCGATTCCGCGGACGACACTGCCCGTCGGTACGGCCCCGTTTACATGCCGATATAAAATCCCCGCGTGCGAGAACGATCAATTCCTCAGGGCCTGTTCGGCATCGGTCTGGCGCTCGTTCTCACCCTCGGCAATGGCATCAGTGAAGCCGCGCAAGCGGTGACGGGCACCGTCCACATCGAGGTCGTTGAGCGCTCGAAGCCGCTTGCGGGAGCGACGGTGTCGGCGGGCGGCCAATTTGCCGCAACCGACGCTTCAGGTCTCGCTACGCTGGCGTTGCCGCCGGGCCTCACCTCGATCACCGTCACGAAGGAGGGATACGAGCCGGCCATGACCGCAGTGCTCGTTGCAGGCGGCAATGAGCGGACGGTGCGTCTCGTCCTCCGCGCGCAGGGAACCGGTCAGGACGAGGGTCCGGCAGTCGCCAGCACCCGGACAGGCGTTCGCGTCCACGAGCAGGCAGTCGGCATGGAGATCGCCGGCCGCGAGAAGATCGAAGAGAACCTGGTAGCGACCCCCGGTAACATCCTGCGGTCGCTCGACGAGATCGCCGGCGTGCGCGTGCAGACCACCTCGCCGGAGTTGGGCCTCGCGATGATCCGCATCCAGGGCCTGCGCGGCCAGTACACGCGGCTGCTCTCCGACGGCGTGCCGCTCTACTTCGATCTCCCGGGCGGGCTCGCCCCGGTGCAGATCCCGCCGATGGATCTCGACCGGATCGAAGTCATCGAGGGCGGCGCGTCGGCGCTCTTCGGCGCGAACGCCCTGGCCGGCGTCGTCAACCTGCTCTCGCGCCGGCCCGGCGAGAAGGCGAATCGCGAGTTCCTGTTCAGTCAGTCCGTGCCGGGCGCGACCGACGGCGTGTGTAGCTCTCGTCGCCATCGACCGGATCGTGGAGTCGCACGTTTCTCGCCAGCGCGCATCGGCAGAACGAAAACGATGTGGACGACGACGGCTGGTCGGACATTGCCGGGTACTCGCGGGGGGTCGCGCGCCAGCGTGTGTTCTGGAACAACCGGCGAGGGAAGTCGCTCTCGGGCACGGCTGGCGTGACGTTTGAGAAACGCGAAGGCGGCAGCGACGTCGCGCATCAGGCGCTCGAGACCAAGATCGCCGACGGTGCGCTCTTCGGCCAGATGCCGCTCGGCCGTTTCGTGCTGGCCGGCGCAGGCATCGCTGTATCGTGCAGTCGCGCGTCCGCGACTTCAGCGACGCTCGTGAACACGACCGGCGGGAGTCGGCGACGATCGAGATCGAGCTTCGCGGTTCGGCGCCGCGCCAGAGCTGGGTCGCCGGCATCGCCGCCGACTGGTTCGCGATTCGAACCCCGGAGCCACTTGCTGTCCGCATACGTCGCCCCGCGCGGCGGCATTTTCGTCCACGACGACGTGCGGGTCGCGCCGTGGTTGTCGTCTCGGGAAGCGCGCGCCTCGATTACACCAAAGGAGCGAGCGAAGCCCGGGTACGACGACTTCTTCTTCAGTCCGCGCGCATCGGTCCTCGCACGCAAGGGAGCATGGTCGGCACGGTTTTCCGCGGGCCGGAGCTACTTCGTGCCGACGCCGCTCACCGAGGAGACCGAGGCGGCGGGCTTCGCGCGCCTGTCGATTGACGGGCCGCTCGAGATCGAAACCGCGCGCAGCGTGTCGGGCGATCTCACGCTACACAGACCAGCGCCGCCGCCGTGACGCTCACGGTGTTCCAGTCGCAGATCGATCATCCCGCTGTCATCGATCGCGCGACCTACACGCTCCGCACCGAAGCCGACCCGATCGAGACGCACGGCGTCGAGATCCTCGGCACGGCGCGCCGGGCGCCGTTCGCGGTGACCGGCAACTACACGTACCTGCGATCGCGAGAGAGCGGTGACCGCGACGTCGCGCTGACGCCGCGGCACAGCGCCGGGCTGACGGCCGCCGCGGAATCCGACGAGCGCGGCCGGATCGCCGTGCATTTGTCCTTCACCGGCGAGCAGCGGCTCGACGCCAACCCGTATCGCTCGACGAGCGAGCCGTACGTCCTGCTCGGCCTGCTCGGCGAGCATCGCTTCGGCCGCTGGCGCGTGTTCGCCAACGCCGACAATCTGACGAACGTCCACCAGACCCACTGGGATCCGATCGCGCGCCCGGCGCGTGACGTCGACGGCCGGTGGACGGTCGACGCCTGGGCGCCGCTCAGGGGCCGCGAGCTCAACGTCGGAATCAGAGTCTCGTTCTGATCCTCGCGATACTCTCTCTAGACGTATGCGCTCGATTTACTGGATCGCACTCCCACTCGCCATTGCGCTGAACACCGCGCCTGCATGCTCTCGCGCCGCGATCGCCGAAACGTCGGCATTCGCAGGAGGCGGCCTCGAACTGGCCGGGATTTCGCGGTCAGGATCGCGATGGCGTCTATCACGGGCCCATCCGCATGTCGTGGGACGGGCTCGCGCCGATGTGGAAGAAGCCGATCGGCGGCGGCCGTTCGTCGTTCGCGGTCGCCGGCGGCCGCGCGTTCACCATCGAGCAACGCAGCGTCAACGAGGTCGTGGCCGCGTACGACGTGATGACCGGCAAGGAGCTGTGGACCAACGCGTGGCCGGAGCGCTTCAGCCAGTGGATGGGAGGCGGCGAAGGTCCCCGGGCGACGCCGGCCTGGGCCGACGGCCTCGTCTACGCGCTCGGCGCAGGGGCGAGCTGCGCTGCCTCGACGCTGCCACCGGCCAGGTCGTCTGGCGCACGAACATCCTGCAGGATGCCGGCGCGAAGAATCTGCGGTGGGGCATGGCCGCCTCGCCGCTCATCGCCGGCGACGCGGTGATCGTGCTGCCCGGCGGACCGAAGCGGGCGATCGGTCGCGGCCTACGATCGCCGGACGGGCAAGCGGTTGTGGACGGCGCTCGACGACAAGCAGGCCTACGTCTCGCCGATGCACGTCACGCTTCTCGGCGTCCCGCAGTTCCTGGTCGTCAGCGCCGAGACGCTTGGTGGGACTGAGTGTCGATCGGCGCGACGTGCTCTGGGAGTTCCCGTGGACGACCGATCACGACGCCAATGCGGCGCAGCCGATCGTGATCGACGACCAACGCGTCTTCTATTCGTCGGGCTACGGCACGGGCGCGGTCGTGCTCGAGCTGACGAAGGACGGGGACCGGTTCGCCGTCACGCGAGGTCTGGCGCAACATCCGCATGAAGAACCGCCAGTCGAGCTCGGTCCTGCACGACGGCTTCATCTACGGCCTGGACGAAGGGATCCTCGCGTGCCTCGACGCCGCGACCGGCGAGCTGAAGTGGAAGGGCGGGCGCTACGGACACGGGCAGCTGCTTCTCGCCGGCGACCACCTCGTGGTCATCACCGAAGACGGCGAGCTCGTCCTCGTCGCCGCGTCGCCCGAGAGGCTTCAAGAGGTCGCGCGCGTGCCGGCGCTCGAGGGCGACACCTGGAACGTACCGGCATTCGCCGACGGCATCCTGCTCGTCCGCAACACCGAGGAGATGGCGGCGTTCGATCTCCGCGTACAGCCGAAATAGATGCGCTTTCGCTGAAACCAGCCCTCGACGCACCTCAGCTGGATACAATGCGCGTCGATGTTTCACCTCATGTGCGGCGCTGCCTGTCTGTACCTCGATCCTGGCAGCCGCGCCCGCGCAGCCGGCCACACACGCCGCGAAACGCGGGCCACGAGATCTTCGTCTCCTGGGGCTACAACGGCGACAGCTACACGAAGAGCGACATCCACATCAACCAGCCGTCGATCGGCAACGACTTCACGCTCGGCGGCGTGCAGGCCCGCGACAGCAGGCCGTGGGGCAACATCTTCGGCCACAGCCTCTTCGTCCCGCAATACAACGTCCGCTTCGGCGTCTTCTTCAACGAGAGATGGGGCCTGGAGGTCGCGCTCGATCACATGAAGTGGATCGTCAAGCAGGATCAGGTCGTTCCATGACCGGCACGTTGAACACCGCGGCCGTCGACAGCGACATCACGCTGACGACTGATGTCCTGCGCTACCAGCTCAATAACGGCGCCAATCCGGTCTTCATCAATGCGGTAAGGCGCGTGCAACTCAGGGGGGAACCCAAGCGGACCGGCTCGATCTCATTCCTCGCGAAAGCGGGCGGCGGGTTCGCGATGCCTCATACGGAGAACGAGCTCTTCGGCCAGCCGAACGACAAGGGGTTTCAGTTCTTCCACGGCTGGGACGTGGACGCGGCGGCTGCCGTTCGCGTCCACGTGTTCAAGCGCCTGTACTTCGAAGTCGAGGACAAGCTCGTGTACGCGCGCTACTTCGGCGTCAAGGTCGATCGCGGCACCGCCGGCCACAGCGTCAAGGCCAACGAGTTCATCGTCAGCGGTGGCATGTCTTTCAAGTAGCCGGGCGTCATGTCGCGACTGATGCGGTCCCTGGTTGTTCGCGTCCGCACGTCCACGCGGGCACAACAGGCGACATTCACCGGGATCTTCCAGAAGAATGCGTGGGGTGATCCGGAGAGCGTGTCGGGACCCGGGTCAACCGAGACGCGGGGGCGTGATTTCCAGGATGCGCTGGTCGCATTGCTCGAACAGAAGGACGTGCGATCGATCCTGGACGCGCCCTGCGGCGATTTCAACTGGATGCGCAACGTGCTGGCAGGCCGCCTGATCTCGTACACCGGCATCGACATCGTGCAGGAGCTGATCGACCGGAACCAGCGCGTGCATGCGGCGCCGGATCGCAGCTTCGCGTGCGCCGACATGACGAGAGCGGATCTTCCCATGGCCGACGTGATCATCTGCCGCGACGGACTGGTGCATCTCTCGTTCGCGGATGCGCGGGCGGCAATCCGGAATTTCCGCCGCAGCGGATCGCGATATCTGCTGGCCACGACTTTCGTCCGCCGCACCGAGAACACCGATATCCCAACCGGCGGCTGGCGGGTGCTGAACATGGAGGCAGAACCATTCTGTTTTCCAGTGCCGCTCGCGCTGGTTGACGAGCGCTGCACCCACTCCGGTGGGGTCTATGTCGACAAGCGTATGGCTCTCTGGGAGTTGGCTGCGCTGAAGATGTGAGAGCGCCTACATCTCGAGGGCGGTACGGTAAGCGCTCAGCATCGCCTCCGTACTGATCTCCCAGCTGAAGTGGCTTGCCTGGTCGCGCGCGCGCTGTCGAAGCACGTTGCGGCGATCAGCGTCGCGGGCGAGATCGACGATGGTTCCGGAGAGACCGTCGCGGTCATCGGGGGGCAGCATCACACCGGCATCTCCAACCACCTCGGGCATCGCGGATGTATCGGAGGTGATCACCGGGGTGCCGCATTGCATCGCCTCGAGTGGTGGCAGCCCGAACCCCTCGTAGATGGAGCTGTAGACGAAGACGTTCGCGCCCGTGTACAGCGGCGCGAGGTCCACGTCAGGGACGAAGCCGGTGAGAACGATCCGGTCGCGGAGTGCCGGATGCTCGTCAATCGCACGTCGTATTTCCTCGGATCCGGGCCCGTCGTGCCCGGTGAGCACCAGCGAACCGACTGCGGGTCCGTCGTCGGAGGCAGCCTGCGCGAACGCGCGAATCACGTGTGGGACGTTCTTCCGCACGTCAGGTGTGTTCACGCCCAGCACGTATGGACCTTCCGGTATGGAGTACTTACTGCGAACCGCGGCGATGCGGCCGGGGTCCTCGCAGCGGTAGAAGATCTTCCGGTCGGCCGCAAGCGGCACGACATGAACACGATCGGCAGGCGCGATACCCTCCGCGAGAACCTCGTCGCGAACGAACCGTGAGGTCGTAATGACGTTGTCGCCCGGTCGGAGGCTTTGCAAGGCGGCGCGCAGGTATCGCCGGTACGGGGGGCCATACAGCTGCGGAAACCGTGCAAACGCCAGGTCCCAGACAGTCAGGAATCGCTGGGGCCGGCGTCCGGCGGCGAGGGCGGGAAGAGGTGCGGAGGGGGAACAATGAAAAACGTCGACCGTGTCGCCGCTGCAGACCCTCGCGTGGACACGTTTGTCGACGAAGCTGGCCACGCGGCGAACGCCGGACGGCAACACGTTGCTGCCGAACAGCCGGCGCGCGCCCTGGTGCGCGACCGTCGCGGCAGCGCGTATCGCGGCCCCGCCGCTGGATCTCGAAGGCGACACGAGCGGTACGGCACCAAGGCGTTCATGCGTGCGGAGAAAGGCCTCGCATCCGTGGTACGCGACAGCCGAGTGGTTGGCGCAGAAGAGCAGCTCGCATCCCTCCGATGCGGCGAGCCCTTCGCTGATGTGCAGGTCGACCCGGTAGGCCCCACCACGCGACTGGGCATACAGATGACCGAAGCCGAGCGTGGAGATGTCGTACAGGACTCGCATCGGCCGCGCCGCCATCACGAGCCGCTGCCGGCCTGGCCGGCCGAGACCTTCGCCTCGGTCATGTGGCGCACGCGGCCATCGGGATGGCGGATGGATTCGATCATCGCGGCGAAGTCATGTCCCACCTCCGCCCACCCGCGCTGCGGAGATGCGTTCCGGACCTCGCGGCGCTGACTGGCCGACACTGCGACCCTCTGCAGCTGGTGAATCGCTCCGTCCACGTCTCCGGGTACGTAGTAGTCCGCCGCCATGCCGCACGCCTCGCGGGCAAAGTCACGATCGGCTGTGACGATCGGAAGCTCGTACTGAAGCGCTTCAAGGTGCGTTCCGCTCATTGACTCGAGAACGGCCGGCACAAGGCACGCCTGCGTCGACTGGTAGACGCTGCGGAGCTCGGGGTAGCCAATCTCGCCCAGGTTGACCACGTCCTGCCCCAGCGCTTCCCGCTCGATCGTATCGAGCAGTGTCTTTGCGCCTCTGTGCTGCTCGGCCGCGACGGTGATGAAAAAGACGAATCGCTGGTCGCCGGCTTCCCGCAGCCGGACGGCCACGCGGACGATGAATTCGAGGTCCTTGTGGGGATAGTAGCGGCCGAGGGTGAGGATGGTGATGCGGCCGGCGGCTGCATCGCGCATGCGGGCGGCGAGCCGGCGGCCGGCGTCGGTTTCCGACCGCTGATGTTCGGGAGCCGCCGCGTTGGGAACGATCGTCAGGCGTGCGGGATCGATCTGGTACTGCTCACGAATGCGTCCGGCGGCCACTGCGGTCTGCGTTGCGACCAGTTCGCAGCGGCGGGCTGTGAGCGAGAACAATCGACGCTGCAGCAATAGCGAGATGCGTTCGAAACGCGTCAGCAGAGCCGACCATTCGGCGTGCGGGTAGATGTAGTACGGATTGTGAAAGAGCAGGACCTGCTGGCACGGCGACGCCCATGCAGCCTGGTTGTTCATCGTGAACAGCACGTCGGCCGGCCATCGGCGAGCGATCAGCGGCACGAGAACCTGGTCGAACCACAGGCGCCACCCCGGATAGAACGCCGTTCGCGCGAATGCCCGATAGGGGATCGAAAGCCTCGCACAGAGTTCCTCGTAGCCGCAGCCGGCAGGCACGAGGGCGAGGATGTCGTAGTCGGGCCGGACGTCACGGATGCCGCGCAGCGAGTTCAATCCAACGGTCAGTCCTCCGCCCGCGCGGAGGCCCACGGCATTGATCAGCAGACGCATTCGCTATTGGGGATCATCGAGAACGCGATAGGTACATCGCGGCGATGATTGACTTGGGGCTCACGCGACGAATATTCTGCGCGAGTCTTGCTCACAGAACAATCGAACACTACCCGGCCCTCGCACCCCGTGCTCGTTGTCGGTCATCCAGGCCATGAGCTTCGTGTCTACGGCTGGATGTTGAGCGCCCGACCGGTGGTGCACGTGTTGACCGATGGCTCGGGCAGTGATGGCGAACCTCGCATCGATTCGACATCTGCATTGCTCGAAAGCGTCGGCGCCGCTCGTGGATCGATTTACGGACGCATGTCGGATCGCGAGATCTACGCGGCGATCCTTTCTGGCGATCACGCGCGCTTCGTCGCGCTCGCCGAGGAACTGGCCTCAGCGCTGATTCGAGATGAGGTAGACCTGGTCGCTGGCGACGGCGTCGAAGGCTTCAATCCTTCACACGATGTCTGCCGCTACATCATCAATGCGGCTGTGCGCATCGCCCAGGCGGCGGGGCGCACGATCGACTGCTACGCCTTCCCCCTGGAGGGGGCGCCGAATATCTGTCCCGAGTCGTTGCGCGACCGCTGCTTGCGCCTGCAGCTGGACGACCGAACGCTCGCGCGCAAGCTGGACGCGGCGCACGCCTACGCCGAGTTGCGGCCGGAAGTGGAGCACGCACTGCGGCATTTCGGCAGCGAACCATTCCGGACCGAGTGCCTCTGGCCCGTCGACCTGACAGATCCATACGCGTGGGACCCGGACCGCATTCCGTATTACGAGTCTTACGGCGCGCAGCGCGTCGCGACGGGGACCTACGCGCAGGTCGTCACCTTTCGTGAGCACGTGAGACGTGTCGCCGACGTGCTGTGGTCGCACCGTGCCGTTACCGCCTGACGCGTCCCTGCGCATCCTTCTCACCAATCGGGTCCTGGCCAATCGCACCGGGACCGAGCTGTACGTCCGGGATGTCGCCGGCGGTTTGCTCCGCCGAGGTCATCGTCCCGTCGTTTACAGCCCGCGGCTCGGCCCGCTCGCATCCGAGATCCGCGCCGCGACGATCCCGGTGGTCGACGACCTGATGCAACTGGCAGAGCCCCCGGACATCATTCACGGCCATCACGGGCTCGAAACGCTGACGGCACTGCTGGCCTTCCCAGGCGTCCCCGCGATCAGCGTCTGTCACAGCTGGATCGGATGGGCAGACGCTCCGGTGACGTTTCCCCGCATTCACCGCTACGTCGCCGTCGACGATACCTGTCGCCATCGGCTGGTGTCCGAACACGGGATCCCGCCGGGCCGGGTCGACGTGGTGCTCAACGCTGTCGATCTCGAACGGTTTCGCCCACGTTCACCGCTGCCCGCGCGGCCGGCGCGCGCGTTGATCTTCAGCAATTCGTCTGGAGAGCAGGGGACGCATGTGAAGGCGATCCGCGAGGCGTGCTCCAGGACCGGCATCACGGTGGAAATTGCCGGCTTCAAGTCCGGCCGCACGCTCGAGCGTCCCGAGGAGACGCTTGGTTCGTACGACATCGTATTCGCCAAGGCGCGTGCCGCGCTCGAAGCGGCCGCGGTGGGTGCGGCGGTTGTGCTCTGTGACGTGGCTGGTGCGGGTCCGATGGTGACGAGCGACAACGTCGCGGCCCTGCGCCGCCAGAACTTCGGCATGCGCGCGCTTCGCGAAACTCCGACCGTCGACCGGATGGTGCGAGAGATCAGCCGCTATGACGCCGACGATGCTGCCGCGGTCTCGCGGCACGTGCGTGATCACGGCGGACACGAAGTGCAGATCGATCAGCTGCTGGCCATCTACGCTGATGTCATGGCTGAATCCGCCGGCATGGGCAGCAGCGCTGACTCCGAACAACGCGCGGCCGCCGTATACCTGCGCGGTCTGTCATCGAAGCTGCACGACCGGGACCTGCTCAAGAACGCCTTCGCGCAGCTGTTGCGAGTGCCGGTCGCCGGTGCATGGCTGCGGCATCGCGCGCGCCGCGAACACTCCGCGCACTGGTTCAGGGAACTGCTCCGCGCCATGGACGAAGACTGATCCGCCCCGGATCTGTCAGCCCTGCCGCGCCCGCTCCCACATGTCGCGCATCTCCTGCGGCTGATCGACAAGCGACTCGCTGACACGTGCGATCAGCGCCGCTGCGCCAGGCAGCTGGAGCAACTCGCGGATATCCCAGATGTCCTGGGTGCCACCCGCGTACAGCTTGAGAAGGACGAGATCCTCCGCGAGGACGACCGGCGGTCCAGGCGGCACCGCTTCGGCGCGCTCGATCACGTTCGTCTGCCACGCGTGTTTGCCGAGAATGATGTCGACCGGGCGCTCACCAGGCGCGATCAACCGGACCACGCCGCCCAGCGGATCCTCGAGATCGCCCCGCCGAACGTCTATGGCGACCTCCTCGGGGAGCGTCCCGGTCCATAGCGAGGGCTCGAGCACGCGAGGGTCTGTTGTCAGCAGATCGATGTCATAGGTCGAGCGAGCGATGCCTCTTGCCGCCAGCGCGGCGGCGCCAATGAGTGCATGCCCGATCCCACGCGCGCGCAGCAACTGGCACACGCGATCGAGCAATGTCATCGGGCGACTGGATCGGCACTGCACGAACGGCGCCGGCCGTGTGCCCGTTGCGAGCGAAGCCGTTGAACGGCTGCGTGTCTATCCAAACCGCTCGAGCGAACGAACAACGCGACGTCATCATCGCCGAGCGACAGCGCGAGGGCGATCCGCTCGTCCACGCTCAGCTTCTGCACGAGCGCCCTGGTTCCGGCGCGCAAGTCGTCGATGACAGAAGGCATGAGCTAAGTATCCACCGCTTCGTAAACTTTTCCGCCTCGCATTCCGTCCAAGGCTTCGGTAGTATCACCCACAATGTGGTTTAAACAGAAACAGGCGGCACTCGGCGATTTCGAACAGCTCGTTCTTCTCGGTGTGCTCCGGCTCGGTGAAGACGCCTATGGCGCCGCGATCCGGCAGGAGATCCACGCCCGGTCGGGCCGCGATGTGTCGATCAACGCCGTCTATACCACCCTCGAACGACTCGAAACCAAGGGGCTCCTCCACTCCTGGACGGGTGAGCCCACGGCCCAGCGCGGCGGCCGGCGGCGGAAGTTCTATGCACTCCGTCCAGCCGGGCTGACCGCGATGCGCCAGGCGTATCACGCGTTCCAGGCGATGGCCGAGGGTCTCCAGCGACGACTGGACGCAAAGTGATCAACCCGCCAACGCTCGCCGCACGCCTGCTGTCGCGGCGCCTCTCGACGGAGTGGGCCGATTACGTGCTCGGCGATCTCGAAGAAGAGTTCCGCGCGCGAGCCGCGGTATCTCCTCGCGCCGCCTCGTTCTGGTACTGGCGGCAGGCCGTCCGCTGCTTCACCGCGCCGCCGAAAGCAATGCACGTCGTCAACGAGAAGCCATCAAGAGACCCTTACATGCGCACCATCGCCGCAGATTTGAAATACGCCGTTCGTGTACTCCTTCGAACGCCCTCATTTGCGCTCGCCGTGATCGCCGTACTCGCGCTCGGCATCGGCGCCAACACCGCAATCTTCAGCATCGTGAACGCAGTGCTGCTGCGTCCGCTGCCGTTCGGCGATCCGGACCGGCTGGTCCGCCTGTTTCACGTGCCGCCGCAGGAGACCTTTCCCGGCATGCCGACCTTCTCAGTATCCGCGGCCAACTTCTATGACTGGAAGCGCAGCGCACGCCTGTTCGAGGGGATGGCCATCTATCGCTTCCGGCCGCTCGTGTTCACCGGCGGCTCCGCTGCGGAAGAAGTCATGGCCGGGGCCGTGGGTGCGGACTTCTTCGACGTCGTGCGGACGCAGCCCGCACTCGGGCGCACGTTCCTCGCGGAAGAAGACGCCCAGGGTCGCGGCAATGTGGTTCTGCTGAGCGACGGATTCTGGAAGACTCATCTCGGCGCCGCACCCGACGTGGTCGGCCGCACGTTGAAGTTCGACGGGAGCCCTTACACCGTCGTCGGCGTGATGCCGCCGGAGTTCTCGGTCAAGGCGTGGGGCGTAACCGGCACGGATGTCTGGGTTCCGGTCGCGTACACGGATGCACAGCGTGCCGTTCGAGAGAACCACAACGCGCAGGTGATCGCGAGGCTTCGGGCCGGGGTCACGGTGGAACAGGCGCGCGCCGAACTGCAGCAGATCTCGAAGCGGCTGGAGACCGATTACCCGAAAGAGAACGCCGGATGGGGGGCCACTGTCATTCCCCTTCAGGAAGTTCTCGTCGGCGACGTCCGGATGTCGCTGCTCGTTCTTCTCGCAGCCGTGGCGCTCGTGCTGCTCATTGCCTGTGCCAACGTCGGCAACCTCCTGTTCGCGCGAGCGCTGTCGCGCCGGAAGGAGATCGCCATCCGGTCGGCGCTTGGCGCCGGACGCCGGCGGGTGTTTCAGCAGCTGGTGATCGAGTCCCTGGTGCTCGCGGCCGCCGGCGGTGCCATCGGGCTTCTTCTCGCACGGGCCACGCTCGGTGCCGGGGGGAAGCTGATGGCCGGGCAGCTGCCGCGCGCGGAAGAAATCACCATCGACGGCCACGTTCTGCTGTTCGCAATGCTGGCGTCGGTGGTGACAGGCGTCCTCGCCGGCGCGCTGCCGGCGTTCCGAGCGGGACGTGCGGACCTGAACGATGCGCTGAAGGAAGGTGGCCGCAACGACAGCGCGGTCGGCGTGCGCACGAGACGCATGCTCATCGTGGCGGAAGTGGCCCTGTCGGTCGTGCTCCTGATGGGCGCAGGGGTCATGGTGCAAAGCCTGCTCGCGTTGCGCCACGTGGACGCCGGGTTCAACCCGGCCAGCGTGCTGACATTGCGGGCGTCGCTGCCCGAGTCACGCTATGGCGACGCGGACAAGCTGCTGGCCTTCTTCGACACTGCCCTGCAGCGGATACGCGCGCTCCCGGGCGTTCGAGTCGGCCGGCGGAATCGATGACCTGCCGATCCTCGGTGGTTCGCAGCAGCCGATCGTGCTGGAAGGGAAAGCCGAGCTCCTGCCGCGTGACCAGCCGACCGTGGCTGTGCGAAAGATCACGCCCGGGTACCTCGAATCGATGCAGATCCCGATCGTGCGCGGACGCGATGTGGCCGATGGCGACAAGGAGGTCATGCTCGTCAGCCGGTCAGCGGCCAAACTGCTCTGGGGCGAAGGCGATCCGATCGGGCGGCGCGTGACGCTGCCGCTCGAATCGCGCACGGTGCAGCGCGAGGTGATCGGGATCGTCGGTGACGTCAAGCAGGGTGGCCTGTCGGAACCGGCGGCGCCGAGCGTCTACGAGTTCACCCGTGCGACGCCGTTCGGGCTCCAGACGATCGTGATGCGGACAGCGGTCCCACCGATGTCACTGGCCAAACAAGCCGCCGACGTCATCCGCTCGCTCGATCCCGAACAACCGATCGAAGACATCCGGACGATGGATGCCGTGCTCGACGAGACGTTGACCTCGCAGCGCTTCAGCGCGCTGCTGCTCGGATTGTTCGCCGCCGTCGCGCTGACACTCGCGTCGGTCGGCATCTACAGCGTGCTCTCGTACATTGTGCGCGGGCGGAGCCGGGAGATCGGTATCCGGACGGCACTGGGCGCGCGTACCGCCGACGTCGTCCGGCTGATCATCATCGAGGGGATGTCGCCGGCGCTCGTCGGTGTGGCCGCGGGCGTCGTCGGTGCGCTCGCCGCCGGCAAGCTGCTGCAGAAGGTCGTCTTCGGCGTGAGTGCCTGGGATCCATTGACGCTGGCGGCGGTGGCCGGCGGACTCACGCTCGTGGCGTTGATCGCGACGCTGGTGCCAGCGTATCGAGCGTCGCGGGTCGATCCGCTGATCGTGTTGCGCGGGAATTAGGTCTGTTTCTCGCTCCCCTTCCGGCCGGCGGCGAGCGTGTTCAGCAAGGTGTCGATGTCGATAGGCTTCACGAGATGCGCATCGAAACCTGCCTCCTGACCGCGTTCGTAATCCTGCGCCTGCCCGTAGCCCGTCACCGCGACGATGAAAACATCGGCGAGATCGGGGATCTGGCGCATGGCCCGCGCAGCGTCGTAGCCATTCATCCTGGGTAGCCCGATGTCCAGCACCACTGCGTCTGGACGGAACGCTGCCGCCGTCTCGAGCGCGTCGCTGCCATCGAACGCCAGCTTGACCTGATGCCCCTCCAGAGTGAGAGCAATCTCCAGCATCCGCGCCGCATCGACGTTGTCTTCGACCACCAGGCAGCGCAGCGGGAGGTGGTGGTTGGCGGCGGCAGGCGCTTTCTCCGACTTCACGACAGCCGGCCGTGCAAGAAGCGGCAACCTGACGGTGAACGTGCTGCCAGATCCGCGGCCAGCACTGCGTGCCTCGACGCTGCCGCCATGCAGCTCAGTAATTCGTTTGACCAGCGTCAGTCCAACCCCGAGCCCGCCCTGGGCGCGGTCCAGCTCACGCTCGTCCTGGGTGAACAGGTCGAAGATCTTTGGCAACAATCGGTCGGGGATGCCGTGGCCGGTATCGGCGACTCGCAGCACGGCACACCCGTCCTCGGCCGTGGCGGTCAGCCGGATGGTGCCACCTTCACTCGTGTACTTCGCTGCGTTGTTCAGCAGGTTGACGAGCACCTGCACGAGCCGGGTCACGTCGCCGTGAACGAGAAGCGGCTCGCCTGCGAGCGACGTCTCCAGCAGATGACGGCGCGCCGTGATCAGCGGTCGGACCGTATCGACGGCATCCCTGACCACACGATCGATGTCGACCGCCTCGATCGACAGTGTGACGCGCCCGCTCGTGATTCGCGCGACATCGAGCAGGTCGTCCAGGAGCCGGACCATGTGGGTGATCTGACGACCGATGACCTCGTGTGCGCTCTTCGAGATCTGGTCCGGCGCGCCGGCCCGGCGCAACAACTCCAGGGCCGTGCGGATGGGAGCCAATGGATTGCGCAGCTCATGACTCAGCATCGCCAGGAACTCGTCCTTCTGCCGGGCCATGTCCGCCATCATTGTTGCGTGCTCACGCAGTGCCGCTTCCGCGCGCTTGCGAGCGGTGATCTCCGTCACCGCCAGACCGGCGACAACGAGCTCCTGCTTCCCGGCGCGGACCGGATAAGAACTGACATTGAAATGGCGTTGCTCGCCGGCGCTCGCCGGTGTCGTTCCGGTCACCTCCACGTTCGAGACAGCCACGCCGTCCATCGCCTTGTGGCACAACGGCTCGAGCTGCGCGGCGAGCCCCGGCAGCACCTCGCCGAGGACGCGGCCATTGTGATCTGAGATGGAGAGCCCGTCGATCGCCGCGAGTTCGTCATTCACCCGCTGAAAGCGGCACTCGCGATCCAGCAATGCGATCCCGATCGGAGCGTGCTGCTGCAACGAGTCCAGCAGCGCCAGCGTCTGGTCGGTGGTGGCCTGGAGACGCTGCCGCTCGCGCAGTTCGCGCTGCAGGTCGCGATTGACCCGCGCGAGCTGATGGCGGGCGATCGCATGATCGATGGCGTAAGGCAGGCGCGTCAGGTAGTCGTCGCGCTTGACGATGTAGTCATAGGCGCCGAGCTTCAGCGCCGTGACGGCGGAGATCTCGTCTCCACCACCGGTGACGACGATGAAGGGCACGTCCAGATCCTGGTGGTTCGCCTGGCGGAGCAGGTCGAGTGCATTCATCTCCGGAAGTCGCAGGTCCGCCAGCACCAGGTCGAAGTGTTCCTCACCGAGACGGACGAGCGCCGCAGACGCCGAGTGCACGGTGTGCAGGTGGAGGTGAGGTGCAACCTCCGCCAGGCGCGTCAGCGTCAGATCCACGTCCGCAGCATCGTGTTCGATGTAGAGAACGCGGCGCGGCGGCTCTTCCTGTCGTTCCGTTCCGCTGCGCGAGTCCGCGAGGGCGCTGCGCAGGACCGTCGGGAGCCGCGGCAGATAGTCACCCGCTTTGGGCACGTAATCCGATATGCCGAGGCGAAACACTTGTACTGCCAGCGTCTCGTCACCAACTGACGTTGTGACGACGACCGGCACACCTCTCGCGATCGCGGCGAGACGCTGCAGAACCTGGGGGGCGTCCATGTCCGGCAGGTGGTGGTCCAGCAGGAGCAGGTCGTAGCCGCCCCGCTCGAGTGCTGCGATGCAGGCCGCTCCCGTCTGCACGACGTCCAGTGTGAAATCCGGCTCGTTCGCCTGGAAGTACGCGCTCGTCAGATCGGCGTCGGCGACGTCGTCTTCCGCGTAAAGCACCCGGATCTTTACGTTCTGTTCACTGCTCATCGTGCTCCGGAAACGGAGGCTCGTTCATGAGCAGCCAGTAGACCTTGATCGCTTCGACGACATCGGCGAAGGCGACCGAATCGATCGGTTTTACCAGGTAAGAGTTGACCCCAAGCTGATACGCGCCGGTCACATCGGCGCGCTCGCGGGAGGTCGTCAGGACGACCACAGGGACCCGCTTCCAGACGTCATCGTGCCGTGCATGTCGCAGCACTTCGATACCATCCACCTTCGGCAGGTGCAGATCGAGGAGCACAAGGGCAGGCAGCAACGGGTCCGAGGCCAGGCCGTGCTCGGACAAGTACTGCAGCGCTTCCTCTCCGTCACGGCAGACCGTGATCGGGTTGGCAACCCCCTGTTCCCTGAACGCCTCGAGAGTCAGATCGACATCCATGGGATTGTCCTCGACGAGAAGGATCGGCCGCAGGTTCCTCTGCCGCGTCATGTCGTTTCGGGCAGCACTGCCGCAGACTGCACGCCACCCGGCAGCTCGAGGATGAAGGTCGCCCCCGCACCCGGCGACGACTCCGCACGAATGACTCCGCCCATCTTCTCAGTGACCTTGCGAGCAATAGCCAATCCCGCTCCGGTTCCCTCGAATTCCTCCTGCCTGACGAGCCGGTTGAAGAGACCGAAAACCCTGTCGTGATACTTCATGTCGAAGCCGATCCCGTTGTCGGTCACCACGAGCCGTACGCCGCTGGCCAGCAGTTCACTTCTAACGCGGATCGTCGGCGGCACCGCGTTGCGGCTGTACTTGAGTGCGTTGTCGAACAGATTGCTCAGTACCTGGATCACGCCCCGTTCCCAAACCACGGCCCGCGTTGCCGCGAGATCGACGGTAATGTCGGCGCCATACTCGAGGATCATCGGCCGACGGTCACGAAGCATCACCTCGACCAGCCGCACAAGGTCCACGTCCGTCTGGGTGGGCGTTTCGGCATCGAGCCGCGAGTAGTGCAGCAGGTCCTCGATCAATCGATCGAGATTGCGAGTGGCGGCCAGGATCCGGTCGAGGCAGTGCCGGGCCCGCTCGTCGAGCCCCGCAGCGTGGCGACGATCCAGCTCGCGGGCATAACCGGCAATGCCCCGCAACGGTGCCTTGAGGTCGTGCGAGACGGTATACGCAAACGCTTTCAGCTCTTCGTTCCGGCTTCGCAGCAGATCCGCTACCTGCTTGCGCCGTGTGATTTCATCTTCCAGTTGCTGGTTGTTCGCGTGCAACTGGGCCGTGCGGTGAGCGACGGCCTGTTCCAGGCGCTCGACCGCACGCTTGCGGTCGCTGATGTCGGTCATCGCGCCGATCATCCGGACCGGCCGGTCCGCCGTGTCGTAAATGACGAAGCCGCGGTCGAGGACGTCGGCATACGAACCGTCCCGACGGCGGAACCTGAACTCGCCGGACCAGAACTGCTCCCCCCGCGCCGTGAGTTCGGGCAGCGCCGCGCGGACACGTTCAATGTCGTCGGGGTGGATGCGAGAGCTTCGTGAATCGTCTTCGCTGCTGATCTCGTCCGCCGAATACCCGAACAGCGCCGTGACACCCTGGTTCCACCACACCGTACCGGCCGCGAGGTCCCAGTCCCAGATCGCGTCGCTCGTGGCGCGAGCCACCAGCTGAAATCGCTCTTCACTGCGCCGAAGCTGGATCTCGGCTTCCTTCCGGGTCGTGATGTCCAGGGCGACGCCGACCATGCGCACGGGCGTGCTGCTCTCCTGATACTCGGCGCCGCCTTTCGTCGCGATCCAACGGATGGCCTTTCCCGGACCGACAACACGGTACTCGACGTCGTAGTCCGTACCCCATTTGACCGCACGCTCGAGTGCCGCCTCAATGTGCGGCCGGTCGTCATGGTGAATGGCGTCCAGGATGTCGTTCAAGGTCAGCTCGCTGGACTCGATCGGCCAACTGAACATGGCCTTGAGCTGGTCGCTGAGAACGAAGCGGTCCTTGACGACGTCCCATTCCCAGATCCCGACGTTACCGCCGGTGACGGCCATGCGGAGCCGCTCATCGCTCACCCTGCGGGCCTTCGTCTCGCGCTGATTGACAAGGGCGATCGCGGCAACATCAGTGGCGGTGTCGATCAGATAGCGATGCCGTTCGGCGGGCAGGCTGGGGTCGCGCGCATACACCGCAAACGTGCCGAGCACGGCGCCGCGCGCGTCGACTATGGGACTCGACCACGACGCCCTGAGACCGTGCTCGAGGGCGAGACCGCGGCAGTCCTCCCACAGAGGATCCGTCGCGATGTCCTCGACGATGACCGGATCGGGCCGGAGCGCCGCCTGGGCGAAAGCGATTGCACACCCGGCTTCCGCACTGCCGTCGATCGCATTCGTAAAGGCCAGCGGCAAGCTCGGCGCGGCGATATGACGGACGCGGAGGTCGTCCTCATCGAGAAGCAGAATTGAGCACAACATCTCCGGGCACTGCTGTTCGATGAAGCGCAGCAGAACGTCGAGCGTGTGCTCTATCGGCTCACCGCGGGCAATGCTCTCGAGCACCTGCAGCTGCGCTTCGAGCAGCTCCGCGCTGTTGCGAGCAGCGCGCTCGGCACGCTTTCGATCGGTGATCTCGTGAAAAAAGATCGAGAGGCCGTCGGGCGAAGGGTAAATGCGATTCTCGAACCAGCGGTCCCAGGGCTCGTAGTAGCTCTCGATCTGGATGAACTCCTGCGTTGCCATGGCCTTTTCATAGGCAAGATGAAAAGGCTGGCCGACACCCTCGGGGAACTCAGTCCAGATGTGGCGGCCGAGCAGGTCTTCGGGATTGCGGTTGAACAGCTGCGCGGCGCGGCGGTTCACATAGGTGTAGCGCCAGTTGGTGTCGAGAGCCACCACCGCGTCGCTGACGCGCTCGAGCACATTCGCGCGGCCAGGGACCGGTGGCTGCTCCTGCTGAGCTGAGATGCGACGCGAGCTTCTGCGTTTGGCGACACTCGGTCGCCTTCGCGCGGAAGCAGTCGGGGCGTCGTCCATGGACCTTGGCGGTGAGTGTTCGAATTGTGCGGAGAGTAACCGCTCAGGATCAACGAACGCAAGTCGTAGCTCGAGACATACGCCGGCTGGCTGGTGTTCCCCGCCAATCGTGCGTGGGAGGGACTCCTTGCAGGATATCCCTCCCATTCGCCGAGGCGGTATTTCAGAAGTAGAACTTCAGCGCGAGTTCGATCACCCGCGGCGAGCTGATCGTGTTGGTGATCGTACCGAAGGTGTTCGGCACCGAGATGTCGCGGTTCGGCGGGCCGAAGCTCGGGTGATTGAGCGCGTTGAACGCCTCGACGCGGAATTCGGCGTACTTCGACGTGTGCACGTCGAATCGCTTCGAGAGCACCAGATCGAGATTCGTATAACCGGGTGCCCTCGCCACGCCGACCGGACAGTTGCCAAACGTGCCGAGCGGAACCGTCTCGAAAGCGGTAATGTCCAACCAATGAGTGATCGACTGGTCGGAGGGGACCGGGTCGCCGACGCAGTTCGGACGCTCCGCACCTCTCTCGCCCTGCAGCGACCGGTTGCGGCCGTCGATGACCGTCACCGGAAGGCCGGATCGTGCCTGGAAGATGCCACCGAGTCTCCATCCTCCGAGCACGGCGTTGACCAGTCCCGACCAGTCACTCCCCCACTGGCGGCCTTTCCCGAACGGCAGGTCGTAGGTCGACGAGAAGATGAAGTTGTGGCGCACGTCATGGAACGCCGGGCCCCATTCCGCGTCGGGGTCGTAGGTGTTCTGCCAGTACGCGCCCTCCGTCGCGCTGGTGACACCCTGCAGACCGGTGCCGCCGAAGATGCCGTAGAAACCACGATTGTTCGTCCGCGTCTTGCCGAGTGTGTAGGACGCCTGGAACTCGACACCTTTGTTCGAACGTTGCCGGACGCTCGCCTGCATCGAGTCGTACTTGCTGCCGGACCGTGAGGTCGTGGTGGCGATGGTGGTGACGAGCGGCAACACGCCGTAGAGCGGCCGTCGCGTGTTCTTGCTGGCCCAGGTCGAGGGATCGCCGACACCGGGCAGCGCCTGGTTGCCTTCAGTCGGTGTGACGAGGTGGTCGGCGCGGTGGCCGACGTAACCGACCTGCGCCGACATGGACGGGGTGAGGCGATACTCGACGAAGCCGTTCCACTGGTGGGTGAACTGCGGCCGCAGGTTTGGATCGTACGAGCGCACGTTTCCTGACGGCGTGGTTCCCGGTATCAGCTCGGCAAAGCCGGTTCCCGTACGGCCCGAGCCGGTGGTCGAGTCGTACGATACGCCCGACTCGTAGAACAGCGGTGGATTCAGCGGAAGCCGCAGGTTCGCACCCGTACCCTCCATGAATTGGGAGATGCCGTAACCACCGCGCAGGACCGTGCGGTCATTCGCGCTCCAGGCAAATCCCACGCGCGGCTCGTAGCCCTTGTAATACGGCTTGTACAGCGCGCGGTCCTCGATGCTGCCGTCCTTCGCGAAGATCTGCTGGCCGGTGGTGAGATCGAACGTCGATTGACGGTTGTCTTTCTCGACGAGCGGGGAGGTATAGGCCCAGCGGAGCCCGAGGTTCAGCGTCAGGTTTTTCTGGACCTTGAAGTCATCCTGTGCGAACAGCGAGGTGCGGTTCTGAAGGTGCGTCCACGGGGCGTCGGGGTCGCCGCCGCCGCGTCCCTTGAAAGCGACCTGGTCGAGCAGGAAGTCGGAAAACGTCGACCCCGTGAACGTGCCGTTATACGTGATCGAGCCGAGCAGCCCATTGTTGCCGGCATAGAAGCGGCGCTGGTTGTAGTGGAGCATCTGACCGCCGAACTTCAGACCGTGCCGTCCACGAAGCCATGTCAGCTTCTCGTTGATCTGGTAGGTCTTGGCCAGCGTATCGGAGTCGGGCGCGATTGCGCCGGGCAGCGTCAGCCCGCCGCCCCAGCCGATCTGGCTCAAACCAGGGATCGGTTGGCCGCCGGCAATGTTGTAGCGCGCGTTGGCGTCGCCGATACCCGCCGGGTCCACGGTGTTGTTGATCACGTGCGTGTTGCTGAACCCGACCAGCACCTCGTTGAACATCGTGGATCCGAACACGCGGTTCCAGTTGAAACCGACGTTGTCGAAGGGCTGGTCATTGCCGGTACTCAAGACCAGGGGAAAGGGCTGCACGTCTCTCTTGTCGTTGTAGCGCGCAAAGGAGTAGCGGCCGAAGAACTTGTTGTTTGCCGACTGGCTCCAGTCGAGGCGCGCGTCTCCCTGGTGCGCACGGATGGCGAGCACCGTGTTGCCAACGTAGTTGTTGCTGATGCCGCCCGGAACGGTTCGGTTGGGCAGCGGGTAGTTCGCGGTGTCGTTCAGGATCGCGCGGGCGGTGGCGCTGAACCGCTCGACCGGTATCTGGTTTCCGACAAACGGCGCTCCGGTGACCGGATCCCGGAGTTGTGTCGTCAGGCTGGACAAGTCACCCCGCCGCCATGCTTCGGGGGCAACCGAAGCCAGCGCCTCACCAGGTGCGTCCTGGCGGGAACCTTGATAATCGGCAAAGAAGAACAACGAGTTATTGACGATCGGTCCGCCCAGCGTGCCGCCGTAGATGTGCTGCTTCCTCTCCTGCTTCTTCGCCGAGGACCGGTTGTTCTCCCAAGTGTTCGCGTCGAAGTCGCTGTTGCGATAGAACTCGAAACCATTGCCCCGGAAGGCGTTGGTGCCCGACTTGATCACGCTGCTGATCGACGCGCCGCCGACGTTGCCGACGTCGGCCGCGTAGTTGTTCGTCTCGACGCTGATTTCAGCGATCGCGTCGGGGCTCGGCTGGTACGACACCCGGTTGTCGACCGTCTCGTTGACGTCGAGACCGTCCACCGTGAAGTTGTTGGTCTGCTCGCGGTTGCCGTTCACGAACGGTCGATTGCTGTTCACCGCCCCGATGTTGGTGAAGCCTCGCGGGTTGTAGGTCACGGTCCCGGGCAGCAGCAGGGCAAGCTGCGCGGTGTTGCGTCCGTTCAACGGCAGCGACTGCACCGTCGTGCCGGACAGGACCTCACCGACCGTGGAGGTTTCTGTTTGAAGGATCGGCGAAACAGTTATGACGTTCACCGTTTCGGCGATCGCGCCGACTGCCAGCTTCAGATCGACGCGTGCCACTTGCCTCGCTTCGACCGTCAGCGGTTCGGTTGCGGAGGCCCGGAACCCGGTCAACTCCGCCTTGACCACGTACGTGCCCAGCACGACGTTCGGGATCGTGTAGTTGCCGGAGCTGTTGGTCGTCGCCACGTACGCGACATTGGTCGCCTGGTTGGTAGCGGTCACGGTCACGCCGGGCAACGCGGCGCCCGACTGGTCGACGATCAGCCCGGTGATGGATCCGGCACCGGTCTGCGCCCTCAATGCTGCAGGCCACAGCAGGAGGACGATGGTCAGGAACCGAAGGCTAGCTCGCAGGCGGACAGTGCTCATGGATAACCCTCTTCTGAAGCCGGTTCACGATTTGGTCGGTGCGCAGCGTTAACTACACCCCATGACGTCCGAAGTCAACCGGAACGCGTTCGGCAGGTCGAGATCGATGGCACTGGACGTGCGTTAATGAAGGTGCATGAGCAGTCCGGACCCGCTGGAACGGAGACCTTTCGGCATTGCGCCACCCGCCTATCGCCTTCCGGACGACACGCACGTGGGTGCGGTCCGCCTGCAAGTGAGCGACCTCCAGCGGTCGATCGCCTATTACGAGAGAGTCATCGGCCTCCGGGTTCACGCGCAAACCCCCAGCGGGGCGGAACTTGCCGCCCACGGTGACGACCGCGTGCTCGTCTTCCTCGAGGCGAAGAGCGGGATCTCTCCGGCGCCCCGCCGCGGCGCCTTCGGTCTCTATCACTTCGCGCTTCTGCTTCCCGATCGTGCGGAGCTCGGACGGTTTGCCGCGCATCTTGCGTATCTCGATGAACGGGTCGGCATGGCCGATCACCTCGTCAGCGAAGCGCTCTACCTCTGGGATCCGGATTCGCTGGGGATCGAAGTTTATGCCGATCGGCCGCGCCATCTCTGGGAACAGGACGGCCGGCAACTGGTGATGACGACCGATCCACTCGACGTGCCCGGCCTTGTCAGCGCCGCCGGCGACCGCGCCTGGAGGGGCATGCCTGCCGGCAGCACGGTTGGGCACGTGCACCTGCACGTCGGCGATCTCGAGGAGGGCGAAGCGTTCTACCACCGCGCGCTCGGGTTCGACAAAACGGTCTGGAATTATCCCGGCGCGCTGTTTCTCGCGGCCGGTGGATATCACCATCACCTCGGCACCAACACCTGGTCGCCGGGGCCATCCGCTCAACCCGATGAAGCGCAGTTGCTCGAGTGGGAACTGGTCGTACCTGATCCGGCAGCAGCCGCGGACGCCGCCCGGAGTCTGCGCAAAGCCGGTTACAGCGTGCGCGAGGCAGACCGGGGATGGGTGGCCGCCGATCCCTGGGGCACGCACCTGCGAATCGTGCCGCTCGCCCTGCGCAAGTAGTGCGGCGGCCCCGCTACGCCAGCCGTGAACCCTGACCTGACCCGCCGAGGTGCTAATTTTTTACCCTATGCTAAATTCACAGCACCTTTTCCAGGACTCCTTCGTCTAAGGGTTATGGTCGGATCGAACAGCATGAACAGCCAACCCCACAACGATCTCAGCCGCCGCGAACGGCAGATCATCGACATCCTCTATTCACAGGGACGCGCCACCGCGGCGGAAGTGCAGGCGGCGCTCCCCGAGCCTCCAAGCTACTCGGCGGTTCGGGCCATGTTGAGGATTCTCGAAGAAAAGGGGCACGTGCGGCACGAGCAGGACGGCCCACGTTATGTCTACCTCCCCACGGTAGGGCGCGACAATGCCAAGAAATCGGCGATGCGCCACATGCTGCGGACCTTCTTCGATGGATCCGCGGAGCAGGCGATCTCGTCCCTGCTGGGGGATCCGTCCGCTCGGCTGTCAGATGCGGAACTCGATCGGCTGGCCACGCTGATCGATCGCGCCAGGAAGGCGGGAGTTTAGCGATGCCACTTCTATTGATCGACGCCGCTGCGAAAGCGACCGTCCTGCTTGGCGCCGCGGCGCTCACGACCCTGGCGCTTCGGCGCGCGTCGGCCGCGTCAAGGCACCTGGTGTGGACGATCGCGCTGCTCGCCGCTCTTGCGCTCCCGGCCCTCACGTTTGCACTTCCGCGCTGGCAGGTGCCGATCGTCACGCTGACGACCGTCGCACCGGCTGTTGCGACGGACGCGCCGATCGATGAGGCATCGCGCGCGATGGCGGAACGGCTGCAGCAGAAAGGTTCCGATCATCGTTCTGCCGCGACCAGCGTTTCGATCGGCAGTCCAGTGGGGGCGGCGATCTCGAACGTGTCGTGGCCGGCGATTGTCCTGTTCGCGTGGTTGGCCGGCGCGATCCTGATTCTCGGACGGCTCGCCGTCGGCATCGTCGCCGTCCAGGTCATGTCGCGGCGAACCGAACGCGTTGTCGACGGACCGTGGCTTGCGCTCGCGCAGGAGCTCGCAACGACTCTTGGTATCACACGCATTACGTTCCGCAGGAGCGCGTCGGCGACGATGCCGATGGCCTGGGGCGTGATCAATCCTTCGGTGGTCATGCCCGCGGAAGCGGACGCCTGGACGCAGGACCGCCTTCGCATCGTCCTGCTGCACGAACTCGCGCACGTCAAACGGCGCGACTGTCTGACACACATGCTCGCGCAGATGACCTGCGCGCTTTACTGGATCAATCCGCTCGCCTGGATGGCGGCGAAACGTGTTCGCGCGGAGCGTGAACGCGCGTGCGACGATCTCGTCCTTGCGGCCGGAACGCGTGGCTCCGACTACGCCGACCAGTTGCTCGAGATCGCACGCGTCATGAGCTCCGGGCGATTTCCTGGTGTGGTCGCCGGCGCAAGCCTGGCAATGGCCCACCGATCCCAATTGGAGGGACGACTGATGGCGATTCTCGATCCTACCGTTCCGCGCAGCGGCGTTTCACGCCTGCGCACGACCGCTACGGCGACGCTGGCGATGGCCGCTCTCGTTCCGCTCGCATCGATGCAGCCCTGGACGAACCGGGTTGAGGCCGCTGCTTTGCAGCAACCCGCCACCGTCGCGAACTCGGTGCAGGCTTCGCCCATCGCCGAAGTGCGCCACTCGGCAGTGACCACACACGTCGAGGTTTCCGCAACCGGAAGACAGGCGCGCGATCAGCGAATGGTGGAGTCGGTCGTCCAGGGAGTTTCGCAGGGTATCGTCCAGGGTGTTCTCCAGGGAGCGCTTCAAGGCACCGTCCAGAGCACGGTGGAGAATGTCGTGCCGGAGGCCGTGAACGGCGCGCTCGACATGGTGTTCGGTGGACAGAACCCGAATCCCAATCCCAACCCGAACCCGAATCCCAATCCGAATCCGCTCTACGACGATGGTCGACCCAGGGGGAAAGCGGATCCGAAACTCGTGGCCGCGCTCACCGGCGCGCTGAAGGACTCGGACAAAGAGGTACGTGAAGCGGCGATGCACGCGCTCGTCCAGTTGCGCGATCCGAGCATCTTCGAACCGCTCGTCGCTGCCTTGAAAGACGAGGCGCCTGATGTGCGCGAGCAGGCGGCTGTCGGTCTCGGCCAGATGCGCGACAAGCGTGCGCTCACGCCCCTGATCGGCGCGTTGAAAGACAGCAACGCGGACGTGCGAGAGCAGGCGGCCTTCGCGCTCGGCCAACTCCGGGACCGCGCCGCCGTCGACGCGCTCGCCGAAGCGGTGAAGGATTCTGATCCGGACGTGCGCGAGCAGGCGATCTTCGCGCTCGGACAGCTGCGGGATCCAAAGTCGGTTGAGCCGTTCATCTCCGCGCTCAAGGACTCCAATGCCGACGTTCGCCAGCAGGCGGCGTTCGGGCTGGGCCAGCTGCGTGCAACCGGCGCAGTAGACGCACTGGTCGTCGCACTCAAGGATGCCGATGCCGATGTGCGCGAGCAGGCAGCGTTCGCGCTCGGCCAGATCCGCGATCCACGCGCAATCGATGGCCTGACCATTGCGCTCAAGGATGCGAACGCCAGCGTGCGGCAGCAGGCTGCCTTCGCGCTCGGGCAGCTCGCCCGATAACACCACTCGATTGCACCAGCCTCGTTGTTTCCGTGGCTGGTGATCGTCGATGCTGTTTTTTTAGCAGGAGAAACTTGATGAGCCCCCTCGCCGTATTCGTCAGGACGCTGCTCAGAACGAGTGCGATCTTCATCGGGACGACGCTCGTGTTTCTTCATCCGCCGTCGGAGTGGAGCGCCGGCCAAATGACCATCGCCGGCGAACGAACGGTGACGGCTGCCAAGTCAGGAAGCGAGATGGCCGTCGATGCGTTGATCGGCGTCATCAACGACTCTGACGCGGGTGTGCGGCGCCAGGCCGCCGCGTCGCTGGGCACGATCGCCAACCCGCGTGCGCTTCCTGCGCTGCGCATGATGCTCACTGATGCCGAACCGGCGGTGCGCCGGGCGGCACTCGCCTCCATCAACAAGATCGAACGGCGCGGGACCAGAGGCTGAAGATGGGCGCGTCACTGGTCTGCTTGTGGTTGACGCTCCTCTGCCCTGCACCGGCGCAGTCGACCCAGGAGCAGCCGAAGGTCAGAGCGCTCATCGCCCAGCTCGCGGCCGCGGATCCCGAGTTACGGACCAAAGCCGCATGCGGACTGCGTGAGCTCGGTGACGATGCTGCGCCGGCACTCGACGCACTGGTGGCCGTGCTCAGTGATGGCGCACCGGTCGAACAGTCCGCTTGCGAACGCCGATGGTCGCGATGGAGCAGCGACGGTCGTACTTCCCCCGGCGAGCAGGCGGCAGCCGCTCTCGTCGCGATCGGACAGCGGACCGTGCCGCCGCTCGTGCAAAGCCTGAAAAGCTCATCGTGGATTGCCCGGCGCAATGCCGCGTGGGCGCTTGGTGCGATCGGCGACAGCAGCGCCGTGAATGCATTGCTGCCGGCGCTCAAGGATCCGGAACCGGGCGTCCGCCGGCAGGCAGCCTGGGCGATCGGCGTCCTCAGCCGGTAGCGCGGAGTAAGATCCTTGTGAATGTTGCTGGCGTGGGCGATCATCGCCCTGCTCATCCTGCTGACCGGGCTCTACGTGGCGGCAGAGTTTGCGGCGGTCAGCGCGAGACGGAGCCGCCTGCGGCGACTGGCTGAAGACGGCAACGCGCTCGCCGCCAGACTCCTTCCCGTTCTCGAAAATCCCGCGGAGCTCGACCGCTACATTGCCGCCTCGCAGGTCGGGATCACGCTTTCGAGCCTGATCCTCGGTGCCTACGGCCAGGCCACCATCGCGCCGCGAGTGGAACCGCTCCTCGTTCGATTCGGTGGTCTCGATGCGGCCGCCGCCGAATCGACTGCGGCCGCCTCGGTGCTCGTTTTCCTCACCATCGCCGCCGTGATCATCGGCGAGCTCGTACCCAAGTCCCTGGCCTTGCAGAACCCGACGCGCGTCGCGCTCGCTACGGTGCTGCCGATGCAGTGGTCGCTCAGCGCATTCAGCTGGTCGATCGCGCTCCTGAACGGCAGCGGCGTGATGCTCCTGCGGGCGTTGGGGGTACCCACAACCGGGCACCGTCACGTCCATTCTCCCGACGAGATCGAGTTGCTGATTGCCGAGAGCCGGAACGGCGGGCTGCTCGAGCCTGAAGAACAGGTGCGTCTGCACCGCGCGCTGCGGCTCGGTCTCAGGACAGCGGCGCAGCTGATGGTACCGCGCGAGCGGCTCGCCTCCGTCGACGTGGCAACCCCGTTCGCGCAGGTGCTGCGGATCGTGTCCGAAAGCCCCTTCAGCCGCTTACCGGTCTACGAACGCTCACCCGGGAACATCGTCGGCGTTCTCCACACGAAGGACGTGGTCACGGCATTCATCGGGCGAGGCAGGTTGACGACCGCTGCTCTACTCCGTCCGGCGGTGAAGGTGCCTGGAGACCTCGCCGCGGACAAGCTGCTCGCATTTCTGCGGCTTCGGCGAACGCACCAGGCGTTCGTGACCGGATCCGACGCGAATGCGATCATCGGCCTGGTCACGCTCGAAGACGTCGTCGGCGAGCTGCTCGGCGGGGTTGCCGACGAATTCAAGGGCGTGCGGCGCAGGAGCCGTCCCGAGGGACGCTCCTCGTGACGGCGCTCCTGATCATCTCGGCGCTCGATTCTCCTCAACGCCGTGTTCGTGGCGGCGGAGTTCGCCATCGTCGGTGCGCCCAAGGCGTCGATCGATCGGCGTGCCGCAGAGGGGAATGCGCTGGCCAAATCCGTCCAGAGTGTTCTCCGGGATCCCAAGAAGCAGGACCGCTACATTGCCACCGCGCAGCTCGGCATCACCGTCGCGAGTCTGGGATTGGGCATGTATGGTGAGCACGTTCTGGCCGACGGCATCTATGCGCTGCTGGCGCGTCCCGGACTTCCGGCCATGCTCGCGTCGCACACACTGGCCAGCATCGTCGCTGTCGTGATCCTCACCTATTTCCACATCGTCGTTGGTGAGATGGTGCCGAAATCGGTGGCACTGCAGAAGGCGGAAACGCTTGCGCTCTGGATCACACCGCCGATGCTGTGGACGAAAACCCTGCTCTTCCCGTTCGTGGTGGGTTTGAACGAGATCGGCAATCTCCTGTTGCGCGCGATGGGCGTTCACCGGCAGCTGGCCCATGCCGAGCAGTACGACACGCCGGAGGAACTGCAGATCGTCGTCCAGGAGAGCGAGGAGCTGGGGGCAATCCGCTCCGAGTCGAGCCAGATGCTGCAGGAGCTGTTCGAATTCGGCGATCTCACCGCCGGCCAGGTGATGGTGCCGCGCGTCCGGATCTCCGGTCTCGAGCTCGGTGCGACACCGAAGGAGATTCGCGAGCTGCTTTCGGAATCGCCGCACACGCGCTACCCGATCTACGAGAAGGATCTCGATCACATCGTCGGCATGGTCCACATCAAGGATCTCTTGCGGCTGCTGCTGAATGACGCGCCGATCCGGCCGGAAAACGCGCGTCCGCTGCCGCTGGTGCCCGAAACCGCGGAACTCGACGATGTGCTGGACACGATACGGCGTGAGCGTAAGCAGATGGTCGTCGTGCTCGATGAACACGGCGGCACGGCCGGCGTCGTCACTCTCGAGGATCTCTTCGAAGAGGTTGTCGGCGAGATCGCCGAGGGTCCAGGCGGCAAGGCACCGGTCTACAAGGACAATGAGGGCCGGCTGCGCGTCCGCGGTACCATGCGCATTGAAGAAGTGGGCGACGAATTCGACATCGAACTCGGCCACGAAGATGTCGACAGCGTGAGCGGCCTGGTGCTGACGCTGCTCGGCCGCACGCCGGTCGTGGGGGACTGCGTCCGTTACGATCGGCTGCTGTTCGAAGTCACCGCCGTGCAGGGCCTCGGCGTCGACGAATGCGCTGTGACTCTCCTGGCCTGACTGCCGACCCTCGACCTGCGGACCTACCCTACGTGGATGCGCGGCCGGCGCATAGGGTTGGGCTCTGCCTGCCGCAGAACCTCGCGGGTGACCGGCGCGGTATCGCCCTCGCCGAAGGCGAGGAACTTCAGCAGGTAAGCGATCGGATTTCCTTCCGTCCATCCGAAATAGGCGTGCGGGATCTTACCGGTTTCATCGCGGCAGTAGAGCAGCAGCGCCGCGATCGCGTTGGGGATGGCCGGGCTCACGCAGCGCAGCACGTGATGGCCCGACACGTCCGCGCCCTCGACCATCAGCGTGTCTGAAAATTCCGATACGTCGCCAGGACGGACTTCGACGAACAGGTACTCGCTCGTCAGGTGGCAGGTGATGGGTGTCGCGCGCCTCGCGGAGCTTGTGCTCGTACTCGGCGGCGTCGCCGGCGTCGGGACGATTGGCGATGATGCGAACAGGCGCGCCGGCCGCCTCCCTGATAAATGCGCGCGCCGCGTCGTCGGCGTGGATCCCGTGCACGCGCAGCTCGGTCGAGCGCAGGACACGGGATACGAGTGAAGTCATGATGATCGTGATGATGAAGACCGCGGAGATCTTCAGACCCTCGGGTCGTTCGTAGATGTTGATCACGGTCGTGTAGCCGAAGATGACTGTGAGCACCAGGTACCCAAACCACGACCGCTGATCGCGTCGCGCCGCAAGTGTGACAGCCAGCGCGGCCGATCCCATGAGTACCAGTACGCCCGTGGCGTATGCGCCGCCCTGTGCGGTGACGTCCGCCTTGAAGAGGATCGTCACGAGGAAGGTGATGCCGGTGAAGATCAACACGAGCGGACGGTTGGTGCGGGCCCACTCAGGCGCCATTCCGTATCGCGGAAGATAGCGCGGCACCAGGTTCAGCAGTCCGACCATCGCGGATGCGCCCGCGAACCACAGGATCGCGACGGTGCTGAGGTCGTAAACGGTTCCAAAGACATTGCCCAGGTACTCGTGCGCGAGGAACGCGAGCGCACGGCCGTAGGCCTCACCTCCCTCGCTGAACTGCTCGGGCGGAATCAGCAGCGTCGTGATGATGCTGCTGCCCACCAGCAGGACACTCATGGTGAGCGCTGCCGTGGTCAGCAGCTTGCGCGTGTTTCGAATCCGGCCGGTCGGACGTTCTTCGGTGTCGTCGGGGTCCCCTTTCACGAGCGGCATCACTGCCACGCCGGTCTCGAACCCGGAGAGTCCGAGCGCAAGCTTTGGGAAGAGGAGCATGGCGAACACGATCATGTGGACCCACGAGCCATGCTGAGTGGTGAGCAGCGCCCCCCAGCGGGACAACGTTTCGGGATGACGGACGACGTGCTGGATGCCCCACCCGACGAGCACGACGTTCAGCGCCAGGTACAACGCGACGATTGGCACGGCGAGACCGACCGCCTCCCGAAACCCTTTCAGGAAGATCCCCCCGAGGGCGGTCAGGAGCACGAGCGTCATGAGCACCGGATGATCCAGAGCGCGGGGCACCAGCGGATTCTCGACGACGTGAGCACTGGCATCTGCGGCCGAGAGCGTGATCGTGATGATGAAGCCGGTCGCCGCGAAGCCCAGGAGGCAGAGCACCAGCGCTTTACCGCGCCAGCGCGGCAGCAGTTCTTCGAGGATCTGGATGCTGCCCTGGCCGTGCGGGCTCAGCGCGGCAACACGGTGATACATCGGCAACGCGCCGAAGACGGTGAGCAGAACGAGGACCAGCGTGGCAAGTGGAGACAGAGTGCCGGCGGCGAGAAAGGCGATCCCGGGCTGATAACCCAGTGTCGAAAAGTAGTCGACTCCGGTGAGGCACATGACCTTCCACCAGCTGGACTGGTGCACATGTGCCGGGTTGCTGTGAGGCCCGTCCGGTTCGCGCAGCCCCTCGAACAACCAGAGCTTCAGCCGATCGTGCATCTACTCTTTATATCTCGCCGCGGACTTGCGCGAGTTCGAGCTGTTCGTCGCTGGCCTCGACGAATTCTCCCTCCCATTTCGCGATGACGACAGTCGCCAGGCAGTTGCCGATGACGTTGGTCATCGTGCGTGCCATGTCCATCAGCTCGTCAACGCCGAGGATCAGCGTGACGCCTTCGAGCGGCAGGCCATATGACGCGAGCGTCGCGGCGAGGATCACCAATGAGGCGCGTGGCACGCCGGCGACCCCTTTGCTCGTGAGCATCAGGGTCAGCAGCATCGTGATCTGGTGGCCGATGGTGAGTTGCACGCCAGCCGCCTGCGCGACGAAGACCGAGGCGAGCGACAGGTACAGCGTGGTGCCATCCAGGTTGAAGCTGTATCCAAGCGGAAGGACGAACGACACGATCCGTCGTGGAACGCCAAGCCGCTCGAGCGATTCCATCGCGCGCGGCAGCGCCGCTTCGCTCGAAGTTGTCGAGAACGCGATGATCGCGGGTTCCTTCACGGCCTTGATGAACTTGCGGATCGGGACTTTGAAGATCAGTGCGATCGGGAGAAGCACGGCCAGGATGAAAAAGACGAGCGCGAGGTAGAGCGTGCCGACCAGCCACGCGAGATTGTAGAGAACGCCCAGGCCACCGTGGCCCACGGTGTAGGCAATTGCCGCCCCTACACCGATGGGCGCGTAGCGCATGACAATGTTCGTGAACTTGAACATTGCCTCGGCGACGCCCTCGCACCAGGCGATCACCGGGCGGCCCTTCTCGCCGACCATCCCCAGGGCGATGCCGAAGAAGATGCTGAAGACGACGAGCTGCAGCACGTCGCCGCGGGCCATCGCGTCGAAGACGGACTCGGGTACGGTGTGCAGCAGAATCTGGTCCCACGTCTGCGCCTTCGCGGTGATCTCGGACGCCTGCCCCATCGGCAGATTGACGCCAACGCCCGGCTTCGTGATGTTCACCGCGATCAGCCCGATCGCCAGCGCGATCGTCGTGACGATCTCGAAGTAGATCAGCGCCCGAAGGCCCATGCGGCCGACGACCTTGAAATGCCCCGCGCCGGCGATGCCTGCGACCAGGGTCGCAAACAACAGCGGTGCGATGATCATCTTGATCAGCCGCAGAAACAGCTGGCTGAACGGACGGAAGTAAATGGCTGCCGCCGGGTTGTAGTAATCGACGAAAGCACCGACCGCGATCCCGACAGCGAGGCCGAGAAAAATTTGCTGGGTCAGTGAAAGGCCGCGTCGGCGCGGCATAGTTTCGGAAGCAGCCATTCGGTTCGGTGTCCTCTCAGGGCAGGCGTCCCGCGATTCTATGACAGAAGGAACGTAGTGCAGCCCTTTAGGGCTGCCGCCATCGTACTCACGAATGCTTCACCGCAGGAACAAGCTGCGCGCCGTCAGCTCCTGCGGATCGAGTCCGGCGGCTTTGGCCAGCATCCGCTGGCGTTCGGGGAGGACGATGCGGAAGCGCCATTCGTCTTCGCGGCCGCCGGCGGCAGTGAATGCGTCCTTCCATCCGCTCCACCAGCGGTTCGCGCGGCGGGCGATCGGCTCGATGATGAGGACTCTCGACCCGCGATCGTGCGCGTCGACAAGGCGCGGGAGCAGTGCGGCGCGATCCTCGTCCGGCAGCTCATTGACGGCGTACGCGGCGAGCACGGCGTTGCCTGGTCCGGTTTGGATGGCGGCTTTCTGGATCGTCCCGGTGGTCGCACGGCCCTGAAGGCCGAGCGTTCGATAGGTCCAGTTCGCCTCGCTCGCTGCCCACGCGTTGCGGTCAATGCCGTCGACGCGCGCGGCGCCGGTTGACATCGCGAAGGCGGCTCCCGCGCTCCCAGTTCCGCATCCAAGATCCAGCAGGCGTTTGACGTCGGTGCCGCGGCGTCCAGCTCCTGGACCACGCGCTCAGCAACCATGAAATGCACCGGCGCATAGAACAGCGCAAAGGCCGCGCGCTTGCCGGCGCTGTCAAGTGGACCTCCACTCGCGAGTTTTTCGCGCCTTTCAACGTAACAGGAAGACAGTGCCCGTAACGCCCGCGTCACTTCGGCGGGCTTGAGGTTGGCCAGGTGGCGCTCATCGAGCGCGGCCAGCCATGAGTCGAATCGATGACGATCGGCGGTCAACACACACCCTTGTTTCTACCGGCAGCCGGCGGTTGTCTGGTTCTGGCAGGATCTTTGGCCGGTCCCGGTTGTGACAACGATACGACAGCAGCGCCGTAACTCGCTCGACGTCCACGACTTATGACTATGCGAGCACTCCGCTAAGCGGATGGCCCCGCTCGTGCTCTTACTCGGGTCGAGCGCTGGTCATTGTTTGTGTGAGCAACCACGAAGGGGGCGCCTGCTGGTGAGGCACCCCCGACCTGGTTACAAAGAGTTGGTCAGCGATGCCGCGCCGGACCACAATCGGTCTTATGCGCTGGCGCACAGCGATTCCCTCCCGCCTCGAGTTCATCCTCTTCGCACTGCTTCTCATCGTTTACGTCTGGCCGCGCGATCTGGATCTCGGTCCCAACGTCAACGCACATCTGAGCCAGGCGCTGGCGATCGCGGTCGACGGTACGCTGTCCATCGACAACTACGCGAACAGCTCGTTCACCTCCACCATCGACTGGTCGCGCGCACCGGATGGACGGCTCTATCCGGCGAAGGCGCCGGGCTGCGCCCTGGCGCTGGCGCCGCTGATGTGGGTGATGGTCCGGGCGGAGCGTGCAATCGGCAAGGATCCACTCAGCGCTGGCGCGATCTGGCGCAAGGCGATCCTCGGGAATTGGATCCTGAACGCATTTCCATCAGCGCTGTGCATGGTGCTCCTGTTCCGCATCGGGCTGGGTCTCGGCCTCCCACCACCTGCGTCGCTGATCGGCACGATCGCTGTTGCGCTGGGCACGGCTTATCATCCATACGCGACCAGCTTCTACGCGCATGCGCCGGCCGCTAACCTCCTGATCGTTGCAACGGCAACCACTTTCCGACGAAGCGGAAGCAACTGGTTTGACGTCCTCGGCGGAATCGCTGCGGGGTTCGCGGTGGTGTTCGATTATCCAGCGGCGCTCGCGGTGGCCGCATGCACGATCGCCGTCTTTACGCTTCGCAGGGAGGCAGTGCTGGCGTTCGCCGCCGGAGGTCTGCTGCCGCTGCTCGTCCTGCTGACGTACCACCAGGTGGTCTTCGGCTCGCCGCTCGCGACGCCGTACCGGTTTCAGAATCCGATCTTCATGCCTCCGGCCGGATCGCTCTTCGGCATGCCAAACCTTCGGGTGTTGGTTGCGCTGCTCGTCTCTCCTTACCGGGGGGTGCTGTTCTACTCACCGGTATTGATTGCCGCCGTTGCCGGCGCCGTGGACCTTTATCGCGGTGGTGAGAACGACAGACCGGCAGAGGTCCGATGTCGTGTCTACGTCGCATTCAGCCTCGGCACGCTCACCGCCTGGCTGCTGCTGAATTCCTCCTACTTCACGTGGAGTGGCGGAGCCACGAGCGGGCCGCGGTTCGTCGTGCCGGCCCTCGTTCTGCTCGCACCGCTCATCGGGTGCGGCTGGCGGAGGTTCCCGGTGATGGCGTCACTTCTGCTCTGCTGGTCCGTGCTGAATAACCTGGCCATCGCGGCGGTCTGGATCCTGACGCCGGAGCGCTACAGCAATCCCCTAACGCAGGTGATCTACCCCAGGTTCATTCGAGGAGATTTCGAACGCGGCAACCTGGGACTGCGATTCGGACTGCCTGGGTTGTGGTCGATCGCGCCGATCGCTGTTCTGATCGTCGCTGGGGTCTGGCTTGCGTGGAGGGAAGCAAAGCGAGGTGCCAGGGTGCCGGGGTGCCGGGGTGCCTAGGTGCCGGGTGCTGGGTGCTGGGTGCTGGGTGCTAAGTGCACCAAGAGCACAGTGCGTCGTGCTCTTGGTGTTCTTTGTGAGCGTTGTGCGTTAAACCTTACTTCACTCGATCGAGCGTCACGAACAGCGTCGTCGCTCCGCGATGGACCAGCAGCAGCGCCGGCCGCTCACCGGTGGTCAGCGCGCTGCGGAGCTCCTCGCCGGTCTTGACCGGTTGGCGGTCGACCTGCTCGATCACGTCACCGGACCGCAGCCCTGCGTCCGCTGCACGGCTGCCGGGTTCGACGTCCGCGATCACCAGGCCGCTCGAGGCTCGCACCCCGAGCTGACGGGCCGTTTCACTCGTCAACGGTTCGACCGACAGGCCGAACGACGCCGGCTCCTCGGACGTCGCGGCACCACCACGCTCGCGTGACGCCGACAGCTCACCGAGCTTCACCGTGAGCTCGCGTTCCTTACCGTCGCGAACCACCGTCAGCTTGACATTGCTGCCGGGCTGCAGTTCCGCGATCTCGTTGCGCAGCACGTTGGAATCCTTGATCGAGCGCACCGTTGAGGGCCGTGATCACGTCGCCGCGCTGCACGCCGCCGGATGCCGCAGGGCTCCCGGACTCCACGTCGCTCACGAGCGCCCCGTGCTGATCGTTCAACCCGAGACCCTTCGCCAGGTCAGGCGTGATCTGCTGGATCGTCACGCCGAGCTTTCCGCGTCGGACCGCTCCCTTGTCGATCAGTTGCGTCATGACGTTGCGCGCCATGTTCGCCGGAATCGAGAAGCCGATCCCGATGTTGCCACCCGACGGCGACAGGATCTGCGAGTTGATGCCGATCAGTTCACCCGTGGTGCTGACCAGCGCGCCGCCGGAGTTCCCCTGGTTGATCGGTGCATCCGTCTGGATGAAGTCTTCGAAGCTGCCATCGGCACTGCCGCCGGTCGCGCGACCTTTCGCGCTGACGATCCCCATCGTCACCGTCTGGCCCACGCCGAGCGGATTGCCGACCGCGAGTACGACGTCGCCGACGCGAACCGCGTCAGAGTCTCCGAGGGTCAGCGTCGGAAGGTTCTTCGCGTCCACCTTCACAACCGCGAGGTCGCTCGGTGCATCGGTGCCGACAACCTTGCCTTTCAAGCTGCGTCCGTCGGTGAGTTCGACCGTGACCTGGTCGGCTCCCTCGACAACGTGGTTGTTGGTGAGAACGTAACCATCCGCGCGCACGATCACGCCTGATCCAAGACCGCCTCGACGCGGAGCCGGTACGGGATCCATCCTGCGATTACCGAAGAACTGCCGGAACAGTGGATCGTCCGGAAGCTGCTGACTGACACTCTTCACCGCGCGCTCGGACTTGATCGTCACGACCGCCGGTGTCACACGCTCGACGATCGGTGCGTACGATCCGGCTGCGTTGTCGGCGAGCCGCTCGACCTTCGCCGGCGCCGCCGGCTCGGTCGAGGAGGCGCTGCCGGTCCACGATCCGCCTGCCGTCCAGCCCACGAGGGTGCCGGTGAGCAGCAGCGCGCTCGCGAAGGCCGCGCGTCCTTTGTAACTGTTTGTCATTGCCTGTCTCCTCCTGATGTCTCAAGCCCTTGTCCTACAGAGTAGGAGGCGGCGATTACCCGCGTATGTCAGGAGGATTACAGCTGTGAAAGGTTTGCGGGCGGCAGGCGAACTTCTACCTGCGTGCCTGTTCCGGGCGCGGACTGAATCGATACCCGGCCGTGATGTGCCTCGACAATGGCTTTGACCAGGCTAAGGCCGAGTCCGAGGCCCCGAGTCGAGCGGCTCTTGTCGCCGCGGTAAAGACGAGTCCAGACGTGCGGCAGTTCGTCGGCACTGACACCGGTGCCCGTGTCGCTGATGACGATCGACACCGCGCCTGTCTTGTCGCGTCCGGCGGTGATCTCCACCCGGCCGCCGCTGGGTGTGTACTTCAGCGCGTTGTCGAGCAGGTTGGCGAGAACCTGCCGGAACCGGTTGCGATCGACCTCGAGCGTGAGGTCTCCGGGCACGCGGGTCGCGATCTCGACACCTTCTTCCTCCGCGACATGTTCATAGAGGTCGATCGTCTCGCCGACGATGTCCTGAAGGTGCACCGGCTCGAGCCGAAGCGACATCGTCCCGGTTTCCGCCTCGGAGATGTCCATGAGCGTGTTCAGCATCGCGATGATGCGATCGGATTCCTCGAGCGAGTCCGCGAGGGCGTTTCGCAGCACCACGGGATCCTCGGACGCAAGCGCGGATTCCGCCGTACTGCGCAGGCGGGCGAGCGGCGTCCGCAGATCGTGCGCCACGTTGTCGAGCGCACCGCGCATGCCGCTGACAACGGAGTCGATGCGGTCGAGCATGGCGTTGACGAGAACGGTCAGGTCGCCGAGCGCGTCCCCGGGAGAATCGACCGGCACGCGGGCACTGGTTCGACCGGTGCGCATGATGCTGCTGACGGTCGCGGTAAGTGCCCGGAGCGGCTGAAGCGCCGAGTGCGTGACCATCGCACCGCCGGCGATGCCGATGACCATGATGAACAGGACGTTGAACAGCAGCGCACGGCGAAACCGGCTGAGCAACTCCTCGCGATGACGGATGCTCTTGCCGACCTGGAACAGGGATCCATCGCCGAGTCTGACCGAGAGCACCTCGAGCAGTTCTCCCTCGTTGCCGGTTGCGAGCGTCGCCCAGCTCTGCTCGCCTGACAGTTCGGGCTCGGCGAGCTGCGAGGGATCGAACTGCCGCCAGCGCTCCGGTGTGCTCAGAAAGAGCACGTCGCGCCGCCCGCGCACGGTCCGCACGAACAGCGGGCCCTCCAGCCCGGCGTCCTCGGCGCGCCGAATCTCGCGCGCGAGCGCATCGGGACCTCCGCCCACGTAGGCGTCGGCGAACTGCACCAGCGTGGTTTGGAGGAAATCGCGATCCTGCCGCCGCAGCGTGGCCGTGAGCAGCAGGTAGGTGATGAGCACGAGTGCCGTCGCGCTGACCGCGAACACGACTGCGTACCACCAGGCCAGGCGAATGCCGAACGTCTGCCGAAGGTGGTCAGTCCACCTTGAGGACATATCCGATTCCGCGCACGGTGTGGATCAACTTCGTCGGGAACTCCTTGTCGATCTTCTCGCGCAGCCGGAACACCAGCACGTCGACCACGTTGGTGCGCGGATCGAACGCATAGTCCCAGACGTGCGACAGGATCATTGTCTTCGAGACGACGCGGCCGGTGTTCCGCATCAGGTATTCGAGCAGCGTGAATTCGCGGGGCCGCAGGTCGATCTCGCGTCCGGCTCGAACGGCTCGCCGCGCCATCACGTCCAGCGTGAGGTCACCGACCGACAGTCGCGAGGGCGTCGACGACGAGGTGGCGGTCGCCCGGCGTATCAGCGCCTGGACGCGCGCCAGCAACTCGGCAAAGGCAAACGGCTTGGTGAGGTAATCGTCGGCGCCCGTCTCCAGTCCTCTGACGCGGTCGTCAACACTCTGCTTGGCGCTGAGGATCAGCACCGGCGTCCTGATCCCCTCACGTCGCAGCGACTGGATCAACGAGATGCCATCGAGCCGCGGCAGCATCAAGTCGAGAATCGCGACATCGTGCGGCTCGGTGCGCGCGAGTGCCAGCCCCGAGACGCCATCGTTGGCCACGTCGACGACGAAGCCTGCTTCTCTGAGCCCTTTCGCCACGAACCCGGCGATGGTCTGGTCGTCTTCGACGATGAGTGCGCGCATGAATCGCTGTTCGTTCGCAGACAATATACGGCTGCACCCCGTGAGCGGGCACTCCCGATCCTACTTCGTCAGCTTGTGACCGATGATTGCGCCGACCACGGCACCGACCGGGGCGCCGATCATGACGCCTTTCAGGACACTCGTGTCGTCATCCGGGTTGTCTCTGTTCTGCGTGATCGCCGCGCCGATATAGCCGCCCGTCAGGAACCCTCCGACCGCGCCGGCAGCGATCGCAATCACCTTGTCGGTTTTCGTATACCGCTTCTGAGCCGGCGATTTGCGCAGGGTAGGGGCAACATCGGGAAGACGGAACGTGAAGGTCGCGGGTACGAGCATGGGCCGAGCGGTGTCCACAGGCCGGGGTAACCCACTGGACGACACAAGGATCGCCACTCCGAGCACAAATCCGGTCATCATCTGCCTCCCTGGTACTTGAATGCGCGAGGCACGCCTGCAACGGCTCACACCGGTCGTGCGGGGCTCGGAGTTGTAGTATTCGAGAGATCGATTTCACTTAAGTATAAGCAGCCCTGAAGGGCTGCACTACGAGCGAGTGTAAACAGCCCTGAAGGGCTGCACTACGAGCGAGTGTAAACAGCCCTGAAGGGCTGCACTACGAGCGAAGGAGCCCTGCCATGATCAGGCGATTGTGTGTCTCGTGCGTAGCCGTCGCGTTCCTGGTGGTGGTTCCCTCTGCATCTTTGGCGCAGGAGGCCAGGCGGGTTCCGACGATCGACGACCTCCTGATGCTGGAATCAGCGGGGTCTCCGCGCATTTCACCCGACGGCCGCTGGGTGGTTTACACAGTCACTCAGACGAACTTCAAGGACGACGCCTTTGTCAGCCAGCTCTGGGCCGCAAGCACGTCGACGCCGGCAGCGAACGTCCAACTGACACGGGGGAACAAGTCGTCCGGTAATCCGCAGTGGTCGCCTGACAGCAAGTGGATCGCGTTCACGAGCGATCGCGTCGGCGATCGCAGCCAGGTCTTCGTGATCCGGCCCGATGGCGGCGAAGCGATCCAGCTGACGAAATCCGAGACGCCGATCGCGAGCTTTGACTGGTCCAGGGATGGAAAGACGATCGCGTATGTCGCGACCGAGCCGCAGACGAAGGAAGACAAAGATCGCAAGGAGAAGTACGGTGAGTTCCAGGTGGTGCGGAAGGATTACGGCTTTCCCCATCTCTGGACCTTCGACGTTGCCGGCGCACTGAAAGAACCCCTGGTCGGACGCCAGCGGACCAAAGGACGCGAGTTCAGCATCGGCGGCTTCTCGTGGTCACCGGACGGCGCTCGCATCGCATTCAGCGCGACGCTCAATCCGGATCTCGTCCAGGGCGGCACCTCTGACATCTACCTTCTCGACCTTGCGCGTGACGAGGTGAAGAAGATCGTGTCGCTCCCGGGGCCTGACAGCAACCCGCTCTGGTCGCCGGACGGAAAGCAGATCGTCTTTTCGTCGGCGATGGGCAATCCCCTTTTCTTCCACGCAAATTCGCGCCTGGCGGTGGTCCCTGCGGCCGGTGGCGCGCCTCGTTCGATCACCGACCGCTTCGACGAGCAGCCGGGGCTGGTCGCCTGGACCGGCGATGGAATCTACTTCTCAGGCCTGCAGAAAACTGCGGGGCATCTGTTTCGCGTCGATCCGGCTGGCGGCAATATCGTTCGCGTGACCGGACCGGACGATTTGATGGCCGGCGGTTTCAACCTCACGACCGACGGTAAGCGCGTCGCGTTCTCGGCCGCCTCTCCCACCACGCTCAACGAAATTGCTGTCTCGGAAGTGCAATCGTTCGCGCCGCGCGTGCTGACGCACATGACCGATCAGGCGAAGGCCTTCGAGCTCGGAACGCGCGAGGTCGATCTCATGGAAAAGCACCGACGGCACGCCGATCGAAGGTGTGCTGATCAAGCCGGCCGGATTCGATCCGTCGAAGAAGTATCCGCTGCTGTGCATCATTCATGGCGGCCCGACCGGTGTCGATCGTCCGGCGCTGCTCGGGCCCGATGCCCGCTACTACCCGTCTGACATCTGGGTCGACCGCGGGGCGCTGGTCCTCAAGGTGAATTACCGCGGCAGCGCCGGATACGGCGAGGCGTTCCGTCAGCTCAACGTCCGCAATCTCGGAGTGGGCGATGCCTGGGACGTTCTGAGTGGGGTGGACTACCTCGTCGCGAAAGGCTGGGTCGATCCGCAGAAGGTTGCGAGCATGGGCTGGAGCCAGGGCGGCTACATCTCCGCATTCCTGACGACATCGAGCGATCGCTTCAAGGCCATCTCGGTGGGCGCCGGCATCTCCGACTGGGCCACCTACTACTACAACACTGACATCACGCCCTTCACGATCCAGTATCTCGGCGACGACCCGGCTGACGATCCCGCGATCTATCAGAAGACCTCTCCGATGACCTATATCAAGAAGGCGCGAACGCCGACGCTGATTCAGCACGGCGAGCTCGATCGCCGCGTGCCGATCGCTAACGCCTACGAGTTACGCCAGGGCCTCGAGGACCGGGGGATCACGGCGGAGATGATCGTCTACAAGGGATTCGGCCACGGCATCACCAAGCCTCGCTCTCAGCGCGCGGTGATGACCCACAACCTGCTCTGGTTCAATCACTACCTGTTCGGCGATCCGTTGCCGGATCTCTCGGCGCTTCCGGTTGACAAGCCATCGGCTGCCAAATAGGAGAAGTCGCAATGCGGCTCGGCGTCGTCGTTGTCATCGCCACGCTGGAGACGGCATCGTGCGGGGGCGCTGGCTCGGTGCCCACGTCGCCTGGCAACGGTGGGACCGGTGGCGGATCAGAGGTCCTGGCAATCGACCTGTCCTGTCCAGTCTCGCTGCTGATCGGCCAGAAGGGTCCCTGTGTTGCCGTCGCGCGCTTGCGCTCGGGCGCGACGCCCGTCGTCTCATTTGAAGCGACATGGTCGTCGAATCGTCCCGATGTCGTCATCGTGGACGCGCTGGGGGTCGTCAACGGCCGGTCGCAAGGCCAGGCGCAGATCTCGGCTTCGTATCGCGGCCGTCAAAGCGTCGCAAGTGTTGTGGTCATCGCCGCCGATGCGCTCCGCATCGACAACGGTCAGGCGGCGCAGGGCGCCTTCACGCCGGGAAGTACGGTGACCATGTGGTTGCAGGGCTACTACTCGGTCGCGTCGGCCGAGACTGGCCGGCTGAGCCTGAGGATCAGCGACCAGATCGGAATCATTACCGCCACCTCGCCCTTGACCGTTTCGAAGGGCGGCGACTTCTTCCTGCTGTCCAGCACGTTCGTTGTCCCCGAAGGCAGCGTGGAAGTGTGCCGAACGGCGGTTCTCGAGGTCGGTTCAGTGACGGTCGCCGAACCGCACTCGAAGACCTTCCCGCTGTGGTGCATACCTATCCAGCGGTCAACTCATGAATCCGAGACTGGACGTTGAAAAGCGGCCGATGTTCGGGAACACGAGCGGGATGTCGGCCGCGCTGACGCCGTACCAGGACGCCAGCGTGGCGGCGTACTGCTCGACGGACGCCGTGGGAATCCAGCGGCCGCGATTGTCCGTGTCGTCCGGACCTCCCAGTTGAAGCACCGGGAAGACGGTGCCGCCTGCGCCGGCCACACCGTAGAAATCCGCGCCGCGCACCGCGCCACCCACGACGAAGTGATGATTGCCCCAGGCGTGATCGCTTCCGACGACGCCCGCTCCCGATCCGGCCGGCTGCAAGGTGCGGCCGAAATCCGACAGCGTGAACGTGGTGATCTGCCGATCGAGGCCGAGCTCCACCGTCGCATCGTAGAAGGCTTTGATCGCCTGGCTGACTTGCGTCAGCAGGGTGGCTTGCGTATTCACCTGGCCCTGGTGAGTATCGAACCCGCCCAGCTGGCAGAAGTAGATCTGACGCGTCAACCTCACCGACTCGGATGAGGCGTTGAACTTCACCAGTTTCGCAACCTGCATCAACTGGTTCCCGAGGGTGGTATTCGGAAAGACGGTCGAGAGGCTCACGTCAGAGGCGAGCAGACGGCCGATGTCCACGCCCTGCTGCGAGGTGCGGCTGGCCGCTGCGACGAGAGTGTTGTCGTGGTCGGCACTGCGCACCACTTCCATCGCGTTCCATCTCGCAACTTCGTCGGATGCCGTGCCGAATCCGTTGAGAACGAGCACCTGGTTCAGCGGCGTCGGCGCCGGGCTGACGGACAGGGCGCTGGTGGTCTGTCCGCGTGTGAAGATGCCGCCCGACAATGCCGTCATCATCGGGTAACCGGACGGATCCGAGTCGAAGCGGTCCGCCGTTCGCCCGCCCCACCCGCTCTGTCCGACGCGATCCGAAATCGCAGTCTGCCACTGCGCGACTTGATCGGCGTGAGAGAACAGCTGGTACGGTCTCGCCGCACCGAGCTGGTACTGGTCCCGCGTCAATGGCTGCACGAGCGGGCCGACGTTGCACACGACGGCGGCCTTTTGCTCGTTCCAGAGCCCCTGGATATCGGTGAGACTTGGATGCAGGCCGAACGTGCTCCCGATCCCGGCGGGAATGATCGGCAGCAGCGTATCGCGGGCAATCGCCAGGCCCGACGCGCTGCGGACCGCGGCGTACGCGTTGTACTCGCTGGTCGTCACGGGAACGATGACGTTGTTGCCATCGTTGCCCCCCGCGAGAAACACGCAGACGAGGGCCCGGTAATCAGATCCCTGCGCCAGCGCATTGATCAGGCTGAAGCGTTCAACCCCTGCGAGGAACGCGGCCGCCCCGAGCGCGTAGCCGAAGCACGCGTGACCTGTCTGCTGCAGGAACTCACGGCGAGTGACCTTCATGATTACTTCTCCACCTGGTATTGAGAGGACGACAGTACCGAGGTACACCGCGGTTCGCGCGCGTTTCAGCCGGTTGGACGCCGGCACGGCGACCACCGCGTTGACGATGCTGTCGCGCATCGCCGCGGACATCGTGCCGTGCATCAGCAGTTCGTCGAGCGAGGCGACCAGGTCCTGCGGCGTGCCCGTCAGCGGAAGCAGTCTCGTCAGGTCGATCGAGGTGCCGCTCGGGGCGTTGGCGCTCGCCGCTATGCGCGAGAACACCATGGTGTTCACGAAGTTGATCCGGCGGATCGAGGTCGACGTCGTGAAGATCGCGAATTCAGGTCCGCGCACGCCCCCGCTACCGGCAATCGTACCCGCCGGTGAGAAGTAGCTGAAAACGGAGGGCGGACGGAAGATGTCCATTCCCATCGCGGAACTTTGCGGGTTCAAGTAGCCATCGCTTGCTGCCTGCCCGTCGGCCGAATGGACATCGAACGCCCGCAGCACGTTCGCGACCAGCTGCGCCGGGTTCCGCAGACGTCCGTAGGAGGGCTCGTCCTTGCGATCGCCGCGCGCGTCGGGATCGAGAAGAATCGCCTTCACCACCGCGCGCAGGTCACCGCGACTGCCCGATCCTGCGCCATCGAACACCGCGGCCACCCTGGCGACATACGCGGGGGAGGGATTGCTCGTCACGAGCTGCTGAATCAGTTGACGGCTGATGAACGGACCGACGTTTGGGTGCCCGGCGATGTTGTCGATGGCATCGTTCAGGTCTCGTGTCGTGCTCTGGCCGGCGGGTAGGACCACCCCGTTCAAGAGCGTCTTCACGCCGGTGTCATGCTGCGACTCGTTCGCCACCATGGGATCGATGTAATTCGGCACCCCCGTTTGCGGCGCAGCCGCAAACCGCCAGCCGGTGAACACGCGGGCGAACTCGTTGACGGTCGCCTGCGTGTACGAGGGAGCTGGCTGCCCGTCATTGCCGAGCCGCGTCGTGCCGTCGTTGTTGAGGAGCACGGTGCCGATCGAGAACAGCTGCAGGATCTCCCGCGCGTAGTTTTCATTTGGACGCGTCCGCGTGTTGCCGTTCACGTCCAGGTAATTCCCCATCGCCGGATTCAGCGAGATGTCATAGAGCAGCTGTCGGAAGTTGCCGAAGGCATTCCGGTCCAGGACCTGGAGGTACGGCGCCATCCAGGAGGGCTGCGTGATCTCCACCCCTGACACCACGATGATCTGGTGCAGCGCCAGGGCAACGCGCTGACGGAGCTGGTCTTCGCCGTAGAGCGCATTGGTGTAGAAGCGGTTCTGCAGCGGGTACATCGTGTAGTTGTCTCTCTGGCACGTCGAGTTCGACGGACAGGCAACGGGATCACGCGTGGTCGGGTACAGCTGCAAGGTGGGATACGACGATGGCGTGGCGTTGAACTGTTCGTCGAGGAACCGCTCGAACCCGACCTCCTTGACGTGGGCAATGAGCTCGGGTGTCGGTCCAAAGGTCGCCTGCTCGATAAAGCGCACTACGTCGGCGGTCGACGGCCTACCCCCTGCCGGAGGTTCCTGGGATCCACCGGCTGCGCGCAACGACCATTGCTGATTTGCGCCGCCGTGCGGCGTCCACTGAATGACCGGTGCGCCATCCTCCTGCGAGACACCTGACACGTCGAGCGCGCGTCCGCTGTAGCGGGACACGATCGTCACATGTCCGTCTCCGGTCGGCTGCACCGCCCACTGCTGGTTTTCTCCGTCCGTGCACGCCCACTGCTGCATCGGCGTGCCGTCGTCGGTCGACCAGTCGGTGACGTCCAGGCACTTGCCACTGTGCTGTGCGATCAACCGGGAGTAACCGCCGGCCAGAGCTTCGAGCCGCCACTGCTGGTTCGGACCTCCGTGGCAACTCCACTGCTGCATCCGGGCGCCGTCTTCGGTCGACACCGCCGTGACGTCGAGGCACTTGCCGCTGTGACTCGCCACGAGCTCGTAGACTCCGGCAGTCTGGAGCAGCGGTTCGGACGCGGAGACCGGTGTGGTGCGTGTCTCGACGGCGCTTGCGGTGAGACGTTCGTGGGGGGTGGCAACGAGTACGAGCATCGAGCACGTGACGAGTGCCAGCCACTTCGGATCGAGGCGGGTCATATACCCCCTTCGGGCAAGATGAGGCAAAGGATTGCGCGTGACGATACGCCGGTTCGGCTTTGGAAAGCGAGCTCAGCTGATGACTACGGCGCTGCCGTCGTTCTTGCCTCAGGGTTGCTGGTCGATACGCCGCACCGTGTCGATCACCAGTGATGCCGCCTCGGCGAGGAAGGGACCTTGAATGCGGGCTGCGGTGTCGGTGGGACGATGGTAGTCGTCGTGGTCCTCGACGCCGTAATAGAGGGTGCGAATACCGGCGCGGAGGAACGGGCCGTGGTCTGACGAATCGCTCCAGTCCTCGACGCGGCCGGCGAGATACCACGGACGATCGTGGCCGAACTGCACGGACAGATCACGACCTGCCGCCGCGCCCTTCACAAGATCCTGCAGCGCAGCGTCCTCACGCGTGCCGGACGCGACAATGACGCCGTCGTCGCCGCGCCCGACCATGTCGAGATTGACGACGAGGCTGACCCGTGACAGGTCGACTGGCGAATGGTCGACGAAGTAGCGCGAGCCCCTGAGCCCCTGCTCCTCTGCGTCGAACGCTACGAACAGGATCGAGTGAGCCGGTCGATTGCCGGCAAAGTACGCCGCTGCCGCCAGGAGCGTCGCGACTCCAGACGCATTGTCATCCGCTCCCGGGTAGACCTCGCCGTCTCGCACGCCGAGGTGGTCGTAGTGTGCGCTGACGATGATCCATGCGTCCGCGTTGGACGAGCCGCGCAATGCTCCGATCAGGTTCGTGGCATCCGGGAACTCGGTTTTGTAGGCGCGACCTGGCGTCAGCAGACCGCGGATGCTGTTCCGGGTGAACGAGAATTTCTGCTCGAACGATCCACCGATCGGCTCGAGGCCGATCTGTTTGAAGCGATCGAGGATCAGCGCCTGCGCCCGGTGATTGCCCTCGGATCCGGTGAGTCTGCCTTCCATCGACGAATCGCTGAGTAGCTTGACGTCGGATAGAAGCGCGGTGGAAGGAACCAGCGGCGCGGCAGGCCCGCTCGATGCTGCCGTCGCGCTCGCCTGCATCCGCCGTTTTTCCAGGGCGGTCAGGCCGAACGACCAGACCAGGACGGTCGCAGCGAGCGTTACGCGGAACCAGAGCGGCAGAAAGCGGCGTGAACGCCCTCGACCAACACTGATCATCTACTTCCGGATCTTGTCGTCGCTGATGCCGAACCAGGTGTAATTGAAGTACGGATCGTTGTTGTAGGCACGCGTGCCGCGAAGGTCGAAGGCGCAAACAAACCCGTTGCCGTTCTTGTCGAACCCATCGGAGACGGCCTGCAGATTGAAGTCTCTGACCTCGGCGAGCGTCGCGAAATTCGTCCCGTACAGTCCGTTCAGATAGTCACGTTGCGCCGTTTCGGTGAGCAGGCCGCCGCTGACCATGCCATTGACAATCAGGCTCCACCACGAGTCCTCGAATTCGTTCCCCCAGACACTGACTTGACCGATCAGTTTCGAGTCATTCGGGCAGTAGCCGGCATCTCGCATTGGCGCGGCGCGCAGCGCGTCGGAGGCGAAGAGAGCCGCGGCGATGAGCAGAATTCCGACGATACGCAGTCGCATTAGTTGCTCCCTCTCTGAGTGTGAGGGTGTTGTATCACAACGACCTCGCCCATCAGCGTCAGAAGCGGTCCGCCCGGAATGGCTCCGGATCGAATCGCGGCGCTTCACCGGTCATCAATTGCGCCAGCAGAAGGCCGGTACCTGGTGCGCACTTGAGGCCGGCCATCTGGTGACCGGTGGCCAGCCACACGTCGCCGCGGCCGCGCGCCCGGCCGATCGCCGGCATGCCGTCCGGCGTGCATGGACGCAGACCACGCCAGATCTCGCGCGGCGCCGGTGTGTCGCCGATGTTGAGCATCCCCCTGGCGCCACGAAGGATGACGTCGACACGTCGCGCGTTGATCGAGAAATCGTTGCGAACGAGTTCGAGCGTGCCGGCGATCCGTAGCGCATCGCGATGGGGGTTCACCGCGATCTTTCGTTCGGTCAGATAGATCGACCGGGTCGGGTGCGGCTTCGCCGGGGGCAGCACGAGCGAGTAGCCCTTTGCGCCGATCACGGGCAGGCGGATGCCCAGCATCTTCCCGAGCCCCTCGGACCACGGTCCCGTGGCGACAACGATCTGGCCCGCGCGCACCTCACCGAGCGTCGTCGTCAGCACGCGTGGGCCGGACCCACTGGAGATCCGGTACACCTCCGCACCTTCGATGAACCGGACGCCGAGCGCGCGTGCTTCTTCCGCCAGCGCCCTCACCGCCTCATACGGTTCGCAATGCCCGTCGTCCGGATAGAACCAGGCCGCCGACCGACGGACCGACGACGGCCGGTTCGTGGTGCCGGACCTCGTCTGCCGTCCACCGCTCCGCACGAACACCAGCCTTGCCCACCAGGTCGACACCGCGCTTCGCGGCGTCGAAGGCAGCCGCGTTTTCGTAGACGCAGAGCAGGCCGTGACGTTCGAACCCGAACGGAACGGCCGTCCGCTTCGACAGTTCCTCCCAGTAGTCGACGCTCGCGCGGCAGAGGCCGACGAGCGCCGCGCGCCGCGCTCGAACCTGTCCACTCGCGACGCCATCACGAACTCGAACGAGCCAGCGGATGAACGACGGGTCGAGGCGCGGCTGGATGTAGAGCGGGCTCTCGGGATCGAGCATCCACTTGAAGGACTTCAGCAGCATGTGCGGGTTCGCGAGCGGAAACGCCTGCGAAGGGGTCAGCCACCCGGCGTTGCCGATACGAGCAGCCGTGCCCGACGCGATCCCGCTCGAGGACCGTTACCTGCGCGCCGCGCCGCGCGAGTTCCACCGCGCACGCCACGCCGATCACTCCGCCGCCGATGACCACGATGTCCTGCTTCACACGTCCATCGTAGCGCGTGGGGTGTATCTATTCGGCGCGCATCGCGGATCGCTACTTCCACAGCCGCCTCACCTCCGACATCGCCGAACGCGTGCACAGCCTGCACGTCATGCGGCAGCTGCCGCCTCTCGCGGGACGCTTCCTGCGTGTCGCCTGCGAGCTGATCGCCACGACGGTCGGCATCATCTGGATCGATCCGGCCAGCGCGACGCTGGCGATCCTGCTGGCCGCCGTGACGCTGGCCGTGCCGCTCGCCTCGCACCCGATCCTTTCCGAGCTCGAGCTGCGCATGCGCACGCATGCCGGGGCGCTGTCCCGGTATTACCTCGACGCGCTGCTCGGTCTGGTGCCCATCCGTACGCATGGAGCTGAGCGTCCGCTCCGGCGTGAGCATGGGCGCGTGATGCGCGAGTGGCTGCGTAGCGGCGTGCAGCTCCTGCGCGCGTCAGTGGCCATCGAGGCGGTCCAGGTGACGCTCGGCTTCGCCATCGCGGCCTGGCTGCTGCTGTCGCACCTTTCGCGCGGCGGCGACGCCAGTTCGATCCTGCTGCTCTACTGGGCGATGCAGGTCCCCGTGCTCGGGGATGAGCTCGCCCTCCTCGTGCGTCAGTACCCATCGACCCGGAACGTGATGCTGCGCGTGCTCGAGCCGCTGCTGACGCCGACGTCACCCGCAGCGGGACTCGCGACAGCGGGCCAGCTGCCGGCGAACCCGCCACCGCCGGAGGTGAGGAATCGTCATGGAAGGCGTCGAGGTCCGGGCCGCCGGTCAGTCGGTGCTGCACGGGGTCAGTGTTTCGATTCCCGCCGGCGCGCACGTCGCCGTTGTCGGAGCGTCTGGAGCCGGGAAGTCGACGCTGGTGGGACTGTTGCTTGGATGGTATGCCGCTGCCGCAGGACAGCTGCACGTGGACGAGCCGGCCACTCGACGCGGCGGGTGTCACATGCGCTGCGCCGTGTGACCGCCTGGGTGGATCCGGCGGTACATCTGTGGAACCGGTCGCTGCTCGAGAATCTTCAATACGGCAATCCACTCGACACGCAGGCACGCCGCCGGATTTGCCGTCGCCGCCGCAGATCTTCAAGAGCTCATCGAGAAGCTGCCGCAGGGACTCCAAACGCCACTCGGCGAAGGCGGAGCCCTCGTCTCGGGAGGAGAGGGGCAGCGCGTGCGGCTCGGGCGGGCGCTGCTGCGACCCGACGTCAGACTGGTGATTCTCGACGAGCCCTTTCGCGGGTTGGACCGCGAGACGCGCGGCACGCACTGATGGCGTTCGTCCGCGAGCACTGGCGCGGCGCCACGCTCGTCTGCGTGAGTCACGATGTCGCCGGAGACGCAGGACTTCGACCGCGTGCTGGTCGTCGACGCCGGCGCGATTGTCGAGGACGGCGACCCGCGCGAGCTGGCCGGCGCCGATTCCCGCTACCGCACGCTGTTGACGACCGAGCGCGACGTGAGGGAGCGGCTGTGGTCCAGCCCGTGCTGGCGGCATCTTCGGATTGACGACGGCCGGCTCGTCGAGATGCCGCCGGAAGCGGGCGCGTGACTCCACTGTTCGCGACCCTCGCATGGCCGCTGTCGCGGCTGGACGAAGCCGTGGAGCTGCTGGCGCGGCACATCCGGTCATCCGCCCGTCGCGCCCGCCGCGACGGCGGCGCTCACCGGCGCGGCGATGGACGATCCACGTGGCGCTCGGCCGGGCGATCGAGCGCCTGCTGTCGGCGCACGGTCTCGAGGTCGAGCCGTGTGCGGTGAGCTACGCCGGCGGTCGACCGGCTGCCGGTGCCCTTGATTCTGAGGATTCCGGACGATGCCACCGATGTCGGGGAGCCGTCGTTTGTCTTGATCGTCGCGAACGCGCCGCACATGGGTGACCGTGTCTGGGCATCGATCGGCGGTGGCACCGGGCGAGCGGCCGCGAGTTCGCCGCGGCGCTGCGTGCCCCGCTCGAGGCTCCGCAGTTGCCCGACGTCGATCGTCTGCTCGACGCGGCGTCGGTTCCGAGTCGCGCCGGCGGCGCGTCAGTCGAGCGCTTCTGAGCGAGCAGCTCGCCGACGCGCCGGTCACCGATGCCTGGCGAATCGTCGCTGAACCGGGTGGAAACTTCGTCAGTCAGCTGCGCCGTGCCGGGATCGGCGGCGAGCTGGCCGCGCTGCTCGCGCTTCACGCCACGCAGTTCGCGCTCTGGATTCTGTCGTGGGGGCTGGTCGGACGCGGTGCGCTCGACGGGCGAACCGACTGGGGATGGTTGACCGCCTGGGGGCTGCTGCTGGCGACGCTCGTGCCTCTTCAGCTGTGGACGACATGGATGCAGGGCTCAGCTCGCGCTCGGCGCCGGGCGGTTGCTCAAGGAGCGCCTGCTCGTGGGCGCGTTGCGGATGGACCCCGAGGACATCCGCCATCAGGGCGCAGGGCAGCTGCTCGGCCGCACCCTGGAAAGCCACGCCGTCGAATCGCTCGCCGATCGGCGGCGGACTGCAGGCCGGGCTGGCGGTGTGTGAAATCGTCATGGCCGCCGGGCGTCCTCTGGTTCGGCGCCGCCGGCGGGGCTCATGTATCCGTGCTGGCCGGCGCGATCGCTGGCGGCGCCACGTTCGCCGCGATCGCCTACCACCGTCAGCGCACGGCGGTGGTCCGAATCGCGCCTGGCGATGACGCACGAGCTCGTCGAACGGGTCACCGGGCATCGGACGAGGCTCGCGCAGGAGGTCCCGCAGCGCTGGCATCGAGGAAGAAGATCGCAGTCTCGAGGCATACCTGGTCCGGTCTTCGGCACTCGACACGTGGTCGCCGAGGCTGCTGGTCGCGTGCCGCGGGGCTGGATCACGATTGCGCGTCGGCATTCTCGCCCCGGCGTTCGTGAGCCGGGACGCCGGCGGACCGGCTCGCCGTCAGCCTGGGAGGCGTCCTGCTGGCGTCGCTCGCGCTCCGCCGTTTTGCCGACGGCTTGTCGCAGCTCTCCGGTGCCGCGATCGCCTGGCAGCAGGCACGCCCGCTCTTCGAGGCTGCCGCGCGATCGTCCGTCTGCCATCGGCCATCGCCGGATGACGCACCGAGGCGGCCGTGCGCCGGACGGCGGCGGTCCTCGATGTCCGCGACGTGAGCTACCGGTATCCGGACCGGCCGGCGCCGGTGCTCCAAGGGTGCACGTTGCGCGCGGTCGCGGGGGAGCGTCTGCTGCTGCAAGGGCGATCCGGCGGCGGCAAGTCGACGTTCGCGTCGATCGTGGCAGGGCTGCGGAAGCCCAGGATTCGGGTCTGGTCCTGGTGCGACGGGCTCGATCGGCGCACGCGTCGGCGCGCACGGCTGGAGACGGCGGGTGGTCGCGGCGCCGCAGTTTCACGAGAATCACGTGTTCAGCGAGACCTTCGCCTTCAATCTGCTGATGGGCCGCCGGTGGCCGCCAGCGATGCGGATTTCAGCGACGCCGAGGAAATCGCGCAGGAACTGGGGCTCGGCGATCTCCTGGTCGCGGATGCCGGCCGGGTTGCTGCAGATGGTGGGCGAGGGCGGGTGGCAACTCTCTCACGGCGAGCGCAGCCGGCTGTTCATGGCCCGCGCGCTGTTGCAGGGAGGCGAGGTCATGATCCTGGATGAGAGCTTCGCCGCGCTCGATCCGAGAATCTCCGCGAGACGCTCGAGTGCGTGCTCCGGCGAGCGCCGACGTTGATGGTCATCGCGCACCCGTGAGGCGTCAGCGCCGGCGACGACCACCAGCGTCGTCGATAAACCAGCTGTGACGTCGAGCTGCATCAATACATGAAGCATCCAGTCACACAGTAGGCGAGGTTGACGCCCAGAGAGTAGCTTCGCTGATAGTTCAGGCCGTACCATGGCGATTCGCCGCGCCAGCGGAGCTGGTAAGTGGCACTGACGACTCGGAAGTCCATGTACATCCTGACGTAGGAACCCTGGAGATCGTCAGGGACATCCCAGGTGGCGCAGTAGTTAATGAGGTAGACGGTTTTCACGTAACGCTCCACACCGTTGGACCACGAGCGGATCTGGACCGGCATGCCGTCGAGACTGGCGAGCGGGGTAGTGGCCCTGGCCGGAAGGAAACAGCCCGTCATAGGGATCGCCGCGTGTGCCGGCGTTGGTGTGGCCGCAACCATACCCAGTCCGAGGCCGAGCGCCACGACGGCGCTGGTGATATGCCGATGCAGCCGGCTGGGGACCGAAGCTGAAAGCAGGTTCTTCATTTTTGGGATCCTCCTGATTCGGCCAGGTGCCGATTGGATGCGGCTAGCGTGATTGCTGCCGTCATAGGAGGAACGCGACGGTTGTGCGAGATCGGGCTCATTGCACGATCCGGCTATTTGGGAAGGTTGCAGGAAGCGGATCCGCGTGCCTACGGAATGGGGCGGTCCCGTTCAACGCGTTCACGCTGACCGGCGATTGGCGGTAGCCGCTCAATCGTCGGTCTGATTTTCTGGCCGCCGGGCGGGCGCTGCGCGTGCCGTACTAAAACCACCTGCAGGTCTGGCAACTGACCGTTCCGTAGAGCCACCAGATCTGGTTCCCGGGCAGGGCGTACCCGTTGGTTGAAGTCCCATAGTTCAACAAACTATTCCGCGGCTGACTCCAAACTGAGGCTGCATACGACCAGCCGCTGTAGTACGAGCCGTAAAAGTGATTCACGTCCATGCTGTTGATCAACGTATACACATAGTGGCCGGTGTAAGCGGCAGGAACGTACATGACGGCGCACCCTTGGGCGTCGGTCACGCTCCGGTTCAGTTCGATCGGCACGCCGTCAGCGCCCCACGTCATGAGTTTGACGACCAGGCCGTTGATTAAGAAATTGGTCCCCACGGGCGTGTAGCAGGTAAAGACGACGGAAGCGGCGGCAGCAGGTCTTGCCGTCATGGCGATGGCTGCGACGGTGAGGCCGAGAACCAGCAGTGCACTGGTGAGACGCCGACGAAGCGGAACGAGCGTTGCGGAAGCTGACGGTGTGCTCTTCATGAAATTCTCCGATGGCCACTGGGCCGGCTCTGGAGACCAGCGTGATTGCTGGCCTCATGAACACACGCGACAGAGGCCGTGAACTCGGCTCATCACGGTCACACACCGGCCCGCAGAGTCGGTCTCGCGCCACACCCCTGCGATCTCAGGACCTTTCTGATTCTGAGTCAACACATTCAGGATCGCTCGCGACCTGATCGCCCGCGAGCAACGAGCGAGGGTAGTGGTCGAGGCCCCAGCCTCTCGGACCTGTCGACCAGCACCGGACCCGTCACCCGCAGACGATGAGGTCTTACCCGTTACTGACCGGACTCAGTGGAGCCGGCCTTGACGTACCGTCCGTTCGCCTACCGGAGGCGCAGCGGGCCGGCCTTGACGTTGGTCGTCGTTTTCATGGATCTCCCTCCTTTCCTCGAGGATTGCTACGCCGAAGCGTGGACCGAGGTCGTCGGTCACCTGCTAACGCGGCATCCGTGAAGTTCGGGGCTCACAAGCCGTCAACGACCGGCCTGTCGCGGGAGGTGTCTGGGTGGGATCGGACTCCGGCTCAGCGCCAGTCGCCTGATAGCGTGAAGCCGGCCCAGTGGAAGGGAGCAGTGGTTGACGGCCTGGCGATCGCCTCGAGCTGCGCGCGCCGCAGCGCGTCGTCTTTCGTCACCCCGGCCCTCAGGTGGGCGTAGAACCTGGTCATGAGAGCAGAGGTCGAGTTCATCAGCCACCTGCCATTGCGTCGCCAGCACGGTCCTGGCCCCGGCGTAGTGGAACGCGCGGGTCAGACCGATCAAGCCTTCGCCCGCCACATCGTCACCGAGCGCGGTTTCGCACGCGGACAGGGTGACCAGATCGGCGTCGATCCGCAGTTGCTCGAAGATCTCCCATGCCTGCAGCAAGCCGTTCTCTTCGCCCGGCCGCCGTTCCGCCGGCACGGTTAGCGCCAGAGCGGAGTCGAGAGGCGAACGTGCATCGAGCAGACCGTGCGTGGCGAAGTGCAGATACCTGGTCTTGACGATGGACTTTGCGCGGGCTTCGGTCGCGTCGGTTCCAAGATAGACCGTGGCCTGCTTGCCGAAGCCGCGCGACAAGGCGTTGACCTCGCGCGCGCGTCGCCGGCAACGGCGTGAGCGTGTAGCCGCTCCGTAGCATCGCTTGCACGTCAGGAGCAATGACGTTGACCGAACCAGCAGCGGGATACTGCGGGTCACCGAACGCGACCAGCGTCGACGCACCAGAGGAAGAGCGCGGCGCTTTTCTGAGCTCGGCGTAGACGGTCGCCGACAGCGCGGTGTGCAGTGGCTTCCACTCGACAAGAGTACTGCCACGAGCGCCCGCCTGATCCTCTCGCTGGCCGGACCAGAGCCGCGAACGGCAGGCTGTGCAGGGGACCGTCCGGAACGATCAACACTCGATCGGCGGGTGCGATGGAGGCTGCGGCCGGCGCAATCAACAGGTCGTACAGAGCTTCGCGCGGCCTCGAGAGACGCCGGGGCGCCGCTGTTCCTGGCAGCAGCATCGCGCTCGATGAGGCGACGAAAGGCGGTGACCTGGTCGCGCAATCCTGCCGCACCGATCGCGATGCTGTGGACGGTCAGGTTCTTCTGGCCCGCGGTCGGGGATCGTCGGACGACGAAGAGACGGGATGTGTCGGTGCCGATCTGATACGAGAGAACGACGGTCCCGGCGTCGAGAGTCTGCTGGACCTGCGCCAGGTTCAGCGCGTGCGGATATTGCACCGCCGCGAGACGGGGCGACGCCGCGCGAACGCTTTCGATGACGTGGTTCCGCTTCTCGCGCAGCTCGCGCTGACGAGCACGGAGGCGATCGATGTCCGCGGCGTTGCGCTGGGGATCGAGTTTCGCGAGAGACCCCTGCACACGGTCGTCTTCCTCACGAAGCTCCCGCGTCGTCTGCTTCAGCTCCGCAGACAGGTCTCCGTCCAGCACCAGGTCCCGCTCGGCGAGCATCATCAGAAGGCCACGAGCGCGGGAGCGCTCAAGGACGTCAAATGCCCGGGCCGGTTGGCCCAGGCCCATCAGAATGTCGATGTATTCGAGGTAGATGGCGCGGCGCTGGCCGGCGTACGCGGTACGCACCTCGTTTGAGCCCCCCATCCGCTGACTCTGAGCTTCGACCGCATCGAGGGCCTGACTGTAGGCCGTTGCGGCGCGGGCCAGCTCTCCCCGATCGCGCGCGAGCCGGCCGACCCGGCGCAGTGCGAAGGCGTGGGCGGCGCTGTTGGGCGCGATCCGTTCGGTAATGGCCAGAGCGTCGGCCGCCAGGCGGTCTGTCGTCCCCAGCGGGGGCACCTTCGCGTTGCGCGAGAGCGACGAGCCGGTCGTAGAGGATCGCCATCTCGAGCCCGGCGGGAGCTACCTGTTCCAATAAGACACGAGCCTTCTCGTAGCGCTCGCGGGCGGCGTTCAGGTCGCCGCGATCGAGCGCCACGTTCCCGAGGTTGTTGTTGAGGGTAGCCACCCCCAGGCTGCGGGGTGCTTGTCGTTCCGTGATGTCGAGCGCGCGCTGCAGCAACGCGACCGCCGCATCCAGGTCCCCTCGGTCCCTGGCGATGTTGCCAAGAGTCTCCAGCGTGGATGCGGAGCTCGCGCCTCCCGGTGCGGACCGCTCCTTGACCTCGAGGGCCCGCCGAAGAAAGTCCTCGGCGCGGACAAGATCACCGCGGTCGTTGTGAATGAGTCCGATGTTGTGGAGTGTCTGACCGACGTTCTGGCTGCCGGGCGCGACGCGTTCGTGGATCGCGAGCGCGCGATTCAACAGTTCCTCGGCGGCCATCAGAGCGCCTCGCCTGTACATCAGGGTGCCGAGATTGTTGAGCACGCGCGCCTCTCGGGCCGTGCCGGGCGAGAGACGCTCCTCGAGGGCGAGGGCGCGGCGATAGAACGGTTCGGCTTCCGCCAGCCGTCCGCGCAGTTGAGCAGTGACGGCAAGGCCCATCATGCTGGTCGCGGTGTCCGGTACTTACTGGTTTAGTCCGTTCGAGGATGGTGAGGGCGCGACTATATAAGGAGTCCGCCTCCTCGAACGCGCCTTGACGCGAGTTCAGATTGCCAAGATTGTTCAAGGCGACGGCGTGGTCGGTAGTGTCAGCCGCCAGCCGCCCCAGGATCTCGACCCCTTCGCGCAGCAGCGGCGCGGCGCCATTTATATCCGACCGGGCGAGCAGAACGTTACCGAGCGACGTCAGGCTCCGCCCCAGGGGGATGCTGCCAGGCGCGAGCCTCCGCTGGATCTCGACGGCCTCTCGCAGCAGCGGCTCAGCACCAGAGAGATCCGCACGATCGACCCGCGCCGACGCCTGGTCGAACAGTTCCTTGGCACGGCCCAGATCCGGGGCACCTGCGACCTGGCGGGTGGCCAGGACTTCGCGATAGCTGACCACCTCGCCTTGGGGAGCGTCCTGCGACGCCGCGACTCGAGGAGCGCAAAGAAGCGATAGCCCAAGGAGACACAAACGGATCGCTGGAAGATTCTGCAGGCCCTCGAACATTCGCCGGAGGATAGACGAGCGATTAGGTGTGGTCAACCGCCGCACTGTTGGCGTCTGACGTCGGCGGACCGCACGTGCGCTCACCGCGGCGAAGCCTGCCCCAGCAGTCTCTCGAGGCGTTGGATCGCCTGCTGGACGACGACGTCTTCCGGTGTTTTAGCCAGCGCGGCGCGAAACCCGTCCAGGGCTTCCTCGTACAGACCCAACCGCCGATCGATTTCGGCCAGGAGCGCCAGGTCACCGCCGCCGGCCTCGAGCGATTGACGCAGTGCCTCGCGAACCCGCGAATCGTTGGCGGTAAGAGTTGTGAACTCACTCGTTCCGCGCGCCGCCGCGCCAACCTTGTCGAGCGTCAGCACAGTGACGAAGTAAGTCGCACCGGGCTCGAGGACACCAGCAGGCACCACGACCTCGGACGCTGTCGACTCCACCACGAAGATGCGGCGGCCGGCAGTGTTCTCGATCTCCACGCTGTATCTGCTGGCCCCGTCGACGGGATTGAAGCGGATCGTCGTTCGTTCGGGCAACGTGACGCTCTGAAACGGACGCAGCCCTGATATCAGCGTTCCACGAAGCCGAACACCGCCAAGTCCTCCTTTCGGTCGCGAGTCGTCCAACGCCACGATACTGGGCAGCGCTGGCAGGGACGGAAGTTCGGTGATGGGACCAGACGTCGACGTGAGCCGCTTTGCGGCAATCGTTGCGCGAGCCTTCGGACCCAGTTCGAATCGCTGCCCGCCGGCCAGGACGATTTCCGCGCGGGCGTCTGGCCCAACTTCGAGGATTGCGCCAACCGGCAGCGCGTCAAACCGCTGGGCTCTGGCGGTCACTCCAGCCGCTGCCGGTTTCACACTGACCACACCTGCCAGGTCGCTGATGAGGGCCGCGAGGGGCTTGGGGGCCGGGACCTGTGCCCAGACCGAATATGGAAGTACTCCCAGGAGAACTGCTCCCATGCACCGCGCGAACCAGCTGTCGACACGCATCTGTAGCTCCGCTAAGTGACGCGACAAATCCGCGCCGGGCGGCTCATTCTCCAGGAAAGGCCGGCCGTTGAAGGCGCACCAACCAGGCCATGGCCGCGCCACCCCCGCATATCAGAACCGGACCCACGACCGGCAGAAGCACCCTGGCGCTATGAAAAAGAAGGAAGGTGCCGACAAAATATGCGGCGCCAGCAAGGGCCACTGCCACGGTGGTGCGGTATAGGTTCCTGGCTAGAAGAAGTGCGGCGCAGAGTATTCCGCACGCCGTGCCCGCACCAATCGCGACAGCCGTAGCGTCCACTCCCCTGACCGGAAAATTCGACAGGATGGTTTCGGCGATCAGGGCGTGGAGCACCGCACCCGGTATGGCGTCGACGTTTGGAACCCGTACCTCGTCGTTCGAACCGGCGTAGTTGGCGCCGACGATGATCAGCCGGTCACGAAACCGTTCCGGTTGCGTGCGGACGATCGCATCAAGATCCTTCCACGACACCCGGTCCAGTCTACGGGTGTCGATGGTGTGGTCGATCCAGAACTCCTCCCGTCCTACTGAACCGGAGGCGTGCGCGTCGCCCCGCAACGTCGACACCGCTCGCGCGGCGAAGGACGGCCTGTCGTTTCCTTCGCGATCGCGATACGACACTCGTGCGCGCCGGCTGACACCGTCGTCATCCTGATCGAGATTGATGAAGCCAAACAGCGCGGACGCGCGTTCCGGGCCCATCGCGACGGTCGCCACGCCGGCAATGCCCTCGGGGCCCAGGACCTCGCCGGACGGCGCGGAAAACGCTGCCAGCGTCAAGCGATCGGGGTGGCGCAGAGCGAGCTGCGCGAACGGGACGGAGTTGCCCCACGCTTCGGGGAGCAGAAAGTCCAATGCGACAGCGCGAGCGCCGGCGCTGAAGACGCGGTCGAGATCAACGCCAAACTGGTCGGCTCTTTGCGCCGGGGAGGTCGGATCGGCGGCCAGGCTCTGCTCATCGAGCAGCAGCAGGAGAATGTCCGGGCTCGGTGTGCGTCGAGCAGCAAAGGCGAACCGCGCGTCGATCGCCTGTCCCTCCAAGCGGCGCAGCACAGTCAACTGAGCCAGCAGCGGGGACAACAGCGTAAGAACGATCGCTATCGCGGCGGCCGCACTGAGACGTCGCGGCGTCTCTGCACGCCGCCAAAGCCGCTGCTTCGCCCTGAGGTCGGCCTCGCGAACCAGCGCGATGGCTGAGCGCGCGGTGGCGGGCCGTCCCATTGGATCCCGCGCCAGTATTGCCTCCAGGGCCACCCCCACTTCGCGCGCAATCACGGTGTTGACGCTCGACGCCGCACGCGGCGCCCCGTGGCGCTGCTGTTCCATGATCTGGGCGGTCGATCCGTCGTATGGACGATGACCTGTCAGCACCTCGTACATCACAACCCCGACAGAGTAGATGTCCGCTGAGCGTTGCGGGCTGGTCCCATCCAGGAGCTCAGGGGCCATGTACGCCGGTGTGCCGATCGGTTGAACGGCCGGCGACTGAGTCAGTCCATCGGAGTTCGGACTCAGGAACTGCGCGAGCCCGAAATCGAGAATCTTTGGTGCTGACTGGCCGTCCGGCTGGTCGACCAGCAGTACGTTGCCGGGCTTCAAGTCGAGGTGCAGAACTCCCTGTTCGTGGGCATGGTCCAATGCGGCGGCGATGGCGTCGAACACCGGAAGCGCCGCCTCGATTGCCAGCGGTCCTGAACGAAGCCGCTCGTGGAGCGTGTCGCCGTCCAGGTATTCCATGATCAGGTACGGGCGGGTAGTTCCGGCGTGATCGACTCCGAAGTCCGTGACATCGACAATGTTCGGGTGCTTCAGTTTGCCCAGCGCCTCGGCCTCGCGAAAGAAGCGTTCGCGAAAGGCCGGGTCGTCAGCAAGTCGGGAATGAATCAGCTTGGCCGCGAAGGTGCGAGCCAGCGCCTGGTGCTGAACGCGATAGACGACGCCCATGCCTCCGTGGCCGAGCATCGCATCCACAAGATACGTGTGGTCCAGGACCTCCCCAACGCCAAGCACGTCTGACGGATCGTCATCTGGCTCGAGAGAGTCGATGGACTCTCCGAAAGACACGGCCGCGAGCGCGGGCTTGTCCAGAAATCCCGAGGCTTCGGAGTGAGAGGCGATCAAAGCGTTGAGCTGTTCGTGAAGCGCCGGATGTTCGCGACTGACCCGGGCGAGAAATGCCACCCGATCGCCACCGGTCAGGTCGAGTGCTGCCTGGAATAGAGCCTTGAGTTGGGTCCAGTCGTCCGTGTTCATCGGAGTCCGCGAGAACGACTACTGGGCGGTGTCCGGCGCGGGCGTGCTGAGCTGCGTGTGCAGCCACGCTCTGGCCATGCTCCATTCACGCTTGATCGTCGCGGGAGAGATGTTCAACACCTCTGCGCTCTCCTCGACGCTCAATCCGCCGAAGAACTTCAGCTCGACGACGCGCGCCTGGCGTTCGTCGAGCGCACTCAGGCGCTCGAGCGCCTCGTCGAGGGCAAGAAGGTCAATCGAGCGACTTTCAGCGGAGATCATGGCTTCGTCGAGCGTCACCTGCGGCGCCGCGCCGCCACGTTTGACCCGTCCATGTGTTCGCGCGTGATCGACGAGAATCCTGCGCATCGCCTGCGCCGCAACCCCGAAAAAATGCGCACGGTTCTGCCAGCGAACGTTTCGCTGCTCGACGAGTTTCAGGAAAGCCTCGTTCACAAGGGCCGTCGGTTGGAGCGTGTGGTTCTGGCGCTCGCGCCGAAGGTAGCTCGCAGCGCACCGACGCAGCTCACGGTAGACAAGCGGGAGGAGGGCATTGAGGGCGTGCTCCTTGCCTGCTGACAGATCGTCGAGCAGGCGCGTGACGTCGTGAGAGGGCTCTTCCGCCATCGCGAAGAGACTAATGGTGTTTGCAACGAACAGCAAGGTACGCAGCCGGATGTCTCATTCCTGCAGACGGAACGATCGAGCCGGCGCGGGATGTATTCGACTCTCTGATCGGGCTGCGGACGGACTGAGACTCTACTCGGCGCGCATCGCCAGCATCGGCTGCACCGCGGCGGCCCGCCGCGCGGACGGGATCCCTGCGAGCACGGCGACCAAAAACGCCGTCCCGGCAGCAAACGTGTAGACGAGCGGCTCGACTCCGCCGAGCGGATACCACGAGGGATCCACCAGCCGAACCCAGGCGACCGCCAGCAGCAGCCCGAGCGCGATGCCGGGAACGACGAGCTTGAGCGCGTCGCCGAGCACGTCGCGCAGCACGCGTGAGCGCGAGGCTCCGAGTGCGACACGGACGCCGATCTCGCGTGTGCGCGTCGCGACCATGAAGGCGATCACGCCGTAGACACCCAGGGCCGCGAGCACCAGCGCCACCGCGGCAGCCGCGCCGCCGACGCCGGAGCTCGTGAGCAGATCTCGACGGCTGTTCTCGACCTGCCCTTCGCCCGTCATCAACTCGGGGAAGAGCGCTTTTGCGTCGGAACCGGAACGCGCGGCCGCGTTCTGCGTCGACGTGACACGGAGCGCATCGCCGATGGCGTTTTCGAAAGCGCCGCGCATCGACGGGTCCGACGGCGCACCGCGCGCGATCAGGAGGACGGTTGAGACCGGCTCCTGCTCGAGCGAGAGGAACAACTGTGGACGCGGATTCCCAAACTGAGTCGAGACCAGATCCGCGGTGACGCCGACAACGGTGTAGGCCTGCTTCTCTTCGCCGGATGATGCGAGCGAGATGCGCTTGCCGATCGGATCACCCGCGGGAAACAGCTCGCGTGCGAGCGGCTCCGACAGAACGACGACTCGTTCCGCGCCGGCGCGATCGTTCGCGTCGATCGTCCGTCCGGCAAGGAGGCGCGTGCCGATCGTGTCCAGGTAGCCGGGTCGCACACGTGTCGTGTGCGCGGTGACGAAGGTCGCCTCGCCCTCGCGCGCAACCCGCGCATTGCGATAGATGAAGTCGAGCGGGATACCGTCGCCGACGCTTGCCGACGTGACGCCGGACGCGCGCGACAGGTTCTCGTGCACCGTCCTGAGGAAGAGCCTGCGCTCCTCGTCGCTCTTCGTGATCGCGGACAGGTTCAGTTCCGCCGCGTACAGCCCCTGTGGCTTGAAGCCGGCGTCGGTGATCACCGCGACGCGCGCCTGGTCGAACTGCAAGCCGCAGATCACGAGAAACGGCACGGCAATGCCTGCCTGCGCCGCCGCCGTGAATCGCTGCAGCCGTCCGACGCGCCGGCCGCTGCCGCTCGAGTCGCTCTTCAGCGCGTCGATCACGGACGTGCGGCTGAAGCGGATCGCCGGGAGCAGCCCCAGCACCAGGCTCGTCACGAAGCAGAGCACCACGCACTGAAGCGCGATCGACAGATCCGGCCTGAAGAGATCCAGCCCCGGACCCCAGGTGTTGAACACCCACGCGACAGCTACGCGGACCGCCGAAGACCACGGCCGATGCGAACGCGCCGCCGAGCAGTGCAACCACCAGCGCCTCGGCGAGGTGATAGCGCATCAGGCGCCAGCGGCTCGCGCCCATGGCCGAGCGGATCGCGAGGTCGCGCTCACGGATCGCGCCGCGGACGAGCATCATCCCCGAGATGTTCAGCCCTACCACCAGCAGCACGATCGCGGAAAGACCGAACATGGTCATGCGTGCCCCCGTGATCTGCGCGCGCAGGCGCGCGCCCGCGGTGAAGTACGGCTCGACGCCGCCTGCCTTGTCCTGGTTCGTGGAGGGATACCGCGCCGCGAGCGCCGACATCGCCGACCGCACCGCGGCGTCGGCCTGCGGCACCGTCATTTCCGGCCCGAGCCGCGCGACGATGTGAACCCAGTTCGCCTCGCGCTGGAGGCGTGCGTTCTCTGCACCGGTCAGACGCGGGTGATGTGAGAGCGGCAGCCACAGCTGGTAGTAGGGCTCGTTCAGTCCCGCGACGTGCCCGCGGAAGCCTTCCGGCCCGACGCCGACGACGGTGTAGTCCGTGTGGTTGACCGTGATCGTGCGTCCGACAATGTTGGGGTCGCTGCCGAAGCGCAGCTGCCACGCGCGATGGCTGATTACCGCCTCCGCCTCAGCGCGCGACCCATCGTCCACCGGCGTGAAGCCGCGTCCGAGCGGCAGCGTGACGCCGATGGTCGAGAAATAGTTGCTCGACACGTACATCGTGGACAGCGGCACCGCGGCTCCCTCAGCCGGCTGGAACAGCCCCTCACCGCGGCTCCACCCGGTGAGGACCAAGGCGGGCCCTCGGGCCGCGTCGCGGACGTCGAGGTAGTCCGGGTACGACCAGGTGTCCATGATCGCGCCGCCGGCCTGCGCCAGGAGCTGGCCGCTTCGGGCGGATGACGAGCTCGGCGAGGCCCTTCTCGACGACACCCGGAGGCGTGCCGAGAATCGAATGCGTGAAGATGAGGATGGCGATCACGACGCCCATGCCGAGGCCGAGGGACGTGACGCAGACTGCGGTGAACGCGCGCGCGCGAACGAGGGTGCGCGCGGCGTGACGAAGATCGGTAATGTAGCTGATCACCAGGGTAGATACGGCTGAATCGTCCGGATCGTTCGAGCTCAGCGCCTCGCCTTAAGGCGGTATGCTGTCGGCCGTGCGCGGCCGCGTTCTTATCCCGATCATTCTCCTGATCGCGTCGGTCGCCCGCTTGTGGGGATTGGATTTTGGTTTGCCATCGCCTTACTGCCGTCCCGATGAAGAGGCGGTGGCGGCCGTGTCATTGTCGATCTTCGCAGAAATCTCAACCCGCATTTCTTCGATTGGCCGACGCTGTTCATGTACGTGGTCGCCAGCTGTCTGCTGCCATATTTCCAGGTCGGACGATATCTCGGCTGGTTCCGGGGCGAGGGCCACTTCCTGCAGGTCAACGCCGCCGACATCTCGACGGTATTTCTCATCGCCAGGACGCTCAGTGTGATCAGCGGCGTCGCATCGGTGTGGCTGGTCTACCGTGTTGCGCGTCGGCTGTTCGACGAGACGACGGCGGTAGTAGCGGCGGGCTTCCTGGCGCTGGCGTTCTTGCACGCCCGTGACTCACATTTCGGCGTCACCGATGTGGCCGCGAGTTGCCTGATTCTCGTGTCCTTTCTTTACATGGTCCGATTTGCGGACTCGAGCGCACGAAACGACTGGATGAAAGCGGCGGCGGCAGCGGGTTTAGCGGCTTCGACGAAATACAACGCCGCGATGATCGTCGCGCCCGCCGTCTGGCTCGCCTTTTCAGGAGGAGCTCGGAACCGAGTTGATGTCGGGGCTGCGGCACGACTGGTTGGTGAGTTCGCTCTGGTGATGGGGCTTGCATTTGCGGCGGCTTCGCCCTACGTGGTTCTCGCGTTTCCCGAATTCTTGCGCGCAATTCGCGGAGTGTCGGCGCATCTGGCCGGTGGTCACGGGGTGATCCTCGGGCGTGGATGGATGGTGCACCTGTTCTCGTCGCTCCGTTATGGCCTCGGCGTGCCGTTGCTCGTGGCCGGCATCACCGGTCTGGCGTGGTCGATCGCCAAAGCGCCTCGGAAGGGTGCACTGGTGGCTGCGTTTCCCGTCCTCTATTACGTCCTGCTCGGCAGCGGACTGACGGTGTTCGCCCGTTACATTGTGCCGCTCGTGCCGTTCCTCTGTCTGTCTGCGGCCTTCGCTGTCAGCGAGCTCGGACGACGGATTGCGGAGCGGGCGGATCGTCCACGATGGACGCCCGCGGTAATTTTCGGGATCGCTTTGCTGGTCATTGCACCGTCTGCCTGGTCACTGTGGCAGTTCGATCGACTTCTCGCGCGCGCGGATAGCCGCCTCGTCGCCGCAGAGTGGATCGCGCAAAGGTTTCCAGCGGGCGCGATAGTGGGTCAAGTCGGACGTTCGTCCTCCCACCTGTTTTTCAAGGAAGAAGGGCCGAGAAGACCGTCCCGGTTCGAGACGGTCGATCTGCAACGGACTGCGACAGATGCCGACGTCGTGGTGGTGCCATCGTCGCCCTTTCCGCAGCACGCAATCGCTCCGGAAGTGCTGGACGAGTTGCTCGCGCGGTACGAACCCGCAATCACGATTGAGGCGTCAGACCCAGCGGTCAGCCGCGCCTATGACTGGCAGGACGAGTTCTATCTGCCGCTCAGCGGGTTTTCCGGCATCGTTCGTCCAGGTCCAAACCTGACGATCTACCTGCCAAAGCGCCGTTAAGGCTTGTCCGCGATTACACGCAGGCTTGCCAACCGTAGCCGCGAGCGAAGCGAGCGCCTGGCGAGGTTGGCGGAGAGAGAGGGATTCGAACCCCCGGTACCGTTTCCAGTACTGCGGTTTTCAAGACCGCCGCCTTAAACCACTCGGCCATCTCTCCAATATTGATCGGCGGGGGCCCCTGCACCCCGCCTGGCGACCTTCGTTACGCTCACGCTCCACTCCGGCCGCTTGGGTATCGGCGGGGGCCCCTGCACCCCGCCTGGCGACCTTCGTTACGCTCACGCTCCACTCCGGCCGCTTGGGTATCGGCGGGGGCCCCTGCACCCCGCCTGGCGACCTTCGTTACGCTCACGCTCCATTCCGCGCGCTCAATTGATCGGCGGCGCCCCGCGCCAGCGACCTTTTATTTTACGACAGCACTCATCGGACGCGCGCAACACGCATTTTCACAGCTGACAGGTTTTCACAGCTGACTGGGCTACGGCCCCGGCGGTGAGTACAGACGAAAAGGGGGAGCCCAAACAAACCCTGACCAACTTCGCAGTTTGGAGTTTGGAATTTGGAGTTTGGAATTGAGTTGAGAGCCCCTACCTGGCGGCCGAATCGAGCACACCCGGGCCCTGGCTGACCTGCGTCTCCGCGTCGGGATTCACATCCGAGGTGTGCGCCGATGCGCACAGCCACCGTTCGCCAATCCGATGAACGACGAGTGAGAGGATGGTGGTACGCGGTCCGGTGGCCGCGGTGCCATCCGCAGCCCGCTGGCCGGAACAGGTCATTCGCGCGTGCACCAGCGCGACTTCCGGTGACAGCAGCTTGACGGTGGTCGCATCGGTCGAGAGTGTCGAATTGCCGAACGTGCGCTCGACCCGGTCTGCGTGCCCCTTGCGGATCGACTCGCGGTTGTGCCAGCACAGGCCGGTGACACTCACGAATTCACCGTCTTCATCGAAAAGCGCGGCGAGCGCATCCGGGTCGTGGGCATTCCAGGCGCGTGCGAACAATGCCGGGATCTCTTCTGGAGTCGTTTGTTCGGTGGAGGGAATGGCGACCCACGCCCACCGGCCGTAGAAGCCGACGAATTCGGCACCGTGGCGATTCAGGATCTCTGCCGCTCTGATGCGCTGGTCGCGCCGTTTCGCCAGGACCATGATCACGAATCGCCCGGCGCGAACGTCCTCGAGATGGTGGGTGAGGTGCTTGAACTCCTCGAGGTCGAAGTTGCGGCTCAAAGTGCGCTGAAACTGGGCGAGGACGCCCGTTCTGTCGAGACGCTGGAGATCCTCCTCGCCGTGCAGGATCTCGATCTCCTGCCGCTCGAATCCGGCCTGGAGTAAGGAGTCGATGGCCGCCTTGGTCTTGTCGGCGTCACCCACGGTCCCGACCACGCGGTTGGTCGGGTACGACAAATCAATTCGGTCGTTGCTTCCTGCTTTCATCGCCATGACCCCGTTCAAGGTTCGTCGCAATCAACGAGCGCCGAGGAGATCCGAGCCGAGGGCATGTTCTACGCCCGCTTTGCCGCTGCTGTCAAGCGCTTCGTGTGCGGCCCTTGACCCTCGCCCGAGTTAGTGGATAAGATCGCGCCTCAATCAACCTAGATGGTTCGCCCTTGCGCCGATTTCTCAGGAGAGGCGAGGATGTGGCGTCACACTTCCATCGCGGGCTCCAGGCGTCGGCAACTGTCCTCCAGTGCCGCGGAGCCCTAGCCTTTGGCCCAGATCTTCCCCGCATGGTGGAACAAACTCCCGATCGTTGCGGCGGTCGCGGTGATCCTCGGTTCCACGGCTGCCACCGCGGGGGTCTGGTATTTTTCTCCCCGTGGTACACGGACGTGGGCTACCAGCCCGTTCAGCCGGTCCCGTACAGCCACAAACTTCATGTCGGTGAGCTTGGCCTCGATTGCCGCTACTGTCACGCCTCGGTCGAGATCTCTGCGGTCGCGAACGTGCCGCCCACGCAGACCTGCATGAACTGCCATCAGACAGTGAAGCGGGACAGCGTGTTGCTCGCACCGATTCGCGACAGCGCCGCGAGCGGACGGCCGATGCGCTGGATTCGCGTCCACAAACTGCCTGACTACGCGTACTTCACCCACAAGGCGCATGTGGCGGCAGGCGTCGGCTGTGTCACCTGCCACGGCCGCATCGACGAGATGGAAAGGGTCACCCAGATGACGCCGCTCAGCATGAGCTGGTGTCTCGACTGCCACCGGAACCCTGGTCCGAACCGGCGCCCTGTTCTGGAGGTCACCAACATGAAGTGGACTCCGCCAAGGGACGCCAGCGTCCTCGCGGCGCAGCTTGGCGAACGATCCGTCAATCCGCCGACGGATTGTTCCGGGTGCCACCGGTGAGCCGGACCTACTGGCGAAGTCTGGCGCAGTTCGAGGACCGTCCTGAATTCCGCCCGTTTCTCGAGCGTGAATTCCCGGAAGGCGCTTCCGAAGCTCCCGAGGGAATGACCCGGCGCGACATGATGATGCTCGTCGGGGCGTCGGTCTCGCTCGCCGGCCTCGCCGGCTGCCGGCGTCCAGTCGAAGAGATCGTTCCGTATGTGACCCCTCCCGAGGAGGCGATCCCCGGCATCCCGCGCTACTACGCGACGACGATGCCGTTCAGAAGGAGCGCGTACGGGCTGATCGCAGAGAGCCACGAGGGAAGACCGACCAAGGTCGAAGGGAACCCCGCGCACCCGTCTACCCTGGGGGCCTCGAGCGCGCGCGTCCAGGCATCGGTGCTCGGCCTCTACGATCCAGACCGCTCACAATCAGTCACGCTCAAAGGCGAGAAGAAGTCCTGGACGGACTTCGTCGCCGCATGGAGCGAACTGGCCAAGGCTCACGCCGCGGACGGCGGCGCCGGCCTCGCGGTGTTATCGGAGTCCTTCTCGTCACCGTCGCTGGCGCGCCTCGCGTCCGAGCTTCGTGCCCGCTATCCCAAATCGCAGTGGGCCACCTACGACGCAGTCAGCGATGAGAGCCGCCTCGGTGGGTTGCGCCAGGCGACTGGGCGAGACCTCGATCTGATGCTTCGGCTGGATCGAGCCTCGGTGATCCTGTGCCTCGACGCCGATCCGCTGCTCACCGACCCGGAGATGATCCGTCACGCGCGCGGCTTCGCCGACGGCCGCCGCGCCGGCGCCTCCGGCGGCGCGATGAACCGGCTCTATGTCGTTGAAGGGGTTTATTCGCTGACCGGTGCCATGGCCGATCACCGGCTTCGCCTTCAGAGCAGGCAGGTCGCCCCTTTTCTTTCTGCCCTCGCGGCACGCCTGGAGGCGGCTGGGGCCGGAAGCCCGCCCGCGGGCGGTGTTCCCGGAGTCGATCCACGGTGGATCGACGCGCTTGCGAAGGACCTTCTGGCCAATCGCGGCAAGGGGTTGATCATCGCCGGCGAACGACAGCCCGCAGCCGTTCACGCTGCGGTCTGCGCACTCAACACCCATCTCGGCAACACCGGCAAGACAGTCAGCTACTACGAAACGAAGGACGCTGCCCTGCCAAGCGCGAGTTCTCTTGCGTCCCTTGTCTCGGCGATGAAGGGGGGCACGGTCCAGACGCTCGTCGTCGTCGGCGGCAATCCGGCATTCGATGCTCCCGCCGATCTCGACTTTGCCGGTGCGATGACGAAGGTCCCACATACGATCGCGCTCGGGCACGCGATCGATGAAACGTCGTCCAAAGCGGAGTGGCATATCCCACGCGCTCACTATCTCGAGTCGTGGGGAGATGCGCGCGCGGTCGGAGGCACCGTCAGCGTCGTCCAGCCGCTGATCCTTCCACTGTTCGGCGGACGCACCGTCACCGAAGTGCTGGCGCTGATGGTGGCCGACAAGGATCAGCCGGGCTACGAGGTCGTGCGGGAGACCTGGAAGTCGACGCTCGGCGAGGCGGACTTCGACAAGAAGTGGAATCACGTGCTGCACGACGGATCGCTCCCGGGCAGCGAGCTTCCGGAAGTCGTTCCTGCGATCAGCGGGAATCCATTTACCGAACTCGGCAGGTTGAACGGCGGATCGGCCGATGGTCTAGAGATCGTGTTCGTCCCCTCGCCATGGCTTCACGACGGACGATTCGCGAACGACGGATGGCTGCAGGAACTTCCCGATCCGCTGACCAAGCTCACCTGGGACAATCCGGCGCTCGTGAGCCCGAAGACGGCCGAGACGCTCGGTCTTGCCAGCGAGGATGTCGTACGGCTCGATTACGGAGGCCGATCGCTCGAGCTTCCCGTTTCTCTTCTTCCGGGAATGGCGGACGGCGTCGTCGCCCTCACGCTTGGGTACGGTCGTCAGCACGCGGGGCGCGTGGGCTCCGGCGTCGGCTTCGACACGTTCACCGTTCGCGGCTCCAAAGCGCCCAACTTCGATACGGGCGTCACGCTCAGCAAGGTCGGACGCCGGTACCCGCTGTCAGCGACGCAGGAGCACGGCAGCATGGAGGGGCGTCCGCTCGTCCGCGAGTCGACGCTGGCCGAGCATCGAGCGGAGTCCGCCGCAGAACCCGCGGCCGCGGAGGGCGCACACGGAGGCGAACCGAAACACGCCGAAAAGAAACCGGTGCCCGGCACGCTCGGCGTGTTCGAGGAGGATTCGCGTCATTTCTCACTCTGGAAGGAGCACACCTACGACAAGGGCGTTCAGTGGGGGATGACGATCGACCTGAACGCCTGCATCGGCTGCAGCGCGTGCATGACGGCGTGCCAGAGTGAGAACAACGTGCCGGTCGTCGGCAAGGTCCAGGTGGCGAAGGGGCGCGAGATGCACTGGTTGCGAGTGGACCGGTACTTCTCGGGGGAACCTGCCGGGAATCCTGAGGTCGTCTTCCAGCCGATCCCGTGCATGCAGTGCGAGGATGCGCCGTGCGAGCAGGTCTGCCCGGTCGCGGCGACCGTTCACGACGCGCAGGGCCTCAACGCGATGGTTTACAACCGGTGCATCGGCACCCGGTACTGCTCCAACAACTGTCCGTATAAAGTTCGACGGTTCAATTTCTTCAACTTCACGAAAGACACGCCCGCGAGCCTGAAGCTCGCGATGAATCCCGACGTCACGGTTCGCGCCAGGGGCGTGATGGAGAAATGCACGTACTGCGTGCAACGCATCAACCGGGTGAAGATCGATGCGAAGGTCGCGGGTCGCGAGATTCATGACGGCGACGTGAAGACGGCCTGTCAGCAGGCCTGCCCCGCCTCGGCCATCGAGTTCGGGAACCTTCGCGATCAGTCGAGCCGGGTCGTCAAGGCCAAGGCGGACCCACGCAACTACGCGCTGCTCGACGAACTCAACACCAAGCCGAGGACGACGTATCTGTCCAAGGTTCGCAATCCGAATCCCGATCTGAACGGCGCAGGGAGCTCGCTGCCATGATCGCGCGGAATCGTCGAGTGCTCAGCGCGCTTGTCGTCGCCTACGCGGTCTGCCTCGCGGGATGCGCGCGCGGCTGCACGTCGAGCCGTCCGCCGATTCATCTGAATCCGAGCATGGACGACCAGCCCAAGGTCCGGGCGCAGACGGCGAGTGACTTCTTTTTCGACGGTGCGTCCATGCGGCCGCCCGTTCCCGGCACGGTGGCGATGGACGGGCTGAAGGAAGATGCCGCGTTCTTCACCGGGAAACAGGCGGACGGACAGTTCGTGGCCGCCAGCCCGGTTCCGGTGAACGATGCGGTCGTCGAGCGCGGGCGTCTGCGCTACGGCATCTATTGTCAGCCGTGCCACGACGCGCGAGGGGACGGCAAGGGCATCCTGTTCCAGCGAGGCAAGGTTCCTACTGCCTCGTTTCACCAGGAAAAGATCCTGAAGTACCCGGACGGGCAGATCTTCGACATCATGACCAACGGGCAAGGACTGATGCCCGCATACCGCTGGCCGATCCCTCCTGCGGACCGGTGGGCAATCATCGCCTACGTGCGCGAACTTCAGCGGAAGCGGCTGTCCGCCTCCGCCAACGCTACGGCCGACAAGCCGGCGGCGGACGCGAAGTGAGGGAGGGACCTTGGCGAACCGCAAGCTGCTGATCTTTCTGGGTCCGATCGTCGGCATCCTCATGTTCGTCGCGGCCGTGTGGATGGCTTCGAACCTGGTGAGCCGGAACGAGTACAAGGACCCTTACCGCACTCCGGCTGCGACCACCGACACGACGCCACGAGTCGAGGGGCTTGCCGCCGAGAAGGCTGACGCGGACAAGAAGGCCCAGGCCACGCCATACGTCGAAGCTGAATACCGAAAATTTCCTGTCGTCGGCAGCCGCGTGGCGATCTGGGTCGTGGCGCAGCTTCACCTGCTGTTTGCCGCGTTCGTCCTTGCCGTCCCGATCTTCGCCTTCATCATCGAGGCGGTCGGCTACAAGACGAAAGACCTGCGATACGACCGGCTCGCGCACGAGTTCGCGAAGCTGCTGTCGGTGTCCTTCTCCCTCACCGCAACGTTCGGGGCGTTCCTGACGTTCATGCTCATCATCCTGTATCCGAAGTTCACGAACTACCTGATGAGCGTCTTCTCGCCGACCTTTCTCCCCTACGTGCTGCTCTTCTTCGCGGAAGCGTTCTTTCTCTACACCTACTACTACGGTTGGGGAAAATTCCATCCGCTGGTGCATCTGGGGCTGGGACTCGGCCTGAACCTGGTCGGCACGTCCATCATGTTGATCGCCAACAGCTGGCTGACGTTCATGATGTCGCCGAAAGGCGTGTCGAGCACCGGGGCGCTCATCAACATATGGGAGGCGATCAATAACTACACGTGGATGCCGATCAACGTCCATCGCGTCATCGCCAACGTCGCCTTCGGTGGATCGATCGCAGCAGCTTATGCCGCGGTCAAGTTCCTCCAGGCTGAAACCGACGAGGAGCGCGCGCATTACGACTGGATGGGATACGTCGGCAACTTCGTCGCGATCATCTCGTTCCTGCCGCTCCCCTTCGCCGGCTACTGGCTCGCGAAGGAGATCTACGCCTACTCGCAGACGCTGGGACTGACGATGATGGGCGGCGCGTTCTCGTGGCTCTTCATCATCCAGGCGATCCTGATCGGGAACCTCTTTCTCGCGGCCAACTATTACCTCTGGCTCGGCATGGGACGGGTGGCTGGCGCGCAGCCGTTCCAGAGGTTCGTCAAGTACCTGCTCGCCGCGATCGTGCTGTGCTTCATGGTGTGGGCGACACCGCGGTCGATGATCGCAACGGTTTCCGAGGTCCGCGCCATGGGCGGGTCGACACATCCGATCCTCGGCTTCCTGGGAGTCATGTCCGCCAAGAACACCGCGGTCAATATCCTGATCCTCACGACGTTCATGAGCTTCCTCCTGTACCGCCGCACGGGCAAGATCGCGGTGGTCTCGTGGGCGAAGACGGGACAGATCGTGCAACTCGTCATCTTCGCCACCGCAGCCAGCATCGTCCTCTTCCTCGGTGTCTACGGCTACTTCGTCGAGGCGAGCGTTCGCATTGGCCTGTCCGTTCCGCAGGTCGGATCGGTCCTGTTCGCGATGATCTCGATCGGTGCGATCGACATCTTCCTCTTCCGCAAGCCGAAGCTCACCGGCGAGGTCCGGTGGGGCAAGATTCCGCCGATCTCGCAATACGTGCTGATCTTCATCGCCGTCACGTTCACGTGGCTGATGGGTCTGATGGGCTACGTCCGGTCAGGGCTCCGCCAGCACTGGCATGTTTACGGCGTCATTCGCGACCGGTCACCCGACGCATTCACGCCCACCCTCGGCTTCGCGACGCAGGTCGTCTCGGTGACCGTGCTCATATTCTTTGTTCTTATCGGATTCGTGTTCTGGCTCGCGAGTCTTCACGATCGTCCGGATTTCCAGCGCTCGGGTGGAACGGAGCGACCAAGGGAGCACGAGCTCGAAACGAGCCTCGGTGTCGCCGGAGCAGCGGAGCGCCAGGTATGACGGTGCCCGTGATCGCCCGAATCGGCGCGCTGATCCTCGCGTCAACCGCGTTCTACACCTTCGTCGGCCAGATGGTGCCCCAGAAGATGGTGCTGCCGCCTGAGGAGACAGTGCTGAATACCGAGATGACCACGGCCGACATGGTGGTGGTCGGACGGCAGATCTTCGAAGGCAAGGGTCTCTGCACCACCTGCCACACGATCGGCAAGACGGGCGCGCTGCGGTTTCCCGACCTTGCCGGCGTGGCCGTGCGCGCCAAGACCCGCGTTCCTGGCTTCAGCGACATCGACTATTTCGCTCAGACGATGTACGAGCCGAACGCCTTCATCGTGCCGGGATTCAATCCCGGGATGCCGGAAATCAGCAAGCCTCCGATCGGCCTCAGTGACCAGGAGATCCTCACCGTGATGGCGTACCTTCAGTCGCTTGGCGGCACGCCGACCGTCACCCTCAAGACCGGCCACCACTACTACACTCCCGGCGCGCCGACGGGTGCTGCTCCGACTCCGGGCACCGTACCGCCGGGCGGCGCAGTGGCCACCCCGGCCCCGGCACCACCACCGGCAGCGGCACCGGCTCGAGGAAGGGGCGGACGATGAAAATACTCGTCGTCCTCGCGGTTCTCGTCACCTTCGGGGTTCTTCGCTTCCTTCGCGTCAGGCTGTTCATGTGGGCCTGCGCATGGTGGGTCGGTCTCTACGTCCTCCTCCGATTTGGATTCACCGCGCCGATCCCCTCTTCCGTCGTGTCGATCTACATGGGAATCGTTTCGATCGCGCTCATGGCCTACGTCTCCTCCAGCGAGGAGCGGCGCGGAGAAGTTTCAGGCCCGCTGCTGCGATTGATGACCGAGAAGCGATTCGCACCGCTGCTCACTGCAGTTGTCATCGCGCTGCCCGGGCTGGCGGCCGCGAACGTGTACATGCAGATGAACGTTCCACTGCAGCCTCCCCTTTTCTCCAGGACCGTCCATCCTGCGTCGCCTACAGAGATTACCCTTCACAACAAGACGATCGATCTCGACGCTGGTGAGAATCCTTTCCTTCGTCTTCAGACGTCCGATCCGGCACAGTTCCGCAAGCATGTGGAGAACGGCCGCCAGGTCTATTACCGGAACTGCGTCTTCTGCCACGGCGACAACCTGGCCGGCAACGGCATGTTCGTGCACGGACTGGATCCGATCCCGACCAATTTCGCCGATGCGGGAACGATCCCGATGCTGCGCGACACATTCCTGATGTGGCGCATCTCGAAGGGGGGACCGGGGCTTCCCGACGAAGGAGGTCCCTGGAACAGCGCGATGCCGGCGTGGGAGAAATTCCTGAAGGAAGACGAGATCTGGGAAGTCATTCTCTACCTCTATGACTTCACCGGATCGAAGCCTCGGGCCAGGGAGGTCCACACGCAATGATCTCGCTGGTGAATGGCCGCCGCGCGTGTCTCGCGCTTCTGATCGGGTGCGTGTGTACCGCGATCACAGGATCGGCGCGGGTGACCGCACAAGACGTCGGGACCGATGCGCAGCGTGAGTCGGGAAAGAAGTTGTACGCAGCGGGTACTGTTCGCAGTGTCACGGAGAAAAGGGTGACGGCGAAGGCTACGCGACCCCGCACCTGTCGCCAAGGCCCCGGAACTTCACGTCCGGCAAGTTCAAGGTTCGCACGACTCCCACCGGGGCGCTGCCGACGCACCAGGATCTCGTCAACATCATCAGGCGCGGCATGCCTTACACCTCGATGCCCGCCTGGCCGACGCTGACCGACCAGGAAGTGTCGGATCTCGCGCATTTCGTGACGACCTTCTCGCCCGATTTTGCCGGCAAGGAAAATGTCCCGCAGCCACTGGCGCTCCCGAGTGCACCGAAGGTCACGAAAGACTCGGTGGAAGCTGGAAAGAAGCTGTACGAAGAGACCGGCTGCATAAAGTGCCATGGCACGCTCGGTCGCGGCGATGGTCCATCCGCGCCAGGCATGCGGGACGATTTCGGCAATCCCATTCGTCCGGCGGACCTGTCGCAGAGCTGGACCTTCCGCGGCGGGTCGTCGCGCGAGGATATTTTCCGGACGATGAGCACGGGGTTCAATGGCACGCCCATGCCCGGGTTCGCCGAAGCGCTCAAGCCCGAGCAGCGATGGGCGATTACGGACTACATCGACTCGCTCTCCGGAAACGGCGGGCCTGGCTATGCCAACCTGGTGGTCGCCAGGCACGTGCTCGATCCGATCGACTTGTCCAAAGGGACGGCGAGCTTCGAATCCGCTCGTCCGGCGCGCTTTCCCGTCGTCGGGCAGATCATGGAGCCCGGACGCTCGTTCCACCCTCCCGCCACGTCGGTCACCGTGCAGGCGATTTATGACGCCGACTCGATCGCCGTTCTCGTGAGATGGCACAACTCGAGCGCGGAGAAGGCAGGAAAGAATGGACCGACGCTCCAGGTCCCTATAGAGGAAGAGGAAGCGGCACCCGCGGCCTCACCGACCGATGCCGCGGCTGTCGATGCCAAGAATCCATTTGGCGAGGCGGAAGTCGCGGCCCCGGCGGCGGGTCAGGCGAAGCCAGCCGCCCAGCAGCCCGTCGACCCGTTTGCGGAGCAACAGGCGCCCACTGCACCGCCTTCAGAGTTTTCGGACGCTGTCGCCGTCCAGATCCCATCACAGGTGCCGGCCGGGGCGCGGAAGCCGTACTTCCTCTTTGGCGACGGTCAGAATTCCGTGGATCTGTGGTTCTTCGACCTCGCGCAGCCGCAGCCGCTTCAGTTCACCGGTAAGGGAAGTGCGGCCATCACGCCCAGCGACGCCGGTGAGCTGTCCGGAGTCGCCAGTTACGACCAGGGAGAGTGGTCGGTCATTTTCAAACGGCCGCTTCGCCCGGAGTCAGGTGCGCGGTTTACGCCGGGCGAGTTCATGCCGATCGCCTTCTCGGTGTGGGACGGGCTGACCCGCGAGCGTGGTAACAAGCGAGGCCTTACGCTCTGGTACTCGCTGTATGTCGAGCCGGAGCTGGTGCCATCGGCAGTCGGTCCGATGATCAAGACCGCGCTGGTGATCCTCGGTCTCGAGCTGATCGTGGTCGCCCTCGTGCGGTCGCGCTATCGCGCTCGCAAAGAGAAACCAGAGGCGACTACGAGTGTTTGAGACGATTGATAAAGAAGGTCAACTTCAAACTTCAAACTCCAAACTCCAAATTCGCAATGGGCTACCTCGGCTCCGAGCGCTCGTTTTGAAGTTTGGAGTTTGAGGTTTGGAGTTTGAAGTCGGTAGGCGGCATCCATAAGCCCAGAGGTAGTGATGTACAAGAGCATCTACGTTCCAGTCGACAACTCGGACCACTCGAACCGTGCGGTCGCGTGCGCGCTCGGGTTGGGGAAGGCATACACCGCGAAACTGGTCGGGTGTCATGTCTATGCGGCCAAGCTGCACGACTATCGCTTCAGGCAGATGGAATACACGTTGCCCGAGGAGTACATCGACGAAGTGGAGCTCGAGCGCCAGCGGAAGATCCACGACAGCCTGATCACGATGGGGCTGAAGCTCATATCCGACAGCTACCTGGATGGCATGTCACGCCAGTGTGGAGAATCCGGGCTCGAATTCGAGCCGCGGATGATGGACGGAAAGCATCACGCCGAGATCCTCAAGGACCTCGCCGGCTCGGAGCACGACCTGGTGGTGATCGGCGCGCTTGGTATCGGTCGCGCGCGCGACAGCGTCATCGGTTCCGTCTGCGAGCGTGTCGCCCGGCAGGCAGATCGCGATGTGTGGGTCGTCAAGCACGTCCCGGAGCCTGGTGAGGCGGAGCGCGACACGATCCTCGTCGCGATCGACGGCAGCCCCCAGTCGTTCGGTGCGCTGATGACGGCGATCGACCTCGCTCGCAAGTTCGACAAAAACATCGAAGCCATCGCCGTCTACGACCCGTATCTCCACTACTCCGTCTTCAACGGCATCGTCAACGTCCTCACCGAGAAGGCGGCGAAGGTGTTCCGGTTCGAGGAGCAGAACCAGCTGCACGAGGAGATCATCGACACGGGGCTCGCGCAGATCTATCAGTCTCACCTCGAGGTCGGCGAGCGGATGGCGAACGAGGCCGGGGTGCAGATCAAGAAGACGCTGCTCGACGGCAAGCCCTTTCAGAAGATCATCGACCACGCGCGCAAGACAAATCCCTGGCTGATCGTGGTCGGACGTATCGGCGTCCACAGCCCGAAGGAAGAGACGGCGCTCGGCAGCAACGTCGAGAACATCCTGCGCGCGGCATCCTGCGATGTGCTGCTCTCCACTCGGCTCGAGGTTCCGCGACTCGACGTGCGCGCGGAGGAGACGATCCGGTGGACGCCCGAAGCCGAAGAGCGGATGAAGAACGTGCCCGAGCAGGTCAAGGGGATCGCCCGCACCGGGGTCCTTCGGCTCGCGCTCGAAAAGGGGCATTCGGTCATCACGAACGCCGTGATTGACGATGCGATGGATCGCTTCATGCCGAAGAGCGCTTCGGCGGCGACACAGGCGCTGGCTGAGGCCGTGGCGCTCGAGCGGGCGAAGTCCGGTCCCGTATCGATGTGTCGTGCCTGCGGCGTCACCGCGACGCAAAGCGGCGCCGTGAAGTGCACCGTCTGCGGTGCGACGGACTTCGAAGTGATCTCGCGGGAGACGATCGAGAAGATCGCCGAGGTTGAAGGCGGTCTCCAGGAGGAGACAACCTACGATGGACGCAAGCTTCGCTGGTCGGAAGAGGCCCGAAAGGGTCTCTGGACCATGAAGAACGCCTATCAGCGGCGCCGCGTCAAGGCGCGCGTCGAAAAGCGCGCGCGCATGACGAAACTCGACGCGATCACGCTCGAATTCGCCCGGCAGGTGATCGAAGAAGAAACGGGATCACCGCTGGAGATCGGCGCGCCGCAGGCGCGTCCCGCGGAAGGCGTAACGAAAGCGAGTGAGGTCTCGGTCGACGCGGGCGACCAGCCCCGCCGCCGCGTTGGCGGACGCGGGAGTGAAACTGATCGCGCGCGACGACAAGAAGAATCCGCTGATCTCGACCTACGACTGGACGAGCGAAGCAACTCAGAGGATCTTCCGTGTCCCCGCAGGTTTCATGCGGAGCAAGACACAGGAGAGGATCGAGGAGCTCGCGCGCGAACGCGCCGCCACGACGATCGACCTCGCGCTGGTCGAAGACGGCATCGAATTCGGGAAAAAGATGATGGCCGAGATGATGGCCAACTACTCTGGGCCTGGCGCATCCGCGACGACAACCACCGCGCCGTCGGTCACGCCGCCGACGATGCCGACCGTCGTGCCAGCCGGGAACGGAAGGGGCTATCTCAACGAGGTGAGCCCGCTCACCGCCCGCGGCGGGTCCGGCGATCACAGCGAGGGCTGACCCATTTCCTCGTATCGATTCTGTCGGACCGACGACGTCGCGCTGCTGGTCGACGCACTGAATCGCTGCTGGTCTCCATACTTTCCGGACGAACCGGAGATGACACCGGCTGTGTTCAAGCGATCGATCCGTGACCTCCAGGTCTGGTGCAGCAGCTGCATGGTCGCCTTCTCGGGGCCCGATCCGATCGGTGTCCTGATCGGCGCGAAGCGGCCGTCGAGTACCCTCGTGCAGAAGATCGCCGTGCATCCGGATCATCTCCGGCAGGGGCATGCCAGTCACCTGCTCGAGTCCCTCGGATCGAAGCTCGCGATCCTCGGTCCGCGCCGAATGGTGGCCGAGATCCCCGAGACGCTCGCCGCGGCCTGCGGGCTATTCGCCGCCAGCGGGTATGTCCGGGAGGCGCTGCTGACGGATTACATCTGGCAGCGTGGAGAGCACGATGCGAAGGAGATCGCGCTGACCTCGGACGACGACCACAACCGGTTCGTGATCCCTGTCAGCGTCGACGACCTGGCAGCCAACGGTCTCCTTGAAGAAGACGAGGAGCATCCGCCAGTTTGCTGGCAGCGATCGGTCGAGACTCTCACCGCGCGGAAGGACGAGATCGCAGGGCTGGCTGTCGCGACCGACGAACGAGTCGAGTCGTATCTTCTCTACCTGAGAGAAGGAGAAATTCTGTCGCTGCGTTCCTTCGTCGACGATGGCGGCGCGCGCCTGAATCTACTGCTCTCTCGACTCGGTTCGGGAGCCTTTCGATTTGCAAAAGTCCATCCCCAGGAGATCTCGACGAAGCTGCTCGAGTCGCTGGGTTTCCGCCCGAGTGATGGCCATCTCCTCTACACCGCCAGCGCATGCGCCAACTAGCGGCTATTCGGCCACTACGAAACCTTTTTCCGACGGGCGATCTCCTGTTCAAGCCCTGGCGCCAGGCGCAAGCCAAGCTTTGTGGCCGCGCGCACGAAGCGCTCGGCTTCGTCGTAGCGCTCCATCTCCATGAAGAGGACCGCCAGATTGTTGTAGGCCTCGGCGGCGCGGGGGTCCGCGTGGAGGGCGGCGCGAAAGCTATCTTCAGCGTCGGCCCACTTGCCGACACGAAAGTACGCGCTGCCGAGCGACACCAGCACGAAGCCGGGCACCGGCACAGAGGCGTCAGTGTCTCTTCCCTGCTGCGCTCGCTGGATCTGCCGCTTCCGCTCGTCCAACTGGCGTATCTGCTCGATGGCGCGCGGATCGGGCTTGGGGTTAGCCCGCAACGTCGACAGGGCCGCATCGACTTCCGTCTGCATCCGGCGCCAGTATGCTTCGGCGTCCGCGCGGCTGCGGAACTGCTGCGAGGCATCCTCGACGTATATGTCGCGAGAGCGCAGCAGTACGTTCAGCGCCTCCTCGTAGTCCTGTCGAAAGAGGTGTGCTCGGCCAAGCATGTAGTAGGCCATTGCGTGCCGCTCGTCGATCGAGACGGCCTCCTTCAGGGAGCGGATCGCCTCGGCGAAGCGCTCCTCCTTCAGGTGCTCGATGCCTTCGCGATAAAAGACATCGGCGCGGGCGCGCGCTACCGTCTCCTGACGCGGCAGCGGGGCGACGACTATCAGTGTGAAAGCTGCAATTGGCATGAGCACGCCGCTGAGCATGGCAACCTCCGACAGCTTACGGAAATCCGCGACTCGATCCGGCCACAGTATCTTCGTTTCCGAGCTGACGGTGTAGGCTATTTGCTCCTGACATGAAGGGCTACCACGACATCGTCGGCGACGGAGGGTCCAGGGTTCTCGAGCAGGTGGTCGAGCAGAGAACCCGGATCAATGACGGGCTTGCCGGGGTGCGGCACCTCGTGGCGATCGGCTCCGGCAAGGGCGGGGTCGGCAAGAGCACGTTGACGCTGCATCTCGCGACCGCTCTGCGCGCGCGAGGACTTCGAATCGGAATCCTCGATGCGGACTTCAACGGGCCTTCTCAGGCGCGCATGGCGGGCGTCCAGGGATCGGTGTTCGTGCCCGGCAGTCAGAAGGTCGCGCTTCCGCGGGCGACCAACGGGATCGGGATTTTTTCGATGGGCTCGCTCATACCGGAATCGGAGTCGCTCGATTTCGAGAGTGCGGCGCCGGGTGAGTCGCATACCTGGCGTGCCACGAGGGAGTTCGCGCTCCTCAGTGAGATCCTCGGCGCTTTCGAGTGGGGAGCGCTCGATCTGCTGATGTTCGACTTGCCGCCGGGGGCCGAGCGCACGGTTCAGTACGCCGACTTTCTCGGACCCCGAACGTCCTTCGTGCTCGTGACCATTCCTTCGCAGGTGGCACGCGGCGTAGTCGCACGGTCGGTTGCGGCCCTGTCGAAGGGATCGAACCGCATGATCGGATACGTCGAGAACATGAGCGGCTACTACTGCAGCGGATGCAAGACGATCAAGCCGCTCTTCGCTTCACCTGAGGTCTCGGATCTGGGAATCCCCTGCCTCGGAACCGTCCCGTTCGACCCCGATCTTGCCCGGCACTGCGATCTTGGAATCCCGCTCGACTCTCAGCGCGAAAGCCCCGCAGGCCTGGCCCTGGACCAGATCGCCCAGCGGCTACTCGAAGAATTGGAGAGGCCCCGATGAAATTCCTCTGTGTTCCGTGCGATAGCCCGATGAAGCTGCAGACGGTCGGTCCGCCGGAACGCGGCTCGCTGTCGGTCGTCTACTCGTGTCCCGAGTGCGGCTACGAGATGGCCATGCTCACCAACGTGTACGAAACGCAAGTCGTCCAGTCTCTTGGCGTCCGCATCGGTCCCGAGGCGAACGCGGAAGGCACGAATGCGACGGCAGGAACCAAGTGTCCATTCGGCGCGATGATTCCGGGGGCTGAACAGGGACGAGCCGAGAGCGCGGAGCCGAGCGTGCGCTGGACGGCCGCCGCCGAAGCGCGGCTCGAGAACGTTCCGGCGTTCGTCCGCCCGATGGCTCGCACAGGGATTGAGAAGTTCGCCAGGGACAACGGCGCCGCCGAAGTGGACGAAAAGGTCCTCGACGCAGCCCGCGATTTCTTCGGGATGTGATCTCTGACAAAACTTCAAATTCCAAACTCCAAATTCCAAAGTCCCACTTTTGGGCGTTCAGATTTGAAGTTTGGAGTTTGACGTTTGGAATTGAGCCCTTCGAATGAACACATCCACCTTCGCGCGCCCCTATGTCGTCTCCTGGAATCTCACCTATCGCTGCAACCTTGCCTGCGAGCATTGCTATCTCGACGCCGGACCCAAGCCGCTGGTGGGCACGACCAACTTCGCCGATCGCAGCGAGCTCGGCACCGAGGAGTGCTTCAAGGTCATTGACGACATCGCCTCGTTCGCCCCCGAGTGCGTGACGATCCTGACAGGAGGCGAGCCGCTGTTGCGGCGCGACATCCTCGAGATCGTCAGGCGCGCTGCGGAGCGCGGCCTCTGGGTGGTTGTCGGCACCAACGGCGTGCGCATCACCGAGAACGTTGCGAAGCACCTGGCTGATGCCGGGGCGCGAGGCCTCTCCCTGTCACTCGACGCGCTCGATCCCGAACGCCACGACCGCTTCAGGAACGTTCGGGGCGCGTGGCAGAACACGGTAGATGGCGCAGGGATCCTGCGGGCCGCCGGGCTCCCGTTCATCGTGCAGACGACCGCCGGCTCGCATAATCGCGGCGAGCTCGACGCGATTGCCGACTTCGCGTACGAGCGTCTCGCTGCCAAGGTCTGGAATCTCTACTTCCTCGTGCCGACAGGCCGAGGGCAGTTCGTATCGGACATGACTCCCGCGCAGTACGACGAGGTTCTCGCCTCTCTCTACCGCATCCAGCGTAAGTACGACCGGCGCATGCTCGTGAACGCGAAGTGCGCTCCGCACTACATCAAGACCGTCCTCGAGAATTTCGGCCTCGAGACGAACGCCGTTCCAACGCTGGCCGGATCGGCGGAACCCTCGTGGGCTGGCTCATCCCCGATCAGGACCTACTCTGGGGGCGCCGGCGGGTGCCCGGCAGGCACGCACTACATGGGGATCCGGCCGAACGGAGATGTCACTCCGTGCCCGTATCTGCCGGTATTCGCGGGATCGCTGCGCACCGCTGGCCTCGCGGACCTCTGGACCTCGTCGCCGCTGTTCACCGACATTCGCCGCCGGACCTCACTCGGAGGGAGATGCGGTGAATGCGAGATGAACGCCCAATGCGGCGGGTGCCGTGCGCGCGCCTACGGGATGACCGGGGATCTGATGGCCGAGGATCCCCTCTGCACGCATACACCGGGCAAATTCATTGGCTCGCCGCTGCTGGCCGGGCCGGCTGCCTTCGCCTCGCCTGACTCCGCCACGGCTCCAGGCATCGCGTCGTCCCGCCCCGCTCCAGGGGCGATTCACTACGGTGCCGAATCGTCCACGACCATCGACTGGGACGATGACGCGTCAGAGCGCATGAAGAAGATCCCAGCGTTCGTCCGGGGGATGGTGGTGAGATCGGTCGAAGATTCGTGCCGCAAGGCCGGCCTTGACCGCGTGACTGTCGAGGAGCTCGAGCGGATCCGTTCGCGGATGCCGACGCCGAAGATCTTCGGGTAGGTGTCCGGGTGTGCTCGCGGCCGTGGCGTTACTATGGGTAACGAGTAGGGAGCCGTGACCAGAGAAACCTGAACCTGGAGGACTGTATGGCAGGACAACCGAAACTTACGCTCTCGGCAGCGTCGGCCTTGTTGCTGGTGCTGACGGCGTGGATGGCGAGTTCGCCTCCGGCGGTGGCCGACCAGGCACAGGCCAGGAGTCTCCTCAAAGCCATGACCGACTACGTCGGCGCGCAGCAGTCCATCGCATTCGAGTACGACGCCACCCTCGAAGTCGTGACCAAGGACCGGCAGAAGCTCCAGCTGGCTTCATCAGGAACGGTATCGCTTGCGCGGCCTGACAAGATCCACACCACGCGATCGGGCGGGTTCGTGGACATCGAGACCGTGTTCGATGGCAAGACGCTCACCTTGTTCGGCAAGAACAAGAACGTCTACACGCAGGTCGAGGTACCCGGCTCGCTGGACAACCTGGTGGACGAACTGCAAAAGAAGTTCGACCGGCCCCTACCCGCTGCCGATTTGTTCCTCACCCATGCCTACGACGAGATGACTGGCGGCGTCACGGACGTCAAGGACCTTGGCAGCGGGGTCGTCGGCGGCGTCGAGTGCGACTACTTCGCCTTCCGCGCCAAAGACGTGGATTGGCAGATCTGGGTGACGCAGGGGGCGAAGCCGCGTCCGTGCCGGTACGTCATCACGTCCACGGGAATAGCCGACGCTCCGCAGTACACCGTCCAGCTTCGGAACTGGAAGACAGGCAGCGAGGCCGCCACGCCGGACTTCGCGTTCAAGCCGCCGTCCGGTGCGAAGCAGATCAGCATCGACGAGCTCAAGAAGCTGAAGGACATGGGCGAGTTACCGAGCCATTTCATCGTGGGAGGCAAGTGATGAGCACCACCAGAACACTACGCGCGCTGCTGCTGCTCGTGATCGTCATCCTGGGTGTCATCGAGCTGGGTGACCGGATCCCGGTCCTGGCGGGTCTAGCCACGAGCGTGAAGGCTGAGGTCGGACGTCCGCTGACGCCCGTTAGCGTCTCCGGCGTCGCGCGTCGCACGGCGCGCCGCAACTGATCTCCGACCGTCGATCGTCACCGTTGGGGCCCGCCAGCGGCGCGCGCGCGCGGGTATCGTCTCGAATCGCCGATAACGATCGCGTGGGACGATGTCGGCCTCCCAATGCTCCTATTCCCATCGAAATACTTTTGGTGAGACCGCGATGAACACCAGGAATAGCACCGCAAGCATCAGGACGTCGGTGCCGTGCGCGACCCATCCTTCGCCGCGCCAGATGCCCCTGAGGAGCGAGACGGCATAAGTCGAGGGCAGCAGCCGCGCGATCATCCGGAGCGGCGCCGGCAACGAGTCGACCGGCACGAACAGGCCGGACAGCCCGATCATGGGGTAGATGATCGCAGCCCCGATCGGCTGTGCGAAACGCGCGGTGGGAACGATGCTGGCGATGAGAAATCCGAGCGACAGGATGCTCATCGTGCTGACGAGCAGCGCGATCGTGAAGGACACGAGCGGAACATCCGGGCCAACCGGGTAGTAGCGCCGGCCGACGAGCACCATCGTGGCGAGCGTCACTGCCGTAAACAGCAGCTTGACCAGCACATGGGCCGTCAGGATGGTCTGCGGCCGCAGCGGTGTCGCGCGCAGCCGCTTGAGGATCCCGCCCTCGCGGTAGATCGCCATGATCGCGATGAGCGACAGCACCGCGCTCGCGGCAATCAGAAGCGACGCAAGGATCGGCAGATCGGTCGAGAGGTAGCGGGGGACGGCGAGCGACCTGGAGGTGGCGCGCGGTCCGAGCATCAGGCTCGGCACCACGAACAGCAATACCGGCAAACCGATGGTGCCGACGACCCCCATCGGCTCGCGCAGGAAGATCTTCACTTCCAGCCAGGTGAGCCCGAGCAGTCCGCGCATCATCTATCGAAAAGCCTCAGTCGCGAATGAGATGACCGGTCAGAGTGAGAAAAACGTCTTCGAGCGTCGGATTTTCGATGCGGAAGTCGACCACGGGTATGCGATGTTCGCCGAGGCACTGGATGACCTCGGTCACGAGCTCGTCGCCACGTCCGCGCACGGTGACCTGCTGGCCCTGGCTGCTGACTGAGACGACCGTCGGGATCGCTTGAAAGTGCCGGCAGGCTGCGGCGTCACCGGTCGTGACCACAACCGCACGCTCGAGGGCAGTGCCTGCGCACCAGCTCAGAGGGCGTGCCGATGTCGATGACCCGCCCGTGATCGAGGATCGCGACGCGGTCACAGAGTCGCTCGGCCTCCTCCATGAGATGCGTGGTCAAGAAGACCGTCTTGCCGCGGTCGCGGATGCCGCGCACCAGATCCCAGATCGCCCGTCGCGCCTGAGGGTCCAGACCCGTCGTCAACTCGTCGAGGAACACGAGATCGGGATCGTTGATGAGCGCGAGCGCGATGAACAGCCGCTGCTTCTGGCCGCCCGACAGCGTCATGAACCAGGCATTGCGTTTGTCACGGAGGCCCAGTTGGTCCAGAAGCCGATCGCCATCGACGGCGGTTCGATAGAGGGAGGCCCAGAAGCTGACCGCCTCTTTGACCTTGATCCGCTTCTGGAGCTGTGCCTCCTGGAGCTGGACGCCGATCCGTCGCTGGAGCTTGTAGCGGTCCCGCCCGGGATCGAGGCCGAGCACCGAGATCGTGCCGCGGTCGGGCCGGCGCAGGCCCTCGACGCACTCCATGGTCGTTGTCTTGCCGGCGCCATTCGGCCCGATCAGGCCGAACGTCTCTCCGGCTCGTACTTCAAACGAGACGTCATCGATGGCGACGGTGTGGCCGTAAGTCTTTCTGACAGCGTCGACGCGGACGACCGGCGCTGGTGTCATGGACGCGGGGAGTGAAAGCTATTTGAAAGGATTCGATGCGGACTCGAGCTGCTCCTTGACCTTTTCATCCATCCACTTCTTGAATTCATCGGCGGCGAGCACAGTCACGAAGCCACGCATCCGGTAGTGCCCGAGGCCGCATAGCTGCGCGCAGGCGATCTCGTACTGGAACTCGGGGTTGCCAGTGCGGGTCCGCATTTCCGCAGTGGTGACATCGGGGATGAACCAGATCGGAATCGTCAGGCCTGGCACGGCGTCCTGCTTGACCCGGAACTCCGGCACACCGAAGCTGTGAATGACGTCCTTGCTTCTGAGCTTGACGATGATTGGCTTGTTCGCCGGCAGGTACAGCTGGTTGAGGGTGGTGACGTCGTCTTTCGCGTCAGGATCGGATCGATCGACGCCGAGCGGATTGTCCTGCAAGTCGATCAGCTTGATGTCGGTCTTGCCGAATTTCCCGTCCGGGCCGGGGTAGCGGATGTTCCAGGCGAACTGCTCGCCGGTGACGTGAACAACCAGCGCATCGTGTTCAGGCGGAATGCGATCGACCCGCGCCGCCCAGAGCGGGATCGAGAATCCAAAGAGGAGGACCATTTCGACGAGGAGCACGCCCGCCTCGACATACTTCGCCACAGGGGACCTGCCGGGCTCGTAGGTTGCCACAGGATGGCGCGAGCGCCGGAAGCGAAGCAGCGTATAGGTAATGAACGCGCCCCATCCGACGAACAAGATGAGCATGAAGATGTGCGTCCAGCCAATCAGGTTGTCGATCTGGCCGCCGTGAGCTGAAGCCAGCGGCGGGAGCCCGAGCCACTCAGTCATGATGTTCTCGACCCTCTCTGGAGATCCGACCATTCCGACTCGAGATCGAGATCGGCCATCTGCTTCGCGCGCTTCCGGAGATAGAGGAAGAAGCCCAGGAAGCCGCCTTGGACCGCCAACGTGATCGCCAGCAGCGCGAGGATGCCGAGCTTGGTTGCATCCATCATCGAGCTTTCCTCGGCCCCGAAGCACACCGGGCAGGCAAGGAGACTCGCGTTGCCGCCGAAAATCAGCGCCGCCGTCAGGAGTCGACCGGTATGTTTCCTCATCGCAGCGTCCTCGTCTTGCGAAGGAACCACGAATCGTAGACGACCAGGCCCAGCGACAGCCCGAACGAGACGATCGCCGCGACCAGGCTGGCGAGACCATCCTGGCGCCCGTGCAGGTCCAGGCACCAGACGCCGAACACCACGGCGAGAATCGCCGAGAGCAGGATCAGCACGGCATGGACCCAGCGGAGGTTCATTCGTGAATCCAGAAGCCGTTTTCATGCGTAATCGCCGGAAGACCCAGCAACACGACGAACATGAACGCCGTTACCACGAGCACGGCCAGGATCAGCTTCTTCTCCGAAATCAGGTGCATGAAGTAGCAGGCCACCAGCGATCCCTTGATGGTGGCGACGATCAGCGCGATGGCGATGGCGATATGCGTTGGAAGATGGAGGTACGAGATCGCCACGGTGATGATGGTCAAGGCCATCAGCGCAACGAAGACGGTGACGTAAACCCTGACGTGCCGGTCTATTTCGGCCGGGTCGTGGCCCGGCGCGTGAGCGCTGGCTGCGTGTTCAGTCGTCATATGGGATGCCCGCCTACAGAAGATACAAAGTCGGGAAAAGGAAGATCCAGACCAGATCGACGAAATGCCAGAACAGCCCTGAGTTCTCGACCCGGTTGGTGAACCAGGCCGGATTCGTTTTCCACATTTTGCCGCCGACCACCCAGAGATAGGCGTTCACCGACATTCCGCCGAGCACGTGGAGCATGTGCAGGCCGGTCAGCGTGAAATAGATCGCGAGAAAATTGTTGGTTCTCGGAAACAGATCGTCGTGGAACTTGTGGCTGTATTCGAAATACTTGACCCCGAGAAAGACGAACCCGAGCAGGATCGTCAAGGCCATGTAGATCCGGAACGTCCCGAACCGGCCCCGCATCAGCGACGCCCACGCCATCACCATCGTGACTGACGATGTGATCAGGACGAGGGTGTTGAACGTGGCCATCGGCACGTTCAGGATCGTGTCTCCGCGCGGCCAGCTCGGCGATCCGACCCTGATCAGGATGTAACTCGCGAACAGGGCGCCGAACAACATCACTTCCGACGCGAGGAACAGCCAGATGCCGATCTTGCCGTTATTCAGACCGGTGTCGCGCCGTACTTCGACGGTGTAAGGAATGTCCATCGCGATCAGGCCTCGTATTGCGGCGAGAAGTCCTTGGCTGCGCCAGGAACGCTGTATTCATACGGCCCTCGATAGGCCGAGGGGGCCGTGGTGAAATTGCCATGGGGAGGAGGCGAGGGAGCCGCCCACTCGAGCGTGGTCGCGTCCCACGGGTTCGCACCCACCTTCTCACCCTTCCAGATGCTCCAGAAGAAGTTGAAGATGAATGGAAGCTGGAACAGCCCGAGCATCCAGGCTCCCCACGAGGAAACCACGTTCAGGTGGAGAACCGGCTGCGCAAAGTCGTAGCTCGCGCCACCATCGAAGAGCCGCCGCGACACCCCGGCGAGACCCAGCATGAACATCGGCATGAACACGACGTTCATGCAGACGAACGAGCCGGCAAAGTGGATCTTGCCGAGTGTCTCGCTCATCTTCCTCCCGGTTGCTTTTGGGAACCAGTAGTAGATCCCCGCAAACAGCGCGAAGATCGTTCCTGGCGCGACCACGTAATGGAAATGGCCGATGACATAGTACGTGTCGTGCAGCGGGATGTCGGAGACGTTCAGGCCGAGCGGAAGTCCCGTGAGACCACCGATGCCGAACATCGGGAGGAACCCGAGCGCGAACAGCATCGGCGTGTTGAATCGGATCGATCCGCCCCAGAGAGAGATGATCAGAGCGGTGAGGATCACGACCGACGGAATCGAAATGATCATCGTCGTCGTCTGGAAGAACGCCGCCATCGTCGTCCCCATACCGGTCATGAACATGTGGTGCGCCCACACGATGAACGACATGAAGCCGAGGAAGATCAGCGAGTAGACCATCGGCCTGTAACCCCACAACGGCTTGCGCGTGTTGTTGGCGATGATCTCGGCAATGATCCCCATGGCGGGAAGGATGAGAACGTAGACCTCAGGATGCGCCAGGAACCAGAACAGGTGCTGCCACAGGAGCGGGTTACCGCCACCGGCCACGTTGACGACCTGGCCACTGACGACGAGTCCGGTCGGCAGGAAGAAGCTCGTACCGGCGACGCGATCCATCAGCTGCATGACGCCGGCGGCCTCGAGCGGCGGGAAAGCGAGCAGAAGCAGGAACGCCGTGACGAACTGCGCCCACACGAAGAACGGGAACCGGTAGAACGTGAGGCCAGGAGCGCGGAGCTGGATCGTGGTCGTGATGAAGTTGATCGCTCCGAGCAGCGACGAGGTGATCAGCCAGATCATCCCGATCAGCCACATTGTCTGACCGGTACCTGCCAGGACGGAGAGTGGCGCATACGACGTCCATCCAGATTGCGCCGCTCCGCCGGGAGCGAAGAAGCTGGCGAGCATCGTCACGCCGCCGAGGAAGAAGAACCAGTAGCTGGCCATGTTCAGTTTCGGAAACGCCATGTCCGGCGCCCCGATCTGGAGCGGCAGCACGAAGTTTCCGAATCCGCCGACCGCCAGCGGCACGACGCCGAGGAAGACCATGATGGTGCCGTGCATCGCCCCGAGCTCGTTGTAGAAGTCGGGGAGCATGGTTCCGCCCGGCATGCGGGTTTCGCCGAACAACTTGCCGAGCAGCGGCAACGATCCGCCCGGGTAGGCGAGCTGATACCGCATCAGCATCATCAGCGAGAACCCGAAGAGCAGGAAGAGGAGCCCGGTGATGCCGTACTGGATCCCGATGACTTTGTGATCAACCGAGAAGACGTACTTGCGCCAGAAGCCGAGCTCCTCGTGATGGACTTCGTGCGCGACGTGAGCCTTGGGTGCGACGACGGCCGAATCACTCATACGGGCTTGTCTCCGAATCGAATCCGGCAGCCCTAAAGGGCTGCACTACGGCTTCCCGCTTGGCAGCCCTGAAGGGCTGCGCTACGGCTTGCGCTGGGCCACCCTGCATGGTTGCACTACGGCGGCTATTTGGGCATCGCGAACTTGAAATTCTGAGTCTTCGTTTCGCTGCCGGCCACCGTGACGGTTGCCGTCTGTGTGCCCAGTTTCTCCTGCCAGGCCGTGATTTCGTACGTTCCCGGGTCCAGCCCGGAGATGGTGAACTTCCCGTCGGTGCCGGTAACGGAGAAGAACGGATGATTGAAGGCCCCGACGTACGCACTCATCCAGGGATGCACATCGCACTTGATCTGGAACATCGGCTCGGCCTTGTCGAACTTGGCGGTTGCTTCCTTGAGGTTGGGGGGCATCGGCCGGTTGAAGCCCGGGTTGATCTTCGGCAGAGCATGGACGTTGTGCAGGACGCCGTCGGAATTCAGGATCTTATAGGTCTGCCCCACCGCAACTCCCATGACGTGCGGGCATGTACTGACAGCCTTTCTGATCGAGAACGGCCGGCGCGCTGGGAGCGGGCCACGTCTTGCCCGCGGGAAGCCCCTTCGAGACGTAGACCATGATGTTCCCGACCGTGTTGCCGCTGCCGAGGGCCAGCGCCTCGTTGGGTACCGGCCCGGAATGCTTCTTGGCACACGCGGGATCGGCGTCCATGGCAATCGGCTTCAGAGCCGGGGGCTTCCCGTCAAAGGTGACGGTTCCATTGATCGACGCCGCGCGGCGCGCCGCACCGGGCATGACCGCGGCTGCCACCAGCCCCGCCGCCACGCAAAATGTGATCGAAGTGCTGCGCAATGTCGTCATCTGCACCTGCCTCCTTGGTCGTCGATAAAACTGCATTCCGCCGTTGATCGTACGGGCGGTAAGACAAAAATCTGATTTCGTGCCGACTCTACACCAGCCTCTCGCCTGCGCGCCAGCTCAGACGTTTTCGAATGCCAGCGATTCAGCGATCCTCGGATCACCTATCGGCACCAGCGCCTGCCGTCGCATCAGCCAGCTCGCGGCTGCGACGAAGCTCCCGCCGACCGCGAGGAACGCCGCCACATCCATTACCGTGAAACGAACCCCGTCGGGATGGAGTGTCGGCATCACCTGCCAGTAGAGGTCGACGAAATGCATGGCGAGAAGCCAGAGGCCGCCCAAGGCGAGGGTCGAGGCGCGCCGCTTGACGTCACGGCCCATCAAATACAGGAAGGGGGCCCCGAAGTGACCCACCATAAGAAGGATCGAAACCGTCTTCCAGGATCCCTGGAGCCGGGCTTGATACCAGATCGTCTCCTCCGGAAGGTTGGCGTACCACATCAGGAAGAACTGGCAGAAGGCGATGTAAGCCCAGAATGCCGTGAACGCGAAGAGGAACTTCCCGACATCGTGCAGGTGCTCGGCGCTGATGAGGGAATCGAGAAGCCCCGACGCGTGCATCGCTGCCGCAACCACCGAGAGCAGGGCAATGAACCCGACGAAGGAGCCGGCGAAAAAATACACGCCGAACATGGTCGAGTACCAGTGCGGTGTCAGCGACATGATCCAGTCGACCGAGGCGAACGTCTGGGTCAGCGCGAGAACGATGAGGGAAGGGCCGGCGAAGCGGCGCAACCGGGCTGACATGGCCGGATCCCCTGTCACATCCTGACTACGCGAGCCGCGATAGTAGAGGATCGCGATGAACGACCAGATGCCGAAGTAGAGCGCCGCCCGGATCAGGAAGAACGGCAGGTTGAGGAATGGCTCCTTCCACTTGAGCAGCGCATCGTGCTCGGCCGCGCCGGGAACAGTCCACGAGTAGAGATCCTGCAGGCCGAGCAGCAACGGCAGGAAGAGAGCGGCCAGCACCGGCAGGGTTGCGAACGTCGTCTCTCCGACACGCCGCAGCACGACCCCCCAGCCTCCCTGGGACGCGTACTGGATGAGCACGAAGAACAGCCCGCCCAGCGCGAGGCTCAGAAAAAACAGGAACGACACCAGCCAGGAGAAAAAGAACTGCTTGGGATTCGACGTACCGAGGGCCGCGCATGCCACCGCGCCGAGCAGCGCCGACCCTGCGCCGAGCGCCGGAATCCGGTTCCACGAGTGTCCTGGCGGGATCATCGCCTGGTCGGGTCGGAGCGGCGCGGTATCGCGCTTCGGATTGATCATTCAGGACTCCAGCAGCTCCACGCCTCGCGCGCCGAGCGACTCCAGCAGCGTCCGGGTCGCCGACGGGTCGAACCGCGGGTCCCACGCTTCAATAGAGATGAAGAAGGTGTCGTCGGTCACGCGCTCGAAGACCCTGGACTTGAAGAGCGGATGATGGTGCATGGGCAGCCGGTTCAGACCGAACATGCCAAACACCGCCCCGAACGCGCCGAAAAGCACTGAGACTTCGAAAGTGATCGGAATGAACGCCGGCCAGGCGTTGAACGGTTTGCCACTGATCACGAGCGGGTAGGCCTGGACGTGGACCCACCACTGCATCAGGAACCCGAGCGCGGCCCCCATCAGCGCCATGCCGAGAACGATCCACGGAAGGGGCGAGCGCCGCAGCCCCATTGCCTTGTCGAGGCCGTGAACGGGGAATGGCGTGTGGGCGTCCCAGCGCGTGAAGCCGGCGTCACGCACACGTTCGCACGCATGGTAGAGATCCGCCGGTGAGCCGAATTCGGCAAGGATTCCGTAATGAGGTCCCTTCGGGAGTTGAGACATCAGCAGCGGCATCAGGAGGCTCCCTCGGGAGCGGGCGTATGTGCGCCGCGGACCGGCACCGCCGCGCCGTGACTCCGCTCATGTCCAGCACCGGCCGGCCAGTGCGGGTCCGCCTGCGGCAGCACAGTCTTCACTTCGGCCGTCGCCACCATCGGCAGGAAGCGCACGAACAGGCAGAACATCGTGAAGAAGAGGCCGAAGCTGCCAAGCAGACACGACACGTCCCAGATCGTGGGACTGAAGTACGCCCACGAGGACGGCAGGAAGTCACGATGCAGCGACGTGACGATGATCACGAACCGCTCGAACCACATACCGATGTTGATGATGATCGAGAGAACGAACAGGACTGGGATGCTCGTGCGCGCCCTTTTGGACCAGAAGATCTGCGGGCTGATCACATTGCACGTGATCATCGTCCAGTAGGCCCAGGCGTACGGGCCGCCCGCGCGATTCAGGAAGGTGAAGCCTTCGTAGGGATTGCCGCTGTACCACGCGGTGAAGAACTCGGTGGCATAGGCGAAGCCCACCATCGTCCCGGTCACGAGCATGATCTTCGCCATGTAGTCGAAGTGCCGGAGGGTGATGATGTGCTCGAGACGGAAGGCGACGCGGCAGATCACCATGAGTGTCAGCACCATGGCGAAACCGGAGAAGATTGCGCCCGCGACGAAGTAGGGCGGGAAGATGGTCGCGTGCCAGCCCGGGAGAACCGAGGTCGCGAAATCCATCGAGACGACCGAGTGGACCGAAAGGACGAGCGGCGTCGCGAGAGCGGCGAGTACGAGATAGGCGCTTTCGTAGTGGTGCCATTGCCGCATGGAACCGCGCCATCCGAGCGCAAACAGGCCGTAAACGAACTTCCTCGTGGGCGTCTTCGCCCGGTCGCGCATCATCGCGAGGTCCGGGATCAGGCCGACGTACCAGAAGAGGGCCGACACGGTGCCGTAGACGCTGACAGCGAAAACGTCCCAGAGAAGAGGGCTCCTGAAGTTGGGCCACATGCCCATCTGGTTCGGGATCGGGAACATCCAGTAGGCCACCCAGACGCGCCCGACGTGGATCCCCGGGAAGGTCATGGCGCACATGACGGCGAAGATGGTCATCGCCTCTGCGGCGCGGTTGATCGAGGTGCGCCATTTCTGCCGGAAGAGAAAGAGGATCGCTGAAATCAGCGTGCCGGCGTGGCCGATGCCGACCCAGAACACGAAGTTGGTGATGTCCCAGGCCCAGCCGACCGGCACGTTGAGGCCCCAGACGCCGATACCCTCCCAGAACAGCCACGAGATCGCCACGCCCAGCAAGCCAAGCAGCGCCAGCGACGGGAGGAACACCAGCCACCAGCCGATCGGGGTGGACCCTTCGACCGGACCGGCGACGACTTCAGTAATGGAATGGAAATCAGGCGAGCGCAGGATCAGCGTGGGACGACCAGCGACTGGGTTGTCGAGCAGTTCCGCCTCGGTTTGGGCCACGCATGTTCCCCCGCGCGAAGAGTTTTGAAGGTTGCGGGGTTGTACCATCGGGCGTCGCGGGGAGTCAAGCCTCCCCGCGGCTACCGCTCGCTTCGTATCGGTGGCAGCCGGCCGGAGTAGGCCCGGTTGAAGGCCTCGATCTCCTGCATCAGCCCGGTGAAGGCCGATCGCCCGGCCTGCACGTCTTTCAACCGATCCTCGAACACCGCCCCGGCGGCCACGGTCGGCGCGTAACCGGCGCCGCCCATCACGTCCCCGCCTCCTCCGCCGACCTCCGCGAGCAGCCAGATCAGGTTGAAGTACACCCGGTACTTTTCGACGTACCACTTGTCGTCGCTGTGCATTTCCGTGCGGGACAGGAAGTGCAGCTCCGTGTCGTACATGCGCTTGTAGATGCCGGCGAGCGCCTTGTCCAGGACCGCGTCCGATGCGTGCTCCTTGCGCAAATCCTCCACCTGCATTCGCATGATCTCGATCTTGTTGATCGTGTCGGCGACCTCGTTCATCAGGGTGATGATGCGGCGCTGCAAGGCGAAACTCGCAGCGAGGTCCGCGTCGGTCGATGGCAGCGTCACGTCGCGCCACACCTCGAAGGGCTGCGAGTGGGGCTTCCCGTTCAGGGTCATCCGGACGGTGTACTTGCCCGGCACCGCGCGCGGACGATAGTTCATCGCGCCCAGCCCCCAGTGATCGACCGGCCGCTCGCGCCCCTCCCATCGCCCCTGCTCCCATATGTGCGGATCGTCCGGAGGGATCGATCGCAGCACCACGCGTTCGGGCGGCGGGTACTGCAGGTTCCAGGATGCCTCGTTCAAGCCGGTCTTGCCCATCACCTGCGCGGTATTGACGACCGCTCCGCTCGCGTCGAGCACGTCCACCGTGATCGGCGAGGCCGGCGCAGACTTCAACGAGAAGACGAAACTCGCCTGGCCTCCTTCCGCCGTGCGGATCGCCGGCCGCGGCTGAAACAGCTGTAGCTCCGCCTGCTGTTCGTCGACGCTGTCCTCCTCGAGCTGCCAGACGTCTCGCAGGATCCACAGCCCGCGGCCGTAGGTGGCCACCGCGACCTCGGGCGCGTTCTTCGGCACCTCGATCCAGTTCACAGGCGCCGCCGGCAGCTTGTCCTTGAACTGCGTCCACGTCTTCCCATCGTCACGCGAGTAGAAGAAACCGTGGCCGGTCCCGGCGAACACCATCCCCTTGCGATGCGGGTTTTCGGCGATCGCCAGCGTGTAATCGAGCGGGTGGCCCTTCGGCAGCGTCGCGTCGATCCGTGCCCACGTCTTACCGAAGTCGGTCGTCTTGAACAGGAACGGATCGCGGTTGTCGACCAGGTGATAGTCGACCGCCATGTAAGCGGTGCCCGCGTCGAAGTGCGAGGCGTCGATGCGCCGGACGAGCCCCCACTTCGGCATCTTGACGTTCGCGGTGAGGTCGGTCCAGTTCAGACCGGCGTTGCGCGAGATCCAGACCTTGCCGTCATTGGTTCCGACCCAGACGACACCTTTCTGTGTTCGCGATGGTGCGATCGCCGAAATCAGCGCCCCATAGAATTGCCCGAGGTTGTCGCCGACCACGCCGCCGGAGAACTTGATCCGGCTGGGATCACCGGTCGAGAGATCAGGGCTGATGACCTGCCACGTCTGGCCGCGGTCGCGCGTGCGGAACAGGACCTGGCAGCCGAAGTACACCGAGTTGTCGAACCAGTCGATCGCGAGTGGCGGCGACCACTGGCAGCGATACTTCAATCCAACCGGATCGCTGTCGAGCGTATGCATCCACGGGCTGACCGAGCGCCGAAGACCGGTGACTTCATCGAATGTGGCGACATGCGCGGCGTAGCAGGTTCCCCAGACGAACCGGTGATTGTTCGGCTCAGGATAGGTGTATCCGCTCTCGCAGGACGGCATGTTCTCCTGCGGCGGACCCTCTGGTGCAGCACCGCGTCCACCACGTCCGACCCCACCACCGCCGCGGCCACCACGTCCTCCGCGGCCTGGTACCGCCGGCTCGGCCGGAGGCGGTGGCGGTGCGTACGACGGAACGTTCGCCGGGACGATGGGGTGGTCGCTCGCGAGACGCATGCTCCCGTCGTCCTGTCGGTCGGAATAGATCCAGTACGGGTAGCGTTGGTCCACGGTGACGCGATACATCTGGCCGATCGGGAGCGAGACGTTCGTCGTGCCCGCCGGATTCGCCGGAGATCCGAAGATCCCCATTCCGCCGTCGCCAGTGACGATGAAGTGACCGGCCATCGCCGGGTTTGGATCCCACCAGATGTCGTGGCAATCGCCACATCCGCCCGGGCCGGCGGCCCAGATCTTTCCGCCGTCGCGCGATCGCCAGAGTGTGCTGTTGGCAATCAACACGTGGTTCGGATCGTCGGGAGAAACACGGATGCGGATGTAGTAGCCCGCGCGCCCGATCAGCCGGCGGTCCCAGCTCACGTTGTTCCAGGTCGTCCCGCCATCGTCGGATCGCCATAGCGAACCCTGCGCTTGCGATGGCATGCCTTTCACGCCGTCGGCACCGGTCTGGATCAGCGCGTACATCCGGTTGCCGTCGGACGGTGCGATCGCGACATCCGTCTTGCCGTACGGCGATTTCGGCAAGCCGGGAGCGGTGATCCTGGTGAATGTCTTCCCGCCGTCGTGGGAAATGTGGATGCCGCTGCCCATCCCGCCGCTCTCCAGCACGTGCGTCTGGAGGAAGATTTCCCATGTGCCGGCGAGCACGACGTTGGGATCCTTCTGTGACATCTGCAACCCGGAACAGCCGGTGTTCTCGTCGACAAACAGCACCTGCTGCCAGGTCTGCCCGCCGTCCTCGGTTCGGAACACGCCGCGCTCGCGCTGCGGCCCCGTCGCACGTCCGAGCGCGCAGACGAGAACAATGTTCTCGTTGGTGGGGTGTACGACGATCGTGCCGATGCGTCCCGTCTCGGGCAGGCCCATCTTCGTCCATGTCTCGCCGGCATCGGTGGACTTGTAAATGCCGTCCCCCATCATGTCCATGTCGCGCACGGCCCAGGCCTCACCGGTGCCGGCCCACACGATGTTTGGATTGCTCTGAGAGACCGCCAGCGCGCCGATCGCCTGGGAGGTTTGCCCGTCGAATGTCGGCTTCCAGGTTGTTCCGCCGTCGCTCGATTTCCACACACCGCCGGATGCTGCGCCTGCGTAGTAGACGCCTGGCTTGCCGGCCACCGCTGCGGCGGCGGCGATCCGCCCGGCGCTCGTGGGTCCGACGTATTCGAAGTGCGGAGCGGGAACGGCACGGGCAGGCTGGGGTCCTTGCGGCGCTTGCCCGGCGCCGCGGCCCTGGGCGGATACGAGAACGCCGGCAAGAGCGAGGGCCAGGGTCAGTGAAACAACAGCGCTGATCTGAGTTCGACGCGACATGCGGCGAATGCTATCGCATCCGCGTTGCTGTCACCGCCTGCACGCTCTGGAGGTGTGGTGGTGCCTTAGTGGATGCTGTTGATGAAGGTCAGGATCTCCGGCAGGTCAACGCGTTGGGAATACGTCACGCCCGCGCAGTTGTTGTTGTTCACGTACGAATTCACCCCGAGGATGATGTTCGTGCCGCTGAGGATGTCCGGGCCGCCCGAGTCCCCGAAGCAGATGCCCCCCTTGCCCTGTGATGGATTGGCCGTGAGCTTGATGAACTCGTCGCTGTTGGCATGGTTGCTCTGCACCAGTTCACTGGGGGCGAAGTATCGGGTAAATAGGAAAATCTGACCGGGGCGGCCGCCGCCGCGGACGAACCCCTGCACCCCGTAGCCGACAATCTCCACGGCTGTCTTCATGTCCAGCGTGTCGACCAATCCGACCGACGGCAGCGCCGCGAATGCGCCCGGATCCCTCGGTGTGTTCAAGACGATAACCGCGACGTCATGCGTATCGAAGCCCGGCAGACCCTGGCCGCAGGCGATGCACCAGTCAGGATCGGGAGTAAAAGCGTACCTTGCGTGAAATCAGTGGCCACGCTGAACGGTGGACTGGTCTTGTACCGACACGAACACCGGGAGACTCGGATCGAAGCAGTGCGCCGCGGTGAGGAAGCGCGTCGGCGACAGGGCCGAACCGGAGCACACGGAGATGAAGTCCGTATTCGGAATGAACTGGATCGCGACCCCCACGTATGGATGACGGTTGCCGTCGGGTTGGCCGTTCGTGATCGTCATCACGGGTACAACAGGGGCAAGCGCCGCAACCATTACCATCGCTGCCAAGACTCTGGTTCGCATCAATCCCCCTAGTTTGAGCCGCGCCCTCTCGTCGCGAGTCCGCGCACGGTCGGTTGAATCGATTTGATCCGCGATATCTGCACGAAGCAAACGACTCGGCAGTTACCGCACAGCTGCCTCATCGCCGCGTGATTACGTCGAGGCCGCCCATGTAGCTTCGCAGCGCCTCGGGGATGACGACGGATCCATCCTTCTGCTGATAGTTCTCGAGGATGCGCGATCAGCGTGCGTCCGACCGCGAGGCCGGATCCGTTCAGCGTGTGCGCGAACTCCGCCTTACCGGTGCCGTTCGGACGCACCCGGATGTTGGCCCGGCGCGCCTGAAACGCTTCGGTGTTGCTGCAGGAAGAAATCTCCCGGTACATCTTCTGGCTCGGGAGCCACACCTCGATGTCGTAGGTCTTCGCTGCCGCGAAACCCATATCGCCAGTGCAGAGAAGCATGGTGCGATACGGCAATTCGAGCCGCTTCAGGATCTCCTCCGCATTCCGCGTCAACGATTCCAGTTCGTCGTATGACTGTTCCGGCCGTCGCGAACTTCACCAGCTCCACCTTGTCGAACTGGTGCTGACGGATCAACCCACGCACGTCGGCACCATAGGACCCGGCTTCGCTTCGAAAGCACGGCGTGTAGGCGGTGTAGCGGAGAGGGAATTGCCGGCCGTCCAGGATCTCGCCCCGATGCAGATTCGTGAGCGGCACCTCCGCCGTCGGAATCAGGTAGAGATTCCAATCGCCGGCGATCTTGAACAGGTCCTGCTCGAACTTCGGCAGGTTACCGGTGCCTCGCAGTGCGTCGGCGTTCACCATGAAGGGGGGCTCGACTTCGAGGTAGCCGTGTTCGCGCGTGTGCAGGTCGAGCATGAAATTGATCAACGCACGCGCGAGTCTTGCGCCGCCACCGAGCAACACGGAGAAACGCGCGCCCGACATCCGTGTCGCGCGCTCGAAATCCAGAATGCCGAGCTGCGCGCCGAGATCCCAGTGCGCCTTGGGTTCGAAGTCGAAGTCGCGCGGCGTCCCAACCCTGCGGACCTCCACGTTATTCTCAGCGCTCTTCCCCTGCGGCACACTCGCGTGCGGCAGATTCGGCAGCGTCATGAGCAGGGCGGTGCGTTGCTGCTCGATCTGCTCGAGTTGTTGTTCGAGCCCTTTCGTCTGTCCTGCGCGGGCCTTGTTGGCGGCGAAGATCGGGCTGGGATCCCCACCCTCCCGCTTGACGCGCGCAACTTCGTCGGCCGCGGCATTCTGCTCGCGTTTGAGTGCTTCGATTTCCGGGATAAGCCGCCGCCGCTGCGCTTCGAGCGTGGCGATCTGTTCCAGATCGGCATCCGGCTGCAGGCCTCGACTCTGAAGACTTCGCCGAACCTCATCGGTGCGGTCACGAACGTACGCAGCGTCCAACATCGCTAAATCCTATCTCGTGGCCCCAACTCGATGGGGTACGATGCTTTCGTGAAGCACGCCATTCGCAAGGCGGTGTTCCCCGCCGCCGGTCTTGGAACCCGATTCCTTCCCGCCACCAAAGCGCAGCCGAAAGAAATGCTGCCCCTCGTCGACAAGCCGATCATTCAATACGGCGTCGAGGAGGCGGTTGCGGCCGGTATCGACAACATCATCCTGGTCACCGGACGCGGCAAGAATGCGATCGAAGATCACTTCGACGTCTCGGTCGAACTCGAGACGTTCCTGGAGGCGCGCGGCAAGAAAGAACAGCTCGAGGAAATTCGCGCTATCTCAAACCTGATCAACTTTGCCTACGTTCGCCAGGGGGAACCGCTTGGTCTCGGTCACGCGGTTCTCGTCACCAGGACGCTCGTCGGCAACGAACCGTTCGCCGTCATCCTCGGCGACGACGTGATCGATGCGAACCCGCCGGCGATCGGCCAGATGATGGACGTGTTCAACGAGGTTGATGGTCCGGTGCTCGCGATCGAGCAGGTGCCGCGCAACACGGTCAGTTCCTACGGCATCATCGACGCCGAGGAGATCAAGCCTGGCGTCTACCGGATTCGCGACATGGTCGAGAAACCGCCGGTTGCAGAAGCGCCCTCGGACCTGGCGATCATCGGGCGGTACATCCTCACCCCCGACATCTTTCCTGCCCTTGAAGCCACGGCGAGCGATCGGACTGGTGAGATCCAGCTGACCAACGGATTGCGACGGCTCCTCAAAGACCGGCCGATCTACGGATGCCGCATCGACGGCGTTCGTCACGACACCGGGAACAAGCTCGGCTTCCTGAAGGCTGTGGTCTATTTCGCGCTGCGCAGGCCGGATCTCGCCGACGACTTCCGCGAGTACATGCGCGCGGTTGGCGTCGGGCCTTAGTCTTTCTTGCCCGAGTCGCTGGTCGTCGACGACGAAGACGAAGAAGTGGTCGAGGCGGTGGACGACGAGGACGCATCCGACTTCGAGGCATCCGACTTGGAGGGCTCAGACGATGATCCGGCGGTCGAACTGGCGCTGCTCGACCCCTTGCCGTGGCTGCCCGAGTCGGATCCCGATTTCTTCGCGTAGTCGGTCGCGTAAAAGCCCGTTCCCTTGAACTGGAACGCGGGGGAGGAGAAGAGCTTCTTTACAACCCCGCCGCACACCGGGCAGACGTCGACCAGCGGATCCGAGTACTTCTGGATCTTCTCGAAGCGATGGTGACAGGACTCGCACTCGTACTCGTAAAGCGGCATAACGAACTCTGATCCTTAGGGTAGCACGCAGGGTCGGCGCGTCCGGCTATTCGAGCACCGTGCCATTCTGCTCGCCCAGCATCAGCGCGCGATGCAGCCACACGGGCACGGCACCATTGGCGAGCAGCGCGTCGTGGAATCCTCGGGTCGAGTAGTCGGCACCCGCGTGCGCTTTGAAATCATCACGCAATTTCGTGATCATCAGTTTGCCGGCGGAATAGAGAACGTAGGAAGGATCGAAGGTTCCTCGTTCCGCTTCCCGCCGCGCGCTGCCCTCTTCGAGGTACGCCTCGTCGCGGAAGAAGCGCACGCCCTGCTCCACCGAAAGGTCTTCGCAGTGCAGTCTGATCCCGACGATGAAGCGGCAGAGACGGATGAGGGCTTCGGCGAGCTGGCCGAGCCGCACCGCGTGGTCGCCGCGTTTGAATCCCTCGTCGAGCATCATCTGTTCGCAGTAGTGCGCCCAGCCTTCGACCATCGCGGTCGACGAGAACATGATCGACTTGCGCAATTTCGACTGCACCTGGCGGAGGTGCTGGTAGTGGAGGAAGTGGCCGGGGAACACTTCGTGGATCGAGATCGACCACAGCGCCGCATGGCTGAAGTCGCGAAGATGCTCAGTTCGACGCTCCGCTCCCCAGGCGGGATCGATGTCGGTCAGGTAATAGGTCGCGCGCAGCGGCCGCGCCTCGAAAGGCCCGGGCGTCCACATGCTGGCGAACGTCCATCGATAGAACTTCGGCGTCGGCGCGACGTCGACCGGCGCGCCATTGGGAATGGTGACGATCCGCTGCCGCTTGATGAAGTCCGCCAGCTCGCCGAGTTGCTCCTGCGCGACCGAGACGAGTTGCCCCGGTGCGGGATGATCCCCTTTGACCTTCTCCCAGGCTGCGGCCGGATCGGTCGCGTTCAGCTTCGACGCGACCCGCCGGAACTCCTCCTGCACCCTGGCGAGCTCGCGGTTGGCGATCGACAGCAGACGGTCCGCATCGAGCGTGAGGCCTTCATCGAGCCGCAGCTTCTCCTCGAATTTGTCGCGTCCGAGACGGAAGTTCCCTTTGCTGCGGGGAGCGAGATCCTTTTCGAGGTATTCAACGAAAGCGCCGATTGCCCTGCTCGCCTCGCTGGAGGTGTCGGCGAGATCCCCGAGGATGTGCAGATCGTCCAGCCGCGAAAATGCTCGCGGCAGGTCCTCGTCGATGAAGCGCTGCGTGCCGCGCATGCTCTCGAGCCCGACCTTGACGAACATCCCGGGTGCGTCCTTGATGTTCTCCTTGGCAGCCTGGATCAGGCGTGGCACCTGGCGCAGCTTCGAGACGACGCGCCGGGCGCGCTCCGATAACGGGGCATAGTCGAAGAGCGCCTGGCTCGCGAGGCTGGTCGCGATGATCTCGGCGTAGTACTGCGGATTGCGCTCCCAGGTCCGCACCTGCTCGATCTCGAAGAGGCGCGCGCGGATGCTGGAGTCGAGCGCCGGCCGCTCGAGACGCTCCACCGGGGTCAGCCGCGCCGGGTCGATCGCCGCCAGGCGGCGGGCGAAACCACCGAGGTCGCGGATCTGCCCGTCGATCGCCGCCCTGCTCAGATCCTCGAGGAGATCATCGTGCAGATGCACGCCATCAAACGTGGCGTTCGTCGGATGAACTTCGTGCAGGTGAGCGAGGTATTCGTCAACAAAGTGGGGAAGAGGTTCGGCTGAATACATGCGTTACAATCGGCCCGCCAGACATGCCGGGCATCCTCTACGTGGTCGCCACTCCAATCGGCAACCTGGAGGATGTCACGTTGCGGGCCCTCCGGGTGCTCCGTGAGGCTACTGTTATCGCGGCTGAAGACACGCGCCGCACCGCCCGCCTCCTCCAACACTACTCCATCTCCACGCCGACAACGAGCCTTCACGCGCACAACGAGCACACCCGCACCGCAAAATTGATCGACCGGATGCTCGCGGGAGATTCCGTCGCGTTGGTGTCCGATGCGGGGACGCCGGTCATTTCCGATCCAGGATCGAGGCTGATTACGGCAGCGCATGAGCGCGGCATCCGGGTCGAACCCGTACCCGGGGCAAATGCCGCCATTGCTGTGCTGTCAGGCGCGGGCTGGGGAGACGAAGGTTTTCTTTTCGCCGGATTTCCTCCGCCTAGGGCGTCAGCCAGAAAAAAATGGTTCCAAGAACTTGCGTCTGAGCCGCGTCCGATCGTCATCTACGAGGCGCCCCACCGCATTCTGTCTACCCTCGCCGCCATCTCCGAGGAGCTTGGCAACCGTAAAGTGGTCATTGGGAGAGAGTTAACGAAAGCTCACGAACATTTGGTCATTAAGCCTATCAACGAGTGGCTCGAAGCGCCTCCTCCCGAACGCGGTGAGTTCACCCTGATCATTTCAGGATTCGATCGGCCTGGCAAAGGGGAAGTGCCAGCTGCGGATGACGACGCCATCACCAGATTTTTCGGTCACATCACAGAAGGTAATGGGCTAGGACGACGGGAGGCTATAAGGCGGACAGCGGAGCATTTCAAAACGACATCGAGGGCTGTGTTTGCGGCGTTGGATCGGGAGAAAGATAGGTCTAAAGACATAAATTGACCCACGCTGAGCCGTGCCGCGGCTTCTGCTTGACCCTGTCGTCGGCAATTTGTTACTTTGGCCCGCCGAGTCAGGCACCGCAGGGAGGCGATAGGATTGGCGAAACAGCGCCGGGCAAACAACGTCCGGTCGAAACAGAAGAAGGCACCCGCCCGCAAAGCGGTGTCGCGCCCCAGTCGCCCTGCCGTACGGGCGGCCAAGAGTGCCCCCAAGCGCCCAGTCGCGCGTAAGACGGTGAAGACTGCGCCAACCCGATCGGCCGCGGCGGCTTTGAAGCGGGTCGCGCCGGTGCGAGCCGTCGAGCCACCCGCGCCACCGGCCCCGGCGGCGCCGCCGCCGGCGCCTCGCAAGCCCGGCTTCTACGAAGCGGTGGCGATCTACGAACGAGGCGTGCAGGGCCTTCAGCGCCACGATTTCGCAGGAGCCGCGGAATTATTCCGGACCGTGATCGAACGCTATCCGGAAGAACGCGAGCTGCTGGAGCGAGCACGGCTTTACCTGCGGGTCTGCGAAAGAGAAACCGCTCGAAACAGTCCGCCGCCCGAAACACCCGCGGAACAGGTCTACGCGGCGACCGTGTCCCTGAATGCCGGCGATCACGTCACCGCGCTTCATCACCTTCAGCGCGCCGTGACCGCCGATCCGGAGAACGACCATGCGCACTACATCATGGCCTCTGCGTTGAGCATGCGCGGACGGCTCGATGAGGCGCTCGAGCACCTCCACCGCTCGATCGAGCTGAACCCGGACAACAGGTCGCAGGCACGGCAGGACCCTGACCTCGACGGCATCCGCCATCTTGATAGCTTCCGGGCCATTCTCGACGCGCCGGCCAGCGGACGACGGAGAGCCCGCCGCCGCTGACGTCCGCCTGGATCCGGGGCGGTAGACTGGGTCTATGACCGATCTGCACGTGGTGGTCCTTGCTGCCGGCAAGGGCACCCGCATGAAGTCCGCGCGCGCCAAAGTTCTACACGAGGTCGCCGGGTTTTCCCTTATTGAGCACGTGTTCCGCGCGGCGGACCCGCTTTCTCCCACGTCGATTACGGTTATCGTCGGCCACCAGGCCGAACAGGTCCGGGCTGCCACAGCCAAACGGATGGGCCTTGGGTTTGCACTGCAGTCGCCGCAGCTGGGTACCGGCCACGCGCTGCTTCAGGCGGAGCCGTTACTGACTGGCGCGACCGGAACACTGGTGCTGCTCTCCGGTGACGTGCCGCTCCTGCGCTCCGAGACGTTGCGAGCGCTGGTTGCCACGCACCGGGAGCGGCGAGCGGCCGCGACGGTGCTCACCGCTGCAGTCGACCGCCCGCACGGTTATGGCCGGATCGTTCGTGAGGGGGGCCGGATCACCGCGATCGTCGAGCACAAGGATGCGACGGCTGCGCAGCAGGAGATCCGCGAGATCAACAGCGGCATCTACGCATTCGACCTGGCGCCGCTGTTCGACGCACTGAAGCAGATCGGATCGGCGAACGCCCAGGGGGAGTACTACCTCCCCGATCTCGTGACGATCTATCGCGAGCGGGGGCTGGGTGTCGAAAGCGTCAGCGCTGATGATGCGCGGGAAATTCTCGGTGTGAACAGCCCGAAGGAACTGGCCGAAGCCGGAGCCGTCTTGAAGATGAGAAAGAACGAAGCCCTGATGGACGCTGGTGTCACGATCGTCGATCCGTCGGCTGCCTTCATCGGACCCGATGTGACCGTCGGCGCCGACACGATCATCCATCCCGGTGTGTATCTCGAAGGTCGCACCACGATCGGATCGCACTGCGTCATCAACTCGGGCGTCCGCATTGTCGACTCGAGGATCGACGACGGTGTGGTGATCAACAACTTCTGCGTCATCACCGAGTCGCACATCGGCGCGGGCGCAAAGCTCGGCCCGTTCGCGCACATTCGACCGCAGTCCGACGTCGGTGTGAACGCGCACGTCGGCAACTTCGTGGAACTGAAAAAGACGAGCCTGGGCGCGGGATCGAAGGCGAACCACCTGTCGTACCTGGGCGATGCGACCATCGGCGAGGGCGTCAACGTCGGGGCGGGAACGATCACCTGCAACTACGACGGCACGCTCAAGCATCCGACGGTGATCGATGATGGCGCCTTCATCGGCAGCGACACGCAACTGATTGCGCCGGTACGCGTCGGCAAAGGCGCCTACGTCGCCGCCGGCTCGTCGATCACGGAAGACGTACCGGCAGACGCACTGGCGATCGCGCGCGGCAAGCAAGTGAACAAGGACGGCTGGGTGTCACGCCACAAGAAGGCGCGGGCATGACCGGCAGCCGCGGCAACCAACCCTTATAACCGACACGAACAAGACACGAGACAACTGCAATGTGCGGAATCATTGGATACATCGGGCAGAAGCAGGTTCTCCCAATCCTCATCGACGGGTTGCGGCGGCTGGAGTATCGAGGCTACGACTCCGCCGGTGTCGCCGTCCTGCGCAACGGTGAAATCGAACTTCGCCGCAGTGCCGGCAAGCTGGCGCGGCTCGAGGAAGTGATCGCCATCAGCCCGCTCGAGGGGGAGTACGGCATCGGGCACACGCGATGGGCCACGCACGGCCGTCCGACCGAAGAGAACGCACATCCGCACGTCGACTGCACCGGCCGCATCGTCGTCGTTCACAACGGCATCATCGAGAACTACCTCGATCTGAAGCAGCAGCTGCAGAGAGAGGGACACGTGTTCGTCACCGAGACCGACACCGAGATCGTCGCGCACCTGGTCGAACGCGAGATGCAGCAGGACGGGTTGGAGAACGCCGTCCGGCGGGCGCTGCTCTACATGCGCGGTTTGTTCGCCCTGGTGCTGATGTCGGCTGACGATCCCAACAAGATCGTCACCGTCAGGAACGGCCCGCCGATCGTGGTGGGCCTGGGCGACGGCGAGTTCTTCGTCGCTTCGGACATCCCGGCCATCCTGTCGCACACCCGCGACGTGGTGTTCCTGGGTGACGAAGAGATGGCGGTGATCACACCGTCAGGTGTCGAGTTCACCGATTACTCGGGGCGCGCGGTGTCGAACAAGAGCACGCGGGTGGCCTGGGATCCGGTGATGGCGGAGAAAGCCGGCTACAAGCACTTCATGCTCAAGGAAATTTTCGAGCAGCCGATGGCGATCAAGGAGACCGTTCTCGGCCGCACCTCGCTCGAGTCGGGCAAGGTGTTCCTCCACGAAATCGAGATTTCCGACGACGCGCTCCGTGATGTGGAGCGGATCGTCATCCTGGCCTGCGGCACGTCGTGGCACTCGGCGCTGATCGGCAAGTTCATGATCGAGTCAGTGGCGCGCGTGCCGGTCGACGTGGACTACGGGTCCGAATATCGCTATCGCGATCCGATCGTGTCGCCGAACACGTTGACCGTCGTGATCACCCAGTCGGGAGAAACCGCCGACACGCTCGCGGCGCTTCGCGAGGCGAAGAAGCGTGGCGCCCGCAGCATCTCCATCTGCAACGTCGTCGGCAGCATGGCGACGCGTGAAACCGAGGGGACGATCTACACGCACGCCGGGCCAGAAATCGGCGTGGCTTCGACCAAGGCGTTCACCTCGCAACTGGTCGCGCTCCACCTGCTCGCGCTGTACCTCGGCCAGGTGCGCGGCACGCTGACGCCGGATGAAGCGCGTCCGCACATCGAGGGGCTGATGCAGCTCCCGATGCTGATCGAAGAAGTCCTCAAGTGCGAACCGCTGACCGAGGAGATCGCGAAGCGGTTTTACCAGCGCAGTGATTTCCTCTTCCTCGGTCGCGGCATCAACTATCCGATCGCGCTCGAAGGGGCACTGAAGCTGAAGGAGATTTCCTACATCCACGCGGAAGGCTACCCGGCGGGTGAGATGAAGCACGGGCCGATCGCGTTGATCGATGAGGAAATGCCGATCGTGACGATCGCTCCGGCCGATCACGTCTTCGAGAAGATGATCGGCAACATCCAGGAGGCCAAGGCCCGCGGCGGTTCAGTGATTGCGCTCGCGACCGAGCGTCACCAGGGGATCAAGGATCTGCTGGATCCCGCGCACGATTTCCTGTTGACCGTGCCCGAAGCCCACCCGCTGATCACGCCGGTGCTGATGGTGATTCCGCTGCAGCTGCTCTCGTATCACATCGCGGTCCGGCGTGGATGCGACGTCGATCAGCCCAGGAATCTGGCCAAGAGCGTCACCGTCGAGTAGGGCAAAGGTTCCACGGCTCGGTTCGGACCTTCTAGACGCCGTGGCCGTAGCCGACTTCGGCCGGCGTCACATTGAAGTCGGGGATCGGCGCGGACGAGCGCGATCGTTCCGATGGCTGCGCGGCCTCCCTTCCGGCGCTGCGCAAGCTGGAGATGATGGCCGAGAGATCGGCATCGCTAACCACCTTCTCGCGGACAGCGTGGGCGATGACCGCACGGTAGACATCGTCGAGCTCACGACGTTCGAGCGTGACGCCGATCTGCTCGCAGCGGCGCTGCACCGCATGCCGGCCCGAGTGCTTACCCAAAACGAGCGTGGCTTTGGGCACGCCAACTTCCTCAGGGCGCATGATTTCATAGGTGCGCCGGTCTTTCAGCATGCCGTCCTGGTGGATGCCTGCCTCGTGCGCAAAGGCATTCCGGCCGACAATCGCCTTATTGGCCTGAACGCCTTCACCGGTGAGCGACGTGAGCAGCTGGCTGGCCGGGAACAACTGGGTCGTGTCGATCGATGTATCGAACGGCAGACGATCGCGACGCACGCGGGTCGCCATGACGACCTCCTCGATCGAGGCGTTGCCGGCGCGTTCGCCAATGCCGTTGATCGTGCACTCGACCTGGCGGGCGCCTCCCTCGATCGCGGCCAGACTGTTGGCGACGGCCAGGCCAAGATCGTCGTGGCAGTGCGTGCTCCAGGTCACCTGGTCCGAGCTCGGCACGCGATCGATGAGGTTCTTGAAGAAAGAGCGCATCTCATCCGGGGTGGAGTAGCCGACCGTGTCAGGTAAGTTGATCGTGCGGGCCCCCGCCTGGATCACGGCCTCACAGACACGCCAGAGAAAATCCGGATCGCTGCGGGTCGCATCCTCCGCCGAAAACTGGACGTCGTCGACGTGCCGCCTGGCAGCCCGGACCGCGGCGATCGCGCTGTCGATACACTGCTGACGGGTCATCCGCAGCTTCCGCTCGAGGTGGAGATCGGATGTCGCCAGGAAGACGTGCAAGCGCTTCCGCGGTGCGGGAGCGAGCGCCCACGCGGCGCGCTCGATATCGTTCGCATTGCACCTCGCCAGCGCGGCCACCACGGGTCCACGGATGTGCGAGGCCACCATGCGGACGCCCTCCGCGTCGGCCTCGGAGGCAATCGGGAAGCCGGCCTCGATGATATCTACGCCAAGGGCGGTCAGCTTTCGGGCCATTTTCAGCTTCTCGTCCATGCGCATCGAGAAACCTGGGGCCTGTTCGCCGTCGCGCAATGTCGTGTCGAAAATCGTGAGGTGGTTCTTGGACAAATCGGTCCTCCGGATGCTGCTCTACGTTGTATCGGACGATGTGGGCTGGAGTCCAATTTATAGTTGTTAGCTTTATATAAGATGCGCTTATCATAGCTGCGTCGAGGACACAGAGCGATTCGTGCCACAGAGACCCAGAGGCACAGAGCCCGGTCACTCGAGGCTCGATTCTCCCTGCGCCCGGGTCATTGCGGCGCTGCCTTCCCGAGTCGGTCTGTGTCTCTGTCAACTGAACGTCTACGAAAGTCGTCGGATGCCTCTGTATCTCGGTGGCCAGTCGTGTAAGTAATTTCGCTGTGTCTCAGTGCCTCGGTGGCCAAGTTTTCTAACTGTTTTCTCTGTGCCTCTGCGTCTCGGTGGCGAGATACCCAGGACACCTCCAATGCAGTTACCAGATCTCAACGTCTTCCTCACCGTCGCCGATGAGCGCAGCTTCTCGAAGGCCGCTCATCGACTTCACCGGACCCAGCCGGCGATCAGCCAGGCGGTGAAGCGCCTCGAGGAGGAGCTTGGCGCGCGGCTGTTCGACCGCTCGTCGCGAACCGGGGTCCTGACCGAGGCCGGGCTGCTGCTGCGCGAGCACGCCACCAGGCTGGTGCGCATGGCGGCGGAAGCCGAGTCCGCGGTTCGAGAGCTCCAGCAGGTGCGGCGAGGGCGGGTCGTGATCGGCGCGAACGAGGCCGCCGTCCACTCACTGTTGCCGTTCGTCAGCGAATTCGCTGCCGCGCATCCGCAGGTGACGATGGAAGTCCGGCGGGTGACGTCTCGTCGGATGGCAGCGGAGCTCGAGGATCGCGGCATCGACTTCGGCGTCATGACCTTCCTGCCCTCCGATAAGGGGCTCCAGTCGATCCCGCTCGGCGGGGACGAACTGGTCATGCTGGCGCACCCGAAGCATCCCCTGGCGGGTCGCAAGCGGGTGAGCATCGAGGAAGTGGGGCGACAGGTGGTGATCGCACACAACGATCCGTCGCCGGCCCGGGACCGCGTGCTACGGGTCTACGAACGCAAGCATGCGCCGATCAATATCCAGGTCTCCTTGCCGAGTCTGGACGGGATCAAACGCGCGGTTGAAATGGGTGTCGGCGTAGCGGTACTGCCGCGCCGATGCGCCCTGACGGAAATCGAGCGCGGCGACCTGGTTGCGGTGAAGGTCCCCGAACTGTCAGCGCGACGAATCGTCCGTTTTGTGTTCAGGCGTGCCGGCGACCTTTCCCATGCCGCGGCGGCGTTCCTTCAGCTCGTTCGCGCAGGACGGCCGGATGGCTAGGTCCAGTGCAGGTAGGGCAGCCTGGCGGCTACCCTCTCGACGTCTTCGAACCTGTCCAGCAGGAGTCCGGTCGCATCCCAGGTCCCCTGAACAAACGACTCGCGTGCCGCGGCGGGAAGGCCAACTGGAACGTCAAGTCCGGCACCGGAAATACGGAGGGTCGTGAGGTCGAGCACCAACGTCGCCGCGGGGTTGCGCTCCGCGCGTTCGATCAGCCGTTGGGCGTCGTCAGGAGTGACGGAAACGCAGGGCATTCCCAGGGCCACCGAATTACCGAAGAAGATTTCTGAAAACGAGACACCGACAACGGCGCGGATACCGCGACGGCGGATCGCCTGCGGCGCGTGTTCGCGGGATGATCCGCAACCGAAGTTTGCTTCGACCACCATCAGCGATGCACTACGGTAGGCGGCGCTGGCAGCGGGATGGTTCCCGTCCTGGGCGATGTCGTCCTCGAACAGGTGCTCGTCGAGACCCTCGAAGGAGATCGCGCGCAGGAATCGCGCGGGGATGATCCGGTCGGTGTCGATGTTGTTGCCGCGGAGCGGCATCGCTGTGCCTTCGATCCTGGTGATCCGCTCAATTGGCAACAGACACCTCGCGGACGTCGACGACTTCCCCAGCAACGGCCGCGGCAGCAACCATTGCCGGGCTCATGAGCAGCGTTCGGCCGGTGGGACTACCCTGCCGGCCCTTGAAGTTCCGATTCGACGAGGAGGCGCAGATCTCGCGTCCTTCGAGCTTGTCGGGGTTCATGGCCAGACACATCGAACAGCCGGCGGCGCGCCACTCGAAACCGGCGGACGTGAACACCTGGTCCAGCCCCTCGCGCTCGGCGGCGGCGCGAACCGCCTGTGACCCGGGAACGACCAGTGCGCGCACATGAGCCGCGACATGGTGCCCGCGGATCATCTTCGCCGCTTCCCGCAGGTCCGACAGCCGGGCGTTGGTGCAGGATCCAACGAACGCCACGTCGATCTTCGTACCGGCGATCGGATCGCCGGCTCGCAGCCCCATGAAAGCGAGCGCTTCCTCGATCGAGGAGCGACCGTCGGCTGCCGCGTCGGCCGGCTGCGGCAGGCGTTCATCCACGTACACCGACTGACCTGGATTGATGCCCCAGGTGACGGTGGGCCGGATGGCTGCTCCGTCGATCTCCACTTCGTCGTCGTACGGTGCAGCCGGATCGGAGGCCATGCTCTTCCACCAGGTCGCAGCCGCGTCGAACGAGTCTCCCTGAGGAGCGTACCTTGCGTCCGCGCAGGTAGTCGATCGTGGTGTCGTCAGGGTTCACGTAGCCAACCCTCGCTCCGCCCTCGATCGACATGTTGCAGATCGTCATCCGCTCGTCCATTGTCATGCCGCTGACTACATCGCCGGCATATTCGTACGCGTAGCCGACGCCGCCGTTTACGCCGAGACGCCTGATGATCTCGAGGATCACGTCCTTGGCGTAGACACCGCGGCCCAGCCGTCCGCTCACGCGGATCCGGCGGACCTTCAATGGCTCCAGTGCCAGGCATTGGGAGGCGAGGACGTCCCTGACCTGCGATGTCCCGATCCCGAACGCGACGGCCCCGAAGGCGCCATGTGTCGAGGTGTGGCTATCACCGCAGGCGATAGTCATCCCGGGCTGCGTCAATCCCAGTTCAGGGCCGATGACGTGAACGATGCCCTGCGCACCCGAGGCGATGTCGAGCAGCTCGATACCGGCTGCGCGGCAATTGCGTTCGAGCGCGGCGAGCATGTCCTCCGCCATCAGGTCTGCGAACGGCCGTCGCTGATCGCGCGTGGGGACGATATGGTCGACGGTCGCGATCGTGCGCGCCGGATATCTCACGGGCCAGCCGCGCGCGTTCAACATATCGAACGCCTGCGGAGTCGTGACCTCATGAATCAGGTGGAGACCGACGAACAGCTGCGTCTGTCCATTCGGCAGCGTGCGGACGGTGTGCGCGTCCCAGACTTTCTTGAAGAGTGTCTCGGCCATAGCGGGAAGCCGCGATGGTACTGCGCGACCGGACGCGACGCATACGGCAGAGACTTTGCGGCCGGGGTCGAAGGTGTGCTCCTCAGCGCGGTGATTCACCGGCGGACCGCCACGGCGGCATTGCACCTTCTGCCACCGTGACGATGTCCTGGTGTTGACGAAATGATGACGTGTGGTCGGCAGACGGCGGCGAACCGTATAATTGAGCTTCCCCTCCATGAATTTTCTTTCGAAGCTGAATCCCGAGCAGAGCGCCGCCGTCCTGCAAACAGATGGGCCGCTCCTGATCCTGGCCGGAGCGGGATCCGGGAAGACCCGTGTCATTACCTACCGGATCGCGTACCTCATCGGCGATGGGCATGCGAAGCCGGACGAAGTGCTCGCCGTCACGTTCACCAACAAAGCTGCGCAGGAGATGCGTGAACGCGTCCAGTCACTGATCGGCGACACTGGCTCCGGCGTCTGGCTGTCGACCTTTCATGCGCTGTGCGCCCGATTGCTCCGCCGGGAGGCGCCGAAAATCAATCTCTCTCGAGACTTCGTCATCTACGACTCCTCTGACCAGGTCGCTGTCGTGAAGCAGGCGGAGAAGGAACTCGGGATCGACGACAAGTTCGTGCCCCCGCGGATGGCGCTGTCGCGCATCAGTCACGCGAAGAATCGGATGGAAGGGCCGGATTCGCTTCGCGGAACGTTCGACATCCGGGGCGAGCAGGTGGCGCGCATCTACGAGAAATACATCACCGCGTTGAAAGATGCGAACGCGCTCGACTTTGATGACCTGCTGCTGAAGACGGTGGAGCTCTTTGAAACCTCGGAGCAGGTGCGCGGGTTCTACTCGCACAAGTTCAAGTACGTGATGGTCGACGAGTACCAGGACACCAATCGACCGCAGTACATGCTGATCCGCCGGCTCGCCGAAGCGCACCGCAACCTGGCGGTCGTCGGCGATCCCGATCAGTCGATCTACAAGTGGCGAGGCGCGGACCTCAAGAACATCCTCGACTTCGAGCATGACTTTCCGGAAGCGAAGACGGTCCGTCTCGAGCAGAACTATCGATCGACGCAGATGATCCTCGACGCGGCATCAGCAGTGATCAGCCAGAACCGCAATCGCAAAGACAAGCGACTCTGGACGGACCGGAAGGGCGGATCGAAGCTCACCTACTTCCGCGGCAACGACGAGCTCGAAGAAGCTGACTTCATTACCCGATCGATCAAGCAGCAGCGGAACGATGACTTCGATGCCGTCTCTGCGGTCCTCTACCGCACCAACGCCCAGTCGCGGGCGATTGAAGACTCGCTCATGCGCGAGGCGATCCCGTACAAGATCATCGGCGGCGTCAGGTTCTACGAGCGTAAGGAAATCAAGGACGCACTCGCGTATCTGAAACTGATCATCAATCCGCACGACGATGTGAGCCTGCGGAGAGTGATCAACGTGCCGGCGCGGGGTATCGGCAAAGGGGTGATGGATTCGCTGCAGGCGGTCGATCCGGAAGCAGTGATCCACGATGCTCCGCCGCTGCTGATGGCCGGTCTTCAGGAAGTAACGTCGGCACGGTCGCTCTGGGCCAAGCTCGTATACGTCGTCGAAGACGCCAAACTGACGCCGCGAGCGGTCTCATCACTCCGCGTATTTCGCGACATGATCGTCAGTCTGGCCGATGCCGCCCGCCACGACTCGGTGTCGATCGCCATTGGCAAGATGCTGGATCAGAGCGGCTACCTCAGCGACCTTCGCGACGAGAACAGCGAGGACGCGAACGATCGGATCGAGAATCTCATGGAGCTCGTATCCGCCGCGCGTGATTACGAGTCGCACGATCCCGAAGCCTCGCTCGGCGGCTTCGTCGACCGCCTCTCACTGCTCTCTGAAACCGACGAAGAGTCGGGAACCAAGAACGCCAAAGTCTGGTTGATGACCATGCACGCGGCGAAAGGGCTGGAGTTCCCGCTGGTGATCATTGCGGGCATGGAAGAAGGGCTCTTTCCGCACTCCCGATCTGGTGACGACGAGGAGCAGATCGAAGAGGAGCGCCGCCTCTGCTACGTGGGCATGACGCGAGCGGAGAGAAAACTGATCATCACCGGGGCGGCACGACGGCGGGTTTTCGGGGAGTACCAGGCCACCGAACCCTCGCGGTTCCTCGACGAGATCCCGGCGGAACTGATCGACACGGTCGCGCCTTCCTTCTCGTCCGGTTACCAGGGGTCCTTCTCGCATCAGCACTACGAGTTCCGGACTAACCCATACGGACGCGGCGGGAGAGGACGCGGCGGCAGCCGCTCGAGCGAAACGCCGGCGCCGACCTACGCCTACGAGCACGAAGACCAGTCGGCCGGTGGGGCCGTTCGCGTCGGGATGCGCGTACGCCACGCGCAGTTCGGTGTCGGAACCATCATGGCGCTCGAAGAGCACAACGACGATGTGAAGGTGACGGTGAGATTCAACACCGTCGGGGTCAAGAAGCTGCTGTCTAAGTTTGCCAAGCTCGAGCCTGCTTAGAGAGCTTCCACCGGTCACTCCAAACGACAAACTCCAAACTACAAAACGACTCCGCTGCTACTCCGACTTTGAAGTTTGGAGTTTGACGTTTTGGAGTTTGACCTACTCCCCTTCAGGCTCCGACGGCGCACTTGATTCAGGCGCGGGTGGCGACTCCAGGTCACCACCGTTTTCGACGTCCTTCTCGACGAGCTTCGCCACGGCGACGACGATGTCCCCCTCTTCCATCTCGATCAGCCGGACGCCCTGCGTGGCGCGGCCGATCGAGCGGATGTCCCCGGCACGTGTCCGGAGGATCATGCCCTGCTGGCTGATCAACATCAGGTGTTCGTCTTCGCTGACGAACACGATCCCGACCACCTTGCCGTTGCGATCTGATGCCTGGATGTTGATGATGCCGACGCCACCACGTGACTGGATCCGGTATTCGTCGAGATCGGTGCGCTTACCGTAACCGTTGCGCGCAACCGTCAGCACGGTACCGCCGGGCCGCACGACCTCCATCCCGACGACTTCGTCACCTTCGCGCAGCGTGATGCCCTTGACGCCGTAGGCGCCGCGTCCCATCGGCCGTACGTCGGTCTCGTCGAAGCGGATGGCCATGCCGTCGCGCGTGCCGAGCAGGATCTGGTCAGTGCCGTTCGACTGCTCCACCGCAATCACCGCGTCATCGTCTTCGACACCCATGGCGATGATGCCGCCGGCGCGCGGGTTGCTGAAGGACCGCAGGTCCGTCTTCTTGATGATCCCCTTGCGCGTGCCCATGACGACGAACTGCTGATCGTCTTCGGTCGGCCACTCCTTGACCGCGAGCAGCGCCGCGATCTTCTCCCCTTCTTCCATGGAGACGAGATTGGCGATTGCCTTGCCCTTGCCGTCGGCGCCCGCGTCGGGCACCTCGTGGACCTTCAGCCAGTAGGCCCGGCCGCGGTCCGAAAAAATCATGATGTAGGAATGCGTCGAGGCGACGAACAGGTGACTGACGAAGTCCTCCTCGCGGGTGCGCATACCGATGCGCCCCTTGCCACCCCGGCGCTGCATGCGGTACGTGGTGATCGCCGTGCGCTTGATGTAGCCGGTGTTGGTCACGGTGATCGCGACATCCTCGTCGACGATCAGGTCTTCAATGCGGAACTCGCCGCTCTGGTCGATGATCACCGTCCGGCGTTCGTCCTGGTAACGCTCGCGGACGGCCTTGAGCTCGTTGACCACCACTTCCATCAGCAGCGCTTCGCTCGACAGAATCGCCCTGAGCCGCTCGATGGTCTTCATCAGCTCCATCAGCTCGTCGAGGATCTTCTGCCGCTCGAGCCCGGTGAGCCGCTGCAGCTGCATGTCGAGAATGGCCTGGGCCTGGATCTGCGACAGCTTGAAGGAGGTCATCAACCCGTCACGCGCTTCGGCGGGATTTTTCGACCCGCGAATCAGCCGGATGACTTCGTCGAGATGGTCGAGGGCAATCTTCAGGCCCTCGAGAATGTGCGCGCGGGCTTCCGCCTTGCGCAGCTCGAACTCGGTGCGGCGGCGGACCACTTCGCGGCGGAACTCGATGAAGTGCTCGATCACCTCCAGGAGGCTGAGCACCTTGGGGCGACCGCCGACGATCGCCAGCATGATGATGCCGAAGGTGGTCTGCAGCTGTGTGTGCTTGTAGAGATTATTCAGGACGACTTCAGGAACCTCGCCGCGCTTCAGCTCGATGACGATCCGCATGCCGTCGCGGTCCGATTCATCGCGAAGATCGGAGATGCCCTCGATCACCTTCTCGCGGGCGAGCTCGGCGATCTTTTCGATCAGCCGCGCCTTGTTGACCTGGTAGGGGATCTCGCTGACAACGATCGCAAGGCGATCGCCTTTCTTCTCTTCGACTGCTGTTTTCGCGCGCAGCGTCAGGGAACCGCGCCCGGTGGTGTAGGCCTGGAAGATGCCCTGGCGGCCGACCAGGTACCCGCCGGACGGAAAGTCCGGACCGGGAACGCACTTGAGCAACGCGCGCGTGCGTACATCGCGCGGCTGACCGCGCTCGTCGATCATCGCGATCACGCCATCGATGATCTCTCGCATGTTGTGCGGCGGCACGTTGGTCGCCATGCCGACGGCGATACCCGAGGATCCGTTCACCAGCAGGTTGGGAAACGTGGTCGGAAGAACGGTGGGTTCCTCGGTCGTCTCGTCGTAGTTCGGAACGAAGTCCACGGTCTCCTTGTCGAGATCCGTCATCATCGCTTCGGCGAGACCTTCGGGCCGGGCTTCCGTGTAGCGCATCGCCGCCGGCGGGTCGCCGTCGATCGAGCCGAAGTTCCCCTGGCCGTCAACCAGGGGGTAGCGCATGTTGAAGTCTTGGGCGAGGCGCACCAGCGTGTCGTAGATCGACGCGTCGCCGTGCGGGTGGTAGTTGCCCATCACCTCGCCGACGATCTTTGCGCACTTGCGATAGGCGCGATTGGACGCGAGCCCCATGCTGCGCATGCCGTAGAGCACGCGTCGATGCGCCGGCTTCAAGCCATCCCGAACGTCAGGCAGCGCCCGCCCGATGATCACGCTCATGGCGTAATCCATGTACGAGCGCTTCATCTCGTCTTCGATGTTGACCGGAACTTTTACCAGGGCGATATCAGACATGTATTAATCGGCTAATCGGGTCATCTTCAATCGGTCATCGCGATCGATTCATCGTTCATCGGCTTATCGGGATCGATCATCGGGTCATCGGGATCGATCATCGGGTCATCGGATCTCCGATGTAGAGATGGAAGATCGCCGATGAATCGATGCGCGATCCCGATGCGCCAATGAGTCGATGTGTCGATGCGATGTCAGATGCAAGATGAGCGATGTTAGATATCCAGGTTTTTGACGTCGAGCGCGTTGTCTTCGATGAACTTGCGGCGCGGCTCGACCTGGTCCCCCATCAATGTGGTGAACATCAAATCCGCTTCCATGTGGTCTTCCGCCTTCACCTGCGCCAGGGTCCGTGTCTCCGGATTCATGGTGGTATCCCACAACGTGTCCGGGTTCATCTCGCCGAGGCCCTTGTAGCGGTTGACCGCGATTCCCTTCTTGCCGGCCGCAGTGAAAAACTCGACGAGTTCATCGACCGACTCGATGCGCACTTCGGCTTCGCGCAAGGGTTTCGGCGCGATTTTGGGTGCGGATGACGCGTCGATTACCTTGGGTTCCGCCGCGAGTCTGGTGGCCTCATCGAGCGGCGCGCCACCGATCGCAGTCTCGTTCGCCGCCGCGGCGTTCTCTTCGACGGTGACTTCCTCGGCGGCCGCGGTTGACGCGGTGCGCACCACCATCGGCCCGCGGATGCCTTTGACACCCTCGTAGCTCAGGCCGAGCGTCCGGAACTCGCCCGTCGTGACGAAATCCTGGTCGATGCGATGCATTCGCGGGTAACCGCCGCTGCGGTCTTCCAGCACGATCGCAAACGCCTGGTGCTCTTCGTCTTCCTGCACAGTGGTCGTGCGCATGGTCGAGTTCAGAGCGCTCGCCAGTGACTCCACCCGCGCCCGATCGGCGAAGAAGGCCTTGTCTTTTGCGTTGTGATCCAGAAGGGCGATGACGACGTCACGGGTCGGGCCCCGGCGTTCGACGATCTGCAGGTACTTCCGGAACGAGATGAGCTTTTCGAGACGCTGCTCGAGATCGTCGCCCGCAATCTGTGTTCCGTCCTCCAGAACCACCGTGCGGGACTCGACCGCGCGTTTCATCAGCCAGCTTTCGAGCGCGCGTTCGTCGCGGATGAACGTTTCGTTCCGCCCGCGCTTGGCGCGGAACAGTGGCGGCTGCGCGATGTAGACGTAGCCGTTCTCGACGAGCGTCCGCATCTGGCGATAGAAGAACGTCAACAGCAGGGTCCGGATGTGCGAACCGTCGACGTCTGCGTCCGTCATGATGATGACGCGGTGGTACCGGAGCTTGGCCACGTCGAAATCATCCTTGCCGATGCCGCACCCCAGTGCCGCGATCATCGTCTTGATTTCATCGCTGCCCAGCATTTTGTCGAAGCGGGCCTTCTCGACGTTGAGGATCTTTCCCTTGATCGGCAGGATCGCCTGGAACTTGCGGTCACGCCCCTGCTTGGCCGAGCCACCGGCCGACTCTCCTTCGACGATGTAGATCTCGCAGAGCGAGGGATCGCGCTCCTGGCAGTCGGCGAGCTTACCCGGCAGCGCGCTGTTGTCGAGCGCTCCCTTGCGGCGGACCAGGTCGCGGGCCTTGCGCGCCGCTTCCCGGGCGCGCGCGGCGTCGACCGCCTTGGCAATGACCTTTTTCGCGACCGCTGGATTCTCTTCCAGGTAAGCGCCAAGCCTATCGTTGACGATCGCCTCGACGATACCCTTGACTTCGGTGTTCCCGAGCTTGGTCTTGGTCTGCCCCTCGAATTGTGGTCGCGGGATCTTGACGCTGACGACCGCGATCAGTCCCTCGCGGATATCGTCGCCGCCAATGTTCGCGTCTTTCAGGTCCTTCGCCAGGTTGTTCTTGCCGACGTAGTAGTTGATCGTGCGCGTGAGTGCGGAGCGGAAACCGGAGAGGTGCGTCCCCCCCTCGTGCGTGTTGATGTTGTTGGCGAACGAGTAGACCGTCTCGGCGTAGCTGTCGTTCCACTGCAGCGCAATCTCGACATCGATGCCGTCCTTGTCGCCGTGCATGTAGATCGGCTTGTCGTTGACTGCCGTCTTGTTCTGATTGAGGTACTCCACGAAGGAACGGATGCCGCCTTCGTAGAGGAAGTTGTGACTCTTCCCGTCGCGCTCGTCATCGATCGTGATCGTGACGCCGCCATTCAGGAAGGCGAGCTCCCGCAGCCGCTGCGCCAGCGTGTCGAAGCTGTACTCGGTTGTTTCAAAGATCTGTGCGTCCGGCCTGAAGGTGACCTTGGTGCCGCGCTTTTTGGTCGTGCCGCTGACTTCGAGCCCGGTCATCGGATTGCCGCGCTGGTAGCTCTGGTTGTAGACCTCTCCGTTGCGCCAGATTTCGACGTCCAGCTGTTCAGACAGCGCGTTCACAACCGACAGCCCGACGCCGTGCAGACCGCCTGAAACTTTATAGCTGTCGTTGTCGAATTTGCCGCCCGCGTGGAGCACGGTGAGAACCACTTCCGCCGCCGACTTTCCACTCGCGTGCTGGTCGACGGGAATGCCTCGACCGTTGTCGATCACGGTAACGGAGTTGTCGATGTGCAGCGTGACGTTGATCTGATCGCAGTAGCCTGCCAGCGCCTCGTCGATCGCGTTGTCGACGATCTCGTAAACGAGGTGGTGCAGCCCTGGCGCACCGGTCGACCCGATGTACATCGCCGGCCGCTTGCGGACCGCCTCGAGCCCCTCGAGGACTTTGATACTGCCGGCGTCGTAGTCGTCTGCGCCCGATCCGTTGCCGTTGCCTGACGCAGCCGTGACCGGGTCAGGAGCGGGTGCGGACGGCTGCACCGGCTGCTGATCTTCGTTCTGTGGTTCGATGTGCGACATTCAGTATTTGAGAATTCAGATTGCAGACTGCAGATTGCGGATTTCCGATTGTCGATGTCCCGATTGCGGATGTCCCGCTGAATCGATTTCAATCGACCGATTCCATCGATCACCCGATTCGATGTCCGACGGGCCGATACTTGATGAGCCGATAATCACACCCGCATCGGCATGATGACGTAGGTGTAGTCGTACCCTTCAGCACCCACCGGCTTCATCACGGCCTGGCTCATCTCGTCCTTGAACTCGAGCCCGACCGAATCAGTTTCACAGACAGCCAGGAAGTCGAGCACGTACTGCGCGTTGAAGCAGATCGTCACCGGTGTCGAGGCATAGTCGACCACGATCACTTCCTTCGCTTCGCCGAACTCGGGGCTGCTGGACGCGATCTCGACTTTTCCCTTGTCGATCTGAAACTTCACTGCGCGCGACCGTTCATTCGACAGCAGCGCGACACGCTTGACCGCGTTCGTGAGGCGGTCACGGTCGAACTCAACCCGCTTGTCGTTGCTCTTCGGGATGACCCGTTCGAACGCGGGAAACTGGCCGTCGATCATGCGCGAGATCAGCAGTCGTCCGCCGATATCGAAGAACAGGTGGTTCTCACCCCGCTCGTACTGGATATCACCCTCACCCTCGGACAGCAGGCGGCCCATCTCGAGAAGGGTCTTGCGCGGGAGGATGACGCGTTCCTCTTCCGCTTTGCCCTTCCCCTTCTCCCGAGGCACCGAGATCAATGCCAGCCGGTGCCCGTCGGTCGACACCAGGCTCATCGAATCCGGACCCTGGATGAAGAGCGCGCCGTTGAGAAAGTACCGAGTGTCTTCGCCGGTGATCGCAAACTGCGTCTTGGCGACCATCTGCTTCATCACTTCCCGCGGCAGCGTCGCCGAGAAGTTGCCGGTGCCGTCCGGGAGCGAGGGAAAATCTTCACGCGGCAGCGTCTGCATCCGGGAGTCGAAGCGATCGGCCGCGACCTTGACGCCGTGCTTGTTCTCTTCGATCCGCACGTCGGTGTCTGGCAGAGCCTTGACGATCTCGTAGAGCTTCTTCGCTGGAATTGTCAGCGCACCACTCTTCGCCACCGAGGCGGCGCAACGGCTGCGTAATCCGACTTCGAGGTCAGTCGCGAGCAGCTTGACCTGGTCGCCGTCGGCTTCGATCAGCACGTTCGCCAGGATCGGAATCGTGTTCTTGCGCTCGACGATTCCCTGGAACAACTGCAACTCGCGCAAGAGATCGGTCTTACGGACGACCAATTCCATCTGGGTGTGACCTCGCGGAAGACGCGGGCTGCCCGCGCTATTCCCTTACTGGTGAAGAGGAAAATCTAGGAACAAAGAATTATAACAAGAATAAGGCGCTGTGGAAATCCTAATTTGCGCCTCTTAGTCTTTCTAAATCAGAGACTTAGCCTGTGCAATCGGCGGCGGTACCACGGCCTCGAAAATCGCGCACGTTTCGCGGAAATCCGGGCCCCGAAATCGATGCACAAACCATCCGCTGGACGACGCGTTTCGAGCCTGTTGAAAACGCTAACGCCTCTAGCGTAAGGACTCGGAGAGGTTGTTGAGAAGGGTGTTGAAATCTCCGTCGCTCTTTCGCAGCGCTTCGATTTTTCTGATCGAGTGAATGACGGTCGAGTGGTGCTTGCCACCAAAGCTCTTCCCTATCTCTGGAAGTGAAGCATTCGTCAGGGCTTTGCACAGATACATGGCAATCTGGCGCGGCATCGCCACCGATTTCGAATTATTCCTCGACTTCAACTCGACCAGCTTCAACTGGTAGAAGTCGGCCACGAACTTTTGAATCACCTCGATCGTGACCGCGCGATCGTCGTGCTGCAGAACGTTCCGCAGTACCTCTTGCGCCAGCGGCAGAGATATCTCGCGTCCTGTCAGCGATGCAAAAGCGACGAGCCGGATCAGCGATCCTTCGAGCTCGCGAATGTTCGACTTGATCTTTCCCGCGATGAACAGCGCGACGTTGTCTGGCAGGACGACGCCCTCGGCTTCTGCTTTTCGCCGCAGGATCGCGACCTTGGTCTCGAGGTCGGGCGGCTGGATGTCTGCGATCAATCCCCATTCGAAGCGCGATCTGAGCCGCTCTTCCAGCTGCTGGATCTCGTGCGGCGGTCGATCGCTGCTGATCACGATCTGCTTTTGCGAGTCGTACAGAGCGTTGAACGTATGGAAGAACTCGGTCTGCGTCCCTTCCTTGCCGGCCAGGAACTGGATGTCGTCGACCAGCAGGATGTCGACGCTCCTGTAGCGCTCCCGGAAATCGAGGACGCGATCGTAGCGGACCGCGTTGATCATTTCGTTCATGAACCGCTCGGACGAAATGTAGGTGAGCTTCAGCGTCTTCAGGTGATTGAGCACGTAGTGCCCGATCGCGTGCATCAAATGGGTCTTGCCAAGGCCCACGCCGCCGTAGATGAACAGAGGGTTGTACGACCGGGATGGGGCTTCAGCGACGGCCCGACATGCAGCGTGCGCAAACTGGTTCGAGCCGCCGACGATGAAGGTGTCGAACGAGTAGCGTGGAGCAAGGCCCCCGATCTGCGGCTCTGGTTCCTCGAGAAGAGGTTCCGGCTCCGCTTCCGGAGATACCTCAACAATTACCGGAACGGCGGGAATGCCATCGTCGGTCACGAACAACACCGCGGTGCCCCGCCGGTCGACCTCCCCGAGCGCTTCGAGCAGCACCGCCGAGTAATGCTTCGTCAGCCAGTCGCGGAACAGGCCGTTGGGTACGCGGACGCGAATAGCGGTGCCGTCGTCCGACACGAACGACGTCGGTTTGAACCACGTGTAGAAGCTGTGGCGATTGACTTTCGTCTCGATCCTGGAAAGGACCTGCTCCCAGATGTTGACGCTCATTTTCGACCGATTTCAGCACCGGGACCAGTTGAGGTGTGGCTGGGACGACAGGCGATGACCACCAGCGGCTCGGATAAAAATGCTGAAAACACAGGCAATTTTCCAGATTCTCCGCTCTCGTCCGCTATCTTCAGAGTGACGGCGCCGCGAGGAGGGTGAAAACCTAGGTTTTTCCACAATTTTTTCCACAGTTGTGGAAATCTTCGGGGGGAGACCCTACGGGCGTCGCAGGGAGGGGAATGTAGCACACGGTCCGAGCGTCGACAAAAACCCCCTGCGAGCTGTTCAGTATCGATTCGTCGTGTGGGGTGCGCGATTGACACTGGAGCTTTGTCGCCGGTAAGATCTACGTTTCCTCCGCACTCATTCGATCGATACAGGGGACCAGACATGAAGCGCACTTTCCAGCCAAACCGCCGCCGCCGTAAGAAGACGCACGGCTTTCTGACGCGGATGGCTACCAAGAACGGCCGGCTCGTGCTCAAGCGCCGCCGCGCGAAGGGCCGCAAGCGGCTGACCGTCTCAAGTTCGTAAGCGCGCACGCGCATGCCGTCGCACCCTTTTACGAAGACGCAACGCGTGCGACGGCGCAGCGAGTTTCAGCAGATCTTCAAGAACGGCTACCGGGTCGGTTCCCGCTACTTCACCCTGCTCCTCTCGCCCAACGCAGCGTCAACCACGCGCCTCGGCATCGTCGCGTCCAGGAAGCTGGGTGACGCTGTTCATCGTAACCGTGCAAAGCGATTGATCCGCGAGCTCTTCCGCCTCAACCAGAGGCCTGCGGCCGGATTCGATGTCGTCGTCATCCCCCGACGCGAGCTCTTCGACGCAGCTTACGTGGAGCTCGATCGTGATTTTCAAGCGGCCTGGCGGCGCGGTGCGTCGCGGATGGTCTCGACAGCCGATGTCCGCTGAACCAGCTCCTCGGCGACCGGGTGCAGCTGTGCGAGTCGCACTCGCGCTGATCCGCACGTACCAGCTGCTCTTCTCCTGGATGTATGCCGGTTCGTGCCGGTTCACGCCATCCTGTTCGCATTATGCAGCCGAGTCCCTGCAGCGATTCGGGCTCCTCCGCGGCGGCTCCCTCGCGGTCCGCCGACTGCTGCGATGTCATCCGTTTGGCGCCCACGGGATCGATCCGGTTCCGGATCTCGGCCCCGTCAAGCGCGCCTGAGAGTTCATGGAAAAACGCGTTCTTCTCGCTGTCGTACTTTCGTTCATCGTCTTGTACGGCTACCAGGCGATGTTCCCTCCGCCCAAGCCGACACCGGCCGCATCCGGTCAGTCATCCAGTGTTGCGCAGTCCGCACCTGGCGCGCCGGTTCAAGCGCAGCCAGTGGAAGCGCCGACGCCCAGCGCTCCGGCCGTGCCGTCTGCCGCCGCGACCGTTGCCGACGTGGCGGAGCGCGAGGTTGTCGTAGAGAACCAGTCGGTGCGGGCGGTTTTCACCACCCGCGCTGGCGCACTGAAAAGCTGGCGGCTCAAGAAGTACCAGGACGCTGCACACCAGCCGCTCGAACTGATTCCTCACGATGCTCCGGGCGGCCACCCGCGTCCGTTCACCTTGTCGGTCGATGACGCGGCAATCTCGGCCACGCTGGCGCAGGCGCTGTTCCGGCCGAGCGCGTCATCGCTGACTGTCGACAGCGGGCCGGCGACGCTGACCTTCGAGTACGCGGACGCGAGCGGACTCTCGGTGCGCAAGGAGTTTTCGTTCAATCCGCAGTCGCCTTACATCGTGCATCTGTCAGCGAGCGTCACCCAGGGCGGTAACGTGCTCGGTACCGACGGTTCAGTGGGGCCCTGCCCTCGGCGACGCCCTCCACGTGAATTCACGCGGTTCGAGCGACGTGCCGCCGCGGCCGATCTTCTACCAGGACGGCAGTGTCACCCGCGTCAAGCCGTCCAACATCGGCACGGTCGATTCGAAAGAGGGAGCGTTCGGCTTTGCCGGCGTCGACGATCACTACTTCCTCTCCGCGGCGGTGTTACCGAAGCAGGTGCCGCTTCGACTGCACTACGAAAGCGTGGCGGTGCCGGCACCGCAGGGCGCCACCACCGCGCCAGCCCCTTACGTCCAGTGGGCCGTTCGCTTCAACGGCGCGCCGAGCGGCGAAGCCTTCTTCATGGGTCCGAAGGACTTCGACGTGCTCGCGGCGATCGATCGCCAAGCTCGTGAAGGCGATTGATTTCGGGATCTTCGACTGGCTGGTCGTGCCGCTGCTTCGTGCGCTGAAGTGGCTCAACGTGTACGTCGGCAATTACGGCTGGTCGATCGTGCTGCTGACGGTGCTGATCAATGTCGCGATGTTCCCGCTGCGGCACAAGAGTGTCGTGTCGATGCGGCGGATGCAGGAGATCCAGCCGGAGATGAAGTCGATCCAGGATCGGTACGCGAAACTGAAGATGACCGACCCGGCGCGATCGAAGATGAACGAAGAGATGATGGCGCTCTACAAGTCGCGCGGCGTCAATCCCGCGAGCGGCTGCGTGCCGATGTTGTTGACAATGCCCGTGCTGTTTGCGTTCTACGCGATGCTCTCGGTCGCCATCGAGTTGCGCGGCGCACCGTTCATCGGCTGGATTACCGACTTGTCGCGTCACGATCCGCTCTACATCACGCCGGTGCTCATGGGCCTGACGCAGTTCATCCAGACCAGGATGACGCCGTCGACGGCGGACCCGTCGCAGCAGAAGGTCATGATGTTGATGCCGCTGATGTTCATGTTCATGTTCATCAAGGCGCCGAGCGGCCTCGTGCTCTACTGGACGGTCAGTAACGCGTGGGCGATCGGTCAGCAGTACCTCACCAACAAGATGATCGGTCCGGCCCCACAGCGAAGCGTCCGTCCACCGGCGGAGCGGAAGGTCAAGAATGCCGGTGCAGGTCGAACCGAACAAGCATCCAAGGAGCGGAAGTAGATGGAGCTGCACGAACGGGTCCGCGAGTTCACTCGGCAGGCGATGTCGGCTATGGGGCTGGACCTGGCCGTCGAGATCAACGACACACCGGATGGAATCCGGGTCGAGATATCAGGCGAAGGCGGCGAACAGTTGCTCCGCCGCCGTGCCGAGGCGCTCGACGCACTGCAGTTGATCGTGAACACCGCGTTCCGGCGACATCTCGATGACGACCGCTCCTTCGTGGTGGACTGCATGGACTACCGCAAAGGCAAGGACGCGGAGCTGAAGCAGATGACGCGATTCATGATGGACAGGGTGAAGACCAATGGAGCGGCGGAGGAGATGGGTCCTCTGAATCCTTATGCGCGCCGATTGGTGCACCTGACCGTCGCGGAGGACCCGGCGCTGTCGTCCGAGAGCATCGGCGACGCGTTCCTCAAGACCGTGATCATCTCGACCCGGCGCTGACCCGGCGCACTCGCAGAAGATGAACGGCACGTCATGTTCTCGACCGACGACACCATCGTCGCGATCGCGACGCCGCAGGGGCGCGGAGGGATAGGCGTCGTCCGCATCAGCGGTCCCGCCGCGCTTGGCATCGGCCTGGTACTGACGTCATCCACTCGGCTCGAGCCGCGTCACGCGACGCTTGTTCGCGTCGGCGGGGCCGGTGTTCACGATCAGGCGGTCGTCACCTACTTCCCGGGTCCGGCATCCTACACAGGGGAAGATGTCGTCGAGATCAGCGCGCACGGCAGCCCGGTGGTTCTTCGGGCCATCGTCAAGGATGCGATGAACGCCGGGGCACGACTTGCCGAACCGGGGGAATTCACGCTGCGCGCGTATCTCCACAGCCGCATCGACCTCGTTCAGGCTGAAGCGGTCGCGGATCTGATTGACGCCGTGACGCCGCTGCAGGCGCGCGCGGCATTCGATCAGCTGGACGGCACTCTCACGAGGCAAATTGCCGCCATCGATGAAGCTCTGTTCGACGTGTCGACCAGGCTCGAGGCCTCGCTCGACTTCCCTGAAGAGGGTTATCACTTCGTCGAAGCGGATCGTGTGGCTGGGGAGATAGCGAGCGTCGCATCGCGGGTGAATGCGGTGTTGAATGACGCAGCGCGTGGGCGGCTTGTTCGCGAAGGTGCGCGAGTCGCGATCATCGGGCGCCCGAACGCAGGGAAATCCACACTGTTCAACGCCCTTGCGGGAGCCGAGCGCGCGATTGTGACTGATCTTCCAGGAACAACTCGCGACCTGGTCACCGAGGTGGTCGACATCAGTGGCATGCCGGCGACGCTCGTCGACACCGCCGGAATGCGGGAGTCGGCCGCCGACGCAGTAGAGGCCGAAGGCATCTCTCGCGCGCATGCTGCCGCTGCTGCCGCGGATCTTCTGGTGATCGTCGTCGATGGCTCAAGGCCGCTCAACGACGAGGATCTCGCGGTCTTGAGGGATACCAGTGACAAAACGCGCCTTGTCGTCCGCAGCAAGGCAGATCTGGTGGCCGCGTGGGACGCGACCGATCTCGGCGTCGCGTGTGTCGACGTGGCGCCGCCCGCGAACACTGGACTCGACGCGCTGCGCGCCGCTGTCGTCGCAGCGCTTTCGACTGATGACCGTCCGGCCGGTGACATACCAGCAGTGACCAATCTTCGGCACGTCGCGTTGTTGGAGCAGGCGCGAGAAGCGCTTCTGCGCGGGGAGTCTGCGGCACGTGAAAGTGCGCCCGAGGAATTCGTCGCGGCGGATGTTGCCGAGGCTCGACGCTGCCTCGAGGAGATTACCGGACGGCGCACGGCGGACGATACGTTGAACGCGATTTTCAGCCGGTTCTGTATAGGGAAATGATCGATGCATGAGAGCACGTACGACGTCATCGTCGTGGGCGCCGGCCATGCCGGTGTCGAAGCGGCGTGGGCAGCGGCGCGAATGGGCCGATCCGTCGCGATCTGTACGTTGTCTGAGGGAACCGTCGCGCATATGCCCTGCAATCCCGCGGTCGGGGGCACGGCCAAAGGTCATCTCGTCCGTGAGATCGACGCGCTCGGCGGACTCATGGGCGTTGCAATCGACGCGACCGGGATTCAGTTCAAGCTGCTGAATCGCAGCCGTGGTCCCGCCGTGTGGTCGCCACGCGCCCAGGCGGACAAGAAGCTCTACAGCACGTGGGTCAGGCATGCGCTCGAAGACGTCCCCTCCATAGACTGGATCTATACGCCGGCGCATGCTGTCGTCGTCGACGATGGCCGGGTCACGGGACTGCGGCTGGAAAGCGGACGCATCGCGCGCTGCCGATCATTGGTGATCACGACCGGTACGTTCTTGAATGGTTTGATCCACATTGGTCCGGAACAGAGAGCTGCTGGACGCGCCGGAGAGCCACCATCTACGCACCTGGCCGAATCGCTGAAGGGGTTTGGATTCAAGTGGGGCCGATTGAAGACCGGCACGCCACCACGGCTGAATCGACGCTCCATCGACTTCTCGCGATTCGAGGTTGAAAAGGGGGATGACCCGGCTGTTCCATTCTCGTTTTTGACGACCGCGATAGAGAGGCCGCAAATCCACTGTCATCTGCTATATACGAACGATAGGGTTCATGACCTAGTCAGAAAGAACATTGGCCTGTCGCCGCTGTTCAACGGGCAGATTTCCGGTGTCGGACCACGCTACTGTCCATCACTCGAGGATAAAGTAGTGCGTTTCCCCAAACGCGAACGTCACCAGATTTTTCTCGAACCAGAAGGCGTGGATGTCGATGAAATCTACGTCAACGGATTCTCGATGAGTCTTCCAGCGGATGTGCAGGCTGAGCTCGTCCATGCTTTGCCAGGTCTCGAAGCGGCCGAGATGCTTCGGCCTGGCTACGCTGTCGAGTACGACTTTATTCAACCCACCGAGCTTCGGCCGACCCTGGAGACGCGCCGCGTCCAAGGGCTCTTCCTTGCCGGACAGATCAATGGAACGTCCGGCTACGAGGAAGCTGCGGCACAGGGGCTGATAGCTGGCGCCAACGCGGCTGCGGCCGCCACTGGTGCATCGCCCATCGTCTTTGGCCGCGACGAAGGATATCTTGGCATCCTCGTCGACGACCTGACGACGCAGGGTTGCCTCGAGCCATACCGGATGTTCACATCGCGAGCAGAGCATCGGTTGCTGCTGCGGACCGACAATGCCGATTTACGCCTCACGCCGCGAGGACGAAGCGCCGGGCTGGTCGACGATGATCGCTGGGCGCGTTTTGAAGAACGCCGGTTGAGATTCGCGCGTAATTGCGGTGCGATTCGTCGCACATCGGTCACGACGTCCAACGGCACGCGTATGCCTGCTTCGCAGGCGCTGAAGCAGCCCGAGGTCCGTCTCGCTGATCTGGCGCAGTCAGGACAGGTTGCTCTGGAAACGGGCCAACACTCGTCGCTGGACATAGCCAGTGTTGAGACGGAGTTCAAATACGAAGGTTATTTGAAGCGTCAGGTCGCATCTGTCGAGCGCATGCGGAAGCAGGAGCATCGGGGCATTCCGGAGGACTTTCCGTTTGCCACGATCCCAGGCCTCTCGCGTGAAGTAGTGCAGCGCCTCTCGGACGTGCGGCCCGCGACGCTCGGCCAGGCCGGTCGCGTGCCGGGAGTGACGCCGGCGGCGGTTGCCGTTGTCGCGGCATATTTGGACCGGCGCTAAAGGCTGATACTCTCCCCGCATGGCAGCGAGGGACTTCCGTACGCGACTCTCGCGTCGCGCATCCCGGGCGGGGGTTCCCGTCTCAGACGACCTCGCCGCGCGCCTCTCGACCTATTACGAGCTTCTGGAGCGCTGGAATCGGAAGATCAACCTCACTGCGCTCGAAGACCCAGACCTCGCAATTGACCGCCTGATCCTCGAACCGCTGATTGCGGCTAAGCACCTGCCCCTTCATTCGGACGCCATTCGCCTCATTGACATTGGCTCTGGCGGCGGCTCCCCCGCTCTTCCTTTGGCGTTGGCGGCGGGTCCGCGCCTGTCGCTCACCATGGTGGAAGTCAAGGTCCGAAAGTCGGCCTTCTTACGGGAAGCGATCCGTCAGCTGGAGCTTTCCTCTTCGCGCGTGGAGAACAGCCGCTACGAGGAGTTGCTCGTCCGGCCAGAGTTACGCGAGAGCTTCGAAGCGATGTCGATACGCGCAGTGCGTGTCGAGAGCGCCCTGCTCACCGCCCTTCAATCTTTTCTCGAGCCAGCGGGAGTGCTCCTGCTCTTCCGGGGGCCTTCGGGTCCGTCGCAGCCGCCGATGCCGCCCTCGCTCGAGTGGAAATCGACCGTCCCGTTGGTCGAGTCGCTTCGAAGCCGCCTGACGATTGCGCGGAAAGTCGCCGCAGCGCCTATCTAAGAAGGGGCATGTTCCACGTGAAACATTTGCGTATGGGGGGCGTCGCCACGTGTGGCACAACCTGAAAATAACGGCAGCGTCGCAGGTCGAACATCGCACGTGGTATAACAGCGTCTCGCCTCAGACGACTGTCGATAGAAACTTATAGGTCTTTCGCCCAAATGCCCGCTCGCGTCCTCTCCGTCGCCAACCAAAAGGGAGGTGTCGGAAAAACGACCACCGCGATCAACCTGGCCGCCGCGCTGGCGATGGCGGAGCAGCGAGTCCTGCTCGTCGACATGGATCCGCAAGGAAATCTGACCAGCGGCGTTGGCTTGAAGGGACAGGCTGCGCCAGGCGAAACCGCCTACGAGGCACTCACTTCCGACTCGCCCGCTGTAGTGAATTTCATCCTGCCCACGGCCGTGAAGGGGCTCTCGCTCCTTCCGGCGGATCGCAATCTCACCGGCGCCGAGATAGACCTTGTTCCGCTGCCGCATCGCGAGTTACGGCTGAAGGCGTTGATCGATGCCGTGCGGGACCAGTTCGATTACATCTTCATCGACACACCGCCGTCGCTCGGGTTGCTGACGCTCAACTCGCTGGTCGCGGCAGATGCGGTGCTGATCCCGCTCAATTGCGAATACTTCGCGCTCGAGGGGCTGGCCGACCTGGTCGCCACCTTGCGGCGCGTACGCGGGGCGTTCAATCCCAATCTCGACATCGCCGGCGTGTTGATGACGATGCACGACGAGCGCACGAATCTGGGTCAGCAGGTTGCGCGGGACATCCGGGCGTTCTTCGAGGAGCGCGTTTACAAGACAGTGATCCCGCGCAACATCAGGCTCGGAGAGGCGCCGAGTCACGGAATTCCTGGCGTCCTGTACGACGTCAAGTCAAAGGGATCGGAAGCGTACGTCGCGCTGGCGCGCGAGTTTCTCGCGCGCGAGTCCGCACCCGCCATCCGGGCGAACGTGGAACCGGCACAATGACTCTTGGACCGTCCGGGCAGCGTCTGAACCGTGAGAATCCATATGGCTGAAAAACGTCCGGCACTCGGTCGCGGCTTGTCCGCTCTCATCCCAGACGCTCCCGCCGCGCCGGCGCCGGGCGAGCGTGCGCTCGACGTCGATATCGATCTGCTGCGTCCGAACCGTTTCCAGCCCCGTACGGCGATGGACGACACCCGGATCGACGAGCTCTCCCGGTCGATCAAGGCGAATGGCGTGATCCAGCCGATCGTCGTTCGCAAGGCCGATAAAGGCTTCGAGATCATCGCCGGCGAGCGGCGCTGGCGTGCCTCGCAGCGGGCGGGGCTCTTGAAGGTTCCCGTGGTCGTCCGCGATATCGCCGACGATCGCCTGCTTCCCGTCGCGTTGATCGAGAACATTCAGCGCGAAGATCTCAACCCGATCGAAGAAGCACAGGCCTACCGGCAACTGGCGGACGATTACCACCTGACCCAGGAACAAATCGCAGACTCTGTCGGAAAGGATCGATCCTCGGTCGCCAACTACCTGCGTCTGCTCCGGCTTCCGACGGAAGTTCGCAATAATCTGAGCGCCGGAACGCTCTCGATGGGGCACGCGCGCGCGCTGCTCGCACTCACGGACGAAGCTGCGCAGCTGCGCGTGGCGCGGGACGTCGTCGCGCGTAATCTGTCGGTGCGTGAGACGGAATCGATCGTCAAGAAACCGTCCGATCCTGCCAGGCCGCGCGAGGAGCCACCGAAGGACGTCCACACCAAAGCCGCTGAAGACAAGCTGCGCTTCGCTCTGGGCACGCGCGTCCGGATCGTCCGGCGCGGTAAGCGCGGCCGGATCGAAATCGATTTCCAGAACGAAGACGAGCTCCATCGACTTTACGAACATCTCACGGACAAGCGCTAGCGGGGTGCCGGGGTGCCGCGGTGCTGGGTGCGAATCGCAATTCGAGGCTGTTTCGCGAAAAAGAAAGGACGAAATGAAGAAGCTGACCGACTACTCAGCCTGCGCCGGTTGAGCGAGCAAGCTCGCCGCCGGTGAGCTCGCCCAGGTCCTGGGCGACATGCCCGTCTACACCGATGACCGAGTCCTGGTTGACTACCGGACCGCGGACGATGCCGGTGTGTTCAGGATCGATGCCCGGCGCGCCTTGGTGCAGACGGTTGATTTCTTCACGCCGATTGTCGACGACCCCTTCGTCTACGGACAGATCGCTGCCGCCAACGCGTTGAGCGACGTGTATGCGATGGGCGGCAATCCGTTGACCGCGCTGGCGATTGCAGGATTCCCGAAGGATGCCGACCGGCACCTGCTGCCGCAGATTTTTGCCGGCGGGCTCGACAAACTGCGGGAGGCGGGCGTGTCGCTTCTGGGTGGCCACACGGTGCAGGACCAGGAGATCAAGTTCGGTTATGCGATCACCGGGATGATCGACCCCGATCGGATCCTGTCCAACGCCGGGGCACGGCCGGGTGACGTGCTGATCCTGACCAAGGCGCTCGGAACCGGGATCATCGCAACCGCGCTCAAGTTCGGGCGCGCCACCGACGCTGCGGTTGCGGCCGCGATCCACTCCATGATCACGCTCAATAAAGGAGCCGCAGAAGCGATCGAGCACCTGCCGGCCGCGCCGGTGCACGCCTGCACCGATATCACGGGATTTGGATTGCTGGGGCACGCGTCCGAGATGGCCGCCGCGAGCGGCTGCACGATCCAGATCGACGCCGCGTCGGTTCCGTTGATCGAGGGTGCGCGAGAGCTGGTTCGCGGCAACGTGCCGGGAGGGGGCAAGACCAATCGTCAGCACTTCGGCCAGCGAATCGAGATCGATCCGCGTGTGCCGCTTGATGTTGCCGACCTGTTGTTCGACCCGCAAACCTCCGGAGGTCTTCTCATTTCGGTGGCGCCGGAAGCCGCCGCGGCCGCGATGGAAGCGTTGACAGCGCGCCGGCGTGAGCGGCGCGATCATCGGAAAAGTGACGGATACGGCAGCACACGTGATCCGGGTCAGTTGACCGTTTTGTCGATATTTGCTGGCTTTTCGGCGCCGCTTGTGCTGCGACGGTACAAGCGGCACGTTGCGCGACAGCTGTTCTGAATGGTATAAATTGACGTTTTGTGCCGCTGCATGGCGGCCCACCTGACGTCATTTCTTACGCGTTGCCGGAGGTCGCTTGCTCCCGGATCTGTCCGTCGTCTTCGTCATCTTGTGCGTGCTGCTGCTCACGCTCGTTGTCGACCGCCTGCTGTTGCGGCCGGTTCTCCGAGTGATGAAGGCGCGCGAAGATGCCATCCGTTCGGCGCAGGAACTGGCGCAACGATCGGCAAACGAAGCACGCGCGGCCGCGGCTGAGTTCGAGCAGAAGACGGCCGCCGCGCGCGCAGACATCTACAAGCAGATGGACGAGATGCGGAGGGCCGCGCTCACCGAGCGCGCCGAGATCATGGCGCGCACACGGGCAGAGGCGGACGCGGAAGTCGCCGCCGCGTCCAACCGGCTGAAGGCGGAAACCGAAGATGCGCGGCGCCGGCTCGAAGCAGACGCCGATGCGCTCGGCGGCATCGTTGCCGAGCGAATTCTTGGCCGGAAGGTCTCCTGAAACCACAATGACATTGCCGCGGTTGGTCGCCACCATCCTTTTTGCGCTCACCCTCGCTGTTGCAGCTCCTGCCGTTGCGCAGGAACACGCACAACCGCCGGCTACCGAGCAGCTCCCGACACAGCAGGGTGCGCAGCCCGCTCACCCGGCGCAGACCGCCGCGGGTCACGGCGAAACGTCTGGCGAAGAGCACCCCAATGAAGCGATCTCACTGATCGCGCGGCTCGTCAACTTCGGGATCCTGGTCGGCGTGCTCGTTTACTTCCTGAAGTCGCCGGTCGTTTCCTACCTGGTAACGCGCGGCGCGCAGATCCGGCAGGAGCTCGTGACCGCGTCGGAGATGCGCACGGCAGCCGCGGCGCAGCTTGCCGAAATACAGACGCGTATGGCGACGCTCCCGGGTGAGCTCGATGCGCTGCGCACCCAGGGCGCAGCGGATGTGAAATCCGAGCAGGGCCGGATCGCCGAAGCCGCAGCACACGAACGCGAGCGGCTCCTGACGCAGACGCGTCGCGAGATCGACACCCGGCTTCGCATCGCCAAGCGTGAGCTGACCGAGCATGCAGCGGCGCTTGCGGTGCAGGTCGCCGAACAGCGGATCAAACGAGAGATCACCCCTGACGACCAGGTCCGGCTGATCGATCGCTACTCTTCTCAGCTTCGGGAGGCCCGATGACGAGCCGCGGCGCGGCCACTCGCTACGCGCGCGCGCTGTTCGACGTGGCGCAGAAGGAAGCGGACATCCAGCAGGTCGGCCGCGAGCTCACAGCCTTTGCCGCGCTCTTCACCGGGCACGAAGGGCTGTCGCGCACGTTGTCGAACCCGGCCATTCCTGCACCCCGCAAGCGTGGGATCGTCGAGCAACTGCTGGCGCGTTTTGCTGCCGTGTCGCCGGTGATGACGAAGCTGTTACTGATGCTGGCGGATCGCGACCGGCTCTCGCTCGTTCCGGAAATCGCGTCCGCTTACGAGGCGCGGTTGATGGACCACGCGCAGATCGTTCGCGCGGAACTCACGACAGCGGTGCCGGTGCCCGCCGACCGCGTGGCGGCGCTGCAGCAGGGCCTCGCCAGTGCCACCGGACGCCAGGTGCAGCTCGAAACGAAGGTGGATCCGGGCATCATCGGTGGCGCGGTCGCCAGGATTGGAAGCACGGTGTACGACGGCAGCGTCACGACGCAATTGCAGAAGGTCAAGGAGCGGCTGATCGACGCGGCCGCAGAGTAGCCGGAAAAAGCAGAGACGATGAATATCAAAGCCGAAGAGATTTCCAAGATCATCCGCGACCAGATCGGCAGCTATGCCGTGGACGTGGACGTAGCCGAGGTCGGCACGATCGTGTCGATCGGCGACGGGATCGCGCGCGTGCATGGCGTCGAGAACACCATGGCGGGCGAGATGCTCGAGTTCCCGCACGGCGTGTACGGGATCGCGCTGAACCTCGAAGAAGAGAGCGTCGGCGCGGTGCTTCTCGGTGAGTTCAAGGAGATCCGCGAAGGAGACACCGTCAAGCGCACCGGGCGAATCATCTCGGTGCCGGTCGGTGAGGAACTCATCGGCCGCGTGGTCAATGCGCTCGGGCAGCCGATCGACGGCAAGGGACCGATCGTCTCCAAGCAGTTCTCCGAGATCGAACGCCTTGCTCCCGGCGTTGTCGACCGCATGCCGGTCAAGGAACCGCTGCAGACCGGGCTGAAGGCGATCGACGCCATGGTCCCGATCGGCCGCGGCCAGCGCGAGTTGATCATCGGCGACCGGCAAACTGGCAAGACCGCGGTTGCCGTCGACGCGATCATCAACCAGAAGGGCAAGGACGTCATCTGCATCTACAACGCGATCGGACAGAAGCAGTCCACGATCGCGCAGGTGGTGCGCACGCTCGAAGAAGCCGGCGCGATGGAGTACACGATCGTCGTGGCCGCGGGCGCGTCGGATCCCGCTCCCCTGCTTTACATCAGCCCCTACTCCGCCTGCACGATGGGCGAGTACTTCCGCGACAGCGGCCGGCACGCGCTGCTGGTCTATGACGACCTGTCGAAGCATGCGCAGGCGTACCGCGAAATCTCCCTGCTGCTTCGCCGCCCGCCCGGCCGCGAAGCGTATCCCGGCGACGTCTTCTACCTGCACTCCCGCCTCTTGGAACGCGCGGCGAAGATGCGGAAGGAGCTGGGCGGCGGCTCACTGACGGCCCTGCCGATCATTGAAACCCAGGCCGGCGACCTGTCGGCGTACATTCCGACCAACGTGATTTCGATCACCGACGGCCAGATCTTCCTCGAGAGCGACCTGTTCCACCAGGGCGTGCGTCCGGCTATCAACGTCGGCAACTCGGTCTCACGCGTCGGCGGGTCGGCGCAGGTGAAGGCGATGCGGCAGGTCGCCGGATCGCTGCGACTGGACCTCGCGCAGTACCGCGAGCTGGCGGCGTTCGCGCAGTTCGGTTCCGACCTCGATAAGGGCACGCTGAACCAGCTCAATCGCGGCCGCCGGCTGGTCGAAGTGCTGAAACAGCCGCAGTACCAACCGCTTCCCGTCGAGAAGCAGGTGATCATCATCTACGCCGCGACCAACGGGTTCCTGGACAATGTCGCGGTCGACGACCTGCGCCTCTTCGAGACGGAGCTCTATCAGTTTCTCGACACGCGGAAGCCGCAACTGCTCTCGTCCTTCGCTGAGAAGAAGCAGATCGACGATGCGATCAAGGCGGATCTGACGCAGGCGCTGAAGGAATTCGGTGATCAGTTCGCAGCCGCGAGAAAAACTGCGGCGGCGTAAGGGGTCCGCAACGACATGCCTTCACTGTTAGATATCCGGCGCCGGATCCGCGCGGTCAAGTCGACCCAGCAGATCACCAAGGCGATGAAGATGGTCGCCGCCTCGAAGCTGCGCCGAGCGCAGGAACGTACCCAGCAGGCGCGGCCGTTCGCGGCGCAGATGCACCGGGTGCTGAACAGTCTCGCGTCGCGGGTGGATCCGTCAGTGCATCCGCTGCTCGACGACCGGAGCACACCGAAAGCCGGCGGCAAGGTGCTGCTGATCGTCATCACCGCGGATCGCGGGCTGTGCGGCAGCTTCAACACCAACGTCATCAAGTCGTCGGGGCAGTTCATCGCGGAGACCTCCGGACGGCAGGTCGCGCTCGGCCTGGTAGGCCGCCGCGGCCGCGACTACTACGCGCGGCGCGGGTTCGAAGTCCGTTACGAGCAGATCAATCTGTTCGCGAAGCTCAGTTTCGAGGACGCGCGCCAGATCGCGAAGGCGGCGATGGACGCGTTTCTCGGAGGCGAGGTCGATAGCGTCTACCTCGTATTCAATGAGTTCAAATCGGTGATGGTTCAGCGAGTGGTGGTCGACAAGCTCCTGCCGATTCCACGCACCGAGATCCAGGCGGCGGAAGGCACGGCGGTTGCGACCGACTATCTCTACGAGCCGGATCCGGAGCAGCTGTTCCAGCACCTGATCCCGACCCACGTCGAAGTGCAGGTTTACCGCGCGCTGCTCGAATCGAACGCGGCGTTCTTCGCCGCGCAGATGACCGCGATGGACGCGGCGACGAAGAACTCCGGCGAAATGATCGAGGGTCTGACGCTCTACATGAACAAGGTCCGCCAGGCGGCCATTACCCGCGAAATCATCGAAGTGGTCTCGGGAGCGCAGGCACTTTAAGAGCTGACAGCGATCAGCCGTCAGCGATCGGCTCACATCGGAAGCACGCAAGAACAGCTGACAGCTGAGAGCGGTCAGCTGACAGCTAGAAGGTATATATGGCATCAGCAGCGCCAGCAACAGCAAGCATCGGCAAGGTCGTCCAGGTCATCGGTCCGGTGGTCGACGTCGAATTCGAGGGCGGTCACCTGCCGGAGATCTACAACGCGATCCGTGTGACCTCGGACGGCAAGGGTGGCACCGCCCTCGACGTCATTTGTGAGGTCGAGCAGCACCTTGGCGAAAACCGCGTCCGCACCGTCGCGATGAAACCCACCGACGGGATGCAGCGCGGAATGACAGCGATCGACACCGGCGGGCCCATTTCGATGCCGGTTGGCGCCGCGACGCTCGGACGGGTCATGAACGTTCTCGGCGAGCCGGTTGACTTCCCCGATCAGCCGGTGGCCTCCGCTGAACGATGGTCGATCCATCGGAAGGCGCCGAACCTGGAAAGCCAGTCGACCGAACTCCAGATGTTCGAGACCGGCATCAAGGTCATCGACCTGCTCGAACCGTACGTTCGCGGCGGCAAGATCGGCCTCTTCGGCGGCGCCGGTGTCGGTAAGACCGTCATCATCCAGGAACTGATTCACAACGTCGCCATGAAGCACGGCGGCGTCTCCGTGTTTGCCGGGGTCGGCGAGCGCACGCGTGAAGGCAACGACCTGTGGCTCGAGTTCCAGGAGAGCGGCGTCATCAACGCGGAGGACCTGTCGAAGTCACGCGCTGCACTTGTTTACGGCCAGATGACGGAACCGCCGGGTGCGCGTCTTCGCGTGGCGTTGAGCGGGCTCACCGTCGCCGAGTACTTCCGCGACGCGGAGAACAAGGACGTTCTGCTCTTCATCGACAACATTTTCCGCTTCACGCAGGCGGGGTCGGAAGTGTCGGCGCTGCTCGGCCGCATGCCGTCCGCGGTCGGCTACCAGCCGACGCTGCTGACCGAAATGGGCGAGCTGCAGGAGCGCATCACGTCGACGAAGACCGGATCGATTACGTCGGTGCAGGCGATCTACGTTCCCGCCGACGACTACACCGATCCGGCGCCCGCGACCACCTTCGCGCACCTCGATGCGACGACCAACCTGTCGCGTGCGATCGTCGAGCTCGGGATCTATCCCGCGGTCGATCCGCTCGCGTCCACGTCCCGCATCCTCGACGCGCGTATCATCGGTGACGAGCACTACAACGTGGCGCGCGCGGTCAAGCAGATCCTTCAGCGCTACAAGGATCTGCAGGACATCATCGCGATCCTCGGCATCGACGAACTGTCGGAAGAAGACAAGTTGACCGTCGGCCGGGCACGACGAATCCAGCGCTTCATGTCACAGCCGTTCTTCGTCGGGGAGCAGTTCACCGGGTTGCCCGGCAAGTACGTGCCGGTCGCCGACACGGTCCGCAGTTTCAAGGAGATCGTTGCCGGCAAGTATGATCACCTGCCGGAGCAGGCGTTCTACATGGTCGGCACGATCGAAGAGGCGGTTGAGAAGGCCGACAAGATGAAAGCCGAGAGTCGCTGAGAGCTGTTAGCTGATAACTAAAATGGCACTGCCCACACACATCGATCTTCAGATCGTGACGCCGGAGCGGCTGCTCGTCCACGAACAGGTGGACGAAGTCGAGATCCCCGGCTCCGAGGGCTACTTCGGCGTGCTGCCCGGCCACACGCCGCTGCTCGCGTCGCTCGCCGTCGGCGAGCTCTGGTACCGTAAAGGCCAGGAGAAGACCTACCTGTCCATTGCGTTTGGTTTTGTCGAAGTGCTCCCCGATCGCGTGACGATCCTGGCCCGCCTGGCCGAGCGGGCGGAAGAGATCGACGTCCACCGCGCCCAGGAGGAGCAGCAGCTGGCGAAGCAGCGCCTCAGCGCACCGGCCGACGAGCACGATTACGAGCGGGCCCGGGTCGCCCTGATGAAATCGATGATGCGCCTGCAGGTGTCCTCCCGTGTGCCCGGCGGTCTCCGCTCGGGTGAACTGAAACGCATGCGCGAAGCGAAAGGCTGACGCACCCGTCCCCCATGACGCCGGCGATTCCACTCTCGTGGGCGGTCCGTACTGACGCGGGCCTCCGGCGCACCAGCAACGAAGACAGCCACTCCACCCGTCCCGATCTCGGTCTGTTCATCGTCGCCGACGGTATGGGCGGCCACGTCGCCGGCGAGGTCGCCTCGCGCGTCGCAGTCGAATCTATCTCCGCGTTCATCGAAGAGACCGCCAATTCGGATCCGAATCGCACCTGGCCCTTCCCGTTCGACCCGGATCTCAGCTTCGAAGCCAATCGGCTGAAGGCGGCGTTCCGTCTCGCCAACGCACGGATTGCATCCGCCATCGCCGACTCGCAGGATCTTCGCGGCATGGCGACCACCGCATCGGGCCTGCTGATGCGGCCCGAGAGTTCCTGCGTGGCGCACATCGGCGACAGCCGCGTGTACAGTTCTGCGGAACAACGAGCTGCATCAGATCACCCACGATCACTCGTGGGTCGAGGAACAGGTTCGCGCCGGCGTGCTGACCCCGGACGCCGCACGCCAGCATCCGTGGCGCAACGTGGTGACTCGCGCGCTGTCTGGCGCCGAGGATCCCGACATCGACGTTGTCGAGATCGCGCCGCTACCCGGCGAACGATACCTGCTGTGTTCGGACGGACTGTTCGGCGTCGTCGAGGATGCGGACATTGCCCGGATCCTGGGCGCGCGTGACCTGTCACTGAACGAGATCTGCGGCCGTCTGATCGACGCAGCCAACGCGGCTGGAGGTCCCGACAACATCACCGCGCTCGTTCTCGAGGTCGATGCTCCATAACCTCGCGGCCCTGCTCAAGTACCGCGGGTTGATCCAGAGTCTCGTCGTGCGGGATGTGAAGGCCCGTTATCGCGGATCCGTTCTCGGCTTCTTCTGGTCCTTCATCAATCCGCTGCTCCTGCTGCTGGTCTACACGTTCGTATTCAAATACGTTCTGCCGAACAAGAACCCCAGCGCCGAGCCCTACTCGCTCTTCCTGTTCTGCGGGATCCTGCCCTGGACGTGGTTTTCATCGTCGCTGATCGAATCCGCCGGCGTGCTCGTCTCTGGCGGAAACCTGATCAAGAAGGTGCTGTTCCCAGCGGAAGTGCTGCCGATCGTCACCGTGCTCGCGAACATGGTTCACTTCATGTTCGGACTGCCGATCCTGGTGATCTTTCTCCTGTTTGCTAAAAACCATCACTGGCCACCGCTGACGGAACTCGCCTGGTTTCCGGTGGTCGTGCTGGTGCAACTGGTCCTGACGACGGCCTTCGCGCTGATCCTGTCGGCACTGACGGTGCACTTCCGTGATCTCCGCGACATTCTTTCCAACATCCTGACCGTCTGGTTCTTCGCGACTCCTGTCATCTATCCGTGGTTCGATGCCCCTGAAGGAACCAAGAAATTCCTCTCGTTCAACCCGATGACCCACGTGATCGTCCCGTACCAGGAGATCCTGTTCTTCGAAGGTCCGTTCGGGCACCGGAACTGGCTGCTCCTGCTCGGTGCGATCAGCCTCGTGTTCTTTCTCTTCGGATATTTCGTCTTCGATCGATTGCGCGATACGTTCGCCGAGGAAGTGTGATGGCGAATGCGATCGAGCTCACCAACGTGTCGAAGGTCTACCGGCGCTACAGCCGCAAGCGTCAGTTCGCGACCCTGAAGAGCGCGCTGCTGTCGCGAAGCCTGGTGCGTGACCTGAATCCCGAAGAGACGTTCCCGGCCGTGCAGGACGTGACCTTCAACCTGCCCGCCGGACGTACGCTCGGCGTGATCGGCCGCAACGGATCCGGCAAGAGCACGCTGCTGAAGCTTGTCGCCGGGATCACCAAGCCGACGAGCGGCTCGGTCAACGTCAATGGACGCATCTCCGCCTTGATCGAGCTGGGCGCCGGATTTCATCCGGAGATCTCGGGTCGCGAAAACGTCTTCATCAACGGCATCATGCTCGGTCTGACCAAGCGCGAGATCACCCGGCGCTTCGACGAGATCGTCGAATTCGCCGAGTTGAAAGACTTCATCGACGCCCCCGTGAAGACGTACTCGTCCGGTATGTACATGCGGCTCGGTTTCGCGGTGGCGATTCACGTGGATCCGGACGTGCTCCTGGTCGACGAAGTCCTGGCGGTCGGCGACGAGGGCTTCACCCACAAGTGCCTCGATAAGTTCGGAGAATTCAAGCGGCGCGGAAAGACGATCCTGCTGGTGACGCATTCGCTCGGGCTGGTGGAACGTTTCTGCGACGACGCATTGTGGATGGACGGCGGCAGGAAGAAATCCACCGGCGATCCGGTGCGCGTCGTCGGCGCCTACATCACCAACGTCGAGAAATCCGAGGAAGCGACGCTGGCGGCCGGCGATGCGCGCGCGCATGGTTCGGCGACCGTCATGTCTCCCGACGATCCGGCGAGTGCCGCGCTTCCGGACCACCCCGTCGAAACCGCGGAAGCCCCGACGGACATGTTCAGGGCGACCGAAGGCCGTTGGGGATCGCGTGAGATCGAAATCACGGAGGTCCAGCTGCTCGGCCCTGACGGCACCGCCGGCCACGTGTTTCACAGCGGCGAGCCGATGACCGTCCGTCTGCAGCTGCGCGCACCGGTGGCGATGCAGGATTTCGTTCTCGGCATCGGGATCTTCAATGCCGAAGGGGTCTGCTGCTATGGAACCAACACCAGCATCGAACAGCTGAAGGCGGTCACCATCCTCGGCGATGCGGAAGCACGATTTGACATCGCTCGACTCGATCTCGTCGAGGGTACTTACAAGCTCGACGTCGCCATTCACAAGCAGGACGGGTACCCGTTCGACTACCACCGGCTGCTCTACACGTTCCGCGTGAAGTCGCGGACAAAGGACGTCGGCATTTATCGCCCCGAGCACTCCTGGTCCTTTTCTGACTCGATGCAGTTCTCCCGGGCGTCGACCGGTGGCGATGGCGATGACTCGCGCTGAGGCAGCCGAGTACGCGCGGCAGCAGCAAACAGCCGGACGCCGTGTCGTCTTCACGAATGGCGTGTTCGACATCCTTCATCCCGGTCACGTCCGCTATCTTCGCGAGGCCCGTTCCCTCGGCGACGCGCTTATTGTCGGGCTGAACGCTGACGCGTCCGTGCGTCGCAACAAAGGGCCCGAACGTCCGATCAACTCCGAGCAGGACCGCGCCGAGATCCTGGCCGCGCTGGAGTGCGTTGACGCTGTGGTCATCTTCGGCGAGGACACCCCGGCTGAGATCATCGAAGCCGTCAATCCGGACGTCCTGGTCAAAGGCGCGGACTGGGCGGAAGACGCGATCGTCGGCCGGGACACGGTTGAGGCGCGCGGCGGCCGCGTCGTGCGCGTTCCGGTCGAAAAGGGGTTTTCGACGACGAACATCATCGACAAGATCAAGGCGTTGCCGATCCAGCCGTAGCGGTCGTTTACAATGAAATGTTCCGGCCTTCGCCGGACATTTGCACATGGCGACCTTCGCACCAACAGCCCTCGCGCTCCGAGCCCTGCTGAAGAACTCCGTCAGCCGCGTTCGCATGGGTGCGCCTGCCCTGCGGGTCAGTGGCCTGACCGAACCTGCCAAGGGCATGTTCGCGGCCGCGGTCGCCTCGCGGGAGCGCGTGCTGCTGGTGGTGCCGACCGACGTCGACCTCGAGCGGATCACGGCAGATACCCGCTTCTTCCTCTCTGCGCTCGAAGGACTGTCTGACGCCGACCTGGAGCGTGCGGTACTGCCCTTTCCTTCACACGAAGTCGATCCCTATCGCGGGATGGCGCCGCATTTCGAGATTGCTTCCGCGCGAGCCCGGGCCCTGCACGCGTTGGGCGAAGGCACCGCGCGGATCCTGATCGCGTCCATCGGCGGGCTGCTCCCTCGAGTCAGCGCACCGCAACACATCAAGTCGACGTCCCTCTCACTGACGCCCGGGCAGGACATCTCCCCCACCGATCTCGGCGACCTGCTGTCGGCGGCCGGCTACACCCGCCAGGATCCGGTCGACGAGTCGGGAGAGTTCTGCGTTCGCGGCGGCGTGGTCGACTTCTTTCCCGCCGGAGCCAAGCAGCCGATCCGGCTCGAGTTCGTCGGCGACACGATCGAGTCGATCCGCGCCTACGATCCCGCCACCCAGCGTTCGATCGGCGGTGTCGGCCAGGCGTCCATCGTTCCGCTGCAGGATCTCCTCAGCGAGGGGGACGATCCCGATCGTTCGGCGACGGTGTTCGACTACCTCTGGGCGCACGGCCGGCCTCACGTGCTCGTTTCCGAGCCGGACGAAGTCAAGACACATGGCGTCAAACAAACGGAACAGGTCCAGGCGAGCTACGCGGAGTCGGTTCTCAAGGGAAACAAGCCGGCAGCACCCGAGTCTCTGGTGTTGTCGTGGAACGAGGTATCCGGCTGGCTGGAAGGCGCGACTTCGCTGGAGATGCTCAGCGTCGATGATCTCACCGCGGACGGGCGGCGACAGGACGGATCTCTCTACATCGCCTGTCAGCCCGCACAAGAGTTTGCCGGCCGCCTCCAGGACTGGGTGGGTGAGATCCGCAAGGCTCGCGAGCGTGGCGATTCGATCGTCTTCGTTGCCGATTCACAGGGGCGAGCCGAGCGCACGATCGAACTGCTCGCTGATTACGACGTCTTCGCGGTTCCCGTGGATCGCTCGGAGGACTCGCGCACCGCGTCCGTGATGGTCGCAGTCGGCCATCTCTCCCGCGGCTTCCGCATGCCCGAAGCGGCGCTGCAGTTCTGGGCTGAAGCGGACGTCTTCGAGGAAGAGCGTAAGACGCACGAACGGCGGCGCTCCGCCACTCGAACCTTCCTCTCCGACTTCCGCGACCTCAAGGTCGGTGATCTCGTCGTCCATGTCGATCACGGGATCGGCATGTTCGTCGGCCTGAAGCGAATCGAGCTCGGCCACGAGACGCAGGAGTTCATGGAACTCCGCTACTCGGGTGAAGACAAGCTGTTCGTTCCGGTCGAGCGGCTCGATCTCGTTCAGAAATACACCGGTGCCGCGCGTCCGTCCCTCGACAAGCTTGGCGGCACGACGTGGGAGAAGGCGAAGACGCGCGTCAAGAAGGCGATGCGCGACATGGCCGAGGAGCTGCTCAAGCTCTATGCGGCGCGGCGCGCGGTACCGGGTCATGCATTCAGTCCCGACTCGCACTGGCAGCAGGAGTTCGAGGACGCGTTCGAGTGGGAGCTCACGCCAGACCAGACCGCTGCCGTCACCGACATCAAGGGAGACATGGAGTCGACCACTCCGATGGATCGCCTGCTGTGCGGTGACGTCGGGTACGGTAAGACCGAGGTCGCGATGCGGGCGGCCTTCAAAGCGGTCATGGACGGCAAGCAGGTCGCGTTTCTCGCGCCCACGACCGTGCTCGCGTTTCAGCACCAGAAGACGCTGAAGAACCGGTTCGCTGCGTTCCCAGTTCGTATCGATACCCTGAGCCGCTTCCGCACCAAAGCCGAACAGAAGCAGACGCTCGAAGACCTCGAAGCCGGCAAGGTCGAGATCGTGGTCGGCACACATCGGCTGCTCTCGAAGGACGTCCAGTTCCGCGATCTCGGGCTGCTCGTCGTCGACGAGGAACAGCGGTTCGGCGTCGTCCACAAGGAACGCATCAAGCAGCTGCGCAAGCGGGTCGACGTGTTGACGATGACGGCAACGCCGATACCGCGGACGCTGAACATGTCGCTGGCCGGGATTCGAGACATGTCGGTGATCGAAACACCGCCGCGCGACCGGCTCTCGATCCAGACCAACGTCTTGAAGTTCGACCAGGCGGTTATCCAGAGCGCGATCCGAAACGAGATGGAACGCGGCGGACAGGTGTATTTCGTCCATAACCGCGTCGAGTCCATCTACTCGCTCGGGAACCTGATCACGCGCCTCGTGCCGGAAGCAAAAATCGGCATTGCACACGGCCAGATGTCCGAGGACGCGCTCGAGCGCGTCATGGTCGACTTCGTCGCGCACAAGTACGACGTCCTGCTGGCGACAACGATCATCGAGAACGGGCTGGATATCTCCAACGCGAATACGATTCTCGTCAACCGTGCCGACCGCTACGGCCTCTCGCAGCTCTATCAGCTCCGCGGCCGCGTCGGACGATCGGACCGGCGCGCGTACGCCTACCTGCTGATCCCGCCGGAAGACACACTTTCCCCGATCGCCAAAAAGCGCCTCGCTGCGATCCGGGAGTTCAGCGACCTCGGCAGTGGCTTCAGGGTGGCGGCACTCGATCTCGAGATCCGCGGCGCCGGAAATCTCCTCGGCGGCGAACAGAGCGGTCACATCGAAGCGGTTGGCTTCGACATGTACATGAAGCTGCTCGAGCAGACCATTCGCGAGATGAAGGGAGAGGAGCTCGAAGATGACGTCCGGGCGAACGTCAATCTGCGTGTCGATCTGCGGATCGATGAGAAGTACATCCCCGACATGAATCAGCGGCTGACGGTCTATCGCCGGATGGCGGCGGTGCGGACCGAGGACGAGCTGCGGCGCATGGTTGACGAAGTCCGCGATCGCTACGGCCCGCCACCTGAATCCGTGCTCAATCTCGGGGATTACGCGTCGATCCGGCTCCTCGCCGACAGGATCCGCCTGGAGTCGATAGACCGGGAAGCGCAGACCGTCGTCTTAAAGTTCAGACCGGACGCGAAGCTGGATCCGGCGCGGGTCTTCAACCTGGTGCAGCAGCGGGGCGATTTGACGCTGGTTCCGCCGGCAACGCTCAAATTGAACCTGGCTGCCGTCGCCCAGAAACCTGCACCGCCACCTCAACGGGTCGTCGGAACGACTCGTCCTGATGGGCGGATTACCCGCAGCTCCCTGTCGAAACGCGGAAAAGATCCAGTGGCGTCGGGCTCATGGTGGGCGGCGCGGGCAACCGGCGGCGAGGTGACGGCCGGCTTTACGAAGGACGAGATCATGCGCCCAGCCAAAGAGGATCCTCGGAGCGAAGAGGGGGTTTTCAGCCGGGTCGCAGGTCTCCTGCGGGATTTGGCCGACGGCATGTGATCGGCTAAAATGTTAGATTCTCAACAAGTTAGAGAGAACCCTATGAAATTTCTTGCCGCGCTCGCTGTCGGCGTTGCCCTCACGGTTTCGCTGCAGGCCGAGATCATCGAGCAGGTGCTGGTGAAGGTGAATGGCGACATTCTCACGAAAAGCGAGCTCGAACAGCGTCAGATAGCCGCGCTTCGCGAGCGGCTCAAGGAGCGCGTCGACGCGGAGGCTTTGAAGAACGACGCCGAGCTGAAGAAGGCGCTGCTCGAGATCACACCCGACATCCTGGTCAATGCGATCGACGAGATGCTGCTGATGCAGCTTGGCAAAGAGAAGGGTTATCACCTGAGCGACGACCAGTTCAAGACCTGGCTGGAGAACCTGCGCAAGGAGCAGAACCTGCAGGATGAACAGAAGTTCCAGGCAGCGCTGCGCCAGGAAGGCATGACAGTCGACGACCTGCGCAAGAACGTCGAGAAGCAGTTCCTTCTACAGCGAGTGCGGCAGGACGAAGTCGGGTCCAAGCTGACGATCACCGAAGAAGAGGCGCGTCAGTATTACCTGGCGCACAAGGACGAATTCGCCGAACCGGCGACCGTCAGCCTGCGTGAGATCCTCGTCGAGATCCCGGCAGCGTCACAGAAGGGGCAGACCGGGGTCAATGTCGGCGCGGAAGAAGAGGCGGCTCAGAAGATCGCCTCGATCCGGGCGCGCGCGATGGCTGGCGAGGATTTCGGCAAGCTCGCCGCCGAGGTTTCGGATTCCGGTTCCAAGGCGAACGGCGGACTGATCGGTCCGCTGCCCATGAGCGATCTGTCGGACAGCCTCCGCAAGGCACTCGAATCGATGAAGCCGGGCGAGATCACCCAGCCGGCGCGAAACGCGAAGGGCTTTCAGCTGCTGAAGCTCGAGTCGATGAAGACGGCGGCAACGCAGCCGTTCGAAAGCGTCCGCGACCTGGTCGCCGATCGTGTGCACGAGGCGCGCGAACAGGCCGAGCTGCACAAATTTCTCGCGCGCATTCGCAGCCAGGCGTTGATCGAGTGGAAGAACGTCGAGCTCAAGAAGCTGTACGAGCAGCGGATCGCGACCGCCACCGCCCCGTCGCACTGATCTGATGAACGATCCCCGGTGGTTCGCGATCTGGACCCGTTCTCGCCACGAGCACATGGTCCGCGAGCAACTGGAGCGGAAAGGCTACCAGGCCTTTTTGCCAACCATTCCCAAGTGGAGCCGTTGGAAGGATCGAAAGAAGAAGATCGACTGGCCGCTCTTCCCCGGCTATTGTTTCGCGAAGTTCAACGCGCAGGATCGGCTGCCGATCGTCAAATGCACGGGCGTCGTGACGATCGTCTCGTCGGATGGCGAGATCTGCCCAATTCCTGACGTCGAGATCGACGGGATCCGCCGGCTGGTCGAGAGCGACCTGCAATACGACCCGTGCCCTCTTATTTCGGAGGGGATGATGGTCGAAGTCACCCACGGTCCCTTGAAAGGTGTGATCGGGCGTTTGTCGCGCAAAGGACCGCACGCGCGCCTCGTGCTCGCGGTGGACCTGATCGGCCAGGCGGTGAGCGTGGAAGTGGATGCCGCCGACGTGCGGGCGTACTGACAGGAACGTGCACGAGCACTCAGCGTTGATTCAATGAAGATAGGAAGCATCAATCTCTCGCCGCCGTTAGCTCTCGCACCGATGGCCGGCATGACGGACACGGCCTTTCGCCGGTTGGTAAAACGGCGCGGCGGGTGTGGTCTCGTGGTCACCGAGATGGTGAGCTCCGAGGGGCTGGTGCGTGGCATCGACCGCACGCTCGAATACGCCGAGTACACGGAAGAAGAGCGTCCGGTATCGATCCAGATCTTCGGCGGCGATCCCGAAAAGATGGCGGCGGCTGCGCAGATCGTCGAAGGTATGGGCGCCGACATCGTCGACGTGAACATGGGTTGCCCGGTCCAGAAGATCGCCAAGCACAACGCGGGATGCAGCCTGATGCGCGAGCCGGAGCATGCTGCGGATGTTGTCCGTGCCATGGCGAAGGCGGTCAGGATCCCGGTGACCGTGAAGATGCGTGCGGGCTGGGACGCAAACGATGTGAATGCCCCCGAGCTCGCGAAACGGCTCGAAGACGCCGGCGCGGCGGCAGTTGCGGTACACGGGCGCACTGCCGCCCAGTCCTACACCGGGTTCTCCGACTGGAACCTCATCGCGCGAGTTGCGTCGGGATTATCGATCCCGGTGTTTGGCAGCGGCGATTGCGTCGAGCCTGGACAGATCGTGGAGCGGCTACAGAGTGGCGTGTCGGGCGTGCTCGTCGGACGCGGTGCGCTGCGCAACCCATGGATCTTCGAACAGGCGCGCGACATGGCGAACGGCCGCGACCCTCGCCCCGTCACCCTCGAGGAGCGTGGGCTGTTTCTGCTGGAGTACATCGAGCTGCTGCAGAAGGAGCGGGTGCACGAACCCGCCGGCTTCCGGCATATCGCGCCGGGGCAGGTGCCTGACCCCTCCATCGCCGCGCGCGGGCACGATCGTTGGGTTATCAACAAACTGCGCGCGTTGAACTCGTGGTACACGAAGGGAATCGAAAACGGTTCCCATTTGCGTGTCGCGGTGAATGCGGCCGACTCCATCCCTGCACTGCGCGCAACCATCGAAGACTTCTTCTTCGCTCCAGTGCGTACGTAACATCGCTAGGTAATGACACCGCGTACGTAGTGCAGCCCTTTAGGGCTGCCGTGCCGTTTCGTAGTGCAGCCCTTCAGGGCTGCCGTGTGCCCACGAACTCCTCCGCGTCCACTAACTCGTAGTCGTAGGCCAGCGCGCGCGCTGCCCTCGTCGTGAAGAACTCACCGAGCGCGTCATGAGCCGGGTGGCGAAGGTATTCTTTCAGCCCGTGAACGTCGTCGAACTCGACCACGGCAGCGTATCCGTACTGGGTGGTCATCCCCTGCTCGTACCCGGGAAGTCCGTGCGTGATGCGAGGCCCGATCCGAAACCGTCGGATGGACGCGATCTCGCGAGTGGCTCGCGAAATCATCTGGACGAATGCGTCCCGCGTCGCATCGTCGAACTCACCACGCGGTTCGAACAGAACAACGTGCGCGATCATCGTGGGCCGCGCCCGCCGCCACGATTGCCGCCGCCTCGCCCTCCACCCGGGGGCTTGCCTCCGCCGGGGGGCCTGCCACCACTGCGGAAGCTGCCACCGCCGCGGAAGTTTCCGCCGCCCGGTTTGCGTCCCGCGCCTGCCGGCTTCCCAGCCCCGCCGCGGAAATCGCCGCTCTTTGGTCGCGACGGGGCGTTTGGTCGATCGCCTCCACCCCGTTCCTCTCTTGGACGGAACGGCCGGTCGCCGCTCGGACGATCCGGCTTGCGGTCATCGCGTGCGGACGCGGGCTCGGACGATCGGCCGGTCGCCGCTCGGACGATCCGGCTTGCGGTCATCGCGTGGACGGAACGGCCGGTCGCCGCTCGGACGATCCGGTTTGCGGTCATCGCGCGGACGGAACGGCCGGTCGCCAGCCGGTTTGTCCTGGCGAGGGCGAAAGGGTCGATCGCCGCCGGGCCTGTCCTCACGCGGACGAAATGCCCGCTCGCCACCCGGCCGATCCTGGCGCGGGCGAAACGGACGGTCCCCGCCGCGCTCGTCGTCTCGCGGTACGAAATGGGCGATCCCCTCCAGGACGATCTCCGCGCGGACCCGCTGGACGATCGGTCCGTGGACCGGTCGGCTGGTCCCCCCCACGGCTCTGGGCTGGCTTACCGGTCGGCCGATCATCATTTGGCCGAGCGCCGCCTCTGCGTTCGTCCTCGACACGCTCGTTGCGGGCGCGCGCGGCGAAGCGTTGCCGCTTCACATCGCGCGGCACCTTGAATCGGTCACGCGGATCCTTGTGCTCGCCGCCCGGTCGCCAGTCGTTGCCGCGTCGCTCTCCCCCGCCGCGCTCACGCTCCTGCCGCAGCGAGAACGCAGATGCCTCCTCGGTCGGCCACAGCTTCCCGCGCGCGAACCACATCATCACGGCGTCGGGCTGTTTCGATTGCAGCTGCTTCAGCGTCGGCAGCAGTTCTTCCTGTGTCGCCGCCCGAAACGCGGTGGGCTGGCCGCCGACGATGATCGTCCAGTAAGTGTAACGAGGAGGCATTGATCAGACCTTCGCGGAAGGCGCGGGTTCGAGGCGTTTCAATTTCTCGATGAGCGTGGTGCGCTTCAGATTCAGCAGCTTTGCCGCCTGCCGCTTGTTGCCCTGCGTCCGTTCGAGCGAGCGGCGGATCAGCGACAGTTCGACCGCTTCGATGTAACGACCGAAGTCGACACCCTCGTCGGGGAACCACACCTGCGAATCTTCCGCCGCGGCAGGCTGGTTCTGAATGTCGGGCGACAAGTCGGTGAGCTCGATCTGCGGCCGCCCCATGGAGAAGGCCATCGCCCGCTCGACCGCGTTCTCCAGCTGGCGGATGTTGCCCGGCCAGTGATACGCCATCAGGTGACGCATCGCCTCCTGGGACATCGTCACCGGCCCGCGGCCGGCCACCGGTTCAAGCTTCTCGAGGAAGTGCTGCACCAGCAGCGGAATGTCCTCGCGCCGGTCTCTGAGCGATGGAAGATGAACCGGGATCACGGCGAGGCGATAAAACAGATCCTCGCGAAAGGTACCGTCGGCGACCATCTGGGTCAGGTCGGAATGGGTGGCGGCGATCACGCGCACATCTATCTTCACCGTGTGCGAATCACCAACCCGCTCGAACTCGCGCTCCTGGAGCACTCGCAACAGCTTTGCTTGAAGCGCCGGGCTCATCGTGCCGATCTCATCGAGGAACAACGTGCCGCGGTGGGCCTGCTCGAGCCGCCCCTGCCGATTCGCCACCGCCCCGGTGAATGCGCCGCGCACGTGCCCGAACAACTCGGCCTCGAGCAGCGTTTCCGGGATCGCGCTGCAATTGAGCGCGACGAAACGATTGGTACGGCGTGGGCTGTTGTGATGAATCGCGCGCGCGGCCAGCTCTTTGCCCGTGCCGGTTTCACCGGTGATCAGCACCGGTACTCGAAGTCGCCGCAACGGTCTCGAGCAGCTGAAACAGCTCGCGCATCGGACGGCTGCGGCCGATGATCCCCTCAAATCGATAGCGCTCTTCGAGTTGCGATCGCAGATAGGCGTTTTCGGATTTCAGCCGGCGCTGCTCCATCGCCGAGCGCAACACGTGCATGAGCGCGTCGAACTGGAACGGTTTGGTGATGAAGTCGGCAGCGCCCTGCTTGATGGCATCGACCGCATCCTTCACCGTTCCATAACCGGTGATGACGATGGCGATGAGATCAGGGTAGCGCTCGGTGGCCGCATCGAGCACCTGGCGGCCGTTGATGCCGGGGAGCTTCAAATCGGTGATCAGGATGTCGAAGGCGAAGGCCGCGAGTCTTTCGAGAGCCTCTTCGCCGCTGGACGCCTGCTCAACGACGAATCCGTGGTCCGTGAGCCGTTCAGCGATGGCTTCGCGGAGAGCCGCTTCATCGTCGACAAGGAGCAGATGTTTCGGGGACTCAGACATTCATGACGCGCCGGTATTTTGACACCCGCCACCGCACCGGTCAAATTCCCGCCAGCCGGGCCCTAATGCCCTCTGAAACCCAGTCCGATAATCACGGCGAATATGATCATCGAGCGAAAGACCATCTCGATCATGAAGGCGTGCGAGCTCGTGGGTGTGAGCCGGCGCACCATCTACAACTGGATCGCCGGCGGCAAGGTGGAGTACGTGCGCACTGCCGGCGGGTCGGTCCGCATCTTCGTCGACACGCTGTGGCGCGAGCCGGCGCGGGCCGGCGACCTGGTGCGCGAAGAACCGGCATGAGCGAGGATCTCGGCATGCTGTTTCATCGCCTCAACAATCAGCTCGGAATCATTCTCGCCAACGCCGAGCTGATTGAAGCGAAGTCGGCCGACGAGCCCGGCCGGGTGAGAGCCGGCCAGGTGGTGCTCAGCGTGCTCGATGCAATGGCCACCGCGCGTGAGATCAGGCTGCGATTCCGCAGTGAACTAAGTCAAACATCCGTCACACAAGATACAAACCAGTCAAACGGTTGACAGCCAACCCGGCTGTCACTCATCGAATCTGCGCCCACCTGCACACCGCTTCACACGCATAAGTCGCGCTCGAGCAGCCAGTTACGAAGAATCAGTACGCCGCGATCAGCCTTCGCTGATTCTTCGCTTGAGCAGTGGTACTGGCGTTGCGCTCCTCCCGTTCGCTGCGGCACGTCGCCGCAATCGGATTTTGGAGGACAACGAGCCATGCCGCGTCAGCCCCTAGCCGCCCGCCACACTGAACGAATTGCGGCGGGACTTCCCTTTGTCGAGTCCCTCGCCCGTCGCGTCGCGTCTTCGATGCCGCACTCGATCGAGCTGAGCGATCTCGTCCAGGACGGCATGATCGGGTTGATCGATGCGGCCTGCCGTTTCGATGAGAACCGCGGTATCAAGTTCGAAACCTTTGCCGAGCGGCGCGTGCGCGGCGCGATGATCGACGCGCTTCGCCGCGATGCCTGGCCACGGGGCGTCCGTCGTCAGCGACGGGAACTCGAGGCGGCCCGGGAACAGTTGCGCCGCGAAAATGGGTGTGAGCCGTCACTGGCCGACCTCGCCGCAAAACTCGGCTCCGACGAAACCCGTCTTGGAAAAACCATCGTTCGTATCAACACGATCGAGAGCACGTCACCGTTGTCAGCCGGCGACAACGTCGACGGCGCTACGCTGCCGGCGGTTCTCTGTCCCTCAGAACCGCAGTCGCCCGACCGGGCGCTGGAGGAGCAGGAGGTCCGCGATCGCATCCGCGGTGCGATCGCATCGCTGCCGCCCCGGGAGCGCAAGGTCGTCGGGCTTTACTACTACGGCGAAGCCACCATGCGCGAGATCGGAGCGGAGATCGGCGTCAATGAGTCCCGCGTGTCGCAGCTCCATGCGCGTGCGATCCAGCGGTTGAAGAAGGCACTCGGGGCGGACGCGAACTCCGAAACGGCCAACCCCGTGATTGCATTCCAGGACGCGATGCGCCGCCTGAGAATGGCGAAAGCACAGATGGGTCCGTCGAAGGGTGTGGTGCTGGAGTACAAGTCACCAGCGCCGAAGGTATCGCCGGGCGTGCTAAGCGATCAGCTCCGACGCAGCACGAAGAAGGTCCTTGAGGCGAAACGGCTTCGCGAGCCAGCGACAGCCTGATTCTTCCAGGAACTTCTCGGCCTCGGTTCCGGCGACGTCGCCGGTGACGAAAAGAATGCGTCGCGCGAGCGGCGCATTGCTTTTTTCCAGCTCACGGAAGAACGCGGGTCCATCGAGGCGCGGCATCTTCAGATCGCACACGATCAGGTCGTACGATCTCCCGGACAGGTGTTCCAGCGCTTCGACGCCATCGCCGGCGCGCTCGACGACAAAGCCGGCATCGACCAGCGCTTCGGCGACCGCGGCGCCGAGCGCGGCTTCGTCTTCGACCACCAGGACCGACGTGCCGGACGTCACCGCGGGAGGAACGAACATGCGATCAGGCACCTTCGGCAGCTGCGGCCTGAGCGACGCGTCGGTGACCGGCAGTTCGATGTAAAAGGAGGCGCCCCTTCCCGGCTGCGACTTGACGGTCAGCCGTCCACCGTGTTCCTGCACGATGGCGTAGGCGACTGTCAGCCCCAGGCCCGTGCCCTTTCCAACTTCCTTGGTGGTGAAGAAGGGATCGAAAATTCTCGGCTGCACATCGTCGGGCACACCCGGCCCGTCGTCGTTCACCTCGAGGATCACGGCGTCACGTTCGACTTCGTGCCACGTGCGCAGGATGAGCGTGCCGCGTCCGTGGGCGCCGATCATCGCCTGTTCGGCGTTGATGACCAGGTTCAGCAGAACCTGCTGCATCTGGTGCGGATCGGCAAACACCTGCGGGAGCCCCGCCGCCAGCGCGTCGATGATCGTCACGTTGCTCAGACGCTGCTCGTAGGCGCGCAGCGCCAGCGTCTCGCGGACCACCTGGTTGATGTCGACCGTGGCGCGTGTGGTGTGCCGCTTGCGCGCGAAGGTGAGGAGGTTCCGCACGATGCGCGCAGCCCGTTCGGATTCGGCGAGAATCGCTTCGAGCCCTCGACGCGTCTGATCGTCCGCCGGCCGCTGCGCCAGGCGCTCGGCCCAGGTCAGGATCGTGGCCAGCGGATTGTTCAACTCGTGCGCGACACCGGAAATCGTCTGACCGAGTGCCGCCAGTTTCTCGGCCTGGAGCAGCTGGTGGTAAAGGTCCCGCGCCTGATCCTCCAGGCGCTTGCGCTCGCTGACGTCGCGCATCAGCGCTTCGACGCGGAGCTCGGAGCCGTCCTGTTCAGCGTGGGCGGTCACTTCAACCCACATCGGCGAGCGATCGGCGCGCCGGATTCTCAGCAGGTAGTCGGTGAGCGAGCGATCACGCACGAGACTGGCAATGAACGCCCCCCGCGCCTGCGGGTCAACGAAGCGCTCCATGTCGAACGGACGTACGTCGGCGACGGGGGTTTCTCCGGCATACCCGAACATCAGCTTGAGGTGAGGGTTTGCCGAGAGCGTCTCGGTCGAGTCCTCGCGGAGCATGCCGATGTACACGCCTTCGTGCACTGCCTCGAACAGGCGCGCGAATTCCTCGGGGCGCGGTGCCGTCACTTCCTGGCGGCGGGAACGTGAGGTGGATGCGGCGTCGGAGTCATGAAGCGGGACTTCGATCGGTAGCTCTGTTCGATCCGGGCGCGAATGTCGTTCAGGCTCACTCCCGAGTTGTACATCTGCATCGCGTCACGCGCGACATCGAGGCAGACCGCTCAACCCATGCCGTGCGGCTCCCAGGCGGTCGGCTTGCCCGCCGCATTCCGGGCTTTGACGAAGCAATCATCGTTGCCGACGTGGCCACCCTGCTCGCATCCGCAGAAGCACGGCACGTAGTGCAGAACATCTGGACGCCGCGCCGCGAACTCGTACACCGCTCGCACCACGGTGTCGGGACGCGGGAGCGGGTACTCGGCGACCGGCAGCGCTGGGAGAGGTCCCGTGTAAGGCTTCGGAGCGCTGCTCGTCGGAGCCGGTGCGGCCGCCTTCTGCAGCGTGCTGACACCGGCCGCAGAGCACACGATGGCGAGTATCGCAAGGGCGATGGCCCTGAATTTCACAGCTGGATTCTAGCACTGGCCCCGGCCCGTCGTGATCGCTGTTGCTCCGGGTAACGCCCCACCGTAATCTTTCGACATGTTCATTCCGACGCTTCTCGAAGGGCAGGTCGTGATCGTGACGGGGGGCGGCACCGGCATCGGCCTGGCGATTGCGAAACGTCTCGGTGCGCTCGGCGCACGCATCGCGATCGGCAGTCGCAATGCCGGCAACCTGGAGAAGGGAAGCGCAGAACTCCGGCACGCCGGGCTCGATCCTCTAGCCGTTCAGGTCGACGTCAGGAATCCGGAGCAGGTCGACGAGATGGTGCACCGAGTGGTGCGCCACTTTGGACGCATCGATATTCTCGTCAACAACGCCGCCGGCAATTTCGTGTGCCGCGCCGAGGACCTCTCGCCGAATGGCTGGAACGCGGTCATTGGTATCGTGCTGAACGGCAGCTTCTACTGCTCGCGGGCGGTGGGCCGTCACATGATCGGGCGGGGAGGCGGCGGCTCGATCGTGTCGATCCTCGCAAACTACGTCTGGACCGGCAGTGCCGGGACCATTCACTCCGCCGCCGCCAAGGCCGGCGTGATGTCGATGACGCAGACGCTCGCCGTCGAATGGGCGAAGCACCGCATCAGGGTGAACGCGATCGCGCCGGGCCCGGTGGAATCACCCGGTGCGGCAAAGCAGCTGTGGGACTCGCCGGAGGCCATCCAGCGCATCACCGACATGGTTCCGCTCCAGCGATGGGGAAAGCCAGAGGAGATCGCCGACTCGGTCGCATTTCTCGTCTCGCCCGCCGCGGGCTTCATTACCGGCGAGATCCTGACCATTGATGGCGGTGCCTGGCTCGGCCGTGGCACCTTCGATTTCCTCGATTAGCGCGCCCGGGTCAGAGGCTCCATTCCTTCAGTGCCCTGAGCGGGACGCGAAGCGTCGTCTCGCACCCCTCACAAGCGAGGAGATAGACGGTCTGGACCCTTTCGGTCATGACCATTCGCGTGCGGCAGATGGGGCAGAGTGGCGGAAACTGAGGTAACTCCGCGGAGTCGGGCATTGTGTCCATGGGGCGAAGGGATCTATCCAATCCGCGGATGCTAGCCGATCCTCCCGGCCCCTGAAACCTAGACCAAAGGTGAGGCGAGGTGTACCTTTGGCCTGTGTCAATGTCCTGACAGCGACTGGCCCCGATCCGCCAGCCCCCTACAGGCGTCGTCGACGCGGCCCTACCCAAGCAGCCGATATAGCGCCACCACTGCCAGCGCGGCGCCGAGAACGGCCAGCATACCCAATACGAAACTATCGGTGCGGTCAGTGCGGTCAGTCTCAAACATTTCGATAGCCTCCCGTTCGTTCGACACCGTAGCCACCAATTCGACACCGTAGCGACCAAAAGGACCGAACGTTCCGCTCGCAACAGCGGCTAGAGATATAATTCTGCTATGGGCCAAATTTACCGAACAATCGACGACCAAGACGTCAAGATACTGGCGATACTTCAGATAAATGCCCGAGAGACGCAAGCCGAGATCGCACGTGCGGTCGGCATGGCCCCCTCGGCCGTCCTCGAACGGATGAGGAAACTCGAGGCAGCCAGGATCATCCGAGGCTATGCGGTCAGTATCGAACCGAAGGCGGTCGACCAGGGAATGCTCGCGTTCGTGGCCGTTCGGAGCTCAGAGGGTCCTGCCGACGACAGTGTGGCGACCACGCTTGCCGCCTATCCCGAAGTGCTCGAAGTTCACCACGTCGCCGGCGACGACTGCTACCTGGTGAAGGTCCGGGCGAAAGACCCTGAACATCTCGGCGCGCTGCTCCGAAATCGGATCGGACGCATACCAGGCGTTCGTTCCACGCGAACGACGATTGTTCTCGAAACAGTCAAGGAAACCACCCGGCTGCCGCTGCCGGAACCGCAGGCGGTCGTGTCATGACGACTCCACGAGAGCGGAAGCTCGGTTACGCAGCGTGGATGACCGTGTGCGTGATCTGGGGAACGACGTACCTGGGCATTCGCGTCTGTCTCGAGACGATGCCGCCGGCGTTGATGGGCGGTCTCCGATGGACGATAGCGGGCGGGCTGCTCGCAGGTTACGTGCTGGCCCGCGGTGGCACGTTGCCGGCCCGATCGAGCTGGCGCGGCATCGCGTTGATGGCCTTCCTTCTGCTGGGACTCGGCAACGGGGGAGTTGTGTATGCGGAACAGTGGGTTCCGAGCGGACTCACCGCGGTGCTGGTTGCCTCCTCGCCTTTCTGGATGGCCGGCGTAGAAGCATTACTGAAGGACGGCGAACGCCTTCATCTCAACGGGGTGATCGGCCTGTTGATCGGATTCTGCGGGATCCTGGTACTCGTCTGGCCGGATCTCACGCTCGGGCGAGGTGACGGTCACTTCGTCCTGGGCGTAATCGCCATTCAGATCGCGGCGCTCGGATGGTCGTTGGGTTCCGCCTACTCACGCCGCCATGCCCGCAACGACAACATCCTTGGAACCACGGCGCTGCAGATGCTCGCCGGCGGCATCATGATGCTCGCCTTCGCAACTGCGACTGGAGAGTGGCCGCACCTGTCGTTCAACACTCGAACGCTGATGTCACTGATCTACCTGTCGACGATTGGTGCGATCGGCGGATTCGTCGCCTACACGTACGCACTTCGACACCTGTCTGTTTCCTTCGTATCGTTGTACGCCTACATCAACCCCGTCATAGCCGTGACGCTCGGCGTCCTCCTGCTCGGCGAGCCATTCGACTGGCGAATGGCTACTGCCGCGTCGCTCGTGTTCGCCGGGGTTGCGATCGTCCGGTTGAAAGGGGGGACGCCGGTTCGAACTGCGTCGGCGCCCCTGCGTCGCACCGCGTGAAGGTCAGACGACGCGGCGGCCGCTGACGAGACGAACGAGGAAGAGAACGATCGCGATCACGAGGAGAACGTAGATGAAGTTTCCCATCGTGTAACCGCTGACCATTCCGAGCAGCCACAGAACGATCAGAATGATGGCAATGGTTTCGAGCATGTGTTGTCTTCTCCTTGGGCGCAGTTTCGAGAGGCGCCCGAATGCTCATCCACACAGCAACGCGTATGCCACGGTCGAGCCACTTGCCCGGAGAATGGCGGTAACGCTTACCAGTCTGCTATTTGTGGCCGGAACCGTCTTCGCGCAGGAGTCGCCGGCGTCCCCGGTTCAAGGGCAGGCCCCTCCACATTCGGAGGGAAGCGCGGTCGCGGTGATGCAGTTCCTGGCCGGCGCAGGTGTGGCGCTGGGGACCCATGAAGCCGGTCACCTGGTGTTCGACTTCCTCTTCGACGCGGACCCGCGAGTGAAGGGAGTTGATTTTCACGGCATCCCGTTCTTCGCGATCACTCATCGCTCCAACCTGTCACCGCGTCGCGAGTACCTGGTCTCCTCAGCCGGGTTCCTGGTCCAACACGTGGAAAACGAATTTCTGCTGGCGCGCAAACCGGCGCTCAGACATGAGCATGCGCCCTTTCTCAAGGGCGTCTTCACCTTCAACATCCTCGCATCGACGGCGTACGCGGGGGCGGCATTCGCGAAAACCGGACCGTACGAGCGCGACACGCGCGGGATGGCCTCAGCCTCGCGTGTCGATGAGCGGGTGATTGGCGTGATGGTGCTGGCGCCCGCGCTGCTCGACGCCTGGCGGTACTACCATCCTGGTTCGAAATGGGCCGCATGGACGTCACGCGGCGCCAAGGCTGGAATGGTTTTGCTGGTGATCCGGTAGACCGGCGTTACGCGGGAGCGCCTTCGTTACGCGGACCGAGGGCGAAGGTCATGGTTCCCTCGACGACCACTTTGCCATCCACGCGGGCGATGCCGCGCAGAAGGCCCATGCGACTGCGCAACCGGCGAACCAGCGCCTCGATCACGACGATATCGCCCGGGTGCACGGAGCGTCGATAACGAACCCGCTCGATGCCCATGAAGTAGATCAACTTCTCGCGATTCTCGGGCTTCGCCAGGATCATGATCGCGCCGACCTGCGCGACCGCCTCGGTCAGGATCGTCGGCGGCAATGCCGGCTGTTGCCCCGCGCTGCGCGCGAGGTAGTGTTCGTTCTGCGTGACCGCCTTGATCCCGACAATGCGTTTGTCGGGTTCGAACTCCGTAATCCGATCTACCAGGAGAAAGGGATAACGGTGCGGCAGGATCCGCTGAATGGCGGAGTAGTCCAGCGGGAGCGCAATATCCATCGGGAGTTTCCAAGTATAATCCCCATACCGCACCACTCTCCACTAGATCGCTCAGTGAATCAGCAGAACACCACGGACGAACGACCCGCAGTCGGACATACCTTCAACTCCGATCAGGAGCTGGTGACGACGTTGTTCGACCTTGGCCGGCAGGTGGCGTCCGTGCTGGATCTCGACGACCTGCTGGAGCAAATCCCCAAACTGATCGGCCGGCTGATCCCCTTCGAGGCGTTCGCGGTCTACCTGCTCGAAGAAAAGAAGGGAGAGTTGCGGGTCGCATACTCGGTCGGGTACCCGATCCAGCAGAGCCCTGTGACGCTGAAGATCGGCCAGGGGCTGGTCGGCGCAGCGGTCGCGAATGGCCACGCCCTCCTGGCGAACGATCTCGCCGCGGATCCGCGGTATATAGAGATCGTCCCGGGGATGAACTCTGAAATCGTCGTACCCCTGATCCACAAATCGAAGCCGATCGGCGCGCTGAACATCCTCAGCCATAAGCGGAACCAGTTCTCCCACCGCGATGTGTCGATCGTCAGCCAGTTCGGCGCGCAGGTCGCGATCGCGCTCGTGAATGCCCGACTCTACGAACGGAGCCGTCTCGATGCGGATGCGTTCGAGACACTGGCCGAGATAGGCCGCGAGGTCGCCGCCGTTCTCGATCTGGACGTGCTCTTCACCCGGATCGCGCAGCTGACGCGGGAGCTGATCGACTACCGCACCTTCGGGCTGTTCCTGATGAACGACCTGGGAGAGCTCGAGGTCAAGGTCGCGGTGCAGTATGGAGAGAAGGTCGAGATCCCGAGGATTCGCCTTGGTGAAGGCCTGGTCGGCTACGCGGCGCTGCATCGCGAGCCCGTACTCGTTTCGGACGTGTCGGAGGATCCTCGCTACATCAAGCTGGTTGCCGATGTGCGATCCGAGCTCGCCATTCCGCTGCTGCTGAAGGAGCGCTGCATCGGCGTCATCGATCTCGAGAGTCCGGAACTCGACGCCTTCTCGAAGCGGGACGTGGAGATCCTGACGCTGCTTGCCGCGCAGGCAGCCGTCGCGATCGAAAACGCGAACCTGTACGAAGAGGTCCGCACGACCCACGAGCGCCTCGAAAAGGAAGTGCGGTTCGCACAACGCGTGCAGGTTGCGCTGCTGCCGACCGCTCCGCCGAAGCGGCTCAAGGGAGTTGAAGTAGCTGCAGCGTTTGCGCCGGCGCGGGAACTGGGCGGCGATTTCCACGACTATCTCTCGCCGGAGTCGAACACGCTGGTGGTGGCGCTCGGCGATGTCTCCGGCAAGGGCGTGCCCGCGGCGCTGTACAGCGCCTTTGCCGCTGAACTCGTACGCGGCCGCACATTCCGGCGGCGTTACCTGCCGGATCGTTCGAGCCCCGCAGGCGTGTTGTCATCGGTGAATATCATCCTGCACCAGCGTCAGCTCGAGGAGTACTACTGCACGTTGTGCTACGCCGTGTTCGATCTGAAGCGGCGCGTCCTCACCATGGGGAACTCGGGTCTCCCGTACCCGGTTCGATGCACGGCTGAAGGCTGTTCACAGATCGAGTTGCCCGGCGTTCCTCTCGGCTCCTTTCCCAACTCGATGTACGACGAGGTCACGCTGGCCCTGCATGCCGGTGACGTCTTCGTGTTCGCATCCGACGGTGTCTCGGAAGCAATGAATGCCGCAGGGCAGGAGTTTACGTCCGAGCGGTTGATCGAGGTCGTCGCGGCGACGAGACATTTGCCGGCCCAGCAGATCGTCGACTCCGTCTTCGTCGCTGTCGCGACGTGGCGTGGCGACACTCCTCCAAACGACGACATGACGGCGGTGGCCGTCAAGATCACCGCATGATCCGCTGGGTGCCGGTTGCATGCGCGATGCTGATCGCGAGTGTTGCGACGACGGCCCAGTCACCCGCCCCCGCCGCCAGCACCGCGAAGGCAGCCGAACTTCGCGAGAAGCTGGCGACGCAACTCACGGCGATCGCGTCCGGCCTCGATGGCGTGATGGGTTACGCGGTGGTGGATCTCACGACCGGTGACCGCATCGAGCGACTGCCGTCGGAGGTGTTCCCGCTGGCGTCGACGATCAAGCTCACCCTGCTGTACGAGCTGTTCAAGCAGGCCGACGAGGGCAAGGTCAACCTCGAGGAGCGGCGCACGCTCGACCGCCGGCAGGCGGTCGGTGGAGACGGCGTGCTCGTCGAGCTCACCACTCCCTCATTATCGTTGCGCGATTACGCCACGCTGATGGTGGTGTTGAGCGACAACACCGCGACCAACGTGCTCATCGATGCAGTCGGTATGCAGAACGTCACGGCACGGATGGCTCACGCCGGGTTGCCAAGCCTGAAGCTGCGCCGCAAGATGATCGACCTCGAAGCGGCGAGGCGCGGCGATGAAAACGTCGGCAACCCCACCGACGTTGCGAAGCTGCTCGCGATGATCTATCGCGCGGACGGCTTGAAGAAGGAGAGCGCCGAGGCGATCGTGACCATCCTCAAGAAGTCGAAGAACACCGCGCTGCGGCGCGGCGTCAACGAAGGGATCGAGGTCGCTGACAAGCCCGGAACGCTCGATGGTGTCGAAACCGGCGCGGGGATTGTTTACGTCCCTGGCCGCCCGTACATCCTGGTTGCGACCACGACATTCCTGAAGGACAGCGCCGCCGGGCAGGCGGCCATCACGGCCGCGTCCCGGGCAGCGTTCGATTATTTCAACCGCTTGTCGAAAGCGTCCGAGTACGGCCGCGAGATCCGCTGATGCTCAGCGTCCCTTGAAATCGAGATCGCGTTCCTGCAGGTGCAGCCCGAGCGACTGCCCCCCGAACGTCGCAAGATCCTCGACTCGGCCTTTGACCCGAACGTGCGCGCCGCGCGACGGTGTGCGCCCGCCCTGCGACACGATCGTCACCTCTCCAGTTCCATCGTCCACCTTGTAGAAGCGGAACGGAACCAGCGGCAATCCCCAGGAACTGGTGACGACGCCATCGATCGACACCGTCTTGTCCTGGTATCGGCCGGGGTTGTATTTGAGATCGGCCACGCTGGTGCGGCCGGTCGCAAGGGCACAGCCGGACAGCATGACGCCGAAGAGAATTGCGGTAACGACCCGAACAGCGTTCTGACGCATCGCGTGCTCCCTGTTGGAAACAGACAGTGGCCGCGCGAATCAGGAAACCATGACGGGAAGCGGCGATGCCAGCGCCTGCCTGAGTTAATGCCCCCCGTTGACCCGCGCGACCGCAGACACCTTCATCAAATCGCGTACCCGCAGTTTTGCTGGGAAAATCCACAGCAGGAGACAGAGCAAGCGTCCTGTCGTGGGGACGCTCGATGACCACAAAAAGGTTCTATGGTTCTAGAACCTTAGAACCATTCGGGCGCGGGCGCGTTGCAGCCGGAAATCATCGGGACGGGTCTGGTAGTCGTAGTGCGCGTCGAGCGTTACGAATGGCGTGACATCGATGCCGAGGCCGGCCGAGAACGTGTTCGCGTCGCCGGCGTTGATCCGGTCGAACGTGATCCAGTCCTGCCGATCGATGCCGTGGCGATACTCGACGACCGTCCGCACGCGGGGAGTGAAGGCCAGGCCGAGACCGAGGGTCGAATTGTTGGATGTCGAAACGTCGCCGAAGTCGAATGTGGCGCGGCCCCTTTGATAGCTGGCAAATGCAGTCACGTGCTGGTTGAGCGCGAAGTCGAGGCGCGGTCCGCCGATCCAGAGGTCGGCCTGATCGAACTGGACGAAGCGGCCTTCGAGGGTCCACGTCGCCCGATGCTGACGCAGTGAGAAAGATGCGAAGGTATCCAGTTCGGGAATCTCGATCGTGTCCGACCCGAAGAGGGCGCCGGCGCGTAGCCACACGCGGTGGGCAGGTGCCCATTCGATGCCGGCGCCGCCGCGCGATTCCGTGTCGACTTCGCCAGCGTGCACCTGCGCCTTGCCGAACACCCGGAAGACGTCGCTGACCCTGAAGTTCCCTTCGACAGTGCCCGTCTGGGTGTCATCGCGATTGTCGTTGAACGTCTGGAAGTCGTAGTCGACCTCGATCCGATGCGCGCGTGCCGCGCGCAGGACGTCAGCCGCAGCCTTCGCTGCGGCATTGCCCGGCTCGATTGCGAGCACGCGGTCGTAGTAGGCGAGGGCCAGTGACTCGCGCTGATCGATCGTATGAAGGGCGCCCTGTGCGACCAGCACATCGACGCGATCGGCAGCAAGGGTTTCCGCCCTGGCCAGCGCCTCGCCGGCCTCGCGCAGTCGCCCGGTGCGGGTCAGGGCCACACCAAGGCCGACGAGCGCATCGACATTCTTGCCGTCGGTTGCGACGATCGATTCGTAGACGGCGACGGCGCGGAGGGGATGGTCCATTTCGAGGTGCAGCCGGCCGATCCACAGGCGCGCCTGGATGTCGGCCGGGTTCTCCGCGGCCAGCGCCTGGAAGCGCTCGAGCGCCTGCTGACGCTGGCCTGATCGCGCCAGCCGTTCAGCCTCTGCGCGCGCATCCTGTCCTGCCGGTACAGAGATCAGGACCGCGAGTACGAAAGTCGCCATTGATGTCATTCAGCCATTTACCTCAGGGGGAGGGCGGGATTGTACCACCCAGCGGAGCTTCAACCTTTTCGGAAAGCGCTGCGTCTGACCGTACGAAGGCACAGAAGCATGCCGAAATCCTGGAGGGTTCGTTCAATGAAGTTCTGGAAAACAGTCGCCCTGTCAGCGGCGCTCGCCACCGCCGCGACCGCCGGCGCCGCATACGCACCAGTCGTTCACGGACAGAGCCGCACGCCGCGCGCGGCCGCGCCGCAGATGGCTGATGTCTTTTCGATCGGTAACGGGAGCCGCCTTGGCGTCACGATCCGGGACGTCGACCCCGAGGATGCCAAGGCGAAGAGCGGTGTCATTGTCGAGAGTGTGGACGATGACAGTCCTGCGGCGAAAGGCGGTCTGAAGCAGGGAGACGTGGTCGTCGAGTTCGACGGCGAGCGCGTCCGCAGCGTCCGCCAGTTCACGAGGCTCGTCTCCGAAACGCCGTCAGGACGCAGCGTGACCGCCGGCGTCCTGCGCGACGGTTCGCGCGTGAGTATCAACGTCACGCCGCGCGACAACTCGAACGTACGCTTCCTCGAGGGCGACGGCTTCGAAGCACTCCGCCGCTTCAGCACCGCGCCACCCGCGATCGCCGCCATGCCTGCGCGCCCGAACACGCCAGCGCCGATGCCGCCGGCGATCGAAAGTTTCATCTGGCGTTCGAGCGATCGCCTGGGGATCACCACCGGTGACCTGTCACCGCAGCTGCGCGACTACTTTGGCGCGAAGGCTGGAGTGCTGGTGACCTCGGTCGCGGATGGATCCGCGGCGTCCAAAGCTGGGATCAAAGCGGGCGACGTCATGACCGGCGTCAACGGCCAGACGATCGACACGCCGGCCGACGTTCGACGCGAGATCGGACGGATCGACGCCGGCGCAGAGTTTTCGATCGACGTGGTCCGCGACAAGAAGCCGCTGACAGTGAAGGGCAAACTGACCGAGTCCGGCGATCGCCGCCGGACCGGGCGCGCGATTTTGTAAGGCATGGGGTCTGACCCCGCTCTGACCCCGGTCTGACCCCAGTATGGTCAGAGGGCCGCGCTGCGGTTGTCTTGTGCGGCTGGGGGTGCGACGAGCGTTGCGAGCTGGGCCGCCACGATCGTCGCTACCGCGCGGCGCACCGGCTGCTTCTCACCTTCGTGCCGCAACTCGGCAGACATCACACCGATGCATCCGCCCGGATTGACCAGCGGTGCCGCGATGGCGCCGCTGGACCGCTCGTCCCCGCTGACCACCTGGAGGAGACCGGTGCGGAAGGCGGCGGCGGTGACGTTATCGGCATCGCGCCCGATCGTTCCCATCCGCGCCAGAAGAGTTGGCGGGTATCCGTGCGAGACGATCGGCGAGAGCTCTTTCCCCTCAGGATCGATCACCCATAGAACGATGCCCGTGGCATCGAGCGCCTCCGCCGTCCGCTGCAGGATGGCCGGAAGCGACCCGGTATCGGACACACGCGCCAGCTCCGAGCACACTGATGCCACACTCTCGAGATTCGGAACCGGCGCAGCCGGTGCCGGGCTGATCCGCGGCGGCGTCGCAACTGGCGGCCGCCTGGCGGCGGGAGCGCGTTCGGGGCGCGTGCTGCGGAGGTCGAGATCGCGCATGGAGTCCGGAACGACCACTGACGGCGCAATCGAGGACGCTTCTTCTTTTTTGGGTCTGGGAACCGGCAGCAAGATCAGGATGATGAGCAGGGCGGCTCCCCCTGCCGCCGCGGCATACTTCATTTGTTCGCGTCGTGCGACGGCCTGCGTAGCGGTGCGTCCGTTCCATTCCGCGAGGCGCAACTGATCGAGCGCATTGAGCAGGCGAGACGTGTTCTCGAGGCCATCAGAGAAGATCAGGTCGGAGGCGAGGAGCGCGTGGCCGTTCGCCGTGTACTCGCGGGCGCGGCCGTCCATCCGCTCGAACTGCTGCAGGATCTGGTCGGCTTCGTCCAACGCAACGCGTGAAGGGCCCGTCGTCGCACCGGCTCGCAAGGTCGCCAGCGATGCATGGAGGAGAGCCGTGACCTCGCTCGTCTTGGCCGACCAGAATTTCGGATCCTGTGCGGTGGCGACGTACGCCTGCTGGGCTGCCCGGAGCTCGAGGATTTGCCGTCCGGCAGTGGCGATCTGCGCGTCGAAATCGCGAGCGGCGTAGACGGCGGCGTTCGACGTGCGCTGGTTGATGATCAGCAGATACGTGGCGAAACCGATCCCACCCACGGCCAGCAGCGTGAGCGTCAGTCGCACCGCTCGGCTTCTCATCGGGAGTTACTATAGCAGTTCCACATCGTGGTTCACGCGATCATCAACCCCATCTCAGGTGCCGGCGCGGATCCCGACGTCTCACGCCGGCGTGTCGCGATGATCGAAGCCGCAGCTCGGAGCCGCGGTCTTCCAACCCGGATCCGAGTCACCGAGCGCGCGGGCCACGCACGTGAGCTCGCGCGGGATGCGGTGGCCGCCAATGCCGACGCGCTTATCGTGTGGGGAGGCGACGGCACGATCAACGAAGCAGGAGCGGCGCTGATCGGCAGCCAGACGGTGCTTGGTGTCGTTCCTGCAGGCTCGGGCAACGGACTCGCTGCCGCACTGGGCGTGTCACGTGAACCGGCGAGGGCTGTTTCAGACGCGTTCGATGCTCCCGTGCACCGGATTGACGCCGGGGTGATGAACGGCCGTCCGTTTTTCAACATTGCCGGGATCGGTTTCGATGCGCGCGTCGCAGCCCTGTTCAACGCGCGCGCGGCCGGGTCTCGCGGTGCGTGGCCGTACCTCGTCATCGGCGTCAGGGAAGGGTGCCGCTACTGCGCCGTTGACTATGTGGTCACGCTCGACGGGGAGCCGGCCAGGTTTCGCGCCCTGTTGATCGCGTTCGCGAACGGTCGCGAGTACGGCATCGGCGCCAGGATTGCACCTGGCGCGAGGCTGGACGACGGTGTGCTGGACGCGGTTATGGTCGAGGACGCCCGCAACATCGTTTCGCGCTTCTGGCATGCCCGCCATCTCGCCACCGGTACGCCCGAGCGGGCGCCGATGGTCACCGCGCGGCGAATCACCCGGGCGGTCATCGAGACGCAGGGCGAGATGGAGTATCACGTGGACGGCGAGCCGGGCCGCGCGAACGATCGCATCGAGGTGTCGATAATCCCGGCGGCGCTGGCGGTGAGAACAAGGAGTTTGCCCGAATGAGCGCGATCACGGATGCAGTGAAGGTCGGCGATACCGAGGCGGTGAAGCGGCTGCTTGCCCAGGACCCCAGCCTTGCCGGCGCTCGCGATGAAAGTGGCGAGACACCCCTGATGGCCGCACTCTACCGCGGACATCGTCAAATCGTCGACCTGCTGATCGACGTCGGGTGCGCCGCTGGATGTTTTTGCGGCCGCAGCGACCGGTCGCGATCAGGCGCTGGAACGCGAGCTCGCAGCATCCCCAGCCCTGATCAACGCGTATGCGTACGACGGCTGGACGCCGTTGCACCTCGCCGCGTTCTTCGGCCGTTCTGCATCAGCCGAACGGCTCCTCGATGCGGGCGGCGACCTCAATGCGGTGTCCAGGAACTCGCTGCAGAACACTCCGTTGCACGCAGCGGCGGCCGGAAATCATTCCGAGGTGGCCCTGCTGCTGATCCGCCGCGGCGCCGACGTGAAAGCGGTAGATGCCGGCCGGCACACCGCGCTTCACATTGCCGCTGAGAATGCGATGCCGGACGTCGTCCGCGCGCTGATCGCCGCCGGAGCCGACCCGCACGCCGTCGATACCGAAGACAAAACCCCGCTGTCCCGGGCTGCCGCGAAAAACCTCAACGACATCGTCGACCTGCTCAACTCATAACGCCTCCAAACTCCAAACTCCCAACTCAAACTCCAAAGCCGCTCGATCCAGGCACTTTTGGAATTTGGAGTTTGGAATTTGGAGTTAGAACTTCGGCAGGTAGGGATCGAGGTATTGAGTGATGAGCGTGAACTGGTTGAAGAAGATCAGCAGGCCGATGACGACGATGAGAGCGCCGGAAACGATCTCGATGGCGTGGTAGTACTTCCGGATCCGCGCGCTGGCGGCGAAGAACTGGTTGATGGCCATCGCGGTGAGCAGGAAGGGGATGCCCAGCCCCAGCGAGTAGACGGCCAGCAACTGGACTCCTTCCGCGACCGTCTCGCGCGAGCCGGCGATGGTCAGAATGCCGCCGAGGATGGGGCCGATGCACGGCGTCCAGCCGAAAGCGAACGCGACGCCGACGAGGACGGCGCCGAGTGGACCGCGCGGCTTGGTCTGGGTGTGCACGCGTTTCTCGCTCTCGAGAAAACGCAGTCTGAAGACGCCCATCGTATGCAGCCCGAGCACGATCAGGATCGCGCCGGCAATCTTCGACAGGATCGGCTGATTCTGGAGCAGGATCTTCCCGATGACGCTGGCCGTTGCGCCGAGGGCGATGAATACGAGCGAGAAGCCAAGAACGAACCAGAGCGATGCGATGAGCACCCGCCGCCGCGCGTTGACGACCGCCGTGTCGCCGCGCATCTCCTCGAGCGTCAGCCCCGACACGAACGACACGTATCCCGGAATCAGCGGCAGGACGCACGGCGAGACGAAGGACAGGAATCCCGCTGCGAATGCAGCCAGCAGCGTGACTTGATCTGACATGGGATGCGGCAGGCCGGCTGACGCCGGCCTACTCGATCTCTCGCAACGGCAGGCCGTTCATCAGCGAGGTGGCCGCCGGCATGCCGGCGAATTTCACCGGCGGCAGATCCTGGAACATGAAGTCCCACTTCCAGCGCTCCGATGGGTTCGACGCCTGCAGCCAGGTGCGCGCCGACACCGGTCGGGCGAACGTCAGGTTCGCCAACCCCTCGTACCGCGGGTTGCCCGTGAGCGCACCGGCAACGTCGCCGCGCACCGCGGCGCTGCTCGTGTAGGTCAACGGCACGCCGAGCGCGAGTCCGACGTTGACGAATACCTGCCAGTCTTCCTGCGCCTCGCCCGGCGCGGCAATCGCCCGCGACGCGCCCTGCAGCCGGCCATCCTTGTTGACGTACGCCGCATCTTTCTCGACCCACGCCGTGCCCGGCAGGACGATGTCTGCGGCCTGCGCCAGTGGTGTCAGCAGCACACCGTGGACGATCAGCAGCTGGATCTTGCCCGCGCGCTTCGCGTCGATGATCCACGACACATCACCGATTGAGCCCTCCGGCCCCGGATCGAACACGTAGAGCGCCTTGACGCCGCCGCGTTCCACTTCTGAACGCATGCGTGAAATGTCGGCAGCCCCGTTCGAATCCGCCTGGACCGGAAAGCCCATGTCGATCGCGCCGTTCACGTTTGGCGCATCGACTGGCGGAATCTTGAACTTCGCGCCGGCCGGCTGCGGCTTCACCCGCGTGCGCCAGGAAATCGCGACGCCATCTTCAGGCAGTCCGAGGCGTCCGCCCAGCGTGCCGATCAGGAAGAGCTCTTCGAGCGACGCGTGTGCGGAAATCAGGAACTTCAGCGCGGCACCGCCGCCCGCCGCGGTGATGCGATCGGCCAGCTTCGTCAGCGCATTGGTCCAGTCGGTCGGCTCCTGCGAACCCGATTCGGTGCGCAGCAGCGGCTTCTGCAGGCGCTGATCTCCTTCGATCCAGCGGTAGTCGAAGCGGCCGATGTCGCACATCCAGTAGTCGTTCACCTCGGGATTGAAACGCGGTGTGGTCCGGATCAACTGCGCGCCTTTTGCCCACTCCGGCTTGGCCTTGATCCATGCCGTCGTGTTGCAGCCTTTTTCGCAGAGCGTGCAGATCGTGTCCACCGCTTCGGGGTTGTCCCACGGCCGTGACTTGAACCTGTAGTCTTTCGTCGTGATCGCGCCAACCGGGCAGACGTCCATCAGGTTGCCCGACAGCAGGGAATGCACCCCTTGCTCCTGGAACGTCGCGATCTCGCTGCCGTAGCCGCGATCGGTGATGTTGATCTGTGCGTCGGTATCGATTTCTTTCATGAACCGCACGCACCGCGTGCACAGGATGCAGCGGTTGCGGTTCAGCATCAGCGTGGGGCCGAAGTCGACATCGGCGCGCACACCCTCGCCGTCGAACACGCGCCGCGGAAAGTCCATGCGGCTCTCGTTGGGCCCGAAGCTGTAAGAGAAATCCTGGAGCGGGCACTCGCCACCCTTGTCGCACACGGGGCAGTCGAGCGGATGGTTGATCAGCAGGAACTCGAACACGCTGGCCCGCGCTTCGACGACATCAGGCGTCTGCGTATAGACGACCATGCCTTCGGCGACCGGGCTGGAGCAGGACGTCTGGAGCTTCGGCATCTTGTCGATCTTGACGATGCAGACGCGGCAGGAACCGTCGATCCCGAGGCCCGGGTGGTAACAGTAATAGGGAATCTTGATGCCGCTGTCGATTGCGGCCTGGAGGACCGTCTTACCCTTCTCCGCGGTAACGGGACGTCCATCTATAGTCAGCGAGACCGTTTCCATAACCCATTAATTCTATATGAGGTTCGCGGCAGGTCGCCGCTGCGGGGAGGGCTAGCGGACCACTTCGACGAGCGACTGGTTGTCGGCGTTGGCAACGGCGGAGCGCAGCTGACCACGTAACGGAACCCTCTTCTCGCACGACTTTTTCGGTCACATTGACGACGACATCCGTGTCGGGCTCCGGAGGTATCAGTCAGATGTCACCTCGACCGGGAATTCGGCAGGTTCGCCGAGCTGTTCGAAGCGGACGACGGCGTCGTTCCCTTCGACGGTATAGCTGAATTTCACGCGCGGGATGCTCTCACCGAAGATCCACGTTTCAAAAAATCGCTCCAGGGGCCGCCCGCTCGCCTTTTCCATCACGGCGATGAAATCCCCCGTCCCGGCCTTGCGGTACTGCCAGGCGCCATAGAACTCGCTGATGCCGCTGAAAAACGCCTCGTCTCCGACGAACAGCCGCAACATGTGGAGCACCATCGCCGCCTTGTTGTAGATGATCGAGCGGAACACGCGCGAGTCCGCCTTGATGTGGCCGAGGCGATAGCCAAGATACACGGGACCCTGTGCCGAATTCTCGAGCGCGGTGCGCCGCATTTGCTTGACAACGTTCCCGAAGACCGACGGCCCCAGTTTCTTCTCCGCGTACAGCGCGGCGAAGTACTGGGCGAATCCCTCACTGATCCATTGCTCGTGGTAGTTCTTCCAGCCGACCGCCTGCCCCCACCACTGGTGCGCCACTTCGTGGGCGAGGATGAAGGACGGATACGTCTCGAAGCTCACCGGATCGTTACGCCACGTCATTCCCCGCCGTGTGCAGCACCTGGTCGACCACCGCGAAGTAGGCGGGACTGTGTCCGCCCGGGGTTTCGCGTTCGGTGACGACGATGCTGAATGACGGGTAAGGGGCGGTGCCGACCAGAGAGCGGTAGAAGCTGAAGATGTCTTCGGCGCGGCCGACCATGCTCCTGGCGCGCCCGGTCTGTCGCGCGTTCGCCTCCATGATCAGTGACACGCCGTCCACCTGGCGCGTCTCGACCTGCCGCAGCCTGGTGGCCACGAACGCCAGGTACCGCACCGGCCGGTCGCTTTCGAACACGAACATCCGGCGCGGCTCCTGGCCATCGGCAACGCCGGGCGGTGGAACCGGCGCTCCGACCGATGCTCCGCTCGCGACGATGTCGAAGGCCGCGGGCGCGGTGACACTCAAACGCATGGTCGCGTAGTCGCTGACTGGCGACTGCGGATACCAGTAGGCGCGCTGGCTGTAAAGGTAGCGAGGTTCGACCGGCAACGTCGGAGAATCCTGGGCCTCCTGGGATTGGGAAATCGCTTCGCGGTCGAGCTCCTGTGGTTGCACGCGGCCCGAGTACAGGATCGTTCAGCCACAACTCCGTGCCGAGCGACGCGGTTGTCGGCAGATTGACGATGACACTGTTCTGGCCGATGACGCGCAAGTGCAGCAGCCGGCCGAGATTCGGAGAGAACACGCCTTTCACGATCAGGCTGTCCGCCAGCCGGAGGTTGATCGAGGACACCGCCGCCGACCGGATCTTGATCTTCAGGCGCGCGTTTCCTTCCATCGAGAGACGCTCCGGCGAGATCGCCGCATCGATGTCGTAGGCAAGGACGTCGTAATCCAGCAGGTCGTCTTCGCTGTAGAACCGGCCGCGACGCGCGAGCTTCTCCGCCGATGCATAGACCGAAATATTGCGGCGGCGCCGCCGCTCGAACAGCGAGATGTCTTCGGAGTCACCACCGGAACGCGTGTAGGTGAGGCTGCCGAGGTGCTTCGTTCGAATTTCAGCGATCAGGTCGCCGGCTTGCGGCGTGATCCACCAGCGCTCGTTGCTGAGATCTCTCAGTTCGATCTGCAGCGTCTTGCCGACATACTCCTCGAAGACCGCCTGCGCGCGGCGAAGATCTCCTTCGGATGCCGGACGTTCGACCAGCGACCCCTCGGGGAAGCGGCTGGCGAAGTCGGACGGGCGCACCCGGACGAACGCCGCGTCGAAGGGAGTCTTCATCGCTTCCTGGCCGCTGAAAATCCGGACCTGGGTGCGTTCGGCTGGATCCTTCGGCGTGAACCGCATCTCGCCCTCGCCGAGCAGAACGACCGCCGTCGGCCCATCCGGGGTTTGCGCGATGAACGCAGTGCCTTTCCCGATTTGGAGTGCCAGGTCGGGAGCCGTGACCGTGAGATTGCGGATGTCGTATTGCTTGGCGGTCGTCAGGGAAAGGCGATACAGCCCCGAGACACTGGCCAGCCGGGTGGCCGACGTAATGCGCACGTTCGCTGTTTCGGGTTCGGTTTCGATGTTCCAGGTCGAGAGGCGCGCTTCTCCGCCATACTCTGTGAACACTTCGAGAAGCAGCCGCTGGCCGGACGGTGTCTGCGTCCGGTCGCGTTCCTTGACGACGACCCGGGTGGGACGGCCTTCACTGGTGATCTCGGCGAAGTCGGCCACCGCAGACTCGCTGTTCGCAAGCGTGACGATGGCTTTGAGGTCGGCAGCACGGAGCGCCTCTTCGAGCCGCGCCACCAGCACGGTCGTCGCCGGGCCTGGCTGAGGAGAACCCTGCGGCGGCGCACTGGACAGGACTGCGAGCGCCAGGAACAGCCGTAACAGCATGAACGCTGTTTATATTAGACCCCGCGGGTCGCCGGCCGGACCGGCCGGGACCGCCGTCGGTACAAGCATCGCGAAACGAGGGACGAAGATACTGTGCGAAGGGGCTGGCCGCTTCTCATCGTCGCGCTCGTCGCCGCGGTTTACGCGGTGGCAATCGCGTCGACAGGCGGGTTTGACCTCCAGGTCGCATCCACGCGGATCAGGTCGCATGCCTGGGAACGCCCGGCGCTCGTCGCGTCATTCACCTTCATTCTCTTTCTCTGGGTCGACCGTCGCCGCACACACGACGGTCTGCTCGCATGGTGGAGCCGGCTGGAATCCCCCACGACCGCACGCGTCGTCGTGCTCGCGGCGCTGACGTGGACGCTGTGTGCGGGTATCCGATTCGGATCGCCTGTCGCGGGTGGATCGGATTCGTATGGTTATCTGAGCCAGGCGCACCAGCTGGCGGAAGGCCGTCTGTCGGAAGAGATTCCCAGCAACCCCGCCTTCAGCTGGACGAATGTGCCGTGGACGCTGACGCCGCTCGCTCATGTCGGCACGCCGCAGCCAGGGCGCATGGCCGCGACCTATCCGCCAGGACTCCCGCTCTTGATGGCGGTGGTTGTGCCGCTTGGTGACCGCGCCGCGTACCTGCTCGTGCCTCTCTTTGGAGTCCTGCTCGTATTTGTCACCTGGCGTGTCGGCTTGCTCCTCGGTGACTCGCTCGCCGGATCGATCGCCGCGTTGCTGCTCGCTCTCAGCCCGACGTTCCTGTTGCAAGTGATCCAGCCGATGAGTGACGTGCCTGCCGCGGCGTGCTGGGCGGCGGCGCTGCTCTCGGCGGCGGGGAAGGAGAGACGATCGGCGCTGCTCGCCGGCGGCCTCACGTCCGTGGCGGTATTGATCAGGCCGAATCTGGCGCCACTTGCGGCCGTCGTTCTCGGGTTGATTGCGGCGCAACGCCAGGCTCGCGCGCAGCGCGTGATCATCTTCCTCGCACCGGTGATGATCGGCACTGGCGTACTGTTGATCATTCAGGCAGCGCGCTACGGATCACCATTCGGCTCGGGCTACGGAGATACCAGCCTGCTGTTCGCCCGCGCCAACATCCCTGTCAACTGGCATCTCTATTCACGATGGATCACGGCCAGTCACACTCCCCTCATCTGGGTGTGTGTTGCGGCGCCGCTCGTACTGTGGCGTGCCCGCGCGTCCGCACTGTTCCGGGCCGTCGCTGCAACGATCGCTGGCACCTGGTGCGCGTACCTGCCGTACGTCGCATTTCAGCCGGACGAGTGGTTCTACACGCGGTTCCTGCTGCCGGCGATCCCGTTCATGCTGCTCTTCGCGTGCATGGTGGTAGTGGCCGGCATTCGCCTCTTCCCGGGGCCTGCGCGGGTCGTGCTGGTCAGCGGCTTTGCGTTGTGCATGGGTCTCGAGCTCACGCGGTCGTCGGTTCCGATCCTGCGCGGCACCGCGGCGCACGAACTGCGTTACAAGGCGGCGGGAACGTTCGTCCGGGACGCCCTGCCCTCCAACGCCATCATCCTGGCAGCGCAGCATAGCGGCAGCGTTCGCTACTACTCGAACAAGCCGACCGTTCGTTGGGATGTCGCGGCTCCGACGGAACTCGACGCAATCGTCACCTCGGTGCGCGCTGCAGGCTTCGCACCATTCGTGGTGATGGATGAAGGAGAGGTCGCGGCCTTTCGAGAACACTTCCCGGGACAGCGAACCGTGGACCGACTTCGACCGCTCGGCGAATTCGGCGCCGCGCGCGTTTACAGCGTCGAGTGACGCTTCAGCACCAGGATCGTCAGGTCATCGCCGAACCTGGAGTCCTGCGCGTGATGCTCGACAGCTTTGAGTACAGCCGTCCCGATCTCCGCGGCGGAGAAGCGCGTGTTGGTTGCGACCGTCTGCTCGAGGCCTGTTTCTTCGAAGGGCACTCCCGCGGGATTCTCCGCCTCGGTTATGCCATCGCTGTAGAGGATCACGGCGTCGCCCGGCTCGACGATCGTCTCGACCGCCCGGTACGAGGATCCTTCGAACATGCCGAGTGCAACCCCTGTGGCCGCGAGGCGCTCATATCGCCCGTCGCGGCGGCGCAGCAACGGCGGATTCTGGCCGGCATTCACGTAAACCAGATGGCCCGTCGACGGTGAGTAGACAGCGTAGAAGAGCGTGATGAATCGGGATGCCGGGCTGTGGCGGGAGATCTGCGAATTGAGGCGCGCCATCAGTGCCGTCGGCTCGAGTGCCTCGTCAACGAGCGTACGCAGGACGGCGAGCAGCAGTGCCATCAGCAGTGCTGCAGGGCTGCCCTTGCCGGCCACGTCCCCGAGCGTGAGGATCACGCGTCCGTCCGGGGTCGGCAGGACATCGTAGAAATCCCCGCCAACGGTATTTGCCGGACGCGTGACTCCGCAGACCTCGATATCTCCCGACCGGTAGGTGCCGCTGGGGAGCATCGCCAGCTGGATCTCGCGCGCGACCTCGAGCTCACCTTTGAGCGACAGGCGATCGGCCACTTCGAGCAGGACGAGAAAATTCAGCAGCAGAAAGGCGAGGATGAGCGCGAACGTCCCGTCCGCCCACACCGGCACCGCGAGCGCGACCTGGATGAAGGGCACGCCGAAGGGGAATTCAACCGATCCGAAGCCCCGGAACAGTTTCAGCAATCCGAGGAGCGCGATGATGACCGACGCCATGTAGAGCGCCCTGCGCGCCGGCGGAAGGCGGAGCGTGAAGGCGACGAAAATCTGCCGGATCCGCTCCGGCACTCGCTTCCACCAGGGCAGCTTCGCGAATTGATCCTGGTCCACGCCCCGCGTGAAGAACCTGTATGCGTCGCGCGTGTCGTGCGTGAAGAGTCGCTGCAGATCCTCCTGCGACAGATCACGCGCGTACATGTCGTAGATTTCGCGCGCGCGCTGCTGGGCGCGTTTTTTCATCGTGATGTGAAATACGTATCGGCGGCCCTGAATGGCCGCACTACGTTCGCACCAGCCCCAACTCGCGCCCGACCTTCTCGAACCTGTCGAGCGCAAACTGCAGGTCCTCGCGCGTGTGCGTCGCGGTCACGATGGTGCGGACGCGGGCCTTGTCGCGCGCAACCGTCGGGAAGGCGATCGCCTGCGCGAATACACCCTCTTCGAACAAGCGGTCCGAGAGCGTGTTCGCCTTCTCGCTGTCACCCGCGATCACCGGCGTGATCGGGCTCTCGCTCAGGCCGGTGTTGAATCCAAGCCGCTCGAGTCCCTGTTTGAAGAAGCGCGTGTTCTCCCACAGACGGTCGATGATTTCGGGTTCCTCCATCAGCACGTCCAGCGCGGCGAGGCACGCGGCCGCAACTGCGGGAGGATGTGAGGTCGAGAACAGGAACGGGCGCGCACGGTGATACAGGAACTCGATCAGGTTCCGATTGCCGGCAACGTAGCCGCCGAGTGCGCCGATCGCTTTCGACAGCGTCCCTACCTGGATGTCGACCCGCCCGTGCATGTCGAAATGATCCACCGTGCCACGGCCGTTCTTCCCGAACACCCCGCTCGCATGCGCATCGTCGACCATCATGATGCAGCCGGTTTCCTCGGCGAGGGCGCAGAGACCGGGGAGTGGACCGAGGTCGCCGTCCATGCTGAAAACGCCGTCGGTGATCAGTAACTTGCGCTGTCCGGCGGGCAGATCCTTGATGATCTTGCGCGCGGCATCGACGTCCTTGTGGGGAAACACCTTGATCGTCGCGCGGCTCAGCCTGCAGCCATCGATGATGCTCGCGTGGTTCAACTCGTCGGAGATGACCACGTCTTCCTTGGTGAGGACCGCGGATACCGTTCCCGCGTTGGCGGCGAAGCCGCTCTGGAATACGACGACCGCTTCGACCTTCTTGAATTCCGCGAGCCGGCGCTCCAGCTCCATGTGGATCTCCATCGTGCCGGCGATCGTTCGAACGGACCCCGAGCCCACGCCAAACGTCTTCACCGCGTCGAGCGCGCGCTGGCGCAGCCGCGGATGCGTCGTCAGTCCGAGATAGTTGTTCGACGACAGGTTCACGACGGACCGGTGGTCGAACGTCGTTTTCGCCTTTTGCTCGTCCTCGAGGATGCGGAGGTGACGATAGAGGTTTTGTTGCTTGAGAGCGTCGAGCTCGAGGCCCAGATAGGCAAGCGGATCGTTGCGCATCCGCTAAGTCTAACGGCGGTGGCAGCGGTTCAGACAGGGAAGAGGATAGCGACCCAGGGGAACACCGCGACCGCGAAGTAGAAGAGCGCGAGCACGGCGACGACCTTGTGAACGGATGAGAGGTGCAGGGCAATGCCGAACATGCCCGCGGTGACCTTCGCCGTGGTCAGCGCCAGCCCTTCGCCCATCGCACCCATGAGCCAGGCGATGACCGGGTTGCCTTCGATCCCCACGCCGTAGGTCGAGACGCCGACGTACGTCAGGACACCGTCGGACGCCTGGGCCACGAGGAACAACAGCAGGGCCACGTCCCCGAACACGTTCCGCTGGGTAGGTTTGAGGGTGCCAACCTTCAGCATGTCCGCTCCCGAGGGTTGGTATCGGCCGGGCGCTTTCCGCCAGGATCCAGCCCTTCGGGGTCTCAGACGTCAAACGTGGTGCCAGTCCCGCTAGTCCTCTGCGGTCAGCTGATTGAAGATCACCTGGAAGATGGCGGCCGTCGGCACGGCCAGGATGGCGCCGACAATGCCCAGAAGCTTGCCGCCGATGAGCAGCGCCACGATGACCCCAACCGCGTTGAGACCGACCTGCCGCGACATGACTTTCGGTACGAGCACGTGGTTCTCGAACTGCTGCTGCACGACGAAGAAGATGACCACCAGGATGACCTTCTCGAACGACACCGTCGACGCGACCGCAATTGCGGGAATGGCGGCGAGGATGGGTCCGACGATCGGGATCATCTCGCCGATCGCGGAGATCAGGGCAAGGACGTAGAAGAACGGAATGCCGATCAGCCACAGCCCGACCACCGAGGTGCTGCCGATGACGGCTGCGAGCATCAGCTGGCCGCCGAGCCATGCGCTCACCTTGCCGACAATTTCCCGGCTGGCAGCGGCGACGCGCGCGCGTTCTCCGCGAGGAAATAACCGGAGCATCGAATCGCGCAGCGTGTCAGCTTCGACGAGAATGTAGAAGGTCACGATCAGGATCGTCAGGAATCCGAAGATCCCGCCGACCACACCCATCACGGCGCCGAGCACGGTTGTCACCGCTTCGCCGCCGCCGCCGACCGGCGCCTTTTCAACCGCCTCACGGAACGTGAAATGGCGAGTCAGGAGACCACGTTCGCGGAGGAACTGCTGCGCGCGCTCGAACATCTCGTCCTTCGCCGCCCATAACTGCTGCGACTGTTCGGCGAGGGGAGGAAAGACCAGCATCGCGACGCCAACCAGCGCGCCGATGATGACGAGATACAGGACCAGGATCGCGAGCCATCGCGGAAACCGCTGCCCGATTACCGGAAGCAGTTTCTGTCGCTCGATCAGGCGAACGATCGGGCTGAAGCCAATCGCCAGCAGGCCACTGACATAGAGCAGCAGCAGTACGGCACGAACCTGATACGCGGACCATAGAACGAGGCCGGCCAGCACCGCCATCAGGATCGCGTAGCGGATCAGTGCTTTTCTGGCGGACGTATCGTTCGCCACTAACGGCCCCGGCCCGCGAGGAAGTCCTTCGTGAAATCAGCGATCAGGTCGTAGATGGAGGAGAGTTCTTCCGGTGGAGCGAGGAACACGACTCGGAAGAAGCCGTCCGCGGGATCTGCCGCGAAACCGGAACCGTAGACGCAAAGCACACCGGTCGCGCGCAGCAGCGCCAGCACGTAATCCGCGTCGGTGACGCCGTCAGGAAGTGCCACCTTCGGCATTGCGTAAAACGCGGCGGATGGCATCACGGACGTAATGCCGTCGATCGCGTTCAGCCGCTGATGCGTCAGCTCGGCGCGCAGGCGCAGCGCGTCGCGGAAAGCGGCCTGGTGAGAGCGATCCCCGTTCAGGGCCGCGACGATCGCGTGTTCCATCGGTCCGGTGCTGCAGAGACGTCCGTCGGCGAGCTTCTTGATCCCCGAGAGGAGATCGTCGAGACGCGCGGTACGGCCAACCGCCATCCAGCCCGATCGCCAGCCGGGTGCCAGGTAGGCCTTCGAAAGAGACGAGAAGGTGATGACCGGCGCGTCGGGGTTTTGCGCGGCCAGTGCCGGAACCGGTCCATCGAACGCGAGATCGGCATAGACCTCATCGGCGAGCAGCGGGATGTTGTTCCGGTCCGCGATCTCCAGCAGGGCGCGTCGCGTCTCACTGGGATAGGTAGCCCCGGTTGGATTGTTCGGGTCGATGACGACCAGCGCTCGCGTGCGCGGCGTGATCAGCGAGCGGATGTGCTCCAGGTCGGGCTGCCAGCCGTGGGCGTGATCGGTTCGGTAGAAGACCGGATTCGCGCCGATCTTCGCGAGGACCGCCGTATAGAGAGGATAAGTAGGGCTTGGCACCAGCACGTCGTCGCCGGCTTCGGCGAGCGCGGTGAGCGCGAGCTCGATCCCTTCCGAGGTCCCCGACGTGATCACTACCCGGTCCGGAGAGACCGGCATCCCACGCCCCGCACACTCGTTGGCGACTGCCTCGCGGGCTCCAAGGATCCCCACGGACGGGGCGTAACCGTTGTGCCCGTCGCGCATCGCCCGTTCGACCGCTTCGATCATGTGCGGCGGTGTTTTGAACCCGAAAATGATCGGGTCACCGATATTGAGATACCTGACCTTTTTGCCCGCAGCCTCAACCTTTCGCGCCTCGGCGACGATATTGCGAATGGCGTAGGTGAATCCGCGGACACGGCTGGCAACGGGAATTGAGGCGGATGCCCTGCTCGTCATCTCACCGAATCTTACCAGTCAGAAGCCAGTGTAGAAACGACAGCAGCACTTTGGGCAATCAGCGTAAGTTTTACGCGTTTGTTTGGATCGCCGGCTACTCACCCACGTTACGCAAGACCTGGAAACTCATATGTATCAACAGCTTAGTATCGGTGGCAGGGAACTTGGACTAGCTCGGGGCATGTCGGCACGGCGGCTTCTCGCCTTCGTCATCCTCACCGCCGCGATGGTGATGCCGGTCTCTGCCTATACCGGGCAGCAGGCGCCGACGCCCAAGTTCAAGTCGTCAGTCGATATCGTTTCTGTAAGCGCCGTGGTCCGGGATCGCAAAGGGCGGTTCGTCCGGGACCTGTCACAAGGGGATTTCACGGTGGCGGAAGCCGGCCAGTCGCGAAAGATCCTGGACTTCCGCGCCGAGTCGGACGGTCCGGTGAAGCTGGGGCTGCTGATGGACGCCAGCGGCAGCATGCGTGTGGGCCGCAAGGCGGTCGATGCCCGGGCGGCGGCCCGGCACATCTTCAGCTCGCTGCGGCCGAACGATGAAGCGGCGATCTTTTCGTTCGATACCAAGCTGGATCGCGTGCGCGACTTCACCTCTGACATCGCCTCGCTCGACGCTTCGCTCGAAAACGTGAACGTCCCTTACGGGCAGACCTCGATGAACGACGCGATCGCCGAAGCGGCGGAGGTCGTGGCCGAACACGCCCGTGGTGGCGGCCGGCTCGCTCATCGATCGGCGCTGGTCGTGATCACGGATGGCATCGATACCAAGAGCCGTTCGACGATGGAGGAGGTCGCGGCCGCAGCGAGCGCGATCGACATCCCCGTCTATGTCATCGCGGTGATGGCGCCGATCGACGATCCGAATGTAGATGAGCGCCCCCCATTCGATGCGCCCGGGCTGACGCAGCTCGCGCGCAGTACCGGCGGGGAGATGTTCACGGCGAGTGCTCCGGCGCACGCGAGTCTCGCGGCACGGCAGATCGTCGACGAGTTGCGCCACCAATACGTGCTTGCCTTCGAGGCATCGCCGAGGTCGGGGTGGCGTTCGCTGGAGGTGCGCGGCCGTGATCCCAAGTGGACGGTTCGCGCAAGGACCGGGTATTCCGCCGGCGCAAGCGGGCGGCCAACGCAATGAAGCACAACACTCACGCTCACATGGAGGAGAAGATGAAGAAGTTTTTTATCGCCGTTCCGATCGTTGCCCTTGCGCTTGGCGGCAGCACCGCGTGCGCAACCAAGAAGTTCGTCCGTGGCGAAGTCACCCAGGTGAACGACAAGGTCGACACCCTGTCCAAGTCGGTTGAAGAGAACCAGGAGCGCACCCGCACCAACGAAGGCCGTATCGGCGAAGTCGACCAGAAGGCCGTCGCCGCCAACCAGGCAGCGACCGCGGCACAGGGTCGGGCCGATGAGGCGTACGGAGCCGCCGGCAAGGCCTCCGAGCGCGTCGAGGCCGTCGACAAGGCGTCCAAGCGTCTCGTTTATGAAGTGGTCCTGAGCGAAGACAAGGGCAACTTCAAGTTCGGCAAGGCGATCATGCCGGATGAGGCGAAGGGAGAGATCGACGCGCTCGTTCAGCAGTTGAAGGCCAACCCGAACGGCGGCTTCATCGAGATCGAAGGTCACACCGACAACGCCGGTGACAAGAACTTCAACTACAAGCTCGGTCTCGAGCGCGCCGAGAACGTGAAGCGCTATCTCTACGAGCAGCATCAGGTGCCGCTCCACAAGATCAACGTGATCAGCTACGGCGAAGAGAAGCCGGTCGCGCCGAACAAGACGAAGGCAGGGCGCGCGCAGAACCGCCGCGTGGTGATCAAGGTTCTGGCGTAACACCCCTGGGTGGGTGGACCGGGGACGGAGCGCAGGGTGCTTGCGCCGGGATGGTCCGGCGCGGGTATCCACGGTAATCGTCGGCACTTTCGCAGGGTGCTCAAGCGTTTCGTCCCCGGTCGGCTCATCGGATCATCTCTCACCGGTCATCTCACATCGACATCGCTCCATCCCTGCGTCTCTCATCGGGATCGTTCATCGGATCATCGATGATCGATTAATCGATGATCGGTTCGATAACCCGATCATCGGGTGATCGGCGATCGCCTCATCTTTCATCTACTATCGGCCATCGGCTCATCGGCTCATCACGTCATCGGCCGTCGGCTGATCGGACCTCGACTCACCGGTCGTCTCGGCCACGCTTCCGCTTTGCGCGTTCGATGCTGTTTCCTGCGCTCCTCGTTCCGCTTTGCGGTTCCGTACGAACTGACCAGGATCTTGGTGAGTTCGAGCGACTCGATAACGAGCCATTGCAACTCCTCCGAGTCGCCGGCGACACCTGTGTCGCGAAGCAGCTCGAGCCAACCTTTCGCTTCGTTCACATCGTCCACCGCGAGTCCAAGCCTGGCGACAAATTCGCCCGGACTCCGCCCGCACTGTGCGCTGCCGTAGTTCGCATTCACCGCTGTTCCGGAACGCAGCAACTGGTCGGCGATGCTCTTGGTCGCGGCACGATCGAAGAGTGGCGTACAGAACTCGACTACACGTCGAGCGAACAGCGCCGTTCGATCCTTCAGTTCTTTCGGAGACATCGCTGCGAGACCTGCACAGCGGCGACCTACGCGAAAGCGGCGGCAAAGTCGAAGGTTTTGGTCGGTGGGGTGACCGATCACTGCAGATTCTGCCGTCCGTCACAGCGGTCGTCCCGGCAAATCCTGCCACCTGCGGCTGATGTGCCGATGCACCAATGTGCCAATGAACGATGTCCGATGAACGATGTCCGATGATCGATCCATCGACATCGGATGATCGGGTGAATCGATATCGGATGATCGATAAATCGATGTCGGATGAATCGATGAGCCGATGAAAAGATGATCCGATGACCGATTGACCGATGGCCCGTTGAGTTATGCTCCGCCATAGGAGGCAGCATGCGTATGAGCACTGGCCGTTTGGCCGCCGTTGGCGTCCTGGCCGTCGGCTTCGCTGCGGCGGTCACCCTCAGGGCCGCGCCGGTTAGCAAGATCCAGTTCACCGATACGAAACTCAAGAACGGACTGCGCGTGATCATTTCCGAAGATCACTCCGCGCCGGTGTTTTCGATCGTGGTCAATTACAACGTCGGCTCGCGCGACGAGCGGAAGGGGCGCACGGGTTTCGCGCATCTGTTCGAACACATGATGTTCAAGGGATCCGAGAACGTCGGGCCTGGCGAACATCCCTACCTGATGTTCATGTACGGCGGCGACATGAACGGCACGACCAGCAAGGACAGAACGCTCTATTACGAAGTGCTGCCGTCCAATCAACTCGACATGGCACTCTTCCTCGAAGCCGACCGGATGAAGTCGCTGGTCATCAGCAAGGAGGCGCTCGATAACCAGCGCAACGCCGTTCAGGAAGAGCGGCGGCTCGGCGTCGATAACCAGCCGTACGGCAAGACCAACGAGACGCTCAACGAGCTCGCCTACGACAACTTTGCCTACGAGCACTCCGTGATTGGATCGATGCGCGATCTGGACGCGGCCACGGTCGATGACGTCGCCTCGTTCTTCAAGATGTATTACGCGCCGAACAACGCGGTGATCGGGTTGGTCGGAGATCTCGACACCAAGACCGCGATCGCCAAATTGAACAAGTATTTTGGTGCCATTCCGGTGCAGCCGGCGCCTCCAGTCGTTGACATGACCGAGCCGCCACAAACAGAAGAGCGGCGCGTGACCATCGACGACGCGTTGGCGCGGCTGCCGCGGCTCGACATGGCCTACAAGGTTCCCCCCGGCAATCACCCCGACGCGGATGCCCTGTCGGTTCTCGCCACGATATTGTCGGGCGGACGCAGCGGACGTCTCTACGAGAGCATCGTCCGCCAGAAGCAGCTGTCTACCGGGGTGTTTGCCGGCGCGCCAGCGAACTCGCGTGGTCCAGGCCTGTTCTCCTTCGGCGGCACGCCGCTGCCGGGGAAGACACTCCCGGAACTCGAGAGCGCGATAGAAGAAGAGATCGAGAAGGTGAAGGCCGGGCCGATCGCCGACTGGGAAATGGACAAGGCACGCAACTCCGCGCGAAGCAGCTTCATCTCGAGCTTGAGCAGCTCGCTGAGCCGCGCGACGTTGCTGTCACAGTACGCGATGTTCTACAACGATCCGGGGCGCATCAACACGCGCGCCGAAGCGATTGCCAGGGTGACTGCGGCGGACGTGCAGCGCGTCGCGAGTCAGTATCTGGTGAAGACCGGGCGCACCGTGGTGCACACGATCCCGAAGCCGGCGGCCGCGCCGAAGGGAGGCCTGTAATGTTCAAGCGAATCCTGGCAACCATTGCGGGTGTCGCAGCGGCCGCTGCAATGACCTCCGGACAGGCGCCCGCCACTTCGCCTCAACCGCGTCCGAAAGAAGTCATGGTGCTGAAGGGCAAAGCACCAGTCTCGAAAGAGGTACTGAAGGTCAAGTTGCCGCGCCCGCAGGAAGCGGATCTGCCGAACGGGTTGCACCTGATGGTGCTGGAGGACCGCCGACTCCCGCAGATCAACTTTCAGATCATCATCCCGGGCGCCGGCGGTTACTACGATCCGGTCAACCAGATCGGGCTGGCGCAGTACACGGCGCAGATGATGCGCGAAGGCACCAAGTCGCGCAACACCCTGCAGATGGCGCAGGAACTCGAGACCATGGCCGCCAATGTGTCGGCATCTTCGGGCCTCTCCACTCAGAATGCCACGATCTCCGGCGGCGCCCTGACCGAGAACTTCGACAAGGTGTTCGACATAGGGACCGACGTCCTGCTCAATCCGACCTTCCCCGCCGACGAATGGAACCGCGCCAAGGCGCGGGCAAAGACGGGGCTGCAGCAGCAGCGGGCGTCACCGAACTTCCTGGCAAGCGAGAAGTACTCGAAGATCATGTATGGCGATCATCCGGCGGGACGAATCACCACGACAGCCGAGTCGCTCGATGCGATCACGGCCGAAGCGATGGCGCAGTTCCATCGCACGCACTACGTACCCGATCACGCGCTGATCGCGTTCGCGGGGGATATTTCGCTGGCGGAAGCTCGCCAGAAGGTCGAAGCGAAGCTGGCAGCGTGGCAGAAGGCCGGCACGCCGAAGCCGGCGGTCACCGATCCGCCCGCACCTCCGGCACCGAAGGTCACCCTGATCGGCCGGCCGAATTCAGTGCAGACACTGATCATGATCGGCGCTCCGGGGATGACCCGCACCGATCCCGACTACGAAGCGCTCACTGTTGCGAACCGCGTGATTGGCGGCGTGATGGGCAGGCTGTTCCGGCATCTCCGCGAAGAGAAGGGGTATACCTACGGGATCGGCAGCGGGATCACCGCCCCGAAGTATCGCGGTGACTGGACGGCCTCGACATCCGTCCGCACGGCGGTCACCGGGCCCGCGCTCGACGACCTGCTCGCGGAGATTGCCGAGATGCGCGACACGGCGGTGCCGGCGAGCGAATTCGAAGACAGCAAGCGCGCGCTGGTGGCCTCCTTCGCGCTTTCACTCGAGAACACCAACGCGGTGCTGAACTACTACGTCCAGAGCTGGACGTATGGGTTCCCGGCCGACCACTGGGACAACTACGCGGCACGGATCAGTGCCGTGACGCCGCAGCAGGCGCAGGCGGCGGCGAAGAAGTACTGGGATGCCAGCCGGCTGCAGATCATCGCCGTCGGTGATGCGCCGCAGATCGCCGACCTGCTCAAGAAACACGGTACGATCGATCTCTACGATGCGGACGGCAAGCCGATGAAGACCGGCGCTAGTCAGTAATACCTTTGGTCGCGATCTCCTCCATGGCGGATGCGAAGGTGTCGATCTCCTCGAGCGTCGTATAGACGTTCGGCGTGACCCGCACACCTTCGTATTCCTCGTGGACGATCGGCGTCGCGATGATTCGCCATCGCTCCCACAGCTTTCCCACCACCTTTGGCGTCGGTACCCCGACGATCTGCACGTTACAGATGGCGCACGACTGTGCCGGATCCGTGAGGTTCGTGTGTATGCGGATCTTCGGATTCTTCAGCAGCCGCGTCGCCCAGCGGTCTCTCAAGTAACGGAGCCGCGCGGCCTTGCGCTCGACGCCGATGCCTTCATGAAACGTGAGCGCCTCGGCAATCGCATTGTGGTTTGCCGCCGGGTGCGTGCCGATCTCCTCGAACTTCCGGATGTTGCCGGCGCGGCTGGCAGCCGCGGGCGTCAGCGGCCACAGCGAGGCGATGTTCTCCTTGCGCACGTAGAGAAAACCGGTGCCCATCGGCGCGAGCAGCCATTTGTGCAGGCTGGTGCCGTAGTAATCACAACCGAGGTCGGCGACCGTGTAGGGGAAATGCGCAAAGGCGTGGGCGCCATCGACGATCGTCTTGATGCCGCGCTTGCGGGCTTCGTCGGTGACGCGCTTCACCGGGAAGATCTGCCCGGTGAGATTGGTGATGTGGCAGAAGTGCAGAATTTTCGTTGCCGGCGTGATCGCGGAGAGCAGGCGCTCCGACAGGATGTCGGTCGACTTCGGCGGCACGGGAAACGACACCTTGGTGAGCTTGATGCCATCCCGTTTGACCCGCTGCTCCCACGTATCCAGCATCCGTCCGTAGTCCTGGTTGGTGGTGATGACTTCGTCGCCAGGCTTCAGGTCGATCCCGAGCTGCGCAATCTGCAGCGCTTCGCTCGCGTTCCGGGTGATCGCCATCTCCTCCGTGTCGCAGCCGAAAGCCGCGGCCAGGCGGCGCCGCACGCTCTCAACGTTGGGCTCGAGCACCTGCCACATGTGGTAGACCGGTGCCTGGTTCGAGATGTCGAGGTATCGCTTCAATGCTTCGTGAACGACGCGCGGGCTCGGCGAGCAGCCGCCGTTGTTCAAATTGATGATCGTGCGGTCGAGGGTGAACGCCTGCTGGATCTCGCGCCAGTAGTTTTCATCGGCGGCGACATCCGCGACGCCGCGTCCTTCGACCATTCGCGCCGCCGCCTCGACGCGCGCGAACCCGTCGTCTCTGAACGCCGCGAGCGCGGCAACGCTTGCTGTCCCGGTGGTCTGCAGGAATCCGCGTCGCGTCAGCATTGGGCGATCCTTTCCTCTGAAATCGGTGACACAATATCCCAGTTTCGGATGCTCCACGATTACGGCGCCGGCACTTCGTCGCTCTCCTCTTTCGGTCCCGCGGTCCTGCGTGTCGCCGTCGGCGCCATCTTCATCGCGCACGGTGCGCAGAAACTTTTCGGCGTCTGGGGCGGTGGCGGGCTCGATGCGACTGCCGGCGGCTTCGCCAAGCTCGGCCTTGAGCCGTCCTACCCGCTGGCCGTGGTTGCCGGACTGGTGGAATTCGGCGGCGGACTGCTCCTCGTCGCCGGAGCGTTGACGTTGTTTGCCGCGCTCGCCCTCACGTTCCAGATGCTGGTCGCGATCTGGAAGGTGCACGGCGCCCATGGCTTCTTCCTTCCGGCCGGATACGAATACAACGTCGCGCTGATCGCCGCCCTCGTGAGCCTCGTGCTCACCGGCCCTGGCGCGTTTTCGTTCGATCGTCACCGCGCCGTCTCGGCCGCCGCCGACGCCGCCGGCCGCGCTCGCGTCAGGCACGGCAAGATCTAACGCACCCGATGAACGTCGACGGCCTCACAGTTCTCATCACCGGAGGAAAGCGCATCGGCGCCGGCGTCGCCGAGGACCTGGCCTCGCGTGGAATGGACGTCGCTCTCGTCTATAACCGCTCTGCCACCGAAGCCGAGCGTACAGCCGAGCGAATACGGACGAAAGGCCGGCGCGCGATCACGCTGAAGGCTGACCTGTCCTCGGCCGACGAATGCCCGCGGGTGATTGAGGACACGGCGAGACAACTCGGCCGTCTCGACGTGCTCATCAACATGGCTTCCGTCTACCGTCCAATGCCGCTCGAGCAGACCGACGCGGCGGCCTGGGACGCCACGCTCAATGTCGATCTGCGGGCGAGCTTTCTCTGCTCGCATGCGGCCGTTCCGCACATGCGCCGCGCCGGCGGCGGCCGCATCCTGAACTTCACCGACTGGGTGGCGGCGAGCGGGCGGCCCCGCTACCCGGGCTTCATCTCGTACTTCGTCGCGAAGCGTGGCGTCATCGGGTTGACTGAGGCGCTTGCACTCGAGCTGGCCACCGACGGAATCCTCGTGAACGCCATCGCGCCCGGCCCGATCGTTGCTCCTGAAGACATGTCTGCCGAGGAAGCTGCGAAAGTGGAAGAGGCGACGCCCCTGGGGCGGTGGGGTGGTGTGCAGGAAATTGCGAAGGCTGTCGCATTCTTGATCCAGTCGGATTTCGTGACCGGCGAGACGATCCGCGTCGATGGAGGGCGCCACGTCCGCTAGACTGCTCCGTTCCTCGCGCATCCTGGTCGTCGAGGACCAGGAAGACGTACGCCGGATGCTGGTGACCGCGCTGCAAATGGAAGGGCACGCGGTCGACGAAGCCTGCGACGCGAACGAAGGTCTGCTGCGTCTGACCGACCGCCATTATCAGCTGGTCCTCAGCGACTATGCGATGCCGGGTGGCACCGGCACCTGGATGCTCGGCGAAGCGAAGAAGCGCGGCTTGATGGAGGATTCGGTCGCGTTGATCGTGACCGCTCACCCCAACGTGCGCGAGCTCGCGGACGTCGAGGTGATCGGGAAACCACTGGACCTCGACTACTTTCTCGAACAGGTGCGACGTGTGCTCGAGGATGCCCCGGAGTCTCAGCACCGTGCGTCGCCGGCGGAGGAATATGGATGGCATGCCGCTCTACAAAGTGGAGCTCGTGCTCTATGTCAGTTCCGCGTCCCCATCGTCGCTGCTGGCGCGCCGGAACCTGGAAAGACTGCTCGAGCGGTTCGACAGCAACGAGATCCACGTCACGATCTGCGACCTGGTGAGGGACCCCTTGGCCGGCGAGGAGGATCGCATTGCTTTCACGCCGACGCTGGTGAAGAAGTCCCCAGGACCCAAGATATGGGTGCTGGGAAATTTGCGCGATCCCCAGATCGTCGAGGATCTGCTGGGTGGATGCGGAGTGAGTGCGAGCTGAATGAGTGCTTTGACGAAGCTTGAAACAGGGGTTCCGGGCCTCGACGTGCTGACGCACGGCGGGCTCCCCGAAGGGCGCGCCACGCTGGTCGTCGGCAAGAGCGGCACGGGGAAGACGATCGTCAGCCTGCAGATCGCTGCCAACCTCGCGCGCACGGGCACGAAGACCATCTTCGTTGCCGTCGAAGAGTCGCCGGAGGATCTGGCGAGCAACGGCGATACCCTCGGCCTCGACATCTCCGCACTCGTGAACGACGGCCTGCTGATGTTCACCGACATCACCCGGCCGATGGACGGGCCGACGGTCGTCTCCGGCGACTACGACCTCTTCGGCCTGATGCATCGCCTCGAGGCGATCGTCAAACAGACCGGCGCAAAGGCGATCATCCTGGATTCGGCATCTGCGCTTTTCAGTCCGCGCCCGCCACAGGAAGTGCTGCGCAGCCAGTTCTTCCAGCTGGTTTACGCGCTGCGCTCGTACGGGCTGACGGCCGTGATCATTGCCGAGGCGCCGGACGATTACGGTCCGCTCACCACGCTCGGTGTCGAGGATTACGTCTGCGACATGACGATCATCCTGCGCAACATCATCGACGGCGGACGGCGCCGCCGGTCGATCGAGGTCAATAAGTACAGGCGCAGCGCTCACTACAAGGGCGAGTACCCCTGCACGGTGACAATGCGAGGCCTGACGGTGTTTCCGCTCGACGCAAAGGAACCGCCCCCGGAAGCCGTGGTCGAGCGCTATCCGAGCGGTGTCGAAGGGCTCGACACGATGACCCGAGGCGGCTGGCTGCGCAACTCGATCATCATCGTCCGCGGCCAGACCGGCAGCGGCAAGACGATGCTGGCCGGTCTGTATGCGCGGGCCGGCGCGGCGCGGGGCGAGCAGGTCGTGTATTACGGCTTCGAAGAGACGCTGTCGATCCTGCTGCGTAACTACCGCGAGATCGGCATGGACATGGAGCCGTTCATCCGCAGCGGCCACCTGAAAGTGATCTGCCGTTATCCCGAAGCGACCAGCCTGGAAGATCTGCTCGTGGATCTTCGTGTTGGCCTCGAAGAACTGAAGCCGTCCCTGATTGTCATCGACAGCATCTCTTCCATCGAGCATGCGTCATCGGAGAAGGGCTTTCGCCAGTTCATGATCGGCGTCGCCTCGGTGCTGCGCGAACACGGGCGCAGCGCGCTGATCACGCAGACTATTGCCGCCTCGGAGGAGGCGGGGCACACCGCGCCATTTCTCTCCACGATTGCCGATGCCATCCTCGCGATGAATTACGACGCCAGCGGATACGAGCTCGATCGCACGATGCGGGTGATCAAGATGCGCGGCTCCGGTCACGAGCAGCATCCGTATCGCCTGATGATCGACCCGGGGGGCCTGCGAGTTCAGAAGTTTTCGCCCGACGAGGCCAGGGAGATGGAGTTACACAGGCGATCTCCACGACACTAGCGAATAACGCCGATTACCCACCGAATGCAGCCTGTCGCATCAAGCTATTTAAAATCAATAACTTAGCGAGGCTTTCCTGGCGGCAACCGGATTGCTTTGAACCGTCGGCGGAGGGTCGGCATGGCCGGCACAAGATCGATGGCTGATAGATCGTGGACCGATGGGCCCGACACGTCAATGCCCGGGTGGTTGAAAGCGGAGATGAAGGACGTGTTTTCGGGCGCGAGCATCCTGTTCGTCGAGGACGACCCGGACATTCGGGAGCTGGTAGCGACGCTGCTGCGGTTGGCCGGCTACGAGCCGACGGTGTGCAGCAGCGCCGAGGCCGCCCTGGAGCAGCTTCGCGAGCAGCCATTCGATCTCGTGCTCACTGACTACGCGCTTCCTCATCGCACGGGGGGATGGTTGCTCGACCAGGCGCGCGCCGAAGGGCTGCTGGATGCGACCGCCGCGATGGTCGTGACGGCGCACCCCAATCCGCCCGATCTCGACGGCTATGAAGTGATCGCGAAGCCCTTCGATCTCGACCACCTCGTGACGCGAGTGACCCATCGCCTGAGCGGCGTCGGCCCTTCGCGCATGGTGTCGAGATCGGTGATTCCGTCGAATCGTCCGGGGGATGACAACAGCGGCGGCGATTGCCCCGATCCGGTCGAACTCGTGCTGTATGTGAGCACCTCATCACCGAAGTGCGCGGCCGCGATCACGAACATCCGGAACGTGCTCTCGCGATTCGAGTCCGACCGCGTGCGGTTGACGATCCACGATCTCTCACGTGATCCGCATGCCGGCGCCGCCGACTCCGTCGCCTTCACACCGACGCTCGTGAAGCGATCGCCCGGTCCGCGCACGTTCATCCTCGGCCACATCACCAATCCGGACATCCTCGTCGAAATTCTGCAGGCCTGCGGGGAGGAACCGGCGTGAGACAGTCGTAGTGCAGCCCTTCAGGGCTGCCTTGGCGAAGATTCGTAGTGCAGCCCTTTAGGGCTGCCTCGCGGAGGTTCTCCGGTTCACCCGTTCGCGAACAGCGTTCGCATCGACTCGAGGGCGCCGGTCAACTCCTGGCGATCCCGCGCAAAGCAGAACCGGACGTGATTCTCGCCATTGGCGCCGAAGTCCACGCCCGGTACGCAGCCGATTCGGCCTTTCGAGATCAGGTACTCCGTCATTGCCCATGAAAGCGACGGGTTCGTGATGTCGGAGGGTGGCCGCCAGGACGGGTCGATCCTCAGAAACGCGTAGAACGCGCCCGCGGGCGGCTCTCCGCTGAGCACGCCGGCGGCAGCGTCCCTGATGCCCTCGTAGAACAGTTCCCTTCTTGCTCTCAGCTCCTCGCGGAACGTCCGCACGCACTCCTGGGATCCTTCGAGCGCGCCGATGCCGCCGAATTGAACGACGGAGGCGACGTTGCTGGCCGTGTAGAAGAGCGCCTTCTTCATGCGATCCCTCACGACTGGATCGCGCGCGACGACGTAGCCGAGACGCAGGCCGGTCATCGCGTAGGTTTTGCTGAACGTGAAGAGCGAGACGACCCGCTCGTAGGCACCGGGAAGCGATGCCGGGCTGACGTGTTCTCCCTCGAACACGACATCCTCGTAGGCCTCGTCAGAGATGAGCCAGAGCTTCCGGTCTTCGCACAGCCTGACGATCTGTTCGAGATCCGATCGCGTGAGCACGCCGCCGGTCGGATTGTTCGGCGAATTGACGTAGATGGCGCGCGTCCTCGGCCCGATCTTCGATGCGAGCTCGTCGAGGTCGTAGCGCCAGCCAAGGTGTTCGTGCAGCGCACACGGGACCGGCACGCCATGCGCCGCGAGGATGTTGCCGACGGCCGGCGGCCACTCGGGATCCGGCACGATCACTTCATCACCCGGTTCGAGCAGTGCCTGGCAGATCACGAAGAGCCCGTGGATCCCGCCGGTCGTGACCATCACTTCGTCCGGGGCCCCAACCGGAATCCGGTTCACCGTTCGCAGCTTCTCCGCCAGCAGATCGAGCAGCCGCGGGACGCCTGTCGTCTGCAGGTAATGACTTCTGTTTTCATCGATCGCGCGGTGCATCGCCGCCTTGACGGTGTCTGGCGCATCGAAGCTGACGTCCCCCTGGTCGAGACGAAACGGGTCCTTGACCGCGTACATCATGTCGCGGATGCGGATGATGCCGGAGAAAGGCACGCTGTCGAGGAAAGTCCCCATATCAATTGCCAGCTTTCAGAGCGGTTGTCGTCAGACCGGCGCGGTCGAGTACCTGCCGCAGCGTGAGGGCCGCGCGGCCCAGCGGGAGATTGCTGATGTAGAAATGCCGGACGCCGGCATCGGCCAGCGTTCGCAGCGAGCGGGCACACACGTCCAGGGCCGTCGCCCCGGCGGCGAACTCGTTCGTGAGCGCCTCCACCGGCACCGGCAGGAAGCCGCTCAATGTCTCCAGCGTCCTCGCGTTGGCGGAGCGGTAATAGAACACGCCGAACAGTCCGGGGATGGCGAGACGCCGGCGTTCCCCCTCCTGGAGAAAACGCGCGACCGAGTCGGCACTGTGATGCGAGACGATCTGGGTCAGGTAGAACTCCGCGTTCGCATGTTCGTTGAGCAGGTGCGCGACTTGCGTGACCGGGTCGCCATGCGGATTGGCCCACCCTCCCAGCGCGAGGTCAGGCACGCGGCGGCGGATCTCCTCGCGCAGCTGCCAGGCGTGTTCAACGCACCGCGGCGGACCAACGCTCTTGTCGCCGCCAAGCACCACCAGCGCATCGAACCCATGAGCGTGCGCCCGGTCGGCGTATGACAGGCAGTAGTCGAGCGGATGCTTGGTGGTGAGAAAGGGAACGACGCCGGACTGGGCCACCGCCGGGCCGACATTGGTGACGAGATGGCGGAGGTTGTCTTCCTCTTTCAAGCCGACCGCACTGTCGGTCAGGAATACATAAGTGCCTCCGCGCGTCAGGCTGCGGACGGCGTGGTACGTATCGATCCACGCGTCCATGCTCGCGGCCGCCTCCAGCTCCGCGCGGGGCGGGCGGAGTTCGGCGGCGACGACATGTCCTTGTGAGCGGAGGGATTCGAGCAGCGTCGACAAGATCGTTTGGTCAGCGTCCGGCAGATGCGCCGGGTCAGGCCAGTATACTGAACCGCTCATGCACGGGTTGCCTGCATCGCTGCCGATGATCCCGCTCGCCAGCTTCCCCACGCCGGTCGAAGAGTTAGTGAACCTTCGCGATGTGCTTGCAACCGGCGGCCATACCGTTCCGCGCCTGCTGGTCAAGCGCGACGATGCGATCGGCTTTGCGTTTGGCGGCAACAAGGTTCGCAAGATGCAGCTCGTCGCCGCCGATGCCCTGAAGTGCGGCGCCGACACGTTGATCACGAGTGGCGGCGTTCAGTCGAATCATGCGCGGGTGACCGCGGCCGCGGCGGCCAGGCTGGGCATGAAGAGCATTCTCGTGGCCAACGGGGTGGCGCCGAAGCACCCGACAGCCAATGCACTGCTCGATCGTCTCCTCGGCGCAGACATCCGCTACGTGGCGGACCGATCGCTTCGCGCCGCGGGAATGGCCGCCGCCGCAGAAGAGACCCGGCTGCGTGGACGGACGCCTTACGTCATTCCGATCGGCGCCTCAACCCCTTTGGGAGCGGCCGGATTCGTGCAGGCAGTGTTCGAGTTGCTGCAGCAGATTGAACCCCCGGACGTCATCATTCACTCGACGTCCTCCGGGGGCACACAGGCGGGGCTCATTGCCGGGTGCGCGATCGCGGGCGTCCAGACCCGTGTCATCGGCGTGAGCGCCGACGAACGGGCCGCGACCCTGGAGCGTGACATCCGCGCCATCCTCGAGGGGCTCGAGCCGCTGCTCGATCTCGAAACCGGAAGCTTCGCAGGGTCCGAGGTGCTCGTCGACGACTCGCAGGTCGGCGGCGGCTATGGGGTTCCGACCGACGCGTCCACCAATGCGATCGACATGCTCGCGCGACACCAGGCACTGTTCCTCGATCCAACCTACACGTCGAAGGCCATGGCAGCACTCATCGCTCGGTGCCGGCGCGGAGAGTTCTCCGGCGTCCGGACCCTGCTTTTCTGGCACACAGGCGGCCAGGTAGGACTCTTCGCATGACATCGATCACCTTCCTCGGCGCCGCACAGACAGTGACCGGCTCGAAGCACCTGCTCGACAACGGCAAGGCGAAAATCCTGGTCGACGCCGGATTGTTCCAGGGGCTGAAGGAACTGCGGGACCGCAACTGGCAGGACCTCCCGGTGAAGGCGTCCGAGATCGATGCGATCGTGCTCACGCACGCGCATCTCGATCATTGCGGCTACCTGCCGCGTATCGTCCAGCAAGGCTTCCGAGGACGTGTCTTCTGCACGGCCGGTACGAAGGACCTGTGCAGCCTGGTGTTGCCGGATTCCGCACACATCCAGGAAGAAGACGCAGAGCAGGCGAACCGCCACGGATACTCGAAACACGCGATCGCACTGCCGCTCTATACGGGGGAGGACGCCGCCCGCGCACTGACGCTGCTGCAACCCGTCGGGTACGACCGGCCGATGCCGCTGCCCGGCGGGATGGAGCTCGATTTCCTCAGCGCCGGACATCTTCTCGGATCCGCCTACGCGAGAATCCGTGTCGACGGACAGACGGTCGTCTTCGGCGGCGATCTTGGACGGTTCGCCCGCCCGGTGCTGCCGGATCCAACGATGGTGGCGCAGGCGGACTACCTGCTGGTCGAGTCCACCTACGGCAACCGGGTTCACGAACAGGACGACAACGGCGAAGTGCTGGGCGCGCTCGTCCGTGAGACCGCGCAGAAGGGGGGCAAGATGATCATCCCCGCCTTCGCGATCGGGCGCGTCGAGGAGCTGCTCTACTGGATCAAGCGGCTCGAAGACGAGAAGCGGATCCCGGTGCTGCCGGTATTCGTCGACAGCCCGATGGCTTCGTCCGCCCTGGCGCGATACTCGGAGCGAGTCCAGGAGCTCGATCCGGAACTGCAGCCGGAGACCGTCGACCAGGTGGCGCCGCACGGGCCGGCAGCGCACCAGCCGAGCCATCTCCGGCGCCAGCAGGCCAGGCAGGAGCGGGACGTGTGCGTGTTCTGCACCGAACGCTTCCGTACGATCGGCTCGCCGCAGGAATCGAAGGAACTGACCGCATCGCGCGTTCCGGCGATTGTCATCTCAGCCAGCGGAATGGCCACCGGCGGACGGGTGCTCCATCACCTCAAAGTGGCGTTGCCGGATCCCCGCAACACGGTGCTCTTTGCCGGGTTCCAGGCGATCGGGACCCGCGGCCGCCGGCTGGTCGACGGTGAGCAGCAGATCAAGATCCACGGGCAGATGGTCCCGGTGAAGGCGAAGATCGCGAAGATCGATTCGATGTCGGCTCATGCCGACTCGCAGGAAATCCTGCGGTGGCTGCGCGGATTCCAGGCGCCACCGAAGCAGACATTCATCGTCCATGGCGAGCTCGACGCCATGCAGGCTCTGCAGAAGACAATGGCCAGCGAGTTGGGCTGGAAGACACATGCGCCGGCCTGGAAAGAGACGGTGGACTTAAAATAGGGGGATGGACGCACGCGGAGTCTCGGCGCTGAAGACCAACGACCGGCAGTATCTGCTCGAGAGGATTGGGGAGGCGGCAGTCGCCCAGATCTATGCGGATGGGTTCCCCGAGCTGCCACTTGGTCAGAAGGTCCTCATCTGGCACCTGTATCGCGCCGCCCTGGCCGGCCGCGACATCTTCTACGACCAGCGCTACGCGCACAATCTCGAGATGCGTGAGGTGCTCGAAGAGATCATCACGCAGCCGGATGGCATCGACCCCGCCACGCTCGCCGAGATCGAGCGCTACACCAAGCTGTTCTGGATCAACTCGGGGCCTTACAACAATCTCACGGCTCGCAAGTTCGTCCTGAGGTGCACCCCCGAAGCGTTCGCCGCCGCGGCAGTGCAGGCGCAGGCCAATGGCGCAGCCTTCCCGATCAACGTCGAGGAACATCTGTCGACGATGCTCGAGCGTATGGAGCCGCTGTTCTTCGATTTGACCGTTGATCCTGTCATCACGAGCAAGACGCCGGGTGAGGGAAAAGACATTCTCGAGGCGAGCGCGAACAACATGTACGTCGGTGTGAGCATGACCGATCTCGAGGGCTTCGAAGAAAAGTACCCGCTCAACTCCCGGCTGGTGAAGAACGACGGCAGGTTGTTCGAAGAGGTCTATCGAGTCGGCGGCAAGTATGACGCGCAGATCCGCGAGATCGTCAGGCACCTCGAGGCCGCGATCCCGTTTGCGACGCCGACGATGGCCGACGCGCTTCGCGCGCTGGTCAGGTTCTATACGACAGGCGAGCAGGCAGATCGCGTCGCCTACGACATCGCCTGGGTGCGCGACAAGGACTCACCCGTCGACACGATCAACGGGTTCATCGAGGTCTACATGGATCCGCGCGGAATCAAGGGGTCCTGGGAAGCGCTCGTCTACTACGTCAATCGCCACAAAACGGAGAGCATCCGCAAGATTGCCGCGAACGCGCAGTGGTTCGAGGACCACATGCCGTGGGCTCCCGGGTATCGCAAGCAAGGGGTGCGCGGTGTCACGGCCAACGCGATCGACGTCGTCGTCGAAGCCGGCGAAGCATCACCGATGACGCCGGTTGGCATCAACCTGCCCAACGAGCAGGACATTCGTGAGCAGCACGGCAGCAAGTCGGTGTCGTTGTCGAACGTGACTGAAGCGTACGAGCGCTCGACGTCGCCCGAGTTCAGGCGGGAGTTCGCATGGACGGCGGAGGAGGCCGAACGCGCGGAACGGTGGGCCAGCTTTGCGGGTGAGCTCACCACCGACCTGCACGAAGTCATCGGTCACGGCTCCGGCAAGATCTCCGAGCGACTCGGCGGATCGCCGCAGAACTTCCTGAAGGAGCAGTACTCGGCACTCGAGGAATCGCGCGCGGATCTGGTCGCGCTCTATTTCGTCGCTGATCCCAAGATGGTCGAACTGGGGATCATCGAAGCCGAGCATCACGAGGAGGTGATCCGCGCCGAGTACGAGGGGTACGCGCGTAACGCGCTGGTGCAGCTCCGTCGCGTGCGCGAAGGAACGCAGATCGAAGAAGACCACATGCGCAACCGCCAGATGATCGTCCGCTGGTTGATGCAGCACTCGTCAGCGATCGAAGAGCGGAAGCGCGACGGCAAGACCTTCTATGTCATGGTCGACGCGCGCGCCTTCCGCGAAAGCGTCGGCCAGCTCCTCGCCGACGTTCAGCGGATAAAGGCCGAAGGGGATTACGACGCCGCGAAGGACCTCTTCGACCGCTACGGTGTTCACTTCGACCCGTCGCTGCGCGATGAGATCGTCGCCCGGGTCGACCGGCTGCAGATGCCCTCATACACCGGCTTCGTCCAGCCGCGCCTCGAGCCCGTGTACGGGCCGGACGGCGTCGCGATCACCGACGTGAAGATCTCGTATCCGCTGGACTTGAAAACGCAGATGTTGGAGTATTCCGGCCGGAGGTAGCCGGCGTGCTCCTGCGGTTCGTCCCCGTTCTCGCGATCCTCTGCCAGGCTCTCGTCAGTCCGCAGCGGCCTGCGGTGACGTCCGAACCGGCCATCACCGCGTCTGCGCAGGGCGTCGCGATCCTGGGTGCTGAAGACGCCCGGGCGCCGACACCAGCCGACCTTGCCGTTCTCGTCCAGGGCTCACGGTCCTCGAATCGCCGGATCCAGATTGCCGCGATCCGCGCGCTCGGCCGGCTCGAACGGCGCGATGTCGTCTCCGATCTACTCCAATTCCTTCCACCGCCGTCGCCTCCCGAGGTTCGTATCCAAGCCGCCGTCGCGATTGCCCAGGCGATGCGCGGCGAGCGGTTGCCGGCCGATCCGTCGGGTGCGCAAGTCGACGGCGTCTTGCTCGCGATGCTCGGTGCAGCGGGCGCTGAAACCGAGGCGGAGCCGCTTGGTGCGCTGGCGCGATCGCTCGGACGCTTGCCCTACGAACGTGCCGAACAGGCGTTGCGTGCCGATGCGATGCTGGTCCAGATCCTCACGCTGTCTCACGATCTCGCCTACACGCGGAAGCAAATCGGTGACGCGCGACCGGCGATTCGTGGAGCAGTGGCGGGCGCAGAGCTCCTCGGCCGGCTTCATGCGAAGCTGGCCCCTGCGTCGAGAGAACTGACCACGGTCCTGCGACGGTTCGCCACCGATCGCGCACCGTCGACGAGCATGGACCGGCCGCCGCAGCACGAAGCGCTTGCCGCACTGATCCAGGTCAGGGGCCTCGACGACGAAACGCTGCGCATCTCGCTCCAGTCGTCCGACGATGCGGTGCGGCGGCTCGCGGCGGCATCACTGGGCGCGGGCTCGTCGCCCATAGTCGGAACTGAGCGGGCCGATCATCTTCGTGGTCTCCTCTCGGACAAATCCCAGCTCGTGCGCTACGAAGCGGTTCGCGCCTACGGCAAAAGCTACGCACGCACCGACGGATGCGGTCCGCTGGTGGAGTCTCTCCCTGACAAGAGCCTGCACGTCGCGCTTGCGGCGCTGGACGCGATTGGTGACGCGTGCAAGGATGACGAGCCGGTGGTCGACAGGATTGTCGCGGAGGCGAGAACGCCGCCGAACGCCGGCAGCTGGCATCGTGAAGCGCACGCGATGGTGGCACTCGCGAAACTGTCCAGGCCGCAGGCGGAGATTGCGCTCGCGTCCCACTCGCGGCACCTGGTCTGGCAGGTACGGATGTATGCCGCGCGCGCCGCCGCGGTGCTCAACGACTCCACGACCCTCGAGCGTCTCTCGGCGGACGCGAACGACAACGTCGTCGAGGCGACGCTGGCGCCGCTGCGGCGGATCAAAGGTGCCGCGGCCGAGCCGCAGCTGATCGCCGCCCTGTCACGTCGCGACTATCAGCTGCTGCGGACGGCGGCGCTCGAGAGCAAGGGTCTGCCGGGTTCGAAAGCGCTTACGTCCGCGCTGGTGGACGCGCTCGAGCGGGTAACCGCCGAGAAGAAGGAGACCTCGCGTGACGCCCGGATGGCCATCGTCGAACGTCTGAAGGAGCTCGGTGTGAGCGATCATCTCGGCGAGCTTCAGCCGCTGCTCAAGGATTTCGATCCAAAAGTCGCGGCAGCCGTCTCGATGGCAATGACCGCATCGACCGGTGGCGTCTATACGATCGATCCGCAACCGCTCGCGCGCCAGCCGCTGCCGACCGCTGACGAAATCGCGTACCTGCTGGATTACGACCCGGTGCTGGTGATGGCTGATGGCAGGAACATTCCTCTCAGCCTCGAGCCGGCACTGGCACCGATGACATCCGTCCGCTTTCTTCGGCTGGCGAAGGCGAACTACTTCGACAACCTCACGTTCCACCGGGTCGTGTCGAACTTCGTCGTCCAGGGTGGAAGCCCCGGCGCGAACGAGTACATGGGAGACGGACCCTATATGCGCGATGAGGTCAGCGCGCTTTCGCATGTGACAGGATCCGTGGGCATCTCGACCCGCGGCCGCGACACCGGCGACGCCCAGTTCTTCTTCAACCTGGTCGATAATCCGCGGCTCGATTTCGAATACACGGTGTTCGGGCATGTCGCCGCCGCATCACTCGAGGACATGTGGGCCATCGCCGAAGGGGACGTCATCAGGGACGTCAAGTTCATACGACGACGTAGTCCTTGATCAAGGATGAAGGATTAACGATTAAGGATCGCTTGCATTCATGAAGAACGCATGCATAATGCACGCATGCCCTTCCGCCGGCCCGACTCGCTCCTCCCGCTCACTCCGATCTCGTTCGAAATCATCCTGGCGCTGCTCGAGGGGGATCGGCATGGCTACGCGATCCTGCAGGCGGTCGAAAGCCGCCTGGCCGGCGCGCTTCCGCTGCGAACCGGCACGATGTATCGCGCGCTCGCCAGATTGCTCGATGAAAAGCTGATCGAACGCGTTGATGGCGACCCGGGGACTGACGATCCACGGCGCCGCTATTACCGGATCACGACGCACGGGCGAACCGTCGCCAGGGCGGAGGCGAGGCGCCTGGCCGACCAGGTCGAGGCCGCGAGGGCGCACAAATTGATTCCCGGAGCAAAGCGGTGAGTGTCGCGCGGGTGCTCCACCGGCTCGCGCTGCTGGCGTACCCCCGAGCCTTTCGTGATCGATTCGGCGACGAGCTGCAACGAATCTTCGAGGCGCGCATAGAGCAGACGGGCCGGCGTTCGACGGCTGCGCGCAGCGTGCTCATCCTCTACCTGTTTGCCGATGCCATTGTCTCTGGCTTCGGCGAACGCTTTCGCCGCGCTGAAACGTCGTGGGCGTGGCCGCGCCACACGGATCAGTTCCAGACCAGCAGGAGTCGCACCATGACCTGGGATTCCATCAGGAACGATCTCCGCCTCGCCTTGCGGCAATTCCGCCGCGCGCCGTTGTTCGCCGTACTCACGATGGCGTCATTGGCGCTCGGCATTGGCGCCAACAGCGCGATGTTCGGGGTCGTCAACGCGGTTCTGCTGCAGCCGCTCCCGTATAAGGATCCGGGTGCCCTGGTCATGGTGTGGAGCGACAACATCAAGGCAGCCGCTCCGTCAAATCCCGTGTCACCGGCGGACTTCGAGGCGTTCAAGGCCGCACCCTCCTTCCTGTCGGCCGAAGCGATGTACTCGTTCCTGTTGAACGCCAGCGTTCGCATCGCAGGGCAGACGGAACCAGAACCAGCGATGGTTGCGACCGTCACGCCCGGCATGTTCACGCTGCTCGGGCGGGCACCGCTGATCGGTACCACGCTCGCCGGTTCACCCGAGGGCATCGTCCTCAGCCACGGGTTCTGGCAGCGCCGATTCGGCGGCGATCCCGGTGTGATCGGCCGATCGCTCGAGCTGGTCGGATCCAACGAAGTACTTCCGATCCTCGGCGTCATGCCGAAGGACTTCACGTTTCCTTATGGCTCGATGCTCGGCACGAGCGGCTTCACCCGGTCGGTGCAGGTGGACATGTGGTTGCCGCTCACCCGTCATCGCGATCCGACGCGGCTGGTGAACGCGGCCGGCGAGCCGAATCGCGACATCCACTACCTCGGCGTCATCGGACGTTTGAAGCATGGGGGATCGGTTGACACGGTGCGGAGCGAGCTCGAGGCGATCGCGAAGAACCGCGCCGAACAGTTTCGCGACAGCAACCTTGGCTGGGGTGTCACCGCGCGACCGCTGCACGAACAAACCGTGGGCGCGTTGCGTCCTGCGCTGCTGATCCTGCTCGGCGGCGTCGGTGTGGTGCTGCTGATCACGTGTATCAACGTCGCCAACGTCCTGCTCGCGCGGGCCGCCGGACGTGGACGCGATCTCGCCATCCGTTCCGCACTGGGCGCATCGCGCAAGCGGCTGGTTCAGCAGATGCTCACTGAAAGCTTGTTACTCTCGCTGGCCGGCGGAGTCGCCGGCCTGGGCGTCATGATCGTCGCCACCCGGGGAATCATCGCGCTTGCTCCAGCCGATCTGCCGCGTCTGGCCGAAGTTTCACCGGGACTGCCCGTCGCACTGTTCGCGCTCGCACTCTCGGTTCTTACCGGGCTCATCGTCGGCATCCTTCCCGCGTCGTCGGCCGCACGTTCGCAGGCGCAGGACACGCTGCGCGACGGCACCCGCGCCACCGCCTCTCCAGCACGCCGGCGGATCCGGTCGGCATTGATCGTCTCGGAAATCGCGCTCGCGATGACGCTCACCGTCTCGGGCGGTCTGCTGCTGCGCAGCTTTGTTTCCGTGCTGCACGTGGATCCCGGCTTCCGGGCCGAGAAGCTGCTCACCTTCCAGACGTCCGTGCCGCCGAGATATGGCGACGCCGCAGCCAGGCTGACCTACCTCGATGATCTCGAAGCGCGATTGAGGGCGCTCCCCGGAGTGCTCGGCGTCGGCGGCACCACTCGTCTGCCACTCGGCAGCACGCAGGTCACGACGATGCTCGAAGTGGAGGGGAAGCCGCAGCCTCGTTCTGAGTGGACCGAAGTCGAGATGCGGCGGTCCGTGTTCGACTTCTTCTCCACCATGGAGATCCCGGTGATTCGTGGCCGAGGGTTCACGCGCGCAGACGATGGATCGGTTCCGCCGGTGGCGGTGGTCAACACAATGCTCGCGAAGCGGGTGTTCGGTGATGAGGATCCGATCGGCAAACGGGTCCGGTTCGGGTCCGGTGAGCCGCCCTGGCTGACGATCGTGGGCGTGGTCGGAAGCATCAAGCACGGCAATCTCGAAGAGGTGCCGAAGCCGGAGCTGTACATCAACTATCGACAGGGTCCGCCGACATCGCCGTTCGTGGTGTTGCGCACGAAGGATGATCCGGCCGCGCTCGCCGGGGCGGTCCGGCAGTCGCTCCGCGAGCTCGGCGCAGACGCGCCGTCGGATCTGCGCACCATGGACGCCATCAGGAGCCGCTCGGTCGCCGGACGCCGCTTCGTGCTGCTGCTCGTCGGCCTGTTCGGCGTCCTCTCACTCGCCCTCGCCGCACTGGGCGTATTCGGTGTGATCACGCTGATTGCGACCGAACGCATCACCGAGGTCGGGATCCGTCTTGCGCTCGGCGCCACGCCGTCCCAGGTCATGGGGCTGATCGTGCGGCAGGCACTGCATCTGGCCGCAGCCGGCATCGGTATCGGCGGCGTCGTCGCGTTGATCGTCGGACCCGCTGCTGAAGGCGCAGCTCTTTGGGGTTGGCGCAATGGATCCAGTGACGTTCGTGGGGGTCGCGCTGCTCCTGGGGATAACGGCGGCGCTTGCGGCGATGCTCCCGGCGCGGCGGGCCATGCGGGTAGATCCCGCGAATGCCCTGCGTAATTGAGGGTGGAGGTTTTCGTACGCCGAGTGGCCACAGAGACACAGAGGCACGGAGTTCTTCTTGGTCACACGAACGGCTTAACCGCGCTTGTAGCGGAATAGCCAAGCGGCTCTGTTGCAGCGCGCAGCTCGCCGGGTGTTACGACTGTCAGGGAGGATGTCAGGAATTTTGTGTGTGGGGCATTAGCATGAGGAGTCTCTATGCCCCGCACGCCGAAACGAGAGAAGCGACTCGCCGAGCCTTGGCGCCCGTGCCCGACGAGATCCTGGATCAGTTCGCCCCGACCGGCCGATGACGGCCGGCGGAGATCGAGGCCGCCACGCGCCGGTTCAAGAAGGCGCTGATCGAGCGGACGCTCGGGGCGGAGCTCAGCTCACCACCTGGGCTATCCGCCGCGGCGGGACCAAGCCGGACGAGACGACCAATCATCGCAACGGCACGAGCGACAAGACCGTGCTGACCGACGATGGCCCGCTGGCGATCGAGATGCCGCGCGATCGCGACGGGCACGTTCGAGCCGCAGCTGATCTCCGAAGCACGAGCGGCGGCTTCACCGGCTTCGACGACAAGATCCTGGCGCTCTACGCGCGCGGGCTGCACGGTGCGCGAGATTCAGGCGTTTCTCGCCGAGATGTATGCGATCGACGTCTCGCCGGATCTGATCAGCGCGGTCACCGATGCGGTGGTCGCCGAGGTGACGGCGTGGCAGGCGCGGCCGCTCGAGCCGATGTATCCGGTCGTGTTCTTCGATGCGCTGCGCGTCAAGATTCGCGACGAGGGCGTCGTGCGCAGCAAGGCCGTGTATCTCGCGCTGGCGGTCCTGCCCGATGGCACGCGCGACATCCTCGGCATCTGGATCGAGCAGACGGAAGGCGCGAAGTTCTGGTTGAAGGTGTTCAACGACCTGAAGACGCGCGGCTGCGCACGACATCCTCATCGCCGTGACCGACGGCCTGAAAGGGATGAGCGAGGCGCTGGCGGTCGTCTATCCGCGCGACGACGCTGCAGACCTGCATCGTGCATCTGATTCGCAACAGCCTGGACCTCGCCAGCTGGCAGGAGCGCAAGGCGCTGGCGGCCGCCCTGCGGACGATCTACACGGCCGCCGAGGCCGACGCCGCGAGCGCCGGCGCTCGACGCGTTCGCGCGCGGGCCCGTGGGGCCGGCGCTTTCCGACGATCGTCGACGACGTGGCGCCAGGCGTGGACGCACGTCATCCCGTTCTTCGCGTTTCCGCCCGAGGTGCGGCGCGTGATCTACACGACGAACGCGCTCGAGAGCGTCCACGCGCGCGTGCGGAAGATCATCAAGACGCGCGGCCACTTTCCGACCGACGAGGCCGCGACGAAGCTGATCTGGCTCGCGCTGCGCAACATCACGGCGGACTGGGTGCGGACCGCCACCACTGGAAAGAAGCCATGAACCAATTCGCGATCCTCTACGAAGATCGTTCCCCGTCCCGTGCGTAGAATGAACGGTGAGAAACACACACACACACAGAAATCCTGACACTCCCCCCAGCGAAAGCGTTTGCTTCTCGCCCCGCGGCGTAAGTTCCCGCACCCTCCGCGTCAGCGCCCGCACCCTCAGCGGAGTTCCCGCACCTTCAGCGCCAGTTCCCGCACTCTCAGCGAAGTTCCCGCACCCTCGGCGTAGTCCCCGCACCCCCAGCGTCAGCACCCGCACCCTCACCGTCAGTCCCCGCACCCTCAGGTCGCCCGCTCACCGTCAGTCCCCTGCGTCAGTGCCCGCAGCGTGAGTTCCCGCACCCTCTGCGTCAGTCCCCGCACCCGCAGCGTAAGTTCCCGCACCCACCTCCGCGCTACGCGCTACGGCGCGCAAGCCCTCAGCGTAAGATGGGTTTTCATGAGCTTGCGCACCCGCCTGGTCCTCGCGTTCTTCGCTCTGTCGGTGGTGCCGATGGCCGCCGTGACCTTTTACTCCTACACGACCAACGTCGAGGCGCTGCGCGTGGCGGCCCAGCGTGAGGCCGATCTGCTGGCCGGTGAGCTGGGACAGCGCATGCAGCTGGTGACGGCACAGCTGTCGGAACGCGTCGGACACCTGATGGACATTGCCGAAGTCCAGGCCGCCGCCGATGCCGCCGCGAAGCAGTCGATCGCACGCGCGGCAAACGCAAAGGCGACCGAGACCGCGTCGGTGGCACCGCCTGCGGCGCCGGAACCGGGTGTCTACACGATCACCACGCAGGCGGCGCTCAGCGATCAGATCGCGACCTCGCTCGGACAGACCGCGATGCTCCTGAACAATGTGCGGATGTCGAACGTCCGCCCTCCCGGTCCGCCGCCTGGTGCGCGCGGAGGTGGGCGCGGCAATCCCGCCGCTGCCACCAACGACGATGATCCCGCTGCCGCCGGCCTCGGTGTCGGTCGTTCCACCGCCGACGCCGGGGGGACCAGCACGCGGCGGCCGTCGGCCTCGTCCGTCTTCCGACGGTAATCGCCTTCCGGGGCAGCCGGCGGCAATGCCGGTCCCGCCCGCGCTTGCGCCAGGCACGACGTCCGCAGCGCCCGCCGCACCTGTTGCGCCGTCCGCGCCTGCTCAGTCGACCCAGGCTGGACCCGCGACACCGCAGTCATCCGCGCCGGCGAACGCGTCCGCTGTCCCTCCGGCGGTGACCGCGATCACCCCGACGACGGATGCGAACGGCAACTTGACGATCGACATCGCACCGCTTCGACGCAGCCTGTTCCGGCAGGTCCTGCCGGAAGGCAAGCGTTACGAGGACCTGACGCCGGAAGACCGGCAGCGGCTCGCCGCGGAAGTCAACCAGCGCTTGCTCGGGATCCAGCAGGGGATCCAGATCGGCGCCGCCGAACTGCAGAAGCGTGCGCTGGAACTCGAGAAGGAAGCAGCCGCCACGGAGCTCGCCGAAAAGCCCGCGCCAGCGGCAGCGCCGGCCAAGCCAGCAACGCCGACCGTGGCGAAGCCGCCGGTGCCGGCCGCTGTTGCCACCTCAGGGTTGAAGCGGCGCGCGTCACTCACCGGCAACAACATCGCCGTCGATGTCGAGCGCAATGGACAAGTCGTGCGCTCGATGAACGCCGAACTGAATCTGCCGAACGTCCTCAGCCTGGTGTTCTCGACAACCCAGCGGGATCGTGGCGAAGTGCCCTTCGCCGTCGCCAAGGACGGCACGGTCTACGCGCGGACCGACGGCCGATAAGGTGCGCGTCGCCGGATTCGGCGATGTCGCCAAGCCGGGTGGTCCGGCGGTCGTCAGCAAACGCGACTGGATCGTCGTCACGACCGAGGACAAGTCAGGATCCGGGCTGCGTCTCGGTGTCGCTCGCCCGGTCGGTGACTCGCTCGCCGATCTGCGCCGCGCCGCGGCGCGCAACGCCGGGCTCGGGCTGCTCTTCATCGCTGTCGCATTGGTAGGGATCGTGCCACTCTCCGCGCATCTGACGCGCAATCTCAGCGCGCTCAGCGAAGGCGTCCGCCGCATCGCGCAGGGCGACTACCACGCGCGGGTCCCGGTGAAATCGACGGACGAAGTCGGTCAGCTCGCACGCGCCTTCAACCAGATGGCAACCGATGTCGAGCGGCACGAGAAGACGGCCGTCGAGCAGGAGCGCATCCGGCGTGAGCTCGAATTGGGACGGCAGATTCAGAGCGAAATGCTGCCGCACGCGCCGCTCAACCTGGGACTGACGCAGGTGCAGGGCGTCTCGGTCCCGGCCCGCGAGGTGGGCGGAGACTTCTTCAACTACTTCGTGCTGGACGATGGGCAGATCGCGCTGCTGATGGGCGACGTCTCGGGCAAGGGAGTCGGCGCCGCGCTGCTGATGGCCAACATCCAGGCATCGCTGAAGATCCGCCTCGCGCTCGGGCAGAATCTCGCCGCCGTCGTGGACGCACTCGACCGCGACATCGAAGCTGGATCACCGGGTTCGGTTTACGCGACACTGTTCATCGGCATCCTCGATCCCGTGCGCCGGGTGCTGCGCTACGTCAACGCGGGTCACAACCCGCAGTACGCACTGCGCCGCAGCGGCGGGCTCGAGCGCATGCACGCGACCGGCTTCCCGGTTGGACTGATCGCCGGTCATGGCTACACCGAACTGTCAGTGCAGCTCGCGGCCGGCGATCTGTTGTTCTTCTATACCGACGGCTGCGTCGAGGCCGAGAACGAACAGGGCGAGATGTTCGGTGTCGAGCGCCTCGAGCCGATGCTCCTCGAGGCCGTCGCAATCGGCCGATCCGCTCCAGCGCATCGAGCGCGCGATGGCGGCCTACCGCGGCACGTCGGAACCGCTCGACGATGCGACGCTGATGACGGTGAAGGTGGGGTGAAGGTGGTATGACGGTGGGATCAAAGGTGACGACGACACACAGCCTGCAGCAGACGGTTTGCCTTCTCGCCCGGACTCCCGGCACGCTGAACGCGCTTCTGCGCGACCTTCCGGATGAGTGGACGCGGCGCAACGAAGGCGAGGGCACGTGGTCGGCCTTCGACATCGTCGCTCACCTGATCCACGCCGAGCGGACCGACTGGATGGTGCGCGTGAACGCGCTGCTCCAGTTTGGACCGGCGCACACGTTCGCGTCCTTCGATCGGACCGGCCACGTGCGCGACGGACACGAACGGCCGCTGGGACACCTGCTGAACGAGTTCGCGCAGGTGCGATCCGAAAACCTGCGCGAGTTGCACGCACTGAATCTTCAGCCAGAGGACCTCGGACGGCAGGCGCGGCATCCGGCGTTCGGGCCCGTGACGCTGTCGCAACTGCTCGCGACCTGGGCGGCGCACGACCTCACGCACCTGCACCAGGTCTCGCGCGTCATGGCGTACCAGTACCGCGATGCCGTGGGTCCATGGGAGAAGTATCTCGGCGTCCTGCACCACGGAAAGCACGGATCAACGGATCACACGGACACGGAAGGACACGGATAAACGCGCCGTCCGTTCCGTGAATTCCGTGATCCGTGGCTGATCCCGTCCACTCCGTGTATTCAGTGGTTGAAGACCGTGAAGTACCGGCTGCCGATGCCCTGCGCGCGACCCTGGTTATCCCGCACGATCCACGAGATCGTATGCCGGCCGTTCTCCATCATCGTCGTGTCGAGCAGGTAATAGCCGACGGCCGTCCTCGCATTGGTGTAGCCGGGGAAGATCGACGCGATGTCGTCGCGATAAAGGCCGTAGACCGGATGACCCGCGAACGCGCCATCGATCATCACGTCGATGGACGTTCCGTCGGCCGGGATGACGGCGGACCCTGGCGTGAGCGCCCAACCCCAGTTATAGATGACACCCGAGACAGTCTCCCCCTGGCCGGGCGTATCGATTGCGCCAAAGGGCAACGCGGCCGACGCGTTGTTGACCTCGATGCTGACGCGAGCCGATCAAGGCGCGGTTGCCTTCCGCGTCCTCGGCAACGGCATGGATCCGGAACGTGCCGTTGCCTCCGCCAGGCAGCAGGTTGCTCAGGATCATCAGGCCCCACCCGGCGCGTGATGCGGACGGCGCACCTCGGAACGCCGCCTCGACGTCGGGCCGCGCGCCATCGACGAACCTCGCGTCCCCGACGTAGACGAAGCCACTCTCTCCCCCTACCGGATCGCGATAGATCTGCACGCGCGCGACCCCGACATCGTCCAGCGCCCAGCCGGTGACCGCGATTGCGCCGGAGAGGTTCGATGGCCCCTTCGGCCGGCGTGTCGAGGCTGCCGAATGGCGATTGAGAGATGGTGCCGGCCTGCGTGATCGTCACCAGTTGCCCGCCGATGGTCAGCGTGGCGGTCCGCGGATCGGTGAGCACGTGCGGTTCGACGGTCACCTCGATGATGTTTTCGCCCGAGCCGTGCGAGCTCGACATCCGCGTCCACTGCGGCGCGTCGGGTATCGCTTCCCAGTCACACATCGTCCTGAGAGTGATCTGCCTGATCCCGCCACTGACGGGAAACGACAGCGCGTTCGAGTCGACACCGTATCGGCAGCTCTGGACGGCCGGCGGTGTGCTGGTGAGGCGCACGCCGCTGACGGCAATGGGCTCGTCGAGGAAGACGGAGTTGCGGTCGAGATCGACACCAACAAGGGACTGCTGCGGTCTCAGGGTGCTGTCGAACACCACCGCGTAGGCGCGCCGGCCCCCGGAGGGCACCGTCAGATCGAAGCCGAGGCCCGTGAGGCCCGCGACGACGCTGGATACGTCTGCGTCGCAACGCGAACCGCATCAGATTCTGGGAGTCGAACGCCAGTAGTGCGGCGCCGCCGGGAAGTTCCACCGGAGCCGTCGCGTAGGTGCCCGCCGCGAAGTCGGACAAGACCGCCAGCGAGGTCGGATCGAAGGTCACGCGTCTGCTGGCAGGCGGTTCGAACGGCGACTGATACAACGCGTGAACCCGCTGGCGATCTGCGGAAAGGGCCAGCCCGCCGGGAACGGCGCGCTGACGCACGTCGGACGAAATCACATTCAGTGTCACAGGGTCGAGCGATGTGAGGCGCGAGGTATAGGCGAACGCAAAGCGTGTCGGATCCAGGCCGAAGAGGACGATGCGCTCGGGGTTGGTCGAGATTTCGACATGACGGACGCCCGGCAGGATCCCGGCCGACTGCACGATCGTTCTCGAGACCGGATCGACCACGCTGAGGGTGCCCTTCCACGCGTCCGTCTCGAAGGTCACCGTGCTCGCGATGACCACCCTGGATCCGTCATCCGAGACCGCGATCGGCCCGGCGTGCTCACCCGTCGCGAACGTCCCGACCAGGCGGTGATGTCGCGCGTCGATCACGGTCATCGAACCTTCGATGACCTGGGGCGGCTGAGACCTGATCGTTCTTGCCGACGAGACGTAGATGTAGGCGCCGTCGCGCGATACGGCGATGCTGACGGGCGCTGTCTGGGGCGGCAGCGGCAGGCGAATCACGAGCCGCGCGGTGGCGGCGTCGTAGACATGAACCGCTGATGTGCACGGCGTGCCGTCGGGGCACAGCGGGCCGGGCACGGCGGCGTAAACGAAGCCGGCCTGCGCGTAGCCCGGCTGCACGAACAGGGGCACAGCGAAAGGACGACCCCCGCCAGAAAGAGACTCAGCCGTCCTGTGATCATCGTAACGGGCCCCCGAACAATCGCGGGCGTCAGTATACCGGCGAACAAAACGGGGACGGTGATTTCAAACCGTCAACGCAACAGTAGCCGCCAGTCTATCAGCGGGGGTCTCATACCCTAGGGTCTTGCGCGGGCGCGTATTCAATCGCCGCGCGATGCTATTGAGCTGGGCTTGGGTATAGGTTGAAAGGTCCGTGCCTGCGGGCAAGTACTGGCGCAGCAGGCCATTGGTGTTTTCGTTCGAGCCACGTTGCCACGGGCTGTGCGGATCGCAGAAGTAGACCCGGACGTCCGTGGCCACGGAGAAGGTCTTGTGCGCGGCGAGTTCGGTCCCTCGGTCCCAGGTCAGGGATTCCATCAAACCGCTGGGCAGCGTGCGGACGCGTCGCGACAACGCCTGCACGACGCTCTGCGTGTCTTTGCCCCGCAACCGCACCAACATGACGAAGCGCGAGTGCCGCTCGACCAGGGTGGCGATATGGGAGTTCGCCCGGCCGGAGAGCAGATCGCCTTCCCAGTGACCGGGCACGGCCCGATCCTCGACGCTCGGCGGACGCTCGCGTATCGAAACGGCGTCCACGATCTGTCCCCGGGGCTGCCCGATGGCGGTGGCGTGTTTGCCACGACGCATCGTCTTGCGCCGGCGCAAATGCCGCAGGAGCTCTTGCTTCAGGACGCCCCGGCTCTGCACAAACAGACTGCGATAGATCGTCTCGTGCGATACCTGCATGTCTCGAGCATGAGGATACGTCCGTCTGAGCCAGCCGGCGATCTGTTGCGGGGACCAATCGTCCGCCAGCTTCTCCGCCACATGCGCGCACAACGTGGGACGCTGGGAGAGTCGGCAGCGCTGAGGGCGTCGGGCTCCGTCCCACGCGGCGGCGTCCGCCACCGCCGCCGGGTACCGCTCGCGACCGCCATGCCGACCCACTTCTCGGCTCACCGTCGACGGCGGCCGGCCGAGCCGGCGGGCGAGCATTCGGAACGAGTCTCCCGTCGCCAGCCCGCGTGAGATCTCCTCCCGCTCGCTCACCGTCAGGGCTCGAGACGAGCGCCAGCGAGGCGGCGGGGCGATGCCGCCTCGAGCCCGGAGGACGCGAAACACCGCCGCAGGGAAGCAATCCACGCCGCGGCCGATCTCACTCAGCGACTCTCCGCGGCTCCACCGCTCCCACACCTCGACCTTGTCGTTGGCGCTCATTCGCGATCGTCGCACGCGCTGCATGATCCCTCCGATCATCCTTCGCGTTGCGTCGACGCCTTGAATTCGCGACCGCGCAAGACCCTAGGGTAACTGAGACCCCCGCTGATGGACTGGCGACTCGTGATTATCGTTGACGGTTTGAAATCACCGTCCCCGTTTTGCCCGGGCGATGACCCTGTGCAGGATCTCGGGGTAGTGGGCAATTCGGCCGGCGTCCCCCTTGATCGACACCGAGGCGACGCGCTTGCCGTCCGCCGACGGCAGGTCCGCGCTGCCGATCGCGATGAATCCGTGCCCGAGGCCGAGGTCGGTCATTGGTGCGAGGAACACGCGCGCGTCCCGGATGATGGTCACGCAGAGCGATCCGAAGGTGTCATCCAGGGACGCTGGATTCGAACGCACGACGGTGGCGTGCGCCCACGCCGGGAGCAGTCCGGCGGTCTGCATGCCGATGCGGAGAGGACTGGTCCGCGTCCGCGACGCCGCGATCAGCCGGTTGAACTCGCGCGCGAACTCGACGAAACCGCCCCACGGTCCGCTGCCGTCGGCGAAGTCCGCTGGACGCAGTGGCACAACGTCGACGTCGCGGTCATAGCCGCCCGACGCCTTGACGTCCACCGTGGACGCGATGCGGACGCCGTTGAATTCCGGTTCCTGGCTGAGGAGCCAGGCGATCAGCGCGCCAAACGTGACCTCGCCACCGATCGCGGGCCCGTAGCATTCGCACAGTTCTCGCCGCAGGACGACGACCGGCGAGAGGTCGACGAAGCCGACCAATTGGTCCACCGCCCGCTCGCCAGGCGCGTGGCACGCACGCGGACCAACGAACGCGCTCCCGGAGTGGACGGCCGGAAACGTCACCGGCTCGGTTCCCCACGCCCGTTCGAGCCGGCCGAGCAGATCCTGCAGCGGCACCCCGTCGAGTCCGACGTGGTGCGCGCTGACCCAGAGGTCCATAACACCGCGGTCGCCGTCCGCTCGCGCAATGCAGGCGAGGTAGCCAAATCCGAGCGTTCGCCGTGACGCAAAGTCCGGCGGGGAGAAGCGATCGGCGGGATCCAGGGGTTCGAAGGACAGGCAGCACGCCGACAGGATCCTCGTTGCATACGCCTGGCCGTCACCGGCACTCCCCACAACCCGCCGCACCTGCTCGAGCAGCTGCTGGGGACGCTGAACCTCTGGAAGCCGCACGGTCTTGTTGTAGGCCGCAATTGCCGCTTCGTGCACCCGGGCACGGACCTCAGGGGCCGGAGCCGCCGGACCGAGTGCCGAGAGATGCGGCTCTATCGATTGCAGGGTGCCGCCGGCAGCGAATCCAAGCACCACGACATCGACAAACGGAACCCACCGACGCATCGTGACGTGACTGCGCCACTCGAGCGCAAAGTGAGCGTCTGCTTCACTTTCCAGGCAGGCGTGCAGCGCTCGCGCCACTCTCGTTTCGATCGGGTCGGAGCCCGCTGGAACCCGAAGGCCGAAGGCCGAAAGTGCGAACCGGGTCGATTCCGATCGGAGCAGGATCCCCACCGTTCGGCGCCAACCCTCAGGCGGGCGCCTTAGCCCGAGGCCGATCAATGCCTTGCCGGCAAGGACGGACGCCGCGGCCGCCACGTTCGCTCCAACACGCGCCAGCGTTCCAGGTCGCTGGGCTGCGGGCCGGCTATTTGTGACGCTACTGTCCGTTACCGTCTGCATTTGCTCCTCGCGGGCCGACTATAATACGTAGTCCCCGGCAATTGATGCTACCAACCACGATCCAGCACTATCGCGTCGAGGAAATGATCGGCCGCGGCGGTATGGGCGAGGTCTACCGCGCGTTCGACACGCGACTGCAGCGTCCCGTCGCCATCAAGGTGATGGCGGATGCCAGGAAAGAAGTCGAGCAGACCGTCCAGCGCTTCCTGCGCGAAGCGCGCGCCGCCTCGGCGCTCAACCACCCCAACATCGTCGTCGTGCACGATATCGGTGAGACGCCCGAGGGCCGTCACTACATCGTGCAGGAGCTGATCAACGGCCGCACTCTCCGCAATGAGATGCTGGAGCAGATCGCGCTGCCGAAGGTGATCGATCTCTTCCGGCAGGTCGCCCGCGCGCTCACCGCCGCCCATGCCGCCGGGATCGTGCACCGGGACATCAAGCCAGAGAACATCATGGTGCGCGCCGACGGCTACGCCAAGGTGCTCGATTTCGGGTTGGCACGTGTACCGGAAGTCGAAACCGGCAGCGCCAGCACTCACAGCGGCCATGAAACGACCTCCGGCGTCCTGGTCGGCACCATGGCCTACATGTCGCCGGAGCAGGCGCGCGGCGCACCCGCCGGAGCCCCGGCTGATATCTTCGCGCTCGGGATCACGCTCTACGAGATCGTCGCCGGCCGCCGGCCGTTCGTCGCCCCGACGATGCCGGCTGTTCTTGTATCGATTCTGATGGAGGAGCCGCTTCCTCTCAGCCAGCTGGCTCCATCGGCGCCGCCGGGACTGGAGCGCCTCGTCCACAGGATGCTCTCGAAGGATCCGGACATTCGTCCATCGGCCGGTGAGGTCGAGGAGGAACTCGCGCTGATTGCCGGCGGCGAGAGCCGCGGCGACGCAAATCCTACTCTCGTGGAGCGCCGGACGGTCGGGCGCGAGCACGAGCGCGAGGCGCTGCGCCGCGCATACAACGACGTTCGCAACGGCCACGGCATGGTGGTTACCGTGATGGGCGAACCCGGGATCGGAAAGACGGCGATCGTCGAGGACTTCCTCACCGAGCTGTCGCATCTGCCCGAGCGCCCGATTGTCATCCGCGGACGATGCTCGGAACGGCTCGCCGGCGCGGAAGCGTATCTCCCGGTCCTCGAGGCGCTCGACAACCTGCTGCATGGGACGACCTGGAGCACAGTGCACGCACTGATGAAGAGCGTGGCGCCCAGCTGGTATGTGCAGGTGGCGCATACCGCCGCGAGTCACGACTCGGTGGTGCGCGTCCGCGAAGATGCGCCGGCGCTGTCGCAGGAACGCATGAAACGTGAGCTGGGCTCGCTGATGCAGGAAGCGTCCCGCGTGCGCCCGTTCGTCCTGTTTCTCGACGATCTTCACTGGGCCGACGTCTCGACGATCGATCTCGTGAACTACCTCGCCGGACGCTTCGACCAGATGCGCGTGCTTGTCCTGGCCACGTACCGCCCGGCCGACATGGCGCTCGCGCAGCACCCGTTCCTGGCGATCCGCGACAACCTGCGGACGCACAGCGCACTGAACGAGATTCCGCTCGGCTTCCTCGATCGCCGCGACGTCCAGCGCTACATCGAGATCACGTTTCCACAGCACCGCTTTCCCGCGTCATTGGCGGATCTCATCCACACCAAGACCGACGGCAGTCCGCTGTTCATGGCGGACGTCGTCCGCTACCTGCGCGATTCGGGCAGCCTCGTGCAGAACGACGGCACCTGGGTCCTGACCCGGTCCGAGGCGGATGCGTTCCAGGAACTGCCGGCGTCTATTCGCAGCATGATCGCTCGGAAGATCGAGCGGCTGTCCGATGCTGATCGGAAGCTGCTGGTCGCGGCGAGCGTGCAAGGCAACCAGTTCGATTCGGCCGTCGTCAGCGAAGCGATCGAAATGGACCCGGCGGAGGTCGAGGAACGACTCGATGCGCTGGAGCACGTGTATGTCTTCGTCAATCGGGTGAAGGAGTACGAGTTCCCGGACTTCACGCCGTCGCTGCAGTACCAGTTCGTGCACGCGCTCTACCAGAACGCGCTGTACGCCTCGCTCCAGCCGACGCGCCGCGCCGCGCTCAGCGGCAAGGTCGCGCGCTCGCTCGTCCAGCACCACGGAACGGAGCACGCCGTCATTGCCGGACGGCTGGGGGCGCTGTTCGAAACAGCGCGGGACTTCACCACCAGCGCGCGCTACTTCCTCGATGGAGCGCGTCACGCGGTGAGCCTGTTCGCCTTCCGCGAGGCGCTGTCGCTCGCCGATCGCGGCCTCGGTGTGCTGCGCGGAATGCCCGAGGGCACGGAGCGGCGGCAACAGGAATTGGGCCTGCAGATGATCCGGGGGCTGGCGCTCCGGATGATGAAGGGCTGGGCCAGCCCGGAGATCGAGCCGGTATTCGCGCGCGCCCGTGAACTCTGCCATCAGCTTGACGACGCGCCGGAGCTGTTCCCTGTCCTCTGGGCGATCACACTGTTTCACGCGATCCGCGGCGACCTGCGACAGTACCGCCGCGGGGCCGATGATCTGATGGAGGAGGCCCTGCGCACCGGGAATCCAGTGTCGCTCATCGGCGCGCACCATCTGCTCGGCGTCTGCCTGGAATTCGAGGGCAACATCGTCGAGTCGAGCCGCGTCCTCGACCGTGGACGCGAGCTGCACGATCCCGAACAGCACAAGGTCTATACCGCCATCTACGGCCTCGACCCCGGCATGATTGCGCGCGCCATGTCGAGCCGCGCCCTGTGGATCCTCGGCTACCCGGACCGCGCCGAGGAACGGGCGCGAGAGACGGTGGAACTGGCGCGGTCGCAGCGCCAACCTGTGACGCTCGTCTTCGCGCTACTCGTCAAGCAGGGCATTCATCTCGTCCGCGGCGAAGCCGAGGACGCACTCACGATGGGCAACGAAGTCGTGGCGCTGTGCCGCGACTATGGGCTGCCGCAAGAGCGCGAATGGAGCCGCGCCTTCCAGGGCGCCGCGATGGCGATGCTGGGGCGCCTCGACGAAGGTATCGAACAGCTCACCGACAGCCTTGCGGTCCAGCAGGCGATCGGTGCCGGCCTGGTCCGCAGTGCGTTCCTCGGCGTGCTCTCGGATCTGCTCCGATTTGCCGGACGCGTCGAGCAGGGCCTCGAGGTCGTGGACGAAGGATTCGCATATGCGGAATCCGCAGGTGAGGGCGGCTACCTCGCCGAGCTGCATCGTGCGAAGGCGGAGCTCCTGCGTGCCAGGGGCGACGCCGCCGGTGCCGAAGCCAGTTTCCTCGCGGCGATCGATTACGCACGGGGTCAGCAGGCGCGTGCGTTCGAACTGCGAGCCGCGAACGGTTTGGCGCAACACCTGGTGGCCGCCGGCCGCGAAGCCGAGGCACGCGCCGTCCTCGAACCTGTCTACAACTGGTTCACCGAAGGCCTGAAGACCGCGGACCTGCTGGCGGCGCGGGCGACGCTGGACCAGCTGCGCTAGACGGCAACGGACGCTTCATCCGGACATCCTCCGGCAGCTTCGCCGGCCGCTCGAACTTGTAATCCCCCGGATAGTTCGCGTCGTCGAACGTCTTCAGGAACTCGATGATCTCGTAACGCTGGGCATCGTCGAGGTCCCCGTAGAACCACCACTCGTGACCGGTATTCCAGTTCCCAATCAGCGAGGTGTCGTACTCGAAGGGCGGCGCACCTTCCGAGGTCAGGAACCGTGGACCATCGACGACGAAGCCGAGCTTCACTGGATCGAACTCCTTCGTTCCCATCTTGAACTTGCGCGTGCGCTGCTCGGCGGGCAGCAGCAGATCGTACAGGCTCGGCACTGACCCGTTGTGCAGGAACGGCGCGGTAGCCCAGATGCCCTTCAGCGTCTTGGCGCGGTAGATACCCCGATGCCGCGTGTCGTAGAACTTCTGGTAATCGCGAAGCGGCGTGCGGTACTCAGCAGGTGGCCGGTACGCCTTGCGCTTCCCAGTCGGCCTGGACATCGGGTGGCGTGCCATTCTCGCGGTAGTACGCGGCTTTGACTTTCTTGACGATGTCGAACGCGGCGGCGCCGAATGGTTTCGGGCCTTCGTCGGTCATGACCATGCGTTCGAAGTTGATCGCGGCACTCGGGTCGGTACCGACAACGTCGAGGGCGAACAGCTGGTACTCGTTGACGGTGCCGCGCTTGGTGTAGGTCTCGTGACAGTTCGCGCACGTGCGATCGAAGATCGCCTTCCCGCGCGCCGCTTTGTCACGATCGATCGCCCCGAACAGTTCCGCCGGCCATTGCGGTGCCGTCAGCTTGTACTGCAGCTCCTCCATCGCGTGGAGGTTATCGAGGCGGACGGTGCTGCTGAACCCCTTGTCGGGTTGATACGTCGCACCGACGCCGAGGGCCTGTCCGATATTCCGCTCGATCACCGAGTTCGTGTTGGCGCCCCACTGGAACCACGAGGTGTGGGCCATGCCCCACAGGTGCGGGAAGCTGACCGGGGCATCCGCCGGCAGGGTGTTGATCCCGGCGGTGAAGTCCTTGTTCTTGTAAGCGCCGAAGAGCTCGTTGCGGCCGACGCCGAACGCGTCATTGCGTCCATAGCCGTCGATTGTGCCGAGTGGCTGCGCCTGCACCACCATCTTGATCGCGGCGAAGCCGTGCAGCTTGTCCTTGAGCAGTGATTCGTTCTTGAGCGCAGTGCGCAGTCCGGCAAGGACCCGCCAGAATGCACCGGGCTCGGCGGCGTCGAGCGTCTCGGTGTCACCGCCAGCAGCGTTATTGCCCGGCCTCCATACGCGCGCCCCGCGGGCCGGCTGTGCGGACGATGGGGAACGGCTGAAGGCGAACGAGCTGGACGCGGCGCCAGCGATCCAGGAACCTGGAACGCCGGTCCCAGTTATCGGCTGTGGCGGTCGCTTCGTCGACGATGGCCTTGACGAAGGCATTGATGTAAGCGCCAGACGGACCACCATCGACGCGGAAGGCGCGCCGGTTGAAGTGCAGTTCGGCGACGTGGCAGGCCGTGCAGTTCAGGCCCATCATCTGCTGGCCGGTAATTTTGCCGTAACCGGCGGTCACGCCGACCGGCAGCCCGTAAGGGTTGTAGCGGCTGGGCGGATCGGGAATGAGCCCGAAGCGCTCGATGTTCTCGAGGAACGGACGATACCCGACGAAGTTGCCCTCTTCGTCCCTGACCACCTGTTCGAGCGCGAGCAGCCACGCGATCGGGAACGCCTCGCCGCCTTCGCTCAAGTGGTAATACTGCTGGCGCTCCTCGGCGGTGAGGCCGTTGCTGCCGAGCGGCGCGGCGCCGGCGGGAGGATGCACCGGCAGATCCTTCGCGACCGGTCCGACCGCCCAGCCGAATGCAGCGGCAAATGCGAGCATCAACACGGCCGCCGCGGTCCAGAAGATCCGTTTGCCTTTCGGTACGGGCGTCCACGGACTCGCGACGGCCGGCTGCGCCAGGCGCGCGGCGCGGCTTCCGGCTTCCGCACGCCAGCGCGCACGGTTGATGCTCCCGATCGGGCGCATGTCCGGCGTCCTGTGCTCCGTGACGTCGATTGAAAACGCCTCTGCCTCCGCAGGTGCAAGCACCGACTTGGGCAGCAGCTTCAGCCGTCCGACGATGTGGAAGGGCGCCTCTTGCTCGTTCCACTCGACGGCGGCGTTCTCGACCCAGAACTCCGGCTCACGGTTGCGGCCCGCGTGAGTCATCTTCACCGGGTCGAGGATCTGCACGCCAAATGCGAACTCGCTCATCCGCTCGTCTTCGTTGACGTGACGCGACAGCTCTTCGTGCAGACGGTTAGGACCTGGCTGAAGCGGACGAGCAGGATTGTCGGCCGGGATCGCCGAGTACTTCACAGCGTCGCTGTCACCGAAAAGGAAAGGCACCGTGCTCCAGAAGCGCAGCCGCTGGTAAGGCAGCCGCGGTGTGCCGCGCTGCTGCTTCAGGCCAAGCCACATCGTCCGAAGCAAACTCCCGACCTCGCCCCACGTCAGCGATCGCAACGCCCGCAGTTTGCCGCGACCGCCTTGCGCTGAGAGGACGCTTACCGCGACCGCAAAGGCGTGCGCGTCGTTGATCGGGAATGTGGTCGCGCTGTTCATCGAGAAATCGACTCGCGGCACACCGGGCATCCCAGCCGCCGAGAAGTCGACGGCGAAAGACATTGCGCGGACGTCCCGGACTTTGTCGGGCCGATGCCCGCCGTCGGCGTTGGCGAAACGGACAATTGCCGGATACACGCCAGGTCGCGCGAAAGCGCCTTTGCCCAGGCGCGAGGCCAGTCCTGGATCCCGGATAGTTCTGCCGAGGTCGAAGACTTCGAATTCGGCGCGGACGCAAATGCCCTTCGCGTGCGTGCCGCGGGACAGCGGTCTCTTCCCGTCTCGACGCGGCCTGGGCCTGAATGGCCAGCATGCCGCGCACGATCTCATCTACATCGGCCCCTTCGCTGGGGCTCTTCCGCTCGAGGCCGGACGCGGTGTCGAATGCCTGCACAAGCGTCATTGGTCAAACTCCAGGTAAAACTCGAAAACACGCAGCTGTGTGAGCGAAAAATTATACGTGCGGGACGCGCGCGGTGGCGAAGGCGTCGGCGCCCTTCGTCGTGCGTTCCACCTCGGCACACAAGGTCCCAGGCGTCCGCGTTCTCGATCCCGCCGGCGAGCGACATGATGCTGTGATCACCCAGTGCGCGATAGCTCTCGAAGCGGTCCTCGTCGAAGAACTGCTGGCTGGTCGAGTCGTGCGGGAAGGAAATGTCCAGCGCGGCAAAGTTCAGGACGTCGACCGGCTCGTCGCCCGACAAGCGTCGCCTTCACATAGAGCAGCCAACCGTCCGCGGAGCCGGCACCGTCGACGGCCGTGTAGCGGATCCGACCGAGGACGCCATGACGATTGGTCACGCCCTGTCCGGCCTTCGTCATCTCGAGGCCGTCGAACTCGATGGGAATGCCCATGTCGATCCGGATCCTACGCACCGCGTTCGACAGGTCCGCAAAGGTGTAGTCAGGGTCGCAGCCCGCATCTGACACCACGATCACCCCGCAGCGTCTCGCCACCATGGACCACAACCCGAGGTTCTCGAAGTGACCGCCATCCGAAAGGTAGATGTACGGATTGACGTCGCTCGTCGAGTCCGAGCAGCTCGCGAATCAGGGGACCGACGCCGAGGGTCGGATCGCTCTTGCTCCACGTCGTCGGATTCCTCGGATTGCCGAACCACAGACCCAGTCGCGCGTTTGCCAGCGTCAGCAGAAACGCTCGCGCCTTGGACGAATATATCCCCATCGCCGGACTCGCCGCCGCACCCGAGACGGCGAGCGCACTGCCGAGCGACAGGCCGGTCGCGGGTGCGCCGCCGTCCGATCCGTATTCCGAAGCGCGGCGATACCCGAGTTCCGCGCTGCCGACGTGGAGAGGCGAAAACGTGAACGTGTACGCCTTTCGCTCGTGCCGTCCGATCCTGGTGGATGCGACGTTGTTGAGGGTTGCGTTGATCACCTGCAGTGGCCGCACGTCGCTCAACTCGTGGACGTTGAGGTCGTCGGCCGGATCGAACCCGGTAAATGCGTTCGGCTTCCGAACGCGATGGCTCGCGCCCAGGAACGTTCGGATCAGCCGCTGCCGGTACATCCCGTTCAACGAGAACCTGTTCACCGGGACGAACCGGCTCACGAGCAACCCGAATCCGAGCAGGCACAACCCGAACATCAGCACCTGCCGCGGTCCGACCATGACATCCGCCGCGCCGGTATTCGTGAACCCGCGCAGTGCCCAGGCATTGAACCAGGCAATGGTCGCCAACAGCACGACGATGGTAATTGGGAGCGCGAGCCGCTGCACGACGACCCGCCACATCGCTGGCGGCCCGTGGCCTGGCGCTCTGGCGCGACGGCGAATCCGACCAGCGAGCTGAGCAACGGAATCAGGAAGCTGAAGAGCGCCGAGCCGGTGCGGTGTTCGAGTTGCGAGCGCCGAGCTCGCGGCCTGCACGCCGACCTCGACGAGGTCCGCGAGGTAGAACACGAGGACGCCGGCGGCGAGCCACAGCGCCGGCCGCGATCGCGAGCCAGGCGGCAAACCGGCTCCACCACTCGAGCGCGGCGTCCGAAATCTCGCGGCTGGCGATGCCGAGGAACGTGGTGTTCGACAGCAGCATCAGGAACAGAATCGCCGGCACACCGAAGACGGCGTAGGTCTCGCCGAGTGCGTCGCCGAAGTAGAAGTACTTGTGCGCGAACCAGTAGACTGCCGAAACCGATGATCGGTCCTGAAATCAGCGACGCCACGACGATGCGGACACTGTTGGTCATCCGGACCGCGCGCGGTCCCGGGGCGGCACGGAGTTGACGCCTGCGAACCGGTTGAACGCCGCGACCGCGACGAGCGCCAGCGGGAGGCCCAACGCGAGCCACGGTTGCATCGCGTGGTCGGCCGACCAGGTGCTCGCCACCACGATCGAAAGAACCGTCGCCACGGCGGCGGCGGTCGTCGGCACAACGGTGCGCCAGTCGGGCGTGCCAGGTGCCGATCACCAGCCAGCCGGCAGCCGGGACAACCGCCGAGACGAAGAGCGCCGCATTCTCGTTCGGAGCGCACGGGTACGCCGACCAGAACAGCGTCATACCGATGGCTCCCACGACCGTCGGCGCGACGACGAACGTCAGGAACCGTCCCTGTGACCACTCCTCGCCACGGCCGATGAAGTTCATCACGACGTATCCGATCGCGACGACGAACATCGAGAGCGAGATGAGGAAGAACCAGAAAGGCGCCGCGTCGGTGGGGAGGCACGCTTGCCCGGGCGGGAGAATGATGTTGTTGTCGAACGCCGACACGGTCGCGAGGTAGAGCCGGGGAACGAGGAGCCCGGCCGCGAGCAGCGGAAGCAAGCACGAGCCAGTTGAGGAACAGATTCCTGCCCATGGTCGCGAGCAGCGTCCAGACGTCGGCCGAGACCAGCCCGCCCGTGGGGGCCAGATACCGACAGGTCGCACGAAGACGATCGACCGGGGAGAGCCGGGCCGCCTCGCCGCCGTTCGAGCTGGCGACTGCCGGGTCCAGCCCGCGCATGACTTCGGCGCGGCCCTTCCCGGTGCAGCCACGATCGTGAACCATCCGCCGATGTAGCCGCCGCCCGACACGGTCGAGAGGTAATCGAGCTTGCCGAGCACACCGATGCGCGCCAGCGCCTGGAGGACGCCAAGCCCGAACGTTGCGCTGCGGATTCCGCCGCCGGAGAGGCACAGCGCCGCGGGCCGGCGCTGGTGGAGGAGCAGGTGGAGCGCTTTGAGCCGCTCGTCGGGATCCGCCGGCGCTCCCGTCGAAGGGCTTCACGCCGTAGAGGGCCTCGTACTCGCCTCGAGGACCGTCGCCCACTCGAGAGCTCCGTCAGGTTGTCGCATGGGGGGCGCCCATTCTATGCCAAACGGCGTCGCTACTTCTGCGGCGCGGTCACCTTCAGCAGATACTCGCGGCGCTTGGCGACGAAGGCCTTGAGGCCGTTCTCGCCGGTGAGGCCGGTCTCGAAGGCTTCGTCGAATACAGCTTGCGCGTATCGAGCTTCACGTCCTCGGCGATCACTGACTGATACTTCGCGGCCATTGGACCGAGCTTGTTCCAATCGAGCCAGCGCTCCGCGATGTCGCGGACGTAGGCGAGATACTTCGCCTTCAGCGCCGGGACGGCGAGCAGCTTGGAGCGCAGCGGCTTCGACGGATCGTTCAGACCGATGAGCGGATCCAGCTCGGGACCGCCTCCGCCCGGACCTCCGCGACCACCGCCGGGTCCGCCGCCGCGGAACACGTCCTGCGGAGGACCACCCGCGGGCGGACCGCCTGCGCGTCCATCGGCGGGGGCCCACCCATTCGACCATCCGGTGGAGGCCCGCCTGCGCGTCCTCGTCCGCCGCCCTCCGACATCATCGCTTCGTTCATGTCGTGCGGGATGACGTGGAACTGGCGCTTCTCGTCCTGGTAGATGTTGTAGTCGCTGGCGCGGATCCAGTAGCCGTCGTCATTGACCAGGGCGATTTCCAGCGCGAGGAACTTCAGGACACCGTCGATGTCGAGGATCGGGGGCCAGGGCGGCCTCAAGCTGATCGGCCGGCGTCTCGTTCAGGACCTTGGAAATGGTCGATCAGGTCGTTCCACCGCTTCGGATCGTCCTTGGTGATGGCGTAGATGCCGCTTGTACGCGGCGACGTCATCGCCGAGGTACGCCGGGATCCCCGCGTCCGCCCGGGCTTCCCGGCACCTTCCAGCGCGCGCCCTTGGTGGTGTTGTAGTAGTCGTTGCACGAAGTCCTTGTTGAACTGCTGCGCGTTGACATAGACGCCCCAGCTTTCGCCGTTGATCACCACCCGCATGTAATTCACCTTCGGCACCGGCAGATAGGCGCGGGCGATCTCGGAAGTC